>NZ_JACYUU010000001.1:0-1448519 GCF_014841925.1 Rhizobium sp. CFBP 13726
CGGACCCCGACTCGACGAACGACTACCTGCTCCCCCAGAACCCCAATCTCCACTTGGATGTTGCCGTGATAGTCCAGGAGACAGTCGAAGGTCACAGAGTCTCCACTAAAGTACCACCGATTCGGCGGTCCTAGTGCACGTCCTACGGTAAAAAATGGAACGCCGGGGCGAACTACTTGAGAGGGCGATCTCTTGAGCAGAGCGAGAATCGAAAATGGCTGCAGCGAACGCTTCCTGATCATCTTGCTTGGATAGCAAACTCCGCTGTAAGCGACAACGTCCGCTCCTGGCGCGAAGCTGCGGGGGGCGGCGTTCGGCGAAGGTGACATAAATGCCTATCTGTTCATGTTTTTCACTGCGCTGTCGAACAGGCTGTTGATATAGTCCTGGCACCCGAGCCGAGCCGCAGTTTGATCGAGTTGCTTACGGATATCGTCCGGCGTACGGCCTGCCGCAACTCCATTGGGTACATTATGGAACACGTCGGCCAGAGATTGCGCCATTCGCAGGTTCTTGGTCGCCCTGATCTCGATGAGAGCATAATGCAGCACCGCAAGAACCAGCTTATAATCGGTAACCTCTGAGGCCATCGTGCCACTCCCGATCTGTTGTTTTGACCGCCATCGGCGGTGATATCACCGGCCACTCTTTGTCCTGGCATGGCATGTTCGTCTCAGCTTGTAAGCCGAGACGATGTCCGAGCCCATATAGCCGATGAAACAGCTTCTAAGCTTTTCTTGCAGGATCATCTGGGTTGGGCTGCGACACCGCTTCTCGCCTTCAGCCATGTAAAGCCAGTCAATAAACTGCTCGACCGAGACTTTCCCTCGCTCCGGAATGAAGTCGATCACATGGAGCGAGCCCCCGTCCTGCAGGCTTCCACAGAAGCCGTACTCAACGCAAACTGCTCGCCGGAGCCTTTCGGATTCTGAAAGCTTTTTCACGGAAATACCCGGCGACCGGGCTAGGAGATTGAAGCAGACAAAAATTGCATCCTGCGTGCGCCGTAGTCAATATCAAAATCAAATGTTCCTTTTGGCGCGACGCTGCCGAAGTTGACTTGAGCCTCCATGCAGACATTATTGCCTCATGTTCCGCGAGTCATCGTAGAAAAGCGCGTCGACATAGCGTTAAAACCCAAGCCTTGCGGCCGTTTGGTCCAATCTTTTTCGTATCTCGTCCGCGGGTATCCCAGATGCGATCCGGCCGGCACATTGTGAAATACGTCTGCAAGCGTCTGCGCTTCACGTAGATTGTCGCATGACCTGATTTCGATGAGGACATCGCTTAGCGTTCCTAGAACAAGTTCGTAGTCGACGCTTTCGTTTTTCATGGGGATTTCCGGGAAGCCTCTGCTGGGCTTAATGACGCCTGTCGGCACAAAACTGCTAAAACGCATCCGCTATCGCCCCGAAAAGGCCGTTATGCAGAACTGTTTCTTCATCCAAAGAAAGCAACTCCGATACGCTCGCGCAGATATGGCTCCGTTCAAGTGTTGGTCAGACAACTTAACGAAAGCAAAGCTGAGCCAGTCTCTGTGATCGGCGTCATACGCAACATCATCTCTGAGTTCGAGCAAGTCGGCCCAGTCTTCCAAATCTTTCGAGCTGATCTTGTCTTGAAGGATGGCGAAGGAACGGTTTCTAAATCTAGCCTAGTGATCACTGTGGCCTAGCCTTCAAAGTTCCACGGGAACTTTAGCAGCCGGCTTCGGCAATTCGAGAGCGTGTCTCGCACCTCTATGAGATCGCGCACGGCCTCAAGACGCATGCTGTAAGGTTCGCTCGGTGGGGGCAAGCGTAATTAGAGGACCTCGTCTGCTACGTCCATCCACAATATGTTAGGATCCGGGATTTCCACCTTGTTCGCCACCAGCACTAAGCCGCTAAAGCGCTTCGTCCAAACGCTCCTACGCTATATCGCTGCGATAGTGTATTCGGCGTCGCCCCGACGTGTCCATGAACGTCCGCCGTGCGGGGCCCATATCGCTGCCGAGACAAGAAAAGCTCGCTCGATTGCGCCATCATCCAACAGGAGCGTTTCGCCTGCAGTCACACTGGCACTGAAATTCAGCAGGTTCTGCGCGTCCCGAGACAAGAACTCGGAGTAGGCCCCGCACCGTATCGAGAGCGTTGAATCCACGTTCCCGGCAGTTCGGTTCCAAAGCCTGAAGTGATACCCGAGCTCTGGGATTACGGTCTTCGGCGCAAGATCTGTCCAATTCCGCCCCTTCAACAAGAGCTTTCGAATTTCCTCAGAATCGGTAGGGTCGATAACCGGGCTTGCGAGTGTACTCTTCCTGGATTTACCAGGCTGGACCCAAGTGTCGAACGAGGGCCCGAGCCCTGTCACCACAGCGAGGTACTCAACTGACTTCTGGACGAGCGCCTCAAGCTCCTCAGCCCTCGGACCCCAGTGCAGCTGTATGTTCACTTCAATCATCGATCCTCTCCAGCTCACGCCATCGGGCCATTAACGTTCAGAGAAATAATGCTTATTGGGGTGTTAGAGTATTTATCGGCGGCCGACGTCTGCGCCGACCCGAAGCACTCACAGGCTGCCTCAGGGGATCCACGTTGGTTTGTTACGTCAATCAAGCATGCAAGAGTTTAAATGCCACTTATCAGCACGTAAGAATGGAGTCGGATCAATGAGCGTACCCGTTTCTCAAGCCGGTCAAGGAACGTAAGCAAAGCCTTTCGATGAAGTTTGTTTTTGCGGGGCATCAATTCGACGTAGAGGACGTACTTGGTGACTATTGCCCTCCAAGGCATATTCCCCGTGACGTCACGCCGAAGTTCGTCGAACCGAGCGAAGATTTCAAGCCAAGTCGCTCGTCCTATCCACGTCGTACCCCAGTGCCGATAGGTAGCCGACCAGTCAGGGAAGGAACGGGCTATCAATCCTTCAACTAACAAGAACGCCTCTTCTCGAATGCTGAATACGCCCGTGTTTGAGAGGTCGAATCCGGATTGACTGAACAAGTCGGGATCGCAAGGAATGAAACTAAAGCTGAGGCCGCTACGCGGACCAGCTCGAAAGCTAAAATCAATTGCCATGAGGAAAGCAGGCACCGTGTGCCGCATATGTGACGATAGCTTACGATAGCATCACGGCCCCTACAATATCAACTGTTGCATCAAGCGTACACGGGATCTGGCGATCCAGGATGATTGGTAGTCACGTCATGCTAGTCAAAGAAGGTACTCGCATTATGTTGACTTCGGCCAAGGCGCACTCCCTTGTGCCTAACTAAAGTTGCGCAAGGACCACTCCGTTGGCAACTGATATGTATGGCACCGGTGCTTCAGAACGCCTGAACAAGCTCCAAGCTGGCTGGCTATCGGCCGTCATGAAGGACAGCACGTATCTGTCGTCACTCAGAGTGACAGACAGCTCAGGTAGGCGACCGAACAAGGTGACGTCTTGCACGGTCCGGCCCAACAGCGAGCCGAAGAGGGATGTCCATTGAGCCTCATCACTCCAGCTGCCACCAAGAATTGACGATCGATCCTCGATCCGCCAACTCCACTCCATCATGACAGTGAAATCGCCAACCAACCTGCCATCCGCCCCGTCTCTTCGTCGTAGCGGGTGAAGCTGGCCAAGTTCGAGGAAGATCGCTGATCCGTGTC
Source organism: Rhizobium sp. CFBP 13726 (assembly GCF_014841925.1). Classification (NCBI taxonomy): domain Bacteria; kingdom Pseudomonadati; phylum Pseudomonadota; class Alphaproteobacteria; order Hyphomicrobiales; family Rhizobiaceae; genus Rhizobium; species Rhizobium sp. CFBP 13726. Next base: position 3,636 of record NZ_JACYUU010000001.1, read on the forward strand.
CCTGCCAAATTGATGACAGGGGGAGCCCGACCATCTCCTGTCTATAAGCCTCAAATAGTACTGAGCCCATCACACCTCACGTATAATTATTGGAGACCGAGTTCTTCGATTTGGGAGGGACCGACCCGATTCGACAGCTCGACTGTAACGGGGTTCGTTGTTTTAAGCTGATAGCAGTTTGATTATAGAAAAATATTCTACAAATCTGAGTCTTCGAAGCCTCTTCGAAAAGAACCCCATTTCTGACCCGTTTCGAAGCCTTCAACGTCGTTTCAAAGACATCTCGAAGGTCAGTTGAAGACGTTCGTTACGCCATCGGAACGACTAGAAACAGTTTTGCTTTCTCACCCGAGACGGTTGCGGCGGGTAGGTGCGGGCGGTTAACCTATCTTCAGCGGCGCCGCATCGACGTTCACCGATACCCAGTCCAACCCTCATGGAGAATGCATATGCATCCGCCAAACGAACAGTCGTGCCCGATCGAGAGGCTTGTTCCCTACGCCAACAACGCCCGCACGCATTCAAAGAAGCAGATCAACCAGATTGCCGAAAGCATCAAACGCTTCGGCTTTTGCAATCCGGTGCTCATCGCTGAAGACGATACCATCATTGCAGGCCACGGCCGTGTGCAGGCTGCGAAACTGCTGGGCATGTCCGAGGTGCCGGTTCGAAAGCTCTCGCATCTCTCGCGCGATGAAGTTCGGGCCTACATCCTTGCCGACAACAAGCTTGCCGAGAATGCTGGCTGGGATCGCGATGTCCTGGCCATCGAAATGCAGGGACTTATCGATCTCGACTTCGATCTCGGACTGCTTGGCTTTTCCACCACCGAGATCGACTTCACCATCGAAGGTGAGCAGAAACCTACATCTGCCAAGGACGACCCGTTGGACGCGGTCGAGCCACTGGCACCTGGACCACCTGTCAATCGGGCAGGGGACCTCTGGCAGCTTGGACCGCATCGGCTTCTCTGCGGGGATGCTCGCTCGAGCGAAGACGTTTCCAGGCTTTGCCAAGGTGCCCCCGTAGCACTGCTCTTCACCGATCCACCTTACAACGTTCGGATCGCCGGGCATGTCAGCGGCCTTGGTCAGGTCAAGCACCGTGAGTTCGCGGTGGCATCAGGCGAGATGGACGAGGAAGCGTTCACTGCCTTTCTTCGCGACACGCTTGGCGTGGCGGCAAGCCAGCTGAAGGATGGTGCCATCGCCTTCGTGTGCATGGACTGGCGGCATATGGGCGAACTGCTGCAGGCCGGTCGCGCTGTCTTCGATGAGTTCAAGAACCTGTGTGTTTGGAACAAGACCAACGGCGGCATGGGGTCGTTCTACCGGTCGAAGCATGAACTGGTCTTTGTCTTCAAGAACGGTAGTGCCCCGCACATCAACAATTTTGGGCTTGGCGACACCGGACGCTATCGCACCAATGTCTGGGACTATCCTGGCATCAGTTCTCTTGGAGCCGCACGCAACGAAGAGCTCGCTATGCACCCCACCGTTAAACCGGTGGCACTGGTTGCGGACGCGATCCGGGACTGCACGAACCGTGGCGATAGCGTGCTCGACATCTTTGGCGGTTCTGGATCGACTTTGATCGCGGCCGACCAATGTGGTCGCGTTGCCAGGCTGCTCGAAATCGATCCGCTGTACTGCGACACGATCATCCGTAGGTTCGAGCGGGTCACTGGCGAGCCTACCCGGCTGGAAGGGAGTGGATCGACCTTCTCGCAGATCAGCATCGAACGGTCGGGCGATACCCTCGACGTTTGCCGAACCGCCGATGCGGCAAGCCGGAAGACGTCCAAAGCAATGAAGGGAGCGGCTTAATGGCTATCAAACGGAATAGGTCGCGCAAGCGCGATGGTCGTCACGACGGCGCTGATGATTGGGACAAGCTTACCTCGTTGCAGGAGGCCCTGTTAAGGGAGGCGGCACGAGAAATCACTATAGCTTCGAACGGCCGTACAGACACTGTCCGCATGGACGAAGTCGTCACCCGCAAAATGATGCAGATGGCCGCCAATGGCGGGCAGCATTCGATTAGCAATGCCATCTACCAAATCAACATGGCGCAGCGGCTTAGACAGAAGAAGGCCGACGAAGACGTAGCCTTCGGACATCAGTTCAAGACCCATCAGCAGCATCTTCTGGATGCGGCTCGTAAGCGCGGTCAGGATCTCGCCACCGTGCTTCCGCATCCCGACGACATCATCGTGGAGGAGGGGGTGGGTTACGCTTTGATCGGCCCAATCGATGAGACGGAACTGCGCCGGGTGAAAAGGGACTGCGAGAGACGAGATGCAGCCATCCTGCAGGCGGCATTGGAAAAGCGACTCGGACCTTTGGCTCCTGGGATTAGCCAGGAGCCGTCGAACCATCCAGCGGATGCGTCCGCCCTTTTGGTCGTCCAGGTCTTGAACGACGCCCTGCCTAAGCGTTTCCGAAAGACTGACCTGCAAATTGCAATGGACTTGATGCAGTACAATGGGGTGACGAAGCGAGAGCTGCTGAAACGTAGCCATCAGCAGTGGGCGGCGCTTGGCAAGCCAAAGCCGAGAGGTTGGCGGCTTCCCCCGGTCGAGACCGTGATATCGACATTGCAGCGGGTCCTCCCTGCGATGATCGCCCTTTATCCCGAGGTAAAAAGTGGCAAACTGTCGGTGGAGGCGATTGCGATCAAGCTGCAGCGGATGAGTGGTTCTGAACCGATCGGATGATCAGGCACTTGTACGACACAACCTCATTCCTCGATCGGCCGCACACCTTACCCGTGGGGCCGATCGAAAGACCCAATGTCGACGCAGTGTCACGCAACGGCTTAGGGTACACTTTGAGGAAGCTGCGTTGCCAGGTCTATCATGTCGCAAATAACCCCATTTCTTAGAGGCTATCGCCGGGCACTGAGAGACGTCCAGCGCTCCGTAGTGCTGCATGCGGAGAATGTCCTTGGCGGCTGTTCCAGCCGGTCTGCGGTATCGGCCGCAGCGGACGGCCTATCGGTGCCGCTTAGGCAAATAAGAGCAATCGGGATCGCAGCGTTGGACAAGGAGGTTCGGGAGCAGATGGTTGCCGTCTCGACCAGCCAGTCCGACTACGTGCGGGGCTACCAATCCGGTTTCGACAAGGCAACGGAAATGGTGGCCGGGTGGGGGTGCAAGATGAATGACCCTGCTGCGCGAGAGGCTTTAGCGGCCGCGGTTACCCATCTGCGGGAGTTGCAGCTCCAAGTGTCTACCGTGGGGGTGGATGAATAATACAGAGAACTGTGCTGCCTTCACCGACGTCGAGCGGCGTCATAGGCGATACCGCCGGTAGACCACGGTTTTAAAAATAAGGAAGTACGAAAGCCATCATCCTTGGGGACGAACAGCTACGGAGTCGCAATCCCCGACGATACCGCTCTCCAACGACTTTCAAAACCATGACCCGACTTCCACGGATCGAGTTTCACGACCTCGTCCGCGCAAAGCGTTTGCAAAGGATCCCGCTCCATTTCGAACTCGTCATCGAGCACAACACCAAATAAAATACATTCTGTTCGATATTCACCACGTTCCCGGCTTTTGAATTTCAACTCCACTCGAGTCACAAGCGCATCGAGTTTACGGTCTTTCCAATTCACCGCTCCGAAATCACTGATTGCCGTATCGACATTCCCCAACTCCCAGCCCTCAGTTTTCTGCGCTTCGAGCCAGTCTATGAAATCCCGATATACAGGCGCCATTGTTTTTGCCCCAGACGTCCGGCCGTCGGCGACCAAGGTCGAAGCTTTGAGGAAGTCAGTAAACTTCGTTAGTCGCGCGTTTGCATCTGGCCCATTCACCTTTCGGAGCTCGGCTTCCACTACTACCAACCGTGACTGCTCATCCTGTCGACGGATCGCCGCCAACCGTTCGGATTCTTGTGCGGCGAGCCTCTGAGCTTCCTGCTGTTTTGTTCTTTCCAGCTTTACGGCTGCCAGCTTGGCGGCAGAGCTGAGAACCTCATCAGTTTCGATCCAGATCGGCAGGAAAGCGATGGGCTTTTCATCCCGCTTCAGTGCCTGGATCAGCTGTTGTAACGTACCCGCAGATCCATACACCACTCTGCATTCATCGCGCAGTATCATGGGATACAGTTGTTCTAAGGTCCGGTCGCTTACTACAGTCATAGGTGTGGACGCCTCGACCATTTCTTTGACTGCCGCCAGCATGTCTCCATGAACATCTGTATCCTCTGTGACAACGACGCAAAGCCCACCCTTTTCAATCGCGACTTCGAAAGCACCAAACCCAGTTCGAGAACCAGTCTCGACGCCTGTTGTTATTGCAGCGACGAGCGCAATTTCCTTTTGCTCGTTGTCTGCGAGCTTCGCGTAATCGATCGCATCAAACCTGCGAAGCCTCTTGGCCTCGAGCGCGTCAATGAATGCCACCGCGAAACTCGGCGGCGCCTCAAGAAACGCCTTTCGCCGCATAATGATCAGATCCGCATGCTTTGGACTGCTGCTTGTGCAAGAACTTGTCTTCACGACGGTCGCACCCATAGGCGAGAGGGTTGCGCGCAATCCCCTCCTGATGGAGGGCGTTTCGTTAATTCCGAACAGGCATACGGTTGCAATGTCATTCGAGAAGGACAGACCGCCGTTTAAGGTCCGCACAAGTGACGGCGCCTCGGCGGACGCGTTGAAAAGCGAAACGACGTCGCCTCCTGCTCCGCTCAGGAGAACGGCATTTGCCGGTGTTACGGCAAATGGTGCGTTCCCTTCCCCTGGATTAGTGTATGCATTGTCCGCGCCAGCGGCCTGAAGACCGGCGAGTTCCCCTGCCAGCCCATTCTTTGCGATCAAGATACCGAGCGACTGTCTTGCTCCTTGCAGGTCATCGAGGTCATCCGAGACGGCAGCGTCGGCGAGAGACTTCAGTTCCTGGACGACCTGCGGAAGTTTCGAGGAGGAGATATTGGCCGCGACCCAATTCGTAAGCGCTACGCGAGCGGTCTCAAGCTCCTGCTGATAGGCTAAAACTTGTTTCCGGCGATCATCCGTCCGCTCCTTATCTCTTGCCACGACGAAATCGCTGTAGCCGCTTAACGGCGTGAGAAGCGCCTGGAGTTGAGACGATGCCTGTTCGAGGTTGGACGCGGTGCCTGTTGGCAAAGTCACTCCCAGAATAGCTGCTTTGTCAGCAACAGCGATGAGGTTCGGTATCTGTGGGTTTAACCGGATGAAAACCTGCGCGTCCTCAAGCAGGATTTCAGCCTTTACACGAGCAGCCTTCAGATCTACTGCGACGGCGCGCTCATATGAAGCCTTGTCGCTAAAGCCTCTTTCCTGCGCGGTGGTAAAGCTGTCCTTGTCGGCAAATCCTGATGATCGGAAAGCGACGTAGTCCGTGCGCGTGCCAAACCTAAAGCGTGAAGCCGCGCGGTATTCGTCTGCAGTTAGGAAGCCGCCAGCTCTCCCTTTCTCAAACTCCTCCGCCGTCTCGAAGCCGGATCTTGAAGCCGCCTCAAAATCCTGGTTCGTCTGGAAGCCTCGCTGTTTCGCCTGAAACATCACCTGTTGAGAAGTGAAACCTCCCTTAACTGCCTGTGCATAGGTTTCTCCGTCGTCGAAACCCATGCCTTGCGCCGTTTGGCGTTCCGCCATCGATCGAAAGCCGTCCTGCGCAATTTGCTCAATTATATTGAGTGCGTATTCATCTAGAAAGTCTCCTGGAGGCGGTCCGAATGCGGCGAGATAGGCCGTAAATGCCTTTACCGTCCCGGGTCCGATAAGGCCATCGGTCAGCCCTGAATAGAGCTTCAGTCGCGTCAATGCGATCTGCAGACGTCTTACTGAAGAAATCAGCGAGGTCTGAGTCATCAGATCGGTTGACGTACCTGCTGAGTAGCTGTGAGACACGATAGACCCAAAGCCTTCGCCATTGCTTAGAAATGCGTCGCGCGGGACGAGCCTGAGTTCCTTGAGGGTATTTAAATTGGGTTTGGCTTTGTCCTTGAACAATGTCCCCGTCACGATAGCAAAGGAGCCGTTACGTGACTGCGTTATCAAGGCCGGCCCAAGAGTAGCAGCAAAAGATTGCGCGACTGCGCCAGCCTGCTCGAGAGTAGGTCGACTGGAGACCACCACCCAGATCATGGTAGCCTGCGGAGCGGCCAGCGCGACGGTCTGTATAGCCGGTGAATTCATCGTTGCCTTAGCGCCGGCGCGGCCGTCAGGGGTCGCTTTTGCGTCCTCCCCGATCAATCCATTCAAAAGCAAGGCGCAGCAGCTGAATACTGTAACTCGACGCACTGAAATACCCCCACAACACATGAAAATCATAGTAATGGAAGTCGACGTTCATGCAACTGCATGTTGTCGACGGCTCTGTCTCCCTCTCACCACAACTGTCTTGGCTTCTCCTATTCCGTAATGTGGATGGTTGGCCGATGAAGACGCCTGCCGGAACTGTCGTCATTCCGGCCGTCGGGCGGGTTCAGGCGGGCGACGGCGTAGCGCTGCGCCGTCTGGCGCTTTGCGGTGTCGGGCTTGTACGCCTTGCCCGGTTCACGGTGCAAGACGACATCGATGCCGGGCGTCTCATACCCGTTGGGGAGGGGTTCAATCCCGGCGTCGCGAGGCCTTCCATGCTACTCATACGGGCCAAGGTGGACTGCTCCCTTCGCGGGTGAGCGCGCTCCTGGATTTTCTCGCCGAGCGTGGGAAAGTGCGGGGTTGACGGTGAAAACCAGTTGGTCATTGCGCTGGAATGCAGATCCTATCGCTAATTCCAGCGGCGAAAAGTTGCTCACTTTGGTGGCTCCACGGCAACATTTGCTGCCTTAGTCCCTGAAGACATCTTATCCTTGCTCACCTTACCGGACGGCTATCAGGGGCTCAGGTCAACCGGCACGATGGAGAGAAATTGCCGCGGTAAGATTTAAGACCTCTGTGGGTCCGCAATACGTTCACACGGCAGTGGTGCCGACTGAACAAGCCCGCTAGCGTCGCGACCCGGTAGACATGGGGCAAGCTTTCGTCACTTGCGATGTCGCCGACGGGACATCCATAAAACCTGAATCCAGAGACGGCGGGAATCGCCAAGCTCACAAATGCTCTCGCCGCATACGAAACCTGTGAAGAGGTGTGCCGATACCTAGCGTTAGCCATTAAGTTTCGTGGGCGCCGCCGGCTCCTCGAGCTACAAAGGTTCACCTCCCTCAGCATATCGTGTAATCTCATAGCGTTACACGGCGTGGAAAAGAACCGGCTCAGTCATTGGCGCATAGCGAACAACCGCTCGCCCACGTGACCAAGGCCTCATTTCTATAGTCGTTTCGTCGGCAATAACGTTTCGGTTGTTTTGCCCGTTTTCCGCCATTCAAGGCTTTAGTTGCTATTGCGCCTTCGGTGATCAGATCAGTCGTCGCGTCTCGGATCGAGCGCGTCGTTCAGTCCGTCTCCCAGCAGATTGAAGCCCATGACGAGCAGGATGATCGCGACACCCGGCCAGATCGCCATCCAAGGTGATTCCGTCAGGAACTGGCGGGCGACATCGAGCATGGTTCCCCATGACGGAGACGGCGGACGTTGGCCAAGGCCAAGAAAGGCGAGGCTTGCCTCTGCAAGAACTGATGTTGCCATGGTGATCGTCGCCTGGACGATGATAGGTGCCATCGCGTTCGGCAGGATGTAGGTCAGCATGATCTTCCTGTGCGTCACTCCTAGCAGGCGGGCGGCGTCGACATAGTCTTCGGCCTTGACCGTCATGACCTGTCCGCGCGTCAGGCGCACAAAAATCGGCATGGCCGATATCCCGATCGCGATCATCGCGTTTTCGAGGCTCGCACCGAGAAAGGCGGCAAACGCGATCGCCAGCACCAGAAAGGGGCATGCAAGAAGAGCGTCGGTGATGCGCGAAATCACCATGTCGATGATTCCGCCGAAATAGCCGGCGATCATGCCGAGCGGGACGCCTATGGCGATGGCGATGGCGACGGACACGATGCCGACAAGCAATGAAGCCCGCGTGCCATAGATGATGCGCGTCAGGATATCGCGGCCAAGGTCGTCCGTGCCGAACCAGTGAGCAACTGTCGGTCCCTGTCGGATTGCCATCCAGTCGGACGTATTGGGCTGGTAGGGCGCGATCAGAGGCGCCGCAATCGCGACCAGCACGAAGAACAGGATGATCGTTCCGCCGATCATCACGCCGGGCTGGCGCATGCACCGTGAAAGCACGGACTTTCTTGCCCCTGACGTGCTCGGTAACTGAAGCGTGGCGTTCAACGTGTTCATCCGCGCAACCTCGGGCTTAGAATGACATAGGCGATATCGGCAAGAAGGTTCATCAGCAGGAAGAGTGCTGCCGAGCAGAGAACCACAGCCTGGACCACGGCATAATCGCGGCTGAAAACACCATCGACGATCATCTTACCAAATCCCGGTATGCCGAACACCTGTTCGGTCAATACGGCACCAGACAGGAGTTCGCCCAAGTGCAGCGTGCTCATCGTGACGACGGGGACAAGGCTGTTGCGCAGGACGTGCCGCACGACGACGATGCGCTCCTTCAAGCCCTTTGCGCGGGCGGTGCGGACATAATCCTGCTTCAGAACCTGCAGCATTGCGCTTCTCGTATGGCGCATCACGATTGCCGCGGCGGCAGTTCCCAGCACCAGGCTGGGGAGAAGCGTGTGGCGCAGATTGTCGAGGGGACTATCGAAGAAGGCGACGTAGCCGCCGGACGGAAACCATCCGAGCGTTACGGCAAATAGCAGGATCAGCATGATGCCCAGCCAGAAGCTTGGCACTGAAAGCCCGGCAAGGCCGATGATGCTGACGCCGTAATCCGCCGCCGTTCCCCGCTTCAGCGCTGCGATGATACCGGCCGGAATGCCGATAAGGGTCGCAAGGATCATTGCCATGACCGACAGCTGGATCGTGACCGGCAGCTTTTGCGCAATCATTTCGCCGATCGGAAGTCGGGTACGGATCGACAGGCCGAAATCGCCTTGGACGATCCCGGCGAGCCACTTGCCGTATTGGACGTATAGCGGCTGATCGAGGCTGTACTTTTGCCGCAGATACTCGATGACGGCAGGATCGCGTTCCTCACCGGCCAGCGCGATCGCCGGATCACCGGGCAGGAACTTCAGCAGGCTGAAGACCAGGATCGAGACGAGCAGAAGTGTGGGTATGGCGATTGCCAGGCGACGCAGGACGTAGGAGAGCATGAGCTTTCTCGTGTGGTCCCGCCAGCACCACGGTCCGGCTGGCGGGATGATTTACACAGTGCCCTGACGGGCTTTGGCTTACTTCGCGGGCTTTACGTCGGTCAGACGCAGGAGACCGTCTGGATAGACCGTGATGCCGCCGACATCCGTGCGTGCCGCATAGAACCAGTTCGGATGGTAGAGAGGGATCGTTGGCAGGTCGGCGAGGTAGATGCCTGTCGCCGTCCCGTAGAGCGCCTTACGCTTCTCGACGTCAGAGGTCGCGCGCGCCTCTCCGAGGGCCTTATCCATTTCCGGGTTGCTATACTTGTTGACGTTCTGGCTGCCTTCCTTGCCGAAGAAGGAGATCAGTGTCGGGTCCGGATCGGCGCGGCCGCTCCAGTTGCCGATATAGGCCTGAAAGTTACCAGCGAGGTAGCGTTCGACGGCGGATGCCGTTTCGAGCGGAACCAGTTCGATCTGGAAGCCAGCTTCGCCCGCCATTGACTGGATGATCTGAGCAACGCGACCATCGGCGAGCGAGTTTTCGTAGGTGATTTCGACCACGGGTGCATCGCCGCCGATTTCTTCAATAAGAGCCTTGGCCTTTTCGATGTCGCGGGCGGGAGCCGGATGCGCCTTGTCATAGAAAACGCTGGATGGCGGGATCATCTGGTTGTCGGCAGAAAACTCGCCGGCGAAGGCAACCTTGTTGATGACGTTGCGGTCGATCGAGAGCTCGAGTGCCTGGCGAAGCCGTGGCTCCTTGCCAAGCGCGCCGCCCTTTTCGCCGTTGCCGACATTGATCATCAGATGCGACACGGCAAGGCCGGGCGACGTGTGGAGCGCGAGCGCCTTGTTGCCCCGAACGGTGCCGAGGTCGGTCGGCGCAATGCGCTCGGCGATTTCGAGATCACCGGCCTGTAAACGCGAAAGGCGGACGGTCGAATCCGGAATATAGAGGTACTGGACGTCGTCGTAACCGATCGCTGCGGCATTCCAGTAGCCGTCGAATTTTTCGAGTGAGATCACGTCGCGCGCACGGCGTTCCTTGAACTTGAAGGGGCCCGCGCAAACTGGGTTGGCGGAAAATTCCTTGCCTTCCGCGGCAGCCGCTGGAGACACCATCATGCCCGCGCGGTCGGACAGGACGGCGAGAAGCGGGGCGAAGGCCGATTTCAGCTTGAATGAAACATGTGTCGCATCAATAACGGTGACGGTTTCGACGGGCGAGAGCTCACCCTTGCGCTTGGAATCCTTCAGGGACTTCATGCGTTCGATATTGAACTTCACCGCGGCTGCGTCGAAGGGTGTTCCGTCCTGGAATTTGACGCCGTCACGAAGGGTGAACGTCACCTCCGTACCCTCGGCGTTCCAGACCCAGGCGGTTGCCAGCTGCGGTACGATCTCGAGCTTGGCGTCGATATCGACGAGCTTGTCGCACATTGCCGAAAATACGATACGGCCGGCATAGGTGCCGGAGGTCGCGGGATCCAGCGCATCCGGATCGTCCTGCATGCCGACGCGTAAAGTTGCCGCCTGCGCGGTTGTGAAAGTCATCGCGATGGCAGTCGCCATCATCGCCAGTTTGATGCTCGTTCCCATTATTTTTCCTCAAACCCGCGCAGAAGAGCGCGTTTTGCCCAGTTTTTGTACGTCGATCAGTGATGCACAGGAACATCCCTATTGTAAAGAAGGCTGACTAAATAAATTCATTTCTTCACAAATCGCATGAATTTCAATCGATCTTAGCCTTATTTCGATTGACAGACATACCCCGCCAGCTAACTTAGTCCGCAAAGATGACGAATTGAATGAGATCATGACCGATATTTCTGGATTGGCGCCCCTCACGCGACAAATCACCTCGCGTACCGTGCTCCGTACGATCATAGATAGTTCACCGATTTCACGCGCCGAGCTTGCCCGCGTCACCGGACTGTCGAAGCAGGCGATGTCGGAGATCGTGCGCGATCTCGAGGTCGACGGTTGGGTTCGTGAGACGGGACGCACACAAGGTGGCGTCGGGCGCAGCGCAGTCAACTACGAGCTCGATCCCGGCAAGGCTTTCCTCTTCGGCGTCGACATCGGCGGGACCAAGGTCCATGCGTCGATTGCGGACCTTTCCGGTAAAGTCGTGGAAGAAATCCTGGAGGCGACAGACACCCGTGGCGGAATGCATCTCGTCGAACAGCTGGCAGTGCTGCTGGACACTATGACGGCCAAGATCGGGATCGAGCCGCAGCTCGTGCGGATGGGCGCGGTCGGCATTCCTGGTGCGGTGGACCCAAAGACCCGTCGTATCACCATGATGCCGAATATCGCCGGCATGACCGATTTCGATTTCGAGGCGGCGCTGACCGGGCGCCTCGGCTTTCCGATGGTTCTCGAAAACGATGTCAATGTCGCGGCCAAGGGCGAGCAGGTCCTCGGCGAAGGGCAGGATATCGATAATTTCGTCTTCGTGGCGCTCGGAACCGGGATCGGGATGGGTATCATCAGCGAGAAGCGGCTCATTCGTGGTGCCCGTGGCGCAGCTGGCGAGATCTCGACCCTGCCGATCGGCGGCGACCCCTTCAATTCCTCTGCGTTCGGTTCCGGCGTGCTTGAAACATCTGTCGGCAGCGCCGCGATCCGGTCGCGGTATGCCGGAAACAGTGGCGTCGAAGGTTTGACGGTTCGCGAAATCTTTTCGCGACAAGACGGCGCTTCCCAGACAGTCATAGACGAAGTGGGCCGCACCGTTGCCGTTGCCATTGCGGCGATTGCCGCCGTGCTGGATCCGCAGCGGGTGATTTTTGGAGGCAGCGTTGGCTCCCGTGCGGAATTGATCGATCGGGTGGAGTACCATCTCACGCGTTGCATGCCCGTGCCGCCCGCCTGCGTCATCAGCTCGCTCGGAAACCGGGCTGGCATTCTTGGCGCCGTCGCAATTGCGCAGGAGGGGTTTTACCAAGCCCTGTTCGGCCTCCCTCTGCGCGGGGTCGAGCCGGTTACTCCGAAGCCCCTGGAAGGTGCACTATGAACTCGATGCCACGGGACCTTCACCGCCCCACAATCCGGATCTATCAGACCCCCGAGCTTGCGTCCGTGGCTGTGGCTTCTCTGATACTGGAGCGGATTGCTGCGATGCCTGCCCTGACGCTTGGGCTTGCGACGGGTTCAACGCCACGAACGGTGTACAAGACGTTGATCGGTCAAACCGAGACGGTTTCATGGCGTGAGACGCGCTGCTTCAATCTCGACGAATATACCGGTCTTGGCCGGGATCATTCTGCGAGCTTTGCCTATTACATGCGCGAGCTGTTCTTCGATCATGTCGATGTCGACGTGACCCGAACGCACATTCCCGATGGCACCGCGTCTGATCTCGACGCGGCCGCGAAGGCCTACGAACAGATGATCTCAAACAATGGCGGGATCGATTTGCAGTTGCTCGGCATCGGCCGCAACGGTCATATCGGTTTCAACGAGCCGGGCTCGGCACATGACAGCCGGACGCGAATGGTTCGGCTTGCGCAATCGACCATCGATGCCAACCGTCCGGATTTTCCAGACGGCGAAGATCCGCCGGAAACCGCGCTGACGATGGGCATCGGCACCATTCTCGAGGCACGTGAGATCGTGCTGCTTGCGACGGGGGCGGCGAAAGCCGAAGCCCTGGCGGCAGCGCTGCAGGGCCAGGTCAGCCTCGATTGTCCGGCTTCGTCCCTGCAACGGCATGCTGCAGTCACTGTATTCTGCGACGAAGCAGCCGCCGCCCAGCTGGACATCGAGCAATTGAAGATGACGGGGAATGTCCATGCAGCAACGTGATTTCTTTAGGCCGGGCCGGTCGGTGGCAATTTCCGATCGCGGTATGGCGGCAACCTCGCATCCGCAGGCAACCCTTGCTGCGGTGGACATTCTGCGCGCCGGCGGCAATGCCGTCGATGCGGCGGTGGCCGCTATCGCCCTACAATCGGTGATCGACCCCCATATGACGGGGATTGGTGGCGATTGCTTCGCGCTCTATACACCGGCTGGTGGCAAGCCGATTGCGCTCAACGGCTCAGGTCGTGCGCCGATGGCAGCCACACTCGATTACTTTTTCGAAAAAGGCATCACGAGCATTGCCGATGACAGCCCCCACGCGGTGACCGTGCCGGGCGCCGTTGATGCCTGGTGCCATCTCGTTGCGACCTATGGCGGGCGGGACATGGGCAGGGTGCTCGCCCCGGCTATCGAGGCTGCGGAAAAAGGCTATTGCATCACGCCGCGCGTCGAACTCGACTGGGTACGCTACGCCAACCGGGTGCAGAAATATCCGGATGCCGCCGCCTATTTCCTTCCGAGTGGCCGGGCACCAAGGACCGGCGAGCGGATGACCAACCCGGCGCTTGCAGCCACGTTGCGGCGCATTGCCAGTGAAGGTCGCGACGCTTTCTATGCCGGGCCGGTCGCCGAGGAGGTCACCACGCTGCTGGCGTCCCTGGGCGGACTGCACGAGGAGGGCGACTTTTCAACCTACCGTGCTTTCGAGACCACTCCGATCAGCGCTTCTTATCGGGGCATGGATCTTCTCGAATGCCCGCCGAATGGCCAGGGACTGGCAGCGCTTCTGATCGCCCGCATTCTCGACGGCTTCGATCTTCGCGATCCCACCCTATCGGAAGCGGACCGCATTCATCTTCTCGCGGAAGCCACCAAGGCTGCTTATGCGAGGCGCGACGAGCTGATCGCGGATCCGCAGCATATCACCTTCGATATCGCGGCACTTCTGTCCGACCGGTCGATCGAGACGATGCGGGCGAAGATCAGCATGGAACAGGCCACAGCACCCGGCATATGGGAAGGTCCCGAGCACAAGGACACCGTCTACGTCTCCGTGGTCGATCGCGACGGCAATGCCATGTCACTGATCAACTCTGTGTTCTTTGCCTTCGGCAGCGGCATCTATGCACCGAAATCGGGTGTGCTTTTGCAGAACCGCGGTGCCGGCTTCGTCGTCAGGCAAGGCCATCCGAACGCGATCGGCCCCGGCAAGCTACCCTTCCATACGATCATTCCGGCGCAACTTGCCGAAAACGGACGCACCCGCATGGCCTTCGGAGTGATGGGCGGCCAGTATCAGGCGACGGGACACGCCCACCTTCTCAGCCAGATCCTCGACCGCGATCTCGATCCGCAGCAGGCGAGCGATCAGCCGCGCAGCTTTTGTCACAACGGCAAGCTGAGCCTGGAGCCGACGATTTCGCCGGACGTGAAAGCGGATCTAGAACGGCGTGGTCACGTCACCGAATGGGCGGACGAACCCATCGGAGGGTGCCAGGCAATCATGATCGACTACAAGCGCGGCGTTCTTCTGGGGGCATCCGACCACCGCAAGGACGGCATGGCACTCGGCTATTGAGGTAATCAGCATGTCATCTCCAATCCTGACGGTCAAAAATCTCCGGCTCGCGCTTCCGGAAGGCGGAGATCGCGAATATGCGCTCGACGATTTGACCTTCCATCTCGATGAACGGAAAATTCTCTGCATTGTCGGGGAATCCGGCTCGGGGAAATCGCTTTGTGCCCAGACCGTGATGGGCCTTCTGCCGAAGGCAATCCGCGTTGCCGGCGGAGAGATCCTGTTCGGTGGCCGCGATCTTCTGAAGGTCGACAAAGAGAGCCTGCGTGCGCTGCGCGGCAGCCAGATCGGCATGATCTTCCAGGAACCGATGACGGCGCTCAATCCGTCGATGCGGATCGTCGACCAAATCGCAGAAGTGTTCGAGGCCCATGGGCTGCTGACACCCGAGGAGCGCCGTGCGCAGGCGGTAAAACTCGCAACAGAAGTCGGCCTGCCTGATCCCGAGCGTATCATCCAGAGCTTTCCGCACCAGCTTTCCGGCGGTCAGCGTCAGCGTGCGATGATCGCCATGGCCCTGGCGCTCGAGCCTGTCGTCTTGATCGCGGACGAGCCGACGACTGCTCTCGACGTCACCACGCAGGCGCAAATTCTCCGGTTGATCCGAGACATCCAGCAACGGCGCGGAATGTCGGTGATCTTCATCACCCACGATTTCGGGGTCGTGGCCGATATTGCAGACGAAGTGCTGGTTCTCCAAAAGGGCATCGTCGTAGAGCAGGGCACAGCAGAAGGCGTGCTGCGCCGACCAACCCACGAATACACGAAAGCCCTTCTTGCGGCCGTTCCGAACGGCGTTCCGTCGGTTCGTGCCGAGGTGGATGACAAGACCATCGCGATCTCGGTTGCCAACCTGCGCAAGACCTACGTGACAGGCGGCAGCCTGTTCAAACCGAAGCGCATTGTGCACGCGGTGAAGGATGTCAGCTTCGAGATCCGGCGCGGCGAGACACTTGGCATCATCGGTGAATCCGGTTCGGGAAAATCGACGGTGGCGAGGCTCGTCACAAGACTTGTCGAACCGGACAGTGGCAAGATCATGCTGGGAGGTGACGATTTCGGTGCGCTTCCGGCACGTGGCCTGCGCCATGCGCGCAAACGCATCCAGATGGTGTTCCAGGATCCCTTTGCCTCGCTCAATCCGCGTCGCAAGGTGGGCCTCAGCATCGCTGATGGTCCGATTGCCCATGGCGTGCCGAAAGGCGAAGCGCTGCAGCAGGCAGTTGATCTGCTGAAACTCGTTGGGCTCGATGCCCGTGCCATCGATCGCCTTCCGCACGAATTTTCAGGCGGCCAGCGGCAGCGTATCGGGTTGGCAAGAGCGCTTGCGCTCAAGCCGGACGTGCTGATCGCAGACGAATCCGTCTCGGCACTGGATGTCACGATCCAGAAACAGGTTCTGGAGCTTCTCGAGGAACTGAAGGGCAAGCTGGATCTGGCGATGCTGTTCATCACCCACGACCTGCATGTCGCGGCGCAGGTGTGTGACAGAATCGCAGTCATGCAGCGTGGAGAGATTGTGGAAATGCGACCAGCGCGAGAATTGCTGGGCAATCCACAGAATTCCTACACGCAGCTTCTGCTGGCGGCGATACCGGGTAAGTCGCTCGAACATCGTGCATCGATCAGCTAGTTGCTGATTTGTAGCGAACTGGTTTTATATCTGGGACGCCGCGGTGCGAAGGCTCACCCGCAGGTTTCGCAAACCGACAGGGCGGCGCGGGAAAATCAACCACGGCGGTTTTGCTCGGAACGGAACTTGCCCATAAGGGCGTGCCGGTAACCATGCTGGACTGTGACCCCAACCATTCTTTGAGCATATGGGCAGGGAAGGGGAGGCTACCGGCCGGCATCACCGCGCTTAGCGACGTGACCGAGTCGAGCATCGTTAAGACGATCAAGCAACATGATGTTGACGGCGCTGTCGTCATCGTCGATCTGGAAGGCGTTGCCTCACGCATGGTATCGCGAGCGATAAGCCAAGCGGATCTCGTAATCATTCCGATGCGCGCAACCATCCTCGATGCGACGATCGGCGCGCAGTCTCTTCAGCTTATTGCCGAGGAAGAGGAAGCGATTGATCGCAAGATCGCTCACGCCGTCGTTTTCACGATGACAGGAAACATTCGGACCAATCAGCACAAGAACATCGAGGCATCGCTTAGGGAAGGCGGCATAGACATCATTGAACCGCCGCTCACACAACGAACTGCATATTCCGCGCTGTTCGAGTTCGGCGGCGATCTGCACACGATGGAAAGCAAGCAAGGAAACATGGCAACGGCGATCGAGAACGCCGAGGCGTTCGCCATGGCTGTCTACAAGCGTCTTACGGAGGCACTGCAATGAGTGATTTTAGAGTCGATCTTTCCTCGCTTCGCCGCCAGCCAAAGCCGGCAGCTGAAGCCGACATTGCAAAAGCCGACGCGGCCGGCGAAGTGCACGGGTTCGTTGATCGAGCGCCACGCGGGAAACCCGGCCGCAAAAAGAGCGAGCGAACTGGACAGGTCCACGCCAAGGTAATGCCCAACGTTTCGGAAGAGATCGCGAACGAAGCGGTTCGGCGCGGCGTCGTCCAGGGCGTAATCATTGAGGAAGCGTGGGAACTTTACAAATCCCGCCGCTAACGGTAAATGCAAAAACGAATATAAATATAATAAAAATAGAGTGACATCAACGCTTTATAGTGTTTAACTTGAGTAGTTCAACACTGGAGAACTCAATGTTTACCAATCAACAAATCGCGGATGCGAAGAAATCAGCATCTTACAGTGATAACGATCATCATCATGAGCATGATGACCGCATTCGGATAGCATACGAGTGGCTTGATGCGCAGACGAAAACCAAAGGTCCAACCGCGAAACGCTGGGCTCTAAAGCATGTTATCGAGAACTGGGCTGGGCGCTACGTTTCGCAATCCGACGTCGAGGTAGCTGCTCATATGCACCCTGAGATTACTGGCTCTTATCCGAAATACAACATTAGCGCTCGATTGATAAGGCCATCTTCGAGTCGGCTAACTGGCATAGCCGAAGCTCACACTCAGCATTACAAAGAGACAGATACAAAACTCTACGCACGCGATGAGCAGTAGCAAGAGCTCACCCTATCTCGGGGACCTTATCCAACTAGCTTTCACTTGAGAGTTAGACGCTTATACAGCAATAATTCCATTAAAGAGGCCCCGAATGGCGGTAAAGACCATCAGCGGCAACAGGCCGAGGCTGCAAACAGGAGGCTTCTAAAAGTGCTCTTAGTAGCGGCGGGGAGAGCTCGCGCGCATCGGAAAGTAACCAAAAAGCCGACGGTTCGCCAAAAAGCAAAGGTGCGCCATGATAACTCCTAAACTTATGTCAATAAAAATTACCTTGCGATTTCTATTGTATTACTGCGTGCTGTGCGCATCACTATTGACAGTGACCAACGAAGAAAATTTCGCGAGGTATATTGCGACTGTTATAGTATTTCAAGTAATGCATATTTATTTTTACTATCGAGAGTATATTGTTTCCGGGTCGGTAACAATGTATGGAAGTCTTGTGGTGCCTCATCTCCGTGACAAACTCAATTCCAGGGTACAGAGGTCATCCCCCGGATCATATTTCATCGCTTTGCCAGCTGTGTTTTATATTCTTTTGTCCTACAATGCGATATTCCAAGCTGTTGGAATCGATACCACAAAATACAAAATTTTATGGGGCTCACTTTTTCTATCATGTGGCGTAATTGATTTAATTTTCGGCTTCGTTGTCTACAGGCGGGTCAGAACTGGAAGTTAGAGCGCGTCCAAGTTATTCGGGGTCATAATTCACTTGCTCCCAACGACCTAGCAGAAAGGGGAGTTTGCAGGACCCATAACATGGGCCGGTATGATCCCCCTCAACCACAACACACGTCCATAACTCTAAGGTGCATAGAGGTGGCGATTCCACGGCGCATCTTCAGACATTGTCACGAACCCGCATGATCGTTTGCCGGCTTGTATCGAACTTTCTCGCGACCGCTGAAATGCTCATCCCGGCCGCGAGATCCTTTCGGGCTTCGGCCTTCTGTTTCAAACTAAGCTTCTGCGGCCGTCCAAGAACCTTACCTTCAGACTTGACGCGGGCGAGGCCGGACTGTGTCCGCTCGATCAAAAGATCGCGCTCGAATTGAGCGACCGCGTTGATGACGTTCATGGTCATCGTTCCGGCCGAGCTGGCAAGGTCAACACTGCCAAGAGCGAGGCAATAAACCCGCACACCAATTTCGGCCAAAGCCTTAACGGTCGTGCTGACATCGGTCGCATCACGGCCGAGCCGATCGAGCTTCGTGACGATCAGAATGTCGCCGGCCTCCAACTTGTCTACGAGCCGTGAAAACTCTCGACGCTGCCTTATGAAGGTGCTGCCTGAAATCTTTTCGGTGATGATCCGGCGCGGCTCAACATGGAAGCCGGCGGCCTCGATCTCCCTGATTTGATTTTCCGGGCTTTGTCCGGTTGTAGAGACGCGGGCGTAGGCGAAGGTGCGAGGCATCGAGGCAGATCCGTCCAAAAAGCTGTTCGGAATATCCTGCCTGTCGTAAAGGCTGTCAACGTAGATTTCGGACACTACTTTCGAGGTGTCCACAAACGTTCGTTTTTGGACAGCGCGGGCAGAGAGGGAAGGGAGCCAAATGCAACATTCAACAAATTAAAGGGGAATTTTACCCTTTCGGGAAAAACTCAATCCTTTTGAATTAATTCTTTCGAATGTTTCTTTAACGATATTTGAAACTATAATAGAAGGCATGTACTCGCGAACACGCACTATATTTAGTTCGCTAAAATTTTCCTCCGCCCAAATTATATGCCGAGATTTTGTTATCATAATTCGATCGGGCTTAAGCGACGGGATAAACCAGTCCGCGTCCGAGGCATCCCGGTCAACACACCGGCGACAATTTTTTGGAAAAGTGGTGTACGCTTCCATCGAATTCCCTTGCCGGTCGAATACATCACACTTACGGAAACCGACATCAGAAGCTGGAATGCATTCTTCTAAAGCATTTTTCATCCTTTCTGTAACGACAGGACAGGACGCAGTTCCGGGTAGATAGTCAAAGGTCCAAAGCTTATCTATCGTCCCCGTTTCCAGCCAATATACAAGCTCTAAGGACTCATCGATTTGCGATCCGGGCTCCCACAATTTGGTAGCTTTGAAATCGGACCTCTCTCGATCTTGAAGAACTAAGATATTATGTCGATCCATTATTTCATCTGAATTACTAAGAAGCCAGAATCCCTTAAGCATATCATTGTCCATTCGGCACATCGCCACTCACGCTCGGCGAACTATATACTCACCGCAAAGTGATTCTAGAACAAGCCGAGCGATGCGGCGTTCCGTTGGAGCCAATGCGGCCGGCCGGGTTCGAAGATAGTGAGCCACCGCAGCGCCAATTATTCCTATCCCGGCGAGAAGCCTCATAGGTATTAGAAGCGCCTCGATCAGACGCGGCAACTACGGGTTGACATGCCACAGCCTCGAAATAAAGGTTGTGACCTTTAGCGGGGTAGGAAAACCAATGCCATCTAATGGAATGTCAATCTGCGGAATGCTGACGTTTGTCGTCGGCTGGATAATGCTTTTATTCTTCACCGGCGTTGAGACGGCCGGCCTCCGGATGGAGGTCACGAATATCCACTTACTTGCGATCAGCGCCATGCTCATTCTTACGGGGATCGCACTGGTAATCGTCGGCACGGTAACAGCTTCGGTCGATCGAGTTAACCGAGGCTTGTCCGATTTGAAGCCCGCAGGAAACGATGACGTAGTGGCGGCGTTGAAGCTTGTAGCGTTTTCGCACCCTATTCACGGGGATATCTGGCAGAAGCGGGCCGGCGTAATGATGCTTGAGCATGCGCTCGAAACACGCAAATCTCTTAGCCGTGACGATGAAGCTAGACTTCGCCGTTGGCGCATCGAGCTGAAGGACGAAGCGCCGAAAGAGGTGCAGTCATCCAATGACTGAAGGACGCAAGGAAGAGATCAAGATTCGAGCGGCATACTTCAACGGCATGGCAGTCACCGCCTCCGCGATCGCGGCGCTAGGTCCAACGGTCGCAATGATAGCCTCATCTCCTCACGACAAGCCTCAAATTCTCTGGGTTCTGCTGTCGATCTTAGGACTTTGCCTTAGCTATGTCCTTCACACCACGGCCCGGCGACTCGCTCGGACCATCGATAAAGATTAAGCGCAGAGCAGATCAAAAACCCCGCCATCACCGCCTGATGGCAGTGCCGAAACGCAAAAAGCCGCCCGGCTAACCCAGGGCGGCTTTCATTTTTCAGGTCGCGACATATCTAAAAACGATGGCAACAATCATCCCACCAAAAGCGCAATCGGTGATTCGCTTCATTGACTGCCAAGAAGCGTTGGAAGCTTCGGTGCAAGAGGTCATCGCGAACGCCGCAATAGCCGGCTGGACACCGCCCGAGGCAATGGCCGCCATTATCGCGATCGCTGAAACCTTGCCCTTGGCTCTGGCGAAGATGAAGAGCTGGACGCAATATTAGGCCAGCTCCAGAAACTCAACTAAGCGCCGGCGATCTCGTTAGCTCGCGGCCTTGCGAGCAACCCACTTCTGCACAAGCAACTCCATTCCACGCGGTCCGAGATAGGCGAGGGCGGCGATTAGGCCCGTTGCTGTCGTTGGGCCAACGTTGAGAAAGGAAGCAACGCTTTCCCCAACCAAGGCCATGCCGAGCGCCACGGGAAATTCCCAAAGCAGTTCGAGGTGAACGAGGCTGGGCGGGGAGTGCAAGTGGATCAAATGATGGATTTAAACATGTGAAACCCGACCCCTCAAATCCAAATAGAATGATTGTTAAGGATCCTCACACCGGGAGGAAAACTGTAAAGCCCATAACAGATGAATTTTTAAATTATTGGGATAACAAGTAGGTCAAGTTTATGACACACGATGAAACGTACGATTGGGCGCTGGGGACCTGGAGATCTGGCGTTGGTGATTTTGAGAATAGGTACCATGTAAGTATTAATGACGGTTTCCTTAAATTCAGAGTTTATCGACCATTTGATGGAGATATTTTTCAAGTAAAATCTGTTGATGTTGAATTCGATTGCATAAAGATCGGCGGAAATTGGGACTCGACTAGGCGAGAAGTTGTGTATCAATTTAGACGGGGCTTCGAGACGCGCACAATTCAAATGCTGTTCACTATAAATGGCAGTACTCCCATATTCCGCAGTGATAATAGAAAAAGTAACGTCACCTCTAAAACAACAGGCGGAATTGAAGTCCCATGGCATCTCATAGGGTCGTGGCGGGATGACGAAGAAGATTTCCGATCGGAGTACAATATTATTTCCACTGGTAAATCCCTACTTGTCTACGGGTGCGACTTCATTGATAGTGAAATTTACATAATTGATGATGTGCAGTGGGGCGACTATTTCGTTTTTTTTAAAAGCTTGGTTCCGTCTAATAACAGAGTTGGTTCACATAAAATTTATCGCACCGGCGATGGGGTGTTTCAAATGGATTTCCAATTCACCTATCGAGACATCGTAATAAAAGTTGAAGGCGTTTAGAATATTTCCAGCGCGTAACATCATTGGATTTGGGATCGCAGTTTGATCGGTTCATGTTGCTTAGAAACGCTATTGCTGGAACCTCGTTAGATTTGAGAACAACCGCCGCTTCGAAACCCGCTACGCAGCGAAGGCAACCTAGAGCGTGTCCGTTGAACGCGGAATCGTTTTGAGGATTCCCCTTGCTGCCGAATGCTCATTCCATCGCTCCGACTGGTGATTTGGTCGAAGCAATATGACCCGAGCTCTCAGCGATGTCTGCGTAGCCGCGTGCTGGCTGCGTCACGGGGTGGCATGTCGGCGCGGTCAGCAGCGGCCCGATTTGGGATTGGGAATGCAACAGCCATCGCCTGGATTGCGAGTGCGCGGGTTGGTCGGCTGACGCCTGGGAAACAAGGCCGACGCGGTGGCTCGCGCCTTGATGCCCACGAGTACTTCATCGTCGGCATGGTCGAAGAGGCAAAGGACCGAACGGGCAACTGACTTATAGTGTCACTCGGGGGGAAATGTAGTGCCAGGAATAGGTGTAGGTGGCGCTCTATCCGGCTACATCAGTGTCCCGCAGGCTCTGGGTGAGGTCTGGGATGCTGGTATTACGACGGCCGTCTCAGGCAATGTCGGAGCCGAAGTTGGCGTGACTTTGGGGGGACTCGGCCTAGCGAAAGATTATTATGTCACTCCCCTTGATATTCGTGCCGGAGTATCCGTATCCGTGCAAGCCGAGGGATCATTCTCCATTAGAGGTGCTTTAAAGGATTTGGCGGCATATCAAGCAAAACGCAGAGTCGAAAACATTTTGAGTAAAATTGATGCGCAACAGAAAGCTTTAGCCGAAAGCAAAAAAATGATGGAGAAAAGGATAGCAAATCATCGATAGATACTCATGAAATAGACAAAGAACAATAATTAGAAGGTGATATGTTTATACCGGGACTCAAAAAAAGCTTTCTTGCGGCAATCATAACATTGGAAATATTAATGCTAAGCTCTCGACTATTTGGGTTCGGAGCAGCGTTCGCCGTTTTTGGATTGCTGTCTGTCGCTGCGGTCGGTTATTTCCACCTTAAGTTGGTAAAGGTGAAGGTTCGGCCAATCAAACGAAATATGAGTGAAGAGGAATACCGTACGGAGATCAAGTGGCTCGTGGTAATCGCTCCACTTGTGGTTATGTGGGGAAACTCGTTTCCCTTTTCGGGGCAGTTTCCAGGGGAATACTCAATCGATGTTTGGAAGATGGTGTTTTTTATTGCGGTTATATTGTGGTTTTTCATGGAAGGCGTGTTCAGGCTCCGTTTTTAGTGGATTGATTCCAACGTTTGGTGCCCGCGCCTAGAGCTGCCGGATGCAACTAATATTGCTGAGGTTGCTCGGAAGGAGGCAAATGCTTCTGGTGGTACCGATGCTGAAGCCTCGAAGCCTACGTCGCCGGATGGCATTGGAGCAAACGAACATGAATAGTCCCATAGAATTCCTAGAGGAGGCTTACGAGTCGGCTTTAGCGTCTCCAGATTCTAAAAATATAGATATCACTCTAGACAGGGCAGCTAATGGCTTATCAGCCTTTGTTGATATTTTTGGCTTCACCGCATCTGCAAGGATAACTGTCTATCAAGACGGAAAAGGGGATTTCGAGATTATTTCGAGTAAGCAAGAATATAACTACGTGCATCATGCCGAACTAACAAGTCGCGAAAGCATCCAGGATTACGTTTTTGAATTCATACGATTAGTAAAACAATATGATATTTGATTTAATTCAATAATAGCACGTCCGATCCGGTGATTTGCATTGTGCAGACTTACTGAGCATCTGCGTGATTTATTTGAGTGGTGTTCAAGGGAGATTCGTGACAGAGAAATGCTTATAACGCAATATATTCCGACGGTCGCTGTGGTTAAGAACGTTGACGGCGGGACCTTTGAAACAACATCAGGTCAGCTGCTGGCGGAAGCACACGCCAAGGCTAGCCCGGTCTTTCGAGGCCGCTATTTAGCGCTTTCGCGAAGCCAACAACTTTCACCATTCAGTCGACGGCAGGAGATTTCCCGTTCGACTGCTTCTCACTCGACGCCATTCGAGATGATCATCCGGAAACGAAGGGCTGCTGCGAGTAGTTTATAGACTGCGGCGTCTTTGACCAATCGTCCAATCCGGCTGGACTTGCGGTGCAAAGGAAGCAGTACTCCCTCTCAGGCGAAGCCCACGATTGGCAGATGCCTGAGCCCGATCCGACCTCGGGCTTCACTCAGTGCAAGGCGGGATATCCCCGGCCTCAACAGAGTGGAGTCTAGAATGACATCGCCAACGAGTGAAAGCCTTCCCCAGACAGTGACCGCATTGTCCGCAAGCCCTCGACCTAAAGCCCACAAACGCAAGAAGGAACAACTGCTCGCGCTGGTCGCAAGGCCGGGCGGCACGCGGATCTCGGTGCTAACCGAGCGGCTTGGCTGGCAGGCGCATACAGTGCGGGCAGCGCTGTCGGGGCTGCGCAAGCAGGGGCATCAAATCCTTGCCACTAAAGCACCTAAGACGGGGGAGGCGGTTTACCAGATCGTGACGCCGACAGAGCCTGCGGAATCTACGGCAACGACCGAGCAAACTGAGCAGGCTGCGGTCACCTCGCCCGAGGGAGACGCCGTATGAACATAGCTGCAAGGATCCCAACGCCGCCATGTGCGGCGTCGTTTGGCGCTCTTGATCGCGAGGCATGCCTGAAACGTTGGCGCAAGCAGTTCGATCATCAACCACCGCGCTACGTCTCGGTCGAATTCATGCGCAAGGTGTTTGCCTATGAGGCGCAGGTAGCGGCCTTTGGGGGTCATTCAAAGGCCGTTCGCAATGTCCTCAAGGCCTGTTTGAAGGACGGGGAGCAAGGCGGGAAACCGAAAGCCGGAGCGACGGCTGTACCTTCTCCTGCAACCTTGCGACCCGGAACCCATCTGGTGCGAGAGTGGAACGGCAGGGTGTACCAGGTCGAGGTCACCGCAGACGGCTTCCAGATGGATGGCAAGCAATTTGGCTCGCTGAGCGCCATCGCTCGCAAGATCACCGGGACAGCCTGGTCCGGCCCTCGCTTCTTCGGTTTGGCACGAATATGAAGTCCGTCCGCTGCGCTATCTACACCCGCAAATCCTCAGAAGAAGGCTTAGGCCAGGAGTTCAACTCACTGGATGCGCAGCGAGAGGCCTGCGCATCCTATATCGCCAGTCAAAAGCATGAGGGCTGGGTACTCATCCCGGACTACTACGACGATGGCGGCATCTCTGGCGGGACCCTGGAGCGGGCGGCACTCAAACGGCTGTTGAAGGATATCGAAGCGGACCTGGTCGATCAGATCGTCGTCTACAAGATCGACCGGTTGACGCGGTCGCTGGCAGACTTCGCCAAACTGGTGGAGCGTCTCGATAACGCGAATGCCTCCTTTGTCTCTGTGACGCAGTCCTTTAACACGGCCACCAGCATGGGGCGGCTGACCTTGAACGTCCTGCTGTCCTTCGCACAATTCGAGCGGGAAGTGACGGCCGAACGGATCCGCGACAAGATCGCCGCCTCCAAGCGAAAGGGGCTGTGGATGGGAGGCCGGGTGCCTCTCGGCTATGAGGCGGATGGGCGGTCTCTCAAGATCGTCGAGGAGGACGCCGAGACGGTCAGAAAGATCTACCAGCTCTATCTCGAGCTGGGCTCGATCTACGAGGTCAGGGTGGCCGCAAACGATCTGGGCTTGCGCACCAAAGGACGTCCGAGGGCGGGCGCCAAGAAGTACAAGCAGGGCCACCAAACGGCAACCAGCGATACCAGCATTCGGTCGCTCCGAAGCGACAAACCCAATCCCGCCGATAGCAGCAAGTTCGCAACCGTCGATAACGCTGTCCCAGCTACCGTCATCGGGCTGGCGCCGTTTGGGGTGACCAACATCTACTACATCTTGACCAACCCGGTTTATGCCGGGCGCATCCGCCATCGGGCGCAGATCCATGACGGCAATCACTCGGCGATCATCGAGCCGGTAGTATGGGATCTGGTTCAGGAAAAGCTGACAGAATTTGCCTCGCGCCAGCGTGGCGTCAGCAAAATCGCCAAGTTCGCACCACTGGCTGGCAAGCTCTATGACGACACCGGCGACTACTTCACACCCAGCCATACGAAGAAGAATGGTGAACGCCTCAGCTACTACGTCTCCAACCGGGTGATCAGCAAGAAGCAGATGAGCAAGGCCCCGATGGATCGGGGTTGGAGACTTCCGGCTAAGATGCTCGAAAGCCAGATTGCCCAGGCCATCGTGCGCCATCTCATAGATAGATTGCCGACCGATCTCTTCTTAACCAAGTCGGTTACAGAGATCGCCCAAGTCCACCATCGGCTGGAAGCGCTGGCTGCCGAGACCGACAAGCATCTGACCCTGATCCTGAAGTGCCTGGCTCAAGCGACCATCATGCAGGGGCAGATCGATCTAGTGCTCATCGACCAGTGCGTCGCCGAACTGATCTCGATTCCACTGGACTCAATCAACCCGGCCGTTCTTGCCTTCAGCACCAGCTTCCAGAATCGCAAACGTGGCGTCGAGACGAAACTGATCATCGGCGCCGCTGCCGCCACATCCCGCGACGAGGTTCTGACCCGCAACATTGCCAAGGCGCAGCAGTTCTACGAAGCGGTCAAACAGGGGCAGAGCTTCGAGGACATCGCCAAGTCCGAAAGCCTTTCGACGCGTCGGGTGATGCAGATCATCGATCTCGCCTTCCTGGCACCGGCAATCGTTCAGTCGGTTGTAGCAGGCGACCAGCCGCTGGGCTTCACGACGAAATGGCTGTCCGGCAATCCGATGCCATCCGACTGGCACGCTCAGCGCCAGATCGTCGCTGCGCTCTGAGCGCAAATCACATCCACATCGAACGGGCGATCAGGAGCCGATGCGACGTTCTCAACCTGTAAGTCTCGACAAGGCGACCAGAGACTGGAGGTCCAAGATGGCGCCGAATGAGTGCCCACGGCAGTCTCTCGGATTTCAGCACGCGTACAACCCGCTGAAATTACGTCGCCATTTGGCGGAAAGCGCTAACCCGTATGGAAATAAAAGGAGATTGGCTGGGGAACCTGGATTCGAACCAAGATTAACGGAGTCAGAGTCCGTCGTTCTACCGTTGAACTATTCCCCAGCAGGAAAAGCCTTGTGGCTCATCGGTGTGCGGCGCTTATAACCAAACACTTGGCGCTTGCAAATACCCTTTGTGAAAAAAATCGACATCATTTTTGGTCCTGCTTGCCGCGCCCTAAAAAGCCGTTGGCGAATGCGCCTGAGGCTGTTATCTTCAGGTCAACGAAACGATCAGACGCCAGCTGCATGCTTCAAAGTGTTGCGCGGCGAGATGGACTTATAAAGTGATGAACCCCGATAGCGGCGGAAAGCCGCCGGAAGGCGGGGCGTCGGCGGAACTGCGCAGGGATGTCAAGAACTCCCGGCGCCGCAAGGCGAAGCGAAACGGCAAAGACCGTGACGCGGCGTCGATGGCGCACGCAAACCCGGCTGAAAAGGCCGGCCAGCCCGGACGCCCGCACGGCATGAAACCGGATGGCGGCACGTCCGACGGCGGGCGGCCAGAGCCGGGCTCACCGCATCCGCGCAAGCGCAAGCGCCGTCGCTCCCGTTCGCGCTCCGCGGTCACGGAGAATTCCGCACATGCGCCGAATCCATCTGCGGAGAGTGGCGATCGACCGATTGGTGCTGATGCGTCGGCGGGCGAAGGCTTGCGCGGTGACGCGAAGCCGGTCGGAAAGCAGCCGCGCCAGCAGGGCCCGCAGCAGGATCGCAATCAGAGCCGCAAGAAGAAGCGTGCCGGTCGGGGCCCGCAGGGTCGGCCGCTGACGCAGGCCAAGCAGGGACCGCTGGTCACCGCCAAGACGGTTTCGGCCGCAGGCCATGCCGGTTATGCGGCGCTCGGGCATGAAAGCCATGGTTCTCCCGGCGCCGACAAGTTCGCAGGCTTCCGCGACGAACTCTATGCAGCCCTTGATCTCGGCACCAACAATTGCCGTCTCCTGATCGCCCAGCCGACGCGGCCGGGCCAGTTCCGGGTCATCGACGCGTTTTCGCGCATTGTCCGTCTGGGCGAGGGGCTGGCTGCAAGCGGTCGCCTGTCGACGGAAGCGATGGATCGCGCCGTCGATGCCTTGCGCGTGTGCGCGTCGAAACTTGCGCACCGGCCGATCCGCCGCATGCGGCTGATTGCCACCGAAGCCTGCCGCGCTGCCGAAAACGGCGAGGCATTTCTGGCGCGGGTCACTGAGGAAACCGGGCTCGAGCTCGAAATCATCGATCGCGAAACCGAGGCGCGGCTTGCCGTGTCCGGCTGCTCGTCGCTGGTCGGTCGCGAGGCCCGCTCCGTCGTGCTGTTTGATATCGGCGGCGGTTCGTCTGAAATCGCGGTCATCCGCATCGGCGACAGCCGCTCGTCGCGGCTCGCCAACCACATTACCCACTGGACCTCGCTGCCGGTCGGCGTCGTGACGCTGTCGGAACGCCATGGCGGCCGTGATGTCACGCCGGCCGTCTTTGCCGGCATGGTCGATGAGGTCGAGGGCATGCTGTCGAAGTTCGATTGCCCGCCGATCGGTTCCCCGCACCAGCAGGGTGCCGAGGACTTTCATCTGATCGGCACATCCGGCACGGTCACCACGCTTGCCGGCGTCCATCTCGATCTGCCACGCTACGATCGCCGCAAGGTCGATGGTCTCTGGCTGTCGGATTCCGAGGTTTCCGCCATGCAGGCAAAGCTCCTCTCATGGGATTTCGCCGGCCGTGCCGCCAATGCCTGCATCGGTCCTGACAGGGCCGATCTGGTTCTTGCCGGCTGCGCCATCCTCGAAGCGATCCGCCGCCGCTGGCCGAGCCAGCGCATGCGGGTTGCCGATCGCGGGCTGCGCGAAGGTCTTTTGACGGATATGATGGCTGATGACGGTGTCTGGCGCCGCGGCAGGGGACGAAGGTTCGGCCAGGGGTCAGGCAACGGTTCAGGCCAGGGCCACCATCAGACGAATAATTCAGGCCACGGGCAGACGCAGGAAACGGGACGCAAGCAATGACGAAACCATCCGTTGGCGGCAACCGCACCGGTCGCAAGCTTGGCCAGAAGGTCAAGAAGGGCAAGCTGAAGGCGTCTTCGCGCCGCTGGCTGGAGCGCCATATCAACGATCCCTATGTCCAGCGCGCCAAACTCGAGGGTTATCGCGCCCGTGCGGCGTTCAAGCTTCTGGAGATCGACGAGAAGCACCAGTTGCTCAAGGGCGCGCGCCGCATCATCGATCTGGGTGCAGCCCCCGGCAGTTGGTCGCAGATCGCCGCCAAGGTCACCGAATCCAGCGATGACGATATGCGCGTCGCGGCGATCGATTTTCTTGAAATGGCGCCGCTTGCCGGCGTCAAGATCCTGCAGCTCGACTTTCTGGATGACGATGCTCCGCGCCAGCTGATGGAAGCGATCGGCGGCACGCCGGATGTCGTCCTGTCCGATATGGCGGCACCGACCACCGGCCACCACCGTACAGACCATCTGCGCACCATGCATCTGTGTGAAGTCGCCGCGCATTTTGCCGTCTCGGTTCTGGGCGAGGGCGGACATTTCCTGGCGAAGACCTTCCAGGGCGGCACCGAGAAGGATCTTCTCGACATGCTGAAGAAGAATTTCAAGCAGGTCATCCACATCAAGCCCGGCTCGTCGCGCCAGGAATCGGTGGAAATGTTCCTGCTTGCAAAACACTTCAAAGGCCAGGCCCACAGGCTCGCCAACGAAGCGGCCGGCGACCATCCCGGCGATGATGCAGCGGACGAAGCACAGGATGATCCGCGGGAACAGGCGGGCGACGAGGGTTTCGGCCGGGACTGAGTTTACTCGCCGGCTCCCGGTGTCGGCTCTACCTGTCCGACGCGCACTCCGCGCCGGTGTCCCGATACGTCGGCGCCGGTCATCGGGTCGAGCTTGAGGATCGGGATCACCGCAAACACCGAAACAGCGGCGACGATAAAGAACGCGAGATGGAAATCCGCGAGCGCCAGCTGGCTGCCGGAAAACGTCGACGACATCTCCAGAATGAAGGCTGCAAACGCGACGCCGAGTGCCAGGCTCACCTGTTGCAGGAATGAGGCCATGGACGTCGCCTGGCTCGCCTGCTGGTCCGTAATCTCCGAATAGCCGAGAGCATTGGCACCTGTGAAAAACAGGGAGCGGAATAGCCCCGCCGCGAGCAGCGCGCCGATGATCACGATATGGGGTGTGTCCGGGGTGAAAAACCCGTTGACCGCCGTCGATGCTGCGCCAAGGATGCCTGCAAAGATCAGCGCGGTTCGAAAGCCTGTCATCGCAAACACCCGCCTTGCAAGGAACTTGACCGTCAGCGCACCGATCGCGCCGGCGAAGGTGATGAGGCCGGACTGAAACGGATTGAGGCCGAAACCCAGCTGCAGCATCAGCGGCATCAGGAAGGGGATCGCCCCGGTCGCGATGCGAAACATCGTGCCGCCGGTGGTGGAGGCACGGAAAGCCCGGTCGTTGAAGATCGTGAGGTTTAGCACCGGAAACGGATGCCGCTTGGCATGGAAATAATAGAGAATGCAGGCGGCAAAGCCGGCAAACGTGGCCGTGATGCCGACGACCGGCGGCAGCGCCGGCAGGCCGATCACCGACAGGCCGAAGACGACACCGGAGGCCGCGACCGAGGTCAGCAGAAAGCCAAACCAGTCCATTCGAGGCGTCTCCACCGGCGGCACGTGCGGCAGGTAGATGCCGGTCAGGATCACGCCGGCGATGCCGATCGGCACGTTGATGATGAAGATCCAGTGCCAGGAAAAATAGGTGGTGATGAAACCGCCGATCGGCGGCCCGGTCAAAGGCCCGACCAGCGCCGGAATCGTCAGAAGCGCCATGGCGGAAACAAGTTCGCTTCGCTTCGTCGTCCGCAGCAGCACGAGACGGCCGACCGGCGTCATCATTGCACCGCCCATGCCCTGCAGAAAGCGCGACATCACGAACTGCAGCAGTGACTCGGAGATTGCGCAGAGGATCGAGCCCACAATGAAGACGCAGATTGCCAGGCGAAAGATCTTCTTTGCCCCGAATTTGTCGGACATCCAGCCGCTCAGCGGAATGAACATTGCAAGAGCCACCATGTAGGATGTCAGCGCCAGTTTCAGCGTGATCGGGCTGACCCCGAGATCGGCGGCGATGGTGGGAAGTGCGGTGGCGATGACGGTCGAATCCATCTGCTCCATGAACAGAGCGACGGCCAGAATAAGCGGAATGATGCGGTTCATGGGGAGGGCCTGCGATACGCGACGCACTTCAACGTCCCCGCTCTAGACCTGTTCCGGCATGAAGCCAATTGCACGATGTCAATTTCCGGGAGACCATGTCACGTCTGCGTGAGGCTTGTTTCCCTTTG
This sequence comes from Rhizobium sp. CFBP 13726, assembly GCF_014841925.1. NCBI lineage: Bacteria > Pseudomonadati > Pseudomonadota > Alphaproteobacteria > Hyphomicrobiales > Rhizobiaceae > Rhizobium > Rhizobium sp. CFBP 13726. The sequence goes on from NZ_JACYUU010000001.1 coordinate 35,221, forward strand.
CCTGTCGCCTGTTATCTATTCGTGTGCGGGGCTTGGGCATTTTCGGTGCACCCCCGAAAGCTTTCAAACGGAGGGATGAGATCATGACGTTCAAGGACGAACCAAAGGGCATGGAACGCCGCACGCTGCTGGGAAGTGCCGGACTGGCCGTCCTCGCGGCGCCGGCTATATGGAGTGGCCAGGCGCTGATGAGCAGCAAAGCGCTGGCACAGGAGAAGAAATTGGCAATCGATCGCGTAACCCCTCCCGACATTCACAAATTCAAGCTCGGTAGCTTCGATGTTCTCGTGGTGAAGGATGGTTCCCGCGCCTCCGGCACTCCGAACGAGACGTTTGGAACCAACCAGTCGGCCGAGACCGTCAGCGCGCTTCTCGCAGACAACTTTCTGCCGACCGATCAGTTCGTCAACGGCTTTTCCCCGACGCTCATTGATACCGGCAGCGACGTCATCCTGTTCGATACGGGCTTCGGCCAGTCGGGTCATGCCATGGGTGCCGGCCGTCTGGTCGAAGGCATGGCGTCTGCCGGCTATATGCCGGGCGATGTCACGAAAGTGGTCCTGACCCATCTTCACGGCGACCATATCGGCGGCCTGATGGAAGACGGCAAGCCGGCTTTCCCCAAGGCGACCTATATCACCGGTCAGACGGAATATGATTTCTGGGTCGACGGCGCCCGCGCCGGAACGCCCGCTGAAGGCAATCAGAAGGCAGTGCTCGCCAATGTGAAGCCTCTGGCGGACAAGATGACCTTTATCGGAGAGGGCGGCGAAGTCGCACCCGGCATCACCGGCATGCTCGCAGCCGGCCACACGCCCGGCATGATGATCTTCAACGTGGAATCGCAGGGCAAGCGCCTGATCCTCACGGCCGATACCGCCAACCACTTCGTCCTGTCGCTGCAGCGCCCGGACTGGGAGGTCAAGTTCGACATGGACAAGGCAAAGGCGGCCGCAACCCGCAAGCGCGTGTTCGACATGATCGCCACCGACAAGGTCGCCTTCCTCGGCTACCACATGCCGTTCCCCGCCGTCGGCTACGCCGAAAAGCAGGAAACCGGCTACCGCTTCGTGCCGAAGAGCTACCAGTTCGATATCTGACGAATATTGACGCGGGAAATTCACAGCTATGCAAACCCGGAGGGCCTGCCTCCGGGTTTTAAATGTTCCCTTCCTGTCATTATCGTGTTACCAGCCCTCGCCAACTTCCAAGCAATTGTTGCCGGAACGTCGGGACGTATTCACGGTCCTGAGCGGTCCCGCATTTTTAAGATCGAAGGAATTGGCAATGGCTCGTATTATAGAAACGCCGACCGGTCTCGACGCCCTCACATTCGATGACGTCCTGCTGCAGCCGGGGCATTCCGAAGTCCTGCCGGGCCAGACCAGCGTCGCCACGCGCATTGCCACTGATTTCGAGCTGAACATTCCGATCATCTCGTCGGCGATGGACACCGTCACCGAAAGCCGTCTCGCCATCGCGATGGCGCAGGCCGGTGGTCTTGGCGTCATCCACAAGAACCTGACCCCGGTCGAGCAGGCTGAACAGGTCCGCCAGGTCAAGAAGTTCGAAAGCGGCATGGTCGTCAATCCGGTCACGATCGGCCCCGACGCGACGCTCGCCGATGCGCTGGCCCTGATGAAGACGTTTCACATTTCCGGCATTCCTGTTGTCGAAGCCTCGGGCCGTCTGGTCGGCATCCTGACCAACCGCGATGTGCGCTTTGCCTCGGATCCGGCCCAGAAGATCCACGAGCTGATGACCCATCAGGGTCTCATCACCGTCAAGGAAAACGTCGATCAGCAGGAGGCCAAGCGCCTGCTGCATACCAACCGCATCGAAAAGCTGCTGGTTATCGATGGCGAAGGCCGCTGCGTTGGTCTGATCACCGTCAAGGACATCGAAAAGTCGCAGCTCAACCCGAACGCCTCCAAGGACATGCAGGGCCGCCTGCGCGCCGCTGCCGCGATCGGCGTCGGTGACGATGGTTTCGAGCGTGCCGAGCGGCTGATCGAAGCCGGCGTCGACCTTCTCGTCGTCGATACCGCGCATGGCCATTCGGCCCGCGTTCTCGAAGCCGTCACCCGCGTCAAGAAACTGTCCAACCACGTCCGCGTCATGGCCGGCAACGTTGCCACCGCAAGCGGCACCAAGGCGCTGATCGATGCGGGCGCAGACGCCGTCAAGGTCGGTATCGGCCCGGGTTCGATCTGCACCACGCGTATCGTCGCCGGCGTCGGCGTCCCCCAGCTTGCCGCCATCATGTCGGCGGTCGAGGCAGCACAGGCGCAGGACATTCCGGTCATTGCCGATGGCGGCATCAAGTTCTCCGGAGACGTCGCCAAGGCGATCGCATCCGGCGCGTCGGCCGTGATGATCGGCTCGCTGCTCGCCGGCACCGATGAAAGCCCCGGCGAAGTCTATCTCTACCAGGGCCGCTCGTTCAAAGCCTATCGCGGCATGGGTTCCGTCGGTGCCATGGCCCGCGGTTCCGCCGACCGTTACTTCCAGGCGGAAGTCCGCGACACCCTGAAGCTGGTGCCGGAAGGCATCGAAGGCCAGGTGCCCTACAAGGGTCCGGTTTCCGGCGTCATCCATCAGCTCGCAGGCGGCCTGAAAGCTGCCATGGGCTATGTCGGCGGCAAGGACATCAAGGACTTCCAGGAGAAGGCGACCTTCGTTCGCATCTCCGGTGCTGGCCTGCGCGAAAGCCATCCGCATGACGTGACGATCACCCGCGAAAGCCCGAACTATCCGGGCTCCGGCGCCTGAACGTAGCGACGTCCAAAACAACAGGGCCGGGCATAGTAGCCCGGCCCTTTTTATTTCGTGCCCCCAGTATCCGCCAGCACAAATTTTGATATCTTCTCGTCGTCGATAGAGATCGACTTAAGGGGAGACTTTCGTGAAGAGAACAGTTCTTGCTGCGGTGCTTCTGGGCGCCGCTTTCATTGCGCCTGCCCAGGCGCAGACCGTCAAGGCCGGCGCGTACACGGTTGAGGGCACCAATCTCGACGGATCCGCCTATGACGGCACCGCCACCATCAAGCTGACCAGCGAGACGACCTGTGCCATCGTCTGGAAGACGGGTTCGGGCAAGAAGGCCACGTCGAACGGCATCTGCATGCTCTATGAGAACGCTTTTGCCGCAGGCTACGTGCTGGATGGCGAAGTTGGCCTCGTCGTCTATGAGGTGCGCGATGATGGCGTGCTGGAAGGTGCCTGGACGATTTCCGGCCAGGACGGATCCGGCACCGAAACCCTGACGCCGCGGTAGTCCAAGTCTGTGTAAGGAGGGCCGTCGGCCCGTTGTCGGCGGCCTTTGCTTCGTCTATGCATTCTTATGACGACAGGAGGATCAATGCTTTCCACCAATGCAACGCTCTGGCCGATGATCGCGCATGTCGCGCTCGTCTTCTGTCTCTACTGGATGCTGTCGAAGAAACGCGTTGCCGCCGTCAGGTCGGGCCGCGTCGAGGTAGCGCAGTTTCGCGAGAACCTGCAGGAACCGGCGGAAAGCCTGCTGGTTCACAACAACATCAAGAACCAGTTTGAACTGCCGGTGCTGTTTCACGTCGTCTGCCTGGTGCTTTATGCATCGACCGCAGACAATTGGGGCACGGTGGCGCTCTCCTGGCTCTTCGTCGCCTCCCGCTATGCCCATGCCTATGTGCATGTGACCAGCAATCGCCTGCGCTATCGCCGGCCGCTGTTCATGCTCGGCTTCTTCACGCTGGTCGCGCTCTGGGTCTGGCAGGCCGTGTGGCTTGCCCTCAACTGAAGGCAGGCGACGTTCTTGTCTGCATTACCAGCCGGGCATCACCGAACCGCGCGACCGCACCATGCGCGGAAACGCCTTGGTGTCGGCATCGAGATCGTCAGGCACCACGGCCGGCGAGATATTGTCGAGGCAGGCGGTGATATGGTCGGTGATGGCGTTCATCAGCGACGGTGAGACCCCCGGCCGCTTCATCAGGCCGATCTGCACGGGTGGCAGCGGCGGAAAACCGTCGGCAGCCGTCAGAACCTTCATGCCGGGCCGCAGCGCCGATTCCGGCAGGACGGAGACAGCCATGCCGGCAAGCACGGCCGCCGCAACGACGGTCGACGACCAGCTCGTAAACAGGACCTGATATTCGCGGCCTGACGCATCCAGCGCCGAACAGGAAAGCTGGCGCCAGAGGCAGTCGCGCCGACCGACCGCAAGCGGCACCGGCGCGTCGTCCTTCAGCGTGTGGTTGGCCGAACCCACCCAGCACAGAGGCTCGGTGCGAACGACATCTGATATCCGCTGCCGTGGGTTGTGCGTCACGAGCGCGATATCCAGCTCTCCGCGCGCCATCTTCTCGGCAAGGCTGACCGAGGGTTCGCAGACGATGTAGAGCTCCACATTGGGATGCGTCTTCGCAAACCGTCCGATGATTTCGGGCATGTAGCGGTCGGCATAGTCGTCCGGCGTGCCGATCCGGATCGAGCCTTCCAGGCGGTTGTCGTCGAAGGCGGCAATCGCCTCGTTGTTAAGCCTGATGATCCGCCTTGCGTAATTCATCAGCTTCTCGCCCTCGGCCGTCACCCGGTTGCCGCGCCCGTCCTTGGCAAACAGCTGCTTGCCGATCCGTTCTTCCAGCCGGCGCATCTGCATGGACACCGCCGACTGGGTCTTGAACACCCGATCGGCCGCCTTGGTGAAACTGCCGGTGTCGATGATGGCGATGAACGTGTGTAGCTGATCGATGTCGAGCGGTGCGGACATGCAGGCCTCCAGATGAACGTCATTCATAAGAGCGATTGATGCATATCATTAGAAACATTCGTTGGACTGATCAATAGATTTTCCCGCATAAACACGATGCAAAATCAGAACCAGCGAAGGCCTCCTCCCGGATGCCTTCACAAAGGGCAACCTTTCCGCAAAGCCGTTGTGGAAGGGGTGAGCCTCTCCGTGCCTTACGAAAGGATGATCCGATGAGCACGACCAACTACGGAACCGAACTGAAGCTTTACCCTGCAGCAGCGAAGACCCGCTTTGCAGCGCAGATCATGCTTCGAACGAAATCCGTATGGCGCGCTCTTCGAAATCGCTTCGAGGCCAATTCCCTTCACGACCTCGATGATTACCAGCTCGAAGATATCGGTATTACCCGCCACGATGTGGTGAAGGCGCTCGATCGTTCGGGCGTTCTGGATGACCCGTCGCGGCTTCTGACGCGTGCCGCCCGCGAGCATGCGCGCAACCGCTTCAAGCGGCTCTAGCGAGCCTCAAGTTTCCCCGCAGGGCGATTGCCAATAGCCCTGCCTTTGCCCGGCCGGTTTATCCGCGCCGGGCTTTTTCGTTCAAGTGACTTTTTCGTTCAAGTGACTTTTTCGTTCAGCGCTTGGCCGCTTTTCCAGTGCCGAAGTAACCGTCGAACATCGTCTCCAGGCTCTTCTGGTAGCCTTTATTCGCCTCGACGCCGCTGTCGAACATCCGGTTGACGAGATCCGCATAGGTTTGGGCAGCGCCCGGAGCGGTGGCGGAAGGCTGCGGCTGCTCTGGCTTTTCCAGGCCCCACATCGCCCGCATCGCCTGTGCAAAGGGATTGTCCAAGGGATTGCTCGTCGCGTCCGGATTCGGTGCCGCCTTGTCAAAACCCATCGCGGTCATCCACTGCTTCTGCATCGTCTCCAGCGCCGGGCCGAACGTATCGCCGCCGGCCGGAAACTGGGTCGCGAAAGGCGCGCCCATCTGCCCGGTAAACTGTTTGAAGAAGCCGCCCATCAGCGTATTGGCCATGCCAGGCATCATCTTCTCGATGATGTCCTTGCCGATGCCGGTAAACTGCTCCACCTGCGCGGCGACTGCACGGGACACCTCTTTTGAGCCGAACACCTTCTCCAGAACGGCATTGCCGTCGGCTGTGCCCTGCGGCGTGAAAGCCTTGCCCATATCCTCGAAATATTTGCCATAGGCGCCGGAAAACACGGTGCTCATCAGCTCCGAGAGGTCGTAAGGGTTTGCAGCCTTGCGCTTGAAGCCGGAGGAAAAGGCGGGCATCAACGCCGCCATTGCTTCAGAAACCTGTTCCTGGGCAAGATTGAACTGCTTGGCGAAGGCCTCCATGGATGCGCCGCCGCCCTGGCCCCCTCCGGCCTTCATCATCATGTCGAACAATGGCAGCATGGGCATCCCTTCCGGCACGGGTGACTGACCCATTATAGCCGGAAAGGCAGAGCCTCAAAGCGGATTATAGCGCCGCTCGGATGCTCGTCTCAGTAAGCGTAGTCCTTGAACGCCGGCTCGACCGAGCCTTCCCAGCGACCATTGAACAGCGCCAGCATTTCGTCGGCAAGCGTTGCCTTCTTCACCAGGATTTCTTCGAGCGGACGAAGATAGATCGTCTCGTCGTCGCCCTCGGCGTTCTTGCGGGCACGGGCCTTGAGGCCGGCCTTGGAGATCAGCACGCTCTCGCGGGCGATATCGAGAACCGACACGCCACGGATCTCGGCTGAAAGACCCTTTGATGGAACGGTGTCGCGCATCTGGACGACATCTTCGAAGGTCCAGTCCTTCGTCAGTTCCTGCGCATCCGCAAGCGCCGTGTCGTCATAGAGCAGACCCACCCAGAAGGCGGGCAGGGCGGAAATACGATCGAGCGGACCGCCATCGGCGCCGCGCATTTCCAGGAACCGCTTCAGCCGCACGTCTGGGAAGAGGGTGGAGAGATGGTTGATCCAGTCGCCCATCGTCGGCTGCCAGTCGTCGACCATGCCCTTCAGCGCGCCGTCCATGAACTGCCGGAAGGTGATGTTGGTACAGTCGTGATACTTGCCGTTGCGCACGATGAAATACATCGGCACATCGAGTGCCCACTCTGCATAATCGGCATAGCCGAAATCGGAGTTGAACACGAAGGGCAGCACGCCGGAGCGGCTGTTGTCGGTGTCACGCCAGATGTCGCCGCGCCAGGAGGATAGTCCGTTCGGCTTTCCCTCGGTAAACGGCGATGCCGCAAACAGCGCGGTCGCGATCGACTGCAGCTTCATCGACACCCGCATCTTCGCGGCCATGTCTTCCTCGGACGAGAAGTCGAGGTTCACCTGGATCGTGCAGGTGCGGTACATCATGTCCAGACCCTTGCTGCCGACCTTCGGCATGAAGCGGGTCATGATGTCGTAACGGGATTTCGGCATGCGCGGCGTTTCTTCGCGCGTCCATTTGGGGCTGCCGCCGATGCCGAGAAAACCGATGCCCATCGGCTCGGCAATTTCCTTGACGAGCGCGATATGCTGCTCGGCCTCTTCCGCCACCTCATGCAGTGTTTCAAGGGGCGCGCCCGAAAGCTCGAATTGGCCGCCGGGCTCGATCGAGATCGCGCCCATGCCAGATTGTTCGCCAAGCCCGATGATGTTGCCGCCATCGGTGATCGGCTCCCAGCCAAGCCGTTCCTGCATGCCATTCAGCAGCGCGGAAATGCTGGCCTCGCCCGCATAGGGCACGGGCGAATGATCGGCTTTGAAGAAGACGAACTTTTCGTGCTCGGTCCCGATCCGGAATTTTTCCTTCGGACGCGGTCCCTCGGCCATGTAGCTGGAAAGCTCGGCCACCGAAGAAAGCGGGGTCTGGTCGGTGGTGTCGCGGGCCATGAAAACTACCTTGTTCGGAGTGCCGTATTTAGAGAGCGAACGTCCGGCTGATTGGACCGGAATGATGTGCGGTGCAAGTGAATTTCTTTCAACGCTGGTTTAGAAAAACAGGCAGCTGTGTGTCAAATCTGTCGCGCCGGTTGAAGGGGTGTCTAACGCCAGTCGCCGATCGAAGCCTGGACCACGGCAAGTGCTGCAACCGCTGCGGTATCGGCCCTCAGGATACGCGGTCCGAGCGGAATGGCACTGACGAATGGCAGCGACCGCAGACGCGCCCGTTCTTCTTCGGAAAACCCGCCTTCCGGGCCAACCAGCAGCGCCAGCTTGGTCTCCTCGATCTTCGACAGGATCATCAGCGGGTTCTGTCCCTCATCGCCCTCGTCGCAAAAGATGATGCGCCGGTCGGAGGGCCAGTGGTCGAGGACATCGCCGAGTTTCTTCGGCGGAAGCACCTGCGGGACTGACAATATGCCGCACTGTTCGGCAGCTTCGATCACGTTCGCCTGCAGCCGTTCCATGCTGGTGATCTTGCCCTGCACATGCTGCGTCATGACAGGCTGAAGCGTGCCGGCGCCCATTTCGACCGCCTTCTGCACCAGATAGTCCAGCCGTCCCACCTTCAGCGGCGCAAACAGGTAATGCAGGTCCGGTGCCGGCGGCTGCGGGCGCACCTGCTCGATCGGCTCAAGCGCGATCTTCTTGCGGCTCGGAAAGATGAGTTTCGCCAGCCATTCGCCGTCGCGCCCGTTGAACGCCAGGATCTCGGCACCCTCAGTCAGGCGCAGCACATTGGCGAGATAGTTGAAATGCTCCGCTCCCACCTCCTGGTGCTCTGCCTTGGCAAGCGGTGCGTCGATGAACAGGCGCTGTATCCGGAAATTGGCACGCATGGAAAACTCTCAAAACTCAGACGAACAGCGCGAAGATAACCGTCGCGACCAGCGCGGAAAGCGCAGCCGATGCGGGCAGCGTAATCATCCAGGCGGCGATGATCGACAGGAAATGCGAGCGGCGCACCAGAAAACGGCGTTTCACCTCGTTCTCGTCGTGCTCGTACTCCTGACCGACATCCGGATCCTTGCCGGCCCTGACCCGCATATACTCGTAACGGCGGCGTGAATGGCGCGTGTACCATTCGCGGAAAAACCCGACGCCGAACACGGCGCCGACCGCAATATGCGTGGAAGACACAGGCAGACCGACCCAGGACGCGACGATCACCGTCAGCGCCGTCGAAGACGAGACGCAATAGGCGCGCATCGGATTGAGCTTGGTGATCTCGGCACCCACCAGCCGCACGAGTTTCGGCCCGTAGAGCAAAAGGCCGAGCGAGATACCAAGGCCGCCGATCACCAGTTCCCACAGCGGTATGCCGACAGGTGCGGACACGCCGCCGCGCTGCGCTGCCGCGACGATCGCCGCCAGCGGACCGATCGCGTTCGACACGTCATTGGCACCATGCGCGAACGACATCAGCGCCGCCGCGAACACCAGCGGAATGCGAAACAGCTTGCGCAGCGACTGGTTGCGGTTCTCCAGTCCGCGCGACTGTCTGGCGATGACAGGGATGACCAGTCGCCAGACGGCAAGACCCGTGACCAGCGTGATGGCGGTCGCGGTTAACTTCGAAACAGCCATCAGCTGCCCGAGACCGACAAGCGACAGATAACCCGCGAAGGCACCGGCCATCAGGCCGATCAGGATCGGCACCCATGTCCGCGCAGAGGCGATCTTGTCCTCGCGGTAGATGATGGTTTCCTTGATCAGGAACAGCAGGCCGGCGGCAATCGTGGCGCCAAGCAGCGGTGACAGGACCCAGCTTGCGGTAATACCGCCGACGGTCGCCCAGTCGATGGCCGAGAAACCAGCCGCCGCGATGCCTGCACCCATCACGCTGCCGACGATCGAATGGGTGGTAGAGATCGGCGCACCGAGCCATGTGGCGATATTGATCAGCACGGCGGCGGAAAGCAGTGCCGCCATCATCGCCCAGATCATCACGTTCGGATCGGTGATTACGCCGGCACGCATGATGTTGTTGGCGATCGTACCGGCAACGCTGCCGCCGGCAATCACCGCGCCGGCGATTTCGAACACTGCCGCCAACGCCAGGCCGAACGCCATCGTCATCGCGCGCGCGCCGACCGCGGCACCGATATTGTTGGTAACGTCGTTGGCGCCGATATTCATCGCCATGTAGGCCGCAAGCGCAGAGGCCGCGATCACCACCACAGCACCCGGATGTCCGGTCACATAGGAAGCGGCAAAGATCGCCACCAGCACGATGAACAACAGCGCTGCACCGGGTGCTGCAAGCCCGCGCGACGTCTGCCGCGCGGCATCTTCCACCGAGGAGAGCTTTTCAAGATCCTTGTCGAGCGTCGGCTTGGCCAGACGCGGCCGCGTTTGGCCCATCATTTATTCCAGTATACGATTTTGGTTGGTCGAGCGGACTGTCAGCCTGCGGCCTTGATCGGCACCGTTGAACGAAGCGGATCCATTTTTTCGGCAAACCGCAGGAAGAGAATTTTCAGTTCCGGCTCGTTGACGCGGTTGGCCGCTTCCTCGCAGGAGACCCATTCCAGCTTCCGGGATCCTTTTTCCGGAAAATTCTTCAGGCAATCGGCAACTTCCAGTGCGTGAACCTGCACGCGCACCAGCACTTTCAGGCCGCTGTCGAGGGTCTTGCGGTAGTGGAAGAAGCCAAGCGCGTCCTTCTCGACCTTACCCTTGACGCCCACTTCCTCGTAAGCCTCGCGTTCGGCTACCTGATGCGCCTTCTTGTCCTTCATCGGCCATCCCTTGGGAATGACCCAACGCCCCGTATCGCGGCTTGTGGCGACCAGAACTTCCAGCTGCGTCCGCTTCTTCGTCAGGCGATAGCACAACGCGGCATACTGCTGTCGCGCAGGGCGCTGCAGCATCAAACGAAGATTGCCGGTCAGTCGGTCCATCAAGCCCAATTTCGAAACGCCTCCAAAAAATGTATGTTGCTAATATAATGCTTGCGCCGGGCTTAACGAGCAAAAGAGGATTATTTTAGGAGAATCATCTCTAAAGGCGCATTCTCCATTCTGAAGCCGGCTACTGTTGCGTCAACGTCTATTTTGCGCGGACCGCGCTTTGTACGCTGATAATGTCGAGAGCGGATCTGTGGTTTATGCGTGGGCAACCCGCATTCGAGTTGATGTGCGACACCGTCATGGCATACGCTGTAACGAGATAGAGAAAGCCACGCGTTCTGAGGAGGAGGCCATGGCCGAGGCAATCGCATTCCTGCCGCCACGCGCGTCCGTCCTGTCGCGGCGGGATAACATCGTGACCGATCTTGCCCGTCTCGTACCGGCGGACTGTCTCATCCACGAAGAACGCGAACTCGCACCGTTCGAGACCGACGCCTTCATCTCCTATCGGCGCGTCCCGCTTGCCGTCGTCCTTCCACGCACCACGGCGCAGATTGCGGCTGTGATGAAATACTGCCATCGCCACGCCATTCCGGTCGTTGCAAGGGGGGCGGGAACCTCGCTTTCGGGTGGGGCCATTCCGCAGGAGGATGCGGTCGTTCTAGGCCTTTCCAAGATGTCGCGGGTGCTGGAAGTGGACTACAGCAATCGCACCGCCACCGTGCAGGCCGGCGTCACCAATCTCAGCATTTCGGAGACGGTCGGCATCGACGGGTTTTTCTATGCGCCGGACCCGAGTTCGCAGCTCGCCTGCACGATCGGCGGCAATATCGGCATGAATTCCGGCGGCGCCCACTGCCTGAAATACGGCGTCACCACCAACAACCTGCTCGGCGTCCGGATGGTGCTTGTCGATGGCACGGTGATCGAGCTTGGCGGCAAGCATCTGGATGCCGCAGGTTACGATCTTCTCGGCCTCGTCTGCGGCTCGGAAGGCCAGCTCGGCATCGTCACCGAGGCGACGGTGCGCCTGATTGCCAAACCGGAGGGCGCGCGCCCGGTCCTGTTCGGGTTCGATAGCTCGGAAGAGGCGGGAGCCTGCGTCGCCGATATCATCGGCTCCGGCATCATTCCGGTGGCGATCGAGTTCATGGACAAACCGGCGATCGAGATCTGCGAGGCGTTCGCCAAGGCCGGCTATCCGCTGGATGTCGCAGCGCTCCTGATCGTCGAGGTGGAGGGGTCGGAAGCGGAGATGGACGCGACGCTCAAAGATATCGTCGAGATCGCCCGAAGGCATCAGGTCAAGACCGTGCGCGAATGCCAGTCGGCCACCGAGGCGGCGCTGATCTGGAAAGGCCGCAAATCGGCCTTCGGCGCAACCGGCCGCATCGCCGACTATATCTGCATGGATGGCACGGTGCCGCTCGGCAAACTCTCCTATGTGCTCGAAAAGACCGCCGAAATCGTCGAACGCTTCGGCCTGCGCGTGGCAAACGTGTTTCATGCCGGCGACGGCAACATGCATCCGCTGATCCTGTTCAATGCCAACGACCCTGATGAAGCGATGAAGGCGGAGGAAGCCGGCAACGAGATCCTGAAACTCTGCGTCGATGCCGGCGGCTGCCTCACCGGCGAACATGGTGTCGGCATCGAAAAGCGCGACCTGATGCGGCATCAGTTCACGCAAGCTGAACTCGACCAGCAGATGGCAATCCGCTCAGCCTTCGACGAGCAATGGATACTGAACCCGTCCAAGGTGTTTCCGCTCGAGGGGCGGAGGTGAATGTCATGATCTCCAACACCGTGCGTGAAGTGGGTTTCCCTTGCTGATACCCCATTCCGAAACCGATGCCGCCTATGTCATCCGCAGCGCCCTGGCCGACGGCCGGAAATTCAACCTGTGCGGTGGCAACACCCGCTCGGGCTTCGGCAATGCCACCGAGGGCGCCGAGCCCCTGTCGTCGCGCGGCCTGACCGGCATCGTCGACTATGATCCGGCCGAAATGGTGATGACCGTCAAAGCCGGCACACCGGTCGCCGAGGTGGAAGCGGCCCTTGCCGCAAACCGCCAGATGATGGCCTTCGAGCCCATGGATCACCGCGGCATCATGGGTACATCAGGAGAGCCGACGATCGGCGGCGTGTTTGCCGCCAACGCCTCAGGTCCGCGCCGCTTCGTGGCAGGGGCGGCGAGGGACAGTCTTCTCGGCATCCGGTTCGTCAACGGCAACGGCGAACTGCTGCGCGCCGGCGGGCGGGTGATGAAAAACGTCACCGGCCTCGATCTGGTCAAGCTTCTCGCCGGTTCGCACGGCACGCTGGGCTTTCTGACGGAAGTGACGTTTCGCGTGCTTCCGGTGCCGCAGACGGTTGAAACCATCGTCATATCAGGCCTCGACGACGAGACGGCCGCAAAGGCGATGGCGGCGGCCATGGCGCTGCCGGTCGAGGTCTCCGGCGCCGCGCATCTGCCGCAGACCGTGCGGGCCCGGTTTATCGATGGTGCCTTGCCCGAGAACGAAGCAACCGTCCTGCGTCTCGAAGGTCTCGCGGCCTCCGTCGCGGTGCGCGCCGAAAAGCTGGTCGCCGTGATGCAGGCCTTCGGTCCGGTCACAAGGCTCGGCATGGAACAAAGCCTGCCGCTCTGGCGCGAGATCCGCGACGTCCACCCCTATGCCGACGGCGCCGGTCGGCCCCTCTGGCGCGTCTCGATGGCGCCGATGGCCGGCTGTCAGCTGGTGGCCGCCCTTCGCATGGAGGCAGCCGTCGATGCCTATTACGACTGGCAGGGCGGGCTGGTCTGGATACAGATGGAGGCAGATCCCGAAGCCGACTTCCTGCGCGGCTACATCCGCGCTCTTGGGGGAGGCCACGCGACCCTCATCCGCGCTCCGAACGCTACAAGGGCCGCGACCCCGTCGTTCGAGCCGGTCCCCGATGCCGTGGCTGCACTCTCGGCGCGGGTAAAACAGAAACTCGACCCGGCCGGGATCTTCTCGCCGGGCAAGATGGGGTGGTGATCATGAGACCATCATCGGTATCGAGGTCCTGCGCCGCCTGCGGCAGGCGGGGCCAAGTTGACAGGGAAGAAGCGCACTGATGCAGACCTCCTTCACCCCCGAACAACTGCTCGACCCGCATGTGGCGGAGTCCGAAAAGATCCTGCGCCGCTGCGTTCATTGCGGCTTTTGCACCGCCACCTGTCCCACCTATGTGACGCTGGGCGATGAGCTCGACAGCCCGCGCGGCCGGATCTATCTCATCAAGGACATGCTGGAAAACGATCGGGCAGCCGATGAGCAAGTCGTCACCCATATCGATCGCTGTCTGTCCTGCCTCTCCTGCGTCACCACCTGTCCCTCCGGCGTCGACTATATGCATCTGGTCGATCACGCCCGCATCCATATCGAAAACACCTATCGCCGGCCGCTTGCCGATCGGCTGATCCGCAGCCTGCTGGCCGCGGTCCTTCCCTATCCCGCACGGTTCAGGACAGCACTGGCGCTGGCAAGGCTCGGCCGGCCATTTGCGCCGTTGTTGAAACGCATCAAGCCGCTTCGGCCCCTCGCAGCCATGCTGGAACTTGCGCCGAGAGCCGCCCCACCGGCCGGATCAGCCCCCGCGGTATCGCAGATGCCGCAAGCGCAACACCGCGGGCGTGTCGCAATCCTCTCCGGTTGCGCCCAGCCGGTGCTCGATCCCGGCATCAATGCCGCGACACACCGGCTGCTGTCGCGCCTCGGCGTCGAGGTCGTCAGCCCGCAAGGCGAAGGCTGCTGCGGCGCTCTTGTGCATCACATGGGGCGCGAGGAACAGGCGCTGGATTTCGCCCGCGGTAATGTCGATGTCTGGACCCGCGAAATCGAGAAGGGCGGTCTCGATGCGATCATCATCACCACCTCCGGCTGCGGCACCACGATCAAGGATTACGGCCACATGCTGCGGCTGGACCAGGCCTATGCGGAGAAGGCAGCAACAGTCTCGGCGCTCGCAAAGGACATCACCGAATACCTGTTCACGCTTGATCTTGCCAAGCTGGAGCCGAAAAAGCTCACCGTCACCTATCATTCCGCCTGTTCAATGCAGCACGGCCAGAAGATCGTCGCAGCCCCGAAGCAGCTTCTGAAGGCAGCAGGCTTTACCGTCCGCGATCCCGCAGAAGGCCACCTCTGCTGCGGATCGGCCGGGACCTACAATATCTTGCAGCCGGAAATTTCAGGCCAGTTGAAGGCGCGCAAGGTCAGGAATATTGAGGCGACGAAGCCGGATGTGATCGCGACCGGCAATATCGGCTGCATCACCCAGATCGCGTCTGGAACAGCCATCCCGATCGTCCACACGGTGGAACTGCTGGACTGGGCCTATGGCGGGCCCGAACCGGCAAAGCTCGCGAGAAAGGCAAAGGCACTCGTCTAGGCGAGGCTGGCCGATCTTACCCTAAAAGGCGACATGGTCGTCTGATTGCCGCCGGCACCGCCCACTCTCCACCCTCATCCCTGTGCTTGTCACAGGGATTGAGCAGCGTCGCGTCCGCGATGCGGAAGAGTCTTTTTGTCCGTTAACCTAGACCGACCGCATTCCTGTGACGCGCACAGGAATGCGAGAAGAGATGCCTAACAATCAGCCGCCGAAGATGGTGCGGAAAATGTCGAGGCCGCGGTCTTCGAAGGCGACGTCGCCCGGTTTGCTGCCGGGGCCGATGACGACCACCTTGGAGCCGACAGCAGCGCGCGCGTAAAGATGCTCCACATCCTTGTTCATCATGCGGATGCAGCCGGACGAGAGGTTGAGGCCGATCGTCCAGGGCTGGTTGGTGCCGTGGATGCGGAAGATCGTGTCACGGCCGCCCTTGTAGAGATACATGGCGCGGGCGCCGAGCGGGTTTTCCGGGCCGCCCTGCATGACGACGGGCAGCTTGATGCCGCGGCGGGCCTCACGGGCGCGCATTTCGGCAGGGGGCGTCCAGGTCGGCCATTCCGACTTGCGGCCGATCGAAACCAAGCCCGACCAGCCGAAGCCTTCGCGACCGACGCCGATCCCGTAGCGGGTAGCGCGGTTGTTGCCCTCGACGTAGTAGAGAAACTTGTTGTTCGTATCGACGATGATCGTGCCCGGCGCTTCATTGGTGGCGAACCGAACCTTCCGGCGCTGGAATTTCTCCGGCACCGTGCGGTTGCGCACCGAAGGCGCCACGTCGCTGGCGGTCGTCTGCGGCCGCGCCGAACTGGAGCTCTGCGCTGAGGCTGCGTGGGTCGAAGCATCCACTGCCAGAATCGAAACCATCATGCCGGCCACGGCAAACAGCATTTTACCCGATTTCATCCTTACCCCCTGGTATTTTCGTCTTGAACTGCAGGAAAACATGTCCCGACCCATCGCCCGCGGCAAGATGAGACGAGGTGAATATACACGGGCGCTCAACGATCGCCGAAGCCACCGTGGCCATATGGCCACAGCAGCCGCGATGGCGCTTACATCACGATGACTTTGGTGCCGACATCAACACGACCGTAGAGGTCTGTCACGTCCTCGTTGCGCATGCGGATACAGCCGGAGGAGACGGCGCTGCCGATCGTCCAGGGCGCATTCGTGCCGTGGATACGGTAGAGCGTCGAGCCGAGATACATGGCGCGGGCGCCGAGCGGGTTTTCCGGTCCGCCATCCATGCGGGCGGGAAGGTAGTGGCCCTTGGCGGCCTCGCGGCTGATCATTTCCTGCGGCGGGATCCAGCTCGGCCATTCGGCCTTGCGGGTCACCTTGTGTTCGCCGGCCCATTCGAAGCCCGGCTTGCCGACGCCGACGCCGTAGCGCCGGGCCTGGCCGTCCGCCATCACGAGATAGAGGAAGCGGCTGTTCGTATCGATGACGAGCGTGCCCGGCTTTTCCTTGGTGTCATAGGCCACCATCTGCGGCAGGAACTGCGGATCGATGCGGCTGCGGACCGGCGCGTTGGGCCTCATGGCGACCTGTTGCGCTCTCGGCTGACCGCGATCGAATATGCCACGGCGCACCGGCCGCGGCTGGGCCTGCTCGCGGTATATCACCCGCGGCTGTGCGGTCTGCTGCCGGTCGTTCTGCGGCTGGCGATATTGGCGCATGGTTGCTGCCGATCGTCCATTCGGTCCGGCAAGCTGCATCACCCACGGAGCGGCAAGATCCGGGCTGACGATGACCGGCGGGCGGTCGCCGTAGCGGTCGTTTGCCAAAGCTGTGTTGCAAAGCGCGGTCGTCAGGCCTAGGGCCAGAAGCAGGGTCTTCGTCGTCATCGGTTCCACGTCCACTCGTTTACGGATCTGGCGGCCATGGTGAATGGCACGTCAAAGCGTTTGGTAAACGGGTGGGGTGTTCGGCGCTGGAATTCGCATAAAGCTTTTGGCAGGGTTACCGGCCCGTGTGTAAACATGGTTGCCGCAAGCTGAAGACCTGTCAGACTGACGTTAAGGATTGGATTGTCATGGTTTGGGAGAAGCAAGTGGCGGGCATCATCACGAGCGAAGATGGGAAGGGCCGCTGCTTCTGGCACGGCGGTCTCGAAGACTACCGCCGCTATCATGACGAGGAATGGGGCCGGCCGATGGCCGACGATATCAGGCTGTTCGAAAAGATCTGCCTCGAAGGCTTCCAGTCCGGTCTCTCGTGGCTGACGATCCTGCGCAAGCGCGAGAATTTCCGCGCAGCCTTCGCAGGCTTCGATTTCGACACCGTGGCGCAGTTCGGTCCAGACGATGTCGAACGACTGGTGCTCGATGCGGGCATCATCCGCCATCGCGGCAAGATCGTGTCCACCATCAACAATGCCAAGCGCGCCGTCGAGATGCGCGATGAGTTTGGCACCCTCGCCAAATTCTTCTGGAGTTTCGAACCTCGCGAGGAAGACCGACCCGCGATCATGGATCTCGCCACGCTGTGCGCCAACCCCACGACGCCAGTCTCCGTCACACTGTCCAAGGTGCTCAAGAAGCGCGGCTGGACCTTCGTTGGCCCGACAACCGTCTATGCCTTCATGCAGGCCATGGGCCTCGTCAACGATCATTTCGAGGGCTGTTTCTGCCAGCCGGAGGTCGCGCAGGCACGGCTGAATTTCAAACGGCCATGACTTCGGTAAGGACCCGCTGCAACTCGCCAAGGTTCTCGATCTTGCGGAAACGCGGCGCTTCGGTCGGCGCGTCCACATGTTCCAGGACCCAGGTCAGGGCATGCGGCACGTAAACGCCCCAGGATCCCGCGGCGATGGCCGGCACGATATCCGACTTGAGCGAGTTGCCCACCATCATCGCCCGTTCAGGCCCGTCGGCCAATTTTTGGAAAATGCGCCGATAGGTGGTGGCAGTCTTGTCCGAAACGATCTCCACCGCGTCGAAGAAATCGCCGAGGCCCGATTGTGCCAGCTTGCGTTCCTGGTCGAACAGGTCGCCCTTGGTAATCAGCACCAGCAGATAATGGCCGTTCAGCGATCTTAGCGTTTCTTCCACATGCGGCAGCGCCTCGACCGGGTGGCGCAGCAGCTCCCGGCCGATATCGAGGATTTCGCCGATGGTGCGGGATGGTACGTTGCCGTCCGTCACTTCGATCGCGGTTTCGATCATCGACAGGGTAAAGCCCTTGATGCCGAAACCATAATATCCGAGATTGCGCTTCTCGGCCTCCAGCAGTCGCGCGGAAATATCCGCGCCATCGCCAAAATCGCCAAGCAGCTTTTGGAAGTGCCGTTCCGTCAGGCGGTAGTATTGTTCGTTCTGCCAGAGCGTGTCGTCGGCATCAAAACCGATTGCGGTAATCGGGCGCATGTCACTAGCCTCCAGACCGTCAAGATACGGAAGGATGCGACGTTGGACAAGCTTCGAAGCTTACTGTCCCTTCGCCTTCAGCCATGCCTGCATCTCGGCAATTTCCTTTTCCTGCGCCTTGATGATCTCTTCAGCCAGCTTGCGCAGGTCAGGGGCCTTGCCGTGTTCCAGCTCGACCTTGGCCATGTCGATCGCGCCTTGGTGGTGAGCGATCATGCCGCGCGCGAAATCGACATCTGCATCGCCGGAATAGTTCAGCGACATGTCGCTGTGCATTTTTGCAGCCGCATCCTTGTAGGCCTTCGTAGACGGGCTTGTGTCCGTCTGTCCCTGCGGCTTTGTCGAGGAATGGTCATGCCCCTTCATGTCCTGCGCAACGGCCAGGCTGAAGGAAAGGGCAAGAACGGCGGCGGCGATGGGGAGCGTGCGTGTCATCATGCACCGAAGCTAAAACGCGGGTTCGCGCAAATCAAGCTACCGCGCGATCACATCATGGACAGCCTGATACTCACGGCCAAGTTCGCCATAGGGCGCGACCGGCCAGGACCAGGCTCGGACCGCCTGCGGCGGCGTAACGCCGGCCAGAAGATCCGTTGTCTCCAGAACCTCTCCCTGCCGATCGACAATTCTATAGGCGGTATCGGTCAACAGGATCTGGCGGCAGGGCAGGGCGGAGATCCCGTCCAGATGCGCGCTGACAAGCTTGGCAACGATGGCATCCGGCTCCGGGTGCCTCATCTCCTCGAGCTGCCGCCTCGCACCGACGCCGATCTGAGACAGGATGTTGGCCGAGACGACCAGATCGAGATACGGCACCTGCCGCAGAAACGCCAAAGGCTCCGGCACGTCGCCGGCAAGTGCCTTGTCGAGATCGGAGAGATTGCGCGAAATCAGCCGCACATTCCGGTATCTGCGCGCAAGCATCCGCAGCCGCACGGAGGCGAGATGCACCAGATCGACCAGCACGACCGTATCGAAACCCTTCGCAAGATCATTGATCGGCACGTCGCGCAACAGACCGGAGCCAAGCACGACGACGGTCCGCCGCTGCTTCATGTCCGCAATAGTCTCGCGAATGAACGTCTTGCAATTCTCCTCATGCGGTGCCCAGGCGTCGGCGCAACGTCTGGCACGCGACCAGAGATTGACCGAGGATCGGATGAATGGCCGAAATTCGGATGACGTGACCGGCAGGGTCGCGGTGTAATGAAGCGCTTCGAGGATCATGGGTGAGCGATAGAGGCCTGGCTGCCAGTTCTGTCAACCATTCAGGCCAAGCTCGCGTTCGAGTTGTTCCATCGAATACGTGCCTGATTTGCCATTTCGGACTTCTTCAAGATACGCTTCAGCGACGGCAGCATCGTGGAGATCTTCGAGATGCTTGTGGAGAACCTGAGCAATATATGCGTCGGTATCAAAGCCATGCAGATCGGCATAGCGCCTCAAGAGGCGATGCATCGGTTGCGGGATTTCGATCGTGACGCGCTTGTCCATGGCCGTAACCCCTGTGGTGGCGCAATATATACCACTGCTCTGGCCTGATCGCCAGCCGCCGCCCTTGCCGCTCCGGCTGTCATCCTCTAAGAAACCGCACACTAATCCGGCCTTTCCCGAAGGCCCGAAGGCAATGGAATATCGATCATGAGCGACAAACAAAAAAAGCCCCAGAAACTGAAGGCCCGCCTGCCGCGGGGCTTTGTCGATCGTTCGAGCGCCGATATCCACGCCACCAACGAAATGGTCGGAAAAATCCGCGAGGTCTACGAACGCTACGGCTTCGATCCGCTCGAGACGCCGCTGTTCGAATATACCGATGCGCTCGGCAAGTTCCTGCCCGACAGCGACCGCCCCAACGAGGGCGTCTTCTCGCTGCAGGACGACGACGAACAGTGGATGTCGCTGCGCTACGATCTGACCGCGCCGCTCGCCCGCCACGTCGCGGAAAACTTCAACGAGATCCAGCTGCCGTTCCGCACCTACCGCGCCGGCTACGTGTTCCGCAACGAAAAGCCAGGCCCCGGCCGCTTCCGCCAGTTCATGCAGTTCGACGCCGATACGGTCGGCGCACCCGGCGTCCAGGCCGATGCCGAAATGTGCATGATGATGGCCGATACGATGGAAGCGCTGGGCATCAAGCGCGGCGATTACGTGATCCGGGTAAACAACCGCAAGGTTCTGGATGGCGTCATGGAGGCGATCGGCCTCGGTGGCGACGACAAGGCCGGCCAGCGGCTGAACGTGCTGCGCGCAATCGACAAGCTCGACAAGTTTGGTGTTGAAGGCGTGCGGCTACTTCTAGGCGCCGGCCGCAAGGATGAGAGTGGCGACTTCACCAAGGGCGCGGGTCTCAACGAGGAGCAGCAGAATGGCATCCTCGGATACGTCATGTCATCCCAAGGCCTTGCACAAGAGGAGGATCGAACTTTCCGTGAGGATGACGTCACTTTGACGGTTAAGTTCGATGATGCGACTTATCATCCCAGGGTCGGCAATGGCCTGACGCTCGAGAAGCTTCAAGGTCTTTTCACGGAAAGCAATCTGTTCCAGCAAGGCCTCGAAGAGTTGCGAATGATGAATGGCATCTTTGCCGCCTCGGGCTATGTAGTTGATCGCATCAAAATCGACCCATCCGTCGTCCGCGGCCTCGAATACTACACCGGCCCGGTCTTCGAAGCCGAACTCACCTTCGACGTCACCAACGAAAAGGGCGAAAAAGTCGTCTTCGGTTCGGTCGGCGGCGGTGGTCGTTACGATGGTCTCGTGTCGCGCTTCATGGGCCAGCCGGTGCCGGCCACCGGTTTCTCCATCGGCGTCTCGCGGCTGCTGACGGCGCTGAAGAACCTTGGCAAGCTCGGCCAGGATGAGGTGGTCGCACCCGTCCTCGTCACCGTCATGGATGGTGATGTCGAGAGCATGGGACGCTACCAGAAATTCACGCAGGATCTCCGCCAAGCCGGCATTCGCGCTGAAATGTACCAGGGCAACTGGAAGAAATTCGGCAACCAGCTGAAATATGCCGACCGCAGAGGCTGCCCGATCGCCATCATCCAGGGCGGCGACGAGCGCGCCGAGGGTGTCGTGCAGCTGAAGGACCTGTTCGAGGGCAAGCGCCTCTCCGGCGAGATCACTGACAATGCCGAATGGCGCGAAGCCCGCGTCGCGCAGGATACGGTCGCAGAAGCCGATCTCGTCGCCAAGGTGCAGGAAATCCTGGCAGCCCAGGCCGAAGATCGCAGGCGGGCGAAGGGCGTATGATGTCTGTGCCGGTGGCTTTTCCCCTCCCCAACCCTCCCCACAAGGGGGAGGGAGCGCGTTGGTGCGTGACGCCGGCGTCGGATCTCCTGCTGCGCCTCGCTGGTGAGATCGGCGATTGCCGCGGGTCTTCTCCCCCCCCGTGGGGGAGATGGGCGGCAGCCCAGAGGGGGACTTTCTCCCCTACCGCAGGAGCCGTCCCATGCCGCTGATCAACATGCCCGAATTCTCCGGCCGCCTGCTCGATGAATTTGCCGGTCGCGGTGCGGCCCGCATCGATACGCCGGTGATCCAGCCGGCAGCACCCTTTCTCGACATGGCCGGCGAGGATCTTCGCCGCCGCATCTTCCTCACCGAAAGCGAGCGAGGCGAAAGCCTGTGTCTGCGGCCGGAATTCACCATTCCCGTCTGCCTGCGCCATATCGAGACCGCCACCGGCACGCCGCGGCGCTATTGCTATCTCGGCGAAGTGTTTCGCCAGCGGCGTGACGGCGACAACGAGTTCTATCAGGCCGGCATCGAGGATCTCGGCGAAAAGAACGTCGCAAGCGCCGATGCCCGGGCCGTCACCGATGCGGTCGAAATCATCGCGAGCCTGCTTCCCGGTCGCGCGCTCACGATCACGCTCGGAGACCAGACCGTGTTCGAAGCGGTCGTGCGCTCGCTCGGCCTGCCGCTCGGCTGGCAGAAGCGGCTGATCCAGGCATTTGGCAACACGGCGCTTCTGAAGCAACTGCTGCTGACTCTCGCCACCCCGCAGCCGGTCGCAGGCCTGTCGCCGGAACTTGCCGATCTCTTGCGCAAGGACGAGGCGGCGCTGATCGACCATATTGACCGGACCATGCAGGACACCGGCTATTCCACCAATGCCAGCCGCTCGCCGCGCGAGATTGCCGCACGGTTGACGGAAAAGCTGGCGCTCGCCGAAACCCGGCTGGATGGCGCGGCACTTCTTCTGCTGAGCGAGTTCCTGTCGCTGGAACTGCCGCTTTCCGAAGCGGCCGCTGCCCTTGCCGGTTTTGCCGATGCCGCAGGCCTGTCGTTCGGCCATGCGCTTGGCGAATTCGAAGCCCGCGTTGCAGCACTTCAGGATCTCGGCATGGACCCGTCGCGCATCACATACCGTGCCGCCTTCGGTCGTCCGCTCGATTATTACACCGGCCTCGTCTTCGAGGTCACGCAAAAGGGGTCGGACGCGGTTCTCGTCGGCGGCGGTCGCTTCGATCGGCTGCTGACGCTGCTCGGCGCCGTGGACGATATTCCGGCCGTCGGCTTTTCGCTGTGGCTCGACCGGATCGAACAGGCGAGGGCGCGCTGATGACCATTACCATCGCTTTGCCCTCCAAGGGCCGCATGAAGGACGACGCTTCGGCGATCTTCGAGCGCGCCGGCCTTCCCATCGTCGCCGTCGGCAATGATCGCTCCTATCGCGGCCGCGTCGAAGGCCATGAGGATATCGAGATCGCCTTTCTCTCGGCCTCCGAGATCGCCCGTGAACTCGGCGCCGGCGCCGTCGATTTCGGCGTCACCGGCGAGGATCTCGTGCGCGAAGGCCTGGTCGATGCAGACAGGCAGGTCGAGATCGTCGCCCGCCTCGGTTTCGGCCATGCGGATGTGGTCGTCGCCGTTCCGGAGATCTGGCTCGACGTCGATACCATGGCCGATCTCGGCGATGTCGCCGCAGATTTTCGCGCGCGTCACGGTCGGCGGTTGCAGATCGCCACGAAATACTGGCGGCTCACCCAGCAGCATTTCTCGTCGCAGCACGGCATTCAGCTTTACCGTATTGTCGAAAGCCTCGGCGCCACGGAAGGCGCACCAGCAGCGGGCCAGGCGGATATCATCGTCGATATTACCTCGACCGGCTCGACACTGCGCGCCAACCACCTGAAGATCCTGTCGGATGGCGTCATCCTCAAGTCGCAGGCCTGTTTGGTGAGAGCGCGCAAATCCGCGCATGAGGGCGATCCGCGCATCGCGCATATCGTCGACGCCGTGCGCAACGCGCTCTGATGGCCGGCGAAGACGCCAATATCATCGGGCTTTACGAACGCCACGCAGCTGCCTTCGACAAGCTGCGCGGCAAGACCCTGTTCGAACGACCATGGCTCGACAGGTTCGCGGCCACCATGCCGCCGCGCGGTCACGTGCTCGATCTCGGCTGCGGTGCAGCGGAACCGATCGCGGCCGACCTCATCCGCCGCAATCTTCGCCTCACCGGCGTCGATACATCGGAAACGCTGATCGGGCTTGCCCGCGAACGGTTTCCGGGCCGCGCCTGGATCGTTGCCGACATGCGCAAGTTCTACCAGCCGACCAAGTTCGATGGCATCATCGCCTGGCACAGCTTCTTCCACCTCAACCCGCAGGACCAGCGCGCCATGTTCCCGCGCTTTGCAGCACTCGCTGGCCCCGGTGCGGCGCTGATGTTTACCGCCGGCCATTTCGAAGGAGAGGCGATGGGGGAGTTCGGCGGTGAACCGCTTTACCACGCCAGCCTGTCACCGGAGGAATACGAAGCGCTCCTTACAAAAAACGGCTTCGAGGTGCTGGCAAGCGTCGCCCAGGATCCGCAATGCGGTGGCGCAACCGTCTGGCTGGCAAAGAACATCCGCCGCCGGACATCATAGCAATTCCAGAATAAAAAAATGCCCACCAGTCAGTTGACTGGCGGGCCTTCATGGCAGGGAACGCTCAAAGGTTAGGCAGCGATTGCGACCTTACCGCGGCGAGCGTCGACCGAGTAGAGACCGGGGCCGTAGGTAGCGAGCAGGATGTAGGCGCCGGCAAGGGTCACGTTCTTCATCAGCATGATGCCGTTGAGCGTGTTGATCCAGCCGAGAGCGGCATCCGGCCAGCCGGGAACGGCAACGGTGCCCGAATGGAACATCACGCCGGTGAAGATGCAGAACAGGGCGATGGCCCAGCCGGCGATCTTGGTCTGGAAGCCGACGAGAACGGCAAGGCCGGCAACGAATTCGAACAGGCCGGCGAGATAGGCAAGGGCGGTTGCAGCCGGCATGCCGGCGCCTGCGATCATGCCGGCAGTGCCTGCAGGATCGGCCAGCTTGCCGAAGCCGGCAAAGATGAACATGAACGACAGAAGAATGCGTGCGACGAGAATGATGATGTTGTTGGTGCTGGACATGGGAAGTCTCCGGGTTGCGGCGCTGGATCTTTCTCCCCGCCGCGTGTGAATTCTTGAACCGGACATTACCCCTTTCTGCCAAACGCGAAAGATGAACGATCGGAGACTGTTTGTCTCATAAAAGTGAACGATCACGGCCATTTTAGAATGTGCAAAAAACCGCATATGCAAGCGAAGGTGAACGCAACCTTCAGCCGGGGTTCACCGTTTGGCACCTACCATCGTGTCGTTCTCACATTGAGTTCGACCTCGAACTAGGAGGAAGATATGAAGAAGATCGCCATCACCACGCTCGCACTCGTCATGGCGTCTGCATTTGCAGTGCCGAGCTTTGCGCAGACATACCGCAGCGAAAGCCGCGAAAACCGGCAGGAAAACCGGATCTACCGCGGTGCCGTCACCGGCAAACTGACGCCGCAGGAGCTTCGCAACATCGCTCGCCAGCAGAACCGCATCGATCGCGCCCAGAACCGCGCAGCCCGCGATGGCGTGATCACCCCGCGCGAGCGCCGCGAGATCGAGCGCCGCCAGAACAACGCGTCGCGCAACATCTACCGCAAGAACAACAACGGCCGCACGCTGTACTAAGCCGAGCGGCACTTGAAATGACCCTTCACCGTCCGGCTCTGCCGGGCGGTTTTTTTATGGGCGCGAAACAAAAAAAGGCGGCCCGAAGACCGCCCTTTCGGTTCGTCAATGTGGTCAATCAGAACTCTTCCCAGTTAGAGGCGGCTGGCGCTAGCGAACCGAAGGCCGACGCAACCTTCTTGGCGAGGGTGCGTGCCGGCGAGGGGGTGGCGCGGGCGGTTGCGTGATCGGCAACGCGCACCGATGCGGACATCCCGCGGTCGCCTTCGGTGTTGAACCGGCCGACGAGCTCGCGCAGGCGCTGGGCTTCCTGGGCAAGCGCAGCGCTTGCCGCCGTTGCTTCTTCCACCATCGCGGCGTTCTGCTGGGTTACCTGGTCCATCTGGTTGACGGCAACATTGACTTCCGACAGGCCGACCGACTGTTCCTTTGCGGACGTGGCAATCGCATCGAGCTGCGAATTGATCGCCACCACATGATTCTGGATCACCTGAAGCGCAGTGCCTGTGGCGCTCACCAGTTCGACGCCATTCTTGACTTCGGACGCCGAGTTCCGGATCAGGTCCTTGATCTCCTTTGCCGCCTGCGCTGAGCGCTGCGCGAGCTCGCGTACTTCCTGGGCAACCACCGCAAAGCCCTTGCCGGCTTCACCGGCGCGCGCCGCCTCAACGCCCGCATTGAGGGCGAGAAGGTTGGTCTGGAAGGCGATTTCGTCGATCACGCCGATGATGTTGGAGATCTGCGAGGACGACTGTTCGATCCGCTGCATCGCATCGACCGCTTTTGCAACGACGGCGCCGGACTGGGCAGCCGATTGATTGGCTTCGATCGCCATCGACCGGGCTTCCTCCGTGCGGCTGGTGGAGGTGCTGACATTGGCCGTGATCTGGTCGAGCGCTGCAGCTGTCTCTTCGAGCGAGGCGGCCTGCTGTTCGGTACGTTTCGACAGGTCGCCGGCGCTCTGGCTGAGTTCGCGGGATCCGCCGTCGATCGCGTTGGTGGCGTTGGCGACGGAGTGGAGCGTGTCGCGCAGCTTGGCGACCGAGTCGTTGAAATCCGCTCGCAAGCCTTCGAAGTCTGCGGCGAAAGCCCGGTCCAATTGGAAGGTCAGGTCTCCGGCCGAGAGCCGCTTGAGGCCTTCCGCCAGACCATTGGTCGCCTCGGCCATCGCCTCGCTGCGTTGGCGTTCGCTCTCCGCGTTGCGGACACGGTCCGCTTCCTGGGTCGTACGGTTCAGCTCGGCTTCATGCTCCATTTCCTTGCTGCGCAGAGCATTGTCCTTGAACACCTGCAAGGCCTTGGCCATGCTGCCGACCTCGTCGCGGCGGTCCGCGCCGGCCACCAGCGCCGACAGATCCCCGTTTGCAAGGGTCAGCATCGTGCGCTGCAAGTGCTGGATGGGTCGTGCAAGCCAGGCACGGATCAGGAAGAAGCCTGCGACGAGCACGAGGGCGAGACCTCCGATAACAGCCCCGAAAGTGGCGTAGATGGTTGTCTTCGCACTGGCGCTGAGATTTTCGCTTTCCTGATTTGCAGCTGTCATCACTTCGTCGGTCACCACCGTGAGTTTTTCGGTAACGGCCGCAAACTTCGGCTTGCAGTCCCTCATGAAGGCTTCCTGAGACGCCAGCACGGCAGCCTCGTCCGTGGCCTGAGCTGCGGCCTGAACCACAGGGCCGCAAGCGTCATTGAGAACGCTCAAACCTTCCGCCTTGATCGGCGCCAGCTTGGCATTAGCGGGAAGGGCCGCCATCGCCTTGTCCATCCAGCCACCAAAAGAGGATTTGGCTTTTTCAAACGCCGCAAGATTGCTCGCGTTCTCTGCGTCAGTGCGCGACACAAGCAGGTCGCCAACGGCAGCGTGCCCGGTCTGCATGTAGCGATTGGCGCGTGCAATTGCCAAAGTTGCCAGACTTTCCTGCTGGAGAAGCCCGCCATACTCGCTATCCAGCGTTCGAATGCTGTTGCTGCTGTAGAAGGCAGTTGCGACGACGAATATGCCGAAGAACGACATGAGCGTCAGAAATTTACCGATCAAAGATACGTGCTTCATGGCAACCTGCGCGTTGGTGTTTGATTAAGCGCAGTTAATGTGAAGTTGCTTAGAAGAGCGTCACTGCCGAATTACTATTTTATACGAATAAAAATTATCAGTCCTTGTCGTTCGGTAAGTTCAGAGGGGGAAATGCTATGCATGCTGTATGCCTCAATAGCAGAAAGGGCGCCGGTTGCCCGACGCCCTTTCCGAAACACTGAACCTGAAGGATCAGATGTGCAGACCTTACGGCCTGATCACATCATGTCCATTCCGCCCATGCCGCCCATTCCGCCGCCGCCCATGCCGCCGCCAGCCGATTCCTTCTTAGGAAGTTCGGCAATCATGGCTTCGGTGGTGATCAGCAGCGAAGCAACCGAAGCTGCGTTCTGCAGAGCCGTGCGAACGACCTTGACCGGATCGACGATACCCATGGCGATCATGTCGCCATATTCCGACGTCTGGGCGTTGTAGCCGAAGTTGTCGCTGTTGCCGTCGAGGATCTTGCCGACAACGATCGAAGCTTCGTCACCAGCGTTGGTTGCGATCTGGCGAACCAGCGACTGCAGCGCCTTGCGGACGATGTTGATGCCGGCTTCCTGGTCGTCGTTCGCGCCCTTGGACGTGATCTTGGTCGAAGCGCGCAGGAGTGCGGTACCGCCGCCTGGGACGATGCCTTCCTGAACGGCAGCGCGCGTCGCGTTGAGCGCGTCGTCGATGCGGTCCTTGCGTTCCTTGACTTCGATTTCCGTGGAGCCGCCGACGCGGATAACGGCAACGCCGCCAGCGAGCTTGGCAAGACGTTCCTGCAGCTTTTCGCGGTCATAGTCCGAAGATGTTTCTTCGATCTGTGCCTTGATCTGTGCAACGCGGCCTTCGATGTCGGTCTTCTGACCGGCGCCGTCGACGATCGTCGTATTTTCCTTGGTGATCGAAACCTTCTTCGAACGGCCGAGCATGTCGAGCGTTACGGTTTCGAGCTTGATGCCGAGGTCTTCGGAGATGACAGTGCCGCCCGTTAGGATGGCGATGTCTTCCAGCATGGCCTTGCGGCGATCGCCGAAGCCAGGAGCCTTGACGGCAGCAATCTTCAGGCCGCCACGCAGCTTGTTGACGACGAGCGTTGCAAGAGCTTCGCCTTCGACGTCTTCAGCGATGATGAGGAGCGGCTTGCCGGTCTGAACGACAGCTTCGAGAACAGGCAGCATGGCCTGAAGGTTCGAAAGCTTCTTTTCGTGCAGAAGGATGTAAGCGTCGTCGAGATCGGCGACCATCTTTTCCGGGTTGGTCACGAAGTAAGGCGACAGGTAGCCGCGGTCGAACTGCATGCCTTCGACGACTTCGAGTTCGGTTTCAGCGGTCTTGGCTTCTTCGACGGTGATAACACCTTCGTTGCCGACCTTCTGCATGGCTTCAGCAATGTCACGGCCGACCTGTGCGTCGCCGTTTGCCGAAATCGTGCCGACCTGTGCAACTTCTTCCGAAGTCGAGATCTTCTTGGCGTTGGCCTGGAGATCCTTGACGACTTCTGCAACGGCGAGATCGATGCCGCGCTTCAGGTCCATCGGGTTCATGCCGGCTGCAACGGCCTTGTTGCCTTCGCGAACGATGGCCTGTGCAAGAACGGTAGCAGTCGTGGTGCCGTCGCCGGCGATGTCGTTGGTCTTCGAAGCAACTTCGCGGACCATCTGGGCGCCCATGTTTTCGAACTTGTCTTCAAGTTCGATTTCCTTGGCGACCGAAACACCGTCCTTGGTGATGCGCGGAGCGCCGAAGGACTTGTCGATGATGACGTTACGACCCTTTGGGCCGAGCGTGACCTTCACTGCGTCAGCGAGGATATCGACGCCGTGAAGCATCTTTTCGCGCGCGGTGCGGCCAAACTTGATTTCTTTAGCTGCCATGTTGGGAACTCCTGAAAAGGGGTGTCAGCAAATATTGGAAGAAGAGCAGTCGGCTAAAATCAGCCGATGATGCCCATGATGTCGGCTTCCTTCATGATCAGAAGGTCGACGCCATCGAGCTTGACTTCGGTGCCCGACCACTTGCCGAACAGAACGCGGTCGCCGACCTTGACGTCGAGTGCAACCTGCTTGCCGCTTTCGTCGCGGGCGCCAGGACCAACGGCGATGATTTCGCCTTCAGCTGGCTTTTCCTTGGCGGTATCGGGAATGATGATGCCGCCCTTGGTCTTTTCTTCAGACTCGACGCGCTTGACTACAACGCGGTCGTGCAGGGGGCGAAAATTGGTGCTTGTCATTGTCTAATCCCTCGATCAAATGACATGGACGGGTCTCAAGGACCCGCGGAGTGACGTTTAGCACTCATCTATCGAGAGTGCTAACGAGACCCGAGATAAGGATGGCTGCGAGCTGAGTCAAGAACGGGCTTGAAAAATTCAGGGCTCAGGGAGCGGCCATGCAGAATACGCTTAACGACAAAAACCCGGGCCCGGCGCCGAGCTTTCGTGAGCTCATAGGCGTGTTTGCCCGGATCGGAGCCCTCAGTTTCGGAGGGCCTGCCGGACAGATCGGCATGATGCACAAGACTTTGGTGGAAGAAAGACGCTGGCTCTCGGAAGAGCGGTTTCTGCACGCCCTCAACTACTGCATGCTGCTGCCCGGTCCGGAAGCGCAGCAACTGGCAACCTATATCGGCTGGCTGCTGTTCGGCGTGCGCGGCGGTATCGTTTCGGGCCTGCTTTTCGTGCTTCCCGGCCTTGCAATCATTCTGGGGCTTTCGGCAGCTTATGTCCTCTATCAGGATGCGACGTGGCTGGCCGGCCTGTTCTTCGGCCTGAAAGCCGCCGTCCTTGCGATCGTGGTGGAAGCCGTGATCCGCCTCGGGCGCCGCACGCTAAAAACCACTTTTCTGCGTGGTGTCGCGGCCGCCGCCTTCATCGCCCTGTTCTTCTTCAGTCTGCCGTTTCCGCTCGTCGTGTTTGCGGCCGGTCTCGCAGGCTATCTGATGACGCGGGCAGGGGGGCAGCAACCGCAAGACAGCGTCGCCAAAGAGGACAGTCCTCCCTGCGCGAAAACACCTGGTATCGCCCGCACG
This sequence comes from Rhizobium sp. CFBP 13726, assembly GCF_014841925.1. Taxonomy (NCBI): domain Bacteria; kingdom Pseudomonadati; phylum Pseudomonadota; class Alphaproteobacteria; order Hyphomicrobiales; family Rhizobiaceae; genus Rhizobium; species Rhizobium sp. CFBP 13726. Next base: position 65,617 of record NZ_JACYUU010000001.1, read on the forward strand.
ATCGCGACGCTTTCATTCTGGATCCTCGTCTGGCAGTCGCCTGTCCTGGTGCTCTGGGCCTTCGGTGCGCCGGAAAGCCTGTCCAGCCTGTTCGGCTTCTTCTCCAAGATGGCACTGGTCACCTTCGGCGGCGCCTATGCGGTTCTGGCCTATGTGGCGCAGGTCGCAGTGGCCGATTACGGCTGGCTGAAGCCGGGCGAGATGCTCGACGGTCTGGCACTTGCCGAAACCACGCCGGGCCCGCTCGTGCTGGTTCTGTCCTTCGTCGGCTTTCTCGTCGGTTTCCGCGAAGCCTCCGGTCTCGGCCCCGTCACGGGCGGGATTGTCGGCGGCCTGCTTGTCGCCTGGGCAACCTTCGTGCCGAGCTTCGTCTTCATCTTTGCGGGCGCCCCCTTGATCGAGCGCTTGCGCGGCAACGCCCTTTTATCGGGCGCGCTGTCTGCCATCACCGCCGCGGTCGTCGGCGTCATCCTCAACCTCGCAATCTGGTTCGGCCTGCACGTTCTGTTCAAGGAAGTTCGCCACGTCGATCTCTTCGCGCCAGCAGGATTTGGCCTCTCCGTCCCGGTCTGGTCCAGCCTCGATCCTGTCGCGCTCGTGCTTTTCGCAGCCTCCGCCGTCATGCTGTTCGTCCTGAAGCTCGGCATGGTGCCGGTGCTCGCCATCAGCGCGGCGGCGGGTTTTGTCGCCCAGATCGTCCTGATCCGGTGAGGATCGGACCATTGCAAAAATATGAAGTTTTGCCGCGATCTGCGTCGCGCGGCCCGCTTTCACTGCCTTCTCCCTTGTAATCTCGCCAACGGTTTGCGATGTCAGCCTCCTAATCGAGCAGGCAAAACCGGCAGGAACTTTTGATATGGCAAAGCGCATCCAGAATTTGAACGACGTGATCGAGAGCTACGATGTCGTGCTTTCGGATGTCTGGGGCGTGGTCCATAACGGCGTCGAAGCCTTCCAGCATTCCTGCACAGCCTTGGCCGCCGCGAGAAAAGCCGGCGCCACTGTCGTCCTGATCACCAACTCTCCGCGTCCAGCACCTGGCGTCATCGAACAGATGAAGCATCTCGGCGTTCCCGATGGAACCTATGACCGGATCGTCACGTCTGGCGATGTCACCCGCCATCTGGTCGCCGAAGGTCCGAAGAAGGTGTTTCTGCTGGGGCCTGAACGCGACCTCAATTTCTTCGATGGACTGGGTATCGAGATCGTTTCTGAAGCCGACGCCGATTGCGTCGTCTGCACCGGCTTCTTCGACGACGAGAAGGAAGTGCCCGAAAACTATACCCAGATGCTGACCACCTTCATTGCGCGCGACGTGCCGATGATCTGCGCGAACCCGGATCTGGTGGTCGAACGCGGTCACCGGATCATTCCCTGCGCCGGTGCGGTCGCCGCCTATTACGAACAACTCGGCGGCCAGGTCCGCGTTGCCGGCAAGCCGCACAAGCCGATCTACGACGAGGCGATCTCGCTTGCCCGCCAGGAGCGCGGTGATGTCGACAAGGCGAGGGTTCTCGCAATCGGCGACGGCATGCCGACCGATGTTCGCGGCGCGCTTTCGCAAGGCCTCGACCTGCTTTATATCAGTGCCGGCATTCACATCGCGGAATATTCCGTCGATGGCGAGACCGACGAGGCAATCATGCAGGAATGGCTGAAAGGCGAGAACGCAGCCCCGAAATTCTGGATGCCGCGCCTCGCCTGATCCGGAACCTGACATGACCGTATTTCACCGCAACGAAATGAAGGAGCCGCTGCCCGAGAGCCTCAAGGGCGGCGTCGTCGCGATCGGCAATTTCGATGGCGTCCACCGCGGCCATCGCAGTGTGCTGGATCGTGCGCTGGAACTTGCCAGTGAACGCGGCGTGCCCGCTCAAGTGTTGACCTTCGAGCCGCATCCGCGCACCGTCTTCAAGCCCGACCAGCCTGTCTTCCGGCTGACGCCGGCGCCACTCAAGGCACGGCTCTTGGAAGCGATGGGGTTCCGCTCCGTGATCGAGTATCCGTTCGACCGCGACTTCGCGACCCGTTCGGCCGAGGATTTCGTGAAGACGATCCTGACCGACTGGCTGGGCGCAAGCGCCGTCGTCACGGGCTTCGACTTCCATTTCGGCAAGGGCCGCGAAGGCGGACCGGCCTTCCTGATGACCGCCGGCGATCGTCACGACTTCACCGTGTCGCTGGTGGATGCGTTTCGCGATGAAAACGCGGAAGTCGTGTCGTCGAGCCGCATCCGCGATCTGATCGCCGAAGGAGACGTTGTCGCTGCGGCAGGCCTGCTCGGCTATCGCTACACGGTCGAGGCGGAAGTGATCGGCGGCGAACAGCTTGGCCGCCAGCTGGGCTATCCCACCGCGAACATGAAGCTTGCCCCTGAAACGGAACTGAAGCCCGGCATCTATGCCGTGCGCTTCAGACGAGCCGACGGCACGCTGCACGACGGCGTCGCAAGCTACGGCCGCCGCCCGACCGTGACTGACGACGGCGCACCTCTTCTCGAAACCTTTCTGTTCGATTTCTCGGGAAACCTCTACGGCGAGATCAGCTCGGTCTCCTTCTTCGGCTACCTGCGCCCCGAACTCAAATTCGACGGCCTCGACCCCCTGGTCGCCCAGATGAAAAACGACGAGGCAGAGGCGAGGGCACTGCTGTCAGGCGTAAAGCCGCTCGGCGAGCTGGACATGAAGATCGCGTTTTAGGCTTTAGAGGCGTATATCAGGCGGCCGCCGTCATCTCGGCGGGCCGTTGCCAGAGAATTGCCGGGATCAGGTACTTCACCGGCTTGTGCGCCAGATCCTCTGCGGAAATATGATTGGCGACGATCAGATCGATGGCGACATCGAAGATGACGTCTTCAAAAGAATCCACGTCGGGCGCCTCGATATGAAGGCCCTCGATATCGCTCTCCGAATAGAAGAGCCTGGCTTCTTCATCCCAGACAGCTTTGATAAAGAATGTTCTCTTCACGGTGTCTACTCTGAAGGTCTGCGGTTTCCCGAAAACCATATATCTGTCATCAGTAGTCCGCAACGCAGGAATGATATCCCATGGCAACCCCACCCCGCAGGCCCGTAAACCCGATGGAAGCGGCCGAAGCGCTGTTCAAGCCGGTCAAGAAACCCGCTGCTCCGGCAGTCGAAAGACGCGCAGCTCCCCAGGCAAAGGAACTCGTGTCCCTGAAGCTCGACAGCGCCGTCATCGAATACTTCCAGGACGACGGCCCCGGCTGGCAGGACCGCATCAACGATGCTCTGCGGGCAACGATGCTGGCCAACCCGAAGGCTTAGCGGCCGCTCAACGGAAACAGCGCGACATCGTCCTGCCAGGGATCGAAGATCGCCGCGCCCGACATGCGGAAGTCCTTGACGTTGCGGGTGACGAGATAGAGATCGTGCTCGATGGCGGTCGCCGCAAACAGCGTATCGATGACAGGCGGCGCGTGACCGGTGGAACGCTTCACGCGTCCCGAAATCTCGCCCCAGCGGCGCACGATAGGGTCGGTCGCGGACAGCGTACGGCCACTGAACCGGGCTTCAAGCGCGTCGGTGGCGGCCTTGTAGCGGTAGCGATTGGCATCGTCGTCGGGCAGGTTCGCTATTCCCTTGTCGTATTCGGCGAGCGTCAGAACGCTGATGAACAGCCGATCTTCGTCACAGTCCGCCGCCCAGCGCTTGACGGAAGGCGCGCCGTGCGGGTTGATCAGGGCGGAAATGACGTTGGTGTCGAGAAGCCAGCCGATCACAGTTCCACGTCCCGTCCGCGGTCGGCATCCCGGTCGAGATTGAGATCTTCCAGTCCCAACCCTTCCATGAAATCGATCAGCGATGTCTTGGGCGCCGGCCTGCTCAACCGCTCCAGCTCTTCGCTGCTGATGACCACGACGCTGTCCTTTCCGCGCACAGTCACATGCTGCGGGCCTTCGTTGCGGGCGCGCCGCACGACCTCGGAAAACCGTGCCTTGGCATCTTCCAGCTTCCAGATGTTTTCCTGACGTCTTTCCGGCATGTCGTCCTCCAACTGGTCAGATAGTCAGTTGTAATCCAAGGGCGGGCAGGGAGTCCACGAACCATCTCGGTTTTGCCCCTTCCTTTCACCCGAAAAACACCGTAATAACCGCCCCCATGACAGATTTCCGGCGGGCCAGGATCATGGCCGCGATGATCATACGAATTATCGGCCCGGCCTTCCGCGCGGCTTGAACAGTCGGCCGGAGGGTCCGGGTTTTCGGCGCTTCCAGGAGCGCTTCTGCCACCGAATTCATCCGCATGCGCCCCTGTCCCGGCGCCAGAGACGATAGCCAATATGACCGATACAGTGACTGAAAAGCTCGATTACTCGAAGACCCTCTATCTGCCCGAGACCGAGTTTCCGATGCGGGCAGGCCTGCCGCAGAAAGAGCCGGAAACCGTTGCCCGCTGGCGCGAGATGGATCTCTACAAGAAGCTGCGCACCTCCGCCGCCGGTCGCGAAAAATTCGTGCTGCACGATGGCCCTCCTTACGCCAACGGCAACATCCATATCGGCCATGCGCTCAACAAGATCCTCAAGGACGTCATCACCCGCTCGTTCCAGATGCGCGGCTATGATGCGAACTACGTTCCCGGCTGGGATTGCCACGGTCTGCCGATCGAGTGGAAGATCGAGGAAGAGAATTACCGCGCCAAGGGCAAGGCCAAGCCCGACCTGAAACAGCCGGACGCGATGATCGAATTCCGCAAGGAATGCCGCGCCTATGCGCAGAAGTGGATCGCGATCCAGGCCGAAGAATTCAAGCGCCTCGGCATCGTCGGCGATTTCGACAATCCGTATCTGACGATGAATTTTCACGCCGAAAGCCGGATCGCCGGCGAACTTCTGAAGATCGCCATGAGCGGCCAGCTCTATCGCGGCTCGAAGCCGATCATGTGGTCGGTGGTCGAGCGCACGGCGCTGGCGGAAGCCGAGGTTGAATACCACGATTACGAGAGCGACACGATCTGGGTGAAGTTCCCGGTTGTGTCTCCGCTGGACGAGCCGTCGAGCATCCCGGCCGATACGGAAGGCAGCGGCGTCTATTTTCATCCGGATCTGCACGGCGCAAGCGTCGTGATCTGGACGACCACGCCCTGGACGATCCCGGGCAACCGCGCCATCGCCTATTCGCCGAAGGTCGCCTACGGCCTCTATGAGGTTGTGGCTGCTGAGAACGACTTTGGTCCGCAGCCGGGTGAGCATCTTATCTTTGCGGACTCTCTTGCGACATCCTGTGCAGAGAAAGCGAAGCTGAAGTTCGATAGGCTTGCCGACGTTTCCGCGGACATGTTGGCAAATATCACCTGCGCCCATCCCCTCAAGGATCTCGGCTACGACTTCGCCGTCCCACTCCTCGCCGGCGACCACGTCACCGATGATGCCGGTACCGGTTTTGTCCACACCGCCCCATCCCACGGCCGCGAGGACTTTGAGGCCTGGATGTCCAGCGTCAAGGAACTTGAAGCCCGCGGTATCGATCCGCGCATCCCGTTCCCGGTCGATGACTCGGGCACCTACACCACCGACGCCCCCGGTTTCGAGGGCGCTCGCGTCATGGATGACAACGGCAAGAAGGGCGATGCCAACGACCGCGTCATCAAGGCGCTGATCGAACGCGAAGCGCTGTTTGCCCGCGGCCGCCTCAAGCATTCCTATCCACATTCCTGGCGCTCGAAGAAGCCGATCATCTTCCGCAACACGCCGCAGTGGTTCGTCTATATGGACAAGGACCTCGCAGACGGAACGACGCTGCGCACCCGTGCGCTAACCGCCATCGACGATACCCGCTTCGTGCCCGCCGCCGGCCAGAACCGTCTGCGCGCCATGATCGAGCAGCGCCCGGATTGGGTCCTGTCGCGCCAGCGCGCCTGGGGCGTCCCGATCTGCGTGTTTGCAGATGAGGAAGGCAATGTCCTGCAGGATGAAGAGGTCAATGCCCGCATCCTGGAAGCCTTCGATGCCGAAGGGGCCGATGCCTGGTTTGCCGAAGGCGCCAAGGAACGCTTCCTCGGCAATGCCCATGACGGCGCCAAGTGGACACAGGTCATGGATATCCTCGATGTCTGGTTCGATTCAGGCTCGACCCATACCTTTACCCTCGAAGATCGTCCGGATCTGAAATGGCCGGCCGACGTCTATCTCGAAGGGTCGGACCAGCATCGCGGCTGGTTCCATTCCTCGCTTCTGGAATCGGCCGCTACCCGCGGCCGCGCGCCCTATGACACGGTCGTCACCCATGGTTTCACCATGGATGAGAAGGGCCAGAAAATGTCGAAGTCGCTCGGCAATGTCGTGGCACCTCAGGATGTCATGAAGGATGCCGGCGCCGATATCCTGCGCCTCTGGGTCATGACCACGGATTACTGGGAAGACCAGCGCCTCGGCAAGACGATCATCCAGACCAACGTCGATGCCTATCGCAAGCTGCGCAACACCATCCGCTGGATGCTCGGCACGCTGGCGCACGACGACGGCGAAGAGATCGCTTACGCCGAGCTGCCGGAACTCGAAAAGCTCATGCTGCACCGTCTGTCCGAGCTGGATAAGCTGGTGCGGGAAGGCTATGACGCGTTCGAGTTCAAGAAGATCGCCCGCGCGCTGATCGACTTTAGCAATATTGAACTGTCCGCCTTCTACTTCGACATCCGCAAGGACGCGCTCTATTGCGACGCCCCGTCGTCGCTGCGACGTCGCGCCTCGCTTGCCGTCATCCGCAAGATCTTCGAATGCACGGTCACCTGGCTCGCACCGATGCTGCCCTTCACCACGGAAGAGGCATGGCTGTCCCTGAAGCCCGATGCCGTCTCCGTGCATCTGGAACAGTTCCCGGATGTGCTCTCCGAATGGAAGAACGATGCGGTTGCCGAGAAATGGGCAAAGATCCGCAAGGTTCGCTCGGTCGTCACAGGCGCGCTGGAAATCGAGCGCAAGGACAAGCGCATCGGTTCGTCGCTGGAAGCTGCTCCCGTCGTCCACGTCGCCGATGCAGAGCTCTTGAAGGCGCTGGAAGGGCTCGATTTCGAAGAGACCTGCATCACGTCCGCGATCACGATCGTGGCAGACGAAGGCCCGCAGACGGCGTTCCGTCTGGCGGAAGTGTCCGGCGTGTCGGTTGAGCCGAAGCCTGCTGACGGCGTCAAATGCGCCCGCTCGTGGCGGGTGACGACGGATGTCGGGTCAGATCCCGCCTGGCCGGATGTTTCGGCCCGCGATGCGGCTGCATTGACAGAACTGGCCAAGCTTGGCCGGCTCTGATGGCTTGCAGATTACCGGATGATTGCGCTTGGCCGCGTCATCCGGTATTCCTGCCTGAAATTGGCCGGAATGTTCCGGCACGAGATGACTTCCGGTTTTGAAGGCGTCAGGACGGGCGCCGATGGTAGGGGTTTGATGAAAACGACTTATGCGTTTCGTGCCGCGATCGGTGCGGTTGGCATGCTGGCTGCAACCGTGTCTCTTTCCGGCTGCATGGGCGGCCCGACCTATGGCACCGACAAGACGGCAATGGCCCAGCTCGGCGACGATCTTGGAGCAGCCGTGGCTCTCGGCAGCGCCCGCGATGAAGAAAAAGAAAAGCTGCGCTACAATCCCCGCCCGACGCTGGTCGTTGCCGGCAAGGGTCAGAGCAGTCTTCCTGCACCCCAGCAGTCGCTCGCCAACCGCGAAAGCAACCCGAACTGGGTTGAATCTCCGGAAGAGACCCGTGCGCGCCTGCGTCTGGAAGCCAAGGAAAACGAAGGCAACAACAATTACCGTTCGCCGCTGATGGCCGGTCGTGGCCAGGGTGGTCAGATGACCGAAACGGAAAAATGGGAAGCCTTCCGCAAGGCCAAGCAGGATGTCGAAACGGTCAACATGGGCTCGCGCCGCCGTTCGCTGTCCGAGCCGCCGGCTGAATTCCGTGCCGCCGATGCCGCAACGCTTCAGGATCTCGGAGAACCCGAGAACGAGAAGGAGCGCCGTCGCAAGAAGGAAGCGCAGAGCGCAACCCAGGCGTCGAACAGCAGCTGGTGGAAGCCCTTCCAGTAAGAGCTTGTCTTGCCTAATCCCGGCGTGAGCGAAAGAAGCCTGTCAGAATGTCGGCGGCTTCCCGCTCTCCGAGCCCGGAATAGACATCCGGCGCATGATGGCAGCTCGGCTGCGCAAAGAAGCGCACGCCATTTTCGACAGCGCCACCCTTCGGATCTCCCGCGCCGTAATACAGCCGGCGAATTCGCGCGAACGAAATCGCCGCCGCACACATGGTGCATGGTTCCAGCGTCACGTAAAGATCGGCACCACTAAGCCGTTCCTGGCCGAGAACCCCGGCCGCAGCCCGCATAACCGCAATCTCGGCATGCGCCGTCACGTCGTTCTTGGTGCGGGTCAGGTTGCCGGATCTGGCGATAATCTCGCCGTCCATGACCAGCACGGCACCCACGGGAACTTCGCCCTGTGCCGCTGCAAGCCTGGCTTCTGTGAGTGCGGCATCCATGAAACCGTCGCTCTTGGGCATTTCCGCGATTTCCTCTTAACCCGGCTCGCATGAACTGGTAGGAAGCATTCAACACGAAGCGCGCTGTGCGCGTGTTTCATCACCATCCACGAACACGAATGTCCGGTTCGTTTCCGTAGACATCATGCTTCAGGCAAACAACAAATGACTTCAAAAGACAAGCCGAAGCGCGGCGAAGCCAAAACCTTCATCCGCGAGATCAAGCCGAAATCTGCAGATGCTGCAGCCGGCAAGACAAAGACGGGGACGGGCTTCAAGAAACGGGCCCCCGCAAAGCCCGGTTCCGATGCGCCCCGCTCCGAACGTCCGCGCTCCGTTGCGCCGCGTGCTGAAAGGCCCCGTGGCGAAAACGCTGCCGCCGACAAGCCGGCAAAGCCGATGCGCCGTCAGGCAGCCTCTGCCGAAACGGCAGCGTCGGATGGCAAGCCCGAGCGCATTTCCAAGATCCTCGCCCGCGTCGGCGTGGCGTCCCGCCGCGATATCGAGCGGATGATCATGGATGGCCGTGTGTCGCTCAACGGCAAGGTTCTCGATACGCCTGTCGTCAACGTCACCTTCGACGATGCGATCGAGGTGGATGGCGTGCCGATCCGCGGTGTCGAGCGCACGCGCCTGTGGCTCTACCATAAGCCCGGCGGCCTGGTGACGACGAATTCCGATCCGGAAGGACGTCAGACCGTGTTTGAAAACCTGCCCGGCGAACTGCCGCGGGTGCTCTCCATCGGTCGCCTCGACATCAATACTGAAGGCCTGCTGCTTCTCACCAACGATGGCGGTCTGTCGCGCGTGCTGGAACTTCCGACCACCGGCTGGCTGCGCCGCTATCGCGTCCGCGCCCATGGCGAGGTGGATCAGGAATCGCTCGACAAGCTGAAGGACGGCATTGCCGTCGATGGCGTTCTCTATGGCTCGATCGAAGCCACGCTCGACCGTTCGCAGGGCCGCAACGTCTGGATCACCATGGGTCTTCGCGAAGGCAAGAACCGCGAGATCAAGAACGTCCTCGGCGCGCTCGGGCTTGAAGTCAACCGCCTGATCCGTATCTCCTACGGCCCGTTCCAGCTCGGTGACCTGCCGGAAGGCGAGGTCATGGAAGTGCGCGGCCGCACGCTGCGCGACCAGCTCGGTCCGCGCCTGATCGAAGAAGCGAAGGCGAATTTCGACGCGCCGATCTACAACGAAACGCCTGCCGCTGCTGAAGACGAGAAGCCGGCGCGCTCCTCCCGCTCCGAATGGTCGAGCCCGGCGGACCGCCCGGCACGTCCTCGCGACGAGGACAGACGCGAACGCTCGCTCGGCCGTCTCGATACCAAGGCGACCGAACGCAAGTTCTCCGAAAAGCCGGCCGGCAAATTCGCCGGCAAGCCCGAGGGCAAGTTCGGTGCAAAGCCGGGCTTCAAGTCCAATGACCGTGATCTCGGCGACGAAAAGCCGAAGAAGCGTCCGCCGATGGGCACCAGCCGCACCGCCAATGTCTGGATGGCGCCGGGTGCGCGTCCAAACGCCGACGGCAGCGTCCGGGCGGTTTCCGCTCGTGCCCAGGCAGAGCAGCTGTTCAGGAAACAGGTGCCGGAAAATGACCGCCGCGTGATCGTGAAGCGCGCCGATGACGACGCCGACTGGATCCGTGCGGATTCTCCGCCGGAGCCGGAAAAGGGCGAATTCGGCGCCAAGCGTTCGTTCGGTGACAAGCCGCGCGGCGACAAGCCCCGCGGTGACAAACCCCGTGGCGACAAGCCGAGAAGCGACAGACCCCGCAGCGATAGCCCCCGCGGTGACAGCCCGAGAGGCGAGCGCTCCTTCGGCGACCGCAAGCCGCGCGAAAGCGGCGATCGTGCCTATGGCGACAAGCCCCGTGGCGAGCGTTCGTTCGGTGATCGTCCCTCCCGTGGAGATCGTCCGACAGGTGACCGCCCAAGCGGCGACCGTCGCCCGCGTCAGGATGGTGACCGTCCCGCCCGTGCGTTCAACGCCGGAGAAGGCCGCTCCGATCGTCCGCGCTCGGATCGCCCTTATGGTGACAGGCCTGCGCGTGGTGACCGCCCGACGGGTGACCGCCCAACACGTGACCGGCCAACGGGCGACCGTCGCCCGCGCGAGGATGGTGATCGTCCCGCACGCTCGTTCAGTGCTGGAGAAGGTCGTCCCGATCGTCCGCGCTCGGATCGTCCGTTCGGTGACAAGCCCGCGTTCGGCGATAAGCCCAGAGGTGCACGGCCTGCCGGCAAATCCTTCGGTGGCAAGCCGAGCGGTGGTAAGCCAAGCTTTGGCGGCAAACCTTCAGGCGGAAAGCCTTCGGGTGGCCGTCCTTCGGGTGGCAAGCCCGGCGGACGTCCGGCTGGCGCACGCTCAGGCGGCCCGGGTGGAAAACCGCGGACCCCGAGAGGCTGATCCGTGCGCATCGTAGGGGGTGAATTCCGCGGCCGCACGCTCGCCACGCCGAAAACCAGCGCGATCCGGCCGACCATCGACCGGACGCGCGAAAGCCTGTTCAACATCATCGGCCATGTCTATCCGCAGGCGCTGGATGGCACGCGGGTGATCGATCTTTTCGCCGGCACCGGTGCCGTCGGACTGGAAGCCGTCTCGCGCGGCTGCCGTCATGCGCTGTTCGTCGAAAACGGTGTCGAAGGTCGCGGTCTCCTGTGGGAGAACATCGACAGTTTCGGCCTGCATGGCCGCGCCCGCATCCTGCGCCGCGATGCCACCAAGCTCGGCCCGGTCGGTACGCTGGAACCCTACAACTTCCTCTTCGCCGATCCGCCCTATGGCCAGAAGCTGGGCGAGGGGGCTCTGTTTGCAGCCCATGTCGGCGGCTGGCTGGTGCCCGGCGCACTCGCGATCCTGGAAGAACGCGCCGATGTCACAGTTGCCGTCGATCCGGCCTTCAAACTGCTCGAAAGCCGAACCTTCGGCGATACGCGGATGGATTTCTTCCGCTACGAACCGGCCTGAGCGAGCGGGAGAGGCCGATCATGAGCACGAGGCTGACCCTTGCTGATCATGAGACAGCGGATCGCGTTGGCCGGAAGAAGGGCGATCTCCGGTACGCGGTCGCCTTCGGCGGCGGCGGAGCCCGCGGCATTTCCCATATCCATGTCATCGAAGCGCTGGACGAACTCGGCATCCGGCCGGTAGCAATTTCCGGCTCCTCGATCGGCGCGATCATGGGTGCCGCCATGGCATCGGGCATGTCGGGCCGCGAGATCCGCGACTATACCGTCGAGACCGTCGGCAACCGCGGCTCGCTGGTGAACCGGCTCTGGGGTCTCGGCCCGTCGACGATGCGGGATGCACTCGGCGGATTTCGCTTCGGTCACTTCAATCTGGAGCCGATCCTCGAGGCCTTCCTGCCGAACCAGATCCCCCAGGATTTCGCCGATCTCGTCATACCCTTGAAGATCTCCGCCACCGATTATTATGGCCAGGCGGAGGTGATCCTCGAGACGGGCAATCTGCGCAAGGCGATTGCCGCCTCTGCCGCCATTCCCGGCCTGTTCATGCCGGTCAGGGTCAACAACCGCATCATGATCGACGGCGGCGTCTTCAATCCCGTCCCTTACGAGCAGTTGATGGATCTCGCCGACGTGGTGATCGGCATCGATGTGGTCGGCGCGCCGGAAGGCGATGGCCTGCATCCGCCAAACCGCTTCGACAGCCTGTTCGGCGCAAGCCAGCTCACCATGCAGGCCAGCATTGCCCTCAAGCTGAAACTCAACCCGCCGCACATCTTCCTGCGTCCCAGCGTCAATCGCTTCGGCGTGATGGATTTCTACAAGGCGCGCGACATCCTCGAAGCCTCAGAAGGCACAAGAGACGAGTTGAAGCGGGCGATCGAGGCTCTGGAAAGGGCCGCCTGATCACCACTTGCCGATCGAAACACCGGAAGCCTTTTCCTCCGGGCTTTTGCCGGTGCGTTTCGGCTTGATCAGTGGCTCGGGGCGAACGGGACTGTTGAAGAGCATCTCGCGGCCGGCGCCCAAACCCTGCACGGCCTGAACCTGCAGCCGTTCCTCGTCGCGACGGCGGATATCGTCGCCGATCTCGGAGGCGGCAGCCTCGCTCATGCCGAGCGCTTCCAGCGTCCGTCGCCCGAACAGCAGCCCGGACTCCAGCGTTTCGCGCAACTCGTATTCGACGTTCTTTTCGCGCAGCGCCAGCGAATGAACCCGGTCGTAGGACCGCACGAACAGGCGCACATCGGGAAATTCCGACGCAATCAGGTCGACGATCCGGTCCGTCGTTTCCCGTTTCTGCGTCGCGACCACAACGATCTTCGTCTTCTCGATACCGGACGCGATCAGAACGTCCTTGCGGGCACCGTCGCCGAAATAGATCCGGAAGCCGAAATTGGCCGCCTGCCGGATACGCTCGGGACTGTCGTCGATGACAGTCACGGAACTGCCGCCGGCAAGCAGGATCTGCGCCGCGATCTGGCCGAAACGGGAAAAGCCGATCATCAGCACATCGGCTCCGGCGCCTTCGAAATCCTCCTCCAGATGTTCGCGCGTCTCGCTCTTCTGCAGGCGCCTAGCAAGCGCAGAGCCAAGCGGCGTCAGCGCCATCGACAGCGTCACGCCGGCAATCAGAAGCGAAGCGGTGGCGGAAGAGAGGAGGCCCGCGGCGGTTGCGGTGGTAAACAGCACGAAGCCGAATTCGCCACCCTGCGGCAACAGGAACGCGATCTTCAGGGCGTCATTGGGCGGCGAACCCCACAGGCGCGAGAGAGCGTAGACCACGGCCGCCTTCACACCCATGAACACGGCAACGGCCGGGATCAGGAAGGCAAGGTTTTCGAAGATCACCTGGACTTCGAGCGAAAGCCCGACAGCGACGAAGAACAGCGCCAGAAGCAGGCCGCGGAAGGGTTCGATATCCGCTTCCAGCTCGTGCCGATAGGAGGATTCCGCCAGCATGACGCCGGAGAGGAAAGCACCCATCGCCATCGACAGACCGACGGCCTGCATCGCAGCCGCCGAACCGAGCACGACGAGAAGGGCGGCGGCAATCATCACCTCGCGGGCACCGCTGCTGGCAATGATCTGGAACATCGGTGTCAGCAGGTACTTGCCGGCAATCACCATGGCGCCCACGGCAGCGACAGCGATTGCAAAGTCCAGCATCGGGGTGGCGGCAGCCTCGCTCGTGCCGGGTGCCAGGATTGTGATCAACGCCAGAAGCGGCACGATCGCGAGATCCTGGAACAAGAGAACGGAGAAGGAGCGCTGGCCGTAGCGGCTGTTCATCTCACCTGTGTCATTGAGGATCTGCAGCGCAAAGGCGGTGGACGACAGGGCAAGCCCGAAGCCGATCATCAGGCTGCCGCGCCAGTCCGCCATCGCCGACAGGTAGGCGAAACCGCTCAGGATGCCACCCGATATCGCCACCTGCGCCGGCCCAAGCCCGAACACATCGGCCCGCATCTGCCACAGACGCGAGGGTTTCAGCTCCAGCCCGATGACGAAGAGCAGGAACACGACGCCGAATTCGGCGACATGCAGCACTTCCTGCGTATCGGTCACCTGTTGCAGCACCGGACCGATCAGGATGCCGGCCGCGAGATATCCAAGCACGGTGCCAAGACCGAGCCTGCGAAACAGCGGGGCGGCGATCACCGCACCGGCAAGCAGCATCAACATTTCGGTAAAGTGGGAGCCGTTTGCAGTCATGGGGCACTTTCGGGTCGGGAATGCGGAAGGTCAACCGGGGAATCGGAGCGCTGCCCTTGATGCTTTGGTCGGTGCACAATAAATGGGGTGCAAACGAAAGGCTTGCAAACATGACCTCGCAAATCGATTCCGCCTCCCTTCTGGCGCGTGCCGGCGAACTGATCGATCTGGCCAAGGCGGCGGGCGCCGACAAGGCGGATGCGGTGGTCGTCCGTTCCCGCTCCAGTTCCGTCAGCGTCCGGCTCGGGAAGGTGGAGGGAACCGAATCCTCGGAAAGCGACGATTTCTCGCTGCGTGTCTTCGTCGGCAACAAGGTTGCAAGCGTTTCCGCCAATCCGGGTTTCGATCTCAAGGTCTTGGCCGAACGCGCAGTGGCGATGGCGAAGGTCTCGCCCGAGGATCCCTTCGCCTGCCTGGCGGATGAAAAGGACCTGGCCAGGGATTACCCGGATCTCGACCTGTTCGACCCGACCGAAGTCACCGCCGATACGATGCGCGAGGTCGCGCTCGAGATGGAACAGGCGGCCCTCGATGTCGCAGGCGTCACCAATTCGTCGGGATCCGGCGCCTCTGCCGGCATGGGCGGAATGGTTCTCGTCACGTCGCACGGATTTTCCGGCGCCTATATGGCCAGCCGCTTCGGCCGCTCCGTCAGCGTCATCGCCGGCGAGGGCACGAAGATGGAGCGCGACTACGATTTCGACAGCCGTCTGTTTGCAGCCGATCTCGACGATCCGAAGCTGATCGGCCGGCGGGCCGGCGAGCGGGTGGTCAAGCGCATCAATCCGCGCCAGGTCGATACCGGCAGCAATGTCACCGTCGTCTTCGATCCGCGCATTGCGCGCGGCTTTGTCAGCCACATCGCCGGCGCCATCAATGGCGGATCGGTTGCCCGCAAGACATCGTTCCTGCGCGACAAGATGGGCCAGCAGGTGCTGAAGTCAGGTCTCAACATCACCGACGATCCTTTGATCGTGCGCGGTTCCTCCTCGCGCCCCTTCGATGGCGAGGGTGTGAAGGGCGAGCGTCTGGTGATGATCGAGGACGGCGTGCTGAACCACTGGTTCCTCTCCACCTCGACAGGACGCGAGATCGGGTTCCCGACCAATGGCCGCGGCGTGCGCGGCGGCACGTCGGTCACCCCGGCCTCCACGAACCTCGCGCTGGAACCGGGCAACATTTCGCCTGAAGACCTGATCCGCCAGATCGGCACCGGTTTCTACATCACCGAACTGATCGGCCAGGGCGTCAACATGATCACCGGCGAGTATTCGCGCGGCGCGACCGGCTTCTGGATCGAGAATGGCGAGCTTGCCTATCCGGTCTCCGAAGTCACGATCGCCTCCAATCTGAAGGACATGTTCATGCGGATGACGCCGGCCAACGACATCGACCGCAAGTTCGGCACTGCCTCTCCGACGATCGCCATCGAAGGCATGACGCTGGCGGGACGCTGACCGATGGCTGGCGCGGAAGGGCAATGGCTTGAAGATCTGGACCTGATCCGCGATGCCGCCCGTCAGGCCGGCGAGATCGCGCATGGCTATTTCGGCCAGTCGCCGGAAGTCTGGTGGAAAAACGAGGGCTCGTCGCCCGTCAGTGCCGCAGACTTTGCGGCAAACGACATTCTCCAGAGCCTGCTTCTGACCGCCCGTCCCAATTACGGCTGGCTCTCGGAAGAAACGGATGACGACGACGCCAGGCTTTCACTCGACACGCTGTTCGTGGTGGATCCGATCGACGGCACCCGCGCCTTCATCAATGGCGAAAAGACCTGGTGCGTCTCGGTCGCCGTCGTCCATCACGGCCGACCCGTGGCGGGCGTTCTGGTAGCGCCGGCGCTCGGCGAGGAGTTCTTTGCCGTCAAGGGCGGTCAGGCGATCCGCAACGGTGCGCCGATCTCTGTTACCAAGGATGATCATGATAAGCTTGTGATCGCTGCCGATGAAAACCTTGTGAAGAAATTTGATCTGCCGTTCCGCAGCCATGTCGAACGCCATCGGCATATCCCGTCGCTCGCCTACCGGCTGGCGATGGTCGCGGACGGACGCCTCGATGGCACCGTCGTCAAGCGCAACTCGCATGACTGGGATCTCGCCGCCGCCGACCTTATCCTGGAATGCGCAGGCGGCCGGTTGACCGACATTGCGGGAAGCCCGCTCACCTACAACCGGCGGCAGGTCCGCCACGAGATGCTGGTGGCTGGCGCAGAGCATGCACTGGAACGGCTATTGCCGCAGATCCAGCGATTTCCGGCCGCTTGACCTTTGTGGCGTAATGCCGCAGATGAGGATCGGGCGGAGAGGATAAACGGGACAGGATGGACATGACCGCGACGACTGACAAGAAACAGCTTCTGCATCTGGTTTTCGGTGGCGAACTTTCGAGCCTCGAAGAGGTTCAGTTCAAGGATCTTGCGGCGCTGGATATCGTCGGCATCTATCCCGATTATGCAACGGCCCTGACGGCCTGGCGCAGCAAGGCACAGCAGACGGTCGACAACGCCCAGATGCGCTATTTCATCGTTCACATGCATCGCCTGCTCGAGCCAGGCCCCAAGTAACGCTGAAGCAAGCCTGATCTGCCAGGTTTCGAAATGCCAAGGTCTGGAACATAGGGTCCGGGACCCCTTTTTGACGCATTTGTGCATGACAGAAATTCGGCGACTGATACGATATCAGAAGGACGACCGGGATTGATGACGGCCATCATGCAGTGGGGGCAAAAGCGATGAGCGGCAGTATGGCTCGCATGGCCCTGGCGGGATACCGTCTGGCCGGCATCGCGCTTTATCCCTTTGCCGGGCCGTACCTCACGTACCGATCGATGAAGGGCAAGGAAGATTCCTCGCGCCGTCTCGAAAGGCTCGGCTATGCCAGCCTCCCGCGCCCGCGCGGACCGCTGGTCTGGGTTCATGCCGCAAGCGTCGGCGAAACCATGTCGATCATGCCGCTGATCCGCGAGCTTCGTCGTCGCGAGATCCATGTCCTGCTGACGACAGGGACCGTTACATCCGCAGCGCTGGTCGATGCCAGGCTCGGCGATGAAGTCATTCATCAATATGTGCCGTTCGATCTAAAATTCTCCATCAAGCGCTTTGTCTCCTACTGGAAGCCGGATGCGTGCATTACGGCCGAGTCCGAAATCTGGCCGACGACGGTGGCCGAGCTGGCGCGGCGTCGCATCCCGCAGATCCGCGTCAATGCACGCCTCTCCGATCGCTCGTTCACGCGCTGGCACAATCATAATACCATCGCCGAAGCGCTGTTCGAAAAGCTGGCGCTCGTGGTGGCCCAGTCCGATCTTGATGCCGAGCGTTTCCGTGATCTCGGCGCCTGGCCGGTCATCGTGTCGGGCAACCTCAAGACCGACACCGACCCGCCGCCATGCGACGAGGAGCTTCTGGCCCGCTACAAGGCCGAAATCGGCGAGCGCAAGACCTGGGCTGCGATCTCCACGTTCGATGGCGAGGAAAAGGCCGCCGCCACCGTGCATCGGGCGCTGAAGCCGAAAAGCAACCTGTTGACCATCCTCGTGCCCCGTCATCCGGATCGCGCAGATGCGATCGAGGAGATGCTGAAGGCGGAGGGGCTCACCGTCGCCCGCCGCTCGCGCAACGACACGATCACGCCGGAAACCGATATTTTCCTCGGCGATTCCATCGGCGAAATGGGTCTCTATCTGCGGCTGACCGAAATCTCCTTTGTCGGCAAGTCGTTGACCAACGAGGGCGGCCAGAACCCGCTCGAGCCGGCAATGCTCGGTTCCGCCGTCCTGTCGGGCCCGAACATCGACAATTTCCGCGACGCCTACCAGCATCTGGTCAAGAAGGGCGGCGCCCGGATGGTGCGCGATGTCGAAATGCTGGCCAAGGCCGTGCATTACCTGATGATCAACGACCTTGCCCGCCGCAAGATGGTCGAAGCCGGCCATGATGCGATGGACGAAATGCGCGGTGCGCTGGCAAAGACTGTCAAGGCGCTCGAACCTTACGTCAATCCGCTGACCGTCAGCGCCAGACTTCAGCCGAAGACAGCCGCTGCCGGTGCTGCACGCTGATGGCCGGGGCGACAAGCGACGGGGCAGATATGGACTTCTCGCATATCGCCGGCATCCTGTTCGACAAGGACGGCACGCTTTTGCACTATGATGCGAGCTGGGGACCGGTGAACCGCGAGGCGGCCCGCATCGCGTCCGGCGGCGATACGGATCTCGAAACGCGCCTCCTGCAAGCCGGCGGGATGGATCCCATGTCCGGCCACACCCGCGCCGACAGCCTGCTTGCGGCCGGCAATGCCGCCGAAATCGCAGCAGGTTTCGTGTCAGCAGGCTCCGCCATGAATGTCGCAGATCTCACCGGTCAGCTCGACGCACTTTTCGTGCGCTCGGCCGAATACTCGGTTCCGGTCACTGATCTCTCCGCCTTCTTCGGCGCGCTGAAGGCACGCGGCCTGAAGCTCGGCATCGCCTCCAGCGACAACGAGGAAGCCATCCGCCAGACGGCGATCCGTTTCGGCTTTATCGATCATGTCGATTTCATCTGCGGCTATGACAGCGGTTTTGGTGTGAAGCCCAAACCCGGCATGTTCCTGAAATTCTGCGAGGTTGTCGGTCTCCAACCCGCCCAGGTGGCGATGGTCGGCGACAACAATCACGACATGCATATGGGCGAGGCGGCTGGCGCCGGCATCAAGGTCGCGGTCTTGACCGGGACCGGTTCGCGCCAGACGCTGTCGGCCGCCGCCGATCTCTGCCTTGACGACATCACCGCCTTTGCCGCCCTCCTGCCGGTCTCGGCACCGGCTGCGGCGGGCTGAACGGTGGTATCCGAAGCACCGCCATTCTGGTGGACCAAGGCCGACTGGCGCGTCTGGGCGCTGTCGCCGGTTTCCTTTATCTACGGTGCCGTCTCCGGTCGCCGCATGGCGAAGTCGAAGCGGGCGCAGGCGCCGCTGCCGGTCATTTGCGTCGGAAACTTCACCGTCGGCGGTGCCGGCAAGACACCGACGGCGATCACGCTTGCCCGTGCCGCCAAGGCGAAGGGCCTCACCCCCGGCTTCCTCACCCGGGGCTATGGCGGATCGCTAGACGTCACGACTGTTGTCGATCGTTCCAAGCACAGGGCCGAGGCCGTCGGCGACGAAGCGCTGCTCCTCGAGCGTGAGGCGATGACCGTCATCTCCCGCCGCCGCGTTGATGGTGCGAGGATGCTGGCGGAAAACGGCGCCGATCTCATCATCATGGATGACGGGTTCCAGAGCGCCCGTCTCTCGATCGATTTCGCGTTGGTCGTGATCGATTCCGTCCGCGGCATCGGCAACGGCCATCTCGTGCCGGGCGGACCCGTGCGGGCGCCGCTTGCCGAGCAGATGCGGCAATCTTCCGCCATCCTCAAGGTCGGCAATGGCGACGCGGCCGACAGGATCGTGCGCCAGGCCTCGCGTGCCGGCAAGCCGATCCATGTAGCGACCCTTGATCCAAGCCCCGGCCAGTCAGTGGCGGGCAAGAACATTCTCGCCTTTACCGGCATCGCCGATCCGGACAAATTCTACCGCACGGTCAACAGCGTCGGCGGGCTCATTTCATCGCGCCGGTCGTTCCCCGATCACCATTTCTTCACGACGGATGAAATCGAAAGCCTGCTGGAGGAGGCCGACAGGAACGGCCTCCATCTGGTGACGACGGCCAAGGACGCCGTGCGTCTCGTCGGTCATCACGGTCCGGCCGAAACGCTGCTCAATCGCGTGCAGGTGTTGGATGTGGAGATGCGGTTCGACAATCCAAAGGCGCCCGGCCAGATCATCGACGCGGCTTTCGCAAGGTTTCGCGAGCGTCGGCTGAAGAGCGGCGTAAAACCCTGATCACGGCGCAAACGCGCGACTGTTGATTAAGCCCGGCTCTGGTTCGGCAGCATGCCGGCGCGCTTGTCGGCTTCCAGCGAGGACACGCAATCGGCATAGGCTTCCTGCCGCGCCACGCTCCAGTATTTGAGCTCGTCGACCGGGATCTGTGCCCCCGTCATCGCGCAGATCACGTATGAACCGCTGCTGACGATCTGGTAGTCGCCATCCAGGTACCGGATTTTCGCTTCGCGGAAGCTGCCGCCTTCGAACCGGTTCATCTGTCTGCGTCTCCTGCGAAAAAACATCGGATTGCTCGCGCCTTTGGCCGTCATTCCCTACACCGCGTGTGGCGCGCCTTCAAGTCCGTCCGAACAGGCGTTCGATGTCGGAGAGCTTGAGTTCAATATAGGTCGGGCGGCCGTGGTTGCAGGTGCCGGAACCGGGCGTTGCCTCCATCTGGCGCAAAAGCGCATTCATCTCGTCGGGCCGAAGCCGGCGCCCTGAGCGCACCGAGCCATGGCAGGCCATGGTGGCCGCGACATATTCCAGCTTGCCGCGCAGGGCACCGGCCGTGCCCCATTCGGCCACTTCGTCGGCGAGGTCGCGGATCAGCGAGGATGCATCCACTTCGCCCAGCATCGCCGGCGTCTCGCGCACGGCAACCGCGCCGGGACCGAACCGCTCGACCGCCAGCCCCAGCCGGTCGAGTTCCTCCGCATGCAGCATCAGCCGGTCGCACTCCTCTTCCGGCAGATCGACGATCTCCGGAATGAGCAGAACCTGAGACGCCAGCCGCTTGTCGTTCAAAGCCTGGCGCAGTGCCTCGTAGACCAGCCTTTCATGGGCCGCATGCTGGTCGACGATGACAAGGCCGTTTTCCGTCTGGGCGACGATATAGTTCTCGTGCACCTGCGCGCGCGCCGCACCCAGCCGGTGGCGCTGCCTGTCTTCGGAAACGTGCACGGTTTCCGATATGGCATCGTCCGTGCGGGCCGCCGGCATGGTTAGACCGTCGAAATCCTGCTGCGCCCGTTCCCCGAACCCGAACGGTGCCTGCAGCGGCCGCGACGGAGAGGCCGCCGGGCTCCAGGGAGCGGGCGTCGGAGACCGATAGGCGGGCGAAGCCGAAAACCCTGCCGAGAATCCAGGGCGGAACGCCTGCATCATGCCGGATGCGCCGGTCGTGTTCGCCCGGTCGCCCTCGCGGTGCAACGCCTCGCGGATGGCGCCGACGATCAACCCGCGCACCAGCCCCGGATCGCGAAACCGGACGTCTGCCTTGGCCGGGTGAACGTTGACATCCACCAGCGCCGGATCGAGCGTGATGGACAGAACCGCCACCGGATAGCGACCGGACGGCATCCGCTCCGCATAGGCGCCGCGGATGGCCGACAGGATGAGCTTGTCCTGCACCGGCCGTCCGTTGACGAAGGCGTATTGATGTCCCGAATTGCCCCGGTGGAATGTCGGCAGCCCGATAAAGCCTGTGAGGCCCACATCCTCGCGCATCGCGTCGATCTCGATCGCATTGTCGCGAAACTCGGCCCCGAGAACCTGCGCCATGCGCGCCAGATGGTCCTCGCCGGTCGCCGGCAGGTCCAGCGTCGTGCGGTCGGAGCCCGACAGAACGAAACGCACATGCGGAAAAGCGATCGCCATGCGCTTGACGATTTCGGTGATCGCACCGGCTTCCGCGCGTTCGGTCTTCAGGAATTTCAGGCGTGCCGGCGTTGCAAAGAAGATGTCGCGAACTTCCACCACCGTGCCGGGATTGGCCGGTGCCGGCCGCGCCGCGGTCGTCTTGCCGCCGGTCACCGACACCTGCGAGCCGCTGTCGCTACCTTGGCGCCGGCTGGTGATCGTGAGTTTCGCGACCGACCCGATCGACGGCAGTGCCTCGCCGCGAAAGCCGAGCGTTCTGATATCGTCGAGCGTCGTCGCGATCTTCGAGGTGCAGTGGCGGCGGATCGCGAGGTCGAGATCGGCGGGCTCCATGCCCGATCCATTGTCCGTGACGCGCAGAAGAGACTTGCCACCGCCCGCCGTGGCGATCTCGATGCGCGTCGCACCCGCATCGATGGCGTTTTCGACCAGTTCTTTGACAGCGCTTGCGGGTCGCTCGATGACCTCGCCGGCAGCGATCTGGTTGATGAGCGTTTCGGAAAGCTGCTTGATGAACATGGCGCTATTTTCAAGGATTTCCGGCGGGAAGGAAAGGCTGCCGGATGGTTTGTCCCCTGCAAGCCCTGCAGCAAGCCTATCTTAATTCGGCCTTAACCGAAAACCGATATTCAATCTGAGTTGAACAGGATGAACCCGGGAGAGCGCCAGCTCTCCGCAGAGGAACCGATGTATGGGCCGGCTGGGCACCCGTACACGAGGATCGGCCCTTTGTTCGAGGACTTGAAGCCAGCATGTGTCTTACCCGACTTGATTAATTGAGACGGATTGCACCGCATGGTGCCGGCGATTGGCCGAGTCTGTGAACACACAGGGGGTTTTGTCACATGAATGATTTGGCGTCGGCGGACGCGGACATTCAGACTGCGATGATGGAAGTGATTTCCGAGGCGATCTCGGGTGGGCACTCAGGCGGCCTTGTCGTCTACGACAAGAACGACCTGTTGATCTTTGCCGGTCAACAACTGACCATCCTTCTCGGCATTCCTGACAGCGTCCTTGCACCCGGTACACGGCTGCGCGATCTCCTTGGTGCCATCTATGACGGCGGCGGACGGTTCATGTCCGAGACCGGCGGCACAAAACGATTGCTCAGCCGCGACGACTGGATTTCCGACAACATTGCCGCGCTCTGGAAGGAGCGGCACGAGGCGCTGATGCGCCGTGGTGCCGATCGCTGGATCAGTCTTGCCAAACGGCGCCTGCCGTCAGGCTACGGCGTCTGCATCCTCCGGGACGTTTCCGAACAGCGCAAGCGCGAAGAGCAGTGGCGCGCCGACATGGAGCGTGTGCAGTTGACCGAGGATATCCTCGACAACCTGCCGTTCCCGGTCATGGTCAAGGACACCAATCTCGCCTTCGTCGCCGTCAACAAGGCTGCCTGCCGGTTTCATGATCTCCCGGCCGAAGCGCTGCTCGGCTGCACGGGGACCGACATCCATGCTCCCGCCTTGGCCCAGCGGCTCGACGGTATCAACCGCCGGGTGGTGGAAGACGGCGAGGAGATCCAGCTGCCGGAGCGTCTGACGCGTCCGGATGGCTCGCAGATGGTAATCGTCGCCAACAAGTACCGGATCGGCAAACCGGGCCGGTACTATCTCGTCACCGCCATGCAGGACATTTCCCGGATGGTGGAGGTGGAAGAGGACGGGCGTGGCTTTATCCGCCTGTTCGACGACCCCAATCTGTTTTCCGCCAAGCTGCATCGCAAGAGCAAGATGCGGGACGCTTTGCAGGGCGCGGATCCCGATATCGCCGGAAGCCAGATCCTGATCGTTTCAAGCGACCCGCTTTTCACCGGAACCGCGAAGGCGATCCTTGCGGATTTTCAGGTCGAGGCATCCTCGGTCGTTGATGAACACGAACTGGCGCTTTGCCTCGAACTCGTGTCCAACGCCGCGGTCAGGGTCGATCTCATCGTCGCGGATCGCGATCTGGCGTCCGCCTGCCGCGCCATCGGCTCAAATTACGACAAACAGGTCGTGGCCTTCGATGCTGCGGCTCTCGAAGAGCATCTCGTTCCGACCCTCAGCCGCGAACTGACCAAGTTGCGTGGACCTGTCGAACAGGACGAAGAAGACAACTGGCAGATCCTGCCCGATGACCCTCAGCCCTGCGTCGATATCCTTGTTGCTGAAGATAACGAGGTGAACCAGATTGTGTTCTCGCAGATCCTCGAAAGCCTCGGGTACCGCTATGCGATTGCGGTCGATGGAGAAGAGGTGGTCAGGATGTGGCACGAGCTTCGTCCGTCGCTGGTGCTGATGGATGTCACTCTGCCGACCCTGAACGGCTTCGAGGCAGCGCGGGCGATCCGCACGCTCGAGGAAGAAGGGCAGGCGTCGACACCGATCGTCGGCGTCCTCGCCCAGGCATTCGACCGCGACCGCGAGGAATGCTTTGCATCGGGAATGGACGACGTGATCCTGAAGCCGATCAGTCCCGATGTGCTGGAAACCCTGTTCGCGAAGTTTCTCGTCGTTGCCGGTTCGCAGCAGATGCTGTCTTGAGCATGGATCGGAAGCGCGGACGGCTATCCCGAAACGCTACGGTTCCGCTATGAAATGTTAAGCTTTGTCCCGCATCGTCGCCTATCAAATGTGGTGCAAGCGGATAAACTTATGACGTTGGCGGAAAACCCGTTGCCGCAGCTCCGTCAGCATGAGCTGCAGGCCAAGGCTTATAGCGACCCGCTTACGGGTCTTGGAAACCGACACCGTATGCGCGACAAGGTTCACCTTCTCGCCGCAGAGCGTGCAGCCGATCCCGCCCCGTTTACTGTTTGCATTGCCAATCTCGATGGTTTCAAGCCGATCAACGACCTGTTCGGTATGGAAGCGGGCGACGAGATCCTCTGCCAGGTGGCGCATCGCCTCAAGGCCTGCATTCCGGATGGCGCAACGGTCACTCGTCACGACGGCGACGAGTTTGCCTTCGTGCTGCCGCTCGTCTTCGAGCGCACCGGTGCCGAACGGATCGGCCAGATGATCCGGGATGTTCTTTCCGCACCCTATGATCTGGGGGATCGCAATGTGCGTCTCTCGGCGTCCTTCGGCTTTGCCATCTACCCCTTCGCCGGCGAGCATTTCGAGGAACTGCTGAAGAGCGCTGAAACCGCGCTTTACCGGTCCAAACGCCGCGGTCGCGGCCAGATCACGGTCTATTCCCAGGAAATCGCGCAGGAGATGATGCGCGCGACGCAGCTTGAACAGGCGCTGCGCCATGCGATCATCAGCGATGCCGTGGATGTCCATTTCCAGCCTATCGTGCGCCTGGACGATGGATCGGTCGTCGGGTTCGAGGCACTCGCGAGATGGAACGACAAGGATCTCGGTTTCGTATCGCCCGCCGTCTTCGTGCCGCTTGCCGAAGAGCGCGGTTTCATCGATGCGCTGTCGGAAACCCTGCTGCGCAAGGCAGCCGAGGCAGCGCTGTCCTGGCCGCGGGATCTGTTCCTGTCCTTCAATCTGTCCTCCGCCCAGCTGATGGACCCGACGACCACGGAAAGCATCCTTTCGACGCTCGCCCGCGTCGGGCTCGATCCGCATCGGCTGGAATTCGAGATCACCGAAACCGCCGTGATGACCTCGGCCGATACGGCAGAGCGCATCATCACGGATCTTCGCAAGGCAGGCGCGCGCATCTCGCTCGATGATTTCGGCACCGGCCAGTCCAGTCTCGGACGTCTGCGCGACTTCACCTTCGACAAGGTCAAGATCGATCGCGCCTTCGTCTCCCGCATCACCTCGGACCGTGCCTCTGGACACATCGTCAGGGCGATCATCGCCATGTGCGACGGTCTGGAACTGGAAGTGGTCGCCGAGGGCATCGAGCAGCCGGAAGAAGCGGAAATGCTGCGATCGCTGGGCTGTGCCATGGGGCAGGGCTATTACCACGGCAGACCCGCCGATACGGCCTCGACGCTGCGCTATCTGAGCACCCATCACCGCGACTTCATGACCCCCGAACGGGACTGATCTTCCGCCTCCACCACCGTTGAGGAGAGGGCGCGGAGTGGACAGTCCGCGCCGCGTCTGATGCTCGCACGGGGCTGTCCGCTGCGCGATGATGTGGTTTTGCAAGCCGCATTGCGAGATCACCATGTCCGTTTCGAACGATCCCCTTCTGCAGCCGTTTCAGCTGAAGCATCTCACCCTCAAGAACCGCTTCATGTCGACGGCGCACGAACCGGCCTATTCCGAAGACGGCATGCCGAAGGATCGTTACAGGCTCTACCATCTCGAAAAGGCAAAGGGCGGCATCGCGCTCACCATGACCGCAGGTTCCGCGATCGTCTCGCAGGACAGTCCACCCGCATTCGGCAACCTGCACGCCTATCGCGACGACATCGTGCCGTGGCTGAAGAAGCTCACCGATGACTGTCATGAATACGGCACGGCGGTGATGATCCAGCTCACCCATCTCGGGCGCCGGACCGGATGGAACAAAGGCGGCTGGCTTCCTGTGCTGGCGCCATCTCCCATTCGCGAACCCGCCCACCGCGCCTTCCCGAAGGAGATCGAGGACTGGGATATCGAGCGCATCGTTGCAGACTATGCCGATGCCGCCAGCCGCATGCAGGCGGCGGGTCTCGATGGCATCGAGATCGAAGCCTACGGCCACCTGATCGACCAGTTCTGGTCGCCCGCCACCAACCACCGCGACGATGCGTTCGGCGGGTCGCTCGAAAACCGCATGCGGTTTTCGACCATGGTGATCGATGCGGTGCGAAAATCCGTCGGTCCGGATTTCATCGTCGGCATCCGCCTGGTTGCCGACGAGAACTGGGACAAGGGGTTTTCCCGCGAAGAGGGGATCGAGATCTCCCGGCGGCTGGTGGCATCTGGCGGTATCGACTTCCTCAACGTCATCCGCGGCCATATCGATCACGATGCGGACCTGAACGAGGTGATCCCGATCCAGGGCATGCGATCCTCGCCGCATCTCGACTTTGTCGGCGATGTCAGGAAGGCGACGAAATTCCCGGTCTTTCATGCGGCCCGTATCGCCGATGTTGCAACGGCCCGGCATGCGGTCGCCGAAGGCAAGCTCGACATGGTCGGCATGACCCGTGCCCACATTGCCGATCCGCATATCGCGAACAAGGTATCAAGCGGCAAGGAGGCGACCATTCGCCCCTGCGTCGGTGCGACCTACTGTCTGGATCGCATCTACGAGGGAGGAGAGGCTCTCTGTATCCACAATGCGGCGACGGGGCGCGAAGCCTTGCTGCCGCATGTGATCGAAAAGGCGGCAGCTGTCCGAAGGGCCGTCGTGATCGGTGCCGGTCCTGCCGGGCTCGAGGCGGCCCGCGTGCTGGCAGAGCGCGGCCACGCAGTCACCGTGCTCGAGGCAACGGGGGAGGCGGGTGGTCAGATCAATCTTCTTGTTCGCAATCCGCGCCGCCGCGAAATGATCGGCATCATCGACTGGCGGCTGGCGGAGCTTGAGCGGTTGGGTGTCGAGATCCGCTACGACGTGTTTGCCGGCGCCGACGATGTCCTCGAACTCGAGCCCGACCTCGTCGTCGTCGCAACCGGCGGCATACCGCAGTCGCCGCAACTTGAGGCGGGCGAAGAGCTTCTGACCTCCAGCTGGGATATTCTCGCCGGATCTGCCAAACCCGCAGGCCCGGTTCTGCTGTTCGATGACAATGGCGGCCATCCGGGTATGAGTGCCGCCGAAGTCATCGCCACATCAGGCGCGGATCTCGAGCTTGTCTCCCCCGAACGCTTCTTCGCACCTGAGATGGGGGGCATGAACCATGTCCCCTACGCACGGATTTTTGCCGAGAAGGGTGTCCGCGTGACGATCAACACGCGGTTGAAGTCGGTGCGGCGTGACGGCAATGCATTGGTGGCAAGCCTCGGATCCGATTACGCAAGGGATGTGGTCGAGGAAAGGCGTGTCGCACAGGTCGTGGTCGAGCATGGCACGGCCGCGAACGCGGATCTCTATTTCGAGCTGAAGCCGCTCTCGCGCAATCTTGGCGCCGTGGATTACGCGATGCTGATTAACAGAAAAGCACCGCTGCTGCCGAAGAACCCTAATGCCGCTTTCGATCTCGTGAGGATCGGCGACGCTGTGGCAAGCCGCAATGTCCATGCAGCAATCTACGATGCGCTGCGATACTGCTCGCTTTTGTAAACCGCGCACGAAAAAGGCAGCATTATCAATGCCGCCTCTTCCATTCAATCGTCTGTCACGTGGCGTGTAGCCCGTTCCAGGTCCCTAAGATTAGTTCTTAGGAGCCGTCGACGGAGTTGTGGCGCCATTTTCAGCCGGTGCTGCCGGGGTGCCCGGAGCCGGGTTCATCGTGGACGACGTGGTCGATGTGTCGGATGCTGCCTGCTTGTCGTCCAGTGTCTTGAACTCTGGAGCAGACTTCAGCGCTTCGGCCGTTTCGGTGGTCGACAGACGCACTTCGTTGTTGTTCTGTGCGTCGCGGGTGAGCGTCAGCTTGCTGATCGGAAGAGCTACATCCTTTTCGCCGATGCCGAGGAAGCCGCCGACGCCGACAACTGCTGCAACGAGTCCGCCGTTTTCTTCAAACAGGAGGTCGTTGACGTCACCGATGCTTTCGTTAGCCGAATTGTAGATCGACTTGCCGATGTAATCGTTGGCGCTGACCTGGGTGGTCGCCTGTTCGGTCAGGTAATTGCCGTCTGCAGTGGTAGCCATGCCACCTGCTGGTGCAGCCGGGGTCGTTGTCGTGGTATCGGCCGGTGCCGAAGGTGCTGCCGGTGTCGCCGGAGCAGGCTGTGCCGTCTGGGCAAAAGCCGGTGCAAGTGTGGTGGACGCCATGAGAACGGCTGCTGCGGCGATCGTGCTGAGAGTCTTTTTCATCGTGTTCCTACCTTTTCCATCTAATTCGTCATGAAGGACGGCTTCTCGGATTGAAGGGCCGTCTCGACCAAGAAGGACGCGTTCGTTCTGCTTGGCTTCGGTAGGGAAATGGCCGAAACGCCGGTTTGGTTCCGCATTTCGATGCCGTTTTATTAGGCAGAAACTGCGGAACATTTCAGCACTTGGCGGGTTTGGGGCCTCATCAGCGAGAATATAGATCCTTAAAGTTAGGCCGAGTATCGGGGTTCCCGACCAAGCGTGACTGGAACGGCGAGTTCGAACAACGCTCCTGCCAGCGGATCGGAGGTTCGGGCGTCCTGGTCCATTCCCTCCCAGGCTGATGTGACAGCCAAGCGCCCATTTCCGATCACGACAGGGCAGGTCGTTCTCTTGGCGGGCACTTCGAAACGCGCGAGAAGGACACCGTCCAGACCATAATGGTCGACCGCACCTTCACCCCAGCGGGCGTTCCAGATCGTGCCGTCCTGATCGCAGATCGCGCCATCCATTCCACCGGGGCTGCCGCTGCCATCGATGAAGAGGGTGGGTTTTGACGTCGGGAGTCCGGTCAATGGATCAAGGTCGACACGCATGAGGTGGTTGATGCGCGTGTCGACATAATAGCCGGTGCTTCCGTCCGGCGAAAAGCAGATCGCATTCGGAATGCTCATCTTGTCAAACAGCGTCGTGACCTTGCCGCCCACGACATGATAGATCGCACCCGCGCCTTCCGCAGCGGTGCGCCCCATCGTGCCGATCCACAGCGCACCGGAAGGGTGCAGCCGGCCGTCGTTGGAGCGGTTGTCCGGCTTGTCCTTCTCGAGGTCGCAGTGCAGGGTCAGTTCGCCGGTGGCGCGATCCCGTATGAAGAGCCCTTGATCGGAGGCGATCAGCTGCCGCTCGGCGTCGATCGGGACGAGAACGCTTCCCATTATGGGGAGGATCTGCACAGATTCTTTGCCGGTGTTGATGTCGAGCGAGCGAAGCTGCTTTTCGAGAATGCTGAACCACCAGATCGTCCCGGTGTCCGCATCAAAGCTGGCTCCTTCGCCAAGTTCACAAGGCGTCGAGGACAATACGCTACCCTGGAACGGGTGAGAGACAAAATCGGCTGTGGTCACGGGCATCCTCCGCAGAAGCTTCTGTTCGTTGCAGAATTAACGCGAACCGCCGCGATGGCTAGCCGCGTCATCAGATTTTCCCTGACAAATTCCTGAAACCATGCGACAAGATTCGCAAATGCGAGAACCTATCACCATCACCTGGTGACGTTTGCGTGCGTAAGGTCTGGTCGGAGCAAGAAGCAGTACATGTCTAAGACCGAAAAAGCCGAAGAGATGTCCTTTCTCGACGGCAGTGTCGCCGAAATCGCCACCCTGCAGACCCAGTTTGATGTCATCCGGTTCCTGAAGCGAGTGACGCAGTATTATAACTGTCGCACCTTCATGGTTCTCAACCTTCCGTCGATCACGTCTCGCGAACTGTCCGAAAATACCGTCGTTACCAATTGGCCGGCGGAGCTGATGTCGCAGTTCGACAAAAGCGGTCTGATGCAGACCAGCTCCGGCCTTGCACATCTGCGCAAGTTCACGACGCCCTTCGTCTTCGATCTCTCGAGCGATCGCGGCGTGATCAATTCGAGCGACGAGGTCACGCAGATCTTTTCCGGGTTCGGCATCCAGCGCGGCGCCTGTTTCCCCGTCCATGACCGGCTCGGCAATCGCGGCGCCGTTTGCTTCGGCGGTACGGGCAAGACATTTGACCAGCAGCAGATGATGGAACTGCATTATCTCTCGGTTCACGTCTATGAACAGCTGGCGCAGATCCGCAGCCTCGACGTCAAGACCAACGATGTCCTGACCGAACGCGAAGTCGATTGCCTGAACTGGACGGCTGCGGGTAAGACCAGCGCGGAAATTGCCGAAATCCTTGGACTCTCCGAGCACACCGTAAACCATTATCTCAACCGCACGGCCCGCAAGCTCGACACCGTCAACCGCACCCAGGCGGTTGCCAAGGCGTTGAGATCCGGCATCATCAAGTAACGATGCGGGCGATCATTATTTGATCAACTCCTCTGTTTTCTACGCGGTCAATTGATCGTTCACTGGGCAAATTCCCAACGCTCTCGAGTTGCCTGTCCCTAACACCCTGTTTCGACTACGTAAACATCCGCATTACGGTCTGGCATGGTTCGTGCTTGTTTACGGGCAGGTCCAGAGGGGGCTGAAAGCGTCCCAAGAGGCGCGATAAAAACAAGCCGCTATCCGGGGCGCCGTCTGGCTGCCATCCGGGTAGCGGCTTTCTTTTTTCTGACGTGGGGCGTTTCAACGAAGCGTCTTGCTCGAGACCGGTGACACTTCCTATATAAGCCTTGGATCCGGCGCGGGCAGTTTGTGTCGAGATCGCTATCAGGAGCAGGCAATGTCCGACGTCACCAAGGAACAGGTTCTGGCGGTTCTCGCGAAGGTTCGCGGACCCGACCTCGAGGGTGATATCGTCTCTCGCGGAATGGTCTCCGACGTCTTTATCTCCGACAAGAAGGTCTATTTCTCGATTACGGTGCCGGCCGATCGCGCAACCGAACTCGAGCCGCTGCGCATGGCCGCCGAACGGACGGTCGCCGCGATGCAGGGCGTCAACGGCGCGCTGGTTACGCTGACGGCCGATCGCAGAGCTGGAACGGCACCTGCCAAGACGGCACCTCCGCCAAAGCCGCAAGCGCCTGCCGCCGGTCACGCCCATCCGCACCCCCCCGCCACACCCGGGCCGAGACAGCCCGCACCGAAAGCCGGCGTTCCGGGCGTGGGTGCCATTATCGCGGTGGCGTCCGGCAAGGGTGGCGTTGGCAAATCGACGACAGCAGTCAATCTGGCGCTGGGTTTCCAAGCCAACGGTCTCAAGGTCGGCATTCTCGATGCGGATATCTACGGCCCGTCCATCCCGCGTCTCCTCAACATCTCCGGCAAGCCGCAGCAGCTTGAAGACCGGAAGATCGCCCCGATGCAGAACTATGGTCTGAAGGCGATGTCGATCGGCTTCTTGGTCGAGGAGGGCACCGCGATGATCTGGCGCGGCCCGATGATCCAGTCGGCACTGCTGCAGATGCTGCGCGAAGTCGGCTGGGGCGAGCTCGATATTCTCGTGATCGACATGCCGCCTGGAACCGGCGACGTGCAACTCACGCTCGCCCAGCAGGTGCCGCTCGCCGGTGCCGTGATCGTCTCGACCCCGCAGGATCTCGCCCTGATCGACGCCCGCAAGGCCATCGCCATGTTCGGCAAGGTCGAGATACCCATCCTCGGCATCATCGAGAACATGAGCTACTTCCTCGCTCCCGATACGGGCACCCGCTACGACATCTTCGGCCATGGTGGCGCAAAGTCGGAAGCCGAGCGCATCGGCGTTCCCTTCCTCGGCGAAATCCCTTTGACGATGGACATCCGCAAACGCTCCGACGCGGGCACGCCGGTCGTCGTTTCCGATCCGGACAGTGCATCCGCCGCCGTTTATCGGGAGATCGCATCCAAGGCCTGGGCAGAGATTAAGGGCAAGCCGCTGCGCAAGGCGCCTGCCATCGTTTTCGAATAGAACCTATTCGAGTTTGGACGGTCTCCCGGGCAGGAATACACGGTCAGTGGCGGTCAATACTCTGAAATCGCCTCTCTTTTTGTTTCGAAATTGTTAAACATCGCCGCTAGACGTCTGCGGCGATAGTGAAAGCATGCAGTTGCAGCCCTTGCCTTGTGCAATTGCTGTCTTTATAGGCGCCTCCCGCCGGAGGGCGCTTCCTTGCTCTTCGCGGGCGGAGCGAAGTATCCGCATTTTTCCGTTGAAAGGCTGGCTCGAACGCCAGATGCCGAATGGGCCACCCAGCAGAACATAGTGCCGCCGAGAAAACCAAAGGACATGGGCTGTTCGCGCTTGCGCTCGGCTCTGTCGGTGTCGTCTATGGCGATATCGGCACGAGCCCGCTCTATGCCTTTCGCGAGGCGTTGAAGCCCGTCGCCCATGACGGCGTCACGCAGATGGAAATCATCAGCCTCATCTCGCTGATGATCTGGACGCTGACCATCATTGTCACCTTCAAATACGTTCTCTTCCTGCTGCGCGCCGATAACGATGGAGAGGGTGGCACGCTGTCGCTTCTGGCGCTCATGACCAAAGGAGCGTGCGGCCATCGGGCTGTCCTGATGCTGCTCGGGCTGATCGGCGCCGCGCTGTTTCTAGGCGATGCGATGATCACGCCGGCGCTGTCGGTCCTGTCTGCGGTGGAAGGCCTGAAATACGTATCACCGCATTTCGAAAGCGCCGTTCTGCCGATTTCGATTGCCATCCTGGTTGCGCTGTTTGCCATCCAGTCGAAGGGCACCGGCATGGTGGCGAAGTTCTTCGGACCGATCACCGCCGTCTGGTTTCTCGTGATGGGCGGCATCGGCCTGGTGCATATTTTCGACGACCTTAGTATTCTTGCCGCCTTCAATCCATTGCATGCCTTCCAGTTCATGAGCGAAGAAGGCTTTGCCGGCGTCGTCGTTCTCGGCGCCGTCTTCCTGACGGTGACCGGCGCGGAAGCACTTTACGCCGATCTCGGCCATTTCGGTCGCCGTCCCATCCAGTGGGCTTGGTTCGTTTTGGTCTTTCCGGCGCTGACGCTGAATTATCTCGGTCAGGGCGCCATGGTGCTGAGCCACCCCGAAGCGATGAGCGATCCGTTCTATCTGATGTTCCCGCAATGGGCGCTCGTTCCGGTCATCATTCTCGCCACCTGCGCCACCATCATCGCAAGCCAGGCTGTCATTACCGGCGCCTTCTCGCTGGTGCGCCAGGCGATCCATCTCGGCTATCTGCCGCGCATGCAGATCCTGTTCACCTCGGAAACCAATACCGGCCAGATCTTCCTGCCGGGCGTCAACACGCTGCTTCTGGTCGGCGTCATCGCGCTGGTTCTTGGTTTCGAGAGCTCCGATGCTCTGGCCACCGCCTACGGCATCTCGGTGACCGGCGCCATGGTGGTGACGACGCTGATGGCGTTCGAGTTCGTTCGGCTGAGATGGCGCTGGCCGCGTGTGCTGGCAACCCTTGTGCTAGCGCCGCTTCTGCTGCTCGAATTCGTTTTCCTGGGCGCCAATCTCTTGAAGATCCATGATGGCGGCTGGGTGCCGGTCATGATGGCGATCGGCTTTACCGTCGTCATGTGGACCTGGAAGCGGGGTGCTGCGATCCTGTTTGAAAAGACCCGCCGCATCGATGTGCCGCTGCAGACCTTTATTCCCATGGTGGAAAAGAAAAGCGATCATGCTCCGGTGTCCGTGCCAGGCGTCGCCATCTTCCTGACCGGTGATCCGCAGACAGCACCGGCGGCCTTGCTGCACAACATCAAGCACAATCACGTCCTGCATGCGAAGAACGTCATCCTGACCATCATCACGGTCAACAAGCCGCGCGTATCGATCGAGGATCGCTACCGGGTC
The DNA here is from genome assembly GCF_014841925.1 of Rhizobium sp. CFBP 13726. Taxonomy (NCBI): domain Bacteria; kingdom Pseudomonadati; phylum Pseudomonadota; class Alphaproteobacteria; order Hyphomicrobiales; family Rhizobiaceae; genus Rhizobium; species Rhizobium sp. CFBP 13726. The sequence continues at coordinate 99,635 of NZ_JACYUU010000001.1, forward strand.
GAGAAGCTGTCGGATCGGTTCACGGTCATCGAACTGCGCTTCGGCTTCATGCAATCGCACAATGTCTCGCAGTCGCTTGCCTATCTGAGAAAGACCGGCTTCAAGTTCGATATCATGTCGACGTCGTTCTATCTCGGCCGACGCAAGCTGGTACCGGACGCAGCCTCCGGCATGCCCATGTGGCAGGACCGGTTGTTTATCGCGCTCGCCAATGCCGCAACCGATCCGTCCGACTATTTCCACCTGCCGGCCAACCGCGTCGTCGAACTGGGTTCGCACGTCATCATCTGACGGAAAGGTCGCCCAAAACCCGCGTGGCATTTCGGACACGAGCCTCTGACGTTTAAGTGAAAATGCCCAAATCCCAGCGTTACAAGGGATTCTGTCTATAAGCGTTAACTGCTCATCAAGGTTAATGATTGATGTTTGACCCATCGATCAGTCATTGAGGTCCCTGGTTGACCTGCCTTGTGGAGTAGCCGGTTTTGCGTTCGAAGACCGTACAGCGTCGAAAGTCCTCTAAAGTGGCCATGCCGGCGGCTCGGACGAAGTCTCTTTTGCACCGCGCCCTGTCGCGCCGCGATATCTGGCTGGCGCCTGGCGTCCTTGGACTTGCTGCCTGGCTGGTGTTTCCAGCCGTTCCCGCACAAGGCGATCTCACCGATCTCCTCTCCGGCATCGATCGCGGCCGCGACCAGTGGCGCATGGTCATGACCAACTCGCCGGCCGGTTCTATTCATAACGCATCGCTTGCCTTTCCGGGTGGCGGTTCCGTGCTCGGCGGCGATGCCGGCATGACGCTGCCCGACGGTCGCCGCGTTGCATTCACCGGCAACGAGAAGTCAGGTGAGGACACGCCGGACGAAGACCGCGTCAACCGCGCGGAAAAGAAGAGCCGGATCGTAGCCGTCGAACAGATGCAGCCGCCGAAGGCCTTTTCGGCCGGGTCGATCCTCGAGCGTTCCAGCTCGCTGACCACGCCTGTGGATGCCAGCGATGAAATGACCGCCTTCGTCAAAGCCGAAGCCGACGACCAGCCGGTCGAGCTCGCCGAATTCTATTTCCGCAAGGACGAGGTAAAGGAGCCCGGTCTTCCTTCGATGCTCGCCGACCTCATCACCAACGAAAAGGCAGATGTGCTGGCAACCGCCTATGCACCGGCCAAGCCCGACTTCTCGCGTAAGTCACCCTTCGATGCGATCCTCGGCGCAAAGCCCGAAACCGGCCGCTTCATTCCGCCGATCGGCCCGGAAGACCACGCCTGGGCAGCAACGGCGCTGCCGGAAGAATCGTTTTCGCCCAAGCAGCAGCAATGCCTGGCCGCCGGAATCTATTTTGAAGCGCGCGGAGAAGAAGTGCGTGGCCAGGCAGCGGTCGCACAGGTTATTCTCAACCGCGTCCGCAATCCGCACTATCCGAAAAGCATCTGCGACGTCGTCTATCAGAACGAAGACTGGCGCAACCGCTGCCAGTTCTCCTTCGCCTGCGACAACATTCCGGACCGAATCCGCGCGCCGGATCATTTCGAAACAGCCCAGGAAGTTGCGATGGCGGTGACCGCCGGCAAGATCTGGTTGCCGGAAGTCGGCTCGGCCACTCACTACCACGCGGTCTACGTGCGTCCGAACTGGGCAAAGACCATGAAAAAGGTCGGACGCATCGGTCTGCACGTGTTTTACCGTACCTATGGTGGTGGTTGGAGCTGATAAACCCGGCCGATCTGTGAATATTCCCGCGAAGGTTTTGCCATGTTGCCGGGAATTCAGCGATAACCGCTTGAAATCGAAGCGTTAATTTCCCCTGAATCAAGGCCCGGCACCGCCTTGACTATAAGTCCTCTCAAAACTATGTTGCGCGCGACTTAGAAGCGGGCCGGAAGGCGCGAAACCCCGCTGGCTGCTGTTGCGGTTGGTCCGCTCCGAACAAGGGCGGATGGGAGGACGTGAGGATGGACAACCGCGAGGATGGTCTGGAAGAACGCCGAAAGCGTCTGTCCGCACAATTGGCGGATCGGAAGGCTGGTGACGCGGTAGAGGCGAAGCGGGAAGCGCAATCTGAAGAAAGTCGAAAGGGCATGGCCCTCGGCTTCAAGATTTCCTCCGAATTCATCTCGGCTGTCGCAGTCGGCGCCATTCTGGGCTATGGACTGGATTACTATGCCGGCACGTCGCCGTGGGGGATGATCATTCTTCTCCTTCTTGGTTTCTGCGCCGGTGTTCTGAACGTGCTTCGATCCGTGGGCAAGGTGGCCGAGCCGCCGCCCTTGCGGAAAAAAGGCAGCGGGGACGGGGCAGGGCACTAACAGGCTCGGTTTCGCAACACGAATTGAGCCGCCGGCATGGCGGCATATGAAAGAGGGTAAGCGGTGGCAAACGATCCGATCCATCAGTTCCAGATCAGCAAGATCGTCCCGATCGAGATCGGCGGTATCGACCTATCCTTTACCAATGCATCGCTGTTCATGACTGCTACGGTCGCCTGCGCAGCCGGCTTCCTGTATTTCGCATCGTCCGCCCGCAGCCTGATCCCGGGCCGCGCGCAGTCGGTCGCCGAAATGTCCTACCAGTTCATTGCCAACATGCTGCGCGAAGGCGCCGGCAGCCATGGCATGAAGTTCTTCCCGCTGGTCTTCTCGCTGTTCATGTTCGTCTTGACCGCGAACCTGCTCGGGATGTTCCCGTACTTCTTTACCGTCACCAGCCAGATCATCGTCACCTTCGCACTGGCTCTGCTGGTGGTCGGCACGGTCATCGTCTACGGCTTCTACAAGCATGGCCTCGGCTTCCTTCAGCTGTTCGTGCCAAGCGGTGTACCCGGCGCGCTTCTGCCGCTGGTCGTCGTCATCGAAGTCATCTCCTTCCTGTCCCGGCCGATCTCGCTCTCCGTTCGTCTTTTCGCGAACATGCTGGCCGGCCACATCACGCTGAAAGTGTTCGCGGGCTTTGTCAGCTCGCTTGGAGCACTCGGCGCACTCGGCATCGGCGGCGCCATGCTGCCGCTCGCCATGACGGTCGCCCTGACCGGTCTCGAATTCCTCGTTGCCTTCCTCCAGGCCTATGTCTTCGCGGTACTCACATGCATGTACCTGAACGACGCGGTCCATCCCGGCGGGCACTAAGAATAACTACCAAATTGGCGTCCTGAGGCGTCAGTCATCAGCCGCAAACCCATTCAAGGAGTTCATCATGGAAGCGGAAGCAGCAAAGTTCATCGGCGCAGGTCTGGCTTGCTTTGGCATGGCCGGCACGGCCCTCGGCCTCGGCAACATCTTCGGCAGCTACCTGTCGGGCGCCCTGCGCAACCCGTCTGCCGCTGACAGCCAGTTCGGCCGTCTGGTATTCGGTTTCGCCGTTACGGAAGCTCTGGGCATCTTTTCGCTGCTCGTAGCTCTCCTTCTCCTGTTCGTGGTCTAATACCAGACCTGGACTTCGGATCACGGTCGTTTCAAAGCGCACCGTGATCCTTCGCATTTGGAATTCACCCGGAGGTGATGATGTTCGTGACTTCGGCATATGCGCAGACCGCGCCGGCCGCTCCTGAAACGCCTGCAGCACCGGGCGCCGCACCGGCGGCCGAACCGCATGCTGCTCCGGCTGGCGAAGTGCATACCGAAACCGGTGTCGCCCACGACACGGAGCACAGTGGCGCGTTTCCGCCGCTCGACTCATCCCATTTCGCGTCGCAGCTTCTCTGGCTCGTCATCACGTTCGGCCTTTTCTATCTTCTGATGAAGAATGTGATCGTGCCGCGCGTTGGCGGGATCATCGAGGATCGCCACGATCGTATCGCCAAGGATCTCGAGGAAGCCGGCCGCGCCAAGGCGGAAGCCGACGCTGCCGTCGAGACCTATGAAAAGGAACTGGCTGCCGCCCGCGCCAAGTCGCACGGCATTGCCGAAGCGGCCCGCGAAGCCGCCAAGACCAAGGCTGCTGCCGACCGCAGCGCCATCGAAGCAGAACTGGCCGCAAAGCTCAGTGCAGCAGAAACCCGCATCGGCGAGATCAAGGACAAGGCTTTTGCTGAAGTCGGCCAGATCGCCGAAGAGACCGCATCCGCCATCGTCGATCTCATGATCGGCGGCAAGGCAAGCGGCGATGACATCAAGGCTGCCGTCGCGGCCGCCAAGACGGGGGCCTGATCGCATGGCATTCGACGCAACATTTTTCGCACTCGTTGGTCTCGTCATTTTCCTCGGCATCCTGATCTACATCAAGGTGCCGGGCATGATGGCAAAGTCGCTCGACGAACGCGCCGCCAACATCCGCAGCGAACTCGACGAAGCCAAGAAGCTTCGCGAAGAAGCCCAGGCGCTGCTGGCTGAATACCAGAAGAAGCGCAAGCAGGCCGAAGCCGACGCTGCCAGCATTGTGGCTTCCGCCGAACGCGAAGCCGCTGCCCTGACGGAAGAAGCCCGCCAGAAGACGGAAGAATTCGTCGCCCGCCGCAATGCGGTCTCCGAGCAGAAGATCAAGCAGGCGGAAGCCGATGCCGTGAGCGCCGTTCGCGCCGCCGCCGTCGACCTCGCCATCGCTGCCGCCGAAAGCGTCATCGCCCGCAAGGCCGATGCAGCAACGCAGGAAGCCCTGTTCAGAGACGCCGTCGGTACGGTTCAAACGCGCCTGAACTAAGCTTCAGATAAATGAATTAAGAAAAGGCCGGGCGAAAGCTCGGCCTTTTGCGTTATGGGGTGAGGGTAATGTCCGAGGCCTGGAGATCGGCGAGATCGTCTTCCGGCAGCGGATCTTTCCGCATCGGACGAAAGCTCATCCGGTGGAGCGGGCAGGGGCCGTGGCTCGTAATGCCGTCGCGGTGCTGCTTGGTGGCGTATCCGACATGCTTGGCAAAGCCATAGGCCGGAAAAACGGTGCATGCGCGACCCATCATCCGGTCGCGGGTGACTTTCGCCACGATCGAGGCCGCGGCGATGGAGACCGAACGGCTGTCACCCTTGATCACCGCCTTGCCGGGGCATGAAAGGCCTGGCGGCATGTCGCGGCCGTCGGTGAGGATATAGGCCGGCTTGATATTCAGTCCGATCACCGCACGCCGCATGGCGTCGAGACTGGCGCGCAGGATGTTGCGCTCGTCGATGAGGCGCGGACCAGACGATGCAATCGACACATGCGCCGTCGCCATGATCATCGCAAACAGCGCCTCGCGCTGCTTCAGGCTGAGCTTCTTGGAATCGTTGAGACCGGGCGGAATGTTGTCGGGATCGAGAATCACGGCGGCGGCCACAACCGGACCCGCCAGCGGCCCGCGGCCTGCCTCGTCGGTGCCAGCCACCGGCCAATGACCGGCATTCCGCGCCATCAGCTCTAGGCTGAAATCCGGAACGAATGGCGTATCGTCAAACAATGTCGGAGAATCGGGCGGCGTGCGAAGCAACATGGCGGCAGTTTCGCACGCCCGCCCGACCTCCGGCAACCCCCGGACAACGAGTGCGGCGTCGTTGCCCACCATCGGGGGCGCCCTTTCGGGATGATGGTGGGAACCGGGGGTCTTTCGGCAGGTGATATGCGGGAACCGTGCCGAAATTCGAAATTAATCGACCTGAATGAAAGCCGCTGTAACTATGGCGACGTCATCAGGCCGTTTCGCAGGGACGACGGGTGCCCCTGCAGGCCAAACTCAAAGCAGCGAAAGCTGAATGCCCGCGCCATTCGGACGAACAAACAGATCGTCCCTGAGCGGCATGCCCCGACGCGTCATGCCGAGCCGCTTCGTTGCCATCTCGAAGCGTCGCCCGATCTGCCAGGCGTAAGGACCGGTGCCCTTCATCCGCTTGCCGAACTCGGCGTCGTAATCCTTGCCGTCCCGCATCGAACGAACGAGCGACATCACATGCCGGTAGCGGTTCGGGTAATGCTGCAGCAGCCAGTCGCGGAACAGCGGCGCCACTTCCAGCGGCAGACGTAAGAGCACGTAACTCGCCTCCGTTGCGCCAGCAGCGTGCCCCGCTTCCAGAAGCCGCTCGATCTCGTGGTCGTTCAGCGCCGGAATGATCGGCGAGGTGAACACAGCTGTCGGTATGCCAGCGTCCGAGAACGCTTTGATCGCCTCGAGCCGTTTGGCGGGCGTCGACGCGCGCGGCTCCATGCTGCGGGCAAGCTTGCGGTCGAGGGTGGTTAGCGATATCGCGACCTTGGCGAGGCCCTTCGACGCCATGTCGGAAAGAATGTCGATGTCGCGGGTGACCAGCGACGATTTGGTGACGATTGTTACGGGATGGTTGGCCTTCTGCAGGACTTCAAGGATCTGGCGCATGACGCGCCATTCCCGTTCGATCGGCTGGTAGGGATCGGTATTGGTGCCGATCGCAATCGCCCGGACCTTGTAATCGGACCGGCTCAGTTCGCGCTCCAGAAGCTTCGGCACGTCAGGCTTGGCAAACAGTTTCGATTCGAAATCCAGCCCGGGCGAAAGCCCCATGAAACTGTGGCTCGGCCGCGCGAAGCAGTAGATGCAGCCATGCTCGCAGCCGCGGTAGGGGTTGATCGAGCGGTCGAAGGGAATATCGGGAGAATCGTTGCGGGTAATCGCCGTGCGCGGCTTTTCCACCTGCACCTCGGTCCTGAACGGTTCGAGCTCCTCGATCGTCTGCCAGCCATCGTCGAAAGCCTCGCGACGCTCCCCCTCGAAGCGCCCGGAAGGGTTCAAGCCGGCGCCACGACCGCGCCGGCGATCCCCCTCGATCCGGAGGCCGGAGGTCTTCACCAATGCATCGGCAATATCAGCCGTATGAGCAGGCGCGAATGCGTCCTGCCGCAAATGGGACAGCTCGTTCATGGGGCACTCCTGACGGGAAAAATTCCCGTTCTCGAATGACAAGATTCCTATCGCGACATTGAGAACAATGCAAGAACAAACTCGCAAAGGATTTGTGGCAATCCGTTGTACAATGCGCTAGACATTGAAAATGCTGACTGTTTTGTTGGAATGCCGGGATCAGGAAGCCGAGCTCGCGCAGACGTTGTCCGTCCTTGTTTCCGCCGCGGTGGAGGGGTTGGTCAGCGATGTCGTGGTGCTCGATCACAACTCGCGCGACGGGTCCTCCCGTGTCGCGGATGCCGCCGGCTGTCGTTTCCACAGCTCCTGGGATATCGTCGATATCCTGCACAAGGCGCGCGCCGAATGGCTGCTTCTGCTGGAGCCCGGAGCGCGTCTCCAGGCCGGCTGGATCGACGAGGTGATGGAATATCTGGCGCTCAACCGTCAGCCCGTGCGGTTCTCGCCTTCGCGAACCTACCGCAAGCCGTTCCTTACAAGGATCGTCCGTTCAGTCCCGCCGCTCGAGCAGGGGCTGATCCTGCCGAAGCGCGAAGCCGTCGCGCTCGCAAAGTCCGGCATGGGTCTCGTGGATGTCGCCAAGGCTGTGACGTCAGCCGCAAAGCCGTCGAGACTAGTGAGCGAGATGATCCCAGCGTGGGTTGCCGCGTCCGCGCGATAAATCAGACCGTTACTTGCCCGATCCGCGCCGCAGATGCTCGTCCAGCCGCGGCATGATCTCGATGAAGTTGCAGGGCATGTGGCGGTAGTCCAGCTGCGCTTTCAGGATGCCGTCCCAGGCATCCTTGCAGGCACCGGGAGAGCCTGGCAGCACGAAGATGAAGGTTGCATTGGCAACGCCGCCGGTTGCCCGCGACTGGATCGTCGAGGTGCCGATCTTGTCGTAGGAAATCCGGTGAAACACCTCGGAAAACCCGTCCATCTTCTTGTCGAACAGCGGCTCCAGCGCTTCCGGCGTCACGTCGCGGCCGGTAAAGCCGGTTCCTCCGGTGGTGATGACCACGTCGACCTCAGGGTCGAGCGTCCATTCGCGCACCTGGCCCGCAATACGGTCCTTGTCGTCGGGCACGATGGCGCGTGCCCCAAGCCTGTGACCGGCCTCCGCGATACGGGCAACCAGCGTATCGCCGGATTTGTCGTCCGCTATAGTCCGGGTATCCGACACGGTCAGTACCGCGATCGAAATAGGAATGAACTCGCGCGTTTCGGCGATCTTGCTCATGGCTTTGCTCCGACGGTTTCGACCGCTTCGAAATACCAGTCCGGCTTCAGGGCGGTCAGCGCCTGCGCTGCGGCTTCCGCGTCTGTCTTCGAAGGGAACACACCGAAACAGGTCGCTCCGGATCCGGACATGCGCACCAGCTCGGCACCTTGCGCTGCGATCATCGCGGAGAGTTCCTCGATCTCAGGGATGAGCGCGCAAGCCGGCGGCTCCAGGTCGTTGCGAAGCGTTTTCAGGTAAGGCAGCCAGCCGCCTGCATCGGTCGGCGTCGGCGGCAAGGCCTCGTTTTCCTTGTCCACCAGTAGCTTGAAAATCTCAGGCGTCGAGACGCTGATCAGCGGGTTGGCGAGCACGAGGGAAAGGGACGGCATGGTCGGCAGCGTTTCAAGCCTTTCGCCGATCCCCTCGGCCAGAACGGCAGCCCCCGTCAGGCACATGGGCACGTCGGCCCCCAGCGAAAGGCCAAGCGCCAAAAGGGCTGCTTCCGGTATCTCCGCATTCCACAGCCGGAACAGGCCGCGAAGCGTGGCCGCCGCATCGGCCGACCCGCCTCCGATCCCGGCCGCGATCGGTAGTTTCTTCTCGAGGTGGATTGAAACGGGAGGCGCCGGAAAGCCGTTGGAAACCAGCTGCTGGCGAAAGAGATCGCGCGCCTTGATCACGAGATTGCCAGCCTGACCCGCATCGTCATTTGAAAGCTCGGACGCAAAGCGGCCGGAAACGGAAAACTCATCCGCTTCCGAGAGCGTGAAGGTCAGCTCGTCACCCAGATCGGCGAAGGTGACGACGCTTTCCAGCAGGTGGAACCCGTCATAGCGAAGCCCCACGACATGCAGGCCAAGATTGATCTTCGCAGGCGCAAGTTCCGTCAGGGCCACCTCTGCGGCGGCGTCTTGCGTATCGGATATGGTCATGCTGGAAAGCCCGCTTTATCAGGATTTCTTGTCGGGATTGGCAGGTGCCGGCGGGGCAGGCGGCACTGGTGCTGCCTGGCCGCGATCGGCCGTCGTCGCGTTCGGATCGAGCGGCGGCAGGCCGTTGGCGATCTTTTCCTTGACCATTTCCTTGTTGACGTCCTCGCCTTCGGAGATCAGCGTCCGGTTCCACTGGTAGACCGCTTCCAGCTTGCGGCCGACACGCCAGTAGGCATCGCCCAGATGGTCGTTGATCGTCGCATCGCCGGCGCGCAGCTGCACTGCGCGTTCCAGTTCGGTCACGGCTTCGTCGAACTTGCCGAGGCGGAAATAGGCCCATCCCAGCGAATCGACGATATAGCCATCGTCCGGCCGCGCATCGACTGCCTTGCGGATCATGTCGAGGCCTTCGGCAAGGTTGAGGTTGAGGTCGACAAGCGAATAGCCGAGATAATTCAGAACCTGCGGCTGCTCGGGGTTGAGCTCCAGGGCCCGACGGAAATTCGGCTCGGCCTTGTCGAACTGCTTCAGGCGTTCATAGGAAATGCCGCGCTGGAAGAACACGGTCCAGTCGCCCGGCTTCGGCACGGAGCCGATCATTTCGACAGCCTTGTCGTAATTGGCGGCCATCGCCTTGTAGTCCTTGGCTTCGGAGAGCACGCTGCCATAGGCGATATAGCTGCGGATGTCGGCCGGATCCGAATCGATCAGCGCCTTCAGATGGCTCTTTGCCTCGTCGACCTTGCCGGTATCGGACAGGGTGATGCCCAGCTGCAGTTCGGAAATCCGGCGCATCGGGCTGTCGGCCGGCACCTTTGCATAAAGCTCGATGGCGCGTTGCGGCTGTTCCATCTTCTCGGCAATGCCGCCGAGCAGGATTAGCGTGTCGGCGCTCTTCGGGTCCATTGCATGGGAGATCTGCAGGTAGAGACCGACCATATCCTCGGCGCCCTGGCGGTTCAGCGCGCCGCCGATCGAAAACAGCACGCCGGCCGCGCCTTCGGCAGCGTTGGTGATCTGCTGCTCGGGCTTCTCGCCCTTTTCAATGCTCTGGCGAAGCGCCTTCAGTGGCGCATAGTTGCTTATCATCTGGTCGCCGACCGAAATCGCGTCGAGCGCCTTCTGCTTGTTGCCGGCAGCGGCTTCAAGACGGGCAAGCGCCATGATGGCGCGCATGAACGTATCGGGCGCTGTCGCAACCGCTTCCTGGTTGGTAATGGCGGTGGTCAGATATTTGCGTGCACTGGCCGTGTCGCCGGAAACCAGCGCCATGGCGCCAAGATGATAGTCCGTAAACACCTTGAACCAGTCGGGCCCCTTGAGGCCGGCAATAGTCGAGATCGCCTGACGGCCGCGGCCTGCGCCGACATCCGCCCACGCCATCATCATCTGGTGGGTCAGCCGGTCAAGATCGTTCGGGCCGGTATAGGCAAGCGTCTTCTTGGCGGCATCGAAGCGCTTGTCGCGGATCGCATCCAGCCCCCGCACGATGCGGGTGATGCGCTCGACGCCGGCATCGTCCTTCAGCCTCTCCGCTTCGCTCAAGCCGCCTTCGAAATCGCCGCTCAGAAACAGCGAAATCATCAGCCGTTCGCGGATTTCAAGGTTGGCCGCATCAAAGGACAGCGCCTTGCGATAGAGCGCAATCGCGTTCGCGTAATCATGGTCGACATCGGCGGTGCGGGCAGCGAGGAACGCGCCCGAAAACGACTGCGCGTCGCTGGCATCAAATTTCACGCTCTCCGCGGCGGCCGGCTTCGCCTCTGGCGTCGCCGCTTGCGCTGCACCGGCGAGCATGAGAACGGCTGCGAGCGCTGCGCTGGAAAGCAGACGGAGGCTGTATTTCTGCCGCATAAAAAGAATGCCTTTCGTGGTGGGCCTTGAGCAGGCGACGCTTTGACGGTGGCAAATCGCCACCATCCCGCGCCAATTGAGTCATGACAGAATGGCTTTTTTGAAGCATGTCCGCAAGGAATTCTCCGGCATCGCAGAGAGCGGATGCCGGGCAGGAACGGTCACACCTTCGTCAACGCGACCGAGGGAGCGTCAGTTCACGCGCTGGATGGAGAAGTCGATCACCTCGAGCATCGCGGATTTGAGCGGCGATGCCGGCAGCGGCGCCAGCGCATCGCGGGCAATCGTGCCGTAATGCAGGGCCCGACCGATCGTGTCGTTCAGCGCGTCGTATTTCTTGATCAGGCCCAGCGCCTTTTCAAGATTTTCCTCGCTGCTTTCGCCCTGTTCGATCGCCGTCTTCCAGAATGCCCGCTCCGTTTCGGTGCCACGCCGGTAGGCAAGGATGACCGGAAGCGTGATCTTGCCCTCGCGGAAATCGTCGCCGACATTCTTGCCGAGATCGGCAGCGGTGCCGCCGTAATCGAGCGCGTCGTCGACCAGCTGGAAGGCGTAGCCAAGGTTCATGCCGTAGGAGCGCATTGCGGAACGCCCGGCCTTGTCGGCATTGGCGATGATCGGGCCGACTTCCGCCGCCGCCGCAAACAACGCCGCCGTCTTGGCGCGAATGACGGAGAGATAGTCGTCCTCGGTGGTTTCCATGTTCTTGGCGACGGAAAGCTGAAGCACTTCGCCTTCCGCAATCACGGAAGCCGCGGTTGCCAGAACGTCCAGCGCTTCAAGCGATCCGACTTCGACCATCATCTTGAAGGACTGGCCGAGCAGAAAGTCGCCGACGAGAACACTGGCCTGGTTGCCCCAGATCATCCGTGCGGTGGATTTGCCGCGGCGCAGATCGCTTTCGTCCACCACATCGTCATGCAGCAGCGTTGCCGTATGCATGAATTCGACGCTGGTCGCGAGCTTCACATGGCCTTCGCCCTTGTAGCCGAACAGCACCGCAGAAGCGAGCGTCAGCATCGGCCGAAGCCGCTTGCCGCCCGACGAGATCAGGTGGTTGGCAACTTCCGGGATCATTTGCACGTCGGAGCCTGCCTTCGACAGGATCAGCTGGTTGACCCGCTCCATGTCTCCTCTCGTGAGGTCCACCAGGGGCTTCACGGAAGCAGATTTGTTTTTGCCTTCTTCAAGCGGTATTACGACGCCCAACGACCGGACTCCTAAATTAAGTTCCGGCTTGGACAATAGAAAGCGTGGCAGGATGCGGCAAGTGACAATTCGCTGACCTGCCGTTTTTGAGGGGGATTTTTGCCGCATGCGGGAACTCATTCGCGCCAACGACCCGGTGCTTCTCTCGGTTGCGAGCAGCCTGATGAAGGATGCCGGCATTCATTTTATGGTTGCGGACCAGTCCATGAGCGTGCTCGAAGGCTCGCTCGGCATGCTGTCGAAGCGCTTCCTTGTCGAGGAGGAGAGGGGAGATGAAGCCCGCCGCATCCTGATCGATGCGGGCCTGGAGGCGGAGCTTCGCCCGTGACCACGTCCGCCGGCATCCCGCAGGATCTTTCGTCGGACTTCACCATCGATGCGTTTCACCGCGGCCGCTTCCATCTGGTGCAGCCGAAGGGCGGCGGCCACCGGTCCGGCGTGGATGCGATGCTGCTCGCCTCGCTTGTGGCGGACGAACGGTCCGTTTCGGTTGCCGATCTCGGATCCGGCGCCGGTGCCGCAGGACTAGCGGTCGCGAGCCGGCTCGAAAACGCCCGCATCGTTCTGGTCGAGAAATTGCCGTTGATGGCGGAGTATGCGCGGCGAACGCTGGCTTTGCCGGAAAATGCTTTCCTGTCTGACCGTATCACGGTTCTCGGCGCCGATGTGACGCTCACGGGCAAGGCCCGGGTCGACGCGGGATTGCACGACGGCGTGCACGACCATGTGATCATGAACCCGCCCTTCAACCACGCCGACGACCGCACAACGCCGGATGCCTTGAAAGCCGAAGCGCATGCAATGACCGCTGGCCTGTTCGAAAACTGGCTGCGCACGGCCGCCGCCATCATGAAACCCGGCGGGCAATTGTCGCTGATCGCCCGTCCGGATTCCATCGTCGATATCATCGAGGCCTGCGGCAAGCGCTTCGGCGGGCTTGAAATAACCCCGGTCCACCCCCGCCCGGGCGAGGATGCGACCCGCATCCTGGTAACCGGCGTCAAGGGATCGAGAGCGCGGCTGGTGTTCCGCGCGCCGCTGATCGTGCATGGAGCGGATGGCAATTCCTTCATGTCGCAGGCGGATGATTTGAACAACGGCCGCACCGCCTATCACCGACGACGGCGATAAACCCCGTTTTTAGAGGCTCAGCCATTGTGTTCGCCCTTCGAGAACATACATCCAGGCTTCCGATATATGCTTGAACAGGATGGATGATGAGCTTCTTGAATCGCCTGCTGCCAAAACGTTTCCGCAAGACCGGTTTGTCGATCCCGGTGGTCCGACTGCATGGCACGATCATGGCGGGCGGCAGCCAGTTCAAGCAAACGCTCAACATCGCAACCGTGGCGCCGATGCTGGAAAAGGCCTTCGCAAAGAAGGATGCGCCGGTCGTTGCCATCTCCATCAATTCGCCGGGCGGCTCGCCTGTCCAGTCGCGCCTGATCTACCAACGCATCCGGGCGCTCGCCGAGGAAAAGGACAAGAAGGTTCTGATCTTCGTGGAAGATGTGGCAGCGTCCGGCGGCTACATGATTGCCCTTGCCGGCGACGAAATCTTTGCCGATCCGACCTCGATCGTCGGCTCGATCGGCGTCGTGTCGGGTGGTTTCGGCTTCCCGGAAATGCTGAAGAAGATCGGCGTCGAACGCCGCGTCTATACGGCCGGCGAGAACAAGGTGATTCTCGATCCTTTCCAGCCGGAAAATGAAGGCGACATCGAGTACCTGAAGACGCTTCAGCTCGAGATCCACCAGGTCTTCATCGACATGGTGAAATCGCGCCGCGGGTCGCGGCTTGGCGAAGATAGCACGATTTTCTCCGGGCTCTTCTGGACTGGCAGCCGTGGCCTCGAACTCGGCCTCATCGATGGGCTGGGCGAGATGCGCGATGTGATCAAGCGCCGTTTCGGCAAGGATGCCAAGCTGGAGCTGATCGGCGGCACGCGGACCCTGTTCGGTCGCCGGGTGCCGGGCGTTGCGCTAGGATCCGCCAATCTGGGGGAAATCGCCTCAGGCGCCACGGCAGGTCTTGCCGAAGGCCTGGAAGAACGGGCAATGTGGAGCCGCTTCGGGCTCTGATATGCCCGCCTTATAAGGTTTCGACGGGAAATGGCTCAGCTCATACTTCTGGCCCTGCTGATCGGCGGCGGATGGATGCTCTACAAGCGCTTCATCAAGGACGCCGAAAAACTGACGGCCCGCACGCGCCGTGAGGAAGAGCAGCAACGCACCGGCGCCATGGGAACGCTGGAAAAGGATCCGGTGACGGGCGAATACCGGGTCAAGCGCGACGACGACGTCTGATCAGGCTGTCGCCGGCGGATAGTCGCTGTCGATACGGTTTGAAGACATACACTTTGATATCGCGCTCATGGCCGCGTCACCCGCTTGCCACGTTGCTCCATCCTCTACTCGCGCTCTCGTTCCTTCCTCCGCCCACCCCTCCGTCTCTTCCCTGACAAGCACAGGAATGAGGGAGGTTGGCGCTCCACATAGAAAAAAAGCAGCGTCCGTTCCCGGGCGCTGCTTTTGCGTTGGTAGTTCCTGGCTCCGATGATCAGGCAGCCCGGCGTGTCTTGTCATGCTTTGTGGCAGAGGGCCGGCCGAGTGTGAACTGTGAGATCAGCTCGTGCAGGCGGTGGCTTTCGGTGGCCAATGAGGCGCTGGCGGCACTGGTTTCCTCCACCATCGCTGCATTGCGCTGCGTCACCTGGTCCATCTGGTTGACGGCTGTATTGACCTCGGCAAGACCGACCGACTGCTCGCGCGACGACGTTGCGATCGCGTCCATATGCTGGTTGATGGTGATGATGTAGTCGCCGATCACCTTCAGGGAGCCGCCGGTTTCCCGCACCAGTTTCACACCGCTCTCGACCTCTGTCGTCGAATTCCGGATCAGTTCCTTGATCTCCTTGGCGGCCCGAGCAGAGCGCTGCGCCAGCTCGCGGACTTCCTGTGCGACCACCGCAAAGCCCTTGCCGGCCTCACCGGCGCGTGCGGCCTCGACGCCCGCATTGAGCGCCAAAAGGTTGGTCTGGAAGGCGATCTCGTCGATGACGCCGATGATGCTGGAGATCTGTCCCGAGGACTCCTCAATCCGCTGCATCGCATCGACCGCACTGGCAACGACGATGCCGGACTGGGTGGCGCTGGCATTGGCCTGGATCGCGATCGCGCGGGCTTCGTCGGCGCGCTTGGAGGCGTTGGCGACATTGATGGTGATCTGGTCGAGCGCCGCAGCAGTTTCTTCCAGCGAGGCGGCCTGCTGTTCCGTGCGTTTCGACAGGTCGTCTGAACTGATGCTGATTTCGCGGGTGCCGGTGTCGATCGAGCCTGCCGCCTGTGCGACGGTGGTCAGCGTCTGGTCAAGTTGGTGTACGGCTGTGTTCAGGTCGTGCCGCAGCGCTTCGAAATCAGGTGCGAAAGCGTCCGAGAGATGAAAGCTGAGCTCGCCTGCCGCGAGCTTTCGCAGCCCGCCCGCCAGGCTGGAGGTTGCCTCGTGCAGCATCACGCGGGCTGCCGCTTCTGCTTCCCTGGTCACCCGGATGCGATCGGCTTCGTTGCGCTCACGCGCGGCAATCGCCTCCGCTTCCAGTCGCTTGTTGGTGATCGCTGCCTGCCGGAACACCTCGACAGCCGTCGCCATCTCGCCGATTTCGTCGGTGCGATTGATCCCCGTGATGGACAGCGCCGTGTTGCCTCCGACCAGCTTCTGCATGTCGCCTGCAAGAAAGCGGATCGGCTGAATGATGGTCTTTCGCGATACGAACAGCAGGACAAGCGCAGATACGGCCGTTGCGGCCAGCACAGTCTTGAGGATCGTGTCGATCAGAACCGCCAGCCGGTCGCTGTTGAGCTTGACGCCGTCGGACAGCGACGAGATGCTATCGCCTGCTTTTTCCATGGCGGTTTCGAGGATCGAGAATTGCTGCTGGAATGCAGGCAGCGACAACAGTGCTTGATCCGGGTTGCTCGCTGCCTGCGCGACAATGGCGCTGGCATTGTCGATGTAGCCGCGCAAAGGCGTATCCAGGTTTTTGAGAACAGCCTGTATCTCGGGATCGGTTACCAGAGCCTTGTTGTCGTCGATTGCCTTGCGGAACGACTCGACATGCTCTTTCAGATCCGAGGTGACGTCAGCGGTGGAGATCTCGCCTTGGGCATTGCGTGCCATCAGTGCCGAAAGAACATCGGCGCGCAGGGCGTCGTGCATCATGTCGGCCTGCATGTGATTGCGCAAGATCTCGGCGGTGCGCGCGACGGTATCGACATTGTTCGTCAGCGTCGTCGAACCCCAAATCCCGGCTCCGGCAGCACCGCCCGCAAGCACGAACATCGCAAGGCTCGTAAAGATCATCTTGGTACGAATTGTTACCATTTCAATCGTCCTATTGTGCGGATTTGTTGAAATTTAGCATAGTTTACTTAAGAAAAATGAAACGTTCCGACGCCCGGCCCGGTCTGGGTAGTTCTATACTTGGCAATAAAATCAGAGATTTATCCGAACGGTGCTTTGAACCATAGGTGACCTGCCCCTGCTTGAATTGCGATTGATCAAGTGACGTTTGGCCCGGCAGAGTCGCGGTTCGCAACGGCGGCCGCAGCCGGTCGAATGCCGCAAAACTCTTGACCCCCAGTCCCGCCCGTGGCACCTGACGCCACCGGAAATAAGCAAATAGCGACCAGTCCCATGACCGCCACGACCCTGCCAGATCACATGAACCCGAAGCGCTCGTTCCAGGCGCTGATCCTGACCTTGCATGCCTATTGGGCCGACAAGGGATGTGCGGTCCTGCAGCCCTACGACATGGAAGTCGGTGCCGGCACGTTCCATCCGGCCACCACGTTGCGCGCGCTCGGCCCGAAGCCGTGGAAGGCCGCCTATGTGCAGCCGTCGCGCCGCCCGTCCGATGGTCGCTACGGCGAAAATCCCAACCGGTTGCAGCACTATTACCAGTATCAGGTCATCCTGAAGCCGAACCCTTCCAACCTGCAGGAACTCTATCTCGGCTCGCTGGCCGCGATCGGTCTTGATCCGCTTCTGCACGATGTGCGCTTTGTCGAGGACGACTGGGAAAGCCCGACGCTCGGCGCCTGGGGTCTCGGCTGGGAATGCTGGTGCGACGGCATGGAAGTGTCGCAGTTCACATACTTCCAGCAGGTCTGCGGCATCGAATGCTCGCCGGTCGCCGGCGAACTGACCTATGGTCTCGAACGACTGGCCATGTATGTCCAGGGCGTCGACAACGTCTATGATCTGAACTTCAACGGCCGCGAAGGCGAAGAGAAGATCTCCTATGGCGATGTCTTCCTGCAGGCAGAGCAGGAATATTCCCGCCACAACTTCGAATTTGCCAACACCGAAATGCTGCATCGGCACTTCATCGATGCCGAAAAGGAATGCATGGCACTTCTCGCCTTCGGCGCGCCGGGCGATCAGGCGAACCAGATGCTGCACAAATGCGTCTTCCCGGCCTATGACCAGTGCATCAAGGCATCCCACGTGTTCAACCTGCTGGATGCCCGCGGCGTGATTTCGGTCACCGAACGCCAGAGCTATATCCTGCGGGTGCGCACACTGGCCAAGGCCTGCGGCGAAGCCTTCCTGCTGACGGATGCCGGTGGTGCCAAACTCGGCCGGGAAGCTGCCTAGAGCGTTTCCGGGCTAACCCACCGATTTCCAGTGACAATTCATTGAACCCGACTTAGTCTCCGCCCGGCTATTATTATCCGGGGGAGTTCTCGTCATGTATATCGCGCTCGGCATTCTTGCCCTCGTGGCTGTCTATCTCGTCGTCATCTATAACGGCCTCGTCAAGGCGCGACAGATGGCCGAGGAAGCCTGGTCCGGGATCGACGTGCAGCTGAAGCGTCGCGCCGATCTGATCCCCAACCTGATCGAGACCGTCAAGGGCTACGCGGCCCACGAAAAGGGCACGTTCGAAGAGGTCGTGCGGCTGCGCAACCAGGCGCAGGCGGTGCCGGCCGGCGATGTCGCGGGCCGTGCCCAGGCCGAAGGCATGCTTTCCCAGGCGCTCGGAAAACTGTTTGCGCTGGCGGAAGCCTATCCAGATCTCAAGGCCAACCAGAATTTCTCCGAACTGCAGGCATCGCTCGAAACCATCGAAAGCGAGATCCAGATGTCGCGCCGCTATTACAACGGTGCTGCGCGCGAACTGAACGTCAAGGTGGAAACCTTCCCCAACAACTTGGTGGCGGGACAGTTCGGCTTTTCCAAACGCGAGTATTTCGAGATCACCAACGAGGCCGATCGCGCTGTACCCACCGTTAAATTCTGAGTGGGGAGCCCGCTGATGGTTCGGCGCCTTGTTCTTGCTGTTGTGCTGTTCTGCGCGGCATGTCTTCCGGCCGCTGCCGAGGAGTATATCCGCAGCTACCATTCCGAAATCGCAGTCGCGCCGGATGGCGAGCTCACGGTGACTGAAACGATCGTCGCCAAGTCGGAAGGCAACCGCATTCGCCGCGGCATCTTCCGCGATTTCCCGCTGACCATGGTGGATGCCGCGGGACGCACGGTTCGCGTCGGCTTCGATATCGTATCCGTCACCCGCGATGGCCGCGATGAACCCTACCGGGCCGAGACGATCGCTGGCGGCATCCGCATCTATTCCGGAGACCAGGACGTTTTCCTTCGCGATGGCGAGCATACATTCGTGCTTACCTACAGGACCGACCGGCAGATCCGCTACTTTGACGATCACGACGAACTCTACTGGAACGTCACCGGCAACGGCTGGGATTTCCGCATCACCCAGGCCTCGGCCAGGGTCACGCTGCCGGATGGCGGGCAGGTGCAGCAGACGACCGCCTTCACCGGCCCGCTCGGCTCGACCGCCCGCAATGCCCGCATGCAGGCAAACGGTGACAATGCTGTCTTCTCGACGACGCGACCGCTCGGCCCGCAGGAAGGGCTGACGATTGTTGCCGGCTTTCCGAAAGGTGTCGTGGCCGTACCCTCCAAGGATCAGGAACGCAGCTGGTGGCTGCGCGACCATATGGGCACGCTGATCGCCGGCGCCGGCCTCCTGATCGTGCTGGCCTACTATTTTGCCGTCTGGAAACGCGTCGGCCGCGATCCGGCGCGCGGCATCGTCGTTCCGCGCTGGGATGCGCCGGAAGGCCTGTCCCCGGCGCTGGTCAACTATATCGACAACAAGGGCTTTTCCGGTGGCGGCTGGACCGCCTTTGCCGCGAGCGCCATCGATCTCGCCGTCAAGGGCTATGTCGTGCTCGACGATCTCTCGAGGCAGATCGTCATCAGGCGCACCGATAAGAGCAGCGGCCGCGATCTGCCCGCCGGTCAGTCCGTGATTCTCTCGGCAGTCGGCGGCAAGGGTGAAAGCTTCGTCATCGACAAGAACAACGGCACCGCCGTCAAGAATGTCGGCAAGAATTTCCGGCAGGCGATCGAACGCGAACATCGCGGCAAATATTACAACGCCAACTGGGGCTATGTGCTCGGCGGCATCGGCCTCAGCGTCATCTTCCTCATAGCCCTGCTTGTGTTCGGCAATCTGGAACCGGACATGATCGCCGTGCTGATCGTGCCGGTCTTCGTGGCCGTCTTCTTCGGCTTCATCGCGGTCGGCTTCGGCAAGAAGCTGCGGCGTGGCTCGTCGCTGTTTGGCCGCATCATGACCGTGGTCGTGCTCGGCTTTATCGGCCTCGTCGCGCTCTCGATCGTCACCTCCGTTCTGGTGGCGCTCGTTTCCGAACTCACCGGTACCGATCACTGGCCGCTTCTCGTCTCGGTCGGCGGCATCGTGCTCGCCAACGTCATGTTCTTCTTCCTGATGGGGGCGCCGACGCCGATCGGCGCCAAGCTGATGGACGGGATCGAAGGCCTGCGCCTCTATCTCACCGTGGCCGAGAAGGACCGCATGAACATGGCCGGCGCACCGGAAATGTCGCCGCAGCATTTCGAAAAGCTTCTGCCCTATGCAGTAGCGCTCGGCGTCGAGAAGCCGTGGAGCCAGGCATTCGACACCTGGCTCGCAGCCGCCGGTCTCGGCGCCGCCTACACCGCCGCCTGGTATCACGGCGGCGGCTTCAACAGTTTCGGCGACCGCATCGGCGGCTTCTCCTCCTCCATGGCCTCGACCATCGCCTCGACCCTGCCACAACCCACATCCTCCTCATCCTCAGGCTTCTCCACCGGCGGCTCCTCGGGCGGCGGCGGCGGTGGAGGCGGGGGAGGCGGCTGGTAAGCACGGCCCGTTGATGATTGTATCATGACATGATACAGAAAGGTCTGCGACGTGATACGATCCTTCGGCAATGCGATGACCGAAGCGGTTGCCAATGGCAAACTGCCGAAAGGATTTCCGTCGGATATCGCGCGGCGCGCTGTTCGAAAGCTGACCATGATCGAGAACGCCGTGGAACTCATCGACCTTCGCTCGCCACCGGGTAATCACCTGGAAGCCTTGAGGGGAGATCGCTCGGGCCAGCATTCGATCCGCATCAACGATCAGTGGCGCGTGTGCTTTACGTGGTCGGATGGCGGCGCCGAACAGGTCTAGATCGTCGATTATCATTGAGGGAGAACAGTCATGGCAAGTGTCCTTCCACCGGTGCATCCGGGTGAAATCCTCCGCGAGGAATATCTCGTTCCCTTGCGGATGAGCGCCAGTGCGCTGTCTAAGAAACTCAACGTTCCCCGCACACGGATTGAGCGACTGGCCGCAGAGCAGACGGCAGTGACGCCAGATACGGCCCTCAGGCTCGCGCGCTTCTTCAATACGACGCCCGAATTCTGGATGAACCTGCAGATCAGCTACGACCTGAAGATCGAGATTGCGGCAAAGAAGGATGAGATCGCGGCGATCCCCGTCATGAGTGCTGCCTAAGCATCGACAGACTTTCACCAACCCAAGTGATGACTTTTGCCGGCGGGCTTGCTAAGTCCGCCGCGACGTTATTTTCCAGCGCAAAGACATGAAACCATGCCCGATCTGCTCCTAGAACTCCGCTCCGAGGAAATTCCGGCCCGCATGCAGCGCAAGGCTGCCGGCGATCTGAGGAAACTCGTTACCGATGCGCTGGTGGATGCGGGCCTTACCTATGAGGGCGTTCGCGAATACTGGACGCCGCGGCGCCTCACGCTGGATATCCGCGGCCTCAATGCACGCTCGGCCGATCAGCGCGAGGAGATCAAGGGCCCATCCACCAAGGCACCGGAACAGGCAATCGCCGGCTTCCTGCGCAAGGCCGGCCTCACCGATATTGCGCAAGCCCAGGTCGCCAGCGATCCGAAAAAGGGCGATTTCTACGTGGCCGTCGTCTCCAAGTCCGGCCGTGCGGCGGAAGAGATCATCGAAGCTGTTATGCCCGGCATCATTCGCTCCTTCCCCTGGCCGAAATCCATGCGCTGGGGTGCCGCCTCCATGCCGAAGGGTTTGAGCTTTGCCGGCATCGAGGGCAAGGGGCCTGAAAGCCTGCGGTGGGTGCGCCCGCTGCAGTCGATCGTCTGCATGTTCGGCACCGAGCATGAAGAAACCAAGGTCATTCCGTTCCAGATCGACGGCATCACCGCAGGCAATGTCACCTATGGCCACCGCTTCCATGCGCCTGAGGCCATAACCGTGCGCCGCTTCGACGACTATGTGTCGAACCTCGAAAAGGCGAAGGTCATGCTCGATGCGGATCGCCGCAAGGACATGATCCTGCACGATGCCCGCGACATCGCGTTTGCCAACGGTCTCGACCTCGTCGAGGACGAAGGCCTGCTCGAGGAAGTCTCCGGCCTCGTGGAATGGCCGCATGTCCTGCTCGGCACGTTCGAGGAAGACTATCTGGAAATCCCGGCCGAGATCATCCGCCTTACCATCAAGACCAACCAGAAATGCTTCGTCACCCGTCGCCAGGGCACTGACGATGGCAGCCTGTCCAACCACTTCATCCTCATCTCGAATATCGAGGCGAAGGATGGCGGCAAGGAAATCGTCCACGGCAACGGCAAGGTCGTGCGCGCACGCCTTTCCGACGCTCGCCATTTCTGGACCCGCGACCAGGGCGACCTGCCTGATCTCGCGACGTTGGAAGCCTCGGCCCAAAAATTCGGACTCGATCTCAAGAAGTCGCTCGACCAGCGCATGGCCAAGCTCGATGCGCTCAACGTCACCTTCCACGCCAAGCTCGGCAGCCAGGGTGAACGCGTCACCCGCATCCGCGCACTGGCAAAGGAACTGGCACCGATCACCGGTGCCGATCCGGTTCTGGTCGATCGTGCCGCCGTGCTCGCCAAGGCGGACCTGCGCACCGAAGCCGTCGGCGAATTCCCGGAACTGCAGGGCCTGATGGGCCGCCGCTATGCGCTGCTGCAGGGCGAAGACGCATCGGTTGCCGCCGCCATCGAAGACCACTGGAAGCCGAACGGCCCCTCCGACCGCCTGCCGGAAGACAAGGTCGGCCTGACGCTCGCACTCGCCGACAAGCTGGATACGCTCGTCGGCTTCTGGGCCATCGACGAAAAGCCGACCGGCTCCAAGGACCCCTATGCGCTGCGCCGTGCAGCGCTGGGTGTCGTGCGGATTTTGCTGGAGCGGAAGGTAAGAATTAATTTGAGCGAGAGTTTCGCTGCTCAGTTAATTGCAACTGCGATACAGATAGCAGACTCTGGGCGTGGCTCTGTAATAACAGAGAATAATGATGGCTCTCGCACAATAACGCGTAAGCGTGACCTGGAAACACTCTCTGAATTTTACGGGAAGAAACAGTTCGATCGGGATCTGCTTCAGCCAGCTTTGGCAGAAGGGCGGTTTGCTTACGATCAGGGCGATTATACGAAATACACAGTTGTGTCGGCCTCACCTGTAATTGTAGCCGACCTCCTCTCCTTCTTCCACGACCGCCTGAAAGTCTATCTGCGCGATCTCGGCGCCCGTCATGACATCATCGATGCGGTGCTGACGCCGGACGCTGACGATCTGCTGCTCGTGGCCCGTCGTGCGGAAGCGCTGACCGCCTTCATCACCTCCGAGGACGGCAAAAATCTGCTCGCAGGCACCAAGCGCGCAACCCAGCTGCTGGCCGCCGAGGAGAAGAAGGGCACCGTCGTTGCCGATGGCGTCTCCGAATCTCTCCTGACGCTCGATGCCGAAAAGGCGCTCTGGGCAGCGATTTCGCAAGCCTCGAAGGAAGCGTCCGACGCGGTTGCCAAGGAAGATTTCCGCTCTGCCATGGAAGCCCTGTCGAAGCTCCGCGTTCCGGTCGATACGTTCTTCGGGGACGTGCTCGTCAATGACGAGGATGCCGCAATCCGCGCCAACCGCCTTGCTCTCCTGAAGGCGATCCGGGAGGCGACAGCCACCGTGGCGGACTTCTCGCGCATCGTGTCCTAACCTTTGTTCTCCATCGGCTCCGTGCTATCCTCATAGCGTGGAGCCGATAGGACAACGCCCATGAATAAGCCCGTGCAGATCACCCTTGGCGAACCCTTCGCAGACTTCGTCCCAATGCTGCACGAAATGACCGACGCCCTCCGCCATCTCGATCCATCCGCATGAAGCAGCCGATGATCCTCATCAGCGCCTGCCTTCTCGGCCACGCTGTCCGTTACGATGGCACGGGCAAGCCGCTCGTCCATCCGGCGATCGAGCGCTGGCGGGAGGAGGGGCGGCTGGTGACGATTTGTCCCGAGCTTGCCGGCGGCATGAGCGTGCCGCGTCCGCCAGCTGAAATCGAGAATGGCATGACGGGAGATGACGTGCTCGCCGGTCGCGCCCGCGTGCTCGAAATCACCGGCGGCGACGTGACGGCAGAGTTTGTGGCCGGTGCCCGCCGGGCGCTGGATTTTGCCAGGGAAAACGGTTGCACCCATGCACTGCTGATCGACGGCAGCCCGTCCTGCGGCTCGGGCCTGATCTATGACGGGTCGTTTTCCGGGAGAAAGCACGCCGGCAACGGCGTCACCGCGGCGCTGCTTATCTCCGCGGGAATAGAGGTGTTTCCCCATACCGAGATCGACCGTCTCACCGCGCGGGTCTGATCCGTCCCGATGGTGCACACACTTGATCCCGTTCATCCTTCAGAAACTTAAAGCATATGCGGTTTCGCTAACCATTCAAAACGGCAGGTTTTCCTTAACCGCGATTTTTAAGCAGTCTCGAACAGCGCCCGCTTATTGTGAGCCTATCAGAGGACATAAGTCCCGCAGAGAAACGCAGCCGGAAACACCGGAAACGGCTCTCAGGTAAAACAAGGGTAGCACAACCGATGACGAATACCGTTCTGAAGCCCGTCTGGGCAGGGTCGACATTGAGGATCGATCCGTCACGTTTTCCGCAGCAGGTCACCTATGCGATGAACGAGACGTCAGGAGATGTAACAATCACCATCGACGAGCGCGGAGCTGTTCTGCGCAAGATCCTTCCGGAAAGCGGTCTGCCGCTTTCCTTCGCTCTCCCGGCCCGCGCCTTCAAGGGTGTGGCTGCCCGCGCCATCGATCATGGTGATGGCGACGTCACTGTCACGCTTGAACTGCATCACGACGATCCGGATCTCTGCATCCCGCTTCTCGTTGCCCACGATCTCTGCGATATCGCAGCAGACTGGCGCACCTGGTCGGATGCGTTCCGCATTCCGATGCTGATGGTCGAAGCCGATGGCATTGCCCGTCCGCTGGAAAACCACCTCGGCGATCTTCGCACCGCCACGACCAAGCCGCGCCGCCGCCACTCCTATTTCGCAGAGCGCCGCCCGCGTTTCCTGGTCCGCCGCGCAACCGGCAGCCTCGGTGTCATCATGAAGATCGAAGGCAAGGAAATCATCGCGCGGCGTTAAGAGACGTACTCTAAAGAACCACCGCCCGCGAAAGTGCGAAGCCCGGCCGAACAGCCGGGCTTTTCCTTAGTTACAATATGAGGCCCAAAATCAGTCCGCCGAATAGAACGGCGCCGACTTGTGTATTGAACTTGAACAGTTTGAGGCACTGGTCGGGATTGTCGATATTGATGATCAGGATCTGCCAGGCAAGCATCACGGTCGCGGCGATCAGTCCGACATAGGCGAAGAAGCCCGCGTCGCCGGCGATATAGGCAAACAGCAGAAACACGAGCGTCAGACCGTAAAGCCCGATCAGCCAGGCCTTGGTATTGTCCCCGAACAGTCTTGCCGTGGAGCGCACGCCGACCAGAGCGTCGTCCTCCTTGTCCTGATGGGCATAGATCGTGTCGTAACCGATCGTCCAGGCAACGGCTGCCGCGTAAAGCCAGATCGGTGCCCAGGAGAGACTGCCGAAAACACTGGCCCAGCCCATCAGCGCACCCCAGGAAAACGCCAGTCCCAGAAAGAACTGCGGCCAGTCGGTAAACCGCTTGGCAAACGGATAGATCGCGACGACCAGAAGCGACGCAATGCCGAGCAGGATGGAGAACGTATTGAACTGCAACAGCACGATCAGGCCGACCAGCGCCTGAACCGCCAGAAAGACCTTTGCCTCGAAGCGGGACACCCGGCCGGAGGGCAGTGGCCGCGAGCGGGTGCGCGCCACCTCATTGTCGATTCCGTGATCGACCAGATCGTTATAGGTGCAACCGGCGCCGCGCATCGCCACGGCGCCGACGAAAAACAGCACCAGATGCGAGATCAGCTGCCAGGGCTGGAACATGCCCTCGTCCATCGCCGCATTGGCGGCAAGCGCTGCCGACCAGAAACACGGCCACATCAGCAACTGCCAGCCGATCGGCCGGTCCCAGCGCGCCAGTTGCGCGTAGGGCCAAGCGGCGCGCGGCAGAACCTGATAGACGAAATTGTCGGATGGAGCGTCTGAGACGCGGCCGCCGAAAGCATCGGAATTTGGTTTGTCGGTCATGCTTGAAGTCATGCCCGCAGCGGTGGAAATCGTCAAGCGGGAGGATCCGGACAGGGTGGTGCGACCCGCCGCGAGCCGTCGCCGCCAGCCGATGATCTTTCGCATCGACCCCGCTCAGCGCGTCCTGCCTTACCCTGCAATCTGCTCGAGCGGCATGCGGCCCTGTTCGAATGCGTGGAGCTCGGCCTCCCGCTCATAGATATAGTCGCGATTGTCCGGCACGGCCGTCCGCTTCTTGACGATCTGGATCTGGAAAATGTGAAAGGCCTCATGGGTGAAGGCCATTTCCGACGCGGCCAGATAGAACTCCCACATTCTCGCGAAGCGTTCGTCATAGAGCGCGATTGCCTTGTCCCGGTTCGCCATGAAGCACTCGCGCCAGTGCCGCAGCGTATAAGCGTAGTGCATCGGCAGGATCTCGATGTCGGAAACCAGAAGTCCCGCTTTCTCGATCGCCGGCAGAACTTCTGAAAGTGAGGGAATGTAGCCACCCGGAAAGATGTATTTGTCCATCCAGGGATTGTTATAGACCGCCGGGTAGGGCTGGCCGATCGAGTGCAGCACCATCACGCCGTCGTCGGACAGCACGTCGGTGACCTTGTTGAAGAACTTTCGGTAGTTCAGCCGTCCCACATGCTCGAACATGCCCACCGAGACGATCCGGTTGTAGCGCTGGTCGGCGGGAAGGTGATAATAGTCCTGCAGCTCGAAGCGTACACTGCCCGCAAGCCCGCGTCGTGCCGCACGGTCTTTGGAAATCTTCAGCTGTTCGGTGGAAAGCGTGATGCCGGTTACGTCGACGCCGGACGATTCCGCCAGATACATCGCCATGCCGCCCCATCCGGAGCCGATCTCCAGGGCTTTGTGCCCGGGTTCTGCCAGAAGCTTTGCCACGATATGACGTTTCTTGGCGATCTGGGCCTCATCCAGCGAAATACCGGGCGGGTTGAAATAGGCGCAGGAATATTGCCAGTCCTCGTCCAGAAACAGCGCGAACAACCGTTCGTCGAGATCGTAATGGTGGGCGACGTTGCGGCGGTTGTGGTTGATCGGGACACGATTGCGAAACTGCGATGCGATTATTCTGCCAAGGCTGCGCATGAGAATCTGGAAGGTCAGTCCTTCCTTCAGCGTGTTGTCCTTGATGAGCGCCAGGAACTCGTAGATGTCGCCCTGTTCGACGATGATCCGGCCGTCCATATAGAGTTCGCCGAGCTGCAGTTGCGGGTCGGAAACCAGCGCCTTTTCAGCCGCTTCATCGGTAAAGCGGATTGCAACGGTCCGTCCGCCGCCGCTGCCGTAATAGGTTTCCCCGCCAGATCCGCGGACGATGAGAGTGCCATTTCTGATGATCTTGGAAAGCAGTCTGTGAAGGGACAAGGTCATGGACCCACTTCCTGAACACGATGGATGCCTTGCTGATCATCAAAATCTACCGTCTTTCAAGTCAACTGCAAGCGCAAAAAAACGCAACTGGAAGTAGCTCCGTCGAGCCAGTGCTCAACGGAGTGCTTTCGAGGTTATCCAGGGCGTCGCAGGCTCAGCGGCGCTTCATAGCTTCGGCAAGCGCTGCACCGAACGCGCCCTGAGATGGCTTGCTGTCGGTCTTTGCAAACTTCGGATTGACGGGCTTGTCGCGATCACCGCCGCGGGGGCCCGGAGGCGGGGCTTCGCCGCCGTCCTTGCGCATGCTGAGCGCGATGCGTTTGCGCTTCACATCCACCTCGACGACGCGTACCTTCACCACGTCGCCGGCCTTCACTACCTCGTGCGGGTCTTTCACGAACTTGTCCGCCAGCTGCGAGACATGAACCAGCCCGTCCTGATGCACGCCGATATCGACGAAGGCGCCGAACGCCGCCACGTTGGTCACAGTGCCTTCCAGCTGCATGCCGGGCTTGAGATCGGTGATCTCGTCGATCCCGTCCGCAAAGGTCGCGGTCTTGAAGCTCGGACGCGGATCGCGACCGGGCTTTTCCAGTTCCGCGATAATGTCCTTGATCGTCGGCAGACCGAACGTGTCGTCGATGAACTGGTGCGGATCGACAGATTTGAGTGCTGCGCTGTCACCCATCAGGGAACGCAGGTCGCGGCCGCAGGCGGCAACGATCTTCTTTGCGACCCCATAGGCTTCCGGATGCACGGAAGACGCATCGAGCGGCTCCTTGCCGTTGACGATGCGCAGGAACCCGGCCGCCTGTTCGAACGTGCGGTTGCCAAGCCTTGCGACCTTCAGGAGCTCCCGGCGCGTGGTAAAGGCACCGTTCTGGTCGCGATGGGCGACGATCGCCTCGGCAATCGATTTGCTGAGGCCCGACACGCGTGACAGAAGCGGTGCCGATGCCATGTTGAGATCGACGCCGACGGCATTCACGGCGTCTTCGACCACGGCCTCAAGCGAACGCGACAGCTTGTTCTGATCGACATCGTGCTGGTACTGGCCGACGCCGATCGATTTCGGCTCGATCTTGACGAGTTCCGCCAACGGATCCTGCAGCCTGCGGGCAATCGACACGGCACCGCGCAGCGACACGTCGAGGCCGGGGAACTCGTCTGCTGCCGCCTGGGATGCCGAATAGATCGAAGCGCCGGCCTCCGACACGATCACCTTGGTCGGTTTGGCTCCCGGCAGGTTGGCCAGCATGTCGGCCACCAGCTTTTCCGTCTCGCGGCTGCCGGTGCCGTTGCCGATCGAGATGAGCTCAATTCTGTGCTTGGCGATCAGGCTTGCGAGTTCCGCCTGAGTGCCGCGCACATCGTTGCGGGGCGGGAAGGGGTAGACGGTGGTGGTTTCGAGAAGCTTGCCCGTGGCATCGACGATCGCCACCTTGACGCCGGTGCGGATGCCCGGATCGAGGCCCATCGTCGCGCGCGAACCGGCGGGAGCGGCCAGCAGCAGATCCTTCAGATTGCGGGCAAACACATGGATCGCCTCTTGCTCGGCGCGTTCGCGCATTTCCCGCATCAGGTCGAGCGAGAGCGAGACGGAGAGCTTCACCCGCCACGTCCAGCCGGCAACCTCCATCAGCCAGCGGTCGGCGGCACCCTTGTCGCTGATGTGGAAGGCGAGCGCGATAATCCGCTGCGCCGGCTTGATCGGGGAGGTGTCGTCTGCATCCACCTCGATCGTCAGCGTCAGGAATTCCTCGTTCCAGCCGCGCAGCATGGCAAGCGCACGGTGTCCCGGCGTGGTGGCCCAGCGCTCCGTATGCTCGAAATAGTCGGAGAACTTGGCGCCGGCCTCCTGCTTGCCGGCAACCACGCGGGCTTTCAGCACAGCACCGTCGCGCATGTGCTGGCGCAGCCGCTTCAACAGGTCGGCATTTTCCGAGAATGCTTCGGCGACGATATCGCGCGCGCCATCCAGCGCAACCTTCACGTCGGTCACTTCACCCTTGACGAATGTCTCGGCCAGCTTGGCCGGATCGAGCTTGCGGTCGGCCCAGATCGCATCGGCCAGCGGACCAAGACCGCGCTCGCGGGCGATTTCGGCGCGGGTGCGGCGTTTGGGCTTGAAGGGAAGATAGAGGTCTTCGAGTTCGGCCTTGGTCACCGCCTTGCCGATCTTGGCCGCAAGCTCGTCGGTCAGCTTGTCCTGGCCTTTGATCGAATCGACGATCGATGCGCGGCGTGCTTCCAGTTCGCGAAGATAGATCAGCCGTTCGGCAAGGTTGCGCAACTGGGTGTCATCCAGTCCGCCGGTCACTTCCTTTCGGTAGCGCGCGATGAAGGGCACGGTTGCGCCTTCGTCCAGAAGCCCGATTGCGGCAATGGCCTGGTCCGGGCGGGCGTTGATTTCCGCGGCGATCACGGCGGCGAGAAGGCGGTTTTCGACGGCCATGCAAGTCCTCGTTGGATAGGAGGCGAGACCATAGTCAAACTTTGCGGCAAGACAACCGACCATCGGAACGGTTCACAGGTTACCCAGGCAGTCGTCTCGGAATGGGGCGTCATTTACCGGTCGGTAACCGCGAACCGGTGGAAAAAGAGATGACACCTTCTCGCATTGTGCCAGAATCCTATAGTTGCTCCTGCCACATGATTTGGCGTGTAAGGAGGTATGAATGCCTAGCAAAATAGCCCATATACTGGCGTCCGACGATGCCGTTGGCTCCGAAGAACTGGAGGCGGCGATCATCTATCTCGACGAAAAACTGCAGGACGCGGCGCGGCGCAACGAGCCTGTCCCATTTCTGGCCTTTCGTAACAAAGTGATATTCAAAGCAACGTTGAGATTGCGCAGCGACAGTTTTCGTCAGCAACCGGACCGGCCGTCTTGAATGCCGCTTTTGCCGGCGAGACTTGACCTTTTCCGTCCCTCGCCTTAACCGCCAGCACAGATGATAAATCGAGGGCGGCAGATGAAGGTTCTTCTTATCGGCACGGGCGGTCGCGAACATGCGCTGGCATGGAAGCTTGCCCAATCACCGAAACTGACGAAACTCTTTGCCGCTCCCGGCAATCCCGGCATGGCCGAAAATGCCGAACTGGTCGCGCTCGATGTCGACGACCATGAGGCGGTCATTGCATTTTGCCGCAGCGAGGCGATCGATTTCGTGGTCGTCGGCCCGGAAGCGCCGCTGGTCGCCGGCATTGCCGATCGCATCCGGCAGGAGGGCATCGCCGTCTTCGGGCCATCCGCAGCGGCTGCCCAGCTCGAGGGGTCCAAGGGCTTCACCAAGGATATCTGCGCCCGCTACAATATCCCGACCGGCGCCTACCAGCGCTTTACGGACGGCGCAGCCGCCAAGGCCTATGTCGAGGCGCAGGGTGCGCCGATCGTCGTCAAGGCCGATGGTCTGGCGGCCGGCAAGGGTGTCACCGTCGCCATGACCGTGGACGAAGCATTGGCCGCGATCGATGACTGTTTCGATGGCGCCTTCGGTGCGGCCGGTGCCGAGGTCGTGGTCGAAGCCTATCTCGATGGCGAGGAAGCAAGCTTCTTCTGCCTCTCCGACGGCAAGACGGCGCTGGCATTGGCAACCGCACAGGATCACAAGCGGGTCGGCGATGGCGACACCGGCCCCAACACCGGCGGCATGGGCGCCTATTCGCCGGCCCCGGTGATGACGCAAGATATGGTCGAGCGGACGATGAAGGAGATCATCGAGCCGACCATTCGCGGCATGGCGGAAAGCGGCTATCCGTTCACCGGCGTGTTCTTCGCAGGCCTGATGATCACGGCCAAGGGGCCGGAACTGATCGAATACAATGTCCGCTTTGGCGATCCGGAAACCCAGGTTCTGATGATGCGGCTGAAGAGCGATCTCCTGGAGATCCTTTACGCCGCCGCCACCGGCACGCTCGACGAGGTGAAGGCGGAATGGAGCGACGATGTGGCGCTCACCGTCGTCATGGCCTCGAAAGGTTATCCGGCCGCCTATGACAAGGGAACGCCGATCGCCTCGCTGCCATCAGCAGGCGAGGGCGAGAAGATCTTCCATGCCGGCACGGCGATGAAGGATGGCGCGCTGGTCGCAACCGGCGGCCGCGTACTCAACGTCACCGCGACAGGCAGAACGGTTGCGGAAGCCCAGGCAAACGCCTACCGGCTGGTCGACGCGGTGGACTGGGAAAACGGCTTCTGCCGTCGCGACATCGGCTGGCGCGCCATCGAGCGCGAAACCCGCTAGAGACGGTTCAGCAGCCGCGGTTTCGTTCAAAATTTACCAATTCTCCTGACGGGTTGGAAACGAAGCATTGCTATAGATTGTCGGACCAAACTCGGGAGTCCGGCGATGCATCGCGTTCTGATCACGGCAGCAACGGTAGCCGCAGCACTGCTGGCCGGCGGCGCCCAGGCGTCGTCCGTCACCGCCACCAATGGCAGTCAGAAATCCTCGAGCATCGTATCGTGGCATTGCAGCGACTGCGAGCCTCCGGCCGCAAAGCCCGATCTGTCCAACTACAAGGTTCCCGTCCTCGAGCCCGGCACACAGAAGACCGAGATCATCGAAATCAACGGCGAAAAGCGTCTTGTCCGCACCGAAGCATGGTTCGGTGGATCGCCCGTCGTCTTCGTCGGAAAAGTCCCGGCCTGGATGGATGCCGGAAAAACCATTGCGAATGTGCCAGCGCCGACCTCCACCTCGTTCGAAGAGATGATCGAGAATGCGCCACCGCCGCGCGATGGCATCGATCTGGAGGCCACCACGAGCGCTGTTGCGCCAGCCCCTCAAGTTGCGGAAACCTCGGCGAAACCGATCACTTTCGAAGACTTCAGCCTCAGGCTGAAACGGGCTGAATAAACAGTCAGCAAGTCGTTGCAGGCAGTCAAGAAAAGGTCGCGCAGTTACTGTGCGGCCATACGTTTTTCTGCGTTATTGTGTGATTAAATAATTATTTATGCATCGCTCATATGGTCGTTGCACTGCAATCATTGCAGACGACATGGTGCAGAATGTGCCGCCTCCCACAAACATCATTTTTCCCAAGGTGCGGCCTGCGCGGTCGCTGCCGGTCACAGGTGAGCGGACCATGAAGAATCTCAAAATCTCCCACCAGCTGCTGCTGCTCGTGCTTTTGCTGATCGCCGGCTTTGCCGCTGCCACATACATGCAGCTGCGCACGTCCACCCAGGCGATCTACGCCGAACGTTACGGCATGCTGCGCACGCAGGTGGAATCCGGCATCGGTATCTTCAAGCGTTTCCAGGCTCTCGAGGCCTCCGGTGCGATGGGTCGCGAAGAGGCGCAGAAGCGGGCGTTCGAAGCCGTGTCGGCCATGACCTTCACCCCGGACGGCTACCTCTTTGCCTATGACTACGATGTGAACATGCGTGTCCATCCGGATCCCAAGCGACTCGGCCAGAGTTTCAAGGGCAAGCCGGACAGCCAGGGCTTCATGTACCGTGACGAACTGGTCAAGATCGGCCGCGCCGGTGGCGGCACCGTCGATTTTCTCGGTCCCAAGCCTGGTCAGGAAGGCGATAGCTTCCTGAAGAGCTCCTACGCGCTCGCCTTCGAGCCCTGGCAGCTGGTTCTCGTCACCGGCGTCTACGTCGACGATCTCCAGGCGCAGATCCGCAGCGAAGTCTTCAAGGCGCTGTCCTTCGGCTTCGTCATCCTGGTCCTTGGCTCGCTGCTGGCCTTCGTCGTGATCCGCAACATCTCCGGTCCGCTCGGTGCGATCCGTCAGGCGCTGAACGCCGTGGCCGACGAAGACGTGACGATGCAGATCCCGCATACGGACATGAAAAACGAAGTCGGCCTGATGGCACGCGCCACCCAGGCGCTGCAGCAAAAGGTGCGCGAGCGCCATGCCATGCAGGAAAGCCAGCAGCGCCAGCAGGAGGAGCTCGACGGCGAACGCCAGCAGAACCTCGACATGCAGCGCGATGAAGCAGCGCTTCAGGCCCGCGTCGTCTCGACGATCGGCTCGGCGCTCGAACAGCTCGCCAAGGGTGATCTGACGGTTCGCTGCGGCGATCTCGGTACCCGTTACGCCGGCCTGCGCGACAACTTCGACGAAGCGCTCGGCCATCTGGAAGCTGCGATGTCCAAGGTCAACGACAAGGGTATCGATATCGGCGGCTCGAAAGAGGAAATCCGCCGTGCTTCCAACGAACTGTCGCAGCGGACCGAACGCCAGGCGGCCAACCTCGAGGAAACATCCGCCGCACTCGACGAACTGACCGTCGCTGTTCGCCAGACCGCCGACGGTGCGCGCGACGCGGCCCAGCGCGTCACGGCTGTCAGCACCGAAGCCAATCGCAGCGACGCCGTCGTCGAGGAAGCCATCGGCGCCATGAGCGGCATCGAACAGTCTTCGGCAGAAATCACCAAGATCATCGGCGTCATCGACGAGATCGCCTTCCAGACCAACCTTCTGGCCCTCAATGCCGGCGTCGAAGCGGCCCGCGCCGGCGAAAGCGGCAAGGGCTTCGCCGTCGTCGCCCAGGAAGTGCGCGAACTGGCCCAGCGTTCGGCCGCCGCCGCCAAGGAGATCAAGGAACAGATCTCCCGCTCGTCCGGCCAGGTCGCAAACGGCGTCCGCCTCGTCGGCGAGGCCGGCCAGGCCCTGAAGCGGATTTCCGATCAGGTGAAGTCGGCAAGCGACATCGTCGGCCGCATCGCCCATTCGGCAGCCGAACAGGATACGACGCTGCGCTCGATCTCCTCGTCGCTCAACATGCTCGACCAGGCCACCCAGCACAATGCCGCGATGGCCGAAGAGACCACGGCTTCCGCCGAGGCGCTGTCTGCCGATACGGAAGAACTGCTCAACCTCATCCGCAGCTTCCGCGTCAGCGGCACCGGGCGTCAGCCGGGCGCTCTGCAGGGCATGGGTGAACGGATGCGCCGGGCGGGCTGATCGCTCAGTCGGCCTTGTCGCTACCGGCGGCCCGGAATTGCGGGTCCGTCACACTATCAAGCCAATCGAGGTCGGGTTGCACTGCAGCCCGACTTTTTGCTTCCATATCCCTGTAGCGGCCAAGAAGCTGCTGGCCGAATTCGGTCAGCCCCGCACCGCCGCCCGACTTGCCGCCATGCCGGGTCGAGATCGAGGGCTCCAGAAACATCCGGTTGATCTCGTCTGCCAGCAGCCAGGCACGCCGGTAGGACATGCCGATCGCAGCGCCGCCGGCCCGGATCGAACCATGTTCGGCGATCAGTTCCAGAAGCTGCGCCTTGCCGGGCCCCAGCCGGACGCCGTTTTCCAGATCGACGCGGATCGTCATGGTCGGCCGGTCCGGTGCCGGCTTGCTCATGGCAATGATACGACCTTGCCGGGGTTCATGATCCCGGCCGGATCGAAGGCGTGTTTGATGCGCCGCATCAGCTCCATCTCGATCGGCGGGCGGATCTGCGCAAGCTCGTCGCGCTTCAGCTGGCCGATCCCGTGTTCAGCGGAAATCGAGCCGCCGGCATCCAGCACGATCCCGTGGACGATCGCGTTCACCTCCCGCCAGCGATCGATGAAGGCGGCCTTGTTGCCTCCCATGTCGTTGCTGAGAGGCTGGGAGATGTTGTAATGGATGTTGCCGTCGCCGAGATGGCCGAAGGCGCAGATGCGGGCACCGGGAACGGCGGCGAGAACAGCCTGCTCGGCTTCCTCCATGAAATGCGGGATCTTCGAGATCGGCACCGAAACGTCGTGCTTGATCGATCCGCCCTCGGGCTTCTGCGCATCCGACATGCTTTCGCGCATATGCCACAGCGCCTTCTGCTGCGCGACCGACGAGGCGATCACCGCGTCGATGACCAGTCCGGCCTCGAACCCCTGTTCGAGCAGCGCCTGCACCATCGTATCAGCGGTTTCGGCAGCGTCCGATGTCGAGATGTCGATCAGCGCATACCATGGGTAGGGCTGAGACAGCGGGTCGCGCACGCCGTCGATATGCCGCGTCGTGAACTCGATGCCGATCCGCGGCATCAGCTCGAACCCGGTCAG
This sequence comes from Rhizobium sp. CFBP 13726, assembly GCF_014841925.1. Lineage (NCBI taxonomy): Bacteria > Pseudomonadati > Pseudomonadota > Alphaproteobacteria > Hyphomicrobiales > Rhizobiaceae > Rhizobium > Rhizobium sp. CFBP 13726. The sequence continues at coordinate 134,852 of NZ_JACYUU010000001.1, forward strand.
CGCCGTGCCGCAGAGGTTCGATGCCTTTTGAAACAGCAAGAGCGCATCGGCCGGCGAGGCGAGGCCGGCAAGCGCCACCTGGTGCCCGACGGGCCGCGGATAGAGTTTCAGCACCGCGCCGGTGATGATCCCGAGCGTGCCTTCGGCGCCGATGAACAGGTCGCGCAGGTCGTAGCCGGTATTGTCCTTTTTCAGCTTGCGCAGCCCGTCCCAGATCTCGCCGGTCGGAAGCACCACTTCCAGCCCCAGGCAGAGCTGGCGCATGTTGCCATAGGCAAGCACCGCCGTGCCGCCGGCATTGGTGGAAAGGTTGCCGCCGATCCGGCATGAGCCTTCCGACCCGAGCGACAGCGGAAACAGCCGGTTGACCTCCTCCGCCGCCTTCTGCACTTCGGCAAGGATGACGCCGCCATCGACAACGATCACGTTTGCCATCTGGTCGATCTCGCGGATGCGGTTCATCCGTTCCAGCGAGATGATGATGTCGGATTCGCCGCTGCGTGGCGTCTGGCCACCGACAAGACCCGTATTGCCGGTCTGCGGCACGACGGCCGTCCCGGTCTCGCTGGCAAGCTTCAGGATCGCCGACACTTCCTGCGTCGAACCGGGCTTGAGAAGGAGAGGGGACGCGCCCTTATAGAGCCCGCGGTTTTCGACGAGATGCGGCGCAAGCTCCACCGGATCGCTGACCGCATGCGCAGCGCCGACGATCGCCGTAAACCGGGCGAGTAGATCCGGGGAAGGGAGGGGCATGTCCATGGCGTCTTCTCCTGGGCTTGTTTTATTCCCGCGGCGCGGCCGCTCGGACCAGCCGGTCGTTGATGGCTTCTCCAAGCCCGGTATAGGGAATGGCTGTGACTGCAATGCGCGTCGCCCCCACCGCATCGGCTTTCTTCAGATAATCGAACAGATTGGCGGCTGCCTCGGCAAGATCGCCGGAGGGGCTGAGGTCGAACACTGCCTTCGCCTGCTCGATGCCCTCGATCGGATCCGATCCCAGCCGGATCAACGCCTCGCCCGGCGCCACATGGGTCGCATTCAACCGCACGGCTGCCGATGGCGCATAATGCGAGGCGAGCATGCCAGGCGCTTCGATGATCGCCGCCGGTCCTTCCGGACGAATGACCGCACGACCAATCAGCGCCTCGATCTCTTCAGCGGCAACGCCACCGGGACGCAGCAGCCGGACTGTTTCGAGCTCGACGCGGATGATGGTCGATTCGACGCCGACCGACGACGCGCCGCCATCGAGGATCAGTTTCAGCTTGCTCCCGAGATCACCAGCGACATGGCCGGCACTGGTCGGGCTGACCTTGCCGGACGTGTTGGCGCTCGGTGCTGCCAGCGGCTTGCCGAAGGAGCGGATGAGATCGGCGGCAAAGCCGAATGGCAGGCGGATGCCGACCGTATCGAGCCCTGCGGTTGCGAGCGGATGGATGCCGCTTTCTGGAATGAGCGGCAGGATCAGCGTCAGCGGTCCCGGCCAGAAGGCCTCCGCCAACCGACGCGAGATCGGATCGAACGATGCATACCGCTCCGCCATCGCGACATCGGCCATATGGCAGATCAGCGGGTTGAAGCGCGGCCGCCCCTTGGTTTCATAGATGCGCGTAATCGCGGATGGATTGGTGGCGTCGGCTGCAAGCCCGTACACCGTCTCCGTCGGAATGGCGACCGGGAAGCCTCGCGACAGCACGGCGCACGCTTGGTCAAGCGCGCCGTTCCTGTCCGTCCTGATGTCGATGATCTCTGCCGTCATGTCCCGCTGTGCATAGCGCGGACTGAGACCGCGTTAAAGCGATTTGATGATCGCCCGCACCGCCTGGTCGGGCGCGCCCAGCATCAGAACGTTTTTCAGCGCTTCCTTCGGGTCGGTGGTCCGGAACAGAAGACCGTTCTTGCGGATGCTGCGGTCGATCTTCATCGACTGATCCGGATCACTTTCGGTCGCCACCGCGAAATACATGCGGGAATACTGGGTGTTCACCCTCTTGAAGAACTCGTCCTCATCGCCGATCTCGGCCAGGAAATTGGCGATGTAGAAAGACCATTTCACCTTCGCCTTCGGCGAAAACAGGGTGCTTGCGGCGGTGACATGGCAATAGCCGAGATGCGGGGTTTGCTCCAGCGTGCGGTGGAACACCATTTTCGGGAACTGGATCGAGTGATGGAAGCCGTTGATCCGCTGATGCGTGCGCTCGCCGGCGGACTCCAGCTTGAACCCGGTCCGCTCCGCCACTTCGTCATAGGTGAGATAACGGCGCTCCTTGGGCAGCCACAGCGGTTGTGTCCTGGAGATACGGCCTGTGCGCAGGAACTCGGAATGCCCGATCGCGCTCGTCGGTGCCTGCGCCGAGACCGGCGGTGGCGGCCGGTTCGCGTCGTAGTAGCGTAGTTTTCCGGTCGTCTGCATGCGGCTGGCCCCTTCGCGCAAAAAGAAGTCTAGCCGGAGCGGTTTAACAGCCGGTTTACGTCTCAACGCACCGCGAGAAGCACCCTGTCCCCCACTTGTCAGCGGAAAACCGAAGCCGTCATGTGAGCCATCGTCGTCAATGCGTTTTCCGATGTCGCAATGTCGCCTGTGCGACAGGCAGCGCGAGTGCTTAAATCGGCAAAACTCATGGAGTCGCCTCGGCTAGGGACGGCGTTAAATTGGGAAGCCGGCAGGCGTGACGAGAACCCTCGGCCGATCCGGTGCCAGTCTGGGGACGTGATTGACGACCGATCGCGGTGGACGTTCGGGGTAGGATTGGGGGCAGGAGGTCTGTCCGCATGACCCCCCAAGTCTTTCGCTAGTGGAATTGACGAGGAAGACACGATGGACATTCACAGCCAGGTTCTGCGGCAGCTCAACAATCGCCGCGAAGGCTTCAGCCTCGAACAGCCCTTTTACATCGATCCGGACTATTACAAGCTCGATCTGGAAATGATCTGGTATCGCGACTGGCTTTTCGTCGGCCATGATTGCGAAATCCCGAAGGCCGGCAATTACGTGACGCTGCAGATCGGCGATTATCCGGTCCTCGTGTTGCGCACCCGCGAAGGCGAAATCCGCGCCTTCCACAACACCTGTCGTCACCGCGGCCACCGCGTTTGCACCAAGGATAGTGGTTCTGCGACCCGTCTCGTCTGTCCCTACCACCAGTGGACCTACCAGCATGACGGCACGCTGATGTCGGCGCGCCATATGGGCGATGATTTCGACAAGAAGCAGTTCGGCCTGAAGCCTGTCCACTGCGAATCCGTCGCAGGCTATATCTTCGTCTGCCTTGCCAACGAGGCACCCGATTTCGCGCCCGTCCGCGCGACGATCCAGCCCTATATGGCGCCGCATCGGCTGGCCGAAACGAAGGTTGCGGCCAAGAACACGATCATCGAAAAGGGCAACTGGAAGCTCGTCTGGGAAAACAATCGCGAGTGCTACCACTGCGCCGCCAATCATCCGGAACTCTGCCGCACCTATCCGGAAGCGCCGACTGCGACCGGCGTGCAGGGTGCCGGCGACGATCCGTTCATTTCCGAGCACTGGCAGCGCTGCGAGGCGGCAAACCTGCCGAGCACGTTCAACATGTCGACGGACGGCCAGTACCGCGTCGCCCGCATGCCGCTGATCGAGGATGCCGAAAGCTACACGATGAACGGCCGGCCGGCGGTTGCCAAGGCGCTGTCGGAAGACGTGAAGATCTCCCATATCGGCACCATGCTGATGTTCCACTATCCGACCACCTGGAACCACATGCTGGTCGACCACGCGATCTCCTTCCGCGTCATTCCGATCGGGCCGGAAGAAACGGCCGTCACCACCACATGGCTCGTCAACAAGGATGCGGTTGAAGGCGTCGACTACACAGTCGAGGAACTGACCCACGTCTGGAACATGACCAACGACCAGGACCGCCAGATCGTCGAGGAAAATGCCTTCGGCATCCGCTCGCCCGCCTACGAGCCGGGTCCCTATTCGCAAGCGCATGAAGGCGGCGTCATGCAGTTCGTGGAATGGTACGCGAACTTCATGACCGATCGTCTCAAGGGCGATCAGACCAAGCTTCACGCCGTCGCCTGATCCGGCGAAACCGTGCACGACAAGACAGCCCGTCCGGCATATCAGGGCGGGCTGAGTTCGTTTTGCCAATCGTTCAAAAAATTCCCGTCCGCTTCAGAAGCCACCAGGCGATTGCCGCCGAAAGCACCATGAAACCCAGTGCGAAGGCCGTGCCGTGCAGACCCTCGGCAAACGGCAGCGACGACGTGTTCATGCCGAAAAAGCCGGTCACCAGTGATGGCGGCAGCAGGAAGGCGGTCATGATCGAGAGGATGTAGAGGTGCCGGTTGGTTTCCGATGCCTGTTTGGAATCGATTTCCTCGTGCAGCAGCCGGGCCCGGTCCTGCAGCGCATAGACATCGTGATCGACGGCCTCGAGCCGGCCGATCAGCCTTGAGGCGATATCGTCGAACCCGGGCGGCATATCCTCGTCATCGGCCGCCGCCGCACGCCGCATCAGCGACAGGGTCGTGCGCAGGTGCCGGTGCAAACGCACCACCATACGTCGCACGGGAGCAAGCCGCCGGCGTTCGTCGCGCGGCACGTTGTCATAGACGAAATCCTCGATCAGGTTCAGCTCTTCGGTAAATTCCATCACCATCGCGATCATCGTGCGCTGGAATTCGGCCACCAGCGTCTCGAACAGGTCGAGCGGCCTTTTGTAGCGACCGGCATTCTTCTCGATCGCGGCCCGCACCCGATCGACCGAACGCAGTGGCTGCAGCCGCGTGGTGATGATCACCTTGTCAGAGGCGAAGAAATGCAGCCAGCCGATATCGCGCGTGTCGCTGTCGAACTCCCGCTGGAAATCGATCAGAGTGCCATAGATGGCCTGCTCGTCCAGCGTGATCGACGCGTGGGTTTCATGGGTGGTCAGCGCGACCGCTGCGGCCGCCGGCAGGCCTGGAAAATTCTCCAGAAATGCGCCGACCCGCAGATCGGCCAGGTTGAGATGCAGCCACAGGAAACCGGTGTCGATCGCCAGCTCCGACGGCGTCGCCTCCAGCGAAAGCCTAGAGCAGGTGCCAGCCTCGCCCGGCCTGAAATGATAGGCCCAGACTAGACCTGGCGTGGCGGGAATAATCGGAGAGTTTATCGGAGGCATGGACTTAAGACCTGCAAGCATGACGCTCCTCATTAGGCGCCATGTGTGACACCTGTTGCAACGCAGATTTATCCGTATCCTGATCGAACAAGCCGGGTGCACCGATTGACAACCTCGTTTACGTTTACGTAAAAAGCCAGGGGGAGTTCGGTGGTCGCAGCTGCGGCATCGTCTGGAAGAATTGTCAATTTGGGAGAAGCGACATGTACAAGGCACCCGTGGAGGAGATTGCCTTCACCTTGAACCATGTGGCGGGTCTCTCAGGCGCGCTGGAGATCGGCCGGTTCGGCGACCTCTCCCCCGATCTCGTCGATGCCATCCTGGCGGAAGCCGGTCGCTTTGCCAGCGACGAAATGGCGCCGCTCGGCGATATCGGTGATCGCCAGGGCGCGCGGCTTGAGAACGGCGTGGTGAAGACGCCAGATGGCTGGCCGCAGCTCTATCGCCACTGGCGCGAAGGCGGCTGGAATGGCCTGACGGCGCCGGAAGCGTTTGGCGGTCAGGCACTGCCGCATATGCTCAACGTCGCGACGCTGGAAATGTGGAATTCCGCCTCGATGGCCTTCGCGCTCGCGCCGACGCTCACGATGGGTGCGATCGAGGCGCTCGTTGCCCATGGCAGCGACACGTTGAAAGCCACCTATCTCGAAAAGATGGTCTCGGGCGAATGGACCGGCACGATGAACCTGACGGAGCCGCACGCGGGCTCCGATGTCGGCGCGCTGAAGAGCCGCGCCGAACGCCACGCCGATGGCAGCTACCGCGTGTTCGGGCAGAAGATCTATATCACCTGGGGCGAACACGACGCCGCCGACAATATCATCCACCTAGTCCTCGCACGTCTCCCCGATGCGCCGGCCGGCACGCGCGGCATTTCGCTGTTTCTGGTGCCGAAATTCCTGGTCGGTGAGGATGGATCGCTGGGTTCGCGCAACGACGTGTTCTGTCATTCGATCGAGCACAAGCTCGGCATCCACGGCTCGCCCACCTGCACGATGATCTATGGCGACGGCAAGTTCGGCGATGGCACCGGCGCGATCGGCTATCTCATCGGCGAAGAAAACCAGGGCCTCGCCTGCATGTTCACGATGATGAACAACGCCCGTCTCGCCGTCGGCATGCAGGGTGTCGCGATCGCCGAAGCCGCGACCCAGAAGGCGGTCGCCTATGCGTCTGACCGAACCCAGGGCAGGGCTCCGGGCTCGATTGGTCCGCAAATGAGCCCGATCATCCAGCATCCCGATATCATCCGCACCCTTTTGACCATGAAGGCTTTGACGCAAGGGTCGCGCGCCATCTGCTTTGCCTGCGCCCACGCAATCGACATGTCGCATCACCTCGAAGGCGATCAGGCCACCCATTGGGTCGAGCGCGCCGCACTCCTGACGCCGATCGCCAAATCCTTCGCCACCGATTGCGGCGTCGATGTCGCCTCGCTCGGCATCCAGGTGCATGGCGGCATGGGCTATATCGAGGAAACCGGCGCCGCACGTTACCTCCGCGATGCCCGCATCGCCCCGATCTATGAGGGCACTAACGGCATCCAGGCAATCGATCTCGTGCTGCGCAAACTCCCGCTTTCCAAGGGCGCGCAGGTGCGGACCTTCATCGGTGAACTGCGCGAGATTGCAGCGCGGGTGGAAAGCCTCAACGCATCAGGCTTCGGCGGCACGGCTGAACGGCTAAGCGCATCGATCGACGATCTCCAGGCGTCGACCGACTGGCTGCTGGAGGCGCAGGCCGCTGGCCGCGTGGCGGAAGCACTTGCGGGCGCGACACCCTACCAGCGTCTGTTCGGCCTTGTCCTGACCGGGGCCTATCTCGCCAAGGGCGCGCTCGTCGCATCCGAAGACGGATCGGGCGACAAGCGCGTGTCGCTCTGCCGGTTTACGGCCGAAAACATGCTGTCGGAGACCGCAGCCTTGAAGGACCGCGTCATCGGCGGTGCCGAGAGCCTGGAAGCCGCACGCATCGTGCTTGCCTGAGGAGAATGCCGTGAGCCACGCCCCTCTATCAATCGACAACCACGTCCTGATCGAACGCCCTGCCGACTACGAGGGCGTGCTCACGATCCGCTTCAACCGGCCGGAAAAGAAGAACGCCATCACCTCGTCCATGTATCACCGCATGACGGCGGCGCTTGCGGATGCCAATACCGACGACACCATCCGCGCCGTCGTGTTTCTCGGCACCGAAGGCTGCTTTTCCGCCGGCAACGACATGGCGGATTTTCTCGCCCACGCAGTGTCGGGCACGGACGAACCGCCGGCCGCAGCCCTCTTCATCCGGGCGCTGGCGCTCGCGCAAAAGCCGATGGTATCAGGCGTCGATGGCCTGGCGATCGGTATCGGCACCACGCTCAACCTTCACTGCGACCTGACGATCGCCTCGTCCCGCAGCCTGTTCAAGACACCCTTCGTCGATCTGGCGCTTGTGCCGGAAGCAGCCTCCAGCCTTCTGGCGCCAAGGGTGATGGGCCACCAGCGCGCCTTTGCGATGCTGGTTGCCGGCGAGGGGTTCTCTGCCGATGCCGCCCACGAGGCCGGCCTTGTGTGGAAGGTGGTCGAGCCGCAGGCCGTCGAGGCGGAAACACTGGCGCTCGCCGCTAAACTTTCGGCAAAACCACCGCAGGCCTTAAAAATCGCCCGCGATCTGGTGCGAGGCCCCCGCGACGACGTGCTCGCCCGGATGGACGAGGAACTGACGCATTTCTCTGCCCGGTTGAAAAGCGCCGAAGCTCGCGCCGCTTTCGAGGCCTTCATGCGGCGTTAACGCTGAGTTGCATCAAAGTTCCATCCACGCCGCGCTGCGCCTTCATTCGCAAGGCAAGCGTGGCTAGATACTCCTCAAACGAGGAGGACATCATGCGTACAGCCCTGACCGGCCTGCTTTCTCTTGCAACTCTTGGCCTCTCCTGCCTGCCCGCCGCTGCTGGGCCGGCATTTGCCGCGTCCGCCAATGCAGCGAACGCGCCGATCACCCTGATACAGAGCCAGCAAAGTCTTTCCGAGCAGACGGACCGGCGCGACCGACGCCGTCAGCGCTATGTCTGCGTGGTGCAGCCGCGCCAGAGCGACGACCGCGACCGTCCCTATGTCTGCCGGGCCGATGAAGGTCGGGTCGGCGGTACCTGCCGCTGCTCCGGCGTCACAGGCACCGGCAGGCTCGACCTCGACGACTAGAGCATGTCCTCCACCCGTCAGCCGTCGACCTTCTCTTCTGCGGGTTGCGGCACAGCCGCACCGAGAGGATTGACGTCACCGACGAACTTGACGAGATCGGCCATTGTAAAGTGGCCGGGCGTGTCGCTCGGCAGTTCCGGCTTCCAGTCGGAGCGCAGCCACAGGAACGACTCGTGGTCGCCATGCACCATGCCGAGGAATGTCTCGGCGATGATGGTGGATGCCATCGGCCCGAGCCGTCTTCCCTTGTTGAAGACCTCCGCTTCCTTGAGAACGTAATACCACAGCGGTGTTTCCTCGAGCATCTTGTGCTGCTTGGCCGCCTTGCCGTCCGGGCCCGTGGCAATCTGCTCGGGCGTCAGTGGCTGAAGACCCATGGCGCGACAGATTGCTTGCCCGGAGGGAAGTCCGATCTGTACGCCGCGACGCAGGTTGCGGAAGGCAAGGTCGAATTCCCGCGATGCAACCGAGCCATCACCAGGTCCGCCGGGCAGGGTGTGCAGGGCGGGTGTGATGAACGGGTCCAGTCGCCGGCTGTGGTTGATGGCGAAATTGGTCTCCTTCTCGCCTTCGGGCGTATCCAGATCGTAGAACCGCCGCCAGTCGACCACCCAGTTCGACGGGAGCGCGGCAAACCCGACGCCCGGGTCGTTGGCGAGCTCGCCGGTAATGTTCCCGGACTTTCCGGTGAACAGGAACAGAAGGTCGAGCGTCGCGTTCGCAAGACTATCGGCTGTAGGGTTGAACACCCGGTTGTGGCTATAGCTTTCCCGTACCATCGAATGGCCGAGCCGGTAGCACGCGGCGCCGAATTCGGCGGGCATATAGGGCCGCTGCTTGAACCGGTAGAACCGCCGACCCTCCTTCTTGATCTTCTGGATCAAGCCAGGCTCGGTCAGACGTTCCACGAAATCGAACAGCACAATCCACTGGTAGTGCCAGGTGACGATCCGCCGAGCCTCTTTGAAGAGCGCGGTGCCCTTGAGGTCAGGCCTTTCCGATGCGACCTTGTCGAACACCTTGTTGTGAAACTTCAGCATCAGCAGATGCGTCTGTGCCACCAGCAGGTTCTCATCGTTGCGTTCGTCGAAGATGAGCGCGTGGCCCTCCTGGTTGCGCGGAAGGTCGTTGGGAAGATCCGGGATCGCAGCGCCTTGCTGATCCGATGACGCCGCTGCCCGTCCGATCAACAGTTTGCCGGAAGTTTGCAGCGTTTCGACGTCGCGTTGGTAAAGATAGGGATGGATACCCGGCCCATCGCCGTAGAGAGAATCGAGATCGAGCGCCGGTGTCCGGAAGTTGGTGGTCGCCTTCGGGTCGGCATGCTGCTGGTCGAGAGGCGTCGTGTCGAGCGTGATATCATGGTCGATGAACTGGCCAAGATAGGTGTAGCCGGCCGGGATATTCGGGTTGTCCTTGCCCGGTTCCGGATTGCCGTCGTCGAGCAGTTTATCCGCCATAGACTTGGCCAGGGCGGCAAGCGCATCGTCGCTTGCCGAAAACGGTAAGAGATTGGGAAACATGATCCCGAATTTCCCGGGATCACCGATGCCGTCGAAAGAATGCAGCGTTTCCGGCTTCATGCCGCGCACGCCATGCCCATGCATTGCGATCTGTGCCATGCTTTCCCCCCTTGGAGATCGCACTGGCGGCAAGTCATTTGCCGCCTTGGATGCGACACGGGAAAGCTACGCCTCTATGGCCAGGTTGTAAACCAAGGTTGCACAACCGAATTGCGTTCTGTCAAGACTAGCGTCAAACTTTGCTGAGCAGAGCGACGGCCTCGACGTGCGGCGACCAGAGAAACTGGTCAACCGGGGTGACCGAGACAATCCGGTATCCCGCATCGACCAGGATCCTCAGGTCGCGTGCGAGCGTCAGGGGATTGCAGCTGACCGCAGCAATCGTCTTGATGTTCGAGCGCGCCAGTTCCTTGACCTGCACTTCGGCACCCGCCCGCGGCGGGTCAAAGACGACCGCATCGAAGTGCTTCAGGTCCATCGGGATCAGCGGCCGGCGGAAGAGATCGCGCTTCTCTATGCTGACCGGCTTCAGCCCCTGGCTGTTGCGGGCGGCGTGGTCCAGCGCCTTCAGCGCCTTGTCGTCGCTTTCCACCGCGTGCACGCGTGCCGTTCGCGCCAGTCGCAGCGCAAATGTGCCCGAGCCGGCAAACAGGTCCAGCACCCGCTTGGCCTTGCCCATATGGCCATGCACCAGCGTCGCCATGGCTTCCTCTGCCTCTTTCGTCGCCTGCGTGAAGCTACCGGGCGGAGGAGAAACTTTGACGCCACCGAAATCGATCACCGGCTTTTGCGGCTCCAGCACGATTTCGCCATTGGCCGAAACACGGGCGATGCCCTTCAGCGCCAGAACCGTCTCGGTCACCTTGCGGCGCTGCTTGTCCGAGAGCGGCTTCAACCCCTCGGCCGCGATATCGAGACCGGAGAGGCTTTCCAGCACCGAGATGCGGAACGTCTCCGAGCCGGTTGCGAGCGCCATGCCGATCGCGCGGATCGCATCAAGCCGCGCCACGATGCCGGGCGCGGCGATCGGACATTCGACGATGGAGATGATATGGTTCGTTTCTGCCCGGTTGTAGCCCAGCAGAAGCTCCTTCTCCGTCTTGCGCGCGGAAAACACCGTGCGCCGCCGCTCGCCCGGATGACACTCGACCGTCTCCTTGACGTCGGGCGTCAGGCCCTTGGATTTCAGCGCGTCGATGACGAGCTGGCGCTTGAAGTCATTATACGGCGCCTTGGCGAGATGCTGCAGCGAACAGCCGCCACAGGCATCGCCATCGGGTCCGAAGTGGCGACAGACCGGTTCGATCCGGTCCGGCGAAAGGTTGCCCGTCGACATGACCGTGCCGTGGTCGCCATTGCGGGCGATCGCCAGCGTTTCGCCCGGAAGAGCATAGGGAACATAGACCGGCCCGTCCTCGCCATTGGCGACACCGTCGCCCTGTGCGCCGAGACGGTTGATGGTGACGTGAACCGTGCTCATTCCGGCTTCCGTCCTGCCAGAAGAAACTCTTCGTTGCCATCACCGCCGGCAATCGGCGAGGGGATCAGGCCAAGGCTTTCCCAGCCCATGTCCTCCACCAGCCAGCGTTCCAGTTCTGCTGCCACCGCCGGCGCCGTGTCCGGCTCCTTCAAAAGGCCGCGCTTTCCGATCGCATCGCGGCCGGCCTCGAACTGCGGCTTGACCAGCAGCGCGCAATAGCTGCCCGGCAGCGCCAGTTCCAGCGCCGGCGGCAGGGCCAGCTTGATGGAGATGAAGGACACGTCCGACACGACGAAATCGATCGGCCGGTCGTCGATATCGTCGGCCTCGAGATAGCGGGCGTTGACCCCCTCGATATTGCTGACGCGCGGATCATCGGCAATCCGCGGATGCATCTGCGCATGGCCGACATCGAGTGCGGTCACATGCGCTGCGCCGCGGGCGAGCAGGATTTCGGTAAACCCGCCGGTCGAGGCGCCGACGTCAAGACATTCGCAGCCGGTCGGATCGAGCTTGAAGTGATCGAGTGCGGCAACCAGTTTCAGCGCCGCGCGCGACACATAGGCGCTCGCGGGATCGTCCATCTCGATCTGCGCTGTCGAGGACACGATCTGTCCGGATTTGGTAATGGTGCGACCGTCGACCTTGACGGTGCCGCGGGCAATCGCGTCGCGCGCGCGCGAGCGGCTGTCGACGAGGTTGAGGGTGACCAGAAGCTGGTCAAGTCTTTGCTGAATGGATGACATGCCTTCCCATGACGCGGGCGAGCCCCGCACGCAAGACAAAAACGCGTTTCGACCTGCCGGACAAGCCTCCGCCGGCCTTTTATAGTTCGCTTCTTCTGCCTATTGTTGCCGCTCAAGCCGGGAGGGGAATGGATGAGACGCTGGACAATCGCCTTCGGGGCCACGCTGACGGCCGGCCTGCTTTTGGCTGCACCGCCGCTTTTCGCCAATGATACGACGGTGGAACTGACGACCGGCGGCCTCGTCTATGTCCAGATCGCCGATATCACGATGACCGAAGAGCATCTTCACCTCTCACGAGAGGAAGTCCGGGTCGACTACATCTTCAGGAACGACACCGACAAGGATGTCGAAAGCGTCATCGCCTTCCCGATGCCGGACATAACTGGCGGCGCCCAGAGCGACATAGCCTATGGCGACCCGGAAGCCGACAACTTCCTCGGCTTCACGGTCCTGCAGGACGGCCGCGAGATCAAGCCGCAGCTCCAGCAACGCATCATTGCCACCGGCATTGACCGCACCGAAGACCTCGTCGCCCACAAGGTACCGCTTCTCCCCTATAGCGACAGAACCACCGAGGCCCTCAAGACCCTGCCCGATGACGTGAAGGCCGACTTTCTTGCCAAGGGCCTGATCCGGATCGATCGCTACGATGCCGGAAAGGGCTGGCAAGAGGACATCACGCCGGCATGGACGCTCCGCTCCGCCTATTGGTGGAAGACGACGTTCCCCGCGCAAAAGCCGGTCAAGGTCAGCCACCGCTACAAGCCCAGCGTCGGCGGCACTGTAGCCATGACTTTCATCGAAAACGGCAAGCCGGCCTATGAGCACGCCCGCTATGTCGAACGCTACTGCATCGACGACAGCTTCATGAAGACAGCTGCAAAGCTCCAAGCCGCAGCTACCAAGGGCGGCCCCAACTATACCGAGCAATGGTTATCCTACGTGCTGACCACAGGTGCCAACTGGTCCGGCCCGATCGGCAAGTTCCGCCTGACAATCGACAAGGGCAACGCCCGTGACTACGTCAGCCTCTGCGCCGACAACATCAAGAAAACCGGCCCAACAACCTTCGAGATGACCGCCGAGGATTTCACCCCGGAGAAGGACCTCCACGTGCTGTTTCTGACGGCGGGGGAGTAGCGAACAAACTCGCCCGGACGAACATCTTCATCTCGCCGTGCCGAGTGCTAGCACGACATCTGAGTCACGAGACGGACGGGCAAGGAGAGCGAGGCTGAGGCCTTTACCCCGCAGCGCCAACACCAACCTGGGTCTTGCCCAGCGCATTGAACACCGTCTTGACGATGCCGGCGCGGTCGAGGCCGGCTTTGGCGTACATCACGTCGGGGCTTGCCTGTTCCATCCAGACATCGGGCAGCACCAGCGAGCGAACTTTCACACCGTGGTCGAGCAAACCTTCCGTGCTGAGGAATTGCAGCACATGGCTGCCGAAGCCGCCGACGGCGCCTTCCTCGATGGTGACAAGCACTTCGTGATGGCGGGCAAGCTGGCGGATGAGGTCGTGGTCCAGCGGCTTGGCGAAGCGAGCGTCTGCAACCGTCGTCGAAAGACCGGCGGCATCGAGATCTTCGGCTGCCAGCAGACAGTCCTTGAGGCGCGTGCCGAACGAGAGAAGCGCCACTTTCGCGCCCTGCTTGACAACGCGGCCCTTGCCGATCTCCAGGATCTGGCCGCGTTCCGGCAGTTCGATACCGACGCCTTCGCCGCGCGGATAGCGGAACGAGATCGGGCCTTCGTCATAGGCTGCGGCAGTGCGCACCATATGCTTCAGTTCAGCCTCGTCGCTGGCGGCCATGACCACCATACCGGGGAGCGTGGCAAGAAAGGTCGTGTCGAACGAACCGGCATGGGTCGGTCCGTCGGCGCCGACGAAACCGGCGCGGTCGATCGGAAAGCGCACAGGCAGACCCTGGATCGCCACGTCGTGCACAACCTGGTCGTAGCCGCGCTGCAGGAAGGTGGAATAGAGCGCGCAGAACGGCTTGAAGCCTTCCGTGGCAAGGCCTGCCGCAAAGGTAACGGCATGCTGCTCGGCAATGCCCACATCGAATGTGCGGTTGGGAAAGGCAAGCTGCAGCTTGTCCAGCCCCGTGCCGTTCGGCATCGCGGCAGTGACGCCGACGATCTTGTCGTCGAAGCCGGCTTCCTGAACGAGGGCGTCGCCGAACACGCTGGTATAGGACGGCGCATTCGGCTTGGCCTTGGCCTGCGCGCCGGTGATGACGTCGAACTTGTTGACGCCGTGATACTTGTCGGCCGCAGCTTCGGCAGGCGGATAACCCTTGCCCTTCTGCGTCACGACATGGATCAGAACCGGACCCTTGGCATTGTCGCGCACATTGCGCAGCACCGGCAGAAGATGCTCGAACGAATGGCCGTCGATCGGGCCGATATGATAGAAGCCCATCTCCTCGAACATCGTGCCGCCCGTCACATAACCGCGGGCGTGTTCGACGGCACGGGTGATCGCCCGGTCGATATTCTTGCCCAGATACCCGGTCAGCTTCTTGCCCACTTCGCGCATGCCCATATAGGTGCGGCCGGAAGCAAGGCGGGCGAGATAGGCGCTCATGGCGCCGGTCGGCGGCGCGATCGACATGTCGTTGTCGTTGAGGATGACGATCAGCCGCGCGTCGAGCGCACCCGCATTGTTCATCGCTTCATAGGCCATGCCGGCCGACATCGCGCCGTCACCGATCACGGCAATCACGTTGCGCTTCGAACCGGCGAGATCCGAACCCACTGCCATGCCGAGGCCGGCTGAAATCGAGGTCGAGGAATGCGCTGCCCCGAAGGGATCGTATTCGCTTTCCGCGCGGCGGGTGAAGCCCGAGAGACCGTCTTCCTGGCGCAGGGTGCGGATGCGGTCGCGGCGACCGGTGAGGATCTTGTGCGGGTAGCACTGGTGGCCCACATCGAAGATAAGCCGATCGTCCGGCGTGTTGAACACCTTGTGGATGGCGATCGTCAGTTCCGTGACGCCGAGGCCGGCACCCAGATGTCCGCCGGTCCTGGAGACGGCGTCGATCATCTCGTCACGCAATTCGCGGGCAAGCTTCGGCAGGTCGCGGTCATCGATCTTGCGAAGGTCGGCGGGAAGCTTGACGGTGTCGAGCAGCGGCGTCTCGGGCAGGGGTGTCACGGAGGCTGGCTTTCTCTTCTTTTGTTCTCAAAAGCAACTATCACCCCAACATGAGGATGAAACCGGCTTTTTCAAGTTGTCCACGGAGACAACCTTGCCGCGGTTTTAATCGATTTCAGCTGACGGGCAAGGGGGAAGGGAGGGCGTCGGCAACGGCACGAACGGTTCCGCGTCGCCGGGGATGATATCGAGCCTACAGCGTTTCCTGATCTTCGGGGTAGCCCGCGAGGAAGGTTTCGAGTTCGGTGAGGAGGGGCGGAAGACTGGTGGTGCGGATCGTCCAAAGGCTTGAGTTCAGCACGCCATGGTAGTCGTGTCGTAGAATGTTTCCGAGATGGCGTATCGCGATCCAGTCGTGGCTTGGAAACAGTTCTTCTGCCAAAGGTCCGATCTTGACAGCGGCTTCCGATATCCGCGCGAAGCATCGCTCCGTCGCATCGCGGACGAGCTTGTTTTCGCCGTAAGTTTGCAGGTCAAACCCGTGCGTGTAATCAACAATGGATCGCGCGTTCTCGACGATGTCGCGCATCCGCGTCAAAGGGCGCTTAGAAGGCAAACTTGCGGTCCTTCTCTACCGATTGCCGAACGCGTTCTTTCTCGATCGGCTCTGCAATGACATCGACCTTGTCGAAACCTGTAATATTGATGATGCGCTCCTGCAGCATTGCAAGCGCGCTGAAATAGCCCCAGCCCGATTTTGCGACGGGGTCGGTCAGCTTCACCAGAACATCAAGATCTGACTCGTCCGTCGCCTCGCCACGCGCTACCGAGCCAAATATCGACATCTGCTCCGCGCCTGCGGCGCGCAGTTCGGCCTCGTGCTCCCGAAGCTTGGCGATGACCTGGTCCTTGTCCATGGGGAGACTATAGCGCAGGTCGGGATTTCAGTCGAGATGCAACTCAGGGCTTCATGCGAGTGAAGGCCTCACTCGCCGTCGAGCGGCTCCACGCCCTGCGGCTTGCCGCTGCGGTCGAGGCGGATCTTTTCGATCCGGCTTTCGGCGGCGTTCAGCAGCTTTTCGCAATGCTTCTTCAGCGCTTCGCCGCGCTCGTAGATGGCGATGGATTCGTCGAGCGCCACGTCGCCGCGTTCCAGCCGCGCAACGATGCTTTCCAGCTCGGCAACGGCCTTTTCGAAGGAATAACCACTGACGTCGATCGGCGCGTTCGGCTCGCCTGGGGCTTCGGTCATGTCCTTCATCCTCTCATCAGTCTGCAGATATGCAGGCCGGCCGATTCCGCCAGCCCTTCCAGATCATAGCCACCCTCGAGCAGGCTGACGACCCTGTTGCCGGCGTATTTCCCCGCAATTTCCATCAACCGGCCGGTCGCCCAGTCGAAATCGTCACCGACAAGATTGATCTGCGCCAGCGGATCGCGATGATGCGCATCAAAGCCTGCCGAGATCAGCACCAGATCCGGCCGGAAGTTTTCGAGCGCCGGCAAGACGCGGCTCTTGAAGGCATCGCGAAAATGGTCGCTGCCGTCATTGGCCGAAAGCGGCGCATTGACGATCGTGTTTTTCGTGCCCGTCTCGTCTCTGGCGCCTGTGCCGGGATAAAGCGGCATCTGGTGCGTGGAGCAAAACAAAACGGACGGATCGTCCCAGAAGATGTCCTGCGTGCCGTTGCCGTGATGCACATCCCAGTCGACGATCGCGACCCGTTCCACGCCATAGACCTGCTGCGCATGGCGGGCGGCAATGGCGATGTTGTTGAACAGGCAAAAGCCCATCGCCTTGGTCTTTTCCGCGTGATGTCCAGGCGGACGCGAGGCAACGAATGCGTTGTCCACCTTGCCGGTCATCACGTCGTCGACGGCCGCGATCGCGCCGCCGATACCGGTCAGCGCCGCCTGAAAACTTTTCGGCCCCACATGCGTATCGGCCTCGATCTGCAGGATCGTGTCTTCCTCGGGGATCTTGCGCATCACCCAGCGCAGGTGTTCTTCCGGATGCGCCAGAAGCACCGTGTCTTCATTGGCCTGCGGCGCCTGTTTGCGGTCGAGCTTGTCGAAATTGGGATGTTCGAGCGCGATGTTGAGCGAACGCAGCCGGTCTGCCCGTTCAGGATGGCCTTCCGGCGTCGCATGCTCGAGAAATATGGAGTTTTCGTAAAGGCGCGTGGTCATTGGGCGGCCTCGTGAGATATGTTGAGCTCGGACATGGCGCAGAACGGCGATGTTTTCAAGCGCATACCCCTTGCTCTTCACCGGATTTGCCGTGAAGTAGGCGCATTAGGCGTTTTTTGGAGTGCGGGCAGGAATGGCGAAGGATATCGGCAAGACCCATGATTTTCGCGTTGCCTATCGCGATGTGGATCTTAACGGCGAAATGTTTCGCGCTGCCTATATCGGCCTTGCGGAACAGGCGGTCACGGAATTCTGGCACCGCCGCAAGCCGGCAACGGATGACCCGTTCTTTGCGGTCGGCAAGATCTCCTGCACCTATCACATGCCGCTGAAGCTCGGCGATCTCGTCCATACCCATGTCGGAGTGAGCAAGATCGGCGGCAAGTCCGCAGGCTTTATCGTCCGCTTCACGCGCGGCAGCGATGAGGTGGCCGAAGCCGAAATCGTCTGGTCCGCATGCGATCCGGAAACCCGGACGCCGGCCGCGCTGCCCGAAGACCTGCGCGACTGGCTGTATCAGTTCCTCGACTGACCGCTTACGCGCGCTGCGGCAGCAGCGGATAGCCTGCCATCACGGCCCGACCGGCGAGCGCCGCAATCACAGCCTTCAGGACGTCGCCCGGAATGAAAGCGAGCGAGCCGAGAAACGCTTTGACGAAGCCCATGCCGGTGATCAGCGCCAGATAGGTGATGCCGATCCCGTAAAGCACGATCACGCCGCCCATCAGGGCTGCGATAAAGAAGTTCACGCCCTGCACCAGCCCCGCCTGGTCGCGACCCACCATGATCTGCGACAGATATCCGGTTACCATCGCGGCAAACACCCAGCCGATCAGATAACCGGTCGTCGGCGCCATGAAGACGGCAAGGCCGCCGCGGCCGCCGGACAGAACCGGCAGACCGATCGCTGCAAGCACCAGGACCAGGAGGACCGCGATCGTGCCGCGCTTGGCGCCGAGCACGACGCCGGCCAGCATCACGCCGAGCGATTGCGCCGTGATGGGGACGGGAATGAAACCGAGCATGACCGGCGGCACCAGTCCCAGCACGATGATGATAGCGGCAAACAGGGCGGCCAGAACGAGATCACGAGTAGGCAAATAGCTATTCCTTGACGACTGAATCTGTATCACTTCTGCGCACGGATTGCCCGGGCGTCAATTGCGCTGGCAATCTCGTCGGCATTCTTCAATGTGAGGATGATCAGCGGGACGATGATGGAGAGGGTTCGAGGGCGCAACCCTCGCGCGATATGCGCATCGCGGATGGCCTGGTGACGCAGCAGGATTTCCGGAATGAAGCGCAGCACAAGCCCGATCGACAAGCCGATATCCGCAGCTTTTACAAGCCCGAGCTTTTCCAGCGGCGTGGCCGCAAATGTCACTTCCGTAATAAAATCGCCGGTAGTAGTCGTGGCCGTCACCGCGGACGCAAGAAGCGCCAGCGCCGAGAGCCGGAAAAACACGCTGACGGCCTCGACTGGGCTGTTGAAAACCAGCGTGAACAGCGCAACGGCTGCGATGGTGAGGAAAAGAACCCGCAGCCGCAGCCATGTTTGCCGCCATCCGATTCGCAGCGAAGCGAAAAGCAGGCCGCTGGCGACCGCACCGACGCCAAGTACTAACGGCGACTGGATGAGGAACAGAGCAAGGCTTGCGGCAGCCAGCAGCACAAGCTTCGCCCGGGCGGAAAGCCGGTGCAGAAAGCCGCTACCGTCCACGTAAAGCGTCTTCATGCGGCAAGCTCGCGGTAACGGGCAATGATCTCGGCAGCGTTTCCGTCGCCGGCAAGCCGGCTGTTGTCAAACAACAGAACCCGCTCGAAGCCCGCGATGAGATCGAGATCGTGGGTGAGCACTATGACGTTTTCGGGGAGCTCGCTGATCGTTCGAGCCACCAGGTTGCGGTTCTTCAGGTCCAGCTGGTTGGTCGGCTCGTCCATGATCAAAATGTCCGGTTCCGTCACCAGAACCGAGGCAAAGGCCGCAAGCTGCAATTCGCCGCCGGAAAGCTCGTGCGAGCGACGGTCGGCAAGATGTCCGATGCCGAAGCGCTTGAGGATCGCCGTCGTGCGGGCCTCGATTTCGCCTTTCGAAAGCTTGCGCGACATCAGGCCGAGCGCGATGTCTTCCTTCAGGATCGGCAGGATGATCTGGTTCTGCGGGTTCTGGAAGATGAAACCAACCTGCGCGCGGGCGCGGTCGGTGTCGGCCTTGGTATCGAAGCCGTTGACCACAACATTGCCGCTCGCGGGAGAAACCAGACCATTGATCATCCGCGCAAACGTTGTCTTGCCGGAGCCGTTGAGGCCGATCACGCCGATGCGGCGCTCGGTCAGCCGCACCGTCAGCGGATGCAGCGTGACACGCCCGTCGAAGCGGGCTTCGGCCTTGTCGAAATGGATGTCCAATGCCGGTCCTCGGTTGCTGAACGGTCTATATCGCGGCGGGAGCAGAGCGGGAAGGCGGAATGAAAAGTGAACATTGCATCCGGTCCACTGTCGCCCTAGTCTCGTTGCCATGGCGATTCTGATCAACAATGCCCGCGCAAGATGGATTTTCATCGAACGGCAGCAGCTTTCCGCACCGCCGACCCGTGCGCTCAACAAGGCCGGTCTTCTGCAACTGATCGATGATCTGGGCTTCGTCCAGGTGGATAGTATCGCCACCGTAGAGCGCGCCCATCACATGATCCTGTTTTCGCGCAACCAGACCTATCGGCGCGAACACCTGACGTCGCTCTTGGAAAAAGACGGCGAGCTGTTCGAACACTGGACCCACGACGCCTCGATCATTCCGGCGCGTCTGTTCCGCTACTGGAAGCACCGCTTCCGCCGCCGCGAACCGATCCTCGCCGAGCGCTGGCGCAAATGGCATGGCGAGAGTTTCGATTCCGCCTTCGAGGACACGTTCCGGCACATTTCGGAAAACGGCGCGATCATGTCGCGCGACATGAAGATGGAGGATCACAAGTCCGGCGGCTGGTGGAACTGGCACCCGAACAAGACGGCGCTCGAATATTACTGGCACACCGGCAAGCTTTCGATTGCAGGCCGGGTGAATTTCCAGAAGATCTACGATCTGACCGAGCGCGTCATTGCCGCCCACCATCACGAACCGGATGTCAGCCACGAGGACTTCATCGACTGGGCCTGCCGCAGCGCGATGGAAAAGCTCGGCTTTGCCACATCGGGAGAACTCGCTGCCTTCTGGGATATCGTCACGCCGGAAGAGGCGAGGGACTGGGTGAAAGCGCATCGCGATGAACTCGTCGAAGTCCTGATCGAAACCGCCGACGACAGCCGCCCGCGCGCTTCCTTCGCGTTCTCAGGCTTTCCCCAAAACCTCGGCGATATTCCAGAACCGCCGGCACGGGTGAGGGTGCTCAGCCCGTTCGATCCGCTACTGCGCAACCGTGACCGGGCGGTGCGGCTGTTCGATTTCTTCTACCGCATAGAGGTCTTTGTGCCCGAGCCGAAGCGGCAATACGGCTATTACGTCTTTCCGCTTCTGGAAGGCGACCGCATGATCGGTCGCATCGACATGAAGGCGGAGCGCAAAACGGGTGTGCTGGATGTCAGGCGGCTGTGGCTGGAAAAGGGTGTCCGGGCATCCGCGGGCAGGCTGGACAAGCTCGATGCCGAGCTGCAGCGGGTGGGGCGGTTTGCCGGTGTGGACAAGGTCGTCTATCGGGACGGCTGGCGGGACTAGGTCCCGTCAGCCGTTTCATCTCTTGGAAGCGCTCAATCCGGGCGATGCCGGGGACTTAACCCCGCCACCGCAAATACACCGTCGCAAGTGGCGGAATGTCGAGAGCGATGGATGCCGTCTTGCCATGCGCCGACTGGTTTTCCGTCCAGGCTTCGGTCTGGCCAAAATTGGTGCCGCCGTAGATCGCGGCATCGGTATTCAGCACCACTTCCCAGCGTCCCTCGAACGGCACGCCGATCCGGTAGCCATGCCGCGGCACAGGCGTCATGTTGGAAGCGACGATGATTGCCGAATGCCGATCCTGCGACAGGCGCAGCATCGCGGTGACGGAGTTTTCCGCATCGTCGGACACGGCCCATTCGAACCCTTCAGGATGGAGATCGCCATACTGAAGCGCTTGCTCGGCCGAATAGATCGCATTGAGATCGGCGATCAGCCGCTGCATGCCCGCATGATCGGGGCTGTCCAGCAGATCCCAGACAACGGACGCGTCGTGGTTCCACTCGGTCACCTGAGCGACTTCGCCGCCCATGAACATCAGCTTCTTGCCGGGATGTCCCCACATGAAACCGTAATAGGCACGCAGATTGGCCATCTTCTGCCAGTGATCGCCCGGCATCTTCCCGAACAGCGAGCCCTTGCCGTGCACCACTTCGTCATGGGACAGCGGCAGCATGAAGCGTTCGGAATAGGCATAGACCATGCCGAAGGTCAGGCTTCCGTGCTGGTATTTGCGATAGACCGGATCCTCCTCCATGTAATGCAACGTGTCGTGCATCCAGCCCATGTTCCACTTGAAATCGAAGCCCAACCCGCCGTGCTCGACGCTTTCCGTCACACCCGGCCAGGCGGTCGATTCCTCGGCCACCGTGAAGGCATGCGGGCAGCGCTCATGGATGATGCTGTTTAAATGCTTGAAGAACTCGACGGATTCGAGGTTTTCCCGGCCGCCATACTTGTTGGGGATCCACTCTCCCTGCTCGCGGCTGTAGTCGCGGTAGAGCATGGAGGCCACCGCATCGACGCGCAGAGCATCGATGTGGAAATGATCAAGCCATTCCAGCGCCGACGCGATCAGGAAGCCCTTCACCTCGTTGCGACCGAGATTGTAGATCAGCGTGTTCCAGTCCTTGTGGAACCCTTCGCGCGGATCGGCATGCTCGTAGAGCGCCGTTCCGTCGAACTGCGCCAGACCCCAGACGTCGGTCGGGAAATGCGCCGGCACCCAGTCGAGGATGACGCCGATACCGGCGGCATGGCAGCGATCGACGAAGTAGGCGAAGTCTTCAGGCGTGCCGTA
Source organism: Rhizobium sp. CFBP 13726 (assembly GCF_014841925.1). NCBI lineage: Bacteria > Pseudomonadati > Pseudomonadota > Alphaproteobacteria > Hyphomicrobiales > Rhizobiaceae > Rhizobium > Rhizobium sp. CFBP 13726. The sequence continues at coordinate 157,235 of NZ_JACYUU010000001.1, forward strand.
GCGGCCGGTCGGCGCAAACAGCCCAAGCGGCTGGTAGCCCCATGATCCGCCAAACGGATGCTCCATGATCGGCAGCATCTCGATATGGGTAAAGCCGAGCTTCTTGACGTAGGGCACGAGGCGCTGGCTGAGTTCCACCCAGTCGAGCGTCCGGTTGCCTTCCTCGGCAATCCGCACCCAGGAACCGAGATGCACCTCGTAGACGGACATCGCGCCTTCGCGGGCACGGTCCTTGGCCTGTGCCGCCATCCAGTCGCCATCCGTCCAGCGGAACGGCTTGGACGAGGCGATGACGGAGGCAGTCGACGGTGCCGCTTCGGAGGCACGTGCGATCGGGTCGGCCTTCTGCGCCAGCATATTGCCGTGAGCGTCGAGGATTTCGAACTTGTATCGCTCGCCATGGGTCAGTCGAGGAACAAACAGTTCCCAGACGCCGGCCTGCGGCCGAAGCCGCATCGGGTGCCGGCGACCGTCCCAGGCGTTGAAGTCGCCCACGACCGAGAGACGGGTGGCGTTCGGTGCCCAGACGGCAAAACGAACGCCGGAAACCCCATCCACTTCCATCGGGATTGCGCCGAGCGTACGGCCGAGATCGTAATGGGTGCCCTGGCCGATCAGGTGCAGATCGAGATCGCCCAGCAGTGGCGCAAAGGAATAGGAATCCTCGGTTTCCTGGATCGCTTCCGGCCATTCGATGCGCAGGAAATAGGGCGCAGTCGAATTGGTCACGCCGGCAAACAGACCGCCGGGGTGGATGCTGTCCAGCTCCGCGACGACCTTGGCCGTATCGCGCTCGACGACCTCAACCGAAAGCGCCCCGGGAAGCAGCACCCGCACCACGGTGAGGTCGCCGTACTGATGGCGGCCGAGAATGGAAAAGGGATCACCATGACGGCCGTCGACGAGGGCCTGGAGGCCCTCCTCAACGGTTCCGATGATGAGGTCCGTGCGCTCGTATCGCATCACTCTGTCTCTCCCTTGGGTGCATCAGGGGTGGAATTGCTGTCGGTGTCGAGAAGCCGCGCCGCGATGGTCGCAAAACCTGCGAGCGGCAGGGGCAGCCACTTCGGCCGGCTGCGCACTTCGTAGGCGATCTCGTAGGCGGCCTTTTCCAGCAGGAAGAGGTCGAGGATTTTCGACCGCTTCTCGTGCGGGATGTTGAGCGAGTCGGACTTTTCCACAGCATCGAAATAGGCCTGCAGGAAGGCCGGTTCCGCCTTGTCGATGAAGCGGCTGACGAGCTCCGGATGACGGGCGTCGTCTACTTCGCTGACGACCTCCCGATCGAGATCGGCCGAGGCTGCGAGATAGCTGAGCGACCGCAAGAGGCCGGCCACATCGCGCAGCGGGTTGGACTTTGCACGACGTTCCTCGAGATCGCGGGCAGGTTCGCCCTCGAAGTCGATGATATAGGCGTCGCCTTCTGCCACCAGGATCTGGCCCAGGTGGAAGTCACCGTGGGTACGGGTCATCAGCGTCGAAATGGCAAAGCCGGACAGCGTCTCGACAAGGCCGAACAGGTCTTCGCGACGGCTGAGGATCATGCGTGCGTCCTCTGCGGCGCGACCTTCCAGTCCCTCGCTGTTCAGTTCGAGCATGGTCAGGCTCTGGTCGATCTGAGCCGTTACGCCCGCGCGCCATCTCGAGATATCGGCATCGCCAGCCCAGATCGGGCTGAATGCCTCGTCATCGGTCGGCTGGGCCAGTGCGACATGCAGCTCACCAAGCCGTGTTCCGATGGTGGCCGAAAGATTGACGAGCGGCTTGAAGTGCTCGTCGATCCCTTCGCCCTCGAGCCCGGTCACCACGATCTCGTCGATTGCGCGGCGCAGGTTGCCGAGCATCCAGTTCCAGGCATCGCCCTGATTGCGGATCGCGCGCTGCACGATGATCATCGTGTAGCGGTTGCCCTCCGGCGAAGTGCGGGCGACTTCGCCGAGCAGCTGTCCCGTATTCTGGTAGCCGACATTGGTGAGATATCGCGTCATCTCCACTTCCGGGTGGATGCCCGGGAAGATGTGACGGATCAGCTTTACCATGGCGAGATCACCGATGATCAGCGAGCTGTTCGACTGTTCGGCCGAAAGCCAGGTCACAGGCATGTCGTCGTTGAAGTTGAGCTGGTCGAGAGTGTCGGTGCCGACGAATTCAAGGGCGCCTGAAACGCCCGAGATCACGGCCCGTTCGGACAGTCCGCGGATAACGCCGCGCGCCAGCCCTTCCATCGCAAAGCCGTCGGTCAGGAAGCCGACCCGGCGACCCTGACGAATGCGGGCAAGCGCCAGCTGCTGGGCAAGCGCCGAAGGCTGGGTTTCATCCCAGGCGACGGCAAGCGGCAGGAGATAGGTATCCAGCTTGCCGGCAACATCGACCTCTAGCTCGCCGAGCAGGATGTTGTTGGCAAACGCGATCGGCGTCACGTTGGCAAGGCGCGCCGAATTGAGGATCGAGCCCTTGGAGCCGAACCAGCGGCGTTTCGAGAGGTATGGCGGCAGGATATCCTTGGCAAACATCTGCGACAGCGGCGAGTCTTCGCCGAGTTCCTGCAGGTCACGGCGAACGACCATGGTCACCATGTCCTGCATCTGCTCCGGCGGCTCCTTGCGCCAGACGGGGCCATCGGAAGTTTCCACCAGCTGGAACCAGAAGAAGCCGTAGGGCGGCAGCGTCAGCAGATAGGTCAGCTGACCGATCGGCGGGAACGGCGACATGCCGGACATCTCGATCGGCACCCAGCCGGCAAACTGCGACAGATCCAGCTCGACCGCCTGCGGCAGGCGCGACAGGTTCGCGACGCACAGGATCGTCTCACCCTCGTATTCGCGAAGATAAGCAAGGATCTTGCGGTTTCCGGGCGTCAGGAACCGCTGCGTGCCGCGGCCGAATGCAGCATGCTTGTTGCGCAGCGCCAGCATGCGGCGCATCCAGTTCAGCAGCGAATGCGCGTCGGCACCCTGCGCTTCGACATTCACCGCCTCATAGCCATACTGCGGATCCATGACCGGCGGCAGCACGAGACGCGCTGGATCGGCCTTGGAGAAACCGCCATTGCGGTCCGGAGACCACTGCATCGGCGTGCGAACGCCGTCGCGGTCGCCGAGGTAGATGTTGTCGCCCATGCCGATCTCGTCACCGTAGTAGATGACAGGCGTTCCGGGCATGGAGAGCAAGAGGCCGTTCATCAGCTCGATCCTGCGGCGGTCGCGCTCCATCAGGGGCGCAAGACGGCGGCGGATGCCGAGATTGATGCGGGCGCGCCGGTCGGCGGCATAGATGTTCCAGAGGTAGTCGCGCTCTTCGTCGGTCACCATCTCAAGCGTCAGCTCGTCATGGTTGCGCAGGAAGATCGCCCACTGGCAATTGTCAGGAATTGCAGGCGTCTGGCGCATGATATCGGTGATCGGGAAGCGGTCTTCCTTGGCGATCGCCATATACATGCGTGGCATCAGCGGAAAGTGGAACGCCATGTTGCACTCGTCGCCATCGCCGAAATATTCGCGCGTATCTTCCGGCCACTGGTTGGCTTCCGCCAGCAGCATCTTGCCGGGATGGGTGCTGTCGAGCGCCGCGCGGATCTTCTTCAGGATGTCGTGGGTTTCCGGCAGGTTCTCGTTGATCGTGCCTTCGCGCTCGATCAGATACGGGATGGCGTCGAGGCGGAAACCGTCGATGCCCGTATCGGCCCAGAAACGCATGACTTCGAACAGCTCTTCCAGAACGGCTGGGTTGTCGAAGTTAAGGTCGGGCTGGTGCGAATAGAAGCGGTGCCAGTAATAGGCGCCGGCAACCGGATCCCAGGTCCAGTTGGACTTTTCCGTATCCAGAAAGATGATCCGCGTTTCCGGGAATTTCTGGTCCGTATCCGACCACACGTAGAAATCCCGCTCCGGCGAACCGGGAGGCGCATGACGTGCCCGCTGGAACCACGGATGCTGGTCGGACGTGTGGTTGATGACGAGCTCGATCAGCACACGCAGATTGCGCGCATGGGCGGCAGCCACGAACGCCTTGAATTCGTCCACCGTGCCATAGTCCGGACTGACGCTGGTATAATCCGCAATATCGTATCCATCGTCACGACGCGGCGATGGAAAGAACGGCAGCAGCCAGATCGTGTTGGCGCCAAGCGAAGCGACGTGATCCAGCTTCTCATGCAGCCCCTGAAAGTCGCCGATACCGTCGCCATTGGCGTCGTAGAACGACTTGATATGCAGCTGATAGATAACTGCATCCTTGTACCATAGTGGATCGTCGTTCATCGCTTGATTCTGGTCCTGGCCCTGGTTTCGGCCGCTCGTGATGTCCATGATGTCTCCTCCCATTCTTGTCTTTAACGGACGCGCCAGATGGAGAATGGCAGGCCGGAGTGAGGGTCGAGGCGGATGCGTTGCACCTTGCCGGTCAATGAGAAGCGATCGCCGCCGATGACGTCTTCGAGGTCGAGAGTTCCGTGATCCGGAATGCCGAACGACCACAGCGGCAGTTCGATATCCGCTTCCTGCGCCTGATGCGGATCGAGATTGACGGCGATCAGCAGCACGTTCTCGCGGCCGGCACTGGCCTTTTCGAAGAACATGATGTTGTCGTTCCAGGCGGGCAGAAGCTGCAGGCCGAGATGCGAATGCAGCGCCGGATTTTCGCGGCGGATACGGTTGAGAAGCGCGATCTCGCCCTTGATGTTACCGGGACGGTCGTAATCCCAGGCGCGGATCTCGTATTTCTCGGAGTCCGCATATTCCTTGCGCTTGGCGTCCGGACGGCCTTCGCAAAGCTCGAAGCCGTTATAGACTCCCCAGAGGCCCGAGAGCGTTGCAGCCAGCGCTGCACGGATCAGATAGGCCGGACGCGGTGCGTTCTGCAGGAAATCCGGGTTGATATCGTGCGTGTTGACGAAGAAGTGCGGACGAAAGAATTCCTTCGGCTCTTCAGTCGTGATCTCGCGCATATACTGCTCGAGCTCCCACTTGGCATTGCGCCAGGTGAAGTATGTGTAGGACTGCGAGAACCCGACCTTGGCGAGACGGTACATCACCTTCGGCTTGGTAAAGGCTTCCGACAGGAAGGCGACGTCCGGATGGCGCGAGCGGATGTCGGCGATCATCCATTCCCAGAATGGAAACGGCTTCGTATGCGGATTGTCGACGCGGAACAGCTTGACGCCGTTATCGACCCACTTCTGGACGACGTCGCGCAGCTCGATCCAAAGCGAAGGCACCGCGTCCTTGGCGTAGAAATCGACGTTGACGATGTCTTCGTATTTCTTCGGTGGGTTTTCGGCGTAGCGGATCGTGCCGTCAGGCCGCCAGTCGAACCAGCCGGGATTGGACTTGAGCCACGGATGGTCGGGCGAGGCCTGGATCGCGAGGTCGAGAGCGAGCTCCAGCCCGTGGTCCTTGGCCGCATCCACCAGCCGGCGGAAATCCTCGAACGTGCCGAGCTCCGGATGGATCGCGTCATGTCCGCCATCTTCCGAGCCGATCGCGTATGGGCTGCCTGGATCTTCAGGGGCCGGCGTCAGCGTGTTGTTCTTTCCCTTGCGGTTGGTCGAACCGATCGGATGCACCGGCGGGAAGTAGAGGACATCAAAGCCCATCTCCCGTATGGCCGGCAAACGTGCGATCACGTCGTCGAACGTGCCGTGACGGTTCGCATCGCCGCTCTGGGAGCGAGGGAACACCTGGAACCAGCTGGCAAATGCCGCAGCCGTCCGTTCGGCATCGACCGGGATCGAGGTCGAGCGAACCCGATGCGGGCGGCGGTCGGCTTCCACCATCAGCTCGGCCGTGTCGGCCAGCAGTAGCGTTTCGGTCCGCTTCGGATCGTCCTGCGCCGTCAGCTTGTCGAACAGCACCTTCAGTTCGGTCTTGAGGTCACCCGTGGCATGATCCAGCGCATCAAGCACCAGATTGATGCCTTCCTGGATCTCCAGCCGCAGATCGAGCCGCGCCTCGTGCTTCTTGGTGAATTCGTAGCGGAAGATCTGAAAGGGGTTCTTCCAGGCCTCGATCGCAAACTCGTGGCGACCCATCCGCTTTAGCGGAAACTCCGCCGCCCAGCGGTCGTTGACGACGAGCGTCATCGGCACTTCGGTCCACTGGTCCTCGTCGGCCGCACGCCACATCACCGATGCCGACAGCGGATCGTGCCCGTCGCCGAACACGTCGGCTTCGACCTTGACCGTCTCGCCAACAACCCGCTTCACCACGAAACGGCCGTCATCCACCGACGGCGTGATCTTCTCGATCGCCAGCCGCGGCGTGGCTGCGGCCTCTGCTGCGGTGGAAACCGCAACAGCTTCGATGATCGGCTGCGAGGCATGGCCTTCGAAAACGCGAAGTTCGCCCGGCTTCAGCATGAGATCGGGCGCAAAAATGTCGGCGTCATTCCCCGGCGCCGTCAGCGGCAGGAAAGGGGATGCTGCTTCACGTAGCACGTTGAACGGAGCCTTGGTGACCCTGCGCAAATCGCGGTTCAGCATGACGACGCGGATCTTCGAAGATGCACGGATATCCTCATGGTCGGTCTGCAAGAGCGCCACAGCCTGGGTCTGGCTGGTGGAAATCAGCCTCAGCGGCTGGCGGCCAAACCCGGCCGATGTCTTGTTCGGCGCGGCATTGATGGCACGGATGTCGCTCGACAGGTCGAACACGCCCTGGTCCTTGAGTCCACGCAGACCCATTCCGTCACCGGTCAGCGGGTCGAGCGGGATGGATGAGCCGTATTCGAAGCCCATCGGCACCATGAGGCCGCTGGCGAAGGTCGACGCGAGCTTCAGGGCCCGGACCGCTCGGCGCTCCGACACTTCGGTTCCGTCAATGCCATGCGCCATGCGCTTGCCGAACGGGGCTTCCGGAAAGGTGATCTGGTAGCCGAGTTCGCGCTGCACCTCGTATTCGTCGAGGATCCAGCGTTCCTCCATGTTCCACCAGGCAAAGGACGAAAAGCTGCCGTCGAAGCCAACGCCCTTGAGCGCCTTGCGATCTTCAAAACTGGTGCCTGGCGTCCAGGCAAGGAAGATGGTGTCGGAGACGGCACTGCGGGCCGCAGTGATCAGGCCCTTCCAGACGTCAGGCGCGACCTTGCCAATGCCGATGCAGCGGAAGCCGGCGATGCCAAGCCCGGCCAGCCGCGCCAGTCGGCGGCGCCAGTCATCGAGCAGCTGCGTTTCATGAGTGATATCGATCGTGCGGCTGCCGCTTTCCTGTGGCGAGCGACGCGGGTCGAATACGACGGCGCTGCCTTGGTTCGAGGCATCGGCGATACGATCGATGGCAATGTCGAGCATCAGCTTGATGCCATGCTCTTTAGCGGCACCTGTCAGTGCCTTCACGCCGTCGTCGACGCTTTCCCCAAGTCCCAGCGCCGGATCAAGCCTGTCCAGGTCTCCGCTGACGAAAATGCTCGTGTCCGCGCCGCGTGCAAACAGCGGCGCGCTGAGGACCGTATCGAAGCCGAGATCCTTCGCATGGGCAAAAACCTGGCGCCAATCCTGCAAGCCTTTGAGCATGAGAGGATGCACGTAGTAGATTTGCGGCGGGAGCTTTGACAGCGGGGTGGACGAGGCGAATTGAGGACGCGTGTTCATCTTTATAGCCTTGGGTTGCCGAGCCGTAGAGCGGGTGGCGATCAGCGGGGTAACTGCAAGGCTGCTGTGCTTGTTCCGATAAAATTGTGCCTATCGGATTTTTGCGCACGCATTAGATGTACATGAATGAACCCTAACGGACCCAGTGCCGAAGGAGGGGGCCGTCGCGGCCACGGAGCGGATCGGTCTGCGGCACGGGAAGGCTCGAAATTCGGCTGAGACCCTCAGAATCCGCGGGTCCGGTCTGGAGATCCGCACGCTGTCCTGGCGGGTAGGCGCCGACAACCACGAAGTCGCGGCTGGCCTCCAGCCGCATGTGCCCGGTGCCGGCCGGCAACACGATGCAATCGCCGCCATGGACTGAGATTTCGGTGCCATCCGGACCGCCGATCAGCAGCAGGCCGCGACCATTTGCGATGCCGAGGACCTCGTGGGCGCCCGTGTGGTAGTGCTGGTAATCGAATACGCCATCGCGCCAGATGCCCTGCCAGCCGTTTTTCGCAAAAAGGTCTTCGAACAGGCTGGCGGGGTCGCCGACCAGAGGGTCGATGGCAAGGGCGTTGCGGTAGATCAGAGCCGGAAGGTGAGGGTGGTTGGGCACGAAGCCGCTCGGCGGAAACGTCATGCTCTCGACGGTCGTCCTTTCAGCGGAGACGGCGGGATCGAGGGCTGGCGGAACGATGTTCAGGCTTCGGGTCACGGACTTGATCCTTGCACGGTTGCGTCTGTCGGACGTCGCCGGCATTTTCCAGCAACGTCCTGAGACTGAACCCGTGCGCAAATGCGATGTTCCCGCGACAACCTCTATTTCAAAAGGTCAGCACGGAAACACGCTCCGCTCAGTGGCCGTTCAGCAGATCACGGTCTCGGCGATCTGGATGCCGAACCCTTCGAGGCCGACGTAATGACGTTCGCTTCTGGTCAGAAGCTTGATCGAAGACACGCCGAGATCGCGCAGGATCTGGGCGCCGAGGCCGATTTCCAGCCACTCGCTGTCGCGGACCTTGGCCTCCGCGTGCGATTCCTCGCCGAAGCGGACCTTGCGCGACGTCGTGCTGGCACCGACGCCAACCGAACCCTCGCGCAGATAGATGATGACGCCGCGACCCTCGTCGGCGATCTTTGCCATGTAACGGTCCACGGAGCGCGCCGCGCCGAACACATCGCGCGCCACGTCTTCCAGATGAAGGCGGACCGGAATGTCGACGCCGTCCCTGATATCTCCAAACACGATGGCGACGTGCTGCATCGTCTCCCAGGGCAGGGAGTAGGCGTGTGCCTTGGCCTTGCCCTTCGGGGTCTCGATGTCGAACGTGCCGTGCAGCTCGATCAACGTTTCCTTGCGCTGGCGATAGGCGATGAGATCGGCAACGGACACCTGCTTCAGGCCATGGGTGATCGCAAACTCCGTCACCTGCGGACCGCGCGTCACCGTGCCGTCATCGTTGACGAGTTCGCAGATCACGCCGATCGGCGGCAGGTTGGCGAGCTTGCACAGGTCGACGGCCGCTTCCGTATGGCCGGACCGCATCAGAACGCCGCCTTCGCGGGCAATCAGCGGGAAGATGTGGCCGGGACGCACGAAGTCGGCCGGGCCGACATTCGGGTTGGCAAGGTTGCGCACCGTCAGCGTCCGGTCGTCGGCGGAGATGCCGGTCGTCGTGCCGTGCTTGAAATCCACCGTTACGGTGAAGGCGGTCGTATGCGCGCTGTCGTTTTCCGCCACCATGGCGTTGAGGTTCAGGCGCTTGGCTTCGCTGCGCGGCATCGGCGTGCAGACGATACCGGATGTGTGGCGCACGATGAAGGCCATCTTTTCCGGCGTGCAGTGAACCGCAGCGACGATCAGATCGCCTTCGTTTTCGCGTCCGTCGTCATCGGTAACAACGACGATTTCGCCGGCTTCGAAGGCGCGGATGGCGTCGACGACGCGCTTCTGATCGTAGGGCATGTGATGATTCCTAGCGGGTTTTACCGGTCTGACCCCGGTCACGGAGAAAATGGTCGGCGATCGTGCAGGCCATCATCGCCTCCCCGATCGGCACGGCGCGGATGCCGACGCAAGGATCGTGGCGACCCTTGGTGCGCACATCCACATTGTTGCCATCAGCGTCGATCGACTGGCGCTCGCTCAGGATCGACGAGGTCGGCTTGATGGCGAAGCGGGCAACGATCGGCTGGCCGGTCGAAATGCCCCCGAGGATGCCGCCGGAATGATTGGAGAGGAAGATAGGCTGGCCATCGTTGCCCATCCGCATCTGGTCGGCATTGTCCTCGCCGGAAAGCTCGGCGGCGGCAAAACCATCGCCGATCTCGACGGCCTTCACGGCATTGATCGACATCAGGCCGGAAGCAATTTCCTGGTCGAGCTTGGCATAGATCGGTGCGCCAAGCCCTGCGGGAACGCCCTCCGCCACCACCTCGACGATCGCGCCGATCGACGATCCGGCCTTGCGGATGCCGTCGAGATAGGTTTCCCAGACAGGCACCATCTCAGGATCGGGGCAGAAGAACGGGTTCTCGTTGACCTGGCCCCAGTCCCAGTTGTCCCGGTTGATCTTGTGCTTGCCGATCTGCAACAGGGCTGCGCGCACGGTCATTCCCGGCACGACCTTGCGGGCAATCGCGCCGGCCGCCACACGCGCTGCCGTCTCGCGGGCCGATGAGCGGCCGCCACCGCGGTAATCTCGAATTCCGTATTTGAGATCGTAGGCAAAATCCGCATGGCCGGGGCGATAGCTGCGGGCGATCTCGCCGTAGTCCTTGGAGCGCTGGTCGGTATTCTCGATCAGCATGGAGATCGGGGTGCCGGTCGAGATCATCGTCTCGCCGTCGGCATCCATCATCACGCCGGAGAGGATCTTGACGATATCGTCCTCGCGCCTCTGGGTCACGAAACGCGACTGTCCGGGCTTGCGCTTGTCCATCCAGGCCTGGATTTCGGCAAGCGTGAAGCGCAGGCCGGGAGGGCATCCGTCCACGACACAGCCGAGCGCCGGCCCGTGGCTTTCGCCCCAGGTCGTGACACGGAAAAGATGACCGAAAGTATTGTGCGACATTTCACTAACCGGCTTCGGAGGGGCCGCCTCCGTCAATCTTGGACGTCAAACTTTGACGCGGATGTCTTATGGAAAAGGTCGGCGGGCGACAAGCCCTTCTTGCCCCATATCGGGCTGTCGATCCCGGACATGGATGCACGGCCGGCCATTCGGTGCCATTCATGCCGCCTGTTTGAGCCAGTCGGCTCTGGCCGCCTCAACGAATTCGTCAAAGGGCAGGGCCTTGGCAAAGGCATAGCCCTGCAGAAGGTCGCAGCCGAGTTCGCGCAGCAATTCCGCATGCTGCATCGTCTCCACACCTTCCGCCACCGTGTCGATGCCGAGCGAGCGGGCAATGTCGACGATCGAGCGAACCATGGTCCGCTCCTGCGGCGCTTCGAGGATCGGCATCACCAGCTGCCGGTCGATCTTAAGCCGCTTCGGTTTCAGCTTCAGCAGCGAGACGATCGAGGTATGGCCGGTCCCGAAATCGTCGATCTCGATGTCGATGCCCATTCCCTTTATGCGTTCGATATTGCCCGATACCGACACGTCGCCGTCGTCGAGGAAAATCGACTCCACCAGCTCGAAACAGATTTCGCCGGGTGTGATGGACAGCGACTCGAGGTTGGCGATCAGGTTTTCGTCATGCAGCCGCTTCGACGAGACGTTCACGGAGACCTTCGGCACCTTGAGGCCGAGCGCGGTCCACCGCATCTTGTCCTTCAGCACCGTCTCAAGCACGATCTGGTCGAGCACCGCCGACACGTTGAGGTCTTCGGCGATCCTCAGGAACCGCGCCGGCGCCAGGATGCCGTGATGCGGATGGTTCCAGCGCAGCAGCGCCTCGGCCCCGGTCAGTTCACCGGTTCTGGCGCAAAACTGCGGCTGGTACCAGGTCACGAACTCGCCGTTGTCGATCGCCGAGAGCACTTCGTCGGCGGTCCGTTTGTGGCTGACGATCTCTTCCTGCAGGTCGAGCGTGAAGAATTCGAAACGGTTGCGGCCGAGGCCCTTGGCCCGGTAGAGCGCGATGTCGGCGTTGACCAGCGTGCGTCGTGCATCGACATTGAGACCGGTTGCCTGCGCAATGCCGATCGAAACGCCGCACCGGCAGGAAAAGCCGTCGAAGTCGAAGGGCTGACGAAACTCGGCGATGATCCGCTGCGAAAGCTCGGCCACGTCCTCGATGGATGCGGAATTGTTCATCAGGATGACGAACTCGTCGCCGCCGATCCGCGCAACGATATCCTCGTCACGCACGTTGCGCGACAGGATCCGGGATGAATGCACCAGCATCGCGTCACCGGCGGCATGGCCCATCGTGTCGTTGATCTGCTTGAACCGGTCGAGGTCGAGATGAAGGATGAAGAACTTCTGCCGCTCCACCTGGCTTGCACGCGAGAGGTGGTCGAGTTCCATGTCCAGTTTGCGGCGATTCCCAAGCATCGTCAGCGGGTCGTGCAGCGCATTGTGCTCGATGCGGGTCTTGGCCATCTGAAGCTCGACATTGCGAGCATCCGATTCCGCTTTCGCAGACTTGAGCTCGGTCGTCATCACCGCATCTTTGGTCACGTCGAAGGCGAGCCCGATAAGCTTGCGTGAACCGTCGCGACCGATCACCAGCTGACCGACGGACCGGATATAGCGGAGGCTGCCGTCAGATTGCGGCACGCGAACGATCAGAGCCTCCTCGACGTCGCCGGAAAGGTAACGCATTGCCGCGTCAAGAGCACTCTGGCGATCCTCCGGAACCAGCAGAGACAGCCAGAAGTCGTGGGGAAGGGGGCCGGCAATCGGGGCAACGCCATAAAGCTGGCACATGCGAGCGTCCCATATCTCGCTGCCGGTTGCCGGATCATATTCCCAGACGCCGCATCCGTAGGAACCGAGTGCGAGGTCGAGCTTGCGCGACAGACCTTCCAGTTCCTGCTCCCGGTCCGACAATTCGTCGAGTGCCAGTTCGAGCTCGGCATTCTTGACCTCGCTATTGTCTTTCGCGTCGCGCAGGGTCTGTGCCATCGTCACGTCGGCGGTGACGTCCCAGACGATGCCGGTCGCTTGGATGCCGCGCTCGTTCTGAACCCTCGCGCCGGCGGAGCGAAGATGCCGGATGTCGCCGCCGGGCAGGATCAGGCGATAGGTCTCGGTCGATGGGCTGTCGGTGCAGAGAACTGTAAAGAGATGCGCTTCCGCGACAGCCCTGTCCTCAGGCGCGATCGATGCCATCCAGTCATCGAACCGGTTGCCGGTGGTGGCTGACGGATTGGCGTGGAGAGCGGCGGAGCGATCGTCCCAGGAGAGCTGCACACCCTCATCAGTCACTTCCCAGATGCCCATCATCGACGCTTCCATGGCAAGCCCGAACCGTCGCGACAGTGCAAACAGCTTGTTTTCGCGCAGCCGCAGCGTCTCGATATGCCGGTTGCGTTCCGAAATCAGCGAGGTCGCAATGAGCACCGGCAAGACGATCGCAAGCGATGCCAGCGCCAGGATCAACCGGAACCGCATCTGACCGGCGGGCGAAGCATTCCAGCCGACGCGCGGCGCCGCAAGGATCTGCCAGTCCGTACCCTTGACGGTGATCGACCACCGGACCGGATCGCCGCCCTTTACCGCTTCGATGCCGTAAAACACGGCCTGGTCGGCTCGACTGTTGTCGACGAGCGCGAGATCGAGCCAGTCGAAGACCGTCTCGGACGTTTGTGCCGCGTCGCCAACCTGAGGGCGTGTCGCGGGATCAAGCAGATCGGCGACATCGAGGACGAGAACCAGAGCGCCCCAGACCCCGGCTTCCTGTCCGCTGGCGGAAGGCACCGGCATGATGAGGGTAAGCCTGCCCGTCTGCGATCCGGTCAGCACGCTTGGGCGCGCCTTGTTGCCGGCCCGGTCGAGATCCGCCTTCAGACCAGCAAGATCGATACCGGTCTCACCGGCCAAGCTGTCGCGGCGGAAGAAGGTCGTTGGTGTGAATCCCGGTGCCGCGATCACTGCGGAAAGGTGCGGCAGGTCGGCGAGTGCCTGACGAGCGGAGGTCTGCATATCGTTGGGCTTGTATCCTGCCTGACCGATCAACGCATTGCGCAGGCTATCGGCGACCGCGAAATCAAGCTCCAGCCGCGAAGCGATCTGACGGGCCGCCGTGCCGGCCGCGCGTGTCGTGGCGGCGTGAATATCGTCGCGATGTTTCTGCACGAATCGGTGATCGAGGACCACCGCGGTGACGATAACTGTCAGCGAAACGAGGAAGGCTGCGACGGCAGGCGCGCATGCACTGCTGAAAGGGCGAAACCTTTCGGTAATGGAGGAACGCCAGAGCGCCAAAACTGAACACCTTCTCGTTAACTCTTGTGACCGGGTATAACTGTATTGTGGCGCAGTTAATTTCCCATTCCACATCCGCCTTAGAGCTGTGAAGCCGCGTTTTATTGCAAATAGTTGGTAAACGCGGTCACTAAACGTTCGATTTGGTCTTGAGACGTCTTGAATTCGGAAGAATATGGTTAATAATCAAACTGTTGTTTGTAGCGAAAATGTCATGCTGGCGAGCAATTTTCGCCACAATCGGCAGGCTATCTTGCACCGAATTAGTACAGACCGTTTGTTCCAGGGATCTTCATCATGCGTATCCTCATTGCTGCCTTGCTTGCGACCGCCGGTGTTTTCTCGCCGCTGAGCACTTGGGCGCAGAGCGTGGACGTCGAGGCGACGATCAAGACGATCGACGCCAAGTCGCTCAGCCTGACGCTGGACGACGGCAAGACCTACAAGGTGCCGGAGGAGTTCAACTTCGAAGGCCTGAAGGCAGGCGTCAAGGTTCTGGTGTTCTACACGGTCGTTGACGGCAACCGGGTCGTGGACGATCTCGAAATCGTACAGTAAGGGCCGGAACCGGCCTCAGCGGCTCAGAGCCATTCCATCCGGCCGGCGAGCGGCTCCACTTTCAGGATACGGTCCTGATGGATGGCGATGGACGATGCTTCTTCTTCTCCAACGCCGCCGATCAGGCGAAAGATCGACCTGATGACGCCGCCATGGGCAACCGCCACGGTCGGACCGGTCAGAGACTGCATCCAGGCGCCGATGCGCCATGACAGGATTTCGTAGCTCTCGGCAGTTTGGCCCGGCGGAATGAAGCTCCATTTCTGTCGCTTTCTTTCCTTCAGCAGCTCGGGCTCGAGTTTTTTGACTTCGGCCAGCGTCTGGCCTTCCCAGTCGCCGAACGAAACTTCCACCAGCCGGTCGTCGGTCCGGTAGGCGAGGGGATCGAGCCCTATCGCTGTGCGCAGCCGCTCCATCGTCTCGCGGGTGCGAGAGAGCGGGCTTGCCACGAAGTCGAAACCGGCGACATCGTCGCCGAGCAGTTCTTTCAGCGCTTCGCCATTGCCGGTAGCCTGAAGGCGGCCCGTATCGTTCAGAGGAATATCCTTCTGACCCTGAAGCCGGCCTTCAGCGTTCCAGTCCGTCTGGCCGTGACGGATGACGTAGAGAAGCACGGGGCGCTCAGTCCTTCACGACGGAAATGTCAGGCGCGTCGACGGCCTTCATTCCGATGGCGTGATAGCCGCTATCCGCATGGTGGATTTCACCGGTGACGGAGCGCGACAGGTTCGACAGAAGATAAAGGCCGACATCGCCCACTTCCTCGATCGTGACCGTGCGGCGAAGCGGTGCGTTATACTCGTTCCATTTGAGGATATAGCGGAAGTCGCCGATACCGGACGCGGCAAGCGTCTTGATCGGGCCGGCCGAGATCGCGTTGACGCGGATATTCTTCGGTCCGAGGTCAACGGCCAGGTATTTGACGCTGGCTTCAAGTGCAGCCTTGGCAACGCCCATGACGTTATAGTTCGGCATCACCTTTTCGGCGCCGTAATAGGTCAGCGTCAGCATGGCGCCGCCGTCGGTCATCAGCTTTTCGGCGCGGCGTGCGGCCGACGTGAAGGAGTAGACCGAGATCTGCATCGTCTTGGCGAAGTTGTCAGGCGTCGTATCGACATAACGGCCGGTCAGCTCATCCTTGTCGGAGAAGCCGATCGCATGCACGAAGAAGTCGATCTTGCCCCACTTCTTCTCGATATTGGCGAACACCTCATCGATGGTCGACTCGTCGCTCACATCGCAGTGGCCGGCCATGAAAGCGTTGATTTCGGCAGCGAGCGGTTCGACCCGCTTCTTCAGGGCGTCGCCCTGGTAGGTCAGAGCAACTTCGCCACCCTGATCGTGAATGGCCTTGGCAATGCCCCATGCAATGGAGCGATTGTTGGCGACACCCATGACGACGCCGCGTTTGCCTGACATGAGGCCGGAAGCCTGAACCATGAATATCCCCTGGAAACTCGATTTGGCCTTGCCTATGACATAGGCAGGGCAAGGGTTCAAGCTTGCGGATACCAACTCATACGCCCACTCTTTGGCGAAAGGGGAGGCCAACGTTTCAGCTGTCGCCGGAGCCGGTTGGGGATCGATGTCTTACAGATACAGCCCGTGGCGCATGTGGCGCATCAGATCGGTCACCTTCGGGTCGGGCTTTTCGAGAAGCACAATGCGCAGTTCCGCCACCAGATCGCCGCGGCCGCCTGCATCGTTGTAGAGCCCCATGCCTTCCAGCCGGATTGCCTGATCGGACCCCGACCATGCGGGAACCGCGATCGTCTGCTCGCCTTCAGGCGTCTTCAGCATCGGCTCGGCGCCGAGAACGGCGTCTTCGAGAGAGATCGGCAAAATGGTGTGGATATCGAAACCGCTCACCCGGAAATCCGCATGCTTGGCCACTTTCAGGGTCACCACGAGATCGCCCTGCTTCATCCCGGGAAGCTTCAGCCCCTGGCCCTTCAGCCGCACAACATGACCCTCGGTCATGCCCGCGGAAAGCGAAACGCGCACGTCACGATCGTCGCTGGAATGCACGATGACCGAACCCCTGTTGAGAAGGTCTTCGATCGTCACGACGGCTTCGGCCAGAAGATCCGGCGCCGTTTCGAGAACGGTCACGGTTTCACCGCGGATGCGCCGCAGCAGCGTGTTGAGAAGACCGGAACCCATGCCGGTGGTCGGCGGGGCCGGGCGGCTGCCGGGTCCCTCGTCCGCTGCATCGGCTCCTGTCGCGTCGCTTTTCGACGATGGACGAGCGGCCTGCGCGGTCGACGCCTCGTCTGCGGTTTTCTTGTGTCCGGAGTCGGCGGTCTGGCCGTCTGGCGAGACGCCGAAGATACGCTCGACCATGTCTTCGGCCGGTTCCGGCGGAGCATCGCCGCGGGCCTTGCCGTTTTGCTGTTGCTGCTGCGCCTGGGATTGAAGCACTTCGGCCTGCGCCCGCTTGGCGCTGGCACGGGCAAGCTCTTCCATCACTTTCGCCGCGCGCTCGCGGGAAGCCTTGGCACGCATTTCCGCTTCGCGGGCTGCCTGGCGCTGCTGCATGAATGTCTGTTGAAGAGCGGATGCGCGGTCGTAGCGCTTGCGCCGCTCGGGATCCTTCAGCACCTCATAGGCCTGACCCATTTCGGCGAATCGCTCGCCGGCATCGGGGTCGTCCTGGTTCTGATCGGGATGTATGGTCTTTGCCTTCGAACGCCACGCCGATTTGATCTCGTCAGCGTTGGCGCTCCGATTGACGCCGAGAATAGAGTAGGGATCGCGCATTTTGAAACCACCCGTAAAGCTTGGGGCGGCGGGTCGCGTATCCAATCCCGGACCCCCCGTAACTCAACAACTCTCGCGGCAGCCTTCGGTTCCTCATGCCCCGAGGCTGGCCGGATCACAGGCAGTAACCGTATGGAGGAATTGCTGAATCAGAGGTTACGGAGAGAAGGTCGATGCATGTTACGGTAAACAAAACGTTTACCGCACAGTGCTGGCCTTAACATTACTGGCGATCAAATGCCGTGAGCGACCAGTCGCCCGTTTCGGTCCGGCATGCCTGACCGGAAAACAGCGATATTCCCTCATAGGAATGGCGGCTGGTGGTGAAGGCGCGGCAGAGTAGGCCGGCGCTCCGGTCCTCGTGGATCGAGGAGACGACACCGGCACTGCCGGTCGCCGAATTTGCCCAGGGAAGGGGGTTCGCACCCACCTTGGCGAGATCGGCCGAGGTCACGGCATTGCGCACGGTGGCTTCGTCCGATTGCGGATCACCCGCTTTTGGCTTGCTGGGAATGCTGCTCGTCGAGATACTACGATCGACCTTGTCCGAGCCGCCGAACACATCCATGCTGGTGCAGCTGCCAAGCGAACCGCACAGTGCGACGATCGCGATGATTCGCAGGCTGGCGCCATTCAGGCTCTTTGTACGGCACATCGAATTTGCTATCACAATCACCTTGCATCCTGTCCGGCCAAGTGTCTCGGGCATGTTCATCAGATCGGGAGCACTTTAGTCAATATGTCGGAAAACGGGTTAACAAGCGGTGACTTCACGCAGGAAAGTGAACCCTTCACCTTATTTGGGTCGTGGTTGAAGGATGCCGAATCCAGCGAGATCAACGATCCGAACGCCGTCGCGCTTGCGACCGTCGATGAACATGGGCTTCCCAATGTGCGAATGGTCCTGCTGAAGGGCTACGACGAGGACGGGTTTGTATTCTATACGAATTTCGAAAGCCAGAAGGGCGAGGAAATTCTCGGCCAGAAAAAGGCTGCGATGGTCTTTCACTGGAAGTCGCAGAGACGTCAGGTGCGTCTGCGCGGCCCTGCCGAGATCGTCAGCGATGCCGACGCGGATGCCTATTATGCGACGCGGCCACGCGGAAGCCGAATCGGCGCCTGGGCCTCGAAACAGTCACGGCCGCTCGAAGGCCGTTTCGCGCTGGAAAAATCCGTGGCCGAATACACCGCGAAATTTGCGATCGGCGAGATACCGCGGCCACCGCACTGGTCCGGTTTCCGCATCCGTCCCGTGTCGATCGAGTTCTGGCACGATCGACCGTTCCGCCTGCATGACCGGATCGAATTCCGCCGCGATACGCCAGACGGTGCCTGGGAAAAGGTGCGGATGTATCCGTGAGCGACCGATGAGAGCTTGCGCCTAGCGCGCAAGCTTGAAGGGAATGCCCGAGGCGAGCGCCGACACATAGCGCGCCCGCTGGTAATGGCCGTTCAGCGAAATCCGCGGCAGACCCGTCAGCCGGGTCAGCCATTTCCCGCAGATCGTGCCCGGCTGGGTCGTGACGGCGACCGAAAAGCCGAGGTCGCGGGCGATGCGGTAGTCGCGCTCGCCCACCGCCTTCCGCGTGCCGTAGGGATAGGCGATCGTGGTCGGCCGTATCCCGGTCAGTTCTTCCACATAGTCGGCAGAACTCGCCATCTCGGCCCGCGCCTGCGCTTCCGACAGCCGCCCGACGGCGCGATGACTGATTGTGTGGGCGCCAAGTGTTGCGAGCTTGTGCCGCGAAAGTTCGCGGAGCTCGGCCGGATCCATCGTCAGGTCGGCGGTCATCTGCAACGGGTCGATACCGTAACACCGCACAAGCGCATCCATCCTGGAAACGGCACTTGCCTCGTCATCGCGAAACACGAGATCGGCAAACCGGTCGAAGGCGTCGAACTTCTGCTCTTCACAGCCGAGCTCGATCCGCTCGGGTCCATTGCCGAAATCGAAACTCAGCTCCCGCTCGCGACCGATCAGGTCCGCCATTGTCTCCCACCACATCGAATGGGTCCGCTCCGCAAAGCCGCGGGCGACGAAAACGGTGAAGGGCACGCCGTATTTCTCGAATACCGGCAGCGCATGTTCGGCGTTGTTGCGATAGCCATCATCAAGCGTAAAGGCGGCGAACGGCTGGCCGGCCGGATTGGCAAGCCGCTCCGGCACTTCGTCCAGCGGCACGAACCCATATCCATCCGCCGAGAGGCGCTCGATCGCATCGGCCAGGAATTCCGGGGTAACCTCCAGATGACCGCTCGGCTGGAACGCGAGCGATTGTTTGGGGCGCACGTGATGAAGCGTGAAGATAGAACCACGACCGCGCGCACCTGCCAGCATGCCGGCCCGCGCGAGTGCTGCCGACGCCTCTAGACCTGTCGTCGTGACCTGACGTTTCAGGCCACGGATCCATGCCGCCGGCAACTTTGCTTTCAAATTCACCATCGTCGCCACGCCCGTTCAACCCCGAGATACAACCTACCGTGTCAGCCGTTAAGCGTTGCTGAAGACCTGTTTTAGCGAATCATGCCGTCAAACAGCGGCAGGCCGATCAGGGCGGCGGATGCGATCAGGCAAAAGCAGATACGCCGGAACGTCACCTCGCTCGCACGCCCGAACAGCCGTGAACCCGCGTAAAGCCCGATCCCGTAGCCCGGTCCTGCGATCAGCGCGATGAGCAGCACCTCGAACGTCAGGATGCCGCCGATCAGATACGACACGGACGAGATGACGCTGGCGAGCGCAAAATAGAGGACGAGGTTTGCCCTGACGACTCCCGGTGCCGTCGCGCCGCCAAGCCAGTAGGCAACGATCGGTGGTCCCGACATCTGCGCCGCACCGCCGAACAGGCCGGCAAGCGCCCCGACGCCGATGGTCAGCGGCGCCTTAGGCCGTCCGTGGTAGCGCCAGCCCGAGATCAGGAACACGAGAAGGCACAACACGACGACCGAGATGATCCAGCGCAGGGTGACGGAGGGAAGCAGCGCCAGCGCCGCCGCACCGACGGGCACGCCGACGACGGCACCCATCATCATCGTGAACACCTCGCGCCGGTTTGCCCTTCGCCAGCCGTCCGGCACCATCCCGAGCGTCATCACGCCATCGATAACCAGCAGCAGCGCCGCCGCGAGTTTCGGACCGATCGCCGTACCTGCCAGCGGGACGAAGATCAGGGCGCCACCAAATCCCGAGAACCCGCGGGCAAGGCCGGCGATCATGGCGGCTGAGAACACGAAGGCGAGTTCACCCGGCGAATGGCCGGGAAGCCAGAGGCTGAACATGTCGGCAATGGGGGTGGAGGAGGGCATGGATCGGCTTGCACTGTTACAAAGCCGGCAACTGCAGGGATTTGGCCGAAAGTGTCAAGCCGTCACGCCGACGGGTTCAGAGCGGCAGGGGCCGCTCTCCCAGATGTTCGAACAGCCGCAGCAGATAGCCATCCGGGTCGGCAACGATGAACTGCCGATTGCCGACCTCATGATCGCCGCGGCGATACCACTTGTCTTCCGGTTCGAGCTGAAGGGGCACGCCCGCTGCCTGCAGCCGCGTCAGGATCGCTCCCGACGACGGAACCTCGATCTGCAGGTTCAAGCCGCGACCGAACGGATAGGCGGGGGACGCCCCGTCGGGCAGAGCAAAATCTCGGCCGATACCGATCTGGTCGATCATCAGTTGCGCCTGGCCAAGCGCCAGGAATGCAAACCCTTCGTCCGGACGGTCATAGACGATATCGAAACCGATCAGCTCGCAGTAGAAATCGCAGCTTTTGCGCCAATCGCTGACGGAGAGCTCGGGAACCAGCGCGTTGGACCGGTGCCGCGTCACACCTTGGTGCCGCCCACCGTGACCTGATCCATCCGCAGATGCGGCTGGCCGACGCCAACTGGCACCCACTGGCCGCCCTTGCCGCAATTGCCGATACCGGTATCGAGCTTCAGGTCGTTGCCGACCATCGAGATGCGTTTCATCGCGTCCGGACCGTTTCCGATCAGCATCGCACCCTTGACCGGTGCGCCAATCTTGCCGTTCTCGATCATGTAGGCCTCGGTGCAGCCGAACACGAACTTGCCGGAGGTGATATCCACCTGTCCGCCGCCGAAGGAGACGGCATAGATGCCCTTCTTGACCGATGCGATGATCTCTTGCGGGGACTTGTCGCCGCCCAGCATGAATGTGTTGGTCATGCGCGGCATGGGTATGTGCGCATAGCCCTGGCGGCGGCCGTTGCCGGTGGGTGCCACACCCATCAACCGCGCATTCTGGCGGTCCTGCATGTAACCAACCAGCTTTCCGTCTTCGATCAGCACGTTATAGGCCGAAGGCGTGCCTTCGTCGTCGACGGTCAGCGATCCACGGCGGTTGTCGATCGTGCCGTCATCCACGACGGTGACGCCCGGGGCTGCCACCATCTCGCCCATCAGACCGGCAAAGGCCGATGTCTTCTTGCGGTTGAAATCGCCTTCCAGACCGTGGCCGACGGCCTCGTGCAGCATCACGCCCGGCCAGCCATTGCCGAGCACCACGTCCATGGTGCCAGCCGGCGCGTCGATCGCCTCGAGATTGACCAGTGCCTGGCGCAGCGCCTCGTCGGCGCCTGCCTGCCAGTTGCCGGTCGCGACGAAATCGCCAAACCCGATCCGGCCGCCGGTGCCGAACGAACCCGACTCCTGGCGGTCGCCATCACCCACGACGACGGAAATGTTGATGCGCGTCATCGGCCGGATGTCCTGCACCCGGTGCCCATCGGCGCGCAGAATGTCGACCACCTGCCAGCTGGCAGCAAGGCTTGCCGAAACCTGGCGCACCTTCGGATCCTTGGCGCGCAGATAAGCGTCGATCTCGGTCAGAAGCTTGGCCTTGGCCTCAAAGCTCGGAGAGCCGATCGGGTTCTCGTCGCCATAGTATTTCTTATTTGTGCGCTGGGGTGCGGCGGCATAGGAGCCGGAATGGTTGGCGGTGACGGCGCGAACCGCATCCGACGCGCGCGAAAGCGCGGACGCCGAAAGCTCGCCCGCATGCGCATACCCGACAGCCTCGCCGGCGACGGCGCGCAGGCCAAAACCCTGGTCGGTGTTGAACGAACCACCCTTCAGGCGGCCATTGTCCAACGAAAGCGATTCCGCTTGGGCATGCTCGAGATAGAGCTCGCCATCGTCAGCGCCTGAGAGCGCCTGGCTCAGGATAGAACGCAGCTTCGTCTCGTCGCAATCGAAGAGGGAGATCAGGTCGGTGTTCATTGTTCTATGCTCCGCTTGCGCACATCAGTGCATTCGGGACCGAGGGGCGCGAATGCATACGCGCCCAAGTCGAGATATCTGGAGCCCGATGTAGTTCCGGCAATCCGCCGAAACAAGCGTCTTTACGGAAGCGCGTCGTAGCCGGGGCCGAAACCGTTGAGCTCGATCGGAATGCCGACGCGGTCCTGGTCAGCGGATTCGCGTAGCGCGAACACGGCGTTCTTGCCGGCGCGAAGGATGCGCATCAGCTCGTCGTCGATTTCCACTTCCACATAGCAGCCTTCCGAGAAGCAGCGGGTGAAATAGGCGCGGCCGATATTGTTGCTGTCGACATAGAGTTCCATGCCGTCCTTCAGAAGAACGCCAAGCGGGGCAAGAATGCGCAGGATGCGCGCCTTGCGGTCAGCGGTCTTGAGGACGACGACGGACAGGCCGACTTCCGGGCGATCTTCGGCGATCACGTTCTGCATCATCGCGCACTGCTCGACGGAGGCACCGGCCGGCTTGTCGCAGATGATCGACCAGGCGCCGTGGTTTTCCTTCACGTTGCCGGGCTGTGCCGGAGAACCGGGGGCAGGGCTCTGTGGCGCCTGCTGTGCATTCTGCCCGGTCTTCGGTGCGGCACCAGTCGATGGGGCAGGGGCCGATGGGGCAGGAGCCGGCGCGGAAGGAGCCGGTGCCGATGGGGTATTGGGAGTCGGCCGAGGTCCCGGCTGCTGCGCGAGTGCGGGTAATGCGACGGCCCCCGCAAGCATCAAGGCAAGGCAGGCGCGAAGGCGGTAGGGACGACCCATGTAGACCTCTAAACGGACGAATCAGTGTGACTATTCTTGGCGGTCCTACGCCGAAATGAAAGGCCTCGCTCTCTTTTCAGCCGAGTACGGCGAAAATGGGACTTGAGGGGTTTGCGACTGTGCGGCGCCATCTGGTCAAGCAATGCCGCATGTTCCTGACGGCGCAGGCACTCGGCCGCATGCCGATAGGTTCAAAATGCCGCATGAGCAATGCCGCGCAGATATTGCGACGACCCGCAAACTGTGATTGAACCAAACCAGGCGCTTGAATTCCGCATGCCGTTCGATCGCGGGACTCGGGCGCATGGGAGAGAGGGTTTATCGTTATGTTGAGAGCTTACGCCGCAATGGCGTCGCTTATCTGTCTTTTCACGGCTTCGCTGGCTCATGCGGACCAGCCGAGGCCATGGCAGATGGATTTGCAGGCGCCCGCGTCACCGATCATGCACCAAATTCGCTGGTTCGAGCACTATACGCTCTGGTTCATCGTGCCGGTGACATTGCTCGTTCTGGTGCTGCTGATCATGGTTGCGGTCAAGTTCCGCGCCAGCCGCAATCCGGTTGCCTCGCGCACCAGCCACAACACGGTCATCGAGATCGTCTGGACCGTGGCGCCGGTGCTGATCCTGTTCTTCCTCGCCATCCCGTCCTTCAACCTTCTGAACGCACAGCTGGAAATTCCGGATGCGGACATGACGGTCAAGGCCACCGCTACCCAGTGGCAGTGGAACTACGAATATGAGGGTTCCGGCGAGACGCCCGTCGCCTTCGACAGCTACATGCTGAAGGATCCGGATCGCGCTGCCGCCGGCAAGACCGATATCGATCGCTATCCGCGGCTGCTCGCCGTCGACAACGAAATGATCATTCCGGTCGGCAAGACGGTACGCATGCTGGTGACGGCAGCGCCGTCCGACGTGATCCACGCCTTCGCCATGCCGGCCTTCGGCGTCAAGATCGATGCCGTTCCCGGCCGTCTCAACGAGACCTGGTTCAAGGCCGATCGCGAGGGGATGTATTACGGCCAGTGTTCCGAGCTTTGCGGCAAGGATCACGCCTATATGCCGATCGCCATCCACGTCGTCTCCGAGGAAAAGTACAACACCTGGCTTGCCCAGGCCGCCAGCGACCTTCCCGGTGCTTATAAAGCACTGGTCGCCGATGCCGGCACGGCCAAGCCCGCCGACGGCCTTGCCGTCGCTGCGAAGTAATCAGGAGGCTGACGATAATGGCCGGACATACCACTCACACGGATCCGCATGGCGCTCACGTCCATGACGACCATGCTCATGATGCCCATGCTCGCGCGTCTCACGACGATGCGCATGCGCATGGCGATCATCATTCCCACACACCGGGCTTTGCCGCCCGCTGGCTGTTTTCGACCAACCACAAGGATATCGGTACGCTCTACCTGATCTTCGCGATCATGGCGGGCGTCCTCGGCGGCCTCCTGTCGGTTGCGATGCGCATGGAGCTGCAGGAACCGGGCATCCAGATCTTCCACGGCCTGGCGTCCATGGTCTATGGTTTCGAGGGCGATGCCGCGATCGATGGCGGCAAGCACATGTACAATGTGTTCACCACCGCGCACGCGCTGATCATGATCTTCTTCATGGTCATGCCGGCGATGATCGGCGGTTTTGCCAACTGGATGGTGCCGATCATGATCGGCGCGCCTGATATGGCCTTCCCGCGTCTGAACAACATCTCCTTCTGGCTGATCATCCCGGCCTTCCTGCTTCTGATGCTGTCGATGTTCGTCGAAGGACCGTCCGGTGCCTATGGCGCGGGCGGCGGCTGGACCATGTATCCGCCGCTGTCGACCTCGGGTCATCCGGGTCCGGCCGTCGATCTGGCGATCCTTGCGCTCCACGTTGCAGGTGCCTCGTCGATCCTCGGTGCGATCAACTTCATCACCACCATTCTCAACATGCGCGCCCCGGGCATGACGCTGCACAAAATGCCGCTGTTTGCCTGGGCCGTTCTGGTTACTGCCTTCCTGCTGCTTCTGTCGCTGCCGGTTCTTGCCGGTGCCATCACCATGGCGCTGACCGACCGCAACTTCGGAACCACGTTCTTCTCGCCTGAAGGCGGCGGCGATCCGATCCTTTACCAGCACCTGTTCTGGTTCTTCGGTCACCCGGAAGTCTACATCCTGATCCTGCCCGGCTTCGGTATCGTCAGCCACATCATCTCGACCTTCTCGAAAAAGCCGGTCTTCGGCTATCTCGGCATGGCCTATGCAATGGTGGCGATCGGCGCAGTCGGCTTCATCGTCTGGGCCCACCACATGTACACGGTCGGTCTGTCGCTCGACGCGCAGCGCTACTTCGTCTTCGCAACCATGGTCATCGCGGTGCCGACCGGCATCAAGATCTTCTCCTGGATCGCGACGATGTGGGGTGGCTCGATCACCTTCAAGGCGCCGATGGTCTGGGCAATCGGCTTCATCTTCCTGTTTACCGTGGGCGGCGTCACCGGCGTCCAGCTCGCCAATGCCGGCCTCGACCGGTCGCTGCACGACACCTATTACGTGGTGGCTCACTTCCACTACGTGCTGTCGCTCGGCGCCGTATTTGCAATCTTTGCCGGCTGGTATTACTGGTTCCCGAAAATGTTCGGCTACATGTATAGCGAGAAGGTGGCACACCTGCATTTCTGGGTGATGTTCGTGGGCGTGAACCTCGTGTTCTTCCCGCAGCATTTCCTCGGCCTCGCCGGCATGCCGCGCCGCTATATCGACTATCCGGATGCCTTCGTGGGCTGGAACTACATCTCCTCGATTGGTTCCTACATCTCCTTCGCTGGCGTTCTGGTCTTCCTCTTCGGCGTCTGGGAAGCCTTCGCCAAGAAGCGTGTTGCCGGCGACAATCCATGGGGTGAAGGTGCAACGACGCTCGAGTGGCAGCTGTCTTCGCCGCCGCCTTACCACCAGTGGGAACAGCTGCCGCGCATCCGCTAAAGGCAGCGTTCCGAACAAGGGACATCGCGTGTGACACGCGCTGTCCCCCGAAAATGCAAGGTTTTTAGGTCTCATGACAGTTATCGATGATCGCGACGCTCTCGGCAATGACGCAGGCCTGTTCCTGTCTGAAGCGGGCGCGCGCGATTTCTTCGAACTTCTGAAGCCGCGGGTCATGTCGCTCGTCGTCTTCACGGCGTTCGCAGGTCTCGTTCTGGCGCCCGGCACGCTCAATCCGGTTCTCGCTGCAATCTCGGTCCTCTGTATCGCCGTTGGCGCCGGTGCGTCCGGCGCGCTCAACATGTGGTACGACGCCGATATCGATGCCGTCATGACCCGCACCGCCAAGCGCCCCATTCCTGACGGTCGCGTGCGGCCAAGCGAAGCGCTTGCCTTCGGCCTCACGCTGTCGGTCTTTTCCGTGGCGATCCTTGGCCTTGCCGTCAACTGGCTGGCCGCCGGCCTGCTCGCCTTCACCATCTTCTTCTACGCCGTCGTCTATACGATGTGGCTGAAGCGCTCGACGCCGCAGAACATCGTCATCGGCGGTGCTTCCGGCGCCTTCCCGCCCATGATCGGCTGGGCCTGCGTCACCGGCGGAATCTCGCTCGACAGCGTCATCCTGTTCCTCATCATCTTCCTCTGGACGCCGGCCCATTTCTGGGCGCTGGCGCTCTACAAGATGCGCGATTACGGCTCGGTCGGCGTGCCGATGATGCCGAACGTTGCCGGCGAGCGTTCCACGAAGATCCAGATGCTCGCCTATGCGGTTCTGACCGCTGTTCTCGGCGTTGCCCCCAGCTTCACCGGCCTTGCCAGCATCGGCTACGGCATCTTTGCCGGCGTGCTGGGGCTGATCTTCATTGCCTGTTCCATCTCTGTCCTGCGCATGCCTGAAGGCGACGAGCGGATGGTGCCGGCGCGCAAGATGTTCGGCTACTCGATCTTCTATCTCTTCATCATCTTTTCCGCGCTGCTTGCCGACCACGCGGCAGCCGGTGTGGCGACCCTGATCGGAAGCCTTCTATGATTGACACCGTCAAGCTCAACGACGCCCAGAGAAAGTCCCGCCGCAACAGAAATGTGGCGCTGGGACTGGTCCTCGCAGGGCTGGTCGTCCTTTTCTACGTGATGACGCTGGTCAAAGTCGGCGGCGTCGGCAACTGACCCAGAAAGCTTGAGGAGGAGGCACATGGGAGGAGAGGTTCACGGGAATGGTCAGGGCAACGCCCAACGGCCGGGCCATGGTCAGGCAAAGCGGGTCAGCAATGCCGCGATCTTTGCCGGCTGCGCTGTGTTCGTCACCTGCATGGTGGGCGCCGCCTATGCGTCCGTACCGCTCTACCGCCTCTTCTGTCAGGTCACCGGCTATAACGGCACCACCCAGCGCAGCGAGCAATATTCCGATACGATCCTCGAGAAGACCATCAAGGTCACGTTCGACGCCAATGTGTCGCCCGGCCTGAACTGGGATTTCAAGCCGTCGAAACCGGTGGAACTGAAGATCGGCGAAACCGGCCAGGTGTCGTTTACCGCCAAGAACCGTTCGCCGGTGGCGACGACTGGAACCGCGGTCTTCAACGTCACCCCCATGGAGGCGGCGGTCTATTTCAACAAGGTCCAGTGCTTCTGCTTCACCGAGCAGACGCTGCAGCCGGGCCAGACGATCGATATGCCGGTCGTCTTCTTCGTCGATCCGGAGATCGTCAAGGCGAACGAGACGAAGAACATCAAGACCATTACCCTGTCCTACACCTTCTATCCGGGGAAAGAGCCGCCACCGAAGCCGGTTGCGGCCTTGCGGAATGAAGTGCAGGATAAGGGCAGTAAGCTCTAGAAATGGCCCGTCGTTTTTGGCGGGTGGAACACTTGCGGTAAGCACCCTTGGGAGGGGCAGGCATGGCAGAAGCGCACCAGAAGAACCACGATTATCACATTATCGACCCCAGCCCTTGGCCGCTTCTCGCCTCGATCGGCGCCTTCGTCATGGCGTTCGGCGGCGTCGGATACATGCGCTACCTGAAGGGTTCGGAATTCCACATATTCGGAATGAACCTCGCGACACCGTGGGTCTTCTACATAGGTCTGGCGATCGTCATCTATGTGATGATCGGTTGGTGGTCGGATACAATCAAGGAAGGCAATGCGGGCGCCCATACGCGCGTCGTGTCGCTGCATCTGCGCTATGGCATGATCATGTTCATCGCGTCGGAGGTGATGTTCTTCGTCGCCTGGTTCTGGGCCTTCTTCGACGCAAGCCTTTATGCCAACGAGGCGATCCAGGCGTCCAGAACACAGGTTCTCGGCGGACAATGGCCGCCAAAGGGCATCGAGGTTCTCGATCCATGGCATCTGCCGCTCTATAACACGATCATCCTGCTGCTGTCAGGCACCTGCGTCACCTGGGCTCACCACGCGCTGTTGCACAACGATCGGAAGGGCCTCGTCACCGGCCTGTCACTGACAGTCGCACTCGGCGTGCTGTTCTCGTTCGTGCAGGCCTACGAATATGCCCACGCCCCGTTCGAATTCGCCAATTCGATCTATGGCGCCACGTTCTTCATGGCCACCGGCTTCCACGGTTTCCACGTTCTGGTCGGCACCATCTTCCTGCTGGTCTGCCTCATCAGAGCCATGAACGGCGGCTTCACCTCGGAAAAACACTTCGGCTTCGAAGCAGCCGCCTGGTACTGGCACTTCGTCGACGTCGTCTGGCTGTTCCTGTTCTTCTCCATCTACATCTGGGGCGGCTGGGGCGCACCGCTGGCGCATTGAGAACAAACGACACTTCGAAGGGCGGCCGATGCCGCCCTTTTTTGTTGCGAAAGTGTACCAAAATTGGTACAATGCGCCGTGATGACGGATTTGCCGAAAAAGATCGTCGGAAGGTTCTACGCGACCGCACACGGGCGCAGGCCGGTGCGCGATTGGCTGATGGATCTCACGAGAGAAGACAGGCGGCAGATCGGTATCGATATCCAAAGGGTCGAGTTTGGCTGGCCGTTGGGCATGCCCTATTGCCGCTCTCTCGGAAATGGACTGTGGGAAGTTCGGACCAACCTCTCCGGCGGGCGCATCGCACGGGTGATCTTTTTCATTCAAGAGGGTGAGATGATCCTTCTCCACGGCTTTGAAAAGAAGACCCAGAAGACACCGGCTCAGGATCTTGACCTCGCGCTGGCACGAAAACGGGATGTGGAACTATGACGGAGCAAAAGGGCTATATCGACAGGACAGAGACTTTCGACGATTTCCTTGAAGCCGATGGCCTGCTGGAGGAAACCGAGACGATTGCCCTGAAACAGGTGATTGCCGACCAGTTACGGGCGGCCATGCAACAGGAAGGCCTCACGAAGACTGCTATGGCCGAGCGGATGAATTCCAGCCGTCAGCAGCTTGATCGATTGCTCGACCCGAACAATCCCTCGGTTACCCTTCTGACGTTGCGCCGTGCTGCGACAGCTGTCGGCCGCAATCTCCGTATCGAGCTGGTCTAGCATGCATCAGTTGACCGAGCGACAGCCGGCCTCTTCAAGGCGCTCCCGCAGTCTTGTGCGCACCATCGCCACAATCACCCTCATCCTGGCCTCGCTCGCCATCCTCCTTGCTCTCGGCACCTGGCAGATGGAACGGCTGCACTGGAAGGAAGGCCTGCTCGCCGATATCGCCGAGCGGCGCAGCGCAGATCCCGTACCGCTGGCAGACATCGAGCGGATCGCGGCGGATGGCGGCGATATCGAATACCGCCGCGTCGCGCTTTCAGGCACGTCCGACCACACGAAAGAACGGCATTTCTTCGCCACGTTCCAAGGCCAGACTGGTTTCTACGTCTACACGCCGCTGATCCTTTCCGATGGCCGCGCAATCCTCGTCAATCGCGGTTTCATTCCCTACGAGATGAAGGAGGTTTCGACGCGCACCGCCGGCGAAGTTGCTGGCGAGCAGCGGCTGACCGGTTATGCCCGCAGCCGTCTGGCGCAAAAGCCATCCTCCATCGTGCCCGACAACGATATCGCCAAGAACATCTTCTTCTGGAAGGATCTCGACGTCATGGCGTCGTCATCAGGTCTCGATCCGGCCAAAACCCTGCCGTTCTTTGTCGATGTGGATGATCTGGTTCAAAATCCCGGCGGCTGGCCGAAGGGCGGCGTCACCCAGTTCGATCTCCCCAACAGCCACCTCCAATATGCCTTCACCTGGTACGGGCTGGCAGCAGCACTCGTGGCGGTCGTCATCGGCGCCTGGTGGCGCCGTGCCAAGCCTGCGACGCCATAGCCGTCACTTTTTTCTTGGCGAGGCGGAGCCGGCTCGCCTATATGGGGGCTGCAACGGCTCACGGAAGCGACATGAACATCCAGGTCACAAAACCGGCTCTCACGATCCGCCTCTGCGGTCCGCGCGGCTTTTGCGCCGGCGTCGATCGGGCAATCCAGATCGTCGTGCTGGCGCTGAAAGCCTATGGCGCGCCGGTCTATGTCCGCCACGAGATCGTCCACAACCGCTATGTCGTCGAGGGACTGGAAGCCAAGGGCGCCGTCTTCGTCGAGGAGCTGGACGAGATCCCGGCGGAGCATCGCCAACAGCCGGTGGTATTTTCCGCTCATGGCGTGCCGAAATCGGTGCCCGAGGATGCCCAGGCCCGCAATCTTTTCTATCTCGATGCCACATGCCCGCTCGTCTCAAAAGTCCACAAGCAGGCGATGCGCCACCAGCGGCTGGGCCGCCATGTGGTCCTGATCGGCCATGCTGGACATCCGGAAGTGATCGGCACAATGGGCCAGTTGCCGGAAGGCACGGTCTCGCTCGTCGACACGATCGCCGATGCCGAAGCCTATATCCCCGCCGATCCTGACAATCTCGGTTACGTTACCCAGACGACGCTGTCAGTGGATGATACGGCCGGTGTCATCGCCAAGCTGCAGGAACGCTTCCCGAACCTGACGGCACCCGCAGCCGACAGCATCTGCTACGCCACCACCAACCGCCAGGAAGCCGTCAAGGAAGCAGCACCCGGCTGCGATCTCTTCATCGTGGTCGGCGCACCGAACTCGTCGAACTCCAAGCGTCTCGTCGAAGTCGCTCTGCGGGCCGGCGCCAGACGCTCGATCCTGGTGCAGCGCGCCTCCGAGCTGAACTGGGATGAGATCGGCCAGATCCAGACGCTCGGCCTATCCGCCGGCGCCTCTGCCCCGGAAGTCATCGTCGACGAAATCATCGAAGCCTTCAAGCAGAGGTTTTCGGCCGAAATCGAGCTTGCGATCACCGCCGAGGAAACCGAAAACTTCCTCGTCAACCGCGAACTCCGCTCCGTCCCCCTCACCATCGAAGACATGGCCTGGGTCAACGGCGAGCGCCCTCTCTCCGCTGGATGAACCGCCTTCGCCCCTAGCGAAGCATCGGCCAAGCCGCTAGGAAGAGATCCAGCGCAACGATCATCAGCGGGACGAAATCTTGGCCGTCTATACCGATATCACCGAAATCGACCTGAACCGGTTCCTGGCCGAATATGATGTCGGGGAGCTCACGTCCTACAAGGGCATTGCCGAGGGCGTCGAGAACTCGAATTTCCTGCTCCACACCACACGTGATCCGCTGATCCTGACGCTGTATGAAAAACGCGTCGAGAAATCCGACCTGCCGTTCTTTCTGGGCCTGATGCAGCACCTGGCCGATCGGGGTCTGTCCTGCCCGCTGCCTTTGCCACGCCGCGACGGGCAGTTGCTAGGCGAACTCTCGACCCGGCCGGCGGCCCTCATCTCGTTTCTCGAGGGCATGTGGCTGAGACGGCCGGAGGCGAGGCACTGCCGCGAGGTCGGCAAGGCGCTGGCGCAGATGCATCTCGCCGGCGAAGGGTTTAAGATCAAGCGCCCCAATGCGCTGTCGCTCGATGGCTGGAAGGTCCTGTGGGAGAAATCCGCGGACCGCGCCGACGAGGTCGAAACGGGGCTGCAGGACGAGATCACCTCGGAACTGGAATTTCTCGCCGCCCATTGGCCGAAGGATCTGCCGGCGGGTGTCATCCATGCGGATCTGTTTCAGGACAACGTCTTCTTCCTCGGCGACGAACTTTCCGGCCTCATCGACTTCTACTTCGCCTGCAACGATCTCTTAGCCTACGACGTATCCATCTGCCTCAATGCCTGGTGCTTCGAAGCGGACGGCAGCTATAACGTTGAGAAGGGTATGGCGATGCTGGAAGGATATCGCAGCGTCCGGCCACTGTCTGATGCGGAGATCGCCGCATTGCCGGTGCTTGCCCGCGGCTCGGCCCTGCGCTTCTTTCTGACCCGCCTCTATGATTGGCTGACGACGCCCGAGGGCGCGCTGGTGGTCAAGAAGGATCCGCTCGAATACCTCCGCAAGCTGCGGTTCCACCGCGGCATTTCCTCTGCTGCAGATTATGGACTGACATCATGAAACAGGTCGACATTTTCACCGACGGCGCTTGTTCCGGCAATCCCGGCCCGGGTGGCTGGGGCGCCATCCTGCGTTACGGCGAAACCACCAAGGAACTGTCTGGCGGCGAGGCCGAAACGACCAACAACCGCATGGAACTCATGGCGGCCATCAGCGCCCTCAACGCGCTCAAGGACACGTGCGAGGTCGATCTTCACACCGACAGCAAATACGTGATGGACGGCATTTCCAAGTGGATCTTCGGCTGGAAGAAGAACGGCTGGAAGACGGCCGACAAGAAGCCCGTCAAGAACGGTGAGCTGTGGCAGCAGCTCGATGTCGCCAACCAGCGCCACAAGGTCAAATGGCACTGGGTCAAGGGCCATGCAGGCCATCCGGAAAACGAACGCGCCGACGAACTGGCCCGCACCGGCATGGCGCCTTTCAAGAGAAAGTAGCGGTTGCTCTTGGGGGTGGTTTGCAGCAAAGGTGCGAAGCGGTTTCCCGTCGGGCATAGCGTTGAAGCAGGCTCCACGACGATTTCGCGCCATACAGAACAGCCATAGGGTGGACCCACCGATGATCCTTCATTGCGTCTTCATGCGCTTCAAGACTGCATTGCAGCTGGCAGAGAAGCAGGAAATCTACGACGCCGTTCACGGCCTCAAAACGCTCATTCCCGGCATTGTCGATGTCAAGTCCGGCCCGAACGCCTCATCGGAAGGCCTGAACGGCGGCTTCCTCGACGGCTTCATCGTCACCTTCGACACGCTGGAAAGCCGTGACGCCTATCTCGTCCATCCCGACCATATTACCGTCGCCGAACGAATTGTCGCCGCATCCGATGGCGGCGTGTCGGGCCTGATGGTTTTCGATATGGCAGTGTAATGGTTCGAGGCGGGCTCTAGCCCCTCGCATCGTCTCATGCGCAATGGGAATGAGGGGCATGAGCCCCTCAAACGATCTCATGGAATACTAATTGACTTAGAGGCGTTCCAGCATCGCGTCGGCACCCGAGACGGTGGCCTGGCCAGGGCTTTCCTCGATGTCGAGTGACTTCACCACACCGTCCTCGACCAGCATCGCGTAGCGCTTGGAGCGCACGCCAAGCCCGCCGGCGGAAAGATCGGCATCAAGGCCCATCGCCTTGGTAAAGGCACCGTCCCAGTCGGCCAGAAAATGGATCTTGTCCATGCCGCCGGTCTGCTGTGCCCAGGCGCCCATTACATGCCAGTCGTTGACGGCAACGACGGCGATGTCGTCGACGCCCTTGGCAAGCAGCGCGTCGCGATTGTCGAGATAGCCGGGCAGGTGGTTCAGCGTGCAGGTGGGCGTGAAGGCGCCAGGTACCGCAAACAGCACGACCTTCTTGCCGGCAAACAGCGCGTCCGTCGAGATCTCGACCGGGCCGTCAGCAGTCTTTTCCTTGAAGGTGGCGCTGGGTAGTTTTTCACCGATGGCGATGGTCATGGGATCTCCTGTTTGCTTGAAGTTTGCCGTTCGGCGGAACTATAGGTCGCGGTCGGCAAGAGGCAAGCGAAGACGGGAGGGGTCTCAGTCGAAAACGATGGACGTCTCCATGGACCGACTGCCGCTGGTCGCCAGAATGCCCCACCGTTTGCCGCTGATGTCGTGATTGTCAGGCAATTTGCCCACCGGCATATCCAGCGTATAGGCATGACCCTGCCGCTTCGCATCGACGCTTTCGAACAGGACATGCCCCTCGGGACCGGTCACCACCACCTGCGGCGGCGCGGTCGCACTGTCCGGCAGCCGCAGCGTCAGCCGTAGAACCTTTCCGCCCTTCACCATCGCATAATCAGTCACGGCAAAATCGTTGGCCGGAGGCGAGGGGAGTGCGGCACTGGCGGCGTTGAGGATCATTGCCTCTTCCACCGGCGTGCCCCGGACCGCTTTCATCGGCAGAGAGAATTCGGCCTGGAAGGGTATGCAGATATTACGGCAAATGCCGATAAACGCGGAAACGTCGATGCTTGCTGCCCCCAACGGCAAGACCTGTGAGGCTTGCCCCGCCTTGGTCGGCTTGTCGAGCTTCAGCGCAAACGGAAATGCCACGGCGCGATCATAGCCGATGTCGGTCACGTCACCGTTGGTGATCAGCTTTGGAACCGGATAGGACATCGTCTGGGAGGTGATCCCGCTTTCGCGCGAAAATGTCAGTTGCGGCGGAATGCCCGCTTCACCCGGCTCTTTCCAATAGGTGATCCAGCCATCCTTCGGCTCGATCTGCAGAGCCCCGCGCACGGTTCCATCGGGCTCTGGAGGCATGGTGACGATCCGCATGCGGCCGCCCTCGTTGGTGGCCCAGGGCGTCATTTCCGCCAGAGCATCGGCCGCCGCCGTCTGCAATCCAAGGCAGATGGCAGCACCAAGCAACAGGTTTGCGGTTGTGGTTCGAATTGGGGTCAGGCTCCTCATCGCTCAGGGATTAACCGTTAAATGTTGAACGAACCAGCAGCGCTTTCGAAAAACAGGATCATTTTCCGTTGATCGCCGCGGTTCGTGCCCCATGTTTCAGGAACGCTGCTGTGAAGCAGCAGCCACGGCACGCTCTCACAACCAGGCGAGCCCGGCCTTCAAAGACAGTCAGTACAGACATTTCAAACGGCCGCAGTTTTGCTAGAATAGGTTTCAAAGCGCTGCAGGTGGAGGCATGATGGCTTTTTCGCTTCTCTCGGGTGCTCAGGACGACGGCGGCAAGGGCGGTCGCGAACGCGGCTTTCTTGACGGACAGTTCCTGATTGCGATGCCGAGCATGCAGGATACCAATTTCTCCCGCACGGTCATCTATGTCTGCGCCCATTCTCCGGCCGGCGCCATGGGGTTTATCATCAACCGCGCCCAGGAAATTTCCTTCACGGAAGTGTTGCGGCACCTCAAGCTCTTGGACGAGCACGAGATCATCGCTCTCCCGCACGAATGCCGTGAGTTCCCGATCCTGTCTGGAGGTCCGGTGGAAACCGGTCGCGGCTTCGTGCTGCATTCCGACGACTTCTCGAGCGAATCCTCCATTCCCGTCAGCGACGATATCTCGCTCACCGCCACGCTCGATATCATCCGCGCCATCTGTGACGGCAGGGGGCCATCACGCGCCACCATGCTGCTCGGTTACGCAGGCTGGGGTGCAGGACAGCTGGAGCGGGAGATTTCCAGCAACGGCTGGCTGAACTGCCCGGCCAGCGAAGATCTGATCTTCGGTACGACGCTGGAAGACAAGTACGAGCGCGCGCTCGCCTCGATGGGCGTGACGCCCGCAATGCTGTCCTCCGACGCCGGCCACGCCTGAATTTCTGAAATTCTTGAGCGATGCCGGAACGAACTGCCAAGGCTCGGAGTTCTCCTAGCGCAAGACATCGAAAACGATGCCGCTAAGCTCAAGGAGAAACACTATGGGTAGCACCAGCGATAAAATTTCCGGAATGGGCAATGAAGTCTCCGGTAAGGTCAAGCAGGCTGTCGGCGACATGACCGACAACCACGAGCTGGAAGCCAAGGGCGCTGCCCAGGAAGCCAAGGGCGAAGCCCAGCAGGCCAAGGGTAAGATCAAGGAAGCCGGCAAGGACATCGTTGATCGCGCCTAAGCGATCCGAATCCGCCAAATCCAGAAACCTGTTCCGGTCCTACCGGGGCAGGTTTTTTATCATCCAGAATTCAGTTCACCCCAACTTCCACTTCGTCTAGCGGATCTGTCCATGCGCCTCTTCGACTGCGATCACTGCGGCCAACCGGTTTATTTCGACAATCGCAACTGCGTCCACTGCGGTTACAAACTGGCTTTCGTTCCGGAAAAGCTTGCCATCATGGCTCTGGAGCAGGACGAGATGGTTTCGGGTCCCGACGCCCCCGTGGCGGACCCGACCTGGCACCTGTTCGGTGACCTCGACAGCAAGGTGAGGCTCTGTGCCAACAGCAGCCTGGATATCTGCAACTGGACGGTCGTTGCCGAGGACCCGAACCCGTTTTGCCCGGCTTGCCGGCACAACCGCCTGGTGCCTGACGCCTCGACCGAGGAGGGGCTCGACCAGTGGCGTCGCATCAGCCAGGCGCAGCGCCATCTGTTCTATTCGCTGATGAAATGGAACCTGCCGCGCACCAACCGCGAAGAAGATCCGCAGGGCGGCCTCGTCTTCGATTTCCTGATCGACGAGATCCAGCCGGATGGAACGGTGAAGCCCGCCATGACCGGCCACGAAGACGGCCTCATCGCCATCCGCGCTGCCGAAGCCGACGACGCGACGCGCGAGCAGATCCGAATATCCATGAACGAGCCTTATCGCACGATGCTTGGCCATTTCCGCCACGAGACCGGCCACTACATCTGGGACAATCTTATCCGCGACGGCGGCAGGACCGATGCATTCCGCGCCGTGTTCGGCGACGAGACGATGGATTATGCCGACGCGTTGCGCCGCAACTACGAAGAAGGCCCGCCGGTTGGCTGGCAACAGTCCTATATCAGCACCTATGCGAGCTCGCATCCGTGGGAGGATTTTGCCGAAACCTTCGCCCACTACATCCATATCGTCGATACGCTGGAAATGGCACGCGCCTACGGCCTGTCGATCGATCCGAGACGCCACGGCGAACTGGCGGCAGAAGTTGCTTTCCAGCCCTACGAGGCAGCGAGCGCCGAGCAGCTCGTTCGGGCGTGGATTCCGTTCAGCATGGCATTGAACAGCATCCACCGCGCCATGGGTGTGCCGGATCTCTATCCGTTCATCCTCGCCCCGGCGGTCACCACCAAGCTGCAGTTCATCCACGACATGATCCAGGAAAACCGCCGTCAGCATCCGGGCGCGACTTGGGAAGCCATGAGCGGCGCCGCGATGGCAACGGCTGTGTGATCAGGCTCTATGCAAGCGGACGGGCCTGACATCAGGCCTGTCGGGCTGCTCGTCTCCCTCATCCCCGCCACAAGGGCAGGATGAGAAAGTCGGAACTCAAGCCCGTTTCGTCAGCGGAAACCGTTCTTTCAGCAGTCGGCCAATCGCATCCGTCGTCGCCGGCGGGCCGAACAGGTAGCTCTGGCCGAAATGGCAGCCCATCTTGGCAAGTTCCGCCGCGTCTTCGTCGGTCTGAATACCCTCAGCCACCACGTCCATCTCGAGCGCCCGCGCCATGGCGATGACCGAGCGCAGCAGCACTGCGCGCTTGTCGGTTGCATCGCGCACCAGCGACTGGTCGAGCTTGATCGTGTCGAACGGGAACTGCGTGAGATAGCCGAGCGAAGAGTATCCGGTACCGAAGTCGTCGAGCGCGAGGCTGAGGCCGGTCTCTTTGAGCTTGGCCAGAACAAGACGTGCCTGTTCCGGGTTCTCCATCATCAGAGACTCCGTCAGCTCCAGCTTGAGCTGGCCCGGCGCCACCTGCGTCCGCTGCAACAGCGCCCGGACGTCATTGTAGAGATCGGCGTTCAGGAGCTGCGCACTCGAGACGTTGACGGATACGAAGATCGGCAGCGAACCGGTTTGTGCCTGCCAGGACGTGAGGTCTGAGGCCGCCCGTTCCATCGCAAAGAGGCCGAGAGGGCCGATCAGGTCCGACATTTCGGCGATCGGAATGAATTCGGAGGGCGGAATGCTGCCGCGTTTGGGATGTTCCCAACGCATCAGCGCTTCGAAGCCGGCAATCTCGCCATCCACAAGCCGGATGATCGGCTGGTATGCGAGTGTCAGTTCGCGTCGCTCGATGGCGCGGCGAAGGTCGGTTTCGATCTGCAGACGATCGGTACCGGTCGAGCGGAATGCCGGACGGAACGGTTCGACGCGATTGCCGCCGGCGCGCTTGGCCCGGTACATCGCCAGTTCCGCATCGGCGAGAAGTCCCGGGGCGCTTTCCTGCTGATCTACCCAGGAGGCTAGGCCGATCGAGGCGGTGAGGACGATCTCGCGATTGGCGAAGTTGATCGGCACCATGATTGCCTTGGACACCGCATCGGCGAAATCCGCGACCTTGCCCGGGTCCCGCTCGGACACAAGGATGAGGCCGAACTGGTCGCCGGCAAGCCGTGCCAGCGTATCCTGTGGCTTCAAGAGACGACGCAGGCGCCGCGTCAGCGCGATCAGAATGTTGTCGCCTGCGGCAATTCCAAGCGAGTCGTTGACCTGCTTGTAGCGGTCGATATCGATCGCCATGACGGTTGGGCGCAGATGCCCGTCGCCGGGTGCCAGCGTCAGTACCGATTGCAGACGGTCGAGGAATACCTGGCGGTTCGGCAACCCGGTCAGGTTGTCATGCATCGCGTCCTGCAGCAGACGCTCGATCGAGTTCTTCTGCTCGGTCACATCGATGACGGTGCCGACGCAGCGGATGATTTCGCCGTTTGAGCCGAGCACCGGCCGTGCGCGGATCTGCAGCCAGTGGAAATGCCCGTCTTCTGCGCGAATCCGGAATTCGTGGTTCAACCGGCCGCGGCGATGTTCCAGAAGCACGTCCAGCGTGGCGCGGAACCGGTCGCGGTCATCGGGATGAAGCCGCGGCAGCCAGTTGCGCACCGGCCCGTGCATGGAGCCTTGCTCGAGGCCAAGCCGCGTCGAGATGTCGGGCGTAGTCACCACGCGGTCGCGCGCCACATCCCAGTCCCACACGGTGTCGCCCGAACCGGTCAGCGCCAGCGACTGCCGCTCCAGATCGGAAAACAGACCCTGCTGGTAGGCGCCGCCGGCAAAGGCGTGCTGCATCACGGTAAAGCCGATCAGAAGCACGATCAGAACCAGTCCGCCGCCAAGCGCCGGCTGCACGATGTCGTTGTCGAGCTGGCCGGTGACAGTCAGCCATCCCCCGAACAGCCAGACCAGCAGCAGCGCCCAGGTCGGAACCAGAAGAATGGCGCGGTCATAGCGGTTGAAGCCGAGATAGACGATCAGGAGGATGCCGACAGTGCCGGTCAGCGCAAACGAAAGCCGCGCGATACCGGATGCAACGGATGGGTCGTAGATCGCCACACCGCCGAGGAGCACGAGGCCGGCCACCCAGGCAAGCGTCGCATAGCCCAGATGCACGTGCCAGCGATTGAGGTTGAGATAGGTAAACAGAAAGATGACGAGCGACGAGGCAAGCGCCACTTCGGCTGCGGCACGCCATATTCGCTCGTCGGACGATGTCACGCTGATGAGCTTATCGAGAAACCCGAAGTCGACGCAGATATAGGCAAGCACCGCCCAGGCAAGGGCTGCCGCCGCCGGCAGCATGGATGTTCCCTTGACCACGAACAGGATGGTCAGGAACACCGCAAGCAGACCGGCAATGCCGAGCACGATGCCCTTGTAGAGCGTGAACGAGTTGACCGAATCTTTGTAGGCATCCGGCTGCCAGAGATAGATCTGCGGCAGCGCCGGCGTCGAAAGCTCGGCGACGAAGGTGATCGTGGCGCCCGGATTGAGCGTGATGCGGAACACGTCGGCATCGGGGCTGGCAATGCGGTCGAGCGCAAACCCTTCCGATGGCGTGATCGAGATGATGCGCTGCGAGCCGAGATCCGGCCAGAAAACCTTGGAATTCACGAGCCGGAAGTGCGGCGCGACGATCACCCGCTCCAGCTGCTCTTCCGAAACGTTGGAGAGCGCGAAAACGGCCCAGTCGCCTTGGTGCGACGGCGAAGACGCGCGCACCTCGATGCGGCGACGGATGCCGTCGGCAGCAGCGGCCGTGGACACCTGAAAGGCCTCGCCCTGGTTGGCGTAGATGTCGGTGGTGCGGGTGAGATCGAGCGCGGTATCGTCGCGCGAGATTTTCACGGGCTCGGCTGCATGCGCAAACGTCGCCGCCGCAACAAACATCAGCACAGCGGAAACAATACGCAAGAGCGACGGCAGGTGCGGCATGGCCGAGAAACTCATGTGACGCAGCATCATGTGTTCAGCATTTTCGCAAATTCACCATCTTCTGGCAGTCGGGAGAAAATCACGTGGTCGCGCCACTCGCCATTGATCTTGAGATATTTCCGCAAAAGACCTTCCCGCTCGAATCCGGCCTTTTCGAGAAGCCGGATGCTTTTCCAA
Organism: Rhizobium sp. CFBP 13726; assembly: GCF_014841925.1. Classification (NCBI taxonomy): domain Bacteria; kingdom Pseudomonadati; phylum Pseudomonadota; class Alphaproteobacteria; order Hyphomicrobiales; family Rhizobiaceae; genus Rhizobium; species Rhizobium sp. CFBP 13726. The sequence continues at coordinate 197,911 of NZ_JACYUU010000001.1, forward strand.
TTGTCCGGAATACAGGCTGCCTCGATCCGGTGCAACTGAAGTCCGCCGTAGATGTAGGGGATAGCCATCTCCAATGCGGCCAACATATGGCCTTGGCCCGAATGTTTCTCGCCCATCCAGTAGCCGACCATGCAGCTTTGCGACGCGCCGCGGCGGATATGGCCGATCGTCAGGCCCCCCAAAAGCTCCATCGTGTCGCGGCGGAAAAGCAGCATCGGCATGGCAACGCCTGACGCATGTTCCTGGGTGGCGCGCACCACGCGAGCGCGAAACGCCGATTCCGTCAGCTCGTCAGGGCGCCAGGTCGGCTCCCACGGCTGCAGGAACGCCCGGCTTTGCGACCGCAGCGTCATCCAGGCCTTGTAGTCGGCATAAAGCGGCAGGCGCATGATGTGGCGCTCGCCTGAGATCTCCGGTGTGTCCGGATGTCGCGATAGGAACCGAAACACGGACTTGGCCATGGTGCTTGTGTGCTCCGGGCAGGGCAGGCGGCTTGATCAGCCGGCCGCCTTTTTGGTTGTCACGCCTGGTGAGGAAAGCGACGCCGCGATCTCTTCCATCGACGGCAGTTGTGCGATCGGCCCAACCGCCGAAAGCGTAGGCACCGTGTCGAAGAACAGACGTCCGGCAAGATCGGTCAGCCGCTGGGTGGTGATCCCCTCCAGCCGTTCCATCATCTCGTCATTGGGGATCGGCTTGCCGTAGAGCATCATCTGGCGGGCGATCTGGCCGGCGCGGGCGGCAGGGCTTTCCTGGCCCATCAGAAGCTGGGCACGGATCTGCGCACGTGCCCGGTCGATTTCCGCCTGATGGATCGTCTCGGACGCCTTGCGCAGCTCTTCGACGACGACAGGCACGAGGTTCGGCAGCTCGTCGCCGTTGGTCGCCGCATGGACGCCGAAAATGCCCGTATCGGAAAAGCCCCAATGGAATGCGTAGACGGAGTAACAGAGGCCCCGGCGCTCGCGCACTTCCTGGAACAGCCGCGAGGACATGCCGCCGCCGAGAATGTTGGCAAGGATCTGCGAGCAGTAGAAGTCCCGCTGGTGATAGGCCTTGCCCTCGAAGCCGATCAGCAGCTGGGCATCCATCAGGTCGCGGTCTTCGCGGGTGTCGCCGCCGATATAATGGGCGGGCTCGAGGACGGGCGTCGCACTCGGCATGGTCGGCAGGCTTGCGAACCGCTCCTCGACCTGCTTGCAAAACACCTGGTGATCTACAGCGCCGGCCGCGACGATGAACATCCGGTCGGTCGTATAATTGCGCGAAAGATAGCCGCGGATCTGCGGCGGCGTGAACCCTTTTACCGTCTCCGGCGTGCCGAGAATGGCGCGCCCGATCGTCTGGCCGCGATAGGCGACTTCGGAAAAGCGGTCGAACACCACGTCGTCGGGCGTGTCGTTGGCCGCGCCGATTTCCTGCAGGATGACGTGCTTTTCGCGGCGCAGCTCTTCCTCGTCGAATTCCGATTCCGTCAGGATATCGGCAAGGATATCGACCGCGAGCGGCACGTGGTCCTTCAGAACCCTTGCGTAATAGGATGTGGTTTCGGTCGAGGTCGCGGCATTGAGTTCGCCGCCGACATCCTCGATCTGCTCGGCGATATCGCGGGCGGTCCGCCTCGCCGTACCCTTGAACGCCATGTGCTCGAGAAGATGCGCGATGCCGTGCTCGTTCTCGGTCTCGTTGCGGGCTCCGGACTTGATCCACACACCGAGCGCGACGCTCTCCAGGTGTGGCATGGTCTCGGTCACGACTGTGAGCCCGGAGGGGAGCCGGGTGATTTCAACATTCATATTCACGTCTTCGCGTCTTTCCGGCACTGCCGATAACTGGCTCAGTTTGCCCGTGCGTGGTCGCCGATGAATGTTTCAACGGCCTTCAGCTCGGCGTCCAGCGTATCGAAGCGCTCCTCCCTGTGCATCAGATCAGCGAGCCATGATGGAAGTGCCGGATCAATTCCGCAAGCGGATTTTACCGCCGCCGGGAATTTGGCGGGGTGCGCCGTGGCCAATGTCACCATCGGGCTGCCGGGTCGCGCGTTCTTCTGAGCCACGAAAACACCGGTCGCCGTATGCGGGTCGAGCAGGTATCCGGTGGCTTCCAGCGTCTCACGGATTGTCTCGGCAACCTGCTCCTGCGTGGCGCGGCCGGCGCGGAATTCGCGCTTGATCGCCTTCAGCGCTTCCGGCTTGATCTCGAACGCACCCGATTGCTTCAGGCTCGCCATGGATGAGCGCACGGCGCTCGGATCGCGGCCATAGGCTTCAAACAGAAGCCGCTCGAAATTCGACGAGATCTGGATATCCATCGACGGCGACGTGGTCGCCATCACGCCCTGCATCTCGTAGCGCCCGGTCTTCAGCGTGCGGGCAAGAATGTCGTTGTCATTGGTGGCGATCACCAGCCGGTCGATCGGCAGGCCCATTTTCTTGGCCACGTAGCCCGCGAAAATATCGCCGAAATTGCCGGTTGGCACCGTGAACGATACCTTGCGATCCGGTCCACCGAGCGAAACAGCGGCGGTGAAATAATACACGACCTGCGCCATGATGCGGGCCCAGTTGATCGAGTTGACGCCCGAAAGCTTCACCCGGTCGCGGAAGGCGACATCGTTGAACATCTCTTTCACGATGTTCTGGCAGTCGTCGAAATTGCCCTTGAGCGCCACCGCATGCACGTTGGATGCGGTCGACGAGGTCATCTGGCGCTGCTGCACCGGCGATACCTTGCCTTCGGGAAAGAGGATGAAGATGTCGGTCCGGTCGCGCCCGGCAAAGGCATCGATTGCCGCACCGCCCGTATCGCCCGATGTCGCGCCGACGATCGTCGCGCGCTCGCCGCGCTCGGCCAGAACATGATCCATCAGCCGCGCCAGCAGCTGCATCGCCACATCCTTGAAGGCAAGCGTCGTGCCGTGGAAAAGCTCGAGAACGAAATCGTTCGGGCCGGTCTGCACGAGCGGTACGACCGCCGGATGACGGAAGGTCGCATAGGCCTCGTTGATCATGGTCTTCAGCTTGTCGTCCGGAATTTCCCCGTCGACAAAATGCTTGAGGATCTCGAAAGCCACTTCCGCATAGGACTTTCCGCGCAGATTGCGGATGTCCCGCTTGGACAGCTGCGGCCAGTGGCGCGGCAGGTAAAGACCACCGTCGCGGGCAAGGCCGGCCAGCAGTGCATCACGAAAGCCGAGAGCGGGCGCTTCGCCCCGGGTAGAAATGTAGTCCACGACCGATAATCCCCAATCGATTTTTATTCGCGCCGCTGGTATAGACGATTGAAATCTGCGGTGAAAGACTGGAAAACGGCGCTGCGTTACGCCATGAGCATGTTTGGCGCGGCAAGCCGGTCAAAAGGGATGGAACAAGGTTGAGTATTGTGTTTGGCAAGATTTCCCATGGTCTCGTAACGGTATCCCTCCTGACGGCGCTCGCCGGCTGCAACTCGTCCTCTCCGGCGGGTGGCCTTGCGCCGACGGCACAGGCTGAAACCCCGGCGGTGGTGCAGGCCTATTGCCCGCAGGTCGTTCTGCGCGAACAGACGGCGATACGCCAGGAATACGCACGCGGCGGTCAGGATGATCCGCAGAAGCTTGTCTACCAGGCATCGCTGGCCGACGCGACGCGTCAGTGCACGGCAAACGAAACGACGATGACCATCAATGTCGTCGTCCAGGGCCGCCTCGTCGACGGACCTGTTGGCGCGCCGGGCCGCGTGACCCTGCCAATCCTGGTCGAGGTCGTCGATGGCGACAACACGATCTACTCGCAAAAGGTCGCCTATCCGGTCGATCTTCCGGCCGGCGGCACGCAGTTCATCTTCCAGAAGGCGGATGTGCAGATCCCGAACGCGCAGGGCGGCGCATCGCGCTTCACCCGCGTCCGCGTCGGTTTCGACAATGGCGCACCCGGCAAGAAGCCCGCACGCCGCAGCTAAGCCTGCGGCCACTCCGGTCGGGCGCTGACGGCGCCCGTTTAATCTTCGGTTAACCATAAATCCGTACCCAGTATGTGAAGATCGTCAAGGGCGCGTCGCCCACGACCATTCGAGACAGGGTTTGGGATGATTGCTCCAGCTATCGTGGCGGACGCGAAGCGGCGTCTGCGGCTTTGCACCGCTATCGTCACGCTGGCAGCGCTTGCGCCCGGTGGCGCATCGGCGCAATCGGTCTGGATCGGAGCCTCCGACAACGATTTCGCAAACGGCGCGAACTGGACAACGGCACCGGATGCCCCCGGCGCATCGGACGCAGCCTCGATCGGCTCCGGCGCCCCGACCGTCGCAACCGATGCCACCGTCGACACGCTCGCGGTGTCCGGCGGCACGCTCCACGTCGATGCAGATCTGACAGCGACGAGCGGCACGACCCTGTTCGACATGGGCCGCATGGAGATCTCGGAAAGCGGCACGCTGTCATCAGACGTCACGATGTCCGGCGGCTCCATCAGTAACTCGGGAACGCTCTCCGGCGACCTTGCATCTTCGGGTGGCGAGATCGTCAACGACGGCACGATCGACGGCAAAACGAAGCTGTCCGGTGATGCGCAGATGACCAACAATTTCGTCGTCACCGATGTCGATGTCGAAGCGACGGCCCGGTTCGTCAACAATTCCGGCGCAACGGCCGGTGCCGTCACCAATGCGGGCACCACCTCCAACGCCGGAACGATCGCGTCGCTCACCAATACCGGCGGATCCTTCACCAACAACGATGGCGGCACGGTCACCGGCGATACGGTGGTCTCGGGCGGCACCGTCACCAACAACTTCGTCGTCACAGACGTCGATGTCGCTGAAACAGCCAGTTTCGTCAACAATTCCGGCGCTTCGGCGGCAGCCGTCACCAACGCGGGCACGGCGTCCAATGCCGGCACTGTCGAATCGCTTGCCAATACCGGCGGCAGCTTTACCAACAACGGCACCATTTCAGGCGCAACGTCACTCGAGGGCGGCACGCTCACCAACAATTTCGTGGTGACGACGGTCGATGTCGCGGCGGCTGCGATCTTCGTCAACAATTCAGGTGCGACGGCCGGCGACGTCTCCAATGCCGGCAACGCCTCGAACGCCGGAACGATCTCCTCACTCACCAATACCGGCGGCACCTTCACCAACAACGACGGCGGCGAAATCACCGGAAGCACCACCGTGACAGGCGGCACGGTCACCAACAATTTCGTCGTCACCGACGTGGATGTCGCGGCTTCCGCCAGCTTCGTCAACAATTCCGGCGCGGTCGCCGGCGATGTCTCGAACGCCGGCACCTCATCCAACGACGGCACCATCGCTTCGCTGACCAACACCGGTGGCAGCTTTTCCAACACCGGCGAGATCAGCGGCGATGCGACGGTCACAGGAGGAACGCTCGTCAACGACGGCACGATCGGCGGCGCGATCGATATCGGCACGGATGGCATGCTGTCAGGCACAGGCGAGATCGGTGGCCTTACCGTCAGCGACGGCGGCACTCTGTCGCCTGGCCCCGGTATCGCAACGCTTGCCGTCAACGGCGACGTCACCTTCGAGGCAGGCTCGACCTATCAGGTGGAAACGCAAGCGGACGGCACGTCCGACAGCCTAGCCGCCACCGGGTCCGTCACGATCGAAGGCGGCACGGTCGAGGTTCTCGCAGGCAGCGGCCCCTATTCACCTGCTACGACCTACACGATCATCACAGGCGAAAGCGTCGCCGGTGCCTTCGACGACGTCACCACCGATCTCGCCTTCCTGTCGCCCATCCTTGCCTATGGCGCCGACGATGTGACGCTCAGCCTCTACCGCAATGATGTCGATTTCGCCGATGTCGCGAACACCGCCAACACGCGCGCAACAGCTACAGCGGTCCAGTCGCTCGGCACCGAAAACGACGTCTTCCTCGGCGTTCTCCAGCAAAACGCCGATGGCGCACGCGATGCCTTCTCGCAGCTTGGCGGCGAGATCCACGCCTCGTTGAAAACCCAGCTTTTGAGCGACAGCCGGCTCGTCCGGGACGCAATCGTCGACCGGGTGAACGGTGCCGTCCCGATCCGCTCATCGGCCGATGGTGCGACCAGCTTCTGGGCGACCGGCATCGCGGCATCAGGGCAATTGCGCAGCGACGGCAACGCGTCCGCCATCGACAGCCACGCGGCGGGATTGATCGCGGGCTTCGACGGGCAGGCCTCCGATCACTGGCGGCTCGGCGGATTGTTCGGCTACAGCAATGCCTCTGCGGCTAGCGAGGCGGACTGGGAGAGCTATGATGCCGGGCTCTACGCCGCCGCAGAATGGGGTGACGTTGCCCTCACATCCGGCGCGGTCTATTCGGAAAACCGGATCTCCACGTCGCGCAGCGTCGACTTCGGCACGTTCACGGATGATCTTCAAGCCGATTACAGAGGCGCCACCCGCCAGCTGTTTACCGACCTGTCCTGGAAGATGACGGCAGGTCCGGTCACGCTGCAACCCTTCGCGAGCCTCGCCTATATCAATCTCGACACGGATGGTTTTCGCGAAAAGGGCGGGGCGGCCGCTCTGACCGGCAATGGCGAAACCGACAATATCGCCCTTTCCACATTCGGCCTTCGCTGGTCGGCGCAAATGCCCGTCGAGGACCTGCCGCTCACCGTGTCAGGCATGCTCGGCTGGCGTCATGTAATGGGCGACCTGACGCCCGCATCCCGGCTCGCCTTTGCCAGCGGCGGCAGTCCGTTCATGCTGGAAGGCGTGGCTTTGCCGCGCGACACGGCCGTCGTCGAAGCCTCCGTCACGGCGCAGGTGTCGAAATCCGCGCGGCTGAGGCTCAGCTATTCCGGCGAATTTGCCCATTCGCTGACGAGCCATACCGCGAAGGCCAGCCTCGCGGTGCAGTTCTAGATTAGATCCCGCCCCATTCACCGAGGGCTGCAATCACCGCCGGCAGGTCGCTCATGCGCGAAATCACCGTTTCGGCACCGGCATCCGTCAGCCGGTCGGCATGGCTCGGATAGGTATGCGATGCGCCGGTAAAGCCCACCACCCGCATGCCGGCCGTGCGTGCGCCATGGACGCCATGGGTGGAATCCTCGATCACCAGGCACCTGTCAGGCTCAACGCCGAACTGCTTTGCCCCATGCAGGAAGATGTCCGGCTTCGGCTTCACGCGGTCGGGACCGAGGTCCTTGGCGGAATAGATATGGTTTTCGAAATAGGGCTTCAGCCCCACCTTGGTCAGCATCATGTCCAGCCGCTGGCTCGAGGAGTTCGAGCAGATGCAGCGCTGCGTGGTCAGCCGCGCCAGCGCGAACTTGACGCCCTCGATGATCTTGACGCTGCGCTCCAGCCGCTGGTCGAGCAGCTTTTCCGATTTGTCGAGCAGCGAAGCCGACAGCGGAATATCCGCTTCCTGTTCCACCTGCAGAAGAATGTTCTTCCAGGTCATGCCGGCAAAGCGCTCGCCCATTTCCTCGACGCTGATCGGATAGCCCGCTTCCGTCAGCAGCCGGGATTCGACCTGCGCCGCGATGATTTCGGAATCGACGAGCACGCCGTCGCAATCGAAGATGATGAGGTCGAAGCCGCTCATGATGGATACTCTTTGATGAAAGAAGGTGAGGGCGATCTACACGAGGGAAGCGCCGGAAACAATGCGGAGGCCGATTTCCTCTACCGGCAAAGCGGCAACAACACGGCGCGCCTCAGAAACCGTAGCGCGCCTCGGCAAGATCGATCTCGCGAACCAGCTTTCGCGCGATTTCCTCGGAGATCTTGCGCCGGCGGCCGAGCCTGAACAGCTCGTCGCGTTCGGCACGCAGGGCGGCCAGCCTGAACCGCTTGTCGACCTCCTCCATCTTGCGCAACAGCTCTGCCTCGTCCCCAAGCTTGGAGCGGCCCTCGATCCGCTGCCGGTAGAGTTCCATCAGCCGCGTGCCGACCTCGCCGTAAAGATCGGCATCGGTGCGGCCTTCGCTCATCGCATGCTGCAATTTCTCGATCATCCGGATCGCAGCCTCTGCCGCCGCAATCCGGGCAGTATCCTCTTCCTGGTGGTGATCATCCTCCGGCGGCAGTTCGAGGTTCTGGAGAAGATAGGGAAGGCCGATGCTGGCCGCCGTCAGCGACAGGATGATCACGCCGGCTGCCAGGAATATCACCAGATCGCGGGCCGGAAACGATGTGCCGTCGTTCATGGCAAGCGGCAGGGTAAGGATACCCGCAAGCGTGATCGCACCGCGCACGCCGGCAAGCGACATGGCCGCCAGCAGCCGCCAGTGCGGCTTGCGGATCGCCTCCCCGCGACGCGCGGCGCGATAGAGGGTAAAGCGCAAGGAGACCCACACCCAGGCAAACCGCAGGGCCGCGAGTGCGGTGGTAATCACCGCCACATAGGCGATCAGCCAGATCGGGTGGAGGTGGCCGGTCTCGGTGACGATCCTGGCGGCGCCGGAGACGATCCCCGGCATCTGTTCGCCCAGCAGCACGAAGATGATGCCGTTCAGCGCAAACTGCACCGTATCCCACACCGCGTAGCGCCGCATGCGGGTGGCAGCCATCGTCTGGCCGCGCAATTCGGCAAAGCTCATGGTGATGCCCGCCGAAACCGCTGCCAGAATGCCGGAGCAATGCAGGTGTTCGGCCAGAAGATAGGCGCCGAACGGAATGAGCAGGCTGATCAGGATCTGCGCACCGGGTTCCTCGCCCAGCTTGCGCGACACGTAATATTTCGCCTTCATGACCACGAATGTGGTGCCAAAGCCGATCAGGATGCCGCCGATCGCGACCCAGAGGAAGGTGCCGACCGCATCCGCCAGCGAGAACACGCCGGTCAGCACGGCGGCCACCGCAAACTGCATGCAGACAAGGCCCGAAGCATCGTTGAGGAGCGATTCGCCCTCCAGAATATGCATCAGCCGGCCAGGGATCGGCACCCGCGCGGCAATTGCCGAGACGGCGATCGGATCGGTCGGCGAGAGGATGGCGGCGAGCGCGAAGGCGACTGCGAGCGGTATCGCCGGGATCATCCAGTGGACCAGAAAACCGATCAGGATCACGGTGAACACGACAAGCCCGAGCGCCAGCTCCAGGATCACCGCCTTGTCGCGAAACAGCCCTTCCTTAGGAATGCGCCAGCCATCGAGAAACAGCAGCGGCGGCAGAAACAGCAGAAAGAAGAAATCCGGATCGAGCTGCACCGCAGACCCCGTCACGCCGGCGATTGCGGCACCAAGCGCGATCTGCACCAGCGGCAGCGGAATGCCGACCGGCGAAAGCCTCGCAAGCGTACCGCTCAGAACCACGGCGAGAAGCAGGACCAGGGCAATGGTGATGCTTTCCATGGTGGCGCTCCTATCCGTTCCGGTTCCGGCCTGAATAAGAAATGGGAATGGATGAGGCAAGGGCCGGGAAGGGGGGTGCGACCTTTAAGACCGGCTCAGTCGTTCTTGTAGGCCCAGCATCGCGGCTTTGAGCGGCGGCAGGTCATGCGCAATGACGTCCCAGATAAATTCGTCCATCAGAACACCTGCGTTGCAGAAAGTTCTATCCGATCTTTCAGGATCGGATGAAGGCTGTCCCGCGTCGTGACGTCTACAGGCACGACAAGTTCATCCTCGAGAAACAGCTTGATCCCGACAAGATCGAGCAGAGAGAACTTCTTGCTCTCGTCATAATCGATAAACAGATCGAGATCGCTGTCGGGTCCGGCTTCGTCGCGGGCAACCGAGCCGAACAGATAAAGCGAGGTCGCGCCGAGCGCCCTGATCGCGTCGGCCTGCCGTCTCAGCTTCTCGATCGCCTCTGCTTTTTTCATGAGTTGTAGCCTAGCGCTTCTTCGCGCCGCTTCCCATCATTTTGCTTTTTTCCAGAAACAGGCCACCGGCTTCAGTCTTTGGTAACCAAAATGAGTAACCATAACAGTCAGTAAATTCGTATCCAGTACAGCGTAGCGAGTGTCTCATGGCCGCAGTCCTTCCTTTGATCGACCTCCAGAAACAGGCCCGTCCTCACGCCTGGATGAACTCCATCATCAAGGGCGATTGCGTGGCAGCCCTCGAGGCGCTGCCGGATAAATCGGTGGATGCGATCTTTGCCGATCCGCCATACAACCTGCAGCTCGGCGGCGCCCTGCATCGCCCCGACCAGAGCCTGGTCGATGCCGTCGATGACGACTGGGACCAGTTCGCGTCCTTCCAGGTCTACGATGCCTTCACCCGCGCCTGGCTGCTTGCCTGCCGCCGCGTGCTCAAGCCGAACGGCACGATCTGGGTGATCGGTTCCTACCACAACATCTTCCGCGTCGGCGCGATCATGCAGGACCTGAACTTCTGGCTCCTCAACGATATCGTCTGGCGCAAGACCAACCCGATGCCGAACTTCAAGGGCCGAAGGTTCCAGAACGCCCACGAGACGATGATCTGGGCCAGCCGCGATGCCAAGGCCAAGGGCTACACGTTCAACTACGAAGCCTTGAAGGCCTCCAACGACGACGTGCAGATGCGCTCCGACTGGCTGTTCCCGATCTGCTCGGGCGGCGAACGCCTGAAGGGTGACGACGGCAAGAAGGTTCATCCGACCCAGAAGCCGGAAGCGCTGCTCGCCCGCATCATCATGTCCTGCACCAAGCCCGGCGATGTCGTGCTCGACCCGTTCTTCGGTTCCGGCACCACGGGTGCAGTCGCCAAGCGTCTCGGCCGCAACTTCGTCGGCATCGAACGTGAGCAGGATTATATCGACGCCGCATCCGCCCGCATCGCTTCGGTCGAGCCGCTCGGCAAGACGGAACTGACGGTCATGACCGGCAAGCGCGCCGAACCGCGCGTCGCCTTCAATGCGCTCGTCGAAAGCGGTCTCGTCAAGCCCGGCCAGATCCTCACCGACGCCCGCCGCCGCCACAGCGCCATCATCCGCGCCGACGGCACGCTGACCTCGAACGGCGACGCCGGATCGATCCACCGGCTCGGCGCCAAGGTTCAGGGGTTTGATGCCTGCAATGGCTGGACCTTCTGGCACTACGAGGAGGCCGGCGTCCTGAAACCGATCGACGACCTTCGCACCATCATTCGCAACGGCCTGCCAAAAGCGGACTGAGCCACCAGTCCCGGGACCAGATCCCATGTCAGCTCGCGAGCTTCCTCTTCCGGTTTTGTACCTCTAGTCCCGGAAGAGGATCATGTGACGCCCGGAGTGTGAAGGCTCCGGGCGTCATCTTTTTTATGGGGCAAATGCACTGATTTCGGGGCCGCAACGACGCAGGCTCTGACCAGAGTAACCCTGAACACCTCCGAATTAGAATGTTTCGGCCCGTCCGCCGATCACCCGGCTAGGTTGCCTGCCGTCCATCCGGGTATTCTGCAGGCCCCTTGATCTCGATCTTATTGCCAAACGGGTCATGGATGTAGAACGAGTGCCCCATGCCCCGGGCGCCGCCATGAAACGCTTCCTGGACGATCTCTACCCCGTGCTTATCGAGATGCGTACGCAGTTCGTCATGGTCGAAAGGGCTGGTCGCAAGACAGACATGATCGACATTGCGCCCACCGGTCACCGGAGGCGCTGCTTTCGTTCCGCCCGGGTGAGTTACATCCCACAAGACGATCAATGACGAGCCGAACCAGACCTGCTCCATCCCCAGTGCCGGATAGGAATAGCCAGGCCGGCACCCCAGGACATCCGTGTAGAACGTAAGCGCACGTTTCATGTCGTCGATCAGAAGAACGATGTGATCAATGCCGACGGGAGCGAATGGAATTGCCATGAGGGGTGCCGGGTTAACGTGAGGTCGATTGCAAAACGAGGTGGGTGGGCCGGGAACTTATATCGTCAGCATACCGGCTACCACCCCCAACGCTCACACCTCGATACCGTGATCCCTCAAAGCCTTCCGCAGCGTTTCCGGATCCGTGAAATGCACAGCGTGCCAGCCCGCTGCCCGCGCGCCTTCGACGTTGGGATAGCTGTCGTCGATGAAGATCGAGGCTTCGGGGGTGAGGCTGAAATCGCGGGCGTGCTTTTCGTAGATTGCCACATCCGGCTTGATCAGGCCGATCTCGCCCGACACCGTGACGCCGCGCGGCTTGTCGAGAAACGGGAATTTCCGGCGGGCTTCAACAAACGTGTCGGCGGCGAAGTTGGTGAGCATGGTCACGTCGCGGCCGTTCTCGATCAGGCTCTCGAAGATGGCAACCGAGCCGTCATAGGCATGCGGCACCATTTCGTGCCAGTGCTGGCGAAAGGCCCGGATATTGGCTTCCTGTTGCGGATGCTGTTCAAGCAGCAGCGCTTCGGCCTCGCTCCAGCTGCGGCCGCGGTCCTGTTCCAGGTTCCATTCGTGGGTGCAGACGTTTTCGAAGAACCACTTGCGTTCGGTCTCGTCGGGAATGATCCGGCTATAGGGAAGGTTGGGATCGTAGTGGATCAAAACCTTGCCGATGTCGAAAACGATGTGATCAATCTTGGCCGCCATAAACGATGTTTCCTGCTTCTGTCAGTTTGGAGCTTTTGCGAAGGCGAGGGGTATAGCCTGGACGATTGCTTTTTTCATGACGGTCGGCAAGGCCTGGTTTTCGAGGCTTTCCACCGGCTCCCACCAGCCATTGTCCACGGCCACCTTGGTCACCTTCGCGCGAAAAATCGAAAGCCGCAGTTCGAAATGGGTGAAGACGTGAATGACAGTGCCGCAGGCCTGCCAGTCGGCAGACGGGATCGGCGCATGATCGATCGTCGTGCCGCCATCGAGCCGCGCCGTCCATGCGGTCGTCGGCACTTCCGTCATGCCGCCGAGAAGACCGGTCTCGATGCGCTTTCGAAGCAGCACCTCGCCATCAGGCGTCACCGCCACGAAGGCAGCGCCTTGCCGCACCGGCTTTTCCTTCTTTGCGGCCTTGACCGGAAACCGCTCAGGGTCGTCGCCGGCCAACGCCAGACAGTCGTCGCGGAACGGACAGAGTGCGCAGGCGGGACGTTTCGGGGTGCAAATCGTCGCGCCGAGATCCATCATCGCCTGGGCAAAATCGCCCGGCCGGTCTGATGGCGTCAGTTCGACGACCTTGGCCTTCATGGCGGGCTTGGACCCCGGCAGCGGTGCATCGATCGCATAGAGACGCGAGATCACCCGCTCGACATTGCCGTCCATCACAGCCGATTGCCGGTTGAAGGCGATCGCGGCAACGGCGGCCGATGTATAATCGCCGATGCCGGGCAGGGCGCGCAGGCCATCTTCCGAATCGGGAAAGATGCCCCCATGATCGGCTGCTACCGCTTCGGCGCATTTCTTCAGGTTGCGGGCGCGGGCATAGTAGCCAAGCCCCGCCCAGGCCGCCATCACGTCGTCGGAAGGGGCTGCGGCAAGATCGGTCACCTTCGGCCAGCGCTCGAGAAACTTTGCGAAATACGGTTTGACCGCCTGCACTGTCGTCTGCTGCAACATCACTTCCGACAGCCATATGCGATAGGGGTCGGGCCGGATCCCGGCTTTGGCAGCCGTCGGGCTGATCCGCCAGGGCAGCTCGCGGTGGTGTCGGTCGTACCAGGCGAGAAGCCTTTCCGCATGGGTCGGGCCATCGGCCGAATTCGTCGTCTTGGGAAGCGTCTGGAGCATCGTTTGCCGTTTGCCGCTGGAATGGCCTATAGGTATGCGTCAATGCGCCGGCATCAAGGACGGCACAACCTCAGGCGGCCAGTTATCCAGCGATGAATGCTCCGAAACCTCCGTTCCGCCGCAAAGGCGCGCTGCAGATCTCCGAAGTGGCGAACGGCATCATCGATCCGGTGCTGGCCCGCCGCGCCGGCATATCCACCGCGCTGCTCGGCTCCTGGGATGAGATCGCCGGCGAGGATTTCGCCGACTGTACCCGCCCCGAAAAAATCGCCTGGTCGCGCTATAACGACGGCTATAGCGAGGGCGGCCACCAGCCGGGTGTCCTCACCATCGCCTGCGAAGGGTCCCGCGCGCTGTTCCTCGGTCATGCCCAGGGCGAACTGATCGCCCGCATCAACGGCTTCTTCGGCTTTCCCGCTGTGCGCCAGATCCGCATCGTGCAGAAACCGGTTTCGCAGACCTTCAAGCATCCGCGCAAGCTGCAGCCGCTCAAAGGCGAAGCGGCGAAACGGCTGGAGGGCATGATGGAAGGGATCGAAAGCGAAGCGCTCAAGAAAGCCGTCGCCAGGCTCGGCACCGCCGTTCTCCAGCAGAAGCGCAAATGAGAGTTCCAGGGCCCCCGCCACTCTCATTCCTGTGCTCGTCACAGGAATCCAGCCAGCCCAAGTCCTTGGGCTGAAATAACTCTTTTCATCGCAAGGCCAGGTTCCCTCCGACTAGCATACGCATCGTGACGCAACAGAGCGGAAAAGGCCGAGGAATACACCGAACTATCCCTCGCACCGCCATTTCGTCACAATTCTTTGAAGGGATTTAATACTCCACCGCTTGTCGGGGCCAAGGCGCCACGATACGGAATATCAAACTTTTTCAAATCTCGAACACGGGTGTTCCATGCAGTTGAACGATAAGACCATCACCAGACGCGCGCTTCTCGGCGGAGTGGCGGTCACGGCGCTTTGCCTGTCGCTGCCGCTCGGCATCTCCGACGCCTTTGCCCAGGCACTTCCCGAATCGCAGGGCGATGTGGATATGGCGGCGGCGCTGAAGCCGGGCACCCTGCCGGAGATGGCTCTCGGCGAAGAAAACGCCAAGGTCACCGTCATCGAATACATGTCGATGACCTGCCCGCATTGCGCCCACTTCCACAACACCACGTTCGAGACGATCAAGAAGAACTACATCGATACCGGCAAGGTTCGCTTCATCATCCGCGAATTCCCGTTCGATCCGGTCGCGACCGCTGCCTTCATGCTGGCCCGCTGCAACCCGCAGAACCCGGCCGAACTCGCAACGTCCGCGCAGTATTACCCGATGGTCTCGATGCTGTTCAAGCAGCAGCGCGCCTGGGCGGCACCTGCCGACAAGGATGTGCGCGGCGCCCTCCTGCAGTCGGTCAAGCTTGCAGGTTACTCACAGCAGAGTTTCGAAGCCTGCTTGACGAACCAGAAGCTTCTCGACGACATTAATACCGTCGTTAAGCGGGGCAACGAGGAATTCGGCGTCAATTCCACACCGACCTTCCTGATCAACGGCAAGAAATACTCCGGAGATATGACGGTTGACTCCATGTCGAAGCTTTTCGACAGCCTTCTGTAAGATCGCCACCCCGGCGGGTAGGGGACCCGTCGGCGGGAGAAAGGGCGCAGCATGAAATTCAACAAGCTGCGCGTCGTTGGCTTCAAGTCCTTTGTCGAGCCGACGGAATTCATCATCGAGCGAGGGCTGACCGGCGTGGTCGGCCCCAATGGCTGCGGCAAGTCCAACCTTGTCGAAGCGCTGCGCTGGGTGATGGGCGAAAACTCCTACAAGAACATGCGCGCGTCCGGCATGGACGACGTCATCTTTTCGGGCTCGGGCAACCGTCCGGCCCGAAACAGCGCCGAAGTCGGCCTCTATCTCGACAATTCCGATCATACGGCACCCGCCGCCTTCAACGATGCCGACGAAATCCAGGTGTCGCGCCGTATCGAGCGTGAGAACGGCTCGCTCTACCGCATCAACGGCAAGGAAGCCCGCGCCAAGGATGTGCAGCTGCTGTTTGCGGATGCCTCGACCGGCGCTCGCTCGCCCTCCATGGTTGGGCAGGGGCGGATCGGCGAGCTGATCAATGCGAAGCCCCAGGCCCGTCGCCAGCTTTTGGAAGAAGCGGCCGGCATTTCCGGGCTGCATTCGCGCCGCCATGAGGCCGAACTTCGCCTGCGCGCCGCCGAAACCAATCTGGAGCGGCTGGAAGATGTCGTCGCCCAGCTGGAAAGCCAGATCGAAAGCCTGAAGCGCCAGGCACGCCAGGCTAACCGTTTCCGCATGCTGTCGGCCGATATCCGCGCCCGCGAGGCGATGCTTCTGCATATCCGCTTCGTTCAGGCCCGCGAGGCGGAGGCGGAGGCCGAAACCGCGCTCAACCAGGCCACCAACATCGTCGCCGAAAAGGCGCAAGGGCAGATGGAAGCGGCAAAGGCGCAGGCGATCGCCAGCCTCAGACTGCCGGAATTGCGCGAGGACGAGGCGAAAGCCGGTGCCGCCCTGCAGCGCCTGCAGATCGCCCGCGGCCAGCTGGAAGAAGAAGCCGGCCGCCTGCTGCGGCGTCGCGACGAACTGACGCGAAGACTGTCGCAGCTTGCCGAAGACATAAGCCGCGAGGAACAGCTTGCCGCCGATAACACCGCTTTCCTCGAAAAGCTGGATGGCGAAGAGGCCGAGCTGACCGAAACGCTGGCGGAGTCTGGTGCGGAAGCCGACGACCTGCGAGAGGCCTTCGAGTCAGCCGCTGCAACGCTTGCCGATAGCGAGACGCTGTTTGCTGCAGTCACCGCCGAGCGCGCCGAAGCTTCCGCCGGACGCAATGCGCTCGATCGGCTGATCCGCGATCTTGCAGAACGACGCCAGCGCCTCGACCGGCAGATGGCCGATGCGACGGGCGAACTCGACGCGATCGGACAAAAGCTCTCCGGCCTCGACAACCCGGCCGAGCGGCAGGACGCGGTGGAAGCCGCCGAAATTGCCGTCGAAGATGCGACGATCGCGGCCGAAGAAGTCGAGTCGGCGCTCGCCCATGCGCGCTCGAACGAACTGATGGCCCGCGGCCCGGTGGAATCTGCCCGATCGGCGCTGAACGCGCTCGAAACCGAAAAGCGCACGATTTCGCGCATGCTGGCGGCCGGCGCCCTGTCCGGTGGCTTCGTTCCCGTTGCCGAAATGATCCGCGTCGATCGTGGCTATGAGGCAGCGCTTGGTGCAGCCCTCGGCGATGATCTCGAAACACCTGTCGATGCCTCTGCCTCCGCCCACTGGTCGATCAATGGAGATGGTGCCGCTGATCCCAGCCTGCCCGAGGGTGCGCTGCCCTTGTCGTCCTATGTCACGGCGCCGCCGGAACTGGCGCGCCGGCTCGGGCAGATCGGCGTGATCTCGCAAGACGACGCCGAGGGGCTGATGCCGCTGCTGCGCCCTGGCCAGCGCCTCGTGACCCGAGAGGGTGCCGTCTATCGCTGGGATGGCCATATCTCGGGCTCCGAAGCGCCGGGTGCGGCTGCCCTTCGCCTGTCCCAGAAAAACCGTCTGTCGGAGCTGGAAGGCGAGATCGACGAGGCGCGCGATATCCTGTCTGAAACCGAGGATGCGCTGGCGCAAGCCGGCTCCGCCATCTCGATTGAGGAAAAACGGCTCGCCGAAGCGCGCGACCGCAGCCGTTTTGCCGCCCGCCAGTTGAGCGATGCCCGCGATGCGCTTGCCGCTGCCGAACGGGCAGCCGGCGATCTCACCCGTCGCCGCGATGTGGTTGCGGAAGCGGTCAGCCAGCTGACCGGCCAGATCGAGGATCTCGGTGTCCAGGAAGAAGATGCGCGCATCGAGCTCGAGGACGCACCGGATCTCTCCGCCATTGATGCCAAGCTGTTGAACCAGCAAAGCGTTGTCGCCACCGATCGGGGCCGTCTCGCCGAAGCGCGCGCCGCCTATGAGGGCCAGAGCCGCGAGATCGAGGTGCGCAAGCGCCGCATCGCCGCCATCGCCCAGGAACGCGCCGCCTGGGTCTCCCGCATCGCCAGCGCCGCCGATCATATCGGCAGCCTGCGCCAGCGCGAGGAAGAGGCGCGCGACGAGATCGTCGATCTCGAAGCAGCACCTGAAGAATTCGACGAGCGCCGCCGGGCACTGATCAACGAATTGCAAAAGGCGGAAGCTGCCCGCAAGTCCGCTTCCGATCGGCTGGTCGAGGCGGAAACCCGCCAGCGCGAGACTGACCGTATCGCCGCCACCGCCTTGTCCGAACTCGCCGAAGCCCGCGAAAAGCGCGGCCGTGCCGAAGAGCGTCTGGTCTCGGCCGCCGAAAAGCGCCACGAGGGCGAGCTGCGCATCCGCGAGGCACTCAACGTGGAGCCGCATGACGTGATGCGCATCGCGGGCATCGCGCCCGGCGCCACGCTTCCCGATATCCGCGAGATCGAACGCGAGGTCGACCGGCTCAAGATGGAGCGCGAGCGGCTGGGAGCCGTCAACCTGCGTGCCGAGGAAGAGCAGAAGGAGCTTTCCGACAAGCTCGCCGCGCTGATCCACGAGCGCGACGACATCATCGACGCCATCCGCAAACTGCGCGGTGCGATCCAGAGCCTCAATCGCGAAGGACGCGAGCGCATGCTGGCCGCCTTCGATGTGGTCAACAAGCAGTTCCAGCGGCTGTTCACGCATCTCTTCAATGGCGGCACGGCAGAGCTGCAGCTGATCGAGAGCGACGATCCGCTCGAAGCCGGCCTCGAAATCCTCGCCCGCCCGCCGGGCAAGAAGCCGCAGACGATGACGCTTCTGTCAGGTGGCGAGCAGGCACTGACGGCGATGGCGCTGATCTTCGCCGTCTTCCTTACCAACCCCGCACCGATCTGCGTGCTGGACGAGGTGGATGCACCGCTCGACGACCACAATGTCGAGCGCTACTGCAACCTGATGGACGAGATGGCCGCGTCGACTGAGACGCGATTTATCATCATCACCCACAACCCCATCACCATGGCCCGCATGAACCGTCTGTTCGGTGTGACCATGGCGGAGCAGGGTGTGTCGCAGCTGGTCTCGGTCGATCTGCAGACGGCGGAACTGCTGCGCGAAGCCAGCTGAGCCAGCGCTTTCCCGGTCAACCGGTCGCGGCCTCCGTATTTCTACCTACGTCAATTTACTCATATGGGACATCAGCTTCTCGGCGTAGTGTAATTTAACTAAAATCATATTGACGTGTGGTGCCTCGATGCCGCAAGTTCAGCATCGAAGTACCGCCGATATAGAGACCCCCCGCACGGGTTTTCCTGTCCTGTGCGGAAGGCTTTGCGGGGCCGATGTGATCCGGCCCCGCAAAGCGTTTTCATCTCTTTCCGACATCCGCGCCGCAGGCGTCTTTACAGCCCCGTCAGCCGCACATTCGTCCCCCAGGGGTCGAGAATGTCGATATGATCGACAGCCCTCGTGAAGCTGACCGACGCCTGTTTCAGCTTGTCCTTCAGCGCCAGCAGGTCGCTCTTTTCTGCAAATTCCAGCGAGAACCAGTCGAGCCCGGTTTGCGTCTCTTCCCGCATTCCCGCACCGGCGCTCTGCCAGGTGTTGAAGGCGAGGTGGTGATGGTAATGGCCGGACGAGAAGAAGCCCGAGTCGTCCCGGTTGCCGCGTGTCGATGACAGGCCGATCAGATCGCCATAGAAGGCCCGCGCCTTGTCGATCTCGCCGACCCGCAGATGGATATGACCGATCCTGAGGTTGGCGGGCGCTTTTGTGTAGGTGTCGCGGTTGATGTCGGTAGTGGCGACGATATCGTCCACGTCGAGCGCATTGGTGCCCATCGTCACCACCTCGCCCTCCCATGTCCACATTTCGTGCGGCCGATCCCAGTACACCTCGACGCCGTTTCCTTCGGGATCGGTCAGATAGACAGCCTCGCTGACGCTGTGATCGGCAAATCCTGTGATCGGAAATTGCCGCTGCGCCACATGCACCAGCCAGCGGGCGAGATCGCCGCGGTCCGGCATCAGGTAGGCAATGTGAAACAGACCGGCAGAACCCGGCGTCTCGAAGGCGGCCTCTGCCGAACGGACGAGATGCAGAAGCGGCGATCCCCCCGCACCCAGCACGACGCGATCGCCGGAAACATCATCCTGCTCGATGATCTCGAGCCCGAGCATGCCCTGGTAGTACGCGGTCATGGATTTGAGGTCCCGCACCCGAAGCGCCGCCTGATCCACATGGACAGGCGTCGTCACGGCAAAGGGCAGGGCAGGTGCAGCCATCGCCGCGCTCGTTCCTTCCGCCAGCAGCGCGCCGTTAAGGGCGGCCGTCGCAGACACGACACCCGCCAGTTTCAAAGCATTCCGTCTCGTGATGGTCATCGAAGGCCCTGCAGGTTCCGGCGGCGTTATAGAGACGCGCTAGCCCATGCGCACGTCACTTTCCTGTCAGGCATGACAACTCACCGATTTTGCTGCGCTGCAACATAATCCTGACGCATAATTCCCAAACGATCATAAACGCTGTAAATGCTTGAGAAGACTGGGTGGAGATGCGAAATGGCGAAATGGGTCTATCGCTTCGGCGATGGCAAGGCGGAAGGAGGCGCTGGTGACAGCATCCGTCTTGGAGGCAAGGGCGCAAACCTCGCGGAAATGGCAAGCCTCGGCCTGCCGGTGCCGCCCGGACTGACGATCGTCTGCGATGCCTGTACCCATTATTTCGAAAACGCCCGCATGCTGCCCGACGGTCTGAAGGCCGAAGTCCTTGATGGCATCGCCGCCATGGAAGCGATCACCGGCCGCCGTTTCGGCGCCGGCGTGCAGCCGCTGCTTCTTTCCGTCCGCTCGGGCGCCAGGGCCTCCATGCCCGGCATGATGGACACGGTGCTTAATCTCGGCCTCAACGACCAGACGGTGCAGGCGCTGGCTGAAGATTCTGGCGATGCCCGCTTCGCCTGGGACAGTTACCGCCGCTTTATCCAGATGTATGCCGACGTGGTGATGGGCCTCGACCACGAAATCTTCGAGGAGATCCTCGAAGACGAGAAGGCGCGGCTGGGCCACGAATACGATACCGAACTTTGCGCCGCCGACTGGCAGCACCTCGTCTCGCTCTACAAGCAACTGATCGGGGAGGAACTGGAAACGGGTTTCCCGCAGGATCCGCACGAGCAACTCTGGAAGGCGATCGCCGCGGTATTTGCAAGCTGGATGAACCCGCGCGCACAAACCTTTCGCATGCTGCACCGTATCCCCGAGGAATGGGGAACCGCGGTCAATGTCCAGGCCATGGTGTTCGGCAACCTCGGCTCGACATCGGCCACAGGCGTTGCCTTCACCCGCAATCCGTCGACCGGTGAGAAAGCCTTGTACGGCGAGTTCCTCGTCAATGCGCAGGGCGAAGACGTCGTCGCCGGCATCCGCACACCGCAATCGATCACCGAGGAGGGCAGGCTTGCCTCCGGTTCCGACAAGCCGTCGATGGAAAAGCTGATGCCGCAGGCATTCGCCGAGTTCCGCACGATCTGCGACCGGCTGGAAGCCCATTACTGCGACATGCAGGATGTGGAATTCACCATCGAACGCGGCAAATTATGGATGCTGCAGACACGCAACGCCAAACGCACCACCCGTGCTGCCATGAAGGTCGCCGTCGACATGGTCGAGGAAGGCGTCATCACCGAGAGCCAGGCCGTCTGCCGCATTGATCCCCCGTCGCTCGACCAGCTGCTGCACCCGACCATCGATCCGCGCGTCGAACGCCATGTCATCGGCTCCGGCCTGCCTGCATCGCCGGGCGCTGCGACCGGCGAGATCGTGTTTACCGCCGAGGAGGCGGTCGAAGCCGACAAGGAAGGCCGCAAGGTCATCCTCGTGCGCATCGAGACCAGCCCGGAAGACATCCACGGCATGAACGCCGCCGAAGCGATCCTCACCACCCGCGGCGGCATGACCAGCCATGCGGCCGTCGTTGCCCGCGGCATGGGCATTCCTTGCGTCGTCGGTGCCGGCTCCATGCGCGTCGATCTGCGCAACGAGGTGCTTCTTGCCGCAAACGGCGTCAGCCTAAGGCGCGGTGAAGTCATCACCATCGACGGATCCTCCGGCCAGGTGCTGAAGGGTTCCGTGCCGATGACCCAGCCCGCGCTGTCTGGCGATTTCGGCAAGCTGATGGCCTGGGCCGACAAGACCCGCCGCATGACCGTGCGCACCAATGCCGATACGCCGCAGGATGCCCGCGCCGCCCGCTCGTTCGGGGCGGAGGGCATCGGTCTCTGCCGCACCGAGCACATGTTCTTCGAAGGCGACCGCATCCACATCATGCGCGAGATGATCCTGGCCGAAACCGAGAAGGCGCGGCGCGCAGCGCTTAGCAAACTTCTGCCGATGCAGCGGTCGGATTTCACCGAATTGTTCGAAATCATGCACGGCCTGCCGGTAACGATCCGCCTGCTCGATCCGCCGCTGCATGAATTCCTGCCCAAGACCGAGGCCGAGATCGACGACGTCGCCCGCGCCATGGGCATGCCGCCGGCTTTCCTCGCCAGACGCATCGATGCGCTGCACGAGTTCAACCCGATGCTCGGCCATCGCGGTTGCCGGCTTGCGATCTCCTACCCGGAAATTGCCGAAATGCAGGCGAGGGCGATCTTTGTGGCGGCAGTCGAGGCCGGAAAGACCACCGGAGAGCCGGTCGAACTCGAAATCCTCGTGCCGCTCGTCAGCCTGCGCAAGGAACTGGATTACGTGAAGGGCGTCATCGATGCGGTGGCGAAAGACGTCGCCCGCGAAACCGGCGTGCCGATCGCCTATCTGGCGGGCACGATGATCGAATTGCCGCGCGCCGCACTGCGCGCCCATGTGATCGCGGAAACCGCCGAGTTCTTCTCCTTCGGCACCAACGACCTCACCCAGACCACTTTCGGCATGTCGCGCGACGACGCGGCGGCCTTCATTCCCACCTATCAGCGCAAGGGAATTATCGAGAACGACCCGTTCATCTCGCTCGATTTCGATGGCGTCGGCGAACTGATCCAGCTCGCAGCCGAGCGCGGCCGCAAGACGCGGGCAGACCTGAAGCTCGGCATTTGCGGCGAACACGGCGGCGACCCGGCCTCGATCCGCTTCTGCGAAAACGCCGATCTCGACTACGTCTCCTGCTCGCCGTTTCGCGTCCCCATCGCAAGGCTCGCCGCCGCCCAGGCAGCGATCGAGCGGACGAAGAGCTGACCGGTCAGTGGCGGTGAATATAAACCGGCCGCGTCACCACGATCGGCGGGCGTCCCATCATCGCATCGCTTTCCGCCCGCCATGCGCGTCGCTCGGCGCGGCGGTCGAGCTCGAGGTCGAGCAGGCAGCGCGCCATGGCATCGGTCCCGGGACGGAACCCAAAGCGCGCGCAGGACTGCTGATCCGCCGCCCGCCGCTCCTCCGGTGTGATTGTCTGGCAGGAAGTCAGTGCCGTTCCGATGACGGCCAGTGTGGCGAGAAGGGCAAGACGCATGACAGGCTCCAGATGATGGCTGCGGCAGCACAACGGTGCTCCCGAATAACCCCGTTGGATGGCGAGCGCAAACCAAGGATTCCATTCCCCGCCGCGCTGTTCTACACAAGGGAACAGAGTTTGCATGGAGCCGCTTTCACACAATGACCGTCCGCTTTGTCCGGCCCGTTTCCCGCGCCGCCTATTTCGGGCGCAGGCTCGGCTTCTGCGCTTTTCTTCTATTCGTGGTTTCAGCCGTCGCGCATCGGTTCGGGCCGCTGAACGAGCCGGATTTCGTGGCACTTGTTCTGTGTTCCGCAACCATTGCGGCTGCCTCGGTACCGCTGTCGCTGCTGGGTCTCGCGCGGCTGTGGAGTGTCGGTGCAAGAGGAGGCGTTGCTGCTGCACACGGGCTGGTGTTTGCAGCCGTCCCGCTTGCCGTCGTGGTGATGGGAACCTTGTCCTATCTCACGCTGCCGCCGCTTTACGACATCTCCACCGATATTGCCGATCCGCCTGCCTTCGTCTTCGAACCGACAGCCGACCAGCGCTTCCTGCCGCAGCGCCCGCCGATGGTCACGCCCACTGAGCGCCGCGCGCAGTTTGCCGCCTATCCGCGCCTCACCGGACGACGTTACGAAGGGGCCGTCGACCGCGTCTACGAAGGCGTCCAGAAGGCGCTACGGTCCGCCCGGATCGGCATCGTCAAGACAGAGGGGCTGGAGCTGGTGGAGCCCGACATCCTCACCCGTGCAGCGCCCCGCGACGAGCAGGCGCCGGTGCCGGATGTGGCGCCGGTGCCGCTGCGCCGGCCTGAACTCACGCTCGAGCCGACGATCGGCACCGCCGGCGATGTGCTGCTTCAGGGCGAGACCCGCACGCTGGTGCTCGGCCTGCGCTTCGATATCGTGATCCGGTTGCGTGAAGATGCCGAGACGACCTCCGTCGATCTACGCGTCGTCTCGCGCTTCGGGCCGCATGATCTCGGCCTCGGCGCTGAAATCGCCCAGGATTTCCTCGATCGTCTCGATACGGAACTGCTCGGCATCACCGGCGGCTGACCGTTTTTCAGGCGAGGGTATAGATGCCAGAAAGCGATGGCGGTCCGTCGGTTGCGACCTGTCCCTTGCCGATCAGGTCTTCCAGATGCGCCAGCACCGAAAGGGCGGCAGCACCATGCAGACGCGGATCCGTACGCGCATAGATCGCCGTCACCATATCCGGGATCAACCGGTCGCCGGCGCGGATGCGCTCCAGCACCGCGCGCTCGCGCATCCGCCGATGGGTCCGCAGGCCGCGCAGAAAAGAGGCGGGCTCGGTCACCGGTCCGCCATGTCCGGGAAAGAAGATCCGGTCTTCATGACCGCGGGCCAGAAGCTTTTCAACCGACGCCATGAAATCCGCCATGGATCCATCCGGCGGCGCAACGATCGTCGTCGCCCAGGCCATCACGTGGTCGGCAGAAAACAGGATGCCGGAATTTTCCAGCGCGAAGGCGCAGTGGTTGGCGGTATGGCCGGGTGTATGGAGGACGGTCAGCGCCCACCCGTCACCCTCGATCCTCTCACCATCACCGGCCGCGATATCGGGCACGAAATCGGTATCAGCGCTTTCAGCGAGCGGATTGATCTCGCCCGCGTGCAGGGAACGGGACGCCCGGTGCGGCCCCTGCGCCACCGTCAACGCCCCGGTCGCTTGGCTCAGCCGCCGTGCCAGCGGCGAGTGGTCGCGATGCGTATGGCTGACAAGGATATGGCTGACACGCCGCCCCTCAAGCGCCGCCATCAAGGCTTTAAAATGCGCCTCGTCCTCCGGCCCCGGATCAATCACGGCCACCGACGATGTCCCGACGATATAGCTGTTGGTGCCATGAAAGGTAAACGGCGAGGGATTGTTCACCGTCAACCGCTGCACCCCTGCCGCGATCGTCACGGGCACGCCATAGGAGGGCGAAAAGGTCAGATCGAAATCAAGGTCTTCCGGCATGCTCAAAAACTGTCCTGCCGCCAAGGGCGCTTGTTGTCATCTCCCGAGGTTTAGCACCCGATCAACGCCCGTAAACCCGAAACCCCGCGTTTATTCGTGACAATCCCGAATTTTGCCGTTGAGAGGGCGGCAAAGCTTTGCTAGAGCAAGGCCACTTCCGGTCCGGGCCAGCAATGATTTGCCCCCGACCTGTTGGGGCGTCGCCAAGCGGTAAGGCTCCGGTTTTTGGTACCGGCATCCCAGGTTCGAATCCTGGCGCCCCAGCCAGTTTATACTCAGTGCGTTTGCAGTATCGTATCGTTTTTTCTGGGTCCGGAACGGCTCCGTGTCTGCACAGTGAACTGCTGAGCATCCGTATCTCATTTGAGAATCTCAATCGTGATATGCGCGACTGCCGGAGGAGAATGTGTTACGTATCTGCCTCGCTCACGCCGGAAAAGTGCTGTTTGATGCCGATCCAGACTTCGTCGGTCTTCAAAAGGTCCAAGTCGCCTCGCATGTCTGAGAAAAGATTTGAGGATCGCGCTTTTGGACGCTTGTGACGTTCAACAGTCGTTGGCCTAGCGATGGGCGAGCAGAGCCGCAAGATCGACATGGTCATGAAAGGAACGGGGGTTCTAATGCGGTATTATCAAGTGCCAGCCGATTTCGGGGCACTGATTTCGTTGCGCAAAAGACTGGCGGCTGCTGCATTGTGTTTCGTGCTATGCGGGTCGACCATTAGCGCCGCCAAGGCCGAACCTGCTGCCGACTCCGACATGTACGATTTCATGGTAATGGACGTGTGTGTCGATGCTGGAGACAAGGCCCTGCCGAATGTTGCGCCAGGCTCTCCGCAGTGCACCAGTCACAGAAACATACGTCAATCGGATCGGATTCCCTATCATCTAACATCCTGGAACCAGGACATAAAGCGTTGTCCGGGTCGCTTCGTCGTCAACGACAATATTCCCCTGACCCATGCAGGTGTAACGCGGATCATGAAAACTGTCCGGGTGGCGTATTCGCTATGTCCAGATATGAAGCGGGATCCTATACCGGCCTATTACTCTGTGCGCTGGTTTGATGACAAGTACACATTTATCATGGGGGCCTGGAGCCGCGGCAAGAACGGCGGCACAGTCCGGGGTGGTATAACACCTGAATGCGATGCAAACCCGCATTCGTCACGACGCTATTTCCACAATTGGATGCTCTTCGGGAACACCTCCGGTACATTGGGTCAAACAGGTTATACCTTGCTTGAGAAAGCGAGCCATATCCATGGATTGCCTCCACTGTCGGCACCTTGCCCAGATCGCTATCCAGCACGCGTGCTTGCCGTTTGGTCAAAGGGCGAATACCG
The DNA here is from genome assembly GCF_014841925.1 of Rhizobium sp. CFBP 13726. Classification (NCBI taxonomy): domain Bacteria; kingdom Pseudomonadati; phylum Pseudomonadota; class Alphaproteobacteria; order Hyphomicrobiales; family Rhizobiaceae; genus Rhizobium; species Rhizobium sp. CFBP 13726. Next base: position 224,268 of record NZ_JACYUU010000001.1, read on the forward strand.
TTATCGCTCGGGGCAGACACTTGAGACGATCGTCTCGCATCCCTATTCACAAGCGGACGAAAGCGGAACAACGCCAGGCAAGGGGCGTCAGATGGAGCGCACCTACTGGACTCGGGAGTTTGGCCAGACCCGATGGGAGAACTGGAAGCGCGACGACTACGTGAACAAGAAGACCGGCGGCACTGCCTCGGGACTAGCCAAGCGCACTTTCGAGATGGGATATTGCGACGCACCGTTTTCTATGCCATCGCAGCCCACGCCGAATATAAAGCTTGGAAATATTGAAACTGATGGCGCGTACAGTCAGGTCCTGACAGATCTTAAAACCGGAGAAACTCATCGGTGGTACATGGCAGGGTGCCAGGATATTACCAAGGTGGTTCCGCCCCAGAACGCTGATGGCGACGACTATCCCGACGTAGCGAATATGCCGGATCGATTCTGGGAATTCTGGCAGGATTGATCTGGCGGATTGGCTGGCGAAGAGAGGCTGAAATGTTCCGCACATGCGAGGATGTCTGAGCAAACACGGTGTGCAGCGGCTGACAGGTTTCGATGGATCGGCAATTCACAGGGACAGGAACCTCTAATCCTGTTTTTGCGTCGTTACCCATATTAGATTGGAATTCAGATTTGCTTTTTAAAAATCTGTTTGCACGCAAGGATGAGATCCCAACTCCCGCCGTGGTGGGGCGCGGAAACGTTAGGCTCGTCCATGACAGCGACGCCTCACGATCCGGATCGCAGATCGTTTTATCAGGTGTTTCTCAATATGTTGGTATGGGTGCGCGGAAAACGCTTGTTCTGAAGGATATCAACGCAACTTTCGAAAAAGGCAGATATGTCGGCATTCTCGCAGATCGTGGAGCAGGGAAGACGACCTTCGCCAATCTGCTGACCGGGAATTTGCGGCCCGACGTCGGCGACATACATCATGGGCTCCGCGTCTCTTGGCCGATCGGCGCCCGTCAGATCCTGAGCAATGCCGCTTCGCTACGCGCAAACATCCGGTTTTTGTCGCAGGTTTATCAATGCGATTTTCGGTACCTGTTGGAAGAGACTCGTGATTTCGCAAGTATCCCGGCCACGATGATTGATCGTTCATTATCGGAAATTTCTTCCGAAATCGGGAATCGAGCGGCGACGGCACTGGTCCTTTTCATGCCATTCGACATTCTCGTTGCGGATGATACGATCATGCTCGGGAATGCTTCCTTTCGTTTGAAGGCGATGCAGCGGCTGAAAGATTTGCGAGGATCGCGCGGACTTGTGGCAATAACGCGAAATGTCAGCGTGGTGCGGGAGCTTTGCGATGACTGCATGGTGCTGTCCAACGGCACATTAGTCGATTATAAGAATAGAGGCGATGCTATCAGGGCATTCAAGGTGAAGGCGACCGCTGACGATGACGAAGATGATGATCGCTCGAATGAAACCAACTCTGACTACTAACTCCCGTCGTTAGCCAATAGGAATTCCGATGCAAGGATCGTTCCGAGAGGACAAGAAAATCAAAAAAGGCCAGAGCGACGAGGCTGTTGACGCGGTTCAACGGGACGACGCATTGTTGTCGAAGTTGAATATGGCGGGGGCTGAGAGAGTAGTCATGGATGGGCCTTTTTTGAGGCCTGCCGACCTCCCGAAACCCAAGCCAAAGGCTAGGGTATACCAGCTTCCGCAATTTCCTTCGACGATCTGGAAACGCAGATCTCAGATTTTAAATCTGATTGCTGTTCCGCTGCCAGTGATAGCCGGTGCGATTTACCTATGGGGATTTGCGGCGGACTCCTATCAGGTCGACACTATTTTCTCCATTCGCAATCCAACGCCCGCAATGGCTGGTTCTGCTGCGATGAGCTTGGGGTCCTCGACATCGACAACGGCTGAACGCGCGATCGACGAGTCTTACGCGGTTGTTAACTTTATCCGTTCTCGCGCCGCGTTCGACGAACTCGAGCGGAATGTAAATATCAGCTTTCGTTTCCAGTCGGGTAGCGCAGACTTTCTAGGCGGGTTATCAAAGAACGCGACCTATGAACAGCGATACAAGTATTACCGTGATCACGTTCAAGTCTATTACGACGATATTCAGGGTCAGATCACCCTAACGACTTATGCCTATGACGCCGATACCGTCATTATTATTGCCAAGGGTCTCGCCGAAATCAGCGAAAAGCTGGTGAACGAGTTCAACAACCGTGCGCGTACAGACATGATCACACTTGCTGAAGAGCAAGTGCAGACTGCGGCTGCTGAGATGCGCAGTACGAATGACTCGATCACGAATTTCCAGTTGCAGAATGGGACGATCGATCCCTCGCTCGACGTCGCTTCTTTGAGTGGCATCATCACGCAGTTGCGCGGTGAGGCGGCCTCCGAGCAGGCGAAGCGAAACTCGTTGGGCGACGACGCAATCAAAAATGGACCGCGAGCTACTGAAAGCATCAATCTCATCAAGGCTCTGAAAAGCCAGATCGAGGCCGAGCAGGGAAACCTAACCGGCAAGACAAATGCGCTGGCGCCCTTGATCAACAGGTACAAGCTGTTGTCGGTTGATCAGCAACTGGCGCAGCAGAAGTATTCTGCCGCGGTTTCAATGCTCCAGAATGCCCGGCTACAGGCAGAGCATCAGAAGCTTTACATCGTCAACGTCGTCAATCCGGAGAGGCCGCCGCAGCCGGTGCTTCCTGACCGGCCAATGAGGATGTTTGAGATCATTCTTCTCAGTATCCTTGGTTGGTGGATACTAAGGATGGTGTTCGCGTCAATTCGGGATCACCGGATCTGATGCGGGGTTCTTTAAACCAGACCTTCCGCTGCCGTAGCGGAAGGTCTTAACACGACAAAAAGCGTGACCCGAACCCACTGGCTCGTTTTACGCATCGAAGTGCCTTCCTCAGGTTCCGTAGTGTACGCAGTCCGCGACGAATGTTGTCCATGACCGAGGAACGAAGTCCTTTGTTTTCAACTTCAGGGCATCGCGTTTTTCTGGTCTCCAGGCGACATCCAGAATTGCGTCTTTCCACGCGATGCCGTCTGACGGGTCTAGTAGCTGAGCGCAGCCCGCAATGAGCTCGCGGTGTGCATCAATGTCGGATGCAATAACCGGCACCCCATGGCAGATCGCCTCGACTGGCGGCAGGCTGTAGCCTTCCACCCATGACGGCGTCACCATCCCTGACGCACCGTTGAGCAGTCTGACCAGCTCGACATCATTTAGTCCGGTAACCTCTGCAAGATACGGAGAAAGTTCGGCGGTACGATCGAGTACGTCGAAAACATTTTCGCACTCCCAGCCTCGTTTTCCGACGAAAACCAGTCTTGGCGTTCGGTCTGGCCCGGCTGTTTCAAAAATCCTTCGCCAGACATTGAGCAGATGAACCAGGTTCTTGCGTCCTTCCATCGTCCCAAGGCAGACGAAGTAGGGAGTATCAGGTGTAAAAACATCCTCCGTCGATGCGATCTGAGGAAGATCGACGCCCAACTGGGAGACGAAGATGTTTTGTGCAGTCCAGCGATCGGGTGTCAGATAATGCAGCACTCGCTGACGTGTGTATTCCGAATTGACGATGATGCAGTCCGCCCGGTCGGCAACAGTTTGCATTCTGCCAATATGGTTCTTGCGCGCCGGCGGGCTGCAGAACTCGGGATAGTCCAGAGGAATGACGTCGTGAATGAAAAACATTGACCGGATGTTCGGAGCTTCCAGCCACCGATACATGTGGCCGTGCTCGAGCTGCGTATGCGACGTATGAAAATAAACGGTCTGGTGGTTGCTTGCTTCGCGAACTAGTCGTTTGAAATTAGCCCGCCCCCTGGCCAGAGCTTTCGCGAAGGTAGCATATATTCTGGTCTTTGTCGGTTTCTGGCGCACGGTGCCCCCATGGAACCGGGCTGCGCCGAAGTTCTCATTACTAATGGCAACTGGCTGTCTTAGAAAGTCCAGCAACGCCTCGAATTGAGATTCACGATGCTCTGTCGACATCGTAAGGCGGCGAGCCTTGGAAAGTGTATCGCGCATTTGGTCGGCATTCAGTGCCGAATGCATATTTGCGGCGGTGATGACAAAATGAGGCTCGATTGACGCCGGTTTCTCGTCGCCGAGAAGCCAGTCTAGAAATGCATGCTCGACGCGGTCGATACCTGTCGGAGTGGAGTTGTAGATGTGATCAATCGTTCGGGTAACGTCGAGTAGAAGCCGCATCGAGCTCTTAGTCTCCAGATCTGGAGGGCAGGGCCCCGCTGAATACTCCTCCTCTTTCGTATGCGTCAACTGGTGGTGGCGTTCTTCGCTGCGAGCTCGCAGGGTGCGCATTTCATCGAAGTGTCATTCCTGCCACTTCAGCTGTGTGCTTCCGTTTTCGGTAGGGAATTGGAAACCGTTTTCATTTGTATTGTGGGGTCAACTGACATATGCAAACCACAGTTAGGCTGCGTGTAATGAGTAATAAAGCCTTTGAGTTTGACGCCAATGAATGGTTGATAGCTTTCGCAGGTAAATCGGTGAGTGAAGGTTGCATGCTTTCGAAGATAGTGGTTCGATCCTTCGGTATCCTACTTGTCGCTTCCTCGCTTACAGCATGCACGATGATCCCAGGTTCGGGACCAAGTGCCGGTGCTATTTCGCGTGAAGCCTCCGAGCAGTACGCCCCATATTCGCTCGTGAATGTAACCACCCGCACGTTGGCTATCTTGAAAAGCCGTCCGTTGGATAACCTCTCGACGATTTTCGGGCAGGCGCGCAAGGCCAACTCGTCCGCTATCGGGGTTGGTGATACGGTCGTGATTCACATATGGGAATCGGCTCAAGGCGGACTTTTTTCCGGCGGTGGCGGATCGAGTGCTGAAATTCCTGAGCAGCCTGTCTCGGTGGCCGGCACGATTACTGTACCTTATGCGGGAACTGTACGTGTTGTCGGGATGACCCCTGACCAAGTCCGTCTGAGAATTGAAGGCGCACTTCGAGGTAAGGCCATTGAGCCACAAGTGCTCGTGAGTGTCACAAAGAACCTATCGAACACCGTAACGGTGACGGGTGAAGTTGCGACCAGCGGTAGGGTTCCGCTCTCTCCTCGCGGAGAGCGTTTGCTTGACATTATTTCCATATCGGGCGGCCCAAGAATGGAAGCTCATCAGCTTGCTGTTCAGGTTACGCGCGGATCGCGTACCGAAAGTATTGCGATGGAACAGCTCGTGTCAGACGCGCGTGAGAATATCTACGTACAACCGAATGACGTGATCACCCTCATTCGTCAGCCGCGGAGCTTTACGGTTTTCGGTGCGACCAATGCGAATGCCTCTGTCCAGTTTGACGAGTCGCGGCTGCGTTTGAATCAGGCTCTGGCGAAGGTCGGTGGCTTGGACGACCAGCGCGCGAACGCCAAAGGTGTGTTCGTCTACCGTACGGAACCCGCGGGGCTCGTCGCAAGGCTGACGGGCGTGCCGCTTTCTGTGCCTGCGGATACCAAGGTCAATGTGATCTATCAGTTTGATCTACAAGACCCTAGTGGGTTCTTCCTTCTCAAGGAATTTGAGATATACAGGGATGACCTTATCTACATCGCGAACTCGTCTCTGGCTGAGGTGCGAAAGTTCGCAACGCTGGTCAGCACCACGGCATCGCCTATTGCGCAGGCATCGAGTGTGAACAGGTTGCTCAACAACTAGTTCTGAAGTTTGTCTGAAAGTCTGCAGTTGTGCCCGTCAACGACGAGCTCTGGTCCGTATTGTATTGAAAAAAATGAGGCGCGCATTGGCACGTACTATTGTCATCGATGGCTTTAATCTCGATCTCGAGAAGGGAACAGGCATTGCAACTTATGCCCGAAATCTTAGCTACGAAGTGCATAGCTTAGGCCACAACGTCGAGGTGCTCTACGGCACCCGCGGTGCCCCCAGCCGAAATCCTTTGATCCAGGAAATTGCCTTCTTCGACGCGAATGTTGGAAATCCGACTTGGTGGACGAAGTTTAAGCGCGAAATCCAGTCGGTGACTGGAGCGCCGTTTGGTATCTACGCCAAGGAAGTTCCCATCTCGGGTGCGGTCATCGCAACGCAGTTTCGCTCGAAGATGCCCTATTTCGATAAGATCTGGAACGGCCCTTCGATCTTCACTGCAGCGGAAAACCACTTCAAGGCTCATAAGGCGTTGATGAAAGTTCGCGGCATCTCGCATGCGGACATCATGCACTGGACTTACCCGCTGCCGATCTACGTTCCCGGTGCAAAAAATATATATACGCTCCACGACTTGGTACCACTCAGGCTGCCGTTCACGACCCTCGATAAGAAGCGCTATTACTTCAATTTGATGCGAAAGATCGTGCGCACCGCCGACCATATCGTAACCGTCTCAGAGACATCCAGAAGAGACATCATCGATCTTCTAGGTTGCCCCGAAGACAAAATTACGAACACCTTCCAGTCTGTGGACATTCCCGACAAATACGCGTTGAAGTCTGACGATGCCGTGCAGCGCGAGGTCGAGGGGGCTTTCGGTCTTCCTTATAAGGACTACTACCTGTTCTACGGTTCTATCGAGCCCAAGAAGAATATCGGTCGCATCATCGAGGCGTACCTTGCGAGCAAGGTAAAGGGACCGTTGGTCATCGTTGGCGCGCAGGCTTGGAAGTCGGAGCAAGAGCTCCGTATGATCAAGGAGGCGACCAACCGGTACATGGAGACTGTCGATAACGTCACGTTCTATCGTGATCGCATTCGCCTGTTCGACTACGCGCCTTTCCCTCTGTTGGTAAGCCTCATCAAAGGCGCGAAAGCGCTTGTCTTCCCGTCGCTCTATGAGGGCTTCGGTCTGCCGGTTCTGGAGGCGATGTCGCTCGGTACCCCCGTGATCACGTCTTCTGGGGGGTCTATACCCGAGGTTGCCGGTCAGGCTGCTCTGATGGTAGATCCGTACGACACGAAGCAGATTACAGATGCAATCATCGAGATTGATACCAATGCGGAACTACGCGCCCGGTTGAGTGAAGCTGGGCCGAAGCAGGCCGCATTGTTCTCGTCCGAGCGATATCGCGAGCGCTTGCAGCAGGTCTACGACCGCGTTCTGTAAAACTATGGCGCCATCTGCTCTTCGGATGGTGCGGGAATTCAGGGAAACTACGGAATGAAACACCTACGTGAAGTCGCCCGGGATGAGGGAGCGATTCCGCTTTCATTCGTGGCGACCTCTGCCAAGGGAGAATACGCAAACCTTGGCGACGCCCTCAGTCCAATAATGGTCAGCCTGGTAACAAGCCTTCCGACGCGGCATGTGGCTCAAAACTCCACCGGCCCAAGGCTTGGTGCTGTCGGTACGATCGGGCATGGATTTTCCGGCGGCGATGTCTGGATCTGGGGCACGGGATCGTCGAAATATCGGAACGCCGGGGCACCGGCTGCGGAGCGTGAGCTTTTCCGTTACGACGGTCGTACGAACTTTCATGTGTCCGCTACGCGTGGTCCGGTTTCGTGGAAAATCTTGACTGACGGAAAGTCTTCGCTGACGCCGGTCTACGGCGATCCTGTCTGGCTGCTGCCCCAATTTTACCCTGCGAAGGTGAAGAAGCGCTATAAGCTTGGCGTCATCATTCATCTGGCGGATTTGTCAGATAGGGCCTACGAAGCGCATCCGAAGCCGGAGTATATCCGCTACAATGTGGCGGATGCGGAAGCTTCCGACGTTGTGCTGATCAATACGGTGACGGAAGTGACGACCGAGGCACTGCGGGAGCGGCTCGATCTCATCCTATCCTGCGAACGGTTGGTCTCAACCAGCCTCCATGGGATGGTTTTTGCAGAGAGCTACGGAATTCCATGCCTTTACTTCGCACCGAGAGGTAGAAACGTAGGTCTCTCCGAAGCTGATCTCATCGACGATGGCTCGCTGGACTTGAGAATCATTGACCTCTATCAGGGGCTAGGTAAAAGCAAGATCCCGGTTTACGTGCAGGATAGGCGCAAGCTGACGAACTGGGAGGATGTGACTAAGGCAATTGACTCCTCTTGGTCGCCTGTGACGTTGGATACAGACGCCTTGATTGACCGTCTGCCGCTAGATGTAAAATTCGTCCAAGCAAAAGACGGCGACGTGTTTGGACATCGACTCATAAAAACCACGCCGATGCGTAATGGCGAAGGCGGTCGCTCTAGTGGAATGCAGCGTGTTCGGTCCGCGATCCAGCGGTTGTTCACTCGATCTTAGAACAGGAAATCAAGATGACGGTATCGTTTGCAGAACGTTTTAAGGATAGCCCCTCGGTACCGCTTGCATGGGCTGGATCGACCTCCGAGATGAATTATCTGAATTTCGGTGACGCGCTGAGCCCGGTAATGGTGTCGTTGCTGAGCAGCAAGTCGGTGCACCGCGTACCCACGAAATCTCTTTCCACCCGTATGGGCGCCGTCGGGACAATAGGGCACGGCTTTGGGCAGGGCGAAGTCTGGTTCTGGGGTACGGGCTGCTCAAGCTGGGCTAATCCGTCAGCTAGTCTGGACGAGCGCGTTCCCTTTACGATCCCGCCGGACTCGAACTTCCATATCGCAGCGACCCGGGGTCCGGTTTCGGAATCCCTGCTTGCAGGCCCGACCGGCAACAAGCCCGGCGTTTACGGCGACCCCGTTTGGCTGATGCCGCGCTTCTATCGCCCCGAAGTCAAAAAGAAGTGGAAGCTGGGAGTCATTCTCCACCTTTCGGAACTGGCCGACCGAACTTACGAGGCTGTTGCAAAGCAGGGGCTGAAGCGTTTCGACATTCCGGCCGAGTTCAAAGACGACGTCCACCTGATTACCACGGTTACACCGATCGGTATGGAACACCTGCAGTATAAGTTCGACGAGATCCTGGCGTGTGAACGTATCGTCTCAACAAGTCTGCACGGTATGGTTATCGCTGAAAGCTACGGCATTCCGTGCCTTTACTTCTCACCGGGCGCGCAGACAGGTCTAGGGCTGCAGACCATCGATCTTGATCCCAACGGACCTGTCGATCTGCGGATCGTTGATCTCTACACCGGCATGCACAAGAAGGCCATTCCGGCTTATATCCAACCACGTCCCGCCGTCACCGATTGGGCGGATGTCATCTCGTCGATAGACCGCGCATGGCAACCGGTCGATATCGATGCACAAGCGTTGATCGATGCGTTTCCGCTGCCCTATCGGCCGATCGAACCAGCCGCAGGGGAAACGATATGGCAGAGCCCGATCCTGACCGGATTGAAGTTGCAACACGATGTTGCCGAACTGCGTCGTGCGGATAAGCTGGCTACCGCAGAAATTAAAAAAAAAAGCCCTGAGCCCGTCGTAAATCGGCAAGAAGGGCTCCGCAGTGCGCCGTCCACCTGGACCGAAATCCCCTTGTCGTGGGCCGCAAGCACGACAGGGGTTCCATATGCCAACCTTGGCGACGCGTTGAGCGCGGTTGTAGTCAGCGCGGTGTCTGGCCTTCCGATCCGCCACGCGGGGTTCGATGCGCCTGGCGAGAGGGTCGTCGGCGTCGGGACTATCGGTCACGCCCAGCGCAATGGTGTGCTCCATTTTTGGGGCACCGGGATGGATGCAACGCGGAATGCGGTGGATCGGACCATCCCGAATTTCGTGAAGGCTCCCGATACCACGTATCAGATCCATGCGACGCGTGGCCCACAGACTGCCAGCACGCTTGCGGCGACCGGGATCGAAGTGTCGGGGGTATACGGCGACCCTGTCTGGTTGCTCCCTCAGATCTGGCCGATGCGCGATGTGGAAAAGAAGTACCGGATCGGTGTGATCCTGCATCTGACGGAACTTGACGAGCAGACCCCAAACGGTACGGCAAAAGCGGAGCTTTCCCGCTACCAGTTGCCGCACACCGGTGACGGATCCTCAGTCCATCTGATCAACACCCTGACCGAGAAAACGGTAGAGGCGCTGGAGGAGAAGGTCCGCGAGATTCTGTCCTGCGACCTCATTCTGTCGACCAGTCTCCATGGATTGGTCATTGCTGAAACTTACGGGATCCCCTGTGCGTGGTTCGCAACCTATGGCGACGGAACTGGGGCGCGTCTTGATCTCAAGGATCCGAACGTACGCGTCGATCACCGTCTCAAGGATTTCTACCTTGGAGCCGGAACTGAAAGTGTTCTCGCCTATTGCCTCGACCGTTCACGAAAGACGGACTGGGAAGGTGCCGCGTCTTATGTAAGAGCGAAATGGACACCCCTTACATATTCCGGGGACGCGCTTGTCGAAGCATTTCCGCTTCCAGTTGCTGCCAAAAATTCCGAGGGTCTTTGGGTAATCAGCGACGCCCTCAAGCGTAGTTTCAAATTCTAGGCTTGTTGCGTTCCCAGAAAGGCGGAACGGCCGATCGCTTTGGTGATCGGTCGTTCCGCTTTGGAGGTGTGGTTTTGATTGCCAGGTTCTTTAGAAGTTTCGCGCGACTAGCATCCGCGCTCGCTGCTCGGCAACTAAACGTCAGACGCCAATCTCCGTTTTTCTTGAACCGGAAACAACGGATCCTTGCAAGCCTGAGCGCTGCATTGGAGCAGGACAATCAGGCATTGGTCGAAACGATTGTCGATCGGACTGTCGCGGCGTCTATGGCGCCCAGTTCCAAGATGGCAATCGCGACGAAGCTCATTGCCTGGGGGAAAACCGAACCTGCATGGAGATTGCTAGGGAGCATCCCGTCCGATACAAATCCACACCGATATTCGGAGCTTTGTCGCCGAATATCAGCGCATCCCGGTACCCAGGAAGAGTTACGTGCCGCTGCCCGTGCACGGTGGAGAGCTATAGTTCCCCCGCTGGCAGGCCCTCAGGTTGTTGCCCGGTCGGGTCGTTACGAAATTTCACCCTTCCAATTTGTTGCCTCAGATGCTCACCTCAGGCCCTCACCCGGAACAATCACGATATCCGGAAGTGATAGGCTGAACGACATTCACGTTCACGAGAATAGGCGGCTGCTGCAAAAACTTGAGATCCAAGGTCGGCGAAATGTCAAACCCGTCGTGAGGCGTGTGGAAAATGTCTTCGTTAACAGTGCAGGTCAGATATGGCGCAACGAGAACGAGGTCATACACCACGGTAACCGGGCTATCGAGACAATCGGGGTGTCATCCAGCCGGAGTTATGGCACGGCGGTGCTTTCGACGAATTCAACGCGCGGGTTCTACCACTGGTTCGCGGAACGGCTGCCTGCCTTAAACTGGTCGCTTCAAAACCCGGACTTTGATGGCACCATATTGTTTGGCCAGCACGCCCAGCAATTCCAGGACAAGACAATCGAGCTGATTGACCACCCAGCGCCGCAATTCGAGCGTATAGATCAGGTGGCTTGGTGTGAGGAATGTTATATCGCGCATTCGGCAGCCAGTACCCTTGCCCAGTGGGAGTACTTCGGAGATCTTTACCAAGCCATAGGCGAAAGGGCGGCCAGGCTGTCGACGATCAACACTGCCGATGCGATATACATTTCTCGGCGTGATACGCAACGACGCGTCATGGTCAACGAGCACGAACTGGAAGCCGGTTTGTCATCTCTTGGAGTGAAGGTCGTCATATTCGGTGAGATGTCTCTAGCGGACCAGATCAATCTAATTCGCAATGCCCGGCTGGTGATTGCTCCCCACGGGGCAGGTCTCAGCCACATCGCCGCAGCGGCCAGTGGTCTCAAGGTAGTCGAACTTGTCCCATGCCAAATGGGCTCACACTCTCTAAGGTTCAACTTCGCTCGCCTGTCCTATGCGAGAGGGCATGACCACAGACTATGGTTGGAGCCGATTGATGAGGCGATCAACAAGTGGACAGTCTCGACGCCACCGCTGCTCAGGCACGTCGAGAACATGATGCATTCTCTGGGATGAGAAACTGTCCGGTCCGATCTCGTGGTCCGGACAGAATAACTCGATGCCATGACTGTTTGAAAGCCAAACTCGGGATCGAAGTCGGCTTGCTCTACTGAGCTTGCGTGACCAGTAGTTCTTCGCAGTAGCTTGAGCCGGTGGTGCCCGGGCGGTCGGCCGTTACGCTGATGTCGCGAATTGTGTAGCTCTGCGAGACGGTGATCTTTGCTGAGCAACTGACGCTGGCCGATTTCCCATTTGCAAGCTTGATCCGCTTGTAGCCACCACGCCAATTGTAGATCGTCGTGGGTCCGCTATCCACATCGCTCAGTGGTGGGCTGAACTTGGCGAAGAATTCGCCAGCTGAGCGGCCAACCCAGTAGTTGTTAATCGGGCTGCTGACTTCGCTGACGGTGGTGCAGGCGGAAAGCGCAAGCGCAACAAGAGTGGTCGATACGATCAGGCGACGGCTCATGATCCTTTGGAATCCTTTATATGCTGATACCCACACTGGGGGGCTTTCGAAGTTCAGGTAGCAGGTTTGTATCGTGTTCCGCGACACCATCTTGAGGTTAGTGCATCAATTTTTCCGCAAGCCGCTTTTTTGCAACGCCGTCAAATTTGGTGCTTTATGAGAGCCGGAATCGCTGCTGTAATCCGGTCCATTTTTTCTTGAATGATGCTTGTGTAACTGAATACGGCGGTCTATAGAGGCGCCACTGGTCACGGAGTGTAGCGCAGTCTGGTAGCGCACCACGTTCGGGACGTGGGGGTCGGAGGTTCGAATCCTCTCACTCCGACCAGATCGACGCTTCTCCGATTTGAGATTTCCAATAGGTCCAGGCCGACGTCATTCGTGTTCGCCGGCAGTTGTCGGTTGAGGATCGTACTGACACTCGGATAGGGCAGTGGCTTGCAATCTGACTCCCGCTGTCGAAGTGGTTGTGCGTGATGCAGCCGTGTGAAATATTTGTGACGACGCGCAAGCTGCATTGTTTGATCTAGTCCGGATTTCACTACGCATATCGGCGTCTCGACAATATCTCAGCGATGCCGGTGCTATGACCCTCTATCTGTACGTTCTCCTCTCCAGCAGCCTTTTCTGCTATCAAACTCGCCTATGGGTCGTACGAGAGAGGTTAGGGGTTCGCAAACACCTGCAACAGGCGGCTCTTGTTTCAGCAAAACTTTGCGTTCTCTACGCGATTTGCTTCGGGCTGATCCGCTTTGATAACAACCTGGTGTTCATAGCGACCTGTATCCCCGTGATCGTCGTCTGGGCGCTCTACATGGTCGTTGATTTTGTCGCCCAACTTTACTTTGGTTTGTCGTTATATCGCATATTCATGCACCTTCCGGTGAAGATGAGCGATAAGGGAAGCGGTGCTGCAGCAGCCGCTTATTTCAAGCAGTACGTTCCGACGAAATTCGTATTGACCCTCTCATGTGCGGCGATTTTTTCTGCCGTGGTTCTGAAGGATGCTCTGCCGGCGGATTTTGTCGCCGTCTCGTCGATCTGCTCTGCTGCAATTGCCATGCTTGTATACTCGGGGAGTTCGCTGGGCAGGGGAAGTGCTGAGCCAACATCCATAGAAACCGCCTACCTTAAGATCGAGGACGAGTTGGCGGCCGAACGCCTCTACGGGTCTGACCGAGCAGCGATTGCTGTAAATGGTTCCCAGATTGCCTCGTCGGGAAAGCATATCGTGCTCATCATCAATGAATCGGCTGGTGCCGACGTCCCGGCCGCGCTCTCTCCTACACACAGCTTGGCTCGGCAGATTTCGGAGTTGAGCGGAAACGCATCCGAGTGGTTCCACCCGAACAACGCTCTGACTGCAAGCTCCTGCACGGATATCAGCATCCCGTGCATCCTGACGGGGTGTGGTCCGCATGAAAGTATGGATCAACTGCATCGTCTGCCGATGGTTTTTGACTTAGCGAAAGCGCGCGGCTTGCGGACCTTGATGTTTACGTCGTCCAGCCTGAGATGGGGAGGCTTCGAAAGCTTCTTCAATTCACAGTCGATCGATACGCTGTATTCGGCGGATACGGATGGCATGGAATTTGTCAACGACATGTGCGGCGATGATTATCTTGTCGCTAAGCAGCTTCATACTGCGATCCTGGAAACTGATGAGCCGCTCTGCATCGTGGTCTACCAGAATGCGCTCCACATTCCGTTCCAGAACCAAAGTGCATGCGCAATACCTGACGGGATTAAAGATCGGCGCAAACGCGCGTCTTATGTGATAGAGGCGTCGCACGGTCTCATTTTCGATGCGCTGAAGAAAACGGGTAGATACGATGACAGCCTGATTGTTTCGGTTGGCGACCATGGCGAAACCATGGGTGTCGACGGCTCTGACGAAACGAGCCGATTCTCACGTCTGACGAACCTGTCTGAGCCCGTGGTCCGTCCGCTTTACGCGATCAAGCCACCGCGAGGTCTTCCCGAACGTGAACTAGGCGTGCTGAGAGCGAATATGGATAGTCTGATTTCGACGATCGATATCGCGCCGACGGTAGCAGGCTTGCTCAACCTCACTCTCCCAGAAACGCTATCATACGCTGGCTTCAATCTCTTCGAGCCCGTCCCCGCGGATCGTGTTCATTACACGCTGACCGTCAACGAATGGCGCTCCTGGCCCCGTGCCGCAGTTATGCTGGCGCAGGGCAACAACTGCATATGTATCGATTATCAGAACTCCGACATTCTTTGCACCGACACGCACGGCAAGCCACTGCACGGCGAGGTGCTCAGGTTAAAGGAAACGCTCTTGAAAGGCTCGCTCTCGGAACCGATTGTTCAGAAATCCATCTCAAGGGTCTTCCGAGACAAGTTGTCGGTTTCCAGCGCCTTCGTCTCGCCTATCGCAAAGAAGCTTCTCGTCATATCCAGAGAAACAGAGATCGGACCATTCTCAAGGTTCTATGGCCACAATGTCCTAGCATCCGATCAGCCTGAAGGTCGGCTTCACTATCAGGGAAACGATCACACCAGTGAGGGCTTTGGGCTGGATCCGAAATCTACCGGGATCGTCCTGCATGGGCCTTACATTACGCTCGAACCCGGCAGGTATCGGGCAGCTTTCGTCTTCAAGCCCGGTACCCTGCTCGGAAGTATCGGTGTCGATGTCGTTGATGGCGACACGCAAATATTATCTGTCGTTAAGATCAGCCAGCTGGACGACAACCTTGAGGCAGAGGTCTGCTTCGAACTCAACTCGCGCCAAAGCCGCATCGAAGTCAGGCTCTTCAACTTTGCCGACTCATTCGGCTTCTGCACCGGACTGAAGCTGGTGATGATCAAAGAGATTTAGGATGGGTAGCGTCATCTGGATAGGCGCATCACACCCATCCAGATGACTTGCGGTTACTCGGCGAGCCAGCGATCCAGTACCGGCGTAAACTCGGCCAGATCGACTCGCCAGCGGTCCGTTTGGGGCAGCTGGGGTTCCAGCCACGCCTGGTAGTCCAGTCCCAGAACTGTAGATAGGCGCGAGTAGATGAAGCGCAGCGCATAAGACCCGTCCATGATGGGAAGAACTTCCAGAACTTTCGTTCCCGGCTTGCTGTAGATGAGGTGCGCCAAGCCTGCGCCATGCGGTCCGATAACATGCGTTGCGGTCGAGCAGACAACGATCTTTTGCCACATAGGCATCTCGGCAAACAGCAGGTTCGAGAACCCCCTCTGCTCAAGCAATGCTTCCAGTTCCAGTTCGTTGTCGAGCGGCCGACGGACGCTGTCGCGCCGCGAGACGTAGATGCGTTTGGACCCTCGGAACCCTTCTCTCTCAGCGATTGCAAACGCTCTTTCGGACATCCGCTCGAACATTTCGCCACTGACGGCCCAGTGTCTCAGCCCGGCGAAACCAACGTCAGGAACCACCAGACGCTTGATGAACGCGAACTCGGAGATTGTCACAATCTGATCGTGTTCGAAGCCAGCCATATCGAGGCTTTCGCGTTCGAACCGCGGCCCGCCTTCCCACATTATGATCTTGACGCCGGTTGTGTCTCCCGGCGATACGATGCCGAAATGTGGCATCCGGTCGATAAGCCAATGGTAGATGCCTCTCGTCGCCATGAGACCGTTCACCGCGTAATCAACGACTTGGCAGTCGGAGCGCTTGAGGGAGGGCATCGGCTTTCCGTACGATCTTACGATCGCGCCGTCCTCCGCCCAAATCTGCCCGTAGCGATCCACGAAGACGTCATGAAACTCCCTTACCCGCGGCGGACGAGGCTGTGCAATCCGGTGCAGAAGGTCGTTGTAAGACTGGTTGAGTGCGACGAGATGCTTCTGATCCGTCGCGGTCGATGCAAGGCAGGTAACGCTTCCTAACGGTCTGCCGCTGGACGACTTGTTATTTGCAAACTGCAGCTTGCTTCTGTGAGGACGAACAGTACGCGGATGTAGATTTCTGAGGGTTGAGGTAATCTTCGTCTTCAAACCCCGGTCCGCCTTCGCGCCCTTGGCCACGCGGTGGGCTTGAGGAAGAAAACCAGGATCCGACACGATGGAACTGTCACCCATCAGGATCTGCCAGGCATCGGAGCCCCGGCCAACCTTCATCAAAGGACGAAGTGTCGCATATCGGATCTGTGGCGGCATGCTCGTTGCTGCCGCGTCCGCACAAGTGGAGCGGAGTTTTTCCTCATCCGCCAATGCGATCGACGCCTCGAGCCTCAAGCCGAACAATCGAGGCTGTTTGACAAGGTCCGACACGTTATCTGTTGCAGATATGACGTCTTGCCATAGTGATTTTGAAGCCAGTGTCAGAACATCTTTGAGTATGGGTTTCGGCATTTCATCTCCGCAACATGCAGGCATCTTGTTGTATGGTGTTATGCTTCAAAAACAGAAAAGTGCAAGGCTGGGAGACCAACCGGGAGGGATGTCCGCCTCCGTACCAAATAAAATCACGGGTCGCGTGTTACGGATCCGACAATACGCATGTTTCAACTTACATAAGTCCTGGCTCGGGCGTCGGAAATCATCGAACGACCCCGGCTGGTCTTCCTTGCCCGTGACGGAGACGGTGTCTCTTGAGCAATTATGTTCGACCGGAGCTGACGGTTGCGCGAGCATCGTCAATCAGACGACCTATCCCGTCGTCCAGCGATGTGCGCGAGGCCCACCCCAGGGACTGCAGGATCGTGATATCCGCAACCATCTCTTCCGGTTCGCCAGCGCGTGGCGACAGGGATTTTTGCCAAGGCTGATTGAAGCCGCTCACCGTGATCGCGCGTTCGATGAAATCGCAAAGAGGGACTGCGATACCCGTCCCAATCGGCACTTCTTGCCAAGTGGGAAGCTGCGTTCGGGCATCCACAATTGCAAGTATTGCGGCAACTGCATCATCGACATAAATGAGATCGCGCCGCTGGGTTCCGGGTGTTGTAACCAGCGGTCCGGCGTTCTCGACAAGCTGCAGGGCAAGCTTCGGAACAAATTTTGCGGGATCGTCTGCAGGCCCGTAGATCATTTGGAACTGCGTGTTGACGACATGCGCGTCGGTGCGTCCTTGCGTGACGAGATGCCGTGCAAGTTCGACGAACTGGCTTTTCGTCAGTGCGTAAAGGTTCATATGCGGCGGCAGGGTCGTGCCAGTATTTATGAACAGTGATCCGGGACCCATCGCACCCAATAGGGCGGCGCTCAGCGTCACGTTTGCATCGACCATGGTGGCCGCGCTCTCACCCCGACGACCTTGCGCGGCCGCCATGTGGATCAGCACGTCGGGCGCCATGGCCGCTACCAATTCCCCTGCCTCGACGGCGTGCTCGAAACGAACCACTTGGCCCGCGCCGGAGGGCAACACCGACGTGCTTCTCGCGAGAAGGGTAACGTCTTCTCCGCGCTCCGTCAGTGATGCTGCTACACGTTTGCCAAGGAAGCCAGAAGCTCCGGTGACCACTACCCGCACCTGAACTTCCTCCTGCAGCAAATCATCAACGGGCGGCCATGTCGGAGAGGAACAGATCGATCTCGGCTTCGCTGAGCGAGCCGACATGTTCTCCGGCGAGCCGGCGCTGCGACCAGTCCACGATCCGCTCAAGCGTGCGGTCCAGTCGCCATGTCGGTCGCCAGCCGAGACGCTGGCGAGCTTTTGAACAATCCAACGACAGTGCATGTGCTTCGTGCACCTGTGCGTTCTTGTCCAGCTCCCAACGCGCGTCTCCTCCGTAAAGCGAGACCATGCGATCAACGATGTATCCTACCGGACGGATGTCGTCGGCGTCGCAAGCGAAATTCCAGCCTTCTGCCCAGTCGCTGCCATCCTCGTACAGGTGCTCGGCAATGCGAAGATAGGCTCCTATCGGCTCGAGCACATGTTGCCAAGGCCGGGTCGCGCTAGGATTACGGATGACGACCGGCCGGCTCTCCTCGAATGCACGGAGAATGTCGGGGATCAATCGGTCATCTGCCCAGTCGCCACCGCCGATAACATTGCCGGCACGAACGGACGCGACCCGCGGAGATTCTGGCCGATTGAAGAACGAGTTCCGCCATGACGCGATTACGAGCTCGCAGGCGCCTTTACTGCTGCTATACGGATCGTGGCCGCCCATTGGGTCGTTTTCGCGATATCCCCAAGGCCACTCGCGATTTTCGTAGCACTTGTCGCTGGTTACCGCGACGACCGACTTGACCGACGGTGTCGCGCGTACGGCTTCAAGCACGTGGACCGTACCCATCACGTTGGTTGCGTAGGTTTCCGCCGGGTTGCTGTAGGACTGCCGCACAAGCGCTTGCGCGGCCAGATGCAACACGATTTCCGGCTGCGCTTCCGCCATCAGCCGCTTGACCAGTTCGGCATCGCGTATGTCGCCGATATGCGAGGTAATCCGTTCGCCGATATTCGCCTCGTAGAAAAGGCTGGGCTCTGTCGGTGGTGCGAGCGACATCCCAGTCACTTCTGCACCCCAACGACTAAGCCACAATGAAAGCCAAGCACCCTTGAAACCGGTATGTCCAGTTACGAAAACCCGCTTGCCGCGCCACCATTCTGCGCGCTCGTGTTCCGCTGGAACTGTCATGCCCATACCTTCCATGGTGCCTTGCCAGAGGCCCAGAGACCTTCGAGCAGATGCTTGTCGCGAAGCGTGTCCATTGGCTGCCAGAAGCCCCGATGTTCAAACGCCATCAACTCGCCGTCTCTGGCAAGACCGCGCAGTGGCTCCTGCTCCCAGGTTGTGCTGTCGTCAACGATGCGATCTATGACCTTGGGCGATAGCACGAAAAAACCGCCGTTGATCATTGAACCGTCGCCGCGTGGCTTTTCCTCGAAGTTTGTGATCACGCCGTCGTGGATGCCAAGCGCACCGAACCGACCGGGCGGATACGATGAGGTAAGAGTAGCAAGTCGCCCATGCTGCTTATGGAATGCGAGACTCGCAGTGATGTCGACATCGCCCAAACCGTCGCCGTACGTGAAGAAGAAAGCCTCTTCGTCCCGTACATGTTCGGCTACGCGCAGAAGCCGACCGCCGGTCATTGATTCCTCGCCGGTATCGACCAGCGTCACACGCCAAGGCTCTGCCCAGCGACGATGGAATGTCATCTCTCCGCTTGAAAGATCGATGGTCATGTCGGAGTTATGAAGGGCGTAGTTGGCAAAGTATTCCTTGATGACGTAGCCTTTGTAGCCGCAGCAGATGACGAAATCCGTCACGCCGTGTGCCGCATAGATTTTCATCACGTGCCAAAGTATCGGCCGCCCACCGATTTCCACCATCGGCTTGGGCTTCAACGAGGTCTCTTCACTCAGGCGAGTACCGAGTCCCCCTGCAAGGATTATGGCCTTCATATTCGTTCCTCTATAACAAGCGGTCTTTCTAGACCGATTCAGTCAAAGCCATCAAGCGGCGCATACGGCAATGGTGCGGCGACTGGTAAGCCGATGCGCGATCCTAAAGTTTCAACGCTTGGCATTCTTTCTCCGGGAAACCAGACCCAGCTTGATTCCAATGGGACCGCTTCGGAGTCAAGCCATTGATTTGCTACACCCATATGTAAATCGGAACTCGAAGCACGTTAAAACAGCTCCTCGTCCGCAGTCTCGTTCCGGTTGGGAGCATTTAGAGCCTTTTCGCGGCAAATCCGTTCCATTGCCAGGCCAAGTGCCAGCGTGACGATGACTGTGAAGAATATGAAGCGCCAGCTCGCAACCGGGGAAATGTAGGTGCCGAAGTAGAACTGTCGCGAGAGTTCGGCCATATGGAAAAGCGGGTTGTATTCGACGACGAACCGGAATGAGTAGGGCACTTCAGCCCAGATGAACATCAGGCCGCTCGTATACATCAAAACGCGCATCATCCCGCCCCAGATGGTCCGGAGAACGGGAAAATAAAGAAAAACGCCACCCAGTATAAGGCCGCATCCAAAGCCCCATAATGCAGAAATCGCCAGAATAAGCGCAACCATCCAAGGCCTTGCGAGCATAGGACCGATGCCGAGATACACGTAGATGTAGAAGGTGGCAAAGCCGATGCATAGGTACAAAATCGTGCTGATGACGGTCCTTGCAATCAGCACGTCTAATTGGGTTACGCGGGCATTGACGCGGTATCGGCCTTTGGCAGACTTGAAAGCTGATGCCAGATTGAGATTGGTACGCAACATCCAAAAGACGAAGATTCCGACCGTCATGAACGGGATTGCAGCCATGCCGTAGTGGCTGCCCATGCCGGAGATGTAGCGAAGGAGCGTGAAGCCAGCAACGTGAATAGCGATACTAGCCAGATCCTCGTAAAACCCAAGCGACCTGCGGCCGAACCGCAAATGAGCTTCGAGTAGGATCAGTGAACCGATCGCATTGATCTGGTTTTTTAGAGCAAAAAGAAATCGATCTTCGGTCTGTGCCTGCATCGCATACCTCTCGACCGCCGACATTGGCTCGCCTCAAACCACATTTCGCATGAAAATGCAATCAGGTCATCGTTTCCGGACGCTTGTCTAATTCGCCACGCCCATCCAGCATCCCCGCCACAATCTCCGCCGACCTCTCCGCACCATCCAGAGAAAACGGCAGTTCCCGAAAGCCCGTGACCTCGCTCGCCTTTTGGATGGCCTCTGCCAGTGGTTGGCCGGTCAGCGATGCCTCGTCCACCACTTGCGCAAGTCCGAGCGCTTTGAGCTTTTCGGCGCGCACAGTCTGCTCAGTCTCGCCGCCGGTCGCGAACGGGATGAGGACTGGCCGGCAGGTGGTTCGGAAGAGGTCGCAGACGGTGTTGTAGCCGGCCTGCGAGACAGAGATTTGGGCATTTGCCAGAAGCGACGGGAAGTCGGGGCGGAAACGGATGACCGTCACGCGGGAGCCGGCCTCTGCCGAAATACGGTCGAAATCCTCCGCGGGAAGATTGGGCCCGGTGATGACGCACCAGCTGCGGCCGTCGTTGAGAATGCGCTCGGCTTCCAGGGCCGCGCCGATCAGCCCCGCACCGACGGCGCCGCCGCCGGCGGATACCAGCACGTCGAACCGGTCGGGCGAGGGGGTGGGCGTGTTGGGTGCGACGAGGCCGGTATAATGGATCTTGCCCGCAAATTCCGACGCCCTGCGAAACGTCTCCTCAAGCTTCACGAAGCCCGTATCGCCATGCACCAGCACGCCGTCGAAATGGTCGCGCATCAGGGCAATCGTCTCGTCGTCGCGGCCGGACTTGCGGTTTTCCTGCAGAATGTCGCGCACGGAGGCGAGAAGCAGCGGCTTTGTTTCAGCAGACCTGATCGCGTCCAGCAGCGGCAGCAGTTCGAACCGCATCTGCCGGCGACCGAAGGGAAACGCTTCGGTGATAACCACGTCAGGCTTCAGGTCGTGAAAAAGATCGAGCAGCAGGCCGGTGCGGCGGGCCTGGAAAGCCTCGTCGACAGGCTCGCCGGTCACCGCATCCGCAAGTGCCGAAAATCCACTGTTGGAGGCGACCACGGGCGGCAGTTGCACATGCGCCATGCCTTCAGGCGGAAAGCCCTTCACCGGCGTGCCGCCCGTCACCAGCGTCACATCGAACCCGGCGCTCTGCAGGGCCGATGCCACGCGGCTGGCCCGAACGATGTGACCGATGCCCAGTAGATGCTGCACGTAGAAGAGGACGCGCCTACCTTTGCCGATTGAGGGATCGTTGTTCATCGATGGGCCTCCCGGCTCGCAAAACTTTGCGTGAATAGCCGCTTGAGGTCGGCAATGCTGGCATGGTGGTCGAAGTCGTGGCGCACCTTTGCCTCGGCAGCCTGACCCAGGCGTTGGCGAAGTGCAGGCTCGCGGATCGCTTTTTCAAGCGCTGCCGCCAGTGCCACGGGATCTTCCGGCGCAACCAGCAGTCCGTTTTCGCCATCGACGAAAAGTTCGGTAATGCCTGAAATATTGGTCGCCACCACGGCAAGGTTCTGGCTTGCGGCCTCCACCATCACGTTGGGCAGGCCGTCGCGATCGCCGTCGGCGGTGATCCGGCAGGCGAGCGAGAAAAGGTCGCTGTCGCGGTAATGGTCGAGCACCTCGCGCTGGTCCAGCGCACCCTTCCAGGTGATGCGGGATGCGATCGAAAGGTCTTCGGCAAGTGCCTTCAGGGGAGAAAGCTCATCGCCGCCGCCGATATGGGTAAAGCGCCAGGCAAGCTCTTTGGGAAGCAGCGCCAGTGCCCTCAGAAGCGTATCATAGCCCTTCTTCTTCACCGCCCGGCCGACGCTGACGATCCGGACGGGATCATCCGGATCGCGCCCGTCGCGGGCAGGGCGGGTACCTGCAAAATGCGGGAACCGGTCGAGATCCAGCCCATGATAGCTCAGATGCACGTTGTCGCGGGAGGAAAGGCTCTGCAGCCGCTCATGGCCCGCCTTGGTGCAGGTTACCGTCCAGTCGGCCTCATCAAGCTTGTCGGAGAGATCCCAGGGTTCGGAGGTCCAGATATCCTTGGCATGTGCCGAAACGGTAAAGGGAATGCCGCTCATGCGGCTTGCGTAGCGGGCAACGGCTGCCGGCGTGTGGATGAAATGCACATGCAGCCAGCCGGCATCATCAGGCCATTCGGCAACCAGAACCGTAGCCTGGCCGAAACGCCGGAAACGGTTGCGGGAAAAGTCCCGCGGCAGGTCGCGGAAAAACGCCTTGAGCGCCGAGCCGAAACCCGGCAGCGTCACGACCTTCATGAGCGCCTTAGCCACCCGCACCGGCTCCTCATGCAGGTATTCCGGCAGGTAGCTGACCGGCGCCTTGATCTCGTCATGCACGGGATGCCGCTTCTTGTCGGTCGGGCGGCGCATGGCCACCAGCTTCAGGGTAAAGCCTGCGCGTTCCAGCCCCAGCAGTTCCTGGGCGATAAACGTTTCCGATAGCCGCGGATAACCTTTCAGCAGCACGACGATGGTCTTGTTGGTCATGTCAAAGCAGTTCCAGCAGAAATGCGCAGCGGGTCTGCACCCGGGCCGTTTGGCGGCGGCACTGCGTCAGGTCGAGAGAGGGCGTCTTACCCTTGCGCAATCGCAAGGTGGCGTCCCTTGTTCTTCATCCAGCCTTCGACAATCTCGCCGATATGCGGCAGGCCTTCCATCTGCAGGCCGGGTGCCGTCACCGAGGGCGGGTCGCGCTCCCACAGCGCCTTGATCGCGGCTGCAAATTTCGTGGCATCGGCACTGTCGTCGGCAGACAGCATGTCGACGAGACCGAGTTCCGCGCCGCGTGTTGCACGGATCAGCTGTTCCTCGCGCGGCTGCGTGCGCGGCACGATCAGCGCCGGCTTGTCGAACGACAGGATCTCGCAATAGGTGTTGTAGCCGCCCATGGCGATTACCGCCTTGGCGCCGGCGATCCGGTCTTCCATGCGGTTGTCGAACTCGATCACCTCAAGGCGCGGATCGTCCTTGCAGGCTTCGGTAAAGACGGCGCGCTGCTCGGCCGGCATGTAGGGCCCAAGCACGATCACCGTCTTGTAGGTCAGCGCCGGATCGGCCTGATAGGCTGCGATCACGTCGCGCACCAGGTCTGCGCCATCGCCGCCGCCACCGGTCGTCACCAGCAGGTAGTCCTCGTCCGCATCGGTTTCCGGCACGGCACCGGAGGTCACCTTGCGCTGCAGGAAGCCGACGAAATGCATCTTCTTGCGCACGGATGCCGGCGCATCCAGCCCTTCGAGCGGATCATGAAACTCCGGCGGGCCATAGACCCACACGTCGTCATAGAGCTGGCCGATCTTGCGCAGCGTATCGTGGCGCTCCCATTCGGCTTTCAGCAGATGCGGCGCGTCCATCACATCGCGAAGACCGAGCACCAGCCGTGTGCCTTTGGTCTTCAGATAAACCAGCGTGTCCTCCACTTCGCCGCGAAGGCCAAGCGGCTCCTTGTCGACGATAAAAATATCGGGCTCGAAGCTTTCGGCGGTATGGCGAATGCTGGAATGGCGCATCTTCAGCGTCTCGGCCAGGTCGATATGCTGGTCCATCGACGTGTAATCGCCGTTGTGCAGCTTGATCACGCTGGGGATCTTCACGAAATCCACCCGGGCGCGATAATCGAAGGCACCGGCAATCGTCGCACCGGAAATGATCAGCACCTGCACGCCGCGGTAATTCTCCACCAGCGAATGAGCGATGGTGCGGCAACGGCGCAGGTGGCCAAGCCCGAACGTGTCATGGCTGTACATGAGAATGCGGGCATTATTCAGATGTCGCGGCATGCCCGAAACTCCTACCGGCAACGATGTGTCTGACAACGCGGCGTGCCGCAGCAGTCACTATTTATATGGATCTGCCGCATCTCTAAGACCATCACCGAGGAAATTGAAGGCAAGTATGACGAATATCACTGGCACGACCGGCAGCAGCAGCCAAGGATAAAGTGCGATAGCGCTGACGCTTCGCGCTTCTGTGAGAAGAACGCCCCAGCTTGTGATCGGCGGGCGAAGACCGAGGCCGAGGAAGCTCAGCGTCGTCTCGCCAAGGATCATGCCCGGAATTGTCAGCGTCGCGCTGGCGATCAGATGCGACATGAAACCAGGGATGAGGTGCCGTCCGATGATGCGCGTGCTGCCGGCGCCCATCAGCTGTGCGGCAAGCACGTAATCCTCTTCGCGCAGCGACAGGAGTTTTGAGCGCACCGCGCGCGCAAGCCCTGTCCAGTCGAGCAGACCGAGGATGAAGGTGATGCCGAGATAGATGACGAGCGGGCTCCAGTCGGCCGGCATGACGGCGGCAAGCGCCAGCCACAGCGGAATGCTGGGGATCGACTGCAGCACCTCGATGATGCGCTGGGTCACCGTGTCGAACCAGCCGCCCCAATAGCCGGCGATGCCGCCGATAACGATACCGAGGATGAAGCTTGTGGCGACGCCAAGCAGGCCGATCGTCAGCGAAATCCGTGCGCCGTAGAGAATGCGCGACAGCATGTCGCGGCCGAGACGGTCGGTGCCGAGCAGGTGGAACTGGCCGCCTTCAGCCGGGCAAACCAGATGCGTGCTCATCTCCACCACGCCCCAGAACCGGTAGGGATCGCCCTGGCAGAGAAAGCGCAGCTTTTGCACATCGGCCGTGTCGTCGGAATAGTTCCGCCGCAGCGTCGTCATGTCCAGGTCCATCTTCTGGCCATAGACGAAAGGACCGACGAAGTTGCCCTCGTGGAACAGATACACCGATTGCGGCGGCGCGTAGATGAAATCGATATTGCGGGTATGCACCTTGTAGGGCGCCAGGAACTCGACGACCACGATCATCAGATAGGCGATGAGGAGAAGGATGCCGGAGATCAGCGCCAGCCGATGCCGCTTGAAGCGCCACCACATCAGCTGCAGCTGCGATGCCTCGTGAACCTTCAGCGCGCCGCCATCGGCATCGCGCTCGATCTCGTAAGGGTCGAACGCCCCCTCGCGGACGTAATGCGGCAGCTTGCCCGCATCGCTGCTGTCGATCACCGTCATTTGGTTCTCCCGCCGCGAAGCCTGATTCGCGGGTCGAACATCGCAAGCGCAATGTCTGAAATCAGCACGCCGATAACAGTGAGGAAGCTGAGGAACATCAGGAACGAGCCGGCAAGATACATGTCCTGGCTCTGAAGGGCGCGGATCAGCATCGGGCCGGTGGTCTCGAGCGAAAGCACCACCGCGGTGATTTCAGCCCCTGAAATGATCGAGGGGAGAATCGAGCCGATATCGGAGATGAAGAAGTTGAGCGACATCCGCAGCGGATACTTGGTCAGAACCTTGAACGGATGCAGGCCCTTGGCACGCGCCGTCATCACATACTGCTTGTGCAGTTCATCCAGAAGGTTGGCCCGCAGCCGGCGTACCATGCCGGCCGTCCCGGCGGTGCCGATGATCAGTACGGGGATCCAGATATGCTCGAGGATCGACTTGAACTTCGCCCAGCTCATCGATTCCGACATGTACTGCGCGTCCATCAGATGGCCGATCGACGTGCCGAAATAGATGTTGGCGAGATACATGAGAACGAGGGCCAGCACGAAATTCGGAACCGCAAGACCGATCAGGCCAAGAAGCGTCAGCCCGTAATCACCCCAGCTATACTGGTGCGTGGCCGAATAGACACCGATCGGGAAGGCAAGAACCCAGGTGATGATGATGGTCAGGGTAGACACCAGGATCGTCAGCCACACCCGGTCACCGACCACGTCCGTGACAGGCATACGGTATTCGAACGAATAGCCGAAATCACCGGTCATCATGCCGGCGACCCAGTTGAGGTAGCGGATCGGCTCGGGCTGATCGAAACCGTAACGGGCACGCAGGTCTTCGATCTCCTGAAGATCGGCCTTTTCGCCCATCGCCTTCAGCTGTTCGACATAGCTTTCGAAATAGTCGCCCGGCGGCAGCTCGATGATCGTGAAGATCAGCATCGAGATCAGGACCAGCGTCGGGATCATCACGAGGATGCGCCAGATAATGTAGCGGAACATCAGGCAGTTTCCTCGTCATACCAGAATGCATCCGGCAGATAGACGCCGAGATAGGATGTGGGGTCGAAACCATAGAGCGCCTTCGACGGCACGTTTTGCAGCTTGGACGATTGCACGACGGGCTGCAGCGTGGCGTTGACGATGCCGATCGTAAAGACCTGGTCGGTAAACAGCGTCAGCATCTTGTGCCAGACATCCGTCCGCTGGTCGAAACCCTCGGCCTTGCGCCATTCACTGTAAAGGTCCAGTAGCGCCTTTGCCTCGGGAAGATCAGGCGCCTTGCCATCGCTGCCGCCGGAAAGCGCATGCAGGCCCCAGATCGACCATTGCAGCTGGTCGTCGCTGGTCGGTGCCAGTTCCTTCGGCGCCATGTCGGCTGTCGGAACGCCATTGTCGAGGCCGCCGCCGACCGACATGATCGCATCGCCACCCTTCACCCGCCGGCGCAGAAGCTCACGCTGGGCCACATGCGGGTAGATCTTGATGCCGACCTGCAGCAGCTGGTCGCCGATCAGTTCCAAGGCATCGGTCTCGAACGTGCTTTCGCCGGTGATCTCGATGATGATCTTCGCCAGCCTGCCATCGGGCAGGCGGCGCATGCCCTCACTATCATCCATGGCAAGACCGATCTCGTCGAGCAGCCGGTTCGCCTGATCAGGATCGAACGCCGCCCAAGCCTTCTGGTATTCCGGCTTGAACAGCGGGCTGTCGGGTAGGATCGAATTGGAGCTCTCGGTCGCAAGACCATAGAACACCGCCTTGTTGATCTCGCCGCGATTGATCGCAAGAGACATCGCACGCCGGAAGCGCACGTCGCGGAAGAGGTTGCGCCAGCCTTCATCCTTGCAGTTGAGGTTGGGAAACAGCGCCATGCGCGATCCTTGCGTCCGCTTCCACAGATCCACCTTCAACGGGTAGCGCTGCTCGGCATTCTTCAGGAACGTGTAATCGGCAAAATCGAGGTTGGTCACCTGCAGGTCGCTCTCGCCGGTGCCGGTCTTGGCGGCGATCAGGTCCGCGGAGGAGACGTCCAGCATCACCTTGTCGATATAGGGAAGCTGCAGGCCGTTTTCGTCGACGCGGTAGTAATAGGGGTTGCGCTCGAACACGAAGCGCTCGGCCGGCGGCGCCGTGCGGTTGCGCCAGGCATCCAGCGTCGGCAGGTTCGGGTTTTCCGGCCGCACCACGCGCGACATCTTCTGGTGCAGCGCCGCCCAGTCGTCCACCCGTTCGCGGGCGATATGCTGTGCCAGCAGCTCCTTCGTCTGGTAGCGCATATGGAACTGCTTCATGTAGGCAGCAGGGAACATCAGCCGGATCGGCGAAGGCGAGGCCTGGTCGGCGAGGAAATCGGGGTTCGGATCGTCCCAGCTGTAGCGCACGGTGCGCGCATCGATCACCTCGAACCGCGGGGGCTTGCCGTTGATCATCAGCCCGGCCGGCGGTCCGCCCTTGGCGAGCTTCTTCTCGTGAAAGACATCATCCCAGACATAGCGGAAATCATCGGCCGTGAACGGGCTCCCGTCCGACCATTTATGGCCTTCGCGTAAGCGGAAGGTGAAGACGCGGTCGTTCTCGACCTCGTAGGCTTCCAGAATATCGGCTTCCAGCTTCAGGTCGGAATTATATCCCACCAGCCGGGCGTAACAGTTGATCGGCATGAAGCGGATGTCGCGCTGGCCGCCGATCAGCATCCGCATCGAACCGCCGTAACGTCCGGGCTTGAGCCCGCGCTCTGCAAGGTTGAGGACGCGCGGCGTCTTCGGCAGACGCTCCTCGATGGGAGGCAGCGGCGTCTCGGTCGGGATCTGCGCCAGATAGTCGGACTGGCTAAAGGCCGCAAACACCCGCGCCGGGATTGCGGTTGCACCCGCGACCGAGCCCAACAGGGCCAGCATATGCCGTCTGGAAATCGTCATCCTGCCACAAGCTCCCGCGCATCGACATTGGTGCGGGCAAGAACCAGATGCCCGCCGCCGAGATCCACATGGGTCAGCTGGTCGCTATCCTTCTCGTCGAGGAACTGCTTGCCCCAGATCTTCATGGCCGATGCCGTCGGCGTGCCGATCGTCTCGAAATCCAGTTTGTGGTCGAGGCTCGGCAGAGGCACGGCGGCCAGCAGTTTCTTCGTATAGGGATGAACAGGTGCCCGCATGATCGTTTCGCAGGGGCCGATCTCCACGATCCGCCCCGCATACATCACCGCCACCCGGTCTGCCATGTAGTTCACGACAGCCAGATTGTGCGAGATGAACAGATAGGTCAGCCCGAGTTCGGACTTCAGGTCCTTCATCAGGTTCAGCACCTGCGCCTGGATCGACACGTCGAGCGCCGAAACCGGTTCGTCGCAGATCACCAGATCCGGCCCGAGAGCAAGCGCCCGCGCGATCCCAATGCGCT
This sequence comes from Rhizobium sp. CFBP 13726, assembly GCF_014841925.1. Lineage (NCBI taxonomy): Bacteria > Pseudomonadati > Pseudomonadota > Alphaproteobacteria > Hyphomicrobiales > Rhizobiaceae > Rhizobium > Rhizobium sp. CFBP 13726. Next base: position 253,396 of record NZ_JACYUU010000001.1, read on the forward strand.
GGCGCTGGCCACCGGAAAACGAATGCGGATAGCGCATCAACGCGCTTTCGGGCATGCCCACCGCATGGATCAGCCGGCGCACCGCTTCCTGCCGCTTGGCGAGCGGGCCGCGGTCATGGATGTCGAGCGGTTCGCGAATGATGCTGCGAACCGGCATGCGCGGCGAAAGTGATGAGACCGGATCCTGGAACACCATCTGCAGACGGGTGCGCAGATCGTCCAGCACTTCGCCTTCGCAGTTGAGCACGTCGACCGGACCGTTTTCGCCGTTATAGACGACACTGCCATGATCGACCGACAGTCCGCGCATCAGGATCTTGCTGAGCGTGGTCTTGCCGCAGCCGCTTTCGCCCACGAGCCCGAGCGTCTCGCCGCGGCGGATCTCGAAGCTGACATCGTTGACCGCCACCGTGCGCTCGGGCTTTGCCCCGAAACCGAAGCCTGCACCCTTCTTGGTGACGAAGCTCTTGGTGACGTGGTTGACCGACAGCAGTATCTCGGGGAGGACCTTCTCGCTTTTGCGCCGTCCCATCAGGCCGACCGTATCCACCTTGATTTCCCGCAGCGGCTTCAGGCGTTCCTCGCGTGGCCTGTCGAAATCCGGCACCGCTGCCATCAGCCCCTTCGTGTAGGGATGCTGCGGATTGCGGAAAATGTCCGAGGCGGAGCCAGCCTCCATGACCTCGCCGCGATAGACCACCACCACTTCATCGGCCATCGATGCAACGACACCGAGATCGTGGGTGATCAGGAGCATCGCCATGCCGAGCTTGGCCTGCAACTCCTGCAGCAGCTTGAGGATCTGCGCCTGGATCGTCACATCGAGCGCCGTCGTCGGCTCGTCGGCGATCAGAAGCGCCGGGCGACAGACCAGAGCCATCGCGATCATCGCACGCTGGCGCATGCCGCCGGAAAGCTCGAACGGATACATGTCGAACACGCGGGCAGGATTGTCGAAACCGACGAGAGACAGCGTCTCCTCACTCGCCTCGCGCCGCTCGGCAGGCGACATCGCCGTATGGATTTTCAGGCTTTCCTCGATCTGGTTGCCGACCGTGTGGATCGGCGAGAACGAGGTCATCGGTTCCTGAAAGATCATGCCGATGCGGCTGCCGCGGATCGCGCGGATCTGCCGCCCGTCGCGGGGCAGCGCAATCAGATCGACGGACTGGCCGGTCGCTGGATCGTCGAACACCGCGCGCCCGGAAATCTTGGCGACGTCGGTCTCGATCCCCATGATCGCGCGGCCGAGAGCCGACTTGCCGGAACCGCTTTCGCCCACCAGTGCCGTGACCTGGCCCGGGCGTATCCGCATGTTGAGATTTCGAACCGCCTGGATCGCCCCGCCCCAGACGGGGAACGACACGTTCAATCCTTCGATGCGGAGAACTTCCTTCGGTGGGTTCATCAATGAAGTCCGGCTCCCGGAGATTGGAGCAGAGAGGTAAGATTGATCGATTGCAAAACACGGTAGCGCACGCTCGTGCACCTGTCCATTGCAGCAACCCCGCTGCCGATCGTCCCTATCATGCGCCCCCCTGCATGTCGGTTGACATCTGCGCCAATAAGCCTGACCTCTTGGCGGAGATCGAGAAATTCGAGTGTTAAACGCATATCCCCTAGGAGCGTTGCGTGACAGCGAGGTGAAATTACACGTGACAGCCGAAAAGTCTGACCAGAAAACCTATAAGCGCAAGATCACCGATGCCCGTGCCCTGATCGAGGCCGGAAAACTGGAGGAGGCGCAGGCGGCGCTGACATCACTTTCCGCCGACGAAACGGTGATGACGACAGACGTTCTTGGCGAGCGCACGGCTCTCGGAATGCCGCGCAAGCTTCACTCCGCATGGCTGAAGCTTGCCAAAGCGGAGGGCGACGCAATCGGCCGCGTCGGTCTGCAGCACGGCCTCGTCCCCGATCCCGCCGTGATGGCGCCGTTCATCACCTTCGATGCAGACGAGAAACGGTTGATGGCAGAGCTTGGGCGAAAGCCGGTGCCGCGCATCATTCACCAGATCTGGATCGGCACGCTGCCGCTGCCGCCAGCCGTCGCGCGCTGGGAAAGCCATGCAAAGGCGACCGGCTTCGAATACCGGCTGTGGCGCGAGGCGGATCTCGAACAGCTTGGTATCGCAAGCCATCCCGCCTATCTCGCGATGCTCGCAGACGGCGATTATCCCGGTGCCGTCGATGTCGCGCGTTATGCCATTCTGCTGGAGCATGGCGGCATCTATCTCGACTGCGACTGGTATCCGACCCGCGAGGATATCGGTTTTGGCGATCTCCTGCCGCTGATCGGTCTCGGTGCCATCGCCGAGGATGTGGCGCGCGATGTCGGGGCGGGGAGCCTTCTTCTTGCCAATTCCTTCATCGCCACACCGCCCGGCCATCCCGCATTTGCAAAGATGCTCGAGGTGTTTCCGGACGTGATGGCGGCTCTGCCGCAGGCGCCCGCCTGGTGGTCGACGGGTCCGCTGATCATGACCATGCTGTTTCGCCAGACCAATGTGTTTCTCGCCCCCTTCGGCCTCGTCGCCGCCTCGCTAAAGCGCGGCGCACCGATTGCAGAAGTCGAGAAAGCCTGCGCGGACGCGTTTGCGTCAGGAGAAGGCCTGCTGGTCGCCTGGAAGAGCTGGTAGCCGGACGAGCGCTGATCAGAGCTTGAGCAGGTCGCGGGCCGAACGCCATCGGCAGACGGGGTGATCTGCCGTCACGCCAAACAGCATATCGAGAAAGTGCCAGGCACTGTCGTCATGCACGAGGTGATGCCCGAGCACGCCGATCACGGGCGCCCGGTCCGGTGCCTCGATCAGCGCGATCGTTTCCGTGATGAGATCGGCAGCCGGGCGTCCGCCGCGCGTGCCGTGCCAGTCCATGATATCCACATGGCTGTTGAGCATCGCAACCGGCGCCGCCTGTTCCGGCCCGAAGGTGGAAAGCGCCTTGAAACCGAGCCCCGGCAGCGCCTCGATCAGTTCGGGCGCGATCCGGTTCCACGGCGGCACCAGCATCGGCACGAAGCGCGAAGCGTGCAGCGCCGCCAGCTTGTCGAACCCGCGTTTCAGCTCGGACACCATATCGGGCAGGGGGCGATGGCTCCCCAGTTCCTGCTTCTTTTCTCCCGCACCCGCATAGCTGCGATGCGACCAGCCATGCACCGCGACGTCGAGATGCGGCTGGGTGTCGAGATAGGATGCGAGATCGGCACCCGTCTTTTCCGGTATGACGGCAAGCGTCGCCGGCACAGAAAACGCATCGGTCATGGTCGCAAGCTTTGCCAGCTGTTCCGTCGGTTCCACAGCGTCATCGTCGCGCAGCCAGAAATCGACCCGCCGTCCGTCGTCTGCAAGCCTGTCGAGCGCCAGCCTCAGGTCGTTTTCGGTCATGCTTTTTCCTTTGCGCCTATGGCGGTGATGATCTGGTCAAGCCGATCAGCCGCAGCCATGATCGATCGTTGCGACACGACGAAATCGCGCGCCCCGTGGCCAAGTCGCCACCTTTCCGTCTCGTCGTCCAGCAACCGCTCGATGGCCGCCGCATAGGCAACCGCATCTCTCGGCGGCGTCAGGATACCCCCGATCCCGTCCGTCACCACTTCAGGCACGCCGGCGCCGTTTTCCGCCACGACAGGCACGCCGGATGCCTGTGCCTCCAGATAGGAAAGCCCGTAGGCCTCCGAAACCCCCGGCCATGTCAGGACCGCTGCGGTTGACAGCAGCGCTGCAACCTCCTCGGCGCTTTGCAAGCCCATCCACTCCACCCGCCCGGCAAGCGCCCCCTCAAAGAGAGCCTCCACCTCAGCCCGCATCGGCCCGTCGCCGATTGCTATGAGGTGCCAGTCGTCACGATGCGAAATCGTTTTCAGAGCATCGGCAAGCGCTGCATAACAGGCAAACTTGTTGCCCGGCCGCATCATCCCGACAGCCACCAGCCGCCCCGGTTTGGGCGATGGCTCGCGGGCCAGATAGGGCGTCGGATCGATAAACGGAAACAGCCGCGAAAGCTTCGCATCCGGCACCACTTCTGCAAGGCCTCGGCCGTCGCGTCCGGTGAAACAGATATTGGTCGCCGCCAGTGCGACCGCATCGACCACAATCTCCTGCGCTTCCGCCCACTGCTCCAAATTGCGCCGATGCGAATAGGAGGCTTCCGCAGTCACATAGGGAATGTCGAAACGGCGGCAGAGGGCAGGGCCGATCAGGTCCGGCGCCTTGTAATAAAGGTGGTAGGTAAACCACAGGTCCGGCAGCCTCTCGCCGAGTGCCAGTCGTCTTTCCCACTCAGTCGAAATCCGCTCGACCTCGTGCGCCGCCTGCGCATCGCGTTCCCCAGTCGACGAGGTCTGCTCGGGCAGAAACGCGCGGAACTCCGAAACCAGATCGACCTTGTGTCCTTTGACCCCAAGGATCTCGATCAACTGGCGCGCCATCAGCCGGTCGCCTGAGGGAACGGGGTGGTTCGGCGATTTCAGCGGCGCGTAGAAAGCGATGTCCATGCTGTGGGATAGCATCCGTCACGCCAGCGTGAAAAGCCCGATCTCTTGACAGAGCCAGTCGTTGGGCTCACCTGATGGCTTCCCAGTTCGAATGCCTCCGGAGTGCCATCCTTGAACCAGCAATCGCCACAGGCGACGGATCTTTTGTCCGCCATCGAAGACAAGCGCGCAATGATCGGCGTCATCGGCCTCGGCTATGTCGGCCTGCCGCTCGCCATGACGGTCGCCCGCGCCGGCTTCAAGGTCACCGGTTTCGACATCGATCCGTCCAAGATGACCGCGATCGAAGCGGGCAAGAGCTATATCGAGGCCGTGCCCGACGACGTGCTTTCCGCCGAGCGCGATGCCGGCCGTTTTGCAGCGACGACGGATTTCGCACGCCTTGCCGAATGCGACGTGATCACCATCTGCGTGCCGACGCCGCTCACCCGCCACCGCGAACCGGACCTCTCCTATGTCGCGAAAACCTGCGAACAGATCGCCAGCACCCTGCGCAAGGGCCAGCTCGTCGTGCTCGAATCCACCACCTATCCCGGCACGACCGAAGAGGTGATGAAGCCGATCCTCGAAAAGACCGGGCTGGTTGCGGGCGAGGATTTCTTCCTCGGCTATTCGCCGGAACGCGAAGACCCCGGCAACCGCGATTTCCAGACCTCGACCATCCCGAAGGTCGTTGCCGGCGATGGCGAGGCGGCGTCTGCCATGGTGTCAGCCTTTTACGGCGCCGTCGTCGAAACCATCGTTCCGGTCTCCGGCACCCGCACCGCGGAAGCGGTCAAGCTCACGGAAAACGTCTTCCGCGCCGTCAATATCGCGCTCGTGAACGAGTTGAAGATCGTCTACGCGCGGATGGGCATCGACGTCTGGGAAGTGATTGCCGCCGCCAAGACCAAGCCATTCGGCTACATGCCCTTCTATCCGGGCCCGGGCCTCGGCGGTCACTGCATCCCGATCGACCCGTTCTACCTCACCTGGAAATCACGCGAATACGACCAGCCGACCCGCTTCATCGAACTTGCCGGCGAGATCAACACGGCGATGCCGCGCTATGTCGTCGACCGGTTGGCCGAAGCGCTCGACCGCATGCTCGGCAAGGCGCTTAGCCGTTCGCGGGTTCTCATCCTCGGTCTGGCGTACAAGAAGAACGTGCCGGATATCCGCGAAAGCCCGTCGCTTAGGCTGATGGAACTGCTTCTGGAACGCGGCGCCGACGTGGCCTATCACGATCCTTACGTCTCCGAAGTGCCACGCACCCGGGAATACGGTCACCTGATGGGTCGCAAGTCGGTCCCGCTCGATCAGCTCGCGGATTTCGATGCCGTCGTTATCGCCACGGACCACGACAGTTTCGACTACCAGGCGATTGCCGATGGTGCGCCGCTGGTCGTTGATACCCGCAATGCGATGGCCAATCGCGGCATCACGTCGCAAACCATCGTCAAGGCGTAACCGTGCCCTATCTCAACGCTTGATCGCCGGAAAAGGGAAAGCAATGAGCAGACTGGACAGCTTCATCAACCGGATGACCGCGCAGCGCGACATCCTCAATCACATCAAGAACGATCTCGGCCTGCCGGCTTCGGGTGATGTCTACGAGGTCGGCATCGGCAACGGCCGCACCTATAGCCATCTGCGCGAGCTGTTCGCCGACCGCCGCATCCTCGCCTTCGACCGCTCCAACGGCGCCCACCGTACCGAAGCACCGTCCGAAAACGACGTCGTGCTGGGAGAGATCAAGGATACCGGCCAGGAATATGTCGGCAAGAACGCTGCCCTCGTGCATGCGGACATCGGCACCGGCTATCCGGATGCGGATGCGAGAACCTTGCAGTGGTTGCCGCAAATGGCGGCTGGCATGCTCGCGTCGGGCGCCTATGCCGTCAGCGGCCTGCCGCTCGACCACCCCGATCTTGAAGAACTGCCGCGCCTGCCCAGTGTGGAGGAGGGCCGCTATTTCTATTATCGCAAGCGATAAACAGGCCGTGAAACGGGCGTGAGGACCAGCGCCACGCCCGTGTTCCGCCACAAATTCAGGTCAGAGAAAACCTGTCGTCAGCATCGCTGACCGAGTGTCCAACGCGCGCAAATGGCATCGTTTGCGCGCTCAAAGACCCGCGGATGAGCCGAGGGAAAGGCTGTGGATAATCTGTGGATAACGGCCGATGACGGGCAATCAGGCGTGCTGACGGTCCCGGCGCATGTCGTCCATGCGGGCACCACGGATCGTTTCGGCCAGCGTCCGGCTGATTTCCATGCTCATGCGCGGATTGTCGGAGATCACCTTGAAGAAGGCATCCTTGGTAATGCGCAGAACATCGACCTCAGTCACGGCCCGTGCTGTCACGGCCTGCGAGCAATTGGAGAGAAGGCACATCTCGCCGATAATGGAATTGCACCCGGCCTCACCGATCTTGGTCTCGGAATTCGCCGAACCGCTGATCATGTCGACCTTTCCGCACAGGATCACGTAGGCAGCATCGCTGCTGTCGCCCTGTGAGAAAATATCCTGCCCCGGTTCGTAGAGAACGCGGTCGGAGGTAAAGGCAAGCAGCTTAAGTTTGCACGGATCGACCCGGCAAAAATAAGGAACTTTCTTCAGCAACTGCACTTCATCGTTGAGCAACATGGTTTCCACCATTTGGTCATCTTGTTGGCGGCTGCGATATTATGCCACCAACGATTTAAAAATACCACTCTTTGTATCCAGAGCCTCAAAAGAGTCGTCTTCGGCCACGGATCCCTTGTCGAATACGATAACACGATGAAACAATCGTGACAGGGCAGTATTCGACAAAACCCACGCCACAGAAGGATTATTGTCCTGCTGAGCGAGGAAGTGAAGCACATTCTTAACAATTTCTTCCTGAGCCCTCCGATCGAGGCCCGGAAGGGGCTTGTTGAAGATGTAATAATTGGAGCGCCGCACCAGCGCTCGGGCAAGGCTCAGCTTGTGGCGCTGGACCAGTGTCAGTCGCCGGCCGCTGGCGCCCATGTCGTAGTCCAGCCCGATGCCGATAAAGCTTTCATAGAGACCCATTTCGCGCAGCAGCTTGCCTGCCACGTTGCGGATCTTGGTCGGCGCGTCGGCGTTGCGTTGCGACAGCTTGCCGAACAGGATGTTTTCGCGAAGCGTCGCCGAGCCCATGTATTTGTGCGGATCGTAGCGCTCGATCCGGCTGCGCAGCGATGCCGGCAGGTTGGCATAGAAGATGTCGCGCGTGGCAACGATCTGGTTCATGATCTCGGCGGTCAGGACGCCGAAGCGGTAGCGTGGCTCGATATAGTAGAGGCTGAGCTTGACCACCGCGCGCCGGTCGTCCTCGCTGGGCTTGAAGTCCCGTCGGCTGCGCTTGCGCTTCAAAAGCTGCTCGTAGAACGCGATATCGTCGGTGGTGATATGCTCGAGCTGCTGGAACAGCGGATGTTCCGGCGGCAGGCCCTGGAAGATTTCCGACAGGTTTTCGGCGATCGAAAGTCCCATGTCGTAGAACAGGTCGAACAGATTAGCCGTCTTCAACACTTCGAAGACATACTCTCCCTCGGCCAGTTCCATATCCAGTTCCGCCGACTGGCGCGTCGCCGCAAACAGCAGGTTTTCGCGCACCGTCGCTTCGGTGTTGTAGGCGCTGAAGTCGAAATAGGAGACGAGATTGCCAAGCCCCTGACTGGCGAGTTCCTCGCGCAGGGCAAACCGCATCTCGACGACACGACCGGTCAGTTCCTCGTGTTCGGCCGGGTCGAGATAGGAATGCAAGGCCAGTTCCATCACGTCGGCTGTCAGCTGTACCGCATCAAGGGCCCTCAAGACCGACTGCTTGACATCGTCTTCGCCGCCTTCCGATACGGAGGTGGATCGACGGTCGATCCAGTCGACGGACGGATCGTGCGTCGTGTTTCCGGCGCGTTCGGCTTCGCTCATTTTCCAGCGCCGCCGCAGCTTCTTGTGTTTGGGCTCGTCTGCGGACTTCTCCTGCACGGCGGGCGCGTGCTTGAGACCGTAGAGAAGATTGTCCTTGAGCGTCCCGTGGAAAAAGTAGCTGTCGGCCGACGCGTAGGAGACCTGACGCCCGGTCACCGCTTCCGGCAGTTCCAGAAGGTCGACCTCGCCCAGCATCACGCGGCCCGAGGCCGGCCAAGTGATGCGGCCGAAAGCTTCCGCCGTCGCTTCGGCGCCGATGCCGGCATTGTCGATCATCGCCACCAACTCGCCGGGCTCGATCTTGAGTGTCACGTTTTCGGCGATATGGGCGCCGCTGCCATCGACGATGGTGAGGTTGAGCGCGGCGAGGGGAGACGGCGTATGGTCAGGCACATCGTGGGCGAGCGCATGCAGCGTCGGCGCGATCAGCACGCCCGGCTCAAACTGTTCGCGCACCTGTTCGTATTTCACCTGAACGTCTTGGCGTGCCTGGTCCCAGTCGATCAGTTCCTTGAGCGGGCCCGGCAGGTCCTTGTAGGCGTTGATGACGGCCACCAGCTGGCCGACGTCGAGCGTGCCGCGCAAGGCAAAATAACCGCCGATCGAATAGAAGAGAAACGGCGTCAGCTGCGACAGGAAATTGTTGACGAACTTGACGATGAATTTCCACCGGTAGAGGTCGTAGCGGATCTGGAAGATCTGCCCCAGCCGGTCTGAAATGTCGGCACGCTCGTAATTGCTGGTGTCGTAGCTGTGGATCGTGTCCATGCCCTCGACGATCTCGCCCACCTTGCCGGCCAGATGCCGGGCGGTGATCTGCCGCTGACGGCCAAGATCGATCAGGCGACGGCGCATCTTCGGAATGATGCCGACCTGGATCGCCACCATGAAGGCTGCGATCAGCCCGAGCCACAGGTTCTGCAAAAGAATGAAGGTGAGGGCGGCGATCGCCTGTCCACCCAGCATGGCCGGCTGCACGAAAGCGTCACCGGTAAAGCCGCCGAAAGGCTCCACCTCGTCCTTGACCATGCTGGAGACTTCCGCACCGCGGATCTGCCGCATCGTGCTTGGCGGAAACCGCAGAAGACGGTCCACCAGTTCGTAGCGGATACGGCGCAGCAGCCGTTCGCCCAGGCGTCCCTTGTAGGTGTTGATGTAGAACTTGAACAACCCGTTGACGATGACGAGCAGCAGGAACACGCCCGAAAGCGCCATCAGCGTCGCCAGCCGGTTGAGCTCGAAGCCTTCGAAACCGAAGGACCACTGCGTCAAAGGAATGGTGAACTGGAATGCGAGGAAGGGCCGGGTTGCGGCCGCCATCTCGAACCCTTCACCCTGGATCGGCCCGTTGATGATCTGCTTGGGAAGGTCGAACGCAAGGAAGTACGGAATCATCGAAATCAGAACGATCGCGAGAACCCATAACTGCTGCGGTCGCGTATGATTCCAGATATAACGAAGTAGATGTTTTTCCATCGGCAACGGATCTCAGTTCCCGAGGCTGGATTGCACAGCGCGCCTCCCGGAAGGGTGAAGGGAGGCATGATATAGGTGGATCCGCCGCTTGTGCAAACGTCTCGTGCACGATGCTGCTTGATTAGGCGATTGGTTCGCCGCCAAGTGTGGCAAACCTGCCGGGATGGCTAAGGGCCGGGTTATGCACCCCGGCCCATCAGTGTTTAAAAATTCCTGTTTTAAATCAACGGTCTTTGTCGCCCGATGTCAGGATTTCGGCAGCTTCCGCGCCGCTCACCCTGCGGATCTCAACGTCGTCGCGGCGGGCGGCAAACGCGTCGGTTGCCATCAGCAGTTCGGCAAGATCGGCCGGCAGGGAGAGAATCACGCGGTCGCCCTGCACTGGCTCGCCACGGCGAATGCCGCCGAGTTCGCCGCGCTTGGCCGTGATCATACCGCCGGCGACCGTATTCAGCGTATCCGGGTCGATCAGGATGAAGGCGCCGGTCGAGCGGTTCTGCTCATAGGTGTCGAACACCGCCTGCTCTTCGAAAGACAGGCGCACCTTGCCGATCGCGTTCATGTCGAGGCTGGACGCATGCGGAGCCCAGCTGCCCGACTGCAGGTCGAGCTGCAAGATCGGCTCCACCGTCACGCGCTGGCGGCGCGAACCGCTTTTCAGCCAGTAGCGCTTGCCCGGCTCGATGCCGCCAGGCTGCAACGCCACCATCTGCGCTTCGAAGCTGACGCCGCTCATCGGCTGGCCGTCGAGCGAGGCGATCACGTCGCCGCGCGCCACATCCACCTGTCGGTCGAGCACCAGCGTGATCGCGTCGCCGGCGACGGCAGCGTTCCGCACGAGGTCGAAGGTGACGATCTGCTTGACGTTGGCAATCGTGCCCGATGGCAGGATGACGACGCTGTCGCCCGGCTTGATCGAGCCGCCCGCAACCGTGCCCTGATAGCCGCGAAAGCTTTCGCCGGGACGTGAGACGCGCTGGACGGGAAGGCGGAAGCCACCGGTCTGGGTGGAGCGGGTCGTCGCAAGTTCCAGCGCCTCGACCAGCGTCGGGCCTTCATACCACGGCATCGTGGACGTGGCGGGATAGACGACGTTTTCGCCCTTCAGCGCCGACATCGGGATCGCGGTGATCTGGCGAACGCCGAGCGACAGCGCGAATTCGCGGAATTCATGGCTGATCCGGTCGAAGATCTCGCGGTCGTAATTCACGAGGTCGAACTTGTTGACCGCGAGAACGAATTGCCGGATGCCCATCAAGGATGCGATCGTCGCATGCCGGCGGGTCTGTTCCAGAAGCCCGACGCGGGCGTCCGCGAGCAGAATGGCGAGATCGGCCGTCGAGGCGCCGGTTGCCATGTTGCGGGTATACTGCTCATGGCCGGGCGTGTCGGCCACGATGAACGAACGCTTCTCGGTCGAGAAATAGCGATAGGCGACGTCGATCGTGATGCCTTGTTCGCGCTCGGCCTGGAGACCATCGAGAAGCAGCGCGAAATCCGGCAGGCCGAGATCGTTCTGGCCGCCGCTATCGCGGGCAAGCGTCACCGCCTGGTCTTCCTTGACGGCCTTGGTATCCCAGAGAAGCCGGCCGATCAGGGTCGACTTGCCGTCATCGACGGAACCGCAGGTGATCAGCCGCAGCGGCCGCACGTCACGGGTGATCTTGGCAGCGGATTCGGCAAAAGGCAGAATGGTGGCCGAAGCGGCGGTGGATGTTGCTGTCACGCTCATCTCAGAAATATCCTTCACGCTTCTTCTTTTCCATCGAACCCGACTGATCGCGGTCGATGGCGCGGCCCTGGCGTTCGGAAACGGTGGCAATTTCCAGTTCGGCGATGACCTCTTCGAGGTTCGACGCCGTCGAGCGGATCGCGCCTGTCAGCGGGAAGCAGCCGAGCGTGCGAAACCGGATCGAGCCATGCTTGATCTCTTCGCCGGGAAGCAGTTCCAGCCGCTCGTCTTCGGCAAGGATCATCATTCCGTCGCGCTCCACGTAAGGGCGCTCGGCAGCGTAGTAGAGCGGCACCAGCGGAATGTTTTCCGCCTGGATGTAGCGCCAGATATCCACTTCGGTCCAGTTCGACAGCGGGAAGGCGCGCACGCTTTCACCCTTGCGGATCATGCCGTTATAGACGTTCCACAGTTCCGGCCGCTGGTTGCGCGGATCCCATTTGTGGTCAGGCGTGCGGAACGAATAGATCCGTTCCTTGGCGCGGCTTGCTTCCTCGTCGCGTCGCGCGCCGCCGAAGGCTGCGTCGTAACCGCCGGCATCCAGCGCCTGCCTCAGCGCCTCGGTCTTCATCACGTCGGTATAGAAGGACGAACCATGGGTGAACGGCGTGATGTTTTCTTGCCTGCCGCGGACATTGCTGTGGACCACGAGGTCGAGATCGTACTCCTCTGCGATCTTGTCGCGGAACTCGATCATCTCCTTGAACTTCCACGTCGTGTCCACATGCAGAAGCGGGAAGGGCACGCGACCCGGGAAGAAGGCCTTGCGGGCGAGATGCAGCAGAACGGAGGAATCCTTGCCGATCGAATAGAGCATGACCGGGTTTTCGAATTCGGCCGCCACCTCCCGGAAGATGTGGATCGCTTCGTTTTCGAGGGCCTTCAGATGAGGATCGAGCGGCGGGCGGGAAACGGGCGGGTTCTTGATTTCCGTTTCCTGTACTGACAGGGGCATTTCAGTCTCCGGTATTCTTAAAGACACAACATAGATGGCAAGGGCGGCAGGCGCTGCGATCCGGACGGATCATCCGATGGCGCTTGCCCCTTGGATGACCGAGGAGCGGGCCGCGGGGTCTTCGGAGGCCTGCGCGTCAGACGCGTGACTTTCCGAAACATGCAGACCGCATTCGCGCTTTTCGTCGTTTTCCCACCACCAGCGGCCGGCCCGTTCGGGCTCGCCCGGCTTGATGGCGCGGGTACAGGGCTCGCAACCGATCGACGGATAGCCGCGGGCGTGCAGCGGATTGATCGGGATATGCTCGGCCGCGACATGCGCGTTGATGCGGTCGATGTCCCAGTCCGCCAGCGGATTGATCTTGATCAGGTTGCGCTCGGCGTCGAATTCGGCAAACGGCGTCGTCGCCCGGTTGCCGGACTGGCCGCGGCGAAGGCCGGTGATCCAGATCTCGGCGCCGGACAGCGCTTGCGCGAGCGGCACCAGCTTCCTCACACGACAGCAGGCGTGGCGGGCTTCGACGCTGTCATAGAAACCATTGATGCCGTAGGTCTCGACAAACGCATCGACATCGTCCTTATCAGGGTAGAACCTGATGATCTCGAGGTCGTAGCGCGCTTCGGTCTCGGCGATCAGATCGACGGTTTCGCGAAACAGCCGGCCGGTCTCCAGCGTCGATACCTCGATCGGCATACGATGCATGCCGATCGCAGCGGTAATCACCTGATCCTCGATCCCGAGCGACGTGGTGAAAACGGCGCGGCCAAGTTCGGATGCAAGCGACAAACGACCGGCAAGGTCGAGGCCTGCAAGGCGAGTATCGAGATTTGCTGCAAGTGCCTGATGGTCAAGTCTTGCCACGTCCTGAAAGGTCATCGGTCATCTTCCGTAAGCAATGGCAAGATTATTGTCGGACCCGTTGCGGAAAGACAGGAAAAGCCGTTTCAACCTTCGGACTGCGGGAGCAAATATCTCTCCAAAGCTCCGCCTACACAGAAAACCCGACGCCTTAACTAAATGTGAGCCTTATTTGCCCGCCAATGCGGCCATTGGTTTGTAATTTCTTGCCATTTGCGCTATCCCAGGACCAGGTTTTGCATTGCGGCATCGCCGCGTGCCGGCCTGCTCCTCGCGAATGCCGGTTGCGGCTTCATCGTGGATGCCCAGAGGAAAATTAGCGGCGACGTGAGACCGATTTCGGCCTTGCGGCGGCGCTGCTGTTAGTGGTCGCGGTATGATATCCCAGAAGGCGAAATATGCGTTGAGAGCCCTGACGGCCTTGGCGCAGGCGGATCCTGAAGAACCGATGCTGATCTCCGAGATCGCGGTTCAGCAGAGCATTCCGAAGAAGTTTCTGGAGCAGATCCTGCTCGACCTCAAACGTTCGGGGATCGTCGTGTCGCGGCGCGGCAAGCAGGGCGGCTATCTTCTCCTGCGGCCCGCCGACGCCATCACCTTCGGCGAAGTGCTGCGTCTGGTTGACGGACCGATCGCGCCTCTGCCGTGCCTGTCCCAGACCGCCTACCGCAAATGCGATGATTGCGATGGCGAACACCTCTGCGAAATCCGCCACGTCTTCGCCCGCGTTGCTGACGCCACCCGCGACGTGCTGTTCAGCACTACCATCGCCGATGCGGTGGAAGGGGCAGGGGTCGAAGTGGCCGCAGCGGACACTGACGCTGCCGACGCCGGACAGGTACGCGAACTGCTGTCGGCCTGAGCCTAGTTTTCGCCCTGCTAATCGCCTGGGGTCTTCACGTCGACAAGGGGATCGAAATGCACGCCTTGCGTCTTTCCGTCCGGCGATTTGAGAACCAGTTCCCCATCGCCGCAAGAAGCCCGACCCAGCCGGCGTTCGTCCCGTCTGTCATCGAGCCTTGCGCGGACGTCATCCGGAAGCTCACCGCGCAGGTCTCGCCAGTCAACGCTCATCGGATTCCTCCCTGCAGCCACGCGTCAAACCGGGCATCGGCCTTTGCGAACATCTGACAAGCCATCATCTCCTGCTCTCAGGACGTAATCAAACGAATATTGCCTTACCTCTCACGCGCCAAACCCGACCAACTTCCCGGATTGCCTTACCCCGTCCTCCGCTTTTCCCAACGCTGCCGTTTCGCCGCTTGGCCCTGAAGGAGCGCGCCTTTGTCGCCGCAGCCCACCAAAGGGAAACAGTTTTGCCTTGGTTTCGCCGTCGATTGACTAAGACGACCGGCTCGGTAGAGTTTGGGCAGATCACAGGGGAGGCATTCATGCTGAATTTTACCGATGGGATATCGAAGCGGCTTCTGGCACTGGCGCTCGGCGTAACGCTTGCCGCCGGCAGCGTGGCGCCGGCTTTTTCAGCCACCAAGCTCCTCAACGTGTCCTATGACCCGACGCGCGAGCTCTACAAGGATTTCAACGCAGCCTTTGCCAAGCACTGGAAGGCAGAAGGTGGCGATGATGTCGCCATCCGCCAGTCGCATGGCGGCTCCGGCGCGCAGGCCCGCTCCGTCATCGATGGTCTGGGTGCCGATGTCGTGACGCTGGCGCTGGAAAGCGATATCAACGCCATCCAGAAGGCCGGGAAGATCAAGGAAAACTGGCGTTCCCGCCTGCCGAACAATTCCTCGCCCTACACGTCGACGATCGTCTTTTTGGTGCGCAAGGGCAATCCAAAGGGCATCAAGAACTGGGGAGACCTGGTCAAGGGCGACGTTTCGATCGTCACCCCGAACCCGAAGACCTCAGGTGGCGCCCGCTGGAACTATCTGGCGGCCTGGGCCTGGGCCAATGAAGAATTCAAGGGCGACCAGGACAAGATCAAGGCTTATATCGCCGATCTCTACAAGCGCGCGCCTGTCCTCGATACCGGCGCCCGCGGCTCCACCGTGACGTTTGCGCAGCGCCAGATCGGCGACGTGCTGCTTGCCTGGGAAAACGAGGCCTATCTGGCCGGCGAGGAATTCGGCAAGGACGCTTTCGACATCGTCGTGCCGCCGATCTCGATCCTCGCAGAGCCGCCGGTTGCGGTGGTCGACGCGACAGTCGATGAGAAGGGCACCCGCAAGGTCGCCGAAGCCTATCTTCAGTATCTCTATTCCGACGAAGGCCAGAACATCGCGGCCAAGCACTTCTATCGTCCGTCGAGGCGCGATGTGGTAAAGCCTGAATTGCTGAAACAGTTGCCGGATATCAAGCTGGTCACCATCGACGACCCGATCTTCGGCGGTTGGAAAAAGGCGCAGCCGGAACACTTCGGCGATGGCGGCATCTTCGACCAGATCTACAAGCCGGGCAAATAAGTCGGAACCAGAATGACCTCATCCACCGCTGCCACGTCGGCACGGTGGCGGGTAAAACAGCCGAGCATCATCCCGGGTTTCGGGTTGACGCTCGGCTTTTCGCTCGCCTACCTGTCGCTTATCATCCTCATTCCGATCGCAGGCCTGCTCTGGCGCACGGCCGAGCTCGGCTGGTCAGGCTTCTTCGCCATCCTCTCGGATCAAAGAACGATCCGGGCTCTCACCGTTTCCTTCGGTACGGCCTTTGCGGCCGCGCTCATCAACGTCGTGTTCGGCACGCTGCTCGCCTGGGTGCTGACCCGCTACCGGTTTCCCGGTCGCCGGTTGATCGATGCGATGGTGGACCTGCCGTTTGCCCTCCCGACGGCGGTCGCCGGCATCGCATTCGCCTCGCTCTATGCGCCGAATGGCTGGATCGGTTCGCTGTTCATGCCGTTCCGCATCGCGTTTACGCCCTACGGCATCGTCATCGCGCTGATCTTCATCGGTCTTCCCTTCGTCGTGCGCACCGTGCAGCCGATCATGGAAGAGATCGATCGCGAAGTAGAGGAGGCGGCAGCAACGCTCGGCGCCAACCGGTTCCAGACCATATTCCAGGTTCTGCTGCCCGGCTTGGCACCCGCCATCCTCACCGGCTTCGCACTCGCCTTTGCCCGCGGTGTCGGCGAATACGGCTCGGTCATCTTCATCGCCGGCAACATCCCCTATGTGTCCGAAATCGCACCGCTCCTGATCGTCATCCGGCTGGAAGAGTTCAACTACGCCGGCGCCACCGCAATCGCCACGATCATGCTGCTGATCTCGTTCGCCATGCTGCTGGTGATCAACCTCATCCAGGCCTGGAGCCGCAGGAGGTATGGTTATGTGTGATATTTTCAGAGTTGCCTTGAAAAAGAACCCCTCCCAACCCTCCCCACAAGGGGGAGGGCTTAACCCAGCCTCACCCTCTGATGCAGGAACGCAGCGCTTGCCACGTCGGTTCTCCCTCCCCGTGGGCGGTCCGAAGGACGGGGCGAGACCCGTGGCTCGACCCCGGTCGCCCGGCAGGGGAGAGAGGGTCTTGTCTCATGTCTAAGTCCACCCGCATCACACGTTTCCGCAGCCCCGCCGATGAAAGCCTCACCACCAAGCTGGTCCTGGTCGGGGTGTCGCTCGTCTTCCTCGGCTTCTTCCTGTTCCTGCCGCTCGTCTCTGTTTTCGTCGAGGCGTTTCGCGATGGCTGGGATGCTTACGAGGAAGCGCTGGTCGAACCCGACGCCTGGGCCGCGATCGGGTTGACGCTCACGGTCGCCGCCATCGCCGTGCCGCTCAACCTTGTCTTCGGGCTTGCGGCGGCATGGGCCATCGCCAAGTTCGAATTCAAGGGCAAGGCCTTTCTGATCACTCTGATCGACCTGCCGTTCTCGATCTCGCCGGTCATCTCGGGTCTCGTCTATGTGCTGCTGTTCGGCAGTGCCAGCGTGCTTGGACCCTGGCTGAAGAGCTATGGCATCGAGATCCTGTTTGCCGTGCCCGGCATAGTGCTGGCCACCGTGTTCGTCACCTTCCCCTTCATCGCCCGCGAACTCATCCCGTTGATGCAGGACCAGGGCACCGGCGACGAGGAGGCAGCGCTGTCTCTTGGCGCAACCGGCTGGCAGACCTTCTGGTATGTGACTCTGCCCAATATAAAGTGGGGCCTGCTTTACGGCGTGCTTCTCTGCAATGCCCGCGCCATGGGCGAATTCGGTGCCGTCTCGGTCGTATCAGGCCGCATCCGCGGGCTCACCAACACGATGCCGCTGCATGTTGAGATACTCTACAATGAGTACAACATGGTTGCAGCCTTCGCGGTGGCCTCGCTGCTCGCACTTCTGGCGCTCGTCACGCTCGCTCTCAAAACCCTTCTCGAACTTCGGTTCGGTGCCGGCTCAGCCGGCGGCAGACATTAAAGGCTCCCGCTCTATGGAAGTTAGCATCAACAATATCCGCAAGGAATTCGACCGCTTCGCCGCGCTGAACGACGTGTCGCTGAAAATCGCGTCCGGCGAACTGATCGCGCTGCTTGGTCCGTCCGGTTCCGGCAAGACGACGCTGCTGCGGCTGATCGCCGGGCTGGATTTTCCAACCGACGGCCAGATCTTCTTCGGTGCCGAAGATGCCTCGCATCATTCCGTGCAGGATCGCAATGTCGGCTTCGTATTCCAGCATTACGCGCTGTTCCGGCATATGACGGTGGCGGAAAACATCGGATTCGGCCTGAAGGTTCGCCCCTCCGCCAGCCGCCCGTCCAAGACCGAAATCAGAAAGCGCGTCTCCGACCTGCTCGATATGGTCCAGCTATCGGGGCTTGAGAGCCGCTATCCGAACCAGCTTTCCGGCGGCCAGCGCCAGCGTGTGGCGCTCGCCCGCGCCATGGCGATCGAGCCGCGCATCCTGCTGCTCGACGAACCCTTCGGCGCGCTCGATGCCAAGGTCCGCAAGGAACTGCGCCGCTGGCTGCGCGAGTTTCACGATCGCACCGGCCACACCACCGTCTTCGTCACCCACGACCAGGAAGAAGCGCTGGAACTGGCCGACCGCGTCGTCGTCATGAGCCAGGGCAAGATCGAACAAGTCGGCTCGGCCGACGACGTCTATGACCGGCCGGGGTCGCCCTTCGTGTTCTCCTTCATCGGTGAATCCTCGCATCTGCCGGTCGAGGTAAAGGACGGCACGGTCCTGTTCCAGGGCGAGCCGATCGGTGTGTCCGGGGAAGCCAACAGTTCTGGCGACCTCTACTTCCGTCCCGAAGATGTGGAACTGACGCAGGAGCGGGATGCGCTGTTCGGCAAGGTCACGGCCTCGCGGCGTCTGGCCGGCACCCGTATCGCCGAGATCGATATCTCCAACCCTGGTGGAAGTAACGACCACGAGCCCTTCCATGTGGAGATCGAAGTGCCGTTGCACGCACCGATCGAGCTCGGCTCCGAAGCACGGTTCCGTCCGACCCGCTGGAAGATATTCGGCCGATGACATTGTGGCTGGTACCGACCGCGTACCAGCCTTCCAGTTGCCCGCGACGAAGCGTAAGGCACGAGTTTCGACTTTAAATTGATCCCTATCAATTCCGGGCGCATCGGAAGCTGATATGCAGCCTGCGCGCGTAAGCTTCGGTAAATCAAAGTGCTCTATGAAGCTCGCAGTTCGATAGTCCGACAGGTCTCCTATGGCAGATATTGCGCATGAAACGATGGCCCCCGCCGTTGCGGAGGGCGAAGCGGTCTCCGCTGTGGGTCAGTTCGGCAAATTTCTTGCCGAGCGACTGCTGGACGTCCTCGGCAATCGCGGCCTTGCCTTCTATTTCGCGCTGATCGCCTTCACCGTGGCGCTGTCACTCTACGTGTTTCTGGAGGAGAACCTGCTTGCCGTGGCGTGGCGTCTGATTGTCGGTGATGTCGCGACCCGCGTCTCGGCCGGCTTCGTCACCGTCGCCTTCGTCGGCTCGCTCGCCGCCAGCCGGCACTTGCGCATTCCGCGGCCTGTCTCCCGTATTCCATCCGGCGAAGACCTGCAGAGAGCGCTCGATATCCTGGCGCTCCAGCCCAATGCCAGCGCCGGCCTCGTACGGCTCGGCGACAAGAAGGTGCTGTTTTCCGATTGCGGCAATGCCTTCGTCATGTATGCCCGCTCCGGCCGGTCCTGGGCGGCGCTGTTTGATCCGGTCGGCTGCCGCAAGGCCTGGCCGGGCCTGATCGTCAAGTTCATGAACGCCGCGCGCCGCGATGGCTGCCGCGCCGTGTTCTACCAGGTCTCGCCCGAGTTTCTGCCCTGCGCAGTCGAGGCGGGTCTGAAACCCTACAAGCTCGGCGAACAGGCGGTGGTTCATCTCACCGATTTCGATCTGAAGGGCGGCGCCTGGCTGAAACTGCGCCGCTCGATCAACCGTGCCGAACGCGACGGGCTGGAATTCTCGCTGCTGCCGGCCGAAGCGGTGCCCGGCGTGATGGACGAGCTTATTGCCGTCTCCCGCGCCTGGCTTGCCGCCCATAACGCCGCCGAAAAGGGCTTTTCGCTCGGCACTTTCCAGCCGGCCTACGTGGCAGCCGGACCTGTCGCCGTCATCCGTCTCGAAGGCCGCATCGTCGCCTTCGCCAATATCCATGCGACAAGTTCGAACGGCGATGCCTTTATCGACCTGATGCGGCATGTGCCCAACACCCATCGCGGCATGATGGATCTGCTCTTCGTGCGCATCATGGAGCACTTCAAGTCGGAAGGCTATCGCACGCTCAATCTCGGCATGGCGCCGCTTTCCGGCCTTGCCACCCACCGCCGCGCGCCGCTCTGGAACCATATCGGCAACCGTATTTTCGAAAACGGCGAACGCTTTTACAATTTCCGTGGCGTTCATGCGTTCAAGTCGAAATTCGATCCGGAATGGCAGCCTCGCTATCTCGCCGTTTCGGGACGCGGCATGCCGCTCGTTGCCCTGTTCGACGTGACCAAGCTGATTGCCGGCGGCCTGAGAGGCATCCTTCGCCGATGAAGCTTCTGCCAGCAATCGTTGCCGGCATCACCGTGGTCGCCGCCGCGGTGAATGCGTTTGAATGGTGGGCCGGCCCCGGCATCAGAAGCCTGCCGACCGACCGCATCGCCTATCCCGACGCAAAGGCATCCGGCATCGTTCTCCTCTTGTCCGGCACCGAAGGCTGGTCGGACCGCGAACAGACGGTCTCCGATGCGTTGACTGCGGACGGCGCCGTGGTCGTCGGCGTCGATCTTCCCGACTACTACGAGGCGCTGGAGCGCGAAGAAGAGCGCACCTGCCTTTATCTCGTCTCCGATATCGAGGAACTGAGCCGCCAGATCCACCGCGAACAGGAAATCGCCGCCTACCTCCCGCCGGTCATCGCCGGCATCGGCGGCGGTGGCGCCCTGGCGCTCGCGATTGCCGCCCAGACCCCGGCCTCCACGATCGCAGAAACGATCGCCATCGATCCGCTGGCCTCCATTCCCGTCGAAAAGATCCTCTGCACCCCGGCACCAAAGACGGTGGTCGACGGCGGCGTCGCCTACGGGCTCACGCCAGGCCCGCTTCCGGAACCGGTGCGCATTCTGTTGACGCCGCAGGCAGATCCGGCAGGTGAAGCCCACTCGGATGCACTGAAGCAGACTCATCCGGCAATCGAGATCACCGCCTGGGACGAAACTGCGGAAACCCTGCTGCTGCAAACCGTTTCCACAACGCTTGCCCGCCTTCGCCAGTCATCGTCGCCGCTCGGCCTGCCGATCGTTCCGACCTCGGTCGTGCCGCTGCATGATACGCTGGCGATCATCTATTCGGGCGATGGCGGCTGGCGCGATATCGACCAGAAGCTCGCCGCCTATCTCGTGGAAGACGGCATCCCGGTCGTCGGCGTCGATGCTCTGCGCTATTTCTGGACCGAGAAATCACCGCAGGAGACGGCCGACGATCTCTCCCGCATCATCACCACCTACCTCCAGCGCTGGAACGTCAAAAACGTCGTCCTGATCGGCTATTCCTTCGGCGCCAACATCCTGCCCGCCACCTATCGACTGCTGCCCGAGGCAGACAGACAGGCCGTCTCGTTGCTCTCGCTTCTGGCGCTCTCGCATCAGGCCGATTTCGAGATCGCCGTCACCGGCTGGCTCGGCTGGGCAGGGGCCGCCAAGCAGGGCGATCCCGTCGACGACATCGCTAAGATCGAGCCGCACAAGGTCCAGTGCATCTACGGCACGGAGGAGGAAGATACCGCCTGTCCTGCTGTTGAGGACATCCCCGGCACGCTCATCCATTCACGCCCCGGCGGCCACCATTTCGATGGCGATTACCGCGCCCTCAACCGGCTGATCGTGGACCGCATCAGGGCTTTGTCTCCACCCGCGATGTGATCCGGATCCACTTGCCAGAATACGCTTCCAGGCGCATCATGCATCGCACTTGCAACGCATGAGGTGATGCTAATGAAAACCGCAACCATCCCGTCGCTGCGCGTCGACCCGGAACTCCGCGCGGCTGCCGAAAGCGTGCTGAAAGAAGGCGAAACGCTCTCCGCCTTCGTCGAGGACTCGCTGAAAAAGCAGATCGATTACCGAAAGACCCAGGCGGAGTTTATCGCCAGGGGGCTGGCAGGTCTGGCCGAAGCTGAGCGCACCGGGGTTTACTACTCATCTGAAGAGATTTTTGGAGAACTGAAAGGCATGCTTGAAGCCAAGCGGGCCGAAAAGCGCTCCAAATGAGCTATCTCGTGAAGTGGACGGAGCGCGCGCGAGTTGATCTCAAACGGCTCTATGCATATCTGCTGGATCGCGACGAGGACGCCGCGGCCCGTGTGCTGGAACTCATTGCACAGTCGGTGGTATTGCTCGAAGACTTCCCATTCAGTTGCCGCAAGGCCTTAGGCGGCAATGCACTCCTTCGGGAAATGCTCGTTCCATTCGGTTCGTCTGGCTATGTCGTGCTGTTCAGAATAGACAGCGAGACGTCGGTCACCGTTCTCGCCATCCGGCACCAGCGCGAGGACGACTACCACTGACACCGCACGACCCTAGCGGTCGCTCATCGTCGCTCTCGGATTGACCCAGGGCTCCTGATTGCTGCGGGGCAGGGGCTGTTTGCCCAGAATATGATCCGCCGCCTTCTCGCCGGTCATGATCGATGGGCCGTTGAGATTGCCATAGGTCACATGCGGGAAGATCGAACTGTCGGCCACCCGCAACCCCTCGACGCCGATCACCCGGCATTCCGGATCGACCACCGCCATCAGATCGTCGGCCCGGCCCATCCGGCAGGTGCCGCAGGGGTGATAGGCGCTTTCCAGATGCTCGCGCAGGAAGGCATCGATCTCCTCGTCGCTCTCAACCTGTTCGCCCGGCTGTATCTCCGGCCCGCGATAATCGTCGAACGCCTTTTGGCTGAAGATCTCGCGCGTCAACCGCACGCAGTGGCGGAACTTGATCCAGTCTTCCTCGTGGCTCATGTAGTTGAAGCGGATGACAGGATCGTCCTTCGGATCGGACGAGCGCAGCGTCACCGCGCCGCGCGATTTCGACAGGTTGTAGCCCACATGCACCTGGAACCCGTGGCTCTTCGCCGCCGCCTTGCCGTCGTATGAAATCGCGACAGGCAGAAAATGATACTGGATATCCGGCTGCTTCAGTCCCGGTTCCGAGCGGAGGAACGCGCAGGCCTCGAACTGGTTGGAGGCGCCCAGGCCACCCTTGGTCATCAGCCACTGGGCACCCGCCACGCCCTGCCAGAACCAGGGCAGCCAGGAATAGAGCGAGACAGGCTTGGTGGAGATCTGCTGGAAGTAGAACTCCATGTGATCCTGCAGGTTGGCACCGACGCCCGGCCGGTCGGCCACGACCTCGATCCCCATCTCCCTCAGATGCGCCGCCGGCCCGATGCCAGACAGCATCAAGAGTTTCGGCGAGTTGAACGACGAGGCGGCAATGATCACCTCGCGGTTTGCCTTGACCACTTCCGGCACGCCCCGCCGCAGAACTTCGACGCCGATCGCACGGCCGTTTTCGATCACGACCTTCTGCGCGAGGCCATAGACGACCTCGACATTCTTCCGCTTCATCGCCGGCCGCAGATAGGCGTTGGCGGCGGACCAGCGGCGACCGTCATGGATCGTCTGCTCCATCAGCCCGAAGCCTTCCTGCTTCGAGCCGTTGTAATCGTCGGTCGTCTCGAAACCGGCCTCCGCACCTGCCCGGATGAAGGCGTGGAACAGCGGATTGGTCATCGGCCCGCGCTGCACATGCATCGGCCCGTCCGTGCCGCGCCAACCCGCTTCGCCGCCGTGGGCCGTTTCCATCCGCTTGAAATAGGGCAGCACATCCGCATAGGACCAGCCGCTCGCGCCGAGATCCTCCCAGCGGTTGTAGTCTTCCGCATGGCCGCGCACATAGACGAGACCATTGATCGACGAAGACCCACCCAGCACCTTGCCCCGCGGCGCGGTAATCCGCCGGTTGCCGAGGTTCAGTTCCGGCTCCGAATAATATCCCCAGTTGTAGCGCTTCATGCTCATCGGCCAGGCAAGTGCCGCCGGCATCTGGATAAACGGACCATAATCGGTACCGCCCGCCTCGATCACGATGACAGAATGCTTCCCGTCCTCGGACAGCCGATAGGCCATGGCCGAACCCGCCGAACCCGAGCCGATGATGACGAAATCTGCACTTTTCATATCCGAGCTTTCATGTTGAGCAGAAGCCCATGGCAACCTTACCCTCCCCTTGAGGGGGGGGTGGGGTGAATTGGGTGGGGTAGAAAGATCACCCCCACCCGCAGCTTTGCTGCGATCTCCCCCTCAAGGGGGAGGTGAAGTTCAATACGGCGCCTCTACCTTGCCCATTCCCACATACACCGTCTTCAGCTCCGAATAATGCTCCAGTGCCGCAAGCGAGTTTTCACGGCCGAAACCGGACTGCTTTGACCCGCCGAAAGGGATTTCCACCGGGCAGAGATTGTAGGTGTTGATCCACAGCGTGCCTGCTTCCAGAAGATCCGCGACGCGATGCCCGCGTGTCAGATCGGCGGTGAAGACCCCGGCGGAGAGGCCGAATTCCGTGGCGTTGGCGCGCGCGATCACCTCTTCCTCGTTATCGAAGTCGAGCACGCACATGACGGGTCCGAAGATCTCTTCACGGGCGATTGTCATGTCGTCGGTGACATCGGCAAACACCGTCGGCTGGATGTAATAGCCTTCGCCCGAGACATTGTTGGGAATGCCGCCACCGGTGACGAGCGTCGCCCCTGCCGAGATGCCCTTCTCGATATAGGACATCACCTTCTGGCGCTGATCGTAGGAGACCATCGGCCCCACCTGGGTTGCCTCGTCCATCGGATCGCCGATCACCATCTTTTCGGTGCGGGCTTTCAGCCGCGACAGGAATTCGTCCCGGATCGCCTTCTGCACGAACACACGGGTACCGTTGGAGCAGACCTGTCCGGTCGAATAGAAATTGCCGAGCATCGCCCCGCCGATGGCGGAATCGATATCCGCATCGTCGAACACGATCAGCGGCGACTTGCCGCCGAGTTCCATCGTCACATGCTTGAGGTTGCCGGCAGCGCTCGCCGCCACCTTGCGGCCAGTCGGCACCGAGCCGGTCAGCGACACCTTGGCGACATCAGGATGTTCGACCAGAAGCGGCCCGGTCGTGCGGTCGCCCTGGATAACGTTGAAGAGGCCCTTGGGCAGGCCGGCCTCGATCAGGATCTCGGCGATCTTGAGCGCGCCGAGCGGCGTGTTTTCCGACGGCTTGAACACCATCGCATTGCCGGCGGCGAGCGCCGGCGCACCCTTCCAGCATGCGATCTGCTGCGGATAGTTCCAGGCGCCGATGCCGACGCAGACGCCGAGCGGCACCCGCTTCGTATAGGCAAAATCGCCGCCGAGCGGAATGTACTGGCCGTTCATACCGGCTGCGATGACGCCGCCGAAGAACTCGAAACTGTCGGCGCCCGATGTCGGGTCGGCGACGATCGTCTCCTGGATCGGCTTGCCGGTATCGAGCGTCTCCAGCTCGGAAAGCTCGCGGTTGCGGGTCCGCATGATCTCGGCCGCGCGCTTCAGGATCCGGCCGCGTGCGGTCGGGCTCATTGCCGCCCATTCCGGCTGGGCGCGCTTGGCGGCCGCAATCGCCTTTTCGACGATCGCAGGCGTTGCCGCATACAGCCTTGCGATCACTTCGCCCGTCGCCGGGTAAAGGCTTTCGATGACGCTGCCGTCGGTATCCTCGACATATTCGCCGTCGATGAAGTGGCTGGCGACTGGTTGTGCTTTCATGGGTCTTCTCCGTTCCTTGGCGACTATTCCCCGCGGGGATAGCGCTTGGACTCTTCCAGATTGTCGAGGTTCATATGATTGCGCATGTAGCGCTCCGAGGCTTTCTGCAGGGGCTGGTGGTCCCAGGGGTAATAGGCACCGTTGCGCAGCGCTTCATAGACCACCCAGCGCCGCGCCTGGCTTTCGCGCACGGCCGCATCGAATTTCGCCATGTCCCACTTTTCCGCCCGCTTGGCGCGAAACCCGTCCATGACCGATGAATGGGCCGGGTCCTGCGCAAGGTTGGTCAGCTCGTTCGGATCGGCGTCGAGATCGTAAAGCTGTTCGGGATCGAGCTCGCAGTGAACGTATTTCCACTTGCCCTCGCGAATGCCGACCAGCGGCGCATGCGAGGCTTCGGCGGCATATTCCATCAGCACCGGCGCGGTGCGGGTGCCGCCGTCGATCACCGGCTTCAGGCTTTCGCCGTCGGTCCAGGGCATGATCTCGTCCATCGAAATACCGGCAAGATCGCAAAGCGTTGGCGTGATGTCGAGATTGGAAACCGGCGCGGAGTTTAGCGACGGCGTGATCTGAGGACCGGCGATCATCAGCGGTACTCGCGACGACCCCTCGAAGAAGTTCATCTTGAACCACAATCCGCGCTCACCCAGCATGTCGCCATGGTCGGAGCAGAACAGGATGAACGTGTTATCCAGCATCCGTGTCCGGGTCAGCGTGTCGACCAGCTCGCCGACTTTCTCGTCGATATAGGAGATGTTGGCGAAATAGCCCTGGCGCGCCCGCCGCACATGCTGGTCGGTGATCTCGAAGGCCGGATAGTCGCAGGATTTGAGAATGCGGGCCGAATGCGGATCCTGCTCTGCGAGCATGCCGATCTCGGGCATCAGGTGCTCGCAGTCGTTATAGAGATCCCAGAACTTCCGGCGTGCCACGTAAGGGTCGTGCGGATGCGTGAACGACACCGTCAAAGCCCAGGGCCGGCGGTCCGCATCGTCGTTGTCGCGGCTCAGATGGTAGAGCTTCTGGTTGGCGAGGAAGGCCACCTCGTCGTCATATTCCATCTGGTTGGAAATCTCGGCAACGCCTGCACCGGTGACGGAACCCATGTTGTGATACCACCAGTCGATCCGCTCGCCCGGCTTGCGGTAATCCGGCGTCCAGCCGAAATCGGCCGGGTAGATGTCGGTGGTCAGTCGCTCCTCGAACCCGTGCATCTGGTCCGGTCCGACGAAATGCATCTTGCCCGACAGCGCTGTGTAATAGCCGGCGCGGCGCAGGTGATGCGCATAGGTCGGGATCGACGAAACATATTCGGCGGCATTGTCATAGACCCCGGTTCTGCTCGGCAGCTGCCCCGCCATGAACGAGGCGCGGGCCGGCGCGCAAAGGGGCGACGAGGTGTAGTTGTTCTCAAACCGCGCCGAGCGTGCGGCCAGCGCCTTCAGATGCGGCACATGCAGCCAGTCCGCCGGCCCATCCGGAAACAGCGTGCCGTTCATCTGGTCGACCATGATGATGAGAATGTTCGGACGGGACATGACCGGGCTGCTTTTCTTGGAGATGAGGAAGACCGCCAGAATGAGTTATTTTCGATTGGCCGCGCAATCAAGCAGGGATTGCGAACAGCGCTGTCTCAAAAGCGCAAGGCCGGGGACTGTGGGGGAAATCCCTGTGGAAGCTTAAGCTTGGCTCGTGGCGTTGACGCGGGACCGCACCTGCCCAAGCCAGACGATGTAGTATTTACAACTCATTGTATTAGAAACATAAATTACTGTCATGGAAGTTTCATCGAACTGTCATTTGCGGGAAAGGTATTTTTGACCAATGGAGGCAAAGGTGGCGCCCGTGAATAAGGCGCCGGGCGGATCGTGCCCACGCAGTAAATGGGGTGAATTGCATGTCGTCTGCGGCCGTTCTGGAACCGGGCGTTTTCCGTCGCTATGCCAGCGATCAGCTTTTGCCTCTGGCCAAGCTCGTCATCGAGAACGCCTTCCAGCCGATCGTGGAGGTCGCCACCGGGTCCGTGTTCGGCTATGAATCGCTGCTGCGCGGCCATGACCGTCTCGGCTTTGCCTCGCCGCTCGAACTGATCGACCAGGCCCATGACGGCGGCCAGCTTCTGGCGCTCGAACAGATGGTCGCCCACCGGGCCCTTGCCAAATTCGCTGGCCTTCCGGATTTCTCCAGCCAGACGCTGTTTCTCAATCTCGATGTCCGGATGATCCGCGACGGCCAGCTTTTCCTCGAAAAGATCGTCCAGCATCTGCGCCAGGCAGGCGTCGCGCCGTCCTCGGTCTGCTTCGAGCTGTCCGAGCGGTTCGACAACACCTCGGTGCCGGAATTTGCCGAGTTGATGAGCGAGATGCGCAAGGCAGGCTTCAAGCTGGCGATTGACGATTTCGGCGTCGGCCATGGTGAGATGAAGCTGCTCTGCGACTACCCGGTCGACTACCTGAAGATCGACCGGCACTTCATTTCGGATATCGATGTCAATCCGCGCAAACGGCATCTCGTCAAGAACATCGTCAACATTGCCCATGTGCTCGGCATACGCGTGATTGCCGAAGGCATCGAGACCGAGGCCGAATTTCTGGCCTGCCGTGAATACGGCGTCGATCTGGTACAGGGCTATTTCATCGCAAGACCCACCAGCTTCGTCACGGAGTTGCAGCCGGCCTATCCGCATCTGGCCGCAATCGGTCTGTCGCGCCGCTCCAGCCAGTCTCTCGACGAAATCCTCATCCGCAAGCAGATCGAAAAACTGCCGACCGTGTTCGAGAACGAGAGCATCGACAGCGTCTTTGAACTGTTTCGCCGCAATCCGCGCCAGGCCTTCTTTCCGGTGCTGAACGCCAATGGCGAACCGCGCGGCGTCATCAACGAATATCACCTCAAGGAATTTATCTATCAGCCCTTCGGCCGCGATCTCCTAAAGAACAAGGTCTATGAGCGCACCATCGCCCATTTCGTCGAGCGCGCGCCGATCATCGGTCTGGATGCCGAGGCGGAAGAGCTGATGAGCCTGTTTGCCAACATGGAAAACAGCGCCTGCGTCATCCTTACCGAAAACATGCGTTATGCCGGCGTCGTCTCGGCGGCATCGCTGATCAAGGTGGTCAACGAAAAGCAGCTCAAGATCGCCCAGGACCAGAACCCGCTGACGGGTCTTCCCGGCAACCGGGCCATCCGCGACTTCATGTACCAGGCCGGCCGCGATGACGACGAGCAGCGCTTCTTCTGCTATTGCGACTTCGACCATTTCAAGCCGTTCAACGATCATTACGGCTTCCAGATGGGCGACCACGCAATCTCGCTGTTTGCGGCGCTGATGAAGCGCTACTTCTTCTCCGACGAACATTTTCTGGGCCATGTCGGCGGCGACGATTTCTTTATCGGCATTCGCGACTGGTCCCGCGACGAGTTGGAGGAAATCCTCGAGCGCCTTCTATCGGATTTCCACGATGACGCCGTTGCGCTCTATTCGGAAGAGGAGCGGGCGGCAGGCCGGATCCGTGGCCATGACCGCACCGGCGTGGAGCGCGATTTCCCTTTGCTGCGCTGCTCGATCGGCGTTGTCCATCTGCCGCAGGGCCTGATCCTCGACGATATCGCCCGGATCGGAACGGAGATCGCAACGGTCAAGGTTGCCGCCAAGGAGAGCGACCGTGGCCTTGTTTTTGCAAGCTACGGTGACGCGGCAGAGTAGCGCCACACCGGCTCAACCGGACGCATGCATCCAACCTCCGCCTTTCCAAGCAAGGGGCACTGTCCTAAGTCAGTCGTCAGATACTGACAGGAGTAGACCCATGTCCATGCCGTCCCAGATGCGTTTCGTCGACCTGCCGTCCTTCGGCGCGCCCGATGTAATGACCCATGCCACCGGCCCGTGCCCGTCGGCCCGATCAGGCGAAATACTGATCAAGGTGGAAGCCGCCGGCGTCAACCGGCCCGACGTCGCCCAGCGCCAGGGGAACTACCCGGCGCCGAAGGATGCAAGCCCGATCCTTGGCCTCGAAGTCGCCGGTGAAGTGGTGGCGCTCGGCGAGGGCGTCACCGAATTTGCAATCGGCGACAAGGTATGCGGCCTGTCGAACGGCGGCGGTTATGCGGAATACTGTGTCGTGCCGGCAGGCCAGGCGCTGCCATGGCCGAAAGGCTATGATGCGGTGAAGGCCGCAGCCGTGCCGGAAACCTTTTTCACCGTCTGGGCCAACCTGTTCCAGATGGCGGGCCTGACCGAAGGCGAGAGCGTGCTGATCCATGGCGGCTCGAGCGGCATCGGCACGACCGCGATCCAGCTCGCCAAGGCATTCGGCGCGACGGCCTATGCGACCGCCGGCTCGAAGGACAAATGCGACGCCTGCGAAAAGCTCGGGGCGACCAAGGCGATCAATTACAAGACCGAGGACTTTGCCGAGGTTATCAAGGCCGAGACCGACGGCAAGGGCGTCGATGTGGTGCTCGACATGATCGGCGCTTCCTATTTCGAAAAGAACCTGTCGGTCCTTGCCAAGGACGGCTGCCTGTCGATCATCGCCTTCCTCGGCGGCAACATGGCGGAAAAGGTCAATCTCTCACCGATCATGGTCAAGCGCCTGACGGTGACAGGATCGACCATGCGGCCCCGCACCGCCGACGAAAAGCGGGCGATCCGCGACGAACTGCTGAGCGAGGTCTGGCCGCTTCTCGAAGCCGGCAAGGTCTCACCCGTCATCCATTCCGTGGTGCCGTTTGACGACGTGGTCGAGGCGCACCGGCTGATGGAAACCAGCAGCCATATCGGCAAGATCGTGATGCAGCTGGGGTGATGAAACCTGGGGGCAGGGGTGGCCTTGGGCATCGCCCGGAAGGCACCCCGCCACCGGCTGCGCGAATAGTGGTCGAACCGCCGCCGATCCGCAACTCAATAATATCTTCGATTGTTTACATAACTTGCCTTGCAAGCGCCGCAGATCGCACCTACCTTCTGATCATCATCAACGTAATGAAAGGAAGGTGGTCCAATGTCTAATGAGATTTCGGTCTGTGTAGCGGGCAATGGAAAGTTGTTGGTCTTGACGGGGCAGCCCTCGGCCTGAATGACATCTTCCTTCGGACTGCATGATTGCAGCCCGGGTTCGTTCAACCGGACCAAACTCATGGAAGGGCCGCTCAAGCGGCCCTTTTCCATGTCTGCCGGTCGCAAATTTCGATGGTCTTCCATCCTGCCTGGCAATGATGACCAATTCCCTGACATGCACCCTGGAAAGACATGCATGGCGCGCATGGGTGGCCTGACGCTTCAGTGCTTCTGCTTCATCCTTGGGCAGCGTATAAAGAGGTCATCGAAGCAAGAGAAAGCGCCAGCATCTGGCAGCTGAAGCTTCGAAAGCCTCAGGAAAGGGGATCATCATGAACGTAGCACGCACCATCAACAACTGGCGCAAGTATCGTCAGACGGTCACCGAACTGGACCGTATGACCTCGCGCGAACTCCACGACCTCGGTATCGACCGTAGCGATATCCGTCGCGTCGCACGCACTGCCGTCGGCTTCTGATCGGTTTCTGATCGTATAATCCGAATGTTTGCAAACGCTCGCAAGTCTGCGAGCGTTTTGCGTTTCATGCATGGCTCCCATGCATCGCGGCACTGTTCTCTCGGCTAGATGCCGATCCGTCCGAGCGCCGGTACCTTGATGCCGGGACGGGCCAGATCCAGGCCCGCGACGAGACCGAGGAAATGGACCTCGATGCCGCTCCGCACACCCACCGAAAAGCCTAACAGTCCGCGCAGAGTCACATGCAGGTCGCGGCTGTCCTCGTCCAGATGCACGAATTCCCCATCCGGCAGATAGTCGCGGCCCACCGCATGCGGCGGGAGAACCGCGCCGATCTCGGGCACGGTGCGCAGCACATAGGCCACGAATGTATTGGAATTCGGTCCCGGCCAGATCGTGTAGCCGCCGGGCTCGGCGTAGGGGTAGGCGGCAATCGCGCCTTCGATCTTGGGGATCAGCAGTTCCGCCTTCGATCCCGTCACCGATGCCACCAGTTGCGGCGGGTTTGAATACCAGAAGGCGTCCGGATCACGGTGGTTGCGGCGGATCGGGTTGCCCCAGCCCACCTTGTCATACCGGGTATAGGTGGCCGCACCCTTTGCCTTGGTAACGATCCAGGCATGGCTTGCCACCGAACCTTTCAGCCCACCCGTCATCGCCGAGAAGATATAGATCGCCGCATCGTTGCTTTCGTTCGCCTTGGGCAGGATGCCGGCCGACGACCAGCGCGCGGCGCTCCAGCCGGACGGGTGTTCGCGCATCGCCCAAAGGCCGGCGGAAGCGAAGGTGGGAAGAAGGTATACGACGAAGATAAGGAGCAGCAACCGCTTTACCGATTTCATAAACATTCCCGTGCAACAAATCGCCGAAACGGCTATCAACGCCGCCGAAATGGCGTTTAAGCCGAATGAGCAATAGAAGCCGGCAAATTCAGGACTGACCGATGCAAAATCCCGTGACCGTTGAAGTGACCCGCGGCTCTCTCGTCGAAAGCCGCCATCGCGGCCTCGGCGTTGTCGTGGATGGCGAAGGCAAGACGCTGTTTTCCTTCGGTGATGCCGAAGCCGGCGTGTTTCCGCGGTCCTCCTGCAAGGCCATGCAGGCGCTGCCGCTGATCGAAAGCGGTGCAGCCGATGCCTATGGCTTCGGCAACAAGGAGCTGGCATTTTCCTGCGCCTCCCATTCCGGCGAAGATGCGCATGTGGCCATGGCGGCCTCGATGCTGGCCAAGGCCGGCAAGAGTGTCGACGACATGGAATGCGGCGCCCACTGGGCATCCGAACAGGCCTCGCTCATCCACCAGGCCCGCACCATAGAATATCCGACGGCGCTGCATAACAACTGCTCGGGCAAGCACTCCGGCTTCGTCTGCACCTGCGTCCATTCCGGCACGCAGCTGAAGGGCTATGTCGATTACGACCATCCGCTGCAGAAGGAAATCCGCGACGTGATGGGTAGCCTCACCGGTGCGGTTCTGGCTGAAGACAATTGCGGCATCGACGGTTGCTCGATCCCGACCTATGCCGTGCCGCTCAAGGGCCTCGCCCACGGCTTTGCGAAAATGCTGACCGGCACCGGCCTGTCCAACGAACGGGCGAAAGCATCGCGCCGGCTGATGGATGCCTGCATGGCCGAACCGTTCTATGTCGCCGGCACCGGCCGCGCCTGCACCAAGCTGATGGAACTGGCGCCGGGCAAGATCTTTGCCAAGACCGGTGCCGAAGGCGTTTTCGTCGCGGCACTTCCCGATCAGGGCATTGCCATGGCGGTCAAATGCGAGGACGGTACGACCCGCGCCGCCGAAGCGATGATCTTCGCGCTCATCGCCCGCTATTTCGAAAAGGGCGGCGAGACGGAGGAAAAGCTGATGGCAATGGCCAACCGCACGATGAAGAACTGGAACGGCCTCACCGTCGGCGAAGTGCGGGTCACCGACGCGCTGTTTGCCTGATACCGACGAAGGGATACGGATCGATGCTGACGCTCTACATCACGCCCGGCACCTGCTCACGCGCCAGCCATATCGCGCTGGCCGAGTCGGGCCTCGATTATCAGGTCTCGCTCATCCGCTTTGCCGAGGGCGAGCAGCGATCGCCAGCCTATCTGAAGGTCAACCCGAAGGGCCGGGTGCCGGCACTGGTCACGGACAAGGGCGTGCTGACGGAAACCGTCGCACTGCTTCCCTACATCGCCCAGCTCGTGCCGGAAAAGAGCCTTGCGCCGCTGGACGATCCCTTCCTGTTTGCAAAAATGCAGGCCTTCAACGCCTATCTCTCCTCCACCGTCCACATCAACCACGCCCATGGCCGCCGCGGCTCGCGCTGGGCCGATAATGCCGCCTCGCATGCGGACATGATCGCCAAGGTGCCGCAGACCATGCGCGACAGCTTCGCTCTGATCGAGAACGATCTTGTCGAAGGCCAATTCGTGCTCGGCGAAACGTTTTCGGTCGCCGACGCTTATCTCTTCGTTATGACCGGCTGGCTGGAAAGCGACCATGTCGACATGGCCGAATTCCCGAAGGTCGCCGCCCACTACCGGCGCATCGAGATGCGCCCGGCTGTGCAAAGGGTGCTGGCGGAAGAAGCGGCAGCAAAGCCCGCCGCCTGATCGTCAGGCCGCAGACTGCTGGCAAACTCTGAAGAAGCTCATTTGGCGAGAGCGATACCCAGTCTCCCTCATCCTCGCCCTTGTGGCGAGGATCCAGCGACCCGACGTCTGCCGGGTCAGAGACTCCTTCAGCTCAAGGACTTGAGCTGACTGGATCCTCGCCACGAGGGCGAGGATTTAGGGGAGTTGAGGCAACCGGCTCAATGTCTTGAGTGACCTCAAAGATTTGTTCGGCAATACCTCTGTTGGCAATCTGAAGCAGCAGCGAAACCCGCCAATTGATCGTTAGGCCGGCTCGGCGTTGCGCTTTGCCCACATCGCCTGATAGGCGGGCCGGGCGACGCAGCCGTCATACCAGGCTTTCAGCGCCGGGCGGCCGTCGAACAGGGCGGCATGGCTGCGCGCGTAACGCACGATTTCCGTCACGTTGATATCGGCCACCGTAAACCGCTTGCCCACCATGAAACCGTCTTCGGAAAGATGCTTTTCAAGCACGTCGAACGGCCGCGAAAGCGTGCGTGCAGCTGCCTCGATCGCCGCCTTGCCTTCGTCGGTGGACGCACTGGACGACTGGATCGTCAGGGCAGGGGTCTCGACGCTGGTTGCCGCAAACAGCGACCACTGCACCATCTGCGCTTCTTCCTCGATCGTCTTCGGAGCAATCTCGCCGCCATGCTTGCGGGCAAGGTAGAGCGTGATGGCGAGCGACTCGTGCAGCACGAACCCGTCATCGTCCATCGACGGGATCGAGCCCATCGGATTGACGCTCAAAAACTCCGGCGACCGCGTGTTGACAGGCGCGCCATCAACCGAAGCGTCATCCAGCCGATAGGCCTGGATGACAGGAATATGCTCGAACGGCAATCCCAGTTCCTCGATCAACCAGAGCGGCCGCGTCGCGCGCGAACGATAGACGCCATAGATTTTCAGCATGCGTATCTCCCATTGTGTTTCGCGGGCGACGCTAGAGTGCTTCGCCGCAGAACGAAAGATGCCGCCCCCTCAAATCGACCGGTTGGACGTCAGCGTTCGTTTTCGGTATAGTCACCCACATTCTGATCTTTCCAAGGGCCAACCCCATGCGCGCCACCCGTTCGCTCAGCATCACCCTGCCGGTCGAGATCGCCGATATGGTCGAAGCCAAGGTCGCCTCCGGCGAATACGCCTCGGAAAGCGACGTGATCGCCGAGGGCCTGCGCCCGATGGCAGCACACGATGCGGCGATCGAGAAGTGGCTGAGGGACGAGGTGGTGCCGACGCTTCAGGCCATCGACGCGGGAACCATTAAAACCCGTCCGCTGGAGGAGACACGCAAGCGTTTGCACGCCAGGATCGACCGGATGGTTGGCGACGGAAAATGAACTACACGGTTCGCTTTTCTGACGCGGCCGAAGACGATGTGATCGAACTTTTGACCTATCTCTTGCCACGTGCCGGAGAACGGGTTGCCCGGCGCTATGTCGACCAAATCGTCGACCACTGCCACTCGTTCGAGCTCTTTCCGGAACGGGGATCTCGCCTGGAAAGCAAACTCGGCGTGCGCCTTGTCGGCTACCGCAAGAAGGCGACGATCGCTTTCATGATCAAGGGCGACACCGTCATCATCCTGCGCATCTTCCACCACGGCCGCAACATAGACTTCGACCCCGACGCTCCCGACCCCGAAACCTAACCCACCCGGTTCCCCATAACCGTCAAATGCGGAAACGCCGCCGCCGCATCGCCCGACCCGCCCAACTCTTCCGTCGCCGCCTGCGTCCAGCGATAGCCGATCACGCCGCCATCGTTCACGTCCTGGAAGACGTTGCCGGTGATCACAGTCGAACCGGCGCCCTCGGCTACACTGACGGCGCAACCCACGTTGGCGCCGCGCACGATATTGTTGGCGGCGACGACGTTGCGCAGGTAGGGGCCGAAGCCGAGGGCCAGGCCCCAGAGGGCGGCGTTTTCCACCACGTTGCCTGTGATCGCCGTGTCGGCCTCGGCGCTGATGCCGACGCCGAAGATTGCGCCGTCGAGTTTGTAGGGGCCGGTTGCCGAAAGGTTGCGGACGATATTACCTGAAATGGTCGAAAGCCTGCCGCCTTCGTTGAAATTGACAACGGAAATTCCGTTTGCCGCGCCATCCACCGTATTGCCCGAGATAACAGCGCCCTCGAACGAGAATTCCGCATAGATCGCCGTCTCGCCGGATCCAAAACACTGGTTGCCGGAAATCTGCGCGTTGGAGGAGCTGTTGGCGCGGATCGCCGAAAAGGCAGAGTCGGTGATGTGGTTGCCGCTCACCATCACGTTGGCTGCGCGAAACAGGTTGATCGCGTTGCCATATTGCCCGGTGCCACCATTTCTGGCGCCGATCCGGAATATGCGGTTCGCCGTGACGATGCTGCCATCGACGCCCTTTTCCCAGCGATGGATGAGAATGCCGCCATTGCCGCAATCGAACACGTTGTTGCCGGTCACCGACAGGCCGGTGCTTTCCACCGCGTAGAGCGCGTAATCGGCAGCGCCTGATATTTTCGAGCGCTCGATGCGTCCGCCGCACCGCTCCAGCTGGATGGCGGATTTTCGCGCGCCGAGGATCTCGCAATTGTCGATGGAAACGTCGGGAATGCCGGAGAAATGCACGAGGGCAGGGGTCTGATCATCCAGCCAGCGATTGCCGCCGTCGATCACCAGATTGGAAAGCTCGATCCGCCGTGCCGCGTTAGCGCGGATAAACGATCCGTCGCCGGAATAGACGAGCCTGGAAGCGCCTGATACGCCGACCAGCCTTGTATTGTCGGGAAGATCGAGGCCCGAGACGCGGTAGTCGCCGGGCGGCAGATAGACCGGCTTGTTCTGCCGCGCCGCCTGTTCGATCAGCGCCAGCAGCTTGCGGCTGGAAACGTCGCTGCCGTCAGGCGCCACGCCATGGTCGCGCGCGTCGATCGAGCCGCGGAGGTCAACGGTCGAAACGCTTGCGGGCGCTGAAAGCGCTGGCAGCGGCAGCACCGCAACTGCCGCGCCCGTCATGCCCCAGCCCAGCATTTTGCGTCTCGAAATCATTCAGCCGTCTCCATCATCCCCTTTGGACACGCATTTTCCGTGCCAGCGGAAGTGTGTGGTTTCGGGACGGATGCGAAAGCGGTCAGGCCCGGTTAGGTCGGAGAGGGACGGCCTGCGCCGCCGGGATAGACCGCTTCGAAGCCGGAAATGAACTTCTCGAACAGATGCGAAAACGCCGAAAGCTCTTCCTCCGGCCAGTCGCCCAGCACATTCACCAGCAGCGAACGCTTGACCGCCTGTAGCTCGGTCAGCAACGCATCGCCGAGTTCGGTCCTGACCAGCAGCGAGCGCCGCCCGTCCTCCTGCGAAGCGTCGCGCCTCAGTACGCCGCGCGACACAAGATCGGTCACCAGACGGCTGCCGCGCGACGGGTCGATCCGCATCGTCTCGGCAATCGCCCCGACAGTGATTTCGCCCTCGATCCTGCCCATCACGTCAAGCACGTCGAGATGCGCCGTTTCCAGCCCCGGAACCGTGTTGGCGATCGCGGTGCGCGCGATCATCCGTCGCCCCATCAGATGCCGCATCCGGGTCAGGTTGTCGCTGACACGCGAAAGACCCTCCGCAAATGCGGCGGTTTCGGTCGAGGGCTGTGGGTCTGATGCAGAAATCGTGGTCGTCATCGCTGCAACTTATCAGCAGGTGCCGGGTTGTTTCAACGAAATTGTTGCTGGGCGCATCTGCCTGCTGTTGACAAATATATGCTGAAGTCACATAAATTCGCCGACCTCTCAGGAAGTATGCCATGGATATGTCACGCCCGGCCCAGACCCCGCTTGTTGCCGACAAACGGCAGCGTCTGTTCGTTTTCTGGTTCCTGATGGCGGCGCTGTTCATGGCGGCGCTCGACAATCACATCGTTTCCACAGCTCTTCCCACCATCGTCGGCGAGTTCGGCCAGATGGAGAGTTTCGGCTGGGTGTCCTCGGCCTTTCTTCTGGCCATGAGCTCGGTCATGCCGATCTATGGCAAGCTGGGAGATCTGTTCGGCCGCAAATATGTGATGCTGTTTGCCATCGTTCTCTTCACGCTCGGCTCGGTTCTGTGCGGCTTTGCCTGGTCGATGAATTCGCTGATTGCGGCGCGCGTCTTCCAGGGGCTTGGCGGCGGCGGCATCATGGTGTCGATCTTCTCGATCAATGCCGATCTGTTCGAGCCGCGCGAGCGGGCAAAGTATCAAAGCTATTCCAGCCTGATGATCATGGCTGCCGGAAGCATCGGCCCGGTTCTCGGCGGCACGCTCAGCGATCTGTTCGGCTGGCGCTCCATCTTCCTGATCAACCTGCCGCTCGGCGTCATCGTCGTGACCGGCCTTGCCCTGCTGCTTCCCTATCGCCGCCCGCAGCGCAAGCCGAAGATCGATTATGCCGGCGCCGTCGTGCTGGCGCTGACGATCGCGAGCCTCGTCACCTTCGCCGACAGCCACCAGCTGTTCGGCTCGCTGATGGCAATCGAATCGCTGGTCCTTCTCGGCTTCGGCATGGCCTGCGCCGGCCTTTGGGTGTTCGTCGAAAGCCGGGTGCCGGAACCGATCGTGCCGCTCAAACTGTTCAGGGACAGCACCTTCTCGCTGTTTCTCATCATCACGCTTTGCTCGGGTGCGGTCGGCATCGGCATGGTCAACTATTACGCGCTGTTCCTGCAGACGACGACGGGCCTGTCGCCGTCGCAGGCCGGCCTGTTCTTCATCGGCCTCACCGGCGGCATCGTCGTCGGTTCCATGTCGGCGGGAAGGCTGATTTCCATCACCGGCCGCTACAAGCCGTTCGCGGTCCTGGGACTGGTCATGAGCATCGGCGCTCTTCTGCTTCTGTCGCAGGTGACGTCGGCTACGCCGCTCTGGCTCGTCGCCATACTTCTCATGTTGCAGGGACTTGCCGTCGGCTTCGGCCAGCAGGCCCCGATCATCGGCGTCCAGAATTCCGCACCGCGGGAAGATATGGGAGCTGCCACCGGTGCCGTGACGCTGATGCGGATGGGCGGCGCCTCGATCGCCATCTCGCTCTACGGCGCCATCATCGGCTCGTCGGTCAAGGGCAGCGGGGTGGTCATTCCGGGCGTTGCCGATATCGGCGCACTCACCCCGAAAGTGCTCGATCAGCTGCCGCAGGCCTCGCGCGAGGCGGTGGCCTCCGTCTACTTCTCCGCCTTCACGCCGCTCTTCTTCGCCGCCGCCGTGATCGCCGCCATCGGCCTGATCGCGGCCCTTTTCCTCAAGCCGAAACGCCTGCCGACAGCGCAAGTCTCGGCCGCCGCACAACAAAACAAGCTGCCCACCCCTTAAGGCTCTTCCAAGCGGGCTTTCCCCGCCTATTTCTCGTCGTATGAAACCCGAGGCACTGCTTCATCCCACACCGGCAGGCCTGTTCTGCCCCGTCGGCGGCTTCCATGTCGATCCGGTGCGACCCGTCGAGCGGGCGCTGATCACCCATGGCCATTCCGACCATGCCCGCGCCGGCCACACCCATGTGCTCGCCACCCGCCAGACGCTCGATATCATGAAGATCCGCTACGGCGACGACTTCTGCACCTCCGAACAGGAGGCTGCATGGGGCGAGGTGATCGATGTCGGCGGCGTCAATGTCAGCTTCCATCCGGCCGGCCACGTGCTCGGCTCCGCCCAGATCGCGCTCGAGCATAAGGATCTGCGCATCGTCGTCTCAGGCGATTACAAGCGTGGCGTCGACCCGACCTGCGCACCCTTCGTGCCCGTCTCCTGCGATGTCTTCATCACCGAGGCAACCTTCGGCCTGCCGGTCTTCCACCATCCCCACCCGCGCGAGGAAATCGGCAAGCTCTTGACCTCGCTCAAGCAATTTCCCGACCGCAGCCACATGGTCGGCGCCTACGCGCTTGGAAAGGCGCAGCGGGTCATCCGCCTGATCCGCGACAGCGGCTATGACGAACCGATCTATATCCACGGCGCGCTCGCAAAACTCTGCGACTATTACGAAAGCCAGGGCATCGCGCTCGGCGAAATCCGCCCCGCCACGATCGACAAGAGCAGCCCCGACCTGTTCAAGGGCGCCGTCGTCGTCGGCCCGCCCTCGGCCTTCCAGGATCGCTGGGCCCGCCGCTTCAACGAACCCCTGATCGCCTTTGCCTCCGGCTGGATGATGGTGCGCCAACGCGCCAAACAAAGCGGCGTTGAGCTGCCGCTGGTGATTTCCGACCACTGCGACTGGCCCGAACTCCTGGAAACCATCAACGAGGTTGCCCCCTCCGAAGTCTGGGTCACCCACGGCCGCGAGGAAGCGCTGGTGCGCTGGTGTGAACTGAAGAGCATTCCAGCGCGGCCGCTGCATCTGGTCGGGTACGAAGACGAGGGGGATTGATGATGCGTGGATTGCTGCAAAAAGACCCCTCCCAACCCTCCCCACAAGGGGGAGGGCTAGAGCCCGTCGCGCCCCTGTCGCACACCAGGGGCTGTGCCGTGCCCCAGATCTTCTCCCCCCTTGCGGGGGAGATGGCCGGCAGGCCAGAGGGGAATGAATGATGCGTGGATTGTTGAAGAAAGACCCCTCCCAACCCTCCCCACAAGGGGGAGGGCTAGAGCCCGTCGCGCCGCTGTCGCACAACAGGGCCAGTTCCGTGCCGCTGGTTTTCTCCCCCCTTGCGGGGGAGATGGCCGGCAGGCCAGAGGGGGATCGATGATGCATTTGCTGCTGAAAAAAGGCCCCTCCCAACCCTCCCCACCCTCCCCACAAGGGGGAGGGCTAGAGCTCGTCGCGCCGCTGTCGCACAACAGGACCAGTTCCGTGCCGCTGGTTTTCTCCCCCCTTGTGGGGGAGATGGCCGGCAGGCCAGAGGGGGTTTTTCGAAGAGTGCTGCGCCCATGAAACCCTTCGCCACACTCCTCGATCGCCTCGTTCTCACCCCCTCGCGCAACGGCAAGATCACCCTGCTGGTCGATTACTTCCGCACCACGCCCGATCCCGATCGCGGCTATGGGCTGGCAGCGCTGGCGAGCGCGCTCGATCTCAAAAGCGTCAAGCCCGCCATGCTGCGCGAGCTGGTGCTGGAGCGCATGGATGCGGTTCTGTTTCAGTATTCCTACGACTATGTCGGCGATCTCGCCGAAACCATTGCGCTCGTCTGGGATGGCCTCGAAAAGGACGACACGA
The DNA here is from genome assembly GCF_014841925.1 of Rhizobium sp. CFBP 13726. Taxonomy (NCBI): domain Bacteria; kingdom Pseudomonadati; phylum Pseudomonadota; class Alphaproteobacteria; order Hyphomicrobiales; family Rhizobiaceae; genus Rhizobium; species Rhizobium sp. CFBP 13726. The sequence goes on from NZ_JACYUU010000001.1 coordinate 294,368, forward strand.
CCGACGCCGAGCAGCCGCTTCTGTCCGAAGTCGTCGCCCGGATGAATTCGCTCGGCCGCACCGAAGTGCGAGCAGCCGTCCGCGATCTGCTCGATCATCTCGATCCCTCCGGCCGTTTCGCCTTCCTCAAACTCGTCACCGGGTCGCTGCGGATCGGCGTTTCGGCGCGGCTTGCAAAGCAGGCGCTGTCGGAAATGTCGGGCAAGGACGTGACCGAGATCGAAACGCTCTGGCACGGGCTGGAGCCGCCCTATGTGTCGCTGTTTGCCTGGCTGGAAGGCCATGCCGACAAGCCGGTTCTGGCGACGCCGGCGATCTTTCATTCGGTCATGCTCGCCAATCCGGTCGAGAGCGGCGATCTCGAAAAGCTCGATCCCGCCGATTACGCCGCCGAATGGAAATGGGATGGCATCCGCGTCCAGATGTCGGCCCATGGCGGCACGAAGAAACTCTATTCCCGCTCCGGCGATGATATCACCGGTGCCTTTCCCGATATCGTCGAGCAGATCAATTTCGATGGCGTCATCGACGGCGAGCTTCTCGTCGGCGGCACGATGCGATCCAACAATCCCACCCGCACCTTTTCCGACCTGCAGCAGCGCCTCAACCGCAAGACTGTGAACGCGAAGATGCTGGAGGATTACCCCGCCTTCGTACGCGCCTACGATATCCTGTTCGACGGCGAGGCGGATGTGCGTGCAAAAGGATTCCTCGAGCGCCGCGAACGCCTGTCCGAGGTGATCGGCCACGCCCCGCATGACCGGTTCGACCTGTCCGATCTCGTGCCGTTCACCACCTGGGATGAGCTCGAAGCCCTGCGCCGCGATCCGCCGGACCCGGTCATCGAAGGCGTCATGATCAAGCGCCGCGACAGCGTCTATCAGGCCGGCCGGCTAAAAGGCCCATGGTTCAAGTGGAAACGCGATCCCTATAATGTCGATGCGGTCATGCTCTATGCCCAGCGCGGCCATGGCAAGCGCTCCAGCTACTACTCCGATTTCACCTTCGGCGTGTGGACGGATGGCCCGGATGGCGATCATCTCGTGCCCGTCGGCAAGGCCTATTTCGGCTTTACCGATGCGGAACTGGAAGTGCTCGACAAGTTCGTGCGCGACAACACGGTGGAGCGTTTCGGTCCGGTAAGGGCGGTGCGCGCCGACAAGGATTTCGGCTTCGTGCTGGAAGTTGCCTTCGAGGGCATCAACCGCTCGACGCGCCACAAGTCCGGCGTCGCCATGCGCTTTCCCCGCATTGCGCGGCTGCGGATGGACAAGCTGCCGCGCGATGCCGACCGGCTGGAAACGCTGACCGCGATGATCGATGCCAAAACGGCGGACGCGAAGATGTGACCGCTGGCCCGCTTGCGTTCTGAACCGTCGGGGTTACGCTCAATCCCGATATCTGAGATTACTCATATCCTTTTAGACGGTCGTTCCATGTCAATCACCCGCCGCATGCTGATGACCGGTCTGGCACTCGGTGCACTTGGTTCCCTTGCTGCACCCCAGGCCCTGGCCGCGCCCTTTCCCGTCCCCGAAACCCTGCCGCTGGAAAAGGAAGATTATGCCGAAGCCAGGCGCCGCTTCCGCACCCATCTTCTGAAGCATGGTCCGGCACCCGAAGCCTCGCCACCGCTTGGGACCCCGCCGGGTGCGCAAAAGGTCCTCTATCGCGGCGGTCCGGATGGCTCGCTCGAACTGATCGCCTGGCTTTCCCATTACGAAGCCTCGGGCAAGCCGAAACCGGCCGTGCTTTTCCTGCACGGCGGCAATGCCACCGGCGACGGCCACTGGGAACTGATGAAAGCTTATTGGGAAGCGGGCTTCGTGGTCCTGCATCCATCCTTTCGCGGCGAAAACGGCCAGGCCGGCAATTTCTCCGGCTTCTATGACGAAACCGCCGATGCGCTGGCAGCCGCCACCTATCTGGAAAACCTGCCCGGCATCGATCGCAGCCGGATCTTCATCGCCGGCCACAGCAATGGCGGCACGCTGTCGCTTCTATCTGGCATGACGCGCCGGTTCAGGGCCGCAGTTCCAATTTCCGCCGGCGTCAATTCCTGGCGCTTCTTTACCCGATACTCGAACGAAGTGCCCTTCGATGCGGCCGATCCGAAAGAGTTCGTGATGCGGTCGTCGGCCTGTTTTGGGCCGAGCCTCAAATGCCCGACGCTGCTTCTGCGCGGGTCGGAAGAGCGCCCTTTTGATGCCGACCACCAGCTGCTGATCGATCGTGCGCGGTCTGCTGGCGTTGCGATCGACAAGAAGCTTCTGCCGGGCAATCACAGCGGCGTGGTGCCGGGAGCCGTGGTCGAAAGCATCCGCTTCTTCAATCAGTTCACGTGATCCAGTCGCCACCGCTCCAGCCTCGCGAAAGCGCTAACTGACAGATTGCCGCCGACGTCATCAATGCCGAAGCGGGACTGCCATGCAAAACAAAGCCTTATCGCTCAGCCGGACCTCCGGTCTTGCGGCCGTTCTTGTGGCGACGACGGCGCTCAGCGGTTGCCAGGTGCCGTTCGTCACCGATACGACCCGCATGGACCCGGCCGTGTTTGCCCGCGAAACCACGCCGGTCTTCTATCAGCCGGCCTATAACGAGCCGGTCCAGCCGCAGCCTCTTCCCCAGAAGGAGGCGATCCCGCAAAAGCGCCAGCTTTACCAGACGCAGTTCCACCAGACCTACGGCATGCCGGTCTCCAACCCCGTGCACCGGGTCATGTATGAGGTGATCCGCGACGACGGCCACACGCTGCCGGCCATTCCCTATTCGCGCATCGACAACCGCTTCCTGCGTCAGGACGTGTCCTACCAGACCAATGAGGCGCCCGGCACGCTGGTGGTCGATACCCGCGCCAACTTCCTCTATCTCGTGCAGCCCGGCGGCAAGGCGATCCGCTACGGCGTCGGTCTCGGCAAGGCGGGCTTTGCCTGGTCCGGCCGCGGCGTCATCCAGCGCAAGGCGAAGTGGCCGCGCTGGACGCCTTCGGGCGAAATGGTCTCACGCCAGCCGGAACTGCGCCAGTTCGCGGCAGCAGCCGGCGGCGCCGATCCCGGCCTCAACAACCCGCTCGGTGCCCGCGCGCTCTATATCTACAAGGACGGCAAGGATACGCTCTATCGCGTTCACGGCACGCCGGACTGGCAGTCCGTCGGAAGGGCAACCTCATCCGGCTGCGTGCGCATGCTCAATCAGGATGTCATCGACCTGTTCGACCGCGTGCCCAACGGCACCCCGATCCTCGTTCTCTGACGGCTAGCGCGTGGTGAAACTGCCCACGGCAAGCTTGCATCTCGCGCGTCAATCCCCCGGGCCTCGTATCTGCCGCCACACACAGTGAAGTGATCACGCTGTTGCGCAGGGGACACAGGCTGTGTCGCATCCCTGTGATGGTGTGTGTCAACCTCGTGAATGGTCGATGAAGCTGGCCGCGTTATGTGATAGTGGAGCAAAACATCAGGCAGGGAACCAATCGGTTCGATTGCCGTTAAAATTTGCTTTTGCAGTGACGCGTTCCTCTAGGGTGACTTTCCGAACATGATTTCCAACTCTTCTTTCTCCCGACGGGGCTTCCTGTCCATGCTGGGTGTCGGCGCTGCCTCGACGCTCGCGAGCTGCGCTTCCACTGCGCCGGGCCCTTCCGGCAACATCGTCACCTACCGTGACGGCGTCGCCCTCCGCAACGACGGCCTTCCGCCGGTTGGCGGTGATCCCGAAGCCGCAATGATGTACGGCGCCGTCGAAGATGGTGGCTATCTCATCCCGGCCATCCCCTATGAGCGGATCAATCCGCGCTACTATCGCCAGCGCGTTGTCGATCCGACAGGCGAACGCCCGGGCACGATCGTCGTCGACACCCCGTCGCGCTTCCTCTATCTGGTCGAGCCCGGCGGTTCGGCCATGCGCTACGGCGTCGGCATCGGTCGCGATGGCTTTGCCTGGAGCGGCGAAGGTGTCATCCAGTGGCGTCAGAAATGGCCGAAATGGACCCCGCCGGACGAAATGGTCGCGCGCCAGCCGCAACTGGTCAAGTATTCGATCGCAAACGGCGGCATGCCTCCGGGCCTCACAAACCCGCTCGGCGCCCGCGCGCTTTACATCTTCCAGAACGGCCAGGACACGCTCTACCGCCTGCACGGTTCGCCGGAATGGAACTCGATCGGCAAAGCCGTCTCCTCAGGCTGCGTCCGCCTGATGAACCAGGACATCATCGACCTCTATGAGCGCGTCCCCAACAAGGCCCGCGTCGTCGTCTGGCAGTAAGCAGCCACCGCAACGTTCGATCAAAAAGGCCGCAGCGATGCGGCCTTTTTTGTTTTGGTTGCATTTTAGCGGAGCACCTCCTATAGTCGAAGGCGTCACTTAAGGCTGGGGGGCCGGAATGGACATTCTGCGCGGTGCTGCCGCACCTTATCTATTGACACTTCTTGTCTCGGTCTTTTCCTGGCTGTTTCTCGAGATCCGTAAAGATCTGTCTGAAATAGCCATCCTGAGTTATGAAGCTCGGGTCTTCGAAGAAGACGGCGGCATCATTGAAGTATTGACGCTCACCAACCTTTCAAACAAGACGACGCTAAACGGTGGCACCGTCGATATGATTTGCCCTAATCTTTCTGTTTGCTTCGCTAAGAGCTCACGGACGGGAGACGAGATAGCACGTGACAGGCCGGGCTCACCGTGGAGTATAAGGCTGGATCCCTCGTCGTCAGACCGCCTAGTCTCATTTGATCTGACACTGCCGCCAAACGCGTCTGCATCTCTTGAGATGTCTCTCGCTAGCCGGGCGGATCGACCTGTGTTTGGTTTCGGCTACAAGCATGACTCGCCGCAGAACACCCCTGTCCTCTTCGCGAATGAGAACAGGCTCTATGCGTTCTTGGTGCAGTGGTACGCAACAGTAACAATGGTCGTACTCATCAGCGCTGCACTTGCTCTCCTACTCTGGATCGGGCGCATGGTGTTTGGCGGTAAGAAGAGGCCGTCAGAAGACCAGCCGCGCCCCGGCCTTAGCGTCGTGCTGCCGGACGGCAAGCCCGCGACGTTCGAATTACTTCTCAAGCCAAAGGAGAGGAATGCGCCATGACCCGTTGGATTGAGGCGTCTATTTGCGTCATTGCCTACGTGATCAGCTTGCCAGTTGCGGACGCGGCTGAAGTAAAGTTCAAAGTCTCCGCAGAGGGAGCCACGCCTTCCAGCTTCAAAGCCTACATCTACAAGGGAGGCCCTGGCGAGCCAAAAACCTTTGTCACGATGGTTGGAAATGATGAGCTTGTCAGTGTGTCGGAAAGCACCTGTACGCCATCGACGATTTACTCGGCGCGACCGGCATTGGCAGCTCTGTATCAGTCCAACCCCACAGATATGCATCAATGCAAAGACGGCGCCGAAATCTCCTTCAGGTTTACCATGCGGAGGGTAACAAGCACTAACTATATGTTATACTTGAATCCTGGCGAGGAGAACGTGCCTAACGTTAGTCCAGCCCTTCAGTCAGCGATTTCGGAAGTTAAGAGTGCCTATTCTTCAGGAGATGTTGGCAAGGTCGTCAAGCTTTCGTCGGAACTAAGCACGGCGTTTGCGACGTCCGGAGATACGGCTAAGGCCGCCGCCTTCCGCGACCTGACAATCGCGACAACAAGTGACTTTGTGTATTCGTTGAGCCCGGATACCGCGCCTCCTGACGACCAGGATCTGGGCCAAGGTCTTATTAAATGGCAGGGCAGGCTGGAGCTTTCCCCGGTCGCAAAAAGCAAGCTTCTTGAATTCCAAACCAGCTGCGGCGCAGAGACTGACAAAGGCCGTATCGGATGGAAGACGATGTCATGCATGCCGGGTGGTGACGCTGTCCAGTTGCGTGCGTATGTTCCAGGATCTGCTGTAGGCGGTTGACGCAGCGCTATTCCCCTGACAGGTCGAGCCGGTCCCTTCGCGTCGACATCTTCGCGCGGGGCGGTTTCCCCGTCACAGCTGCAGCCGAGCGCCTGACTAATGGCCGCCATCACTTTCGCCGACTGCGCCTTCATGTCGAGACAATCCTCCGGTGCATTGACCTGCCGCTCGTCGCGGTTTCGCTTCCAGGCAACAGGGTCGGATTGCGCCAGCCGCTCCCTGAGCGGCTTAACCGTCTACGCTTCGCCTTCCCCGGGGTTCATGATCACCAGATATTCTGGATAGGTAAGCCGAGCGGCTGCAACATCAGACTTTCACGTCCCTTCAGAGGCATGTGCGATGCCATGAACCGCAAAGTACGCTGCGTATCCAGCCGCGGAATCGAATCCGCATCCTTCGTCGCCATCTTTTCTGGGGGGCTTGATGGTGACGTCACGGCCTGATGCCCTATCTCCTGCCTAGCGACCATGTCGCTGGACTGATGCCGGTTCAGGTTTCGTGCCATCGAATGCGTGCGCGTTGATCCGGCAATACCAATCACCAAGGGAGTTACTCCATGCCCATTCTTTACACGACCAAGGGTTCCGCAACCGGTGGCCGCTCCGGCCACGGTGCTTCCGACAACGGCGTGCTTGACGTCACGCTGACGGTTCCGAAGGAACTCGGCGGCGATGGCGCCACCGGCACCAATCCGGAACAGCTGTTTGCAGTCGGCTATTCGGCCTGCTTCCTCGGCGCGCTGAAGGCCGTCGCTGCCAAGGAAAAGGTGAAGATCCCTGACGACGCCAAGGTCACCGCAACGGTCGGCATCGGCCCGCGCGAAGATGGCGGCGGCTTCGGCATCGAAGTCTCGCTGTCGGTCAACGCCCCTGGCATCGAACGGGCCCAGCTCGAAGACCTTGTCGCCAAGGCCCATATCGTTTGCCCTTACAGCCACGCGATGCGGACTTCGACAGAAGTTCAGGTTACCGTCGAGTAACACGACGCGACTTTGTCCCGCCAAGGGACGGCAAAAAGCGGCTTCGGCCGCTTTTTGTTTGCCCGGATTTCAGCGGGCCGCGTTCAGCTCACAGCCTTCAACGAATCTCGCAGCTGGTCAGCATTGCCGCCGGGCAGCGCGGCATCAAGCTCTGCATGCGTCTCTTCCCAGATCGGCAGGGCTTTCGCCAGAACCGCGCGGCCATCCTGCGTCAGCGTCAAAAGCCGTCCGCGCTTGTCCTTCGGGTCAACGGCGCTGCCGATCCAGCCACGAGCGTGCAAAACTTTCAGGGCCGCAGTCAGCGTCGTGCGGTCCATGGCAAGCAGGTCGCAGACGGATTTCATCGTCGCCGGCTGTGGTCGGTTGAGCGACATCATCAGTGAGAACTGGCCATTGTTCAATCCAACCGGCTTCAGCGCCGTATCGAAGGTTCGCGCCAGGGCTCGCGCTGCCCGTTGCACATGCAGGCAAAGACAGGTGTCGCGCACATGAAGCGTGGCGGAAAACGGAACCGAATCGACATTTGACAGCATGGGCATATTATGTTGATATCAACCTATTCTGTCAAGAAAGGGGAGGTTCTTATGGATGTCAGCGCATTCCCGACCAATGCCGTCCTGTCGAAAGACGAGTGGCTGAAGGCGCGGCTCGAGCTTCTGGCGCTCGAGAAGGAGGAGACGCGGTTGCGTGACAAGGTCCGCGCCGCCCGCCGCGCCTTGCCCTGGGTGCGGGTGGACAAGGACTACGTCTTCGACACGCCGGAGGGCGGCAAGACCTTGTCCGATCTCTTCGCCGGTCGCAGCCAGCTGCTGATCTATCACTTCATGTTCGGTCCCGACTGGAGCGAAGGCTGTGTCGGCTGCTCCTTCATGGCCGACCATTTCGACGGAACCCTTGTCCATCTCAACCATCACGACGTCACCCTGGTCGCCGTCTCACGCGGCACGTTGGGGCAAATCGAAGCCTACAAGGCCCGCATGAACTGGCAGTTTCCCTGGGTCTCGTCCTACGCCACGGATTTCAACCACGACTATCGCGTTTCCTTCACGCAAGAAGAGATGCAGGGCGAGACGATCAACTACAATTTCCGCGACATGCCCGCGAGCGAAGGCTTCGAGGAGCTTCCCGGCCTGTCCGCCTTCTACAAGAATGAGCCCGGCGAGATCTTCCATACCTATTCCACCTATGCCCGCGGCCCGGAGGAGGTGATCGGCACGCTGATGCTGCTCGACCGCGCGCCGCTCGGCCGCAACGAGGACAAGACGATGAGCTTCCTCAAGCGCCACGACGAGTATGCGGAAAAGCCCGAGCAACCGGCGTCATCCTGCTGCCATTGAGCGCATGTCGCCGGGTCCGTTCAACATACACAGGAGGAGATGGGCATGCTGCAGACCGTTTCGAAATCCCGTTCGGACACGCATGGAAAATTCATCTGGTGCGAGCTGATCACGTCAGACACGTCAGCTGCGGGCAAGTTCTACGCCTCTGTCATCGGCTGGAATGTCCGCGAACTCGGCATGGCCGACATGCCGTCCTATTTCCTCTTCGAAATGGGCGAGGGCGACAATTGCCCCGGCATCGGCGGCATGATGCATTTTCCGCCGGAGCTTGAAGGCAAGATGCCGCCGAACTGGACCGGCTATGTCGCCGTCGACGATGTCGATGAAACGGCGAGGGATTTCGTTTCCCTTGGCGGACGCATCCAGCGCGAACCCGAGGATATTCCGGGCGTCGGCCGGTTTGCTGTTGTGGCCGATCCGCATGGGGCCGTTCTCTGCATCATGACGCCGATCCCGCCGGCAAACCCGCCCCGCCAGCTCGGCCCCGCCGATCCCGGCAATCTCGGCTGGCGCGAACTGATGGCGGGCAACGGCGAGGAGGCTTTCGAATTCTATGGAAGCGTGTTCGGTTGGGCGAAGGACCATGACATGGACATGGGCGAGATGGGCGTCTACCGCATCTTTGCCTATGACGGCCATCCCGGCCAGGCGATCGGTGGCATGATGACGAAACCGGACACGGTGCCTGCGCCGTGCTGGTCCTATTACTTCAACGTCGAGGCGATTGACGCGGCCATCGAGCGGATCACGGCCGGCGGCGGCAGTGTCCTGTTCGGGCCGATGGAAGTGCCCGGCGGAAGCTGGATCGTCCAGGCCACCGATCCGCAGGGCGCCTTCTTCTGCCTCGTCGCTCCGAAGCGCTCTTGACCCCCGAAACCTTGAACCTGTCCTCGTCAGGCCTAATTGCACCTTCAAGCATAAGGCCGGAGGACCCACTCATGCATCCATTGCCCCGTCCGCTGAGCCTTGTTTTCTTTAGCATCAGCACATTCCTGGCCCTGTCCGGCATCATCATGGTCCTGACGGGTTTCCGGGGCGGCTGGCCGGTGCTCGCCTTGTTCGGGGCAGGCGCCTTCGTTTTTGCGCATATGCTCTGGCCGCAAACCTTCCACCGAAGGCGGGTGGATGCCGCAACGCTGATTTCGCGCTTTCCCGGTCCGGTCACCCTCTATTCCAGCCGCGTCCGCTATTTTTCGCTGGCCGTCGGCTGCGCAGCCTTCGCCGTCCTGCTTCTGTTTCTGCTTTTGGATGCCGACCCCACCGATCCGCCAATGCCGGCGTTGCGACAGGTCATTCTCTGGCTGGGCGTCGGTTTCCTGTCGCTCTGCGCCTCCGTCATGATGGCGGGCGTCCTTGTCGGTCAGCGGCTGGAACTGGATGGCGAGGGCTTGACCATGGTCACGCTCGGGCGTCGCAAATTCTGGCGCTGGCAGGATGTCGAGGGCTTCAAGGCCGGCGCGATGACGCCGATCTCCGTTCGCTTTCTGCCCAAGCTGGAGATGAAGATGGTCGTGTTCGACGATGTCACGCTTCCGGAAACCGCCCTGATCCGCATGAGCCGCGATGCGACCGGCCGCAATTCCGGCCTGCACGATGCCTACGGGCTCGATTATACACAGCTTGCCTGGCTCCTCGAAACCTGGCGCGAAAAGGCACTCGCGGGCTCGCAAGCAGCCCCTGCTGCACCCGTCCGCGACGACGAATTCGTGCCCGTCTCGGCTGCTTACCCGAACGGCTGACGACCGTTCCCGGCCGTCACTCTTCTTGCGCGGTCGTCTTCAGGTAAGCGATGACATCGTCGATCTCGGCCTGGGTCCAAAGGCCGAAGAAGCGCATGCTGGTTCCCGGCACTTTCTTCTTGGGGCTCGAGAGAAAGGCGGACAGTGCCGCGTCGTCCCAGACGAGACCGCCAGCGGCCGCATCCTTCATCGCCTGCGAATACTTGTAGTCGGGAACTTGCGCTGCGGGTCGCCCGACGACGCCTTTGAGATGCGGGCCGAACCGGTTGGTCTCCCGGTCGGCCACATGACAGGCGACGCATTTCTGGTACACGCGCTTGCCTTTGCCGGCATCCGCCGCCTGCGCCGAAGAGGCGAGCGCGACAAGGGCTAGGGCGCAGAGCCCTGTCCTTGCCGCCTTGTGCATCCGCCCGGTCACCGTTTCAGGCTGCCCAGAATGCCGCGCACGATTGCCCGTCCCACTTGGGTGGCGACGGTGCGCGTCACGCTTTTCATGGCAGCTTCGATGATCGTCTCGCGCTGGTAGCCCGAGCGGCCAACGGTTCTGCGGCTCTTCGGCTCGTCTTCTTCCTTGTTGCCGAAGCCGGGCAGGGTCCAGCCGGTGGTTTCGCCGGAGCCGGCAGGCGGGGCGGGCTCGAGTTCGTCCTCTGCCTTTCGGGCAGCGGCCGCATCGGCAGCCTGCTTTGCCCGTGCGCCCAGCATTTCGAAGGCGCTTTCGCGGTCGAGATCCTCGTCGTAGATCCCGAGAACCGGGCTACGGTCCATCACCGATTGCCGCTCCGCATCGGTCAGCGGACCGATCCGGCCGGATGGCGGGCGGATCAGTGTCCGTTCCACCATCGATGGTGCACCCTTGCCCTCAAGCGTCGAGACCAGCGCCTCGCCGGTACCGAGCTGGGTGATCGCTGTCGCGCAGTCGAAGGCCGGGTTCGGGCGGAACGTATCGGCGGCCGTCTTCACCGCCTTCTGCTCGCGCGGTGTATAGGCGCGCAGCGCATGCTGCACCCGGTTGCCGAGCTGGGCCAGCACGCTTTCCGGCACGTCGAGCGGGTTCTGGGTGACGAAATAGACGCCGACGCCCTTGGAGCGGATCAGCCGCACCACCTGCTCGACGCGGTCGAGCAGAACCTTCGGCGCTTCGTCGAACAAAAGATGCGCCTCGTCGAAGAAGAACACCAGTTTCGGCTTGTCCGGATCGCCCACCTCGGGCAGTTCCTCGAACAGTTCCGAGAGAAGCCACAGAAGGAAGGTCGCGTAGAGCCTCGGGTTCATCATCAGCTTGTCGGCGGCAAGGATCGAGATCTGGCCGTAACCGGAATTCGGGTTCACCCGCATGATGTCGGTGATCTTCAGCGCCGGCTCGCCGAAGAAATGCTCGGCACCCTGCTGTTCCAGCACCAGCAGCGCCCGCTGGATCGAGCCGACCGAAGCCTTGGAAATGAGGCCGAATTCCTTGGATAGTTCCGAGGTATTCTCGGCCATGTAATTCAGAAGCGAGGTCAGGTCCTTGAGGTCGAGCAGCGGCAGCCCGGCCTTGTCGGCCAGCTTGAAGGCGATGTTGAGAACACCTTCCTGCGGTTCGGAGGCATCCATCAGACGGGCCAGCAAAAGCGGCCCCATCTCGGCGATAGTGGTGCGAACCCGGTGCCCTTTGGTGCCGTAGAGATCCCAGAAGATCACTGGGAACTGCTCGAACTCGTAATCGGCAAAGCCGATCTGCTCGGCGCGTTTGGCGAGGAAATCCTTGGGCTCGCCCTTGGCGGCAACGCCGGAGAGATCGCCCTTGATGTCGGATGCAAAAACGGGAACGCCGGCCCGCGAAAAGCCCTCGGCCAGAACCTGTAGCGTCACGGTCTTGCCGGTGCCGGTCGCACCGGTCACCAGCCCGTGGCGGTTGCCGAACTTCATGTCGAGGAATTCGGCCTTGTTCAACGTGTCGTCAGGGTTGCGACTGCCGCCGATAAAGAGTTTCGCCTGATCGTCCGCATCAATATTCGCCATGCAACTATGCGCTCCCTAAACGCGTTCAATCCTCGGCTTTTATAGGATGCGCTGAAGAGCCGGGCAACGGCTGAAAATCGGCCAAGTGAAAACTGGCGCGAGAGGCGGCAGAAGAGGGGTGAATACGTGACGATGACGGACACAGCCGGACCGGCGGGAACTCGGACACTCGATGCGCAAGGCGTGCGCGATGCGCAGAGGGGTCGCCATGCGGATGGCCCGATGGGCATTCCGGCCCGCGGCCTAAAAGACGTGTTCTGGCGCGTCTATGCCGGCGTAACCGAAGATCGCATCACGCTGATCGCCGCCGGCGTCACCTATTACCTTCTGCTGGCGCTGTTTCCTGCCGCAAGCGCGCTCGTGTCGATCTACGGTTTCGTCGCCGATCCCGTGACGATAGCCGACCGCATCGCGTTTTTGAGCACAATCATGCCCGCCGAAGGGCTGAACATCTTTCTCGATCAGGTCCGGGCGCTTTCAAGCGAACGCGGCGCTACACTGTCGATCGGCCTGATTGCCGGTCTGGCGCTGGCGCTCTGGAGCGCCAACAACGGCATGAAGGCCCTGTTCGAGGCCATGAATGTTGCCTATGGCGAGCAGGAAAAGCGCGGCATCGTCAAGCTCAACCTGATGTCGCTGCTCTTCACGCTCGGCGCGATGCTGATTGCCATCGTCATCCTGTTTGCCATGGGCGTGGTGCCGGCATTGCTCAAATATTTCTGGCTCGACCAGTGGTCGGAAATGATCATCCGCATCGCCCGCTGGCCGTTGATGATGGTCTTCGTCACGCTCGGCATAATGGCGCTCTACCGGTTCGGCCCCAGCCGCGAGCCGGCGAAGATCCAGTGGCTGACCTGGGGTGCTGCCTTTTCCACCATTTTCTGGCTTCTCGCCTCGCTCGGCGTGTCCTACTATCTGGCCAACGTCGCCGATTACAATGCCACCTATGGCACGCTCGGCGCGCTGATCGGCTTCATGGTCTGGACATGGGTATCCGTCATCATCGTGGTTGTCGGAGCCGAGATCAACGCCGAGCTTGAGCACCAGACCGCGGTCGATTCCACCACCGGCCATCCGAAGCCGATGGGGGCGCGCGGCGCTGAAATGGCCGATACGGTCGGTGTCGCCGCCGAGGATTGATAAGCCGCCGGTTGCGCCAAACCGGGCTGCGTGGCACCAGTTGGAACACGCCTGTTGGCATCCGGCACGAGTCTATGTATGACCTTGACGTGAACGTCAAAACTGAGGAGATATTGATGAACGAGATGGTTACCCGCGTTGCCGACCGCGTCGGTCTTGCACCTGATGCCGCCGAAAAGGCGATCGGCATGATGCTGGGCTTCCTGCAGCGCGAGGCGGATGACGCTGCCGTGGCGCGGATGATCGAAGCCATTCCCGGCGCGCCGGAACTGGTCGGCAAATTCAACGGCGAAGGTGCCGGTGGCGGCGGTCTGCTCGGCGGCCTGATGTCGAGCTTCGGCGGCGGCGGCATCATGACGCTTGGCCAGCAGCTGATGTCGCAGGGCCTCGGCATGGGAGAGATCACAGCACTCGCCAAGGAGACCATGGCTGTCGCACGCGAACACGCCGGCGACGAAACCGTCGATACGGTCATCGCATCGGTGCCCGGCCTCAGCCAGTTCGTCTGATTTCGAAACGCAATCCGAAAGCCGCTGGCACAACTGCCGGCGGCTTTTCTAAATCATCAGCTATGCTATAGGTCGGCGATGAGCGACAACATCATCAAGTTCCAGCGTCCGAAACCGGTCAAGCCGCCACGCAAGTCGCCGTTCAAGAACATGGCGCCCGGTGTGAAGCGCATGGTGTTCTGGATCGCCATTATCGCGGGCCTGGTCCTGGCATTCCTCTATTTCCAGTTCGCCGGCAGCGCCCCTCCGGGCGTCTGAGCATACCGGCCGAACGTCAGCCCTTGGCTGCCAGCCAGATCACGTGCTTTGCGCCGCGTTTGCCATTGGCGCGCGTGTTCACCACGTCCGCCTCAAAGCCCACTTCTTTTAGCCGCCGGGTAAAGCCCGCATCGGGCCCTGACGACCAGACGGCGAGAACGCCGCCGGGCCGCAGCGCCGATCGTGCCGCATAGAGGCCACCCATATTGTAGAGCCGGTCGTTCGAGGCCCGCGTCAACCCGTCCGGCCCATTGTCGACATCGAGCAGGATCGCATCGAAGGCACCGGTCGAGGAGCGGATCAACTCGCTGACATCGCCCTCGAAAATCGTCACGCGCGGATCGTCGAGGCAGCCCTTGAAGACCGGCGCCATCGGCCCGCGCGCCCAGCCGACCACGGCCGGCACCAGCTCGGCCACGGTCACCTGCGCATCCTCGGGCAGAACTGAAAGCGCTGCCCGCAGCGTGAACCCCATGCCGAGCCCGCCGATCAGCATCGACGGCTTCGCCCTCTTGCCGATCTTCTCGTGTGCCAGTGTCGCCAGCGCTTCTTCCGAGCCGCTGAGACGGCTGTTCATCAGCTCGTTGGTGCCGAGCATGATCGAGAATTCCTGGCCGCGCTGCTTCAGACGCAGCTCGCCTTCCTCGCCGGGCAGGGCGCCGGGAATGGTTGCGCGGTCGAGCTGGATCCAGGGCAGCATGGGGGGATACCTCTTGGTCGGAGCGGCTTTGCTACAGAAGCGCAAAGGACGGGTCAATCCTGCGTGCCGGGGAGTTGACTTTCCACCGTATTCGCTCCATTTCACGCGCAAAGCGCTACCCGTTCGGGTGCCGCTCTTTCAAAGGACAAACCGAGATGAACCCCGACAGTCGAAGTTCGACGTCAACAGATAGACCTGCCGCTTCGGGGCTCTGAACCGTTCATATCGGTGATGCGCTCCGGGGACCTCAATGGTCCGGAATAGGAGCCGTCATGCTGCGTATCCATGCCTATGATCACGACCGCCTTGTCGCGGCCGACGCCGTAATCGCCAGTGCAGCCGCCGATGCGACGTCTGTTGCTCCGCAGCCGCCTGTGATCTGGTACGACCTGATCAACCCGACGGCCAAGGAAGAGCGCGATGTCGGCTCCCGCCTCGGGGTTACCATTCCCACCCAGGACGAGATGGAGGATATCGAACTCTCCTCCCGGCTCTACCAGGAAGACGGCGCCGAGTTCATGACCATGACCGTGCTGACACGCCCGGATGCCGGCACGCCGCACAAGGTTCCCGTCACCTTTATCGTCAAGGGCCAGGTTCTCGTCACCGTGCGCTATTCCGAGCCGCGTCCCTTCGATGCCTTCATGGCGCGTGCCCGCAAGGGCAACGGGCTCGGCCTTCATTCGGCAACCGGCGAACTGATCATGACCGGTCTGGTCGAGGCGATCATCGACCGCATGGCGGATACGCTGGAGCGGCTCGGCAACGATATCGACCAGATCTCGCGCGATATTTTTGCGGCCAAGGCCTCCAAGGTCAACAAGAAGACGCGCGACCTGCAGGAACTGATCCGGGCGATCGGCCAGAAGGGCGAGTTCATCACCGTCGTGCGCGAAAGCCTCGTCAGCGTCTCGCGCGTCGTCGCCTATTATGCGGCCCTCGACGGTGTCGATCGCAAGCTGCCCAAGGAAATGCGCCAGCGCCTGAAACTGCTGCAGCGCGATGCCACCTCGCTTGGCGATCACTCGGCCTTCATGTCCGGCAAGATCAACTTCCTGCTCGATGCGACGCTGGGCCTGATCAATCTGGAGCAGAACCAGATCATCAAGATCTTCTCGGTTGCGTCAGTCGTGTTTCTGCCGCCGACGCTGGTCGCATCGGTCTACGGCATGAACTTCGCCAACCAGCCGGAACTGCAGTGGCATTACGGCTATCAGCTGGCACTCTGCCTGATGATCGTCTCGATGGCGCTGCCGTATCTCTACTTCCGCCGCAAGGGCTGGCTGTAATCACAAACCAAGACGGGCGGAGCACGGCTGCTCCGCCCGTCCTTGTCTGATCTAGGCGGCAAGACGCGCTCTAGCGTTCCTGGATCTGTGGCATGAAATCCGGCAGAAGCTTGCAGGGCTCCTTGTAGATCTCGGCTTTCTTTTCACACAGGGCTGCCACCGTCTGCGGCGTCGGTTTCTCGCCCTTGTCGATCCAGCTCAGCATGGCGGAAAACAGCGCTGCATATTGCGGCGTCGAGAGCTTGGAATGCTCCGCCGCGTCCGAAAAGTTCTGCACCAGCAGCTCGCCATTGCCGGCCTTGTCCACCGTTTGGCGATAGATCGCCTCGTGATCGACAAACACGGTAGGATCGTTCTTTGCGTGCAGGGTGATGGTCGGCGCGACGATCTGGCCGGTCAGATCGGCATCATAGGCCATCAGCCGAGCCGCTTGCGGGTCCGCCTTGAACCGCTCGACACCCTTGTTCAGCGCCGCGTCGTCGTCCGATCCCTTGTACTGAACGTTGGAATTGTCGAACGGATTCTTTCCGTCCATGCGCCGCCAGACGATGTCGGAAAACAATCCGGTCGCCCAGCTCAAATGCGCCACCAGCGTCTTTTCCGGCACCTTGGTGACGGCGAGGATATTGGCGAGGTTCTTTGCTTGCTCTGGCGAGCGCTTGTCCTTCGCAAGCGAGATGCCGGTGCATTCGTCGACCCGCTGCTGCAGCTCGTCGCGCGACATCTTCGCGCCCTTGGGCAGGCCCTGCCAGACCGGATACTGCACTTCGTCGGCGCGCGGATGGTTCTTGCAGTAATATTGGTAGACGGCCCGCAGATCGGCGCGGAAGTCATAGCCATGGCCGCCGCCGGCGAGCAAGCCGCTGGTCAGCACCACGCCGTCGTAATTCTTCTGGCCGCGCCAGTCGAGTGCGTAGAGTTCGGCCGTCTTCGCCGCCACATTGCCGCCCCAGGACTGGCCGTGCAGCAGGACATGCTTCGGCTCACCGAGAAGCGCGATCGCGATCTGGCGCAGAGTGTCGGTATCGGACGCCGCCATCCGCACGCCATAGCCTTCGCGGCGATAGTTGGAACCGGCCCAGGCATAGCCCTCCTGAACGGTGACCGCGAAACGCTCGAGATCTTCGACCGGATCGTCCGGCGTAGGCTTTGCGGTGCGCGGCCCGCCATGGGCATGAACGACAATGGTGCCGTTCCAGTCCTTCGGCTTGGCGATCCAGTAATAGGCGCCGTGCAGATCCTCGCCCGCGAAGCACTCGGTCCCGGCCGGCATCGAACTCGGGCAGTCCTTCGGCGCCGGGTCCGCAGGCTTTTGCTGCGCGCTGGCGGGCAGGGCGGTAACAACCACCGCCGCCGCGGACATCAATATCGTTTTGAAATGCATGAAAACTCCTCCTCTTCCAGCCCGTGACAAGACCTATGGTTCTGGCTGGGAGAGGCAAGAGAAGACGTGGCCTCGACCGCGGCATGGCGCAGGCTCGCCGGGCAATTGGGCGGGATCCCACACAAACCACGGCGGGAGTGTGTGGGAAGCGACCCAACAGACCTGTGGTCCGGACGGATGCCTTAAAGCCGGATCAGTCCCACTCGGGCGCGAGATGCACCGGCGATACGATGCGTCCGTCTGTCCGCGACAGCGCAAACACCGCTTCCATTTCCTGCGGCGAGAGCGAGAAGTCGAAGATGTCGTAATTCTCCGGCAGCCGGCTTTCCGTCGCGGTCTTCGACAGCGCGATCACGCCCTCCTGCTGCACGGCCCAGCGCAGCACGACCTGAGCGGCGGTCTTTTTGTACTTCGCGCCGATCTCCTTCAACACCTCGTCCTTCGGCACCGCGCCATCGGCCATCAGGTAATAGGCGGTCACCGACATGCCGGTCTTGCGCGCTTCCATCAGCACCTTGGTCTGGTCGAGATAGGGGTGATATTCCACCTGGTTGTTGACGATCGGCGCATCGGACAACTTCACCGCTTCAGCCATCAGCGCGGTCGAAAAGTTGGAAACGCCGATATTCTTGACCTTGCCTGCGGTTCTCAGCTCGTTCAGCGCGCCGATCCGGTCGGCCAGCGGCATTTCGCTCTGCGGCCAGTGCAGCAGCAGAAGGTCGACATGGTCGGTCTGCAGCTTGGAAAGGCTTTCGTCCACCGAAGCGATAAAGGCATCGTGACCGACGCGGTCGACCCAGACTTTCGTGGTCAGAAAGATATCGTCGCGCGGAATGCCCGACTGGCGAATAACCTCGCCGACGGCCTGCTCGTTCTTGTAGATCTGCGCAGTGTCCACATGGCGGAAGCCGAGTTTGAGGGCTTGCGGCAGAATGCGATGAACATCCGCATCGGGCATGCGGAACGTGCCGAAACCGAGAGCTGGGATATGGGCGCCGTTGGCGTTGACGGTTTGCATCATGTGCTCCTTGGAAAAGGGGGCCCGCCGGGGAGCCGGGCAAAGAAGAGGCACACTCTAGATGGGCCGTGAAATCCGGCGATCAAGCAGAGACCGGCCCAGGATCACCCGACCGGATGCGACAAATCGGCTCGAAAGAAGGCCCTGGAGGCCGCGCAATCCGCCTCGTCAGGTCTCTTTGCGCGCCCGTTTCGCCCGTCTCGCGACTCGACCGAACCGCTGTTTCAGAAAGTTTGATGTCCGGTAGCGCACGCCGCTTGGCCGCTCGGGATCGGCAATATCGGATTCCGCCAGCAATTCCTCGTCGGCACTCAGCTCCCGCATCTTGACCGGCAGCAGACCTCGGCCGCTCTGTCGGTTCAACGCCTCGATGGCCGCGATGATCGACCCGTCATGCGCTGCAACCGCGTCACGCACTTCCTGCGGTTCGCGCCCAAGATGTTCGGCGATGAGATCGTCGCGGGTGCTGACGATCTTTTCGCTCAGCGTGTCCTCACCCGGCTGCGCCTCGAGGATGAGGTCGCATTCCGTATCGTAGCCCATCGAGCGGTTGTTAAGATTGGCCGAGCCGATTTTCACGATCCGGTCGTCGGCAAACATCATCTTGGCATGCACATAGATCGACGTGCGGGCCTCGTTGACAGGGTAGTAGATCCGGAAGCGATCATGAACATCGGCGTCCTTCACCATCTTCATCAGCCGAATGCGGGCGCTGTCCATCGCCTTGGCTTCCAGCCAGCCTTCGCAGCCCTCCGGATTGATCAGCACGATTTCCGGTCCGTCGGGCTCCTTCAGCCGTTCCGCCATGGCCTCTGCAATACGGCGCGAGGCGTAATACTGGCTCTCGACATAGAGCGTCTTTTTCACCGAACCGATGATCGCAAGCTTGGCCGTCTCGATCTCGACGATCTGGCTGCGCCCCTCGTATTCAGGCGCGGTGCGGGCGATGCCGATCGAGATGTCGCGAAACCCGACCTCCAGCTCGTCCGGCCAGGGATCGTTCTCCGTGGCGGTATTCTCGTCGGGCGGATCGAGCGTCTCGTCGGTTGCCAGTTTCCAGCGCCGCCGTGCGACCTCGCCGAGCGCCCGTGCGGCCTCGCCGGAAAGGCAGGTGGTGGCATCGTGCCAGGGCCCTTGCGCAAACCCCATCGGCGACTTGCGCAACGGCTCGTCTTCCGAATGATCGCGACTGTCCCAGCGCCCAACGGTCATGTCGATCCCGCCGCAGAACGCCACTTCGTCGTCGATGACGAGAAGCTTCATGTGATGTGCCGACAGCGCCGGATGCGCGCCGTCGAGCTTCAGATGGATGCGCTTGTCGAACATCCATTTGAGAATATAAAACGGGGTTTCACCGCGAGTGATCGAATTGATCAGCCCGATATCCCATTTGAGAATGCGGATATCCAGATCGCTGTTTCGCTCTGCAAGCGCGTTCAGAAACTTGCCAAGCTCGTCGGGCCATTCTTCCTTCGCGGCCTTGTCAGCCTTGCCATCCTTCTTGCCCGGCTCCAGCTGGATGCGCGTGTCGAAATCCCAGCCGATCAGGTAGATCGACTTTTTCGCCTTCGTCATCGTCCGCTTGGCGAAGCGAAAGAAATCGGCTGCATCGATGATGATGGAAAGTCTGTCCGCCTTGGCAATCCGCCAGCACGTGTCGCCTTCGTTGAGGATGCTTTGCATCGATCCAGTCGCCCCAGTCTTCGTCTTTTCGGTTATCGAGGATATAGGGCAGCGCCGCGCTGCTTCTACGGGAAATATACAAGGATCGGTGGAGTAATGCGCAGCAGCGTCATCCTGCATTTCTGCGATCGCGCTGACTGCTGACCGCGATCGCAATCAGGATCAGCGGCCACAGGCACGACAGCAAAAGTCCCATGATCCTGTCGAAGCTCCAGGGAAGCCGTCGTGTCACACCCTCGGCCAACGTCATCCCGAAGAACGCGGTCGCTACCGTCAGGTACACTATGGTGGCTAGAGTCGTCATGGGTCTCGCTGGCACGGTACCGGTCATCGCGATGGGGGTCGCACGCGCCCCCGAAAGCGTTCAAACACGGATCGAGCCCGCCGTCCTCAACTTTTATGAGAGAGTGCCAGATTTCGCACTGCCGGCCCCGACCGGCGGCATCACGCTTTTAAGCGTGAATCGCTTCGATTTCGCGTGCCACCATCTCCTGCAGCCGCCAGAGATTGCGGTCGCGGATGCCGAATTCGGCCAGATGTACGACGGTATTATAGAGATATTCGGCGCAGGAACCGCGGTGGCCGCAGGCGCGCGCCAGAACCGGCGCCACATCCTGAAGCGGCGGAAGCGGCCTGATGATCCGCGGGCTCTTTCCGCCAGCCCAGAAAGTCAGTGCCCGGATCGTCTCGCCGCCTTGCGTCCGCACGGGGAGAAAACGGAAGGTCGAGAGACTGTCCTTGTGGCTCACCTCGCGGCGCAGCGCCTTGTCGATCTGCTCGCGCTTTTCCGTATCGGCCACCCGGTAGATCACGCCGTCGCAACGACCGCCGCGCGACAGCATCATCATCAGCCCCGGCTGGTCGGGCGAACCGCGGCCCCGTTCGATATGGAGCGAAAACGACCGATGCCAGCCATAGGCCGTCGCCCGCTGGCAGGCGATCGAATCAAAGCCCGGCTTCCAGATCAGCGAGCCATAGGCGAAGATCCACAAAGGCTCATCGCCGATATCCGCCACCAGCCGCTCGGTAATCTCGGCATAGTCGGCATCCGTCAGCGGCTCCCAGGTTGGCGGAGCGCCGGGATCGGTCTCGTCACGAAAACACAGGTCGACGAGGTCCTGCGTCAACGCCATGGACGACGATTTGAGAGACGTTGAGGTGAGGGCGCCGGATCCGGACATGGCCTCTGCGTTGTAAAAAAATGAGTGCGTAAACGGGAGGTGAGGCGCAAGACTGCAAGCCTGAACGGCTGCTGTCAACGTTTTTGGGCCGCGTTTGTGAAGGATTTGCTGCGTTGCCGCAGAGTGGCCCCACTGTTCTGGTCGAAGGGATCACGCAACGTTTCAGACGGAAATGTTCGCGTTATTCTGCGTGAGAGGGAGTTTTCGATACATGCGCTGGTTGTTTCTCATTGTCCTTGGCCTGCTGGTGGCCGTCATTTTGTCAATCACCCTGATGCAGAACGACAGTCGTCAGCTGGGTAGCGATAACCTGTTGCAGGGAGCGCCGGGCAGTCCGCGCCAGCCATCGGACTCGCCGCTTCTTCCGGCACCCGCACCGCAGCGAGCGCCCTGACCATCGGACGGCGGCAATTCGGCGTGCCATCAATATTTGTGATGAATCATCTCGGATTGTCGCTTGACCTTGAGGGCTTCGGGGATTTCATTCACGCCAAATTTTAGCGACCCCCGCCAAGCTTTGAAGACCCGAAGGAGAATATCATGGCCGTCGACACATCCCCTCGCTCCACCACCTGGACTTACGTGGATGGTGAGTGGGTGGAAGGAAATCCGAAGCTGATCGGACCCACCTCGCACGCCATGTGGCTGGGCACGACCGTGTTCGACGGCGCCCGCTGGTTCGAAGGCATCTCGCCGGATCTCAACATGCACTGCCAGCGCGTCAACCGCTCGGCCATCAATATGGGCATGAAGCCGGTCATGGCAGCCGAGGAGATCGAGCGGCTGGCGCTCGAAGGCGTCAAGAAGTTCGACGGCAAGACGGCGATCTACATCAAGCCGATGTACTGGGCCGAGCACGGTCTTCCCACCAGCGTCGTTGCCGCCGATCCGGAATCGACTCGCTTTGCGCTCTGCCTGTTCGAAGCTCCGATGCACACGGCAAAGGCTTCGTCGCTGACCGTATCGCCCTTCCGCCGCCCGAGCGCCGAAGTCGCCATGACGGCCGCCAAGACCGGTAGCCTTTATCCCAACAGCGGCCGCATGATTGTCGAGGCGCAGAGCCGCGGCTTCGACAATGCGCTCGCGCTCGACATGAACGGCAATGTCGCCGAAACCGCATCCTCGAACATCTTCATGGTCAAGGACGGCGTGGTCATGACGCCGATCGCCAACGGCACGTTCCTGGCCGGCATCACCCGGTCGCGCGTGCTGACCCTGTTGCGCGGCGCCGGCTTCGACGTGCGCGAAGTCACGCTGACTGCTGCCGATTTCGCCAATGCCGACGAAATCTTCACGTCCGGCAACTATTCCAAGATCGCCCCGGTGAACCGGTTCGAGGACCGCTCCCTGCAGGAAGGTCCTGTCGCCCGCAAGGCGCTCGAACTCTACATGGACTGGGCACGCTCGACCAAGGGCGAAGACGTCTGATCGACGAGGGACGGCACCCGGTCCGGGCCCCGTCCCTCAACCTTGTTCTGCCGCGTTAAAGCGCTTCGTATCCGAACACTTTCGCCAGAAATTCCACGGCGCGGCCGGCACCGGCGCCGGAAATCGTGTGGCCGAGCCCAGGCTCGATCGATGTCTCCACGTCGAAACCATGCTTCGCCAGCGTATCGGCCGCCTGTTCGCTTTCCCAGGACGGGATGACGTCGTCGGCGGTGCCATGCACCAGAAACACCGGCATCTTCGTGGAGCGCGACAGCGGCTCGGGCGAAGACAGCCGGCCGGAAAAACCGACCACCGCACCCACGCCAAACCGTCCGTTTGCGATCGCGTCGAGCGCCATGATCGTTCCTTGCGAGAAACCCACCAGCGCCACGCGATCAAGCCTGCCGGCAAAGCCGTTGTCCGCGATGATACCGTTGATCAAGGCATCGAACCCCGGCCGTGCCGCCGCAATCCGCGCGCCGCGATTTTCCGGCGTGACGCCCGCAACACTGAACCACTGGTAGCCGGCACCAAAGCTTGAAGGCTCCGGCGCATCGGGCGAAACGAAGACGGCATCGCCAAGCGTCCCCGGCCATTCCTCCCCAAGCGGCGCCAGATTGTCGCCACTGGAGCCGACGCCGTGCAAGAGGATGACGAGAAGGTTCGGGCGGTTGGTTTCAGCCATGGAAGACATACCTTTGCAGATGAGGATCGGACGTCGGAGAACACTCCGCTACGGCCCCCGGAGGAAACCGCGATACCTGTTATCTAGCGCGCCAGCCGCCAAAGGGACAGGTGCAGGGCAGCGGATGTGGGATGTTGCGATGGGCTGGAAGGTTAGAGAGCATCAGCCCTCAGATGATCCGCACCGCAGCCGTACCGATGATGATCAGGGAGACGGCGACCATCAGCGGTTTGGTCGGCAGTCGCTTGACGATCAGCGCTCCGAACGGGGCCGCCAGCACGCCGCCGAGGATGAGGCCGAGCGCCGACGACAGTTCTGACCAGCCGAGCGTGGCGATGAAGGTCGCCGAGATCACCGTCGTTACCGCAAATTCGGTGAGGTTCGTGGAGCCGATCACCTTCTTTGGTTCATGGCCGCGGCCGAGAAGCGAGCTGGTGACGATCGGCCCCCATCCGCCGCCGCCCATCGCATCGAGCACGCCGCCCGCACCGCCCACATAGGGCACGATCCGGTCATGGATGTCGCGCCTGAAGGCCGGGCGGAAGGCCTTGTAAAGAATGTAACATCCGACCAGCATCAGATAGACCGAGACGAACGGCTCGATCGCCTTGCCGTCGATACTGGACAGGAGATAGGCGCCGATCGCGCCGCCGATCATGCCGGCCGGCGCCAGCCGCTTGACCAGCCGCCAGTCTACATTGCGATGGTAGAGATGCGAGGCGCCGGATGCAGCCGTCGTGAAACACTCGGTCACATGCGTCATGGCGCTGGCGACTGCCGGCGGCACGCCGAAAGCAAGCAGACTAGTGGTGGTGAGAACGCCGAAAGCCATGCCGAGCGCGCCATCGATGATCTGCGCGAAAAAGCCGATTGCCACGAAGATCACGAAATCGGACGTCAGAAAGTCGAAGGTCAAGAAATCAAACACGGCAGCCCTCCCGGCAGTGTTTCATGCCCGGAAAAGTCTGCCGTGGTGGAAAAGTTCCCAAACGCTGCCGCCCGCGCGGTCGCGGATGTTACTTGCCAGGTTTTGCCCTCAGCATGTCGGCGGAGATCTCGCCACCCACTTCGGCCTTTTTGGTCTTCTTGTCGTAGGCGCAGATCGTGCTGATCCTGACCTTGGCGCCTTTGGCTTTGCCGGTGACGACCGCAAGCCCATAGGACTGGCTTCCGAACGGATCGACCACGGCCCTTCCGTTCTCGATCAGGTCTTTCGAAGCCGCCACGCAAGCCTTGCCGACGTCAGCCTGAAACGTCGTCCACGCATCGTCGGAAGCGGCCTGGGCCGTCACGGCGCTGGTTGCGCAAACGAGGAGGATCAGTGCCACAAAGTTTTTCATCGTCAATTTTCTCCGGTTTCTGCATTCGGTGCGAAAGCGATTGATTCCTCTCGCTAATGCTTGGAAAATTCAGCAATTTCTTGTCGATTGAGCGGTTGTTTTTGGAAGGTTCACCGTTGCCTCTTCCCCATCGCGCTCCTATGTTCCAGCACGACGTTCACCCACGGTGTTTGCCAAAAGGAGTATACCAATGGCTTTCGAACTTCCCGAACTTCCATACGATTACGAAGCCCTTGCACCCTTCATGTCGAAGGAAACACTGGAATACCACCACGACAAGCACCACAAGGCCTATGTCGACAACGGCAACAAGCTGGCGGCAGAAGCCGGCATGGCTGACCTGACGGTCGAGGATGTCGTCAAGAAGTCCTTTGGCACCAATCAGGGCCTCTTTAACAATGCTGCCCAGCATTACAACCACGTCCATTTCTGGAAGTGGATGAAGAAGGACGGCGGCGGAAACAAGCTGCCGGGCAAGCTCGAAACCGCGATCGCATCCGATCTCGGCGGCTACGACAAGTTCAAGGCTGATTTCATTGCAGCCGGCACCACGCAGTTCGGCTCCGGCTGGGCCTGGCTTTCGGTCAAGGATGGCAAGCTCGTCATCTCCAAGACCCCGAACGGCGAAAACCCGCTGGTTCACGGCGCAGAGCCGATCCTCGGCGTCGACGTCTGGGAACATTCCTATTACATCGACTATCGCAACGCCCGCCCGAAGTATCTCGAGGCGTTCGTCGATAGCCTGATCAACTGGGATTACGTGCTGGAACGCTACGAGGCGGCTTCCAAGTAAGCGCAATCAATTGCTGATTTGCCAGACACCCGGTGCCGCAAGGCGCCGGGTGTTTGCGTTTCTGATCACCCGATGTCTGATCAAGCCTGGCTATCGTCAGGCGCCGCTGTCCGCCCACGCGCGGTCGATCTGAAGCGCTTGAAAAACATGACTTTGCATTGGGTTTGACGGCTTCTAGAATCGAGCGCTAAATTACGAAATCGTGACTTCTTTCGGTCATGTAAGCTTGCCATCATCATCACGCGAATGCGTTGATGATGTGAGACGCAGACATCACATCGTTTTAGGGATCGGAGCCGGAAATGAAATTCAGAACTATCGCCATGACGACCGCGGCACTCTGTCTCGGCTTCACCGCTGTCCTTGCGCAGGATGCGGTGGTCGAGAAGCGCGAACAGATGATGAAGCAGGTGGCCGCCTCCACGGCAGCCATGCGCAACATCGCCAAAGGCGACAAACCCTACGACGCCGATGCCATCAAGACAGCGCTGACCACGATCAGCACCAATATGAAGGCCTTCCCGGACCAGTTCCCTGTCGGATCCGAAGCCAATTCGGAAGCATCGCCGGCGATCTGGAAGAACGAAGCCGATTTCCGCGCCAAAGCGAACAAGCTCGCCTCCGATGCCGACATGATCCTCGCTTCGATGCCGACGGATGCCGCAGGCGTCCAGAAGGCCGTTGGGACGCTCGGCGCCAATTGCGGCTCCTGCCACGAGACCTACCGCCTGAAGAAGTAGCGCATGCCTGCATGCTTGAACGGCTGTCGCAAAGGCAGCCGTTCCGTTCCGCGTTGATGTCGGAGAAGGATCGGGCGATGGCCGCAAGATGGGCAAAAGTGTTGGGCATCGGCGTGGTCATTATCGCCGCCGGTGCCGTTGCCGGCTGGGCACTGACAAAGCCGCAGCCGCATGAGGCAGGCTACTGGTCGAGCGTCGGTCAGCCCGATCTTGCCAAGGGCGAACAATTGTTCTGGGCGGGCGGCTGCGCTGGCTGTCACGCCGCAGAAGGTGCAGAAGGCGACGCCGCAAAGATCCTGTCCGGCGGACTGGCGCTCAAAAGCCCGTTCGGCACCTTCCACGTCCCCAACATCTCGCCGGATCCCAAAGCCGGCATCGGTTCCTGGACGCTTGCCCAATTCGGCGATGCGATGACGAGAGGCGTCGGCCCGAACGGCGAGCATCTCTACCCGTCCTTTCCCTACGGCTCCTACGCGCGCCTGTCGGCAGCCGACGTCAACGACCTCTACGGCTACATGAAGACCCTGCCGCCCAGCAGCAATGTCGCGCCGCCGCACGAATTGGGCTTTCCGTTCAACCAGCGGCTCGCGGTCGGCGGCTGGAAACTCCTCTATTTCGACGACGGCCCACGCGTCGAACTCGCTTCCGCCGACGATAAGGTCAAACGCGGCCAGTTCCTCGTCGAAGGCCCCGGCCACTGCGGCGAGTGCCACACGCCCCGCAACGCGCTCGGCGGCTTCGAAAAAGGCCAGTGGCTGGCCGGCGGTCCCAACCCGGAAGGGCAGGGCAGCATTCCCAACATCACCCCCGGCTCCAAGGACATCGGCGCCTGGAGCGAGGAGGAAATAACCGAGTACCTCTCGACCGGCTTCACCCCCGATTTCGACAGCGTCGGCGGATCCATGGTCGAGGTTCAGAAGAACATCGCGCATCTGCCGAAAGGCGACCTGCAGGCCATCGCCGCCTATCTCAAGGCGGTGCCGGCAAGGTGAGGCTGGCGTGCTTGCCGCACGACGTTGTTGTGCTATATTTATAGCACATACGAGGTGAGACATGACCATCATTACCAAGATCAGGCGGCAGGGCGGGGCAGCCGTCGTGACAATTCCGCCTGCCATTCTCAAGACGATGGAACTGCAGGTCGGCGATCAGCTGTCGCTGGAAATGCACGACGGTGAACTCGTCGTCAAGCCGATCAGAAAGACCCAGCGGCGCTATAAGCTTAGCGAGTTGCTCGAAGGCGGCGAGGTCGTCTCCAGCCTGAATGCGGACATGGCTTGGGTGATGGAGGGAGACCCCGTCGGGCACGAAATTTCATGATGGTCCGCAGCAACGTCCCCAATCGCGGCGATGTTTTCTGGATCGATCCCAACCCTGTCGCGGGCCGGGAGATGAAGAACAGGCATCGGTTCGTCGTGATCACCCCGCGGGCGATCAACGCATTGGGAGTCAGCATGACGGTGCCGATCACCACCGGTGGCGCCTTGACCCGGGACGTCGGTCTGGCCGTCGTTGTCACCGGCCACGATACGACGGGGATCGCCGTCTGTAATCAGGTTCGCAGCTTCGATATACCGGCCAGAATACTGGCCAAGACCGCGAAATACATCGAGACATTGGACGAGGCGGCGATGGATGACATCGTCGCTCGTGTGGTCAGCGCGATCGATCCCGCGTCGGAATAACGTGGTTGCGCTGCACTGACAGTATGGTCTGTCCCGCTCATTCGGACGGTATTGCCGTGTCCCAGCCTCACACCAACGTCTGCATATACCGCATGCCCGTCACCGGGCGTGGCTTGAAATCCATCTGTTCGTAGAATTTGTGGGCGGCGAAGTTGCCGGTGGCGGCGCTGACCGAGAGATAGCCGCAGCCTGCATTGCGGGCCATGTCGCGGGCGCGCGAGACGAGATACTGGCCGATGCCGTGGCCACGGTGACCGTCGCGCACGAACAGGTGGTGCAGGTCCATGCCGCGGCTCCCCTCCTGGGCGCGGTAGAGCGGCACCAGAATGGCGTAGCCGATCAGGGCGTCGCCCGCATCCGCAACCAGCGCGGTGATCCAGGGCAGGTCGCCGAACAGGTCGCGTTCCAGCATTTCCGGGGTAATGTCGGCCAGATCGTTGTGATGCGCGGCAAGGGCTGCGATCATCTCTTTCAGCTGCGGCAGATCATGGCGTTTGGCAGCGCGGATCGTCACCACGGCCGGGCGCGGCAGTGAGATCTCGCTGTCTTCGATCGAAATCGGGGGCATTCCGGCATTCCTTTTCGGTCTCGTCGTGCCGTCAGGTGCCGTTAGAAACAACCAAGCCGCCTGACGGCGGCTTGTTGACATGATGAAATGTCGAGCCGCCCTTTACAGGTAGGCCCAAAAATACGTTGCGGCGGTGGTGGTGCACGTAATCATCATGACAACTTTTTGCGCCGGAATAAATTGCTTGTCAAGCGGGTGTTGATGACTGTCTGGGTGGCGTGAGGAGTGCTACAGTCAGTGCTGTCTTGAAAGCGAGGGCCGTGATGAAGAACATCGCGTTGAGCAAGGACGCAGAGCGTTTCATCAGAAAACAGATCGAGTCCGGCCGCTACCAGAATGCCGGTGAGGTCATCGATGCCGGCCTCCAGATGCTTGAAAGCAACGAGCAGCCCTTGGAGGATTGGCTTCGGAACGAAATTCCAAGCCGGTATGATGAACTGATCGGCGGCAGGACCGAAGCCGTTTCGATCGATGATGCGTTCTCGCGTCTGGAAACAAGGCACCGCGCCCGCCTTGCCGGCGAAGCAAAATCCGCCGATGAAGGCCGATAAGGTCCATGCAGAACCGGTATGCGGTCGTCTTGCATCCGGAAGCCGAGCGTGAACTCACAGAATTCTATGAATACGTCGCCGACCGCGCCGGTTCGGCCGTCGCCTGGAACTACATAACGAAGCTTCGTGTCTTTCTCAGTGGGCTCGCTGATTTCCCTGAGAGGGGAACGGTGCGCGAAAGCGAGGTCTCGGGCATTCGCATTATCGGCTATCGGCGCAGTGTCAGCATCGCCTTTGTGGTCCGCTCTCCCGAGGTGATCATCCTTGGCCTCTTCTTCAGTGGCCGTCTGGTGAGCGATGACATACTGCGCAACCGCCTCTAACCCCTCAATGCTCCCCCTCGCAAAGCCCGTGATCCGAGAGTGAGCGGATCACGTAACAGTCCTTGATCGCGTGGTTGCCGTCGCAGTGGGACACGATGCGCTCGAGTTCCTCTTCGAGCTTCTTCAGCTTGGCGATCTTCTCGCGCACGCCGGAAAGATGCTCCGCTGCGATCCGGTCGATATCGCCGCAGGGCTGTTGCGGATGCGAACCGAGCGCGATCAGCTCGCGGATCGCGGAAATGTCGAGGCCGAGATCGCGGGCGTGGCGGATGAAGGCCAGCCGGTCCAGATCGCTGCGCTCGTAGCGCCGCTGGTTCCCTTCAGATCGCGTGGCGGCGGCAAGCAGGCCCATCTGCTCGTAATAGCGGATGGTCGGCACCTTGACGCCGGTTCGTTTGGAAAGATCGCCGATCGATAGCATGGCAGGCTCAAACCTCTAATGTCTGGAGGTTGAGATAGGACGCATTCACCACAGGGACAAGGATCAGCGTGTTGGCTTGAAGGGCGGCTTCAGGGAATGTTAACCCTGAACGGGGATTGTCACCGCGGTGACGGGCCATGATCGATCAGACGTTGATCAGGAGAATTCCTGGTAGATGTCCTGAACCCAGTCCTGCTGCACGGGAGCGGTCGCGCCGCTTGTGGCAAAGGTCGAAGCGCTGTCGTCGCCGGCATCGAGGGCCCACAGGGCGCTCACCAGCGAGCTTGCAAACAGTGTGCTGCTGCCGGTCAGCGAACCGCTGGAACGGGTAGACGCAGGTGTGTCGCGCTGCTGGGTTTCGTCCTGCTTGCGATCGATGTCGACCGCCCGCTGGGGGTAGTTGTAGCCGCTGAGGCCACTATCGATCTTCATGGCACCGCCTCGATCTCGCTTGGGTTAAGTAAGAGTTAACGCCTGAAGCTTGCGCGAAGCTTGCGCCGGGAGATATCCGGCCGGTTTTGGGGCTTGACAGCGCGCCTTGGACTTATTCGCGCCGCCGCCATTTCTGTCGGAAAATCAGCGATCTGACGGGAAAACCGAACGCCGCCAGGGCATATGCGCGTTTCCGCATATCCAAAACGATTTTTCCCACAAAAAAAGCCGCAGCACCCGATCGAGGCACTGCGGCGATTGTCATTCGAGGTGACCGATTCTGCGGCGATCCGCCCGGTCAGGCTTTCCCGGCCACCTTGATCGCGAATGCATATTCGAAGGCGATCTCTTCCAGACGCTGGAAACGCCCCGACTTTCCGCCATGGCCGGCAGCCATGTTGGTCTTGAGCAGGATCGGCGCCGAGCCGGTCGAGAATTCGCGAAGCTTCGCCACCCACTTGGTCGGTTCCCAATAGGTCACGCGCGGATCGGTAAGGCCCGAAATGGCAAGGATCGGCGGGTAGGGTTTTGCACCCACGTTGTCATAAGGCGAATAGGCGGCAATCCACTGGTACTCTTCCAGGCTCTCGATCGGGTTGCCCCATTCCGGCCATTCCGGCGGCGTCAGCGGCAGCGTATCGTCGAGCATCGTGTTGAGCACGTCGACGAACGGAACGGCCGCGATAATGCCCGCGAACTTTTCCGGCGCCATGTTGGCGATCGCGCCCATCAGCATACCGCCGGCCGAGCCGCCTTCGGCAATGATGTTCTCATAGGACGTGAAGCCCTCGGCCACGAGGTGGTCGGCAGCGGCGATGAAATCCTTGAACGTGTTTTCCTTGGCTTCCATCTTGCCGTCTTCGTACCAGGCAAACCCCTTGTCCTTGCCGCCGCGGATATGGGCGATGGCATAGATGAAGCCGCGATCTGCGAGAGACAGGTTGTTGGTGGAGAACGATGCGGGGATGGTCATCCCATAGGCGCCGTAGCCGTAGAGCAGGCAAGGCGCCGTGCCATCAAGCGGCGTGTCCTTGCGGTAAAGCAGCGACACCGGCACCAGCTCGCCGTCATGGGACGGAGCCATCACGCGGCGGGTCACGTAATCTGCGGCATTGTGGCCGGAGGGGATCTCCTGCGTCTTCAAAAGCGTGCGCGTCCGGCTCACCATATCGTAGTCGTAGAGCTGGGTCGGCGTCGTCATCGACGAATAGGAAAAGCGGATGACGGTGCTGTCATATTCGGCAGCGCCGGAAAGCCCCAGCGAATAGGCTTCCTCGGCAAAGGCGATCGAATGTTCCTCGCCGGTCCGGCGGTCGCGGATGATGATCTCCGGCAGACCCTGGTTGCGCTGCAGCCAGATCAGGTGCTGCTCATAGGCCATGTGCGAAATGATCAGCCGGCCGGGCTCGTGCGGTACGATCTCTTTCCAGTTCTCCTTGCCCGGTGCCGCAAACGGCGCCTCGACGATCTTGAAGTCCTTGGCATCGCCGTCATTGGTGAGGATATAAAAGACATCGCCGCCTTCGGTCATCGAATACTCGATGCCCTCTTCGCGCGCCGCCACCAGCTTTGGTTCCGCGGTGAGGTCGGAGGTCGGGATGAGGCGGTATTCCGAGGTTTCGTGGTCGTGGATATCGAGATAGATCACGTCGTCCAGCAGCGATCCGCCGACCCCCATGAAGAAGCCCGGATCCTTTTCCTCAAACACCAGCCGGTCGTCCGACTGCGGCGTGCCGAGAATGTGGTGGAAGACCTTTGACGGACGGTGGTTCTCGTCCTGCAGCGTATAGAAGAAGCTCTTGCCATCAGGCGCCCAGACGCCGCCGCCGGCAGTGTTTTCCAGCACGTCCGACATGTCTTCGCCGGTCGAAAGATCGCGCACGCGCAGGGTAAAATATTCCGAACCCTTGTCGTCGTAACCCCAGATGCCCTTGGAATGGTCCGTCGCATGGTCGATGCCGGCCAGACGGAAATAATCCTTGCCCGTCGCTTCCTTGTCGCCGTCGAGCAGGATCGTCTGATCGCCGCCGTCGCGCGGGGTGCGGAAATACTTTGGCTGCTCGCCGCCGGTCACGAACAGCGATCCGTAGGCAAACGGTCCGTCCTTCATCGGCACGGAGGAATCGTCTTCCTTGATGCGACCGCGCATTTCGGCAAACAGCGTCTTCTGCAACGCGGCCGTGTCGCCCATCGCCGCTTCCATATAGGCGTTCTCACCCTCCAGATGGGTGCGGATCTCTGGATCGAGGATCGACGGATCCTTGAACATCTGCTGCCAGTTGTCGGCCCGGAACCAGGCATAGTCGTCGGTGCGTGTAATGCCGTGACGGGTATCCGTCACCGGCTTCTTCGCCGCGACCGGAGGCGTGGGCAGATTTTCGAACGGCATTTTCGGGGAGGGGGCCAAGGAAGCACTCCGAAGTCATGAAAGGAGTGCCAGAGATAGTGGCGGCCGGACCGTGAGGCAAGCGGGCGAGCCGCGTGAGCCTACTTCTTCTCGCGCTCGCGGGACTTGGCGAGAGGTGTGAGGTCACGGTGCTGCTGCCAGAATATGAAGGCGACGACCAATGATAGCCCAATGCCACTCATCAGGAATACCATCGCCAGTTCGGCTGTCATCTGTTCAGTCCGCTTTGCATGATGCCGATTCCGGTCCCGACCACCTAAAGAATACGCGCCAGGATAATTCCCGCTCTGGTAGGTGGTCAACGACGAATCCGTCTTTTAGTTTCCGCCCCGTCCGAGTCACTTTGGATAGGATTCCATGACGATACTGCTGCCCGCCCGGGCATCCATGACAGGCGCTCTCTTGATTTGCGCCGCCTCCACCCTGCCTGCCCACGCGCTTGACGGCCGCATTGTTCGCCAGCTGAACGCCCTTGCACCGGAAGAAAGAGTCGAACAGCGTTGCGATCTCGAGGCGATGGATCGCCTGCGCAAGGAAGGCGATTTCCGCCCCGACAAGGTGATCGCCTACACGTTTTCAGACCCGGTCGGGAACGACAACGGCCTCAAGGCAACCGGCGCAGCGTTCCGCAGCGGCGGTGACTGGTTCAAGCTGAAATTCAAGTGCGAGACCAACGCTGAAGGGCTCAGCGTCACCGCATTCGACTACAAGGTCGGGTCCAAGATCCCGCGCGAGGAATGGGACAAGTACTACCTTTACGACTGACGGGTCGCTGACATCGCCGGGCTTTAGCCCGGCAGATGCGGAACGGTCTTCTTTTCTGGAAACAGTTCCGACAGTACGGTCATCATGATCAGCGACAGGGGCAGCGCCAGCATGGCGCCGACGGCACCCCACATCCATGTCCAGAACAGGATGGCGACGAACACGACAAAGGGATTGATCTCCCACTGCCGGCCCATGATCGCGGGGAAGATCAGGTTTTCCATCAGCAAGTGCACCGAGAAGAACACGATCGCGGGCAGCAGTCCAAGGAGAAGGGTGTCATGCGTGATGATGCCACCTGCTGCAACCGCGAGGGTCATGATCGTGATCCCGAGAAACGGGATGAAGCTCGACAGGAATGCGAATAGACCCCAGAGAAGCGGCATGCTGAGGCCGCCGAAATAGGCGATTGCGATCATCACGACGCCGAGACCGAGATAGAGCACGCTCGCAGTCGCAAAATAATAGCCGAGAACCTGATCGATTGCGTTCAGCACACGGATCGCAATCAGCCTCTGGTGACGCCGCGGGAAGGCGAGGATGAGGGTACGGCGAAGTCGGAGCCTGCCGTAGAGAAACAGAAGCAGCGCCGCAAAGAAGATCATGCCCTGCACGACGGCCGGCGTCAGATTGGCGGTAACGACGCTGAGGATGTTGCCGGAATTCTCCAACAGCGCCTGCATCGACATCGGCCCGGTTTCGAACGTGGCCGGCGAGATGTTCAGCCATTCCTGGCGCTGCAGAAATGGCATCATCCGGTCGATCATGCGTTGCAGAAAGCTCGGACCTTCCTGGATCATCATCGCAAACGGTTCGGCCAGCGCGTTGACGACCAGAAAGACCGCGGCGAACACAGCGCTGGAGAGGATGATCGCAATGCCGAATTTGGGTACGCCCAGGCGGCCAAGCTTATCCGCGACCAGACCGAGAATCAGTCCGACGACGACGGCAAGCGTAACAGGGATAAGCACCAGCGACATCATGTGGACGATGGCGAAGAACACGATCGCAAAGATGCCGATCACGGCCCAGGCCTTGGCGACTTCCAGCGCCTCGCGCCCCAGCACGAGGCTCTCATCGGCGTCTTCGCTCTCCAGGCCGGAAATGACGGCATCCTTGCGATGCGCAGACCGGTTGGCGGCAAAGTCGATCAGCCGTTTTTTAGGATTGGCTGCGCGCGTGCTCGTCATGGCCATGAATTGTCTGATGTCCTCGTTGTCGCGATCAACGCAAAAACAGTGTTCCGGTTCCGGAATACTGCTCAGGTTTACGATAGCAACGATCAGGAATTCAGCGCGCGTTACGCAGCAAGCGTCAGGCCGATGCCCCACGGGTCTCTGAGAGCCCAGCCCTCGACGGTTTTGGTTGTCGCGATTTCGTGCTTTTCCAGTGCGGAAAGCGCGTTCGCCAAGGCCGACTGATCGTTGAACTTCACGGTGTAATCGGAAAGCCCGGTCATGTTTTCAAGCCGGGTCGTCGCGCCGCGGCTGTTCCAAACGTTGGCAGCGATATGGTGATGGTAGTCGCCGGTCGCGAAAAAGCTCGCACCGGGATACCGCGCCATGATCTTCAGGCCCAGCACGTCGCGGTAAAAGGCGTCCGCCTGCGGAATGTCGCCGACCTGAAGATGGATATGACCGAGCGCTGTTCCCTCAGCCATTCCGGCAAATGCCGCCTGGGGCGCGCTGTTATAAAGCTCCTGAAGGTTCAGCCGGTCGGTCGCCATCGCCACGGTGCCGTCCTGATGGTAGGTCCATTCCGTGGGCGTGCGGTCGCGGTAGATCTCGATGCCGTTGCCTTCGGGATCGGAAAGATAGAGCGCCTCGCTAACCAGATGATCCGATGCGCCTTCGAGCTGGATATTGTTATGCGCTGCATGGGCCAGCCATTGGGCAAGCTCAAGGCGGCCCGGCACCAGAAAGGCCGTGTGGAAGAGGCCGGCCGCATTGCGCGGCGCGCGGGCCACGTTGCCGCCCGTCGTCAGCGTCAGAAGCGGCACGCCGGCGACGCCCAGAACCTCACCGCTCGGCGTCTTTTCAAGCACCGAAAGCCCGATGATTGTCTGGTAGAAACCGGAGACGCGAGCAAGATCGTTGACCACCAGATGCGCCCGCCCGACATGCAGCGGGCGGCTGAGTGCAAACGGCTGCTGCTGTTCTGTCATGATCTGTCCTCCAGCTTTCAACGGGATCGAAATGACGACGCGCCATGCGCAATCTTTCCACATGTTATGCGCGCCGTCGATCGTTCACGCTAGTGAGTGGTTCGGCGATAGATTGTTCTCGATTTATTGACGCTCGGGCGGCGGCCTCTAGCCGTACAGGCTTGATTGCCGCCGTTCCCGCACCATCCGGAACCGGCTCGTGCGGCCACAGTTTTAGGCTCATGACCAAGAGTTGAAACCATCGGAAATTTATTGTGAATCGCGCAGTCTTGCCAAGCTTTCCGCTCGGCCCCATTCTTGGGACCGGTATGGAAGGTGGGTAATGAGCGATCTCTTCAAATTTGGCAGAAACTACGATTTTCACGAGATCGTCGCGGATGGGATTGTCCATGGCATCGGACTGGTCTTCGCCCTGATCGGTGCCACGGCCCTGATCTTTTACGCTACCATGTGGTCGAGCCATGGCGAGATCGTTGCCGCCTGGATTTACGGGATCGGGCTGATCCTTTGCCTGTCGATCTCGTTTACCTACAACATATGGCCGCACTCGCCAACCAAGTGGCTGCTGAGGCGGTTTGATCACTCGGCGATCTTCATCCTGATCGCCGCCACCTATACGCCATTCCTCCAGCGCGGCGCCTCCGACCCGTGGATCTTCGGGATGCTGATCGCGATCTGGGCCACAGCGATTTTCGGTATCCTGATCAAATGCTTTTTCCCCGGCCGGTTCGACCGGCTGACCATCCTTCTCTATCTGGCCATGGGCTGGAGCGGGTTGATGGTTGCCGAACCTGTCTCGGCCTATCTGCCGCCGATCTCCGCATTGCTGATTGTTATCGGCGGCCTGATCTATTCGCTCGGCGTCATCTTCCACGTGTGGGAAAGACTGCGCTTCCAGAATGCCATCTGGCACTCTTTCGTCGTCGCGGCGGCTGCCGTCCACTACAGTGCAGTCATGACCTGCTTCAGCCTGTCGGCCAGCGCCTGACCGATCGTGTCCACAAGACGCCAGCCCGCTTTACACACTGCGGCCGTCTGATAAAGTGGACGGGCAATCACTATAATGGACGATAGCCAGTGCCCCCTTTGATCCGCGATGCCACCGAAGCCGACCTGCCGGCGATCCTCGAGATCTATAACGACGCCGTCGCCAATACGACGGCGATCTGGAACGAGACGCTGGTCGATCTCGCCAACCGTCGCGACTGGTTTGCTGCACGCCGGGCAAGGGGCTTTCCTGTTCTGGTCGCCGACGAGGACGGGGTCGTCAAAGGCTACGCATCCTACGGCGACTGGCGCGCCTTCGAGGGATTCAGGCATACGGTGGAACATTCCGTCTATGTGCACCGCGAGGCCCGCGGCGAGGGCATCGGCCGTCTTCTGATGCGCGAGCTGATAACCCGCGCCGCGTCGAATGGCATTCATGTGATGATCGCCTGCGTCGAAGCGGGCAACGCCGCCTCCATCCGTCTGCATGAAAGGCTCGGTTTCCGCCTGACCGGCACGTTTTCCGAAGTCGGCATCAAGTTCGGCCGCTGGCTCGATCTTGCCTGCATGGAGCTCAGGGTCGCGGGCTGACGTCCTTCGCTTTCTCATGGCACTTCCGTCCGAACGGCCTATATGCTGGCTGACATCGCATTCGCATCAATCGCATGACGACGAAGGATCTTTTCCATGGATATCAAGCGTGTTGGCTCGCAGGCCTCCAAGAAGCAGCCGGCAGAGTATTTCACCGGCACAGTCCGCCTCGATCCGCTGAATACGGCGCCAGCGCCGGCCCGCGTCGTTGCAGCATCGGTCACGTTCGAACCCGGCGCCCGCACCAACTGGCACACCCATCCGCTCGGCCAGACGCTGGTTGTTACCTCGGGTTCCGGCCTCACCCAGACCTGGGGCGGCCCGGTCCGGGTAATGCGCGCCGGTGACGTCGTCTGGTTTCCGCCGGGCGAAAAGCACTGGCACGGCGCATCGTCGCAGACGGCCATGACCCATATTGCCATCGGGGAAGCGCTCGACGGCAAGACCGCCGACTGGATGGAGGCTGTTAGCGACGATCAATATGCGATTCCCCCGGAAACGGTCTGATCGTCATCTAACCGACGCGCAGGGCAGGCAATCCTGCGCCTCAAGCCTAAAATTTGCCAGGAGAGCCGCATGTCCGCTGCATCAGATGATACCGTGACCCGCATCGCCAACGATCGTATCTCCGTTGAAATCTCCCCCCTCGGTGCGGAAATGCAGTCGCTGAAGACGGCGGATGGCCGCAACTTTCTCTGGAACGGCGATCCCGCCTTCTGGGCCGGCCGCTCGCCGATCCTCTTCCCGATCGTCGGCAAGGCGCCCTCCGATACCGTGATGATCGAAGGCAAACCCTATCCGATGGCGCAGCACGGTTTTGCCCGCCGCTCGACCTTCACGCTCGCCGCCTCCGACGATACGAGCTGCCGCTTCGAGCTTGCATCATCCGATATTACCCGCAGCGTCTACCCGTTCGATTTCCGCCTCGCCGTCACCCATTCGGTCGACGGTTCGAAACTCACGATTTCGGCGGAGGTGGAAAATCGCAGCGACCGGCCCATGCCCTTCGGCCTCGGTTTCCACACCGCGTTCATCTGGCCGCTGCCGGGTGGAGAAGGCCACGCCCATACGATCACGCTCGACAACGGTGGCGAACCGGCGATGACGCGCCTGTCCGGGGGGCTGATCGACCCCACACCACTTGCCTCGCCGTTCACGTCCGGCAAGCTGACGCTGTCGCACGACATGTTCGATGAAGACGCGATGATCTTTGCAGAGGGCGCCGGAACGGGCCTGACCTATGCGGCGGAAGGCGGCCCGGAGCTGAAATTTTCGTTCGACAACCTGCCAAACCTCGCGCTCTGGCAAAAGCTCAACGGCCCTTTCCTCTGCATCGAGCCCTGGCACGGAACGGCTGCCCAGAACGGGACCAGTGCCGATCTCGAATCGCGTCCCTACACCGTCACGCTGCCCGCCGGGCAAACCGCGCAATTTGCGTTTACGGTCGAGTTGCCGGGGTAAGCCAAACGAAAACAGCGGCCCGGATGGGGCCGCTGTCAATTTCAAGTCGGTACTTTGGTGACATCCGTCCCGCTGACTAATCCGCCGGGCGGAAATTCATGGAGTGGCCGTTGATGCAGTAGCGCAGGCCGGTCGGTGGCGGGCCGTCGGGGAAGACGTGGCCGAGATGGCCGTTGCAGGTGGCGCAGCGGACTTCGGTGCGCACCATGCCATGCGTGGTGTCGCGCAGTTCGGTGACCGCATCCGGGCTGACGGCCTCGAAATAGCTCGGCCAGCCGCAGCCGGCGTCGAACTTCGTATCCGACACGAACAGATCCGTGCCGCAACCGGCGCAGCTGTATATGCCTTTATCCTTGGCGTTCCAGTACGGCCCGGTAAAGGGACGCTCCGTGCCCGCCTGGCGCAGGATCTGATACTGCTCGGGCGTCAGCTCTTCGCGCCATTCTGCATCTGTCTTCTGAACTTTGTTGGTGATCACGTCGGACATCGGATCCATCCTTTCATTGTAAGACTTAGATAGGTGCGTTCAGCCTGTCGATAAAGGTCACGGTGGCGTGTTTCTTGCCCGTCAATGCTTGAGGGACAGACGGGTTTCCCTTAGAAACCGTGGGGCGCTGCCGCTCGGCAGGGATTTGCGAGGATACTCAACGGGAGGGGACCATGGCCGCCACCACGCCGGCATTGACCTTCGCGGCACTCATGCTGCCGTTTCTTGCAGCACTTCTTGCCCCCATGCTCTCGCGCCTGATGGGCCATCGCGCAGCGCTTGTTCTCGCACTCGCACCCGCCTTGGCATGCCTGCATTTCCTGAGCTTCCTTCCGGAAATTGCCGCCGGAGAATCTGCCACGGGCGGCTATGTCTGGGTGCCGAGTTTCAACCTGTCCTTCTCCTGGTTTCTCGACGGCCTGTCGCTCACCTTCGCGCTGCTGATCACCGGCATCGGCACGCTGATCGTGCTGTATTCCGGCGCCTACATGAAGGGCCACCAACAGCAGGGCCGCTTCCTCGCCTTCATCCTGTTCTTCATGGGTGCCATGCTGGGATTGGTCGTCTCCGACAGTTTTCTCATGCTGTTCGTCTATTGGGAACTGACCTCGATCGCCTCCTTTCTGCTGATCGGCTTCGATCACGACCGGGCAGAGGCACGAAGGGCTGCGCTGCAGGCGCTGGTCGTCACCGGCGGCGGCGGGTTGGCGCTTCTGGCCGGCCTTGTTCTCCTCTGGAACGTCACCGGCATCACCCAGCTGTCGCTTCTTCTGCATTCGGGTCTACCGCTCAGCGCCAGCCCCCAGTATTTCGCCATTCTTCTTCTGGTTCTCGCCGGCTGCTTTACCAAATCGGCTCAGTTTCCGTTCCATTTCTGGCTGCCCAACGCCATGCAGGCGCCGACGCCCGTCTCGGCCTACCTGCATTCCGCAACCATGGTGAAGGCCGGCGTCTATCTCCTGATGCGGCTGCAGCCGGTTCTCGGCGATACGCCCGCCTGGGAAATCCTGCTTCCCTTCTTCGGCGGCATCACGCTGATCTCCGGCGCGCTTCTCGGGTTGAGGCAGACCGACCTCAAGATGATGCTCGCCTACACGACGATGGCCTCGCTCGGCCTCATGGTGATGCTGACCGGGTTCGGCTCCGACCATGCGATCGAGGCTGCGGTGCTTTATCTCATCGCCCATTCGCTGTTCAAAGGCGCGCTGTTCATGGTGGCCGGCGCCATCGACCACGAGACGGGCACGCGCGAGATCTCGAAACTCGGCGGCCTGCGCAAGGCGATGCCCGTTACCTTTGCAGCGGCAGCGCTTGCGGCCCTCTCCATGGCCGGCCTGCCGCTGTTCTTCGGATTTCTCGCCAAGGAAGAGATCTATCTGGCGCTCGTCGACGGCAATCCGCGAGCGATCTTCTTTCTCTGCCTCGCCGTCATCGGCAACGCGCTGATGGGAGCGCTGGCGCTGGCGATCGGTTTCAAACCTTTTCTCGGTCCAAACCGCCCGGATCTTGGGCCCGTCCATGAAGGGCCATGGGGCCTGTGGCTCGGCCCCGTCGTTCTCGCGCTGCTCGGACTTTTCGCGGGCGTTTTCTCGGGCACCGCGCACCAGTATTTTTCAACACCCATGGCAAGCGCCGTGCTGCATGAAAACACGGTCATCGACATCTCCACCGTGCCGCATCTCGGTCTGCCGCTTCTCCTCTCGGTCCTCACCCTGATTCTTGCGGGTCTGGTCCTGTGGCAGTTGGAGACGGCACGCGGGTTGATGCGAAGACTGTTCGATGCGCTCGGTCCCGGGCCCGATCGCGGTTTCGACCATGCGGTTCAAGGCCTGATACGCCTGTCAGTCGTCTTGACCCGCATTCTCCAGCCCGGCCGGCTGGAAATCTATGTCACCGCCACCTTCATCCTTTTGGCGCTTACCCTGCTGGTACCACCCTTCCTGTTCAATGAATTCCCGGCCATGCCGGCGTTCCCGCAGACCGTTGCCCTGCACGAATGGGTGTTTCTCGGCATTGCCGTGATCGGTGTTGCGGCGGTCCTGCGCGCGGCCGACCGGCTGACGGCAATCGTCGCGCTCGGCATCCAGGGCTTTGCCATCGCCGTTCTCTTCCTCCTGTTTGGCGCGCCGGATCTGTCGTTCACCCAGTTCATGGTCGAAACGCTCTCGGTCGTCATCCTGGCGCTGGTCATGACGCGCCTCCGTCTGACGCCGTCCGATCACCGGCCGCTCCTCCAGCGCCTGTTCGACGGCACGATAGCGCTCGCCTGCGGCACCGGCTTTACGCTGCTGCTGCTCAAATCCGTGGAGACGCCGTTCGACAACGCGCTGACGGATTTCTTCAACGCCTATTCCAAGGTCATCGCCCACGGCGCCAACGTCGTGAACGTCATCATCGTCGACTTCCGCGGCGTCGACACGCTGGGCGAAATCGCCGTCGTCATGATCACCGGCCTCGCGGTTCTGGCGCTCGTCCGGGTCCGGGCCGGGACGAAGACGGAACTTGGGGCAGGGGGCGCGAAACGGACGGCGACCGCTATCCCGAACGGAAAGACAGCGGCCAAAGCCCCGACCACCAAAGCCCCGCAGGCCAAACCATCGACCGGGAGACCAGGCCGATGATCAAAGCCCGGACACTTCCCCCAACGTCCCTCATTCCTGTGCTTGTCACAGGAACCCAGCCCCGGCGCGTCTGCGCCGTGAATGACGCGTCTCGCGCGACCACCTCTCCCGCACCCAAGGACTTGGGTGCGCTGGATTTCTGTGACAGGCACAGGAATGAGGGGAGTGTGGAGCAACGTCGCGCTGGCAGGGCGGAGCGCAGTCGTGCTGGACGGCTGGGCCACGGGAATACGGCAAGGCTGAACCACAGGAACGAGCGGCGGGTGACAGAAAGCTTCGAACAGGTGGCCCTGCCATGAACACCATCATTCTTCGCACCGTCGCCCCGGTCGTCACTGCACTGACGCTGCTCTTTTCGGTCTTTGTTCTGTTGCGCGGCCATAACGAGCCGGGCGGCGGATTTATCGGCGGTCTGATCGCGGTGTCGGGTCTGGCGATCTACGGGATTGCGTTCGGCACCGGTGCGGTGCGCCGGGCCTTGCGCTTTCATCCGATGGCAATCGCCGGGGCAGGACTACTGATCGCCATGCTGTCGGGCCTCGTGTCGATCTTTGCCGGCGTGCCCTTCATGACCGGGCTGTGGATCACGCCGAGCCTGTTCGGCACGGACATTCCGCTGTCGACGGTCATATCCTTCGATCTCGGCGTTTACCTCGTCGTGCTCGGCGCCATCACCTCGATCGTGCTGGCGCTGGAACAGGAACCCGGTCCTGAGTTTCCCGCTCCGGCATTGCGCGGCACGACGTCGCGGCGCGCCGAAACGGCTGCCTCCGCAAGAGAGGGCGCGCCAGATCCGGTAACGAAGAAGAAGCGCCGCAAATCGGGAGGAAAACGCTGATGGAAACGCCGCTCGCGATCCTGATCGGCCTGTTCTTTTCGGCCGCGATCTATCTCATGCTGTCGAAATTCACCGTCCGTATTCTCCTTGGCGTCGTGCTGCTCGGCAATGGCGTCAACCTGCTGCTGTTTACCGCCGGCGGCCTGACGCGTTCGGTCCCGGCGATCATTCCGGCGGGCGCAGACACGCTGTCCCATACCGCCGCCAACCCGCTGCCGCAGGCGCTGATCCTGACGGCTATCGTGATTTCGTTTTCGTTCTTCGCTTTTCTCCTCGTGCTCACCTACCGCGCTTTTCAGGATCTCGGCAGCGACAATTCCGACGAGATGCGACTGGCGGAACCCCGCGACGAACCATCGCCGCCGATGGGATATTGAGGACGTTTGATGGCATCCCCCGCAACATCCCCCGTTGATCTCGCAGCCGCCCTGGTCCTCACCCCGCCGCCGCTCGGCGACTGGCTGGTGATCCTGCCCGTCGTGCTGATGATCGGCGCCGGCGCAATTCTCCTGATGGTGCGCAAGTCCGTCCGCCTCCACGGCGCGATCGCCATTGCAGCGCTGCTTCTGCTCGTCCTCGTCGATGGAAGCCTTCTTTTGCGGGTGATCGAGAACGGCCCGGTGACGATGGTCATGGGCCGCTGGCTGCCACCGTTCGGCATCGCCTTCACGGCCGATCTGTTCGGTGCCACGATGGCACTGACGGCCTCGCTCGTGGCACTCGCCGCCGGCATCTTCGCGCTCAGGGATATCGATGGCTCCGGACGGCGCTACGGTTTTTATCCCTTCCTGATGCTGCTGATGGCGGGCGTCTCGGGTGCCTTCCTCACCGGCGACATCTTCAACCTCTATGTCTGGTTCGAGGTCCTGCTGATTTCCTCGTTCGGCCTTCTGATCCTGGGATCACGACCCGGACAGATCGATGGCGCGCTCAAATACGCGGTTCTGAACCTGATCGCCACGACGCTGTTCCTGATCTCGGTCGGGTATCTTTATTCGCTGTTCGGCACGCTCAACATGGCCGATATTGCGCTGAAGGCCGGCGACCTCTCGGGCACGGCACCGCTCGTCACGCTGACGGCGCTGTTTACCTTTGCCTTTGCCATGAAGGCGGCAGCCTTTCCGCTCAACTTCTGGCTGCCCGCCTCCTATCACACGCCGCGCATCGTCGTGTCGGCGCTGTTCGGCGCGCTCCTCACCAAGGTTGGCATCTACGCGCTGATCCGCGTCACGGTCATGCTTCTGCCGGTGGAGCGAGAGGTGCTGAGCCCCGCCATCGCCACACTCGCCATTCTGACACTGATAACGGGTGCCCTGGGTGCGCTGGCGCAGAGCGATATCCGCAAACTTGCCGGCTACCTTGTCATCGCCGGCATCGGCAACATGCTGGCGGGCGTGGCGATCGGGTCTCCGGCCGCCATTTCCGGCGCTATCTTTTATGCGCTGCATTCGATGGTGGCGATGACGGCGCTCTATCTCGTGGTCGGCGAGGCGGCCCGCCGCGCAAGCCTGCTTTCCGGGGACGAAAACCAAGCAAACCGCTGGTCGCTGCATACGCTCGGCGGGCTCTACCGGTCGTCGCCGGGTTTCACGGCGGTGTCGCTTCTCGTGTTCCTCGCCGTCGCCGGCCTGCCGCCGCTGTCGGGTCTGTGGCCGAAGATCATGCTTCTGAAAGCCGCGATGGACATCAACGCATGGTGGCTTGCCGCCGCCATTCTCGTCTCTTCCTTTCTCGTCACCCTCACGCTTGGCCGGATCGTGCTTCTCGCCTACTGGCGGCAGGGGCTCGGTCCGGAAGCCGGCCTTGAGCGACAGACCGCAGTTCGCGGCGACTGGCGTCTTTCGCTACCGCTTGGCGCGCTTGTTCTGCTGCTCGCCGGTTTCGGTCTGTTTCCGGAACATCTTCTGTCGCTGACGCAATCGGCCGCCGAGGGACTTGCCGGCCCGTCCGCCTATATCCGTTCGGTCTTTCCGGACGCCCTGCCGTCGGGAGGCATAAGATGACGTCATTCATCCGCGCTTGCGTCTTTGCCGTCATCTGGGTGGCGATCACGGGCAGCGCCACCATCCTCAACCTTGTGTTCGGCTTTGCCGTCGCAGCGCTCGCGCTCTGGGTCGTGCGTGGCGAGATCGACCGCGCCAGCCGTAAGATGCGGATAGGCCGGATGCTCTCGCTCCTCGTCCTGTTTATCAGGGAACTGGCGATGTCGGCCTGGAAGGTTGCGGTCCTTGTCACGAGACCGAGGCTCGACGT
Source organism: Rhizobium sp. CFBP 13726 (assembly GCF_014841925.1). Taxonomy (NCBI): domain Bacteria; kingdom Pseudomonadati; phylum Pseudomonadota; class Alphaproteobacteria; order Hyphomicrobiales; family Rhizobiaceae; genus Rhizobium; species Rhizobium sp. CFBP 13726. The sequence goes on from NZ_JACYUU010000001.1 coordinate 339,018, forward strand.
CAAACCCGGAATTTTCGCCTTTCCGTTGACGGTCAGCCGCGATTTCGAGATCACGCTGCTTGCCAACCTCATCACGCTCACGCCGGGCACGCTGTCGGTGGATGTCTCGGCCGACCGCAAGTTCCTCTTCGTGCACGCGCTTGACGCCTCCGATATCGACGCGACCAAGCGGGAAATCGCGGATGGCTTCGAGCGCAAGATCCTGGAGGCATTCGAATGACCGTGTCCGATCCGTCGCTGGCCGCGACGATCCTGTCTGTCTCCACCTGGATTGCCATGGCGGTCCTGTCGGTCGCGTTCCTGTTGACCATCCGGCGGGTGGTGGCGGGACCGACGCTGCCGGACCGTGTGCTTGCGCTCGACATGCTGGTCGGCATCGTCATCGGCTTTATCGCGCTGATTGCCATCCGAACCGGCTTCAACCTCTATATCGATATTGCCATCGCGCTCGGCCTCGTCGGCTTCCTGTCGACCGTCGCCTTTGCCCGCTTCATCATGCCGCGCGTCACCGATGCCGCGAAAGATCCAGCGACATCCGGCAAGACACGCGTGCAAAGGAGGAAACGCTGATGGATCTCGTCGTCGCGCTTGTCGTCTCCGTCCTCGTCCTCGCCGGCGCCTGCTTTTCGCTGATTGCCGCAATCGGCATCAACCGGCTGCCGGATCTCTATACCCGCATGCACGCAGCCTCGAAGGCCGGCACGGTCGGTTCGGGTCTGCTGCTGCTCGCTGTCGGGGTCTATGCCGGGGATCTGCCGGTCCTTGCCCGCGCAATTGCAGGCTTTCTGTTCTTCGTCCTGACGGCCCCGGTTTCGGCGCATCTTCTGGCCGTCGCTGCCCGCCGCGCCGGCTATCCGATGAGCGAACATTCGCTCCACGATGAGATGAAAGCGCACGAAGAATCAATATAGAGGCCGCAATTCGAGCTATAAGCCCGTCATAAAGGCGTCTTTTTTCGATACACTATCAGTTATCAGGTCTTCCCCCGGCTTTACCATCAGAATTCGATCGGCATTACTAGATTTCGCAGTTGGATTTTGGGGGTCCGGATGCTAATTCAGGTGCAGTAGAACCCTGAAATTGTTCTCTTGCGGATTATTTCTCGTGTAAAACGCACAATATGTCTCAGAATTGTGTGCCTATGCGGGAATTGTCCGAAGTAAACAATGTCCGGTGGTATTTATGATCGGCTTCGCACGCGAAACTTAGGGGTAGGTTTCAGTCTTCGGACAGTGTGCGGGCAGTGGGATGCCATCGTGGTTCTGCAGGATGCGGGTGTTGGTCGGCTCTCGCAACCGTCCGCGAATTACGAACAGGAGACGAAAATGACAGAAATCGCATTGGGCAAAGGCCCGGACCTGCTGGTGGAACTGACAGCAGATATCGTGGCTGCCTATGTGAGCAACCACGTCGTTCCGGTCGGCGACCTTTCAGGACTGATTGCCGACGTTCATACGGCACTGAGTGGCACGGCATCGCCGACGCCCGTCGTGGCCGTGGTTGAAAAGCCGAAGCCTCCGGTCCCGATCAAGAAGTCCATCGAGGACGATTACCTGATCTGCCTGGAAGACGGCATGAAGTTCAAGTCGCTGAAGCGACACCTCATGACCCATTACAACATGACGCCGGAAGAATACCGCGAAAAGTGGGGCCTGCCGTCCGACTATCCGATGGTCGCTCCCGCCTATGCGGAAGCCCGCTCGCGTCTTGCAAAGGAAATGGGCCTCGGCCAGCGCCGCAAGCGCGCCAAGGCTTGATCAGCCTTTAACAGACGGCAGCAGTAACACTTCCAATCAAGAGAACCGGGCGCATGCCCGGTTTTTGTTGTCTAGAGATAGGAAAAAAATCATAATTAGATTCCTGATGCTTAGCTCGGATGGCGACCGCTAGGGTGCATTTCGTATTTCCATCCGTCTCTTCCTCCGCTACCGTATGTGAATTAATTCCTAGAAGTGGAGGAGCTGTCATGCCTGCCGAACCGTCCGCCGGGGCAATACCCGTTTCGCCCAGCCTCAGCGTTTCCGGCCGTTCCACCGCACGGATGGCCGCCGGCGCATCCACGCCTTCCGGGGTAACGCTTCGAATCGGTCGAAAGCCGAAACCCACATGCCTGATCGTGTTTCAGCTCGTCTCGGAAATGGTGTTCCTCTTCGGAGACCGGGTCATGGTCCGGCGCGACCGCCGAAGGCTTGCCGCCCATTCCCGCCAGATCGCCATGTATGTCTGCCACGTGGCGCTGTCGATCTCGGTCGATGACATCGCCGCAAGCTTCGGCCGGGAGCGCTCGACCGTCGCCCATGCCTGCCATCTGGTCGAGGACCGTCGCGACAACCCGGCCTTTGACGATTTCGTTTCCGCCGTCGAACGGATGGTCACCTCCGTCTTCGGTGAAGCGGATGAGGGCTGAGGCTGAAAGAGGAGACGGGTCGATGAAGGATGAAAAGAGCAAAGAGCGTCTGCGTCTTGTGCGCTTGCTGCGCCAGCTTTTGAAAAACGACGGCGCGATCTCGGATGTCGAGACGGCGCATGGTCGCGACCTCGTGCACCAGGCCGTGTCGCTCGGCCTTGCTGTCCAGCAGGATGGCCGGCTTTCGGCGTCGGCTGAGGCCATGTCCTATCTGCGCCGGGCGATGGTGGAACGGGAGGAGGAGGGGTTTGCCGCTCAGCATGGCGAGATCGAACGGGTCGGGCTGGTGGTGGAGGGCACACGCCAGACGGTCCGCCGCAATCTCGCCGAATCGCCGCTCGGCACTGTCGCAAGGCTGAAGGACAGGGACGGGTCGGCCTTCCTGCCATCAGCCGCCGTCGAGGCGGGCGAGCGGCTGCTTGCCGATTTCACCCGCGGCCAGCTGCAGCCGAAGATCACCGCCTCGTGGGAGCCGCGCCTGTCCAGCCGTGCCGATGGCGGCCGCGGCGGACAGGCGGATGTGGCCGGCAGCGCCCTTGACGCACGACGCCGGTTTGGTGCGGCCGTGGAGGCGATGGGACCGGAACTGTCGGGCGTCGCAGTCGACGTCTGCTGCTTTTCGAAAGGGCTCGAACTGGTCGAACGGGAGCGGCAATGGCCGGCACGCTCCGCCAAGCTGATGCTGCGCACCGCGCTTCTCGCACTCGGCCGGCACTACGATCCGCCGCGGCCGGATCCCCGCCGCCGCAGCCACAGTTGGGGAGCAGACGATTACCGGCCGATCCTCTGACAACGTCAGACCGCAGCTATGGCCTGGCGCCTGCGAAACAGGTTGAGGCCGTTGATGTATTTCCGGGCCGGCTGCTCCACCCCGTAGAAGCTCACAAGCGTTGCCACAAACATCGCGGCGACGAGGATAGGCGTCGCCCACCAGGGAGCGATCTCTGCCACCTTGTAAAAGGGCTGCTTCCACAGATAGAGCGAATAGGACCAGATGCCGATCATGGCGAGCGGCTGGAACGACAGGGCGCCGAGCGCTGCCTTTGGCGCCAAATCGATCGTGTTGATGGCAAAGGCGAGAAGCAGCGTCCCGACCGTATAGCGGGCCATATCCGGCGCCGGCAGGATCCACAGCGACAGACCCAGGATGGCGGCGACAATGGGAGCTGCAGCCGGGACGCGAACCTTGTCGATTAGCACAAACAGCGCCACCGACGCAAAGATCGAGGCCATCCGCACATCGCTCAGCCAGTACACGCTCATGGCGCCCGGTTCGGCAAGACTGGTGCGGATCGCACCGTTTGCCATTGCGGCGATGGCAATTGCCAGGCTGACGAAAGCCGCAGCCCTCGCATTGCGGATGACGATGACGACGAGAAGGGCGAGCAGAACATAACTGTGTTCCTCGACCGACAGCGACCAGACATGCCCCAGCACCGACGACGTGTGGGTCCAGGCCTCGTAATAGTTCGTGGTGAAGGTGATCGCCGCAAGATAGGCGGAAGGCTCCAGCAGGAGATGCAGCGGCGCGCCAGCAAGCCCGCCGACGACGGACACGGCGAGCATCGCCGTGGCAAACACCAGGAGCGCCGGATAGATGCGGGAGAACCGACGCTGGAAGAAGGTCGGAATGTCGATCTTGCGGACGAGCAGAATATCGGCCATCAGCCGTCCGCTCAAGACGAAGAAGAGTTCGACGCCGAGTGAACCGAAGGGCAGAAGCCCGCCTGAGAAATGGTCGGCGATCACGAACAGGATCGCGATGCCGCGCCATCCGTCCAGGTATGCGATACGGTTTGCCTGGTCCTGCATCCTGCTGCCCTGTGGTTGCTTTTAAACAAGCGAGTAGAGCATCAGTATAACAACGAGGATCGGCAGTCCTTCACGTCCGGGTGAGCGGGACTACTATCGTGCGACAGGGTTAATACCGGAAATCCGTGTCTTGATCAGGCGGCCTGCATGATCACCGCTTCCTGACGGATGCGCTTGACCATCGAGCGCAGGCCATTCGCGCGCTGTGCCGAAAGATGCTCCACAAGGCCAATCTTGTCGAACACCTCGATCGCATCCGTGGAGGCGATTTCAGACGCATGCTTGCCGGAATAGACCGACAGCACGATTGCGACGAGCCCGCGCACGATATGCGCATCGCTGTCGCCCTCGAACGTCATCACGGGGTCGGCGCTGTCATCGCTGCCGTGGCTGACGACCCAGACCTGGCTGGCGCAGCCCTGTACCTTGTTTTCCGCAGTCTTCTTGTCGTCGGAAAGGTCGGGCATGGCCTTGCCGAGTTCGATCACATAGCGATAGCGGTCCTCCCACTCTTCGAGATAGGCAAAATCGTCGATGATCTGTTCGATGCTGGCCATGGCGTGCGGTCCCGTTTGCGCCTTCATATAGGCGGTCACAGCCTCGATTAAAGCAAAAAAATCGCCGTGAGGATGTTGGTCCTCACGGCGTCAGCAACAGGCTGATGAGAGTTAAGGCAGTCCGGCACCGGGAACCGTGGCACGAGACCCGGTGCAAGCTTTGAATTTCGTTGGAGAAGCGCTCAGAGCGTCGGGCGCTTGAGCGGCACCGGAATGTTGCGGGGGATCGTGCCGGTCGCAACCTGCTCGCCGCGGGGGGGCTCGATGCTGATGTCGGAAAGCGAACCTGATGGCATCGGGGTGGCTTCTGGGTCGGCCTTCATGGCAAGCTTCGGCTGGCCGTCGCCGAACTGCTTGTCGAGAAGCTCGTAGGCGACACGGGCACCTTCCTTGGCGCGGACACCAAGCACGGCAAGCGTGTCGGCGCCCTTTTCGCAGACTTCGGGACGTTCGCTGCAGATCGCACTGATATACTGATAGGCGCCGCTTGCGGCAGACACCGCATCGGCCACCTGGAGCGGCGAAATGTTGGCGTCATCGGAGGCCGGTTCGGCACTTAAATAGGACAGCACCACCAGCACGGCTGCGAAGAACACACTTCCCTTGATCAGAAACCACATCGTCTTGGTCCACCTGTTTTGCCCGTTTTCGGGCGTGCCGGCTAAGCTCCAGTCGTCTGGCTTGCCTGTTCCGGTCTTGGCGTCAATCTAGCCGCGGGGAGCGAACATCGCTTTGACGGGTTCGCTCGGGTTTTCGGCAAATTCGATTAAAATGCGACCTTTCCTTGCTCGGGCGGCGGGGTGGACGGATGCTTCCGGACAATTTTAACAAACCGGATTAAGCATAAATGGGGCGGCCCGCCCACGCGCCAAGGGTTGTCGGTCCGCCGATATGCCCCAATGGTTAATGTATCAGGAAAAATCAAACCAATTCCGACGCTTACGCCCTGTTAACCACAATCAGAAAACAAGCCGTGGATGTGTGCCAAAGCCGGAAAACGGGGCCCTGGACGGGGCTGCGGAAGCCTGTCTTTATAGTTTCCTTAAGCGCACGAGCCCTATTGTGAAGCCTCGAATATGAGACTGAGTAGGTTTTGCGTGCGCGTATTGAGTGACATTGCCGAGAGGGCGGTTCTGCTGGTTGACGGGGCTGCATCCCGTTGGCTGCGACGCATCGGCGAGGGCGAAACCGTCTCTGCCGCGGCCGTCGCGTCGCTGCGCCGGCTTGCCTTTTGCGGTGGCGTCGCCTTCGTTGCCGTGCCGGCTCTTCTCTCCTTCTTTATGAAGCCGGCACTGGCTCTGCCGCTTGGCGCAACCGTCGTTTCGGCGCTCTTCCTGATTCTCGCAGCGCTTGCCTTTGCATGGCCCCGCAATGTCGTCCGGCCGGTCGCCAACGCGCCAGCCGTCGATGATATCGCCTTTCATGCCTGCCCCGGCCTCGCCCTCGTCGTCGATCCGCAGGGACGGGTGGTCAAGCTCGGCGGTCGCGACCACGCCGCATTCCCGGACAAGCTGAAAGCCGGCCTTGGCGAAATGCTGGCCGAAATCGTCCATGTGTCCGATCGTCTGGCGCTTCTTCAGGCCGTCGATACGCTGCGCCAGGGTGGCCGCAACGCAATCGTCGACATCCGTGTCGAACGTCCCTTCAGCGCCGTCGGCGGCCGGCAGTTCCTGCATATGTCGTTCGACATGTCGGCCATCCGCGACGGCGAAGGCGATCTGGTCCAGATCTTCGTCCAGGCGCTCGATCGCAGTGCCGAAGAGCGCCTGCGGGTCGAAGCCGAAAATCGCACGATCGAGGCGCAGTCGGCCCATGAGGCGAAGTCGCGCTTCCTCGCCGCCGTCAGCCACGAGCTGCGAACCCCGCTCAATGCGATCCTCGGCTTTTCCGATGTTCTGGCCGGCGAATATTTCGGCAAGCTCGCCAATGACCGCCAGCGTGAATATGTCGGCCTCATCCGCCAGTCGGGCGGCCACCTCCTGTCGGTCGTCACCACCATGCTCGACATGTCGAAGATCGAGGCCGGCCGTTACGAGCTGCTCGCCGAACCCTTCCATATCAGCGAAGCGGTCGAAGCCTGCCGTGCGATGCTCGATCACTCGGCTCGCGAAAAGGGCGTCACGCTGACGGCGCGCACCAACCGCAACCTTGCCGAAGTGGTGGCCGACCGTCGCGCGCTGCAGCAGGTCCTGATCAACCTTGCCGGCAACGCCATCAAGTTCACGCCGGCTGGCGGCGTCGTCTCGATCGATGCCACCGTTGTGGCCGGCAAGCTGGTGATCACGGTCAGCGATACCGGTATCGGCATCGCCGCAGACAAGCTTGCGACGATTGGCCAGCCGTTTACGCAGATCGAAAACGATTTGAGCCGCCAGTATGAAGGCACAGGCCTCGGCCTGTCGCTGGTCAAGGGCCTGATCGCCCTGCACGGCGGCCGCTTCACGATCGAAAGCCGTCTCGGCGAGGGTACCGTCGTCACGATCGCCCTGCCAGCCGATGGGTCCGGCATCGAAGGCGCAGCCGTGGATGACGGTGAGGAGAGGGTGGAATTTCCGCCGCGCCTCATGATATCCAACAAGCCAGGCACGAATAAGCAGCAAGCCCACATCGCCCCCGAAATACTTACGACCATGATGGACGAAGAGGATTTTACCGATGGCCCCGCGAAAGCGAAAATCGCCTGAGAGGCGCAAACCGGCAAAACGGCCGGCGCTTGCCCTTCGCGCGGTGAGCGCGACGGGGGGGCTTGTTCGTGGCGTCGTGGGCGGCGTCCTGACACGCCATCCGCGTCCTGTGTTGGGCGCGGCAGGCTTTGTCGTTCTGTTCAGTTTCGTCGCCGCCAATGCGCTCTGGTATCAGCCGGGCGGACATCCGTCGCCCTTGCTTGCCACACGCGATCCGAAAGACCCAAATGCCATCGCCGGCTACCGGCCCTACAAGCGCATGCCAGCAGAAGACGTCACCACGTTCCGCATCGAACGGTCCGGCGATGCCAAGCCCGTTATCGAACCGGTCGAACAGCCTGCCGAGCAGACCGCTGTCCAAGCGGCACCAATGCCGGCACCCATGCAGGCTCCCGCTGTCGATCCGATCACGACGCTCATCACCGCAGCACCGCCGGTCCCCGGTTCCGACGAGGATCGTGAGCTGGTTGCCGAAATCCAGCGTGAGCTGACGAAGCGCGGTCTCTATGACGGGGCCGATGACGGCGTTACGGGTCCGCGCACCCAGTCGGCCATCGTGCTGTATCAGCAGCGCATGGGGCTGCCGCAATCCGGCGAGGCCGGCAGCGATCTGCTGGCGGCGCTGAAGGCGGAACGCAAGCCCTCGACCGGCTCGCCCTCGAGCGCTGCCGTGCATGTCCCCGTACCCCAGCCATCGGTCGTTGCAAAACCCGCGGCTGACGAGACGGCCCGCGTGCAGCCAAAGCCGATGGCGCAGCCGAAGACGGTGCCTGCGAACCGGCCGGCCGAAAATATCAGTCTGAAGAGTGAAGACCCGGTGGCGGCGGCGATCCGCTCGTCCGAAACCGCAGGTTCGCGGTCGGGCCAGATCCGCATCCCGCCCGCGGATATTCCGACTGGCGGATTGCGTCCGTCGCCCGCGGTCGCGAAGTCGAACGCCGTCATGACGGCGGATATCCCGGCGCCGAAGCTCGTGCTGCAGATCCAGCGCGGGCTGCAGAACATTGCCTATTCGGATGTCGAAGTGGATGGGGTTGCCGGTGCACAGACGAAGGCGGCGATACGCCGTTTCGAAAAGCATTACCGCTTGCCGGAGACCGGTGAACCAAGCGAAGCGGTCTTGAAGAAACTGAAGGCGATCGGCGCGCTCTAAGCCTGAAGCCGCAAGCGCGCCGGGTCGGTTGTTAGAATACGGCCAGATACTTCAGCAGCGCGATGATGCCGATGATCAGAACGATAACCTGGATGATCTGCTTGATCCGTGCTTCGAGCGGCAGGCGCGCGACAAGATAAAGTACGAGGACGATCACGAGGAAGGTGATCAGAATGCTGATAAGAACGCTCAAGGCCCACTCCTTTTTGGCAAAAATGCGGTAGTGGGGTGGGAAATATGACAGCGGTGCCAAAAGGAAAGGGTTGCCAAGCCTTTACCCTCACTTTCTTTTGATTATTTTCGCTTAACGATACCGTCCGCAGCCGCTATGACGCTGCAATGCGCCTTAAAACCCACATATTTGTCTCCGCCCTGACCCGCCGCGTCTTTGCCATGGGCGACTACGCAGCGGTTGAGAAAAAGGGTGCCGAGGAGGCTGGTGCCATCTTCATCCGCCAACGCTTTCGCGATGGCACCGAAACGCTTTATGCGCCGGCACCGCAAAACTTCTTTGACGACGAGGACGATGGCGGGCGCAAGTTCGAACGGCGTCTGGTGCGGGCAGAGCCCGATACGGTGCGCGAGACGATCGATCGCGAAAAGCGCTTCGATCCGGATCTCTGGGTGGTCGAGATCGAGGTTGACGAGATCGGCGACCTGATCGAGGTCGTCAGCGCCGATGCTCGATAGGCCTTACCGGCCGCGGCCGGCGCGTCTCATGCTGGCCGATGTACGGAATGGCCGCTCGGCCTCTTCGGTCGCGTGGGGGGCAGGGGCCTCGACGGGTTGCGCAACCGGTCGCTCCGCATAGGTATAGCCGTCGGCGCGGCGCCAGGCTTCGAGCCTTCGTCCGCATTCGTCGATATCGAGAACCAGCCACATGGCCGTCGCCCGGCTTGCACCGTCAAGCTGTTCGTGTGCGAGGTGACCGTAGAACCTTTCCAGCACGAAGACGGCTTCCGCTTCGTCCATGAACAGACCCTTGAGCGTCGTCGCCAGTTGCTGGCCGGAGATATCGAGCATGATCCGTTGTGCGAGCCAGCGGCTGGCCGACAGCGCGTCTGCCAGAACGCCGGCAAACAACGTCGCCTCGCGGGCACGGGCAAATCGGACGAGAAGGGCGGCATGCGTTTCGCTGAGCTGCCGCAGACCCTGCCGGTCGTCGCTCTGGCGTTCCATATGGCCGGCAAGAAGCTTGATGCGGCGGCGCAGCTCCTCCTCGCGGGCAGCCCGGGCTTCCTCGGGCAGCAGAAAGTCGTCGTCGCTCTTTGCAGTTTCGATCGGTGTGTCCGACGGCTTCTCGACCACGGCCGACATCGCGTCGATTGCCGCAGCGGCAAGCTCGCGCCGTTCGGTGATCGGCCTTGCGATCGTATCATAGCGCATGCCGACCAGCGCATCGATGACGATCGGCGACAGGCTTTCGCGCTTGGCGATCGCGCGGGCGTGGTTGACGCCCTGGCTGCGGGCGATGGTGATCAGCGCATCGTTGGAAAGGCAGGGCGAGGCAATCAGGAAGGGTGCGGCGACCGCGATCGGCTGGCTTCCGATGAAAAAGGCGACGGCCGGCGGAATGGCGGGTGATTGCGAAAGGGCTGCCACCGCATCGCGGCGGGCTTCTTCCGAAGAGGCGGCAAACAGCGGTGCGAACAGCTCGGCGAACTGTCTCAGTTCGGAGCGGGAAGGACGCGACAGGCTTTCGAAGCTCGTGACGGTGGCCATCAACACCACATCCTTTTTTCGCATGGCTTGTGGCCTCTCAAGGTCTCGAAACTCGTTGGTCACGGGCAACTCTCATCTACGCAATACATGTCCGAAACGCGTGATGCCGCCGGGGTAAACACGCGCCCCGGTGCATCTCATCTACCTGTGCCTGGGGAACTCCCCGGAGCATATTCCGCCGGATGCAGCTGTCTCTCGCGCCGCGCCCGTCGGTTTCGCCTTGGTTTACCAGATGCTAACGCTTTGAGGGTTAACGGTCAGTGAAAGCGGCTCGTTTTGGCGCACCGATGACCGCTCGAAAACGACAAAATCGTGCCGTTCGAAGACTGTGAAGTTTGAATGACGCGGTGAACAAAGATGCCGTTTTGGCGTTCATCAGCCTGATACCAGCATACGTCGATATCAACTGCCATATTAGAATTAACTCACTGTTAATCCACGTCTGGCTGTATTGGTCTGTAACCGGGCCGTAGCATCCGGTTTTATAAGCGTCGGGGCACCCTGAAAGCCCGTAAGACTGGGTAGATGGCCCGAAGGCTCGCATAACGACCGTGAGGTCGCTTTTCTAAGGTAATGTCGCTGCGCCGCGATTGGGCGCTCTGACGAGAAGGACGCGGATGTTCCTGCCGTATCAGGCAGGTCGCGTCAGCCCCGAAAGGGCAGGGTGAGATATCTTCGTCTTCATCCGTCTCGAATTCGTAAAGTCACGGAGACGAGCATGGCAGAGATCGTGATACTGAACAAATGGCGTGACCAGCATGGCCGCAAGCCGCAGATCCGCATCGGCGAAGCCGATCCCGGCGAAGTGGTGCTGTTTACCGGCGTGCGCTACGAGCGTTTCGACGACCGGATGGACCGCAAGGCCGAAAACCACGCCGTCCGCGCCGAGTAGGCCGGTACGAAACGGACCTAGAAGCGGCTTCTGCCGCGCCACTGGAACGCGCCACAATCCGCGTCCTTCAGAAACTGTGTGGCTGCCTCAGAAAAACTCGCCTGCGGCGTCAGCGCCCGCAGCACTGCATAGCCTTCGCCCGACTGGCTCTCGACAAGGATCGACTGGCTGATCCCGGTGGGCAGGCTTTTGCGCAGCATCGTCATCTGCGTCGGCGTCGCGATCACCACATCCAGCATGCCGCCCGGCGACGTTCGGTCGTTGATGCTGAACACCTCGTTGGACGCCCCGTCATAGATCCCGAGCGACCAGAACGGCAGGCCGGTATTTTCAGCCGTCAGCCTGACCGGGCCTTCCGATACGTCAAAACCGCAGACCGCGGTCTCCACGAAGGGATCGTCCTTGGAAAGACCGGCCCGGTCCGCCGTTTCGGTCAGTCGGTAGAACCGTTGCGTTTCGCCTTCCTTCAGCACCCGCGTATAGGCATCGTTTTCCGAAAAATGCGGCAGTGCCAGCACGATGATCAAATGCAGCAGTGCTGCCCCGACCAGTCCTGCCGCGACAGCAAACGCCAGACCTGTGAAAAACCGCCGGATCATGGGCCGCATCCGATCTTTTCAATGAGCGGCATGGCAAGGTCGATCAGTCCGGAACTGCCCGCGGTCGGCGTGTCGAACAGGGTGAGGACGAGCCTGAAGTCCCCGCTTTGTGTGAGAGCCAGCCAGTTGCCGGACTTGGCCGTCGGCGATGCGGTGATTTCGAACTCGCCATTCGGCTGGCGCAGCGTGATGCGCGAATTGAGCGCCTGCGGCAAATCCGACGACAGCGAGGGTGCAGCAGCCCCGGGCGCCTGCGCAAACAGCGTCCAGAACCGTGCCTGCGGCGTATGACCCCGGATCCTGTAGGAGCAACTTGCCACAAGCCGCTCGCCTGTCATGTCGGTCGTCGCGGTAAAGGTCAGGCCTTCGGCGCTGGCATAGAGAAGCTTGCCGGCATTGGCCCGGTGCGATTTGGCATAAGGGTCTGCATCGGCCGTCTGCGCCTGCGGAAACGCCTCCCAAGGCCCGATCCGGAGCGCCCCGAACCCGGTCGTCGCATCAAGCGCCAGCCGGGTCGACCAGATCCCGCCGCCGAATGCGATGGCAAGTGCAACGGCGATGAGGAAGGGAATACGGAACACGGGATTGGCTTTGTGTCTTTTTGGAGCGTTCGCGAAGGGTTAGCATTGTTTGGCGGGAAGGGGGAAGGGCCTCGCGCGGCATATTGATTGCTATGACGGCATACGTTATGGTTCCGCATGATCAAAGATTTTGCAGATCGTGAGACCGAACGGATCTGGGACGGCCTGCGAAGCCGCAGGCTACCGGGAGATATTCAGTCACCCGCATTGCGGAAACTGCGTCTGCTCAACCAGGCGCGTGTGCTGTTGGATCTCAACGTGCCGCCTGGAAATCGTCTCGAGGCGCTGCGCGGGAACCGAGCAGGGCAACATTCGATACGCATCAACGATCAGTGGCGCATATGTTTCATTTGGACTGACGGAGGCCCCGAACATGTTGAAATCGTCGACTACCACAGCTGATGCTGAATGGCTGCCGAACCCGCATCCCGGCGAGATTCTTCTGGAGGATTTCTTGAAGCCGATGCAGCTTAGCCAGAACGGGCTTGCCCGTGCCGTCGGCGTTCCACCCCGGCGCATCAACGAGATCGTGCTTGGCAAGCGCTCGATCACAGCCGATACGGATCTCCGTCTGGCACGCTATTTCGGCATGTCGGAAGGCGTCTTTCTCGGCCTGCAGGCTGATTACGAGCTTCTTCGCCGCCGCCGCGAACTCGGAGATGAGCTCGAGCGGATCACCCCGCGCTGCCTGACGCTCAACCCACCTAGCGCCGCACTTCCAGATTGATCGGCGTCACCTTCGCCGTCGACTGTTTCGGCTGATGCCGGGTCGATATCGAGCCCGTCACGGGACCGGCTTCCGGCACCGACGCCTTGTCGCTTTGGGTAGCGGCGCCCTGGACCTTGTCACCCTGAATAGAGGTTGCCTGTCCGTCGACAGCTGGCTTGCCGGCATCGGCGACCTTGGGGCCGCCCGCTGTAAGCGGTGGAGCCTCGGACAGCGCCTTGCCGATCTGCTTGAGCGTTCGGGTAGCTTCAGCCGAGAGCGAGCGCGGCCTTTGCAGCGGCGGCAGGGCATTGTCGCCTTCCTTCGCTTTCGCAATTTCCTGGCTCTTCTTGTCGCTCTTGTGGTCGCCGCTCGGCAGCGGGTTTTCGATGCCGGGAATGGGTTTCAGCTCGATCCCCTGATGGGCGTAGTCCATCAGCACCTTGAAGGTCATCGCCGGAAGCGAGCCGCCGGTCATGTTGTTCATCGAGGTGAAGTCGTCGTTTCCGAACCACACCGCCGTCGTGTAATTGCCGGTAAAGCCGATAAACCAGGCGTCGCGATAGCTCTGCGACGTGCCGGTCTTGCCGCCGGTGACGATGCCGCCATCGAGTGCCGCGCGCCGCGCCGTGCCCTGATAGGGGATCGTCGTCAGGATGCGGTTCATCGATGAGGTCGCCTGTTCGGACAGAACCCGCTTTGCCGGCGCCTCGTCGCGGCCGAAATCGTAGAGAATGTTGCCGCCGTAGCCCAGAACCTGCTCGATCCCGTGGCGATGCGATTGCACGCCGCCGGCCGGCATCACCGCATAGGCGGTGGCCTGGTCGAGTACCGTTACCTCGGACGTGCCGAGCGGGATCGTCTTGTCGCTTCTGAGCGGCGTCTCGACACCAAAAGCCTTTGCGGTGTTGACGATGACGTCGGTGCCGAGCACATCCTTGGCAAGCCGGACAGGCACCGTATTGAGCGATTGCTGCATGGCGCTCATCAGGGTCACCTTGCCCTTGTAGGAGCGACCGTAATTCTGCGGCGACCAGCCCCGCCAGGTGATCGGAGCGTCGGAGATCACCGACTCCGGCTTGTATCCGTGCTCCATCGCGGCGGAGTAGGTATAGAGCTTGAACGACGAGCCCGGTTGTCTCAGCGCCTTGGTGGCACGGTTGAACTGGCTCTCGCCATAGTCGCGGCCGCCGACCATGGCGCGCACGCCGCCGCCGTTTTCGATCATCACCATGGCGCCCTGCTTCACCTTGAAGCTGTCGCCGTATTCGCGAAGGCTGGTTTCCATCGCGGCATCGGCTGCCTGCTGCAGGCCCATGTCGATCGTGGTCCTGACCACCATCGAATGCTCGCGGATCTTGCCGGCCTTGGCCAGCCGCTGCACCTCGTCGAAGGCCCAGTCGAGGAAATAGTCTGGCGACTTGACCTCGGCGCGGTCGATCGCGGTTGCCGGCGTGCGGCGGGCCGCGATCACCTGGCCCTCCGACATCAGGCCTGACTGTACAAGGTTGGACAGAACGTCATTGGCGCGGGCACGCGCAGCCGGCAGGTTCACATGCGGCGCATATTTCGCCGGTGCCTTGAACAGGCCGGCCAGCATCGCGCTTTCCGCAAGGCTGACTTCGGTGATGTTCTTGCCGAAATAGAACTGGCTTGCCGCGGCTGCCCCGAACGTGCCGCCGCCCATATAGGCGCGGTCGAGATAGAGCGACAGGATCTCTTTCTTCGAAAGGTTCGCCTCCAGCCACATGGCCAGAAACGCTTCCTTGATTTTGCGCTCGATCGACCGTTCGTTGGTGAGGAACAGGTTCTTCGCCAGCTGCTGGGTCAGCGTCGATCCGCCCTGGACGACGCCGCCGGCCTTGGCGTTTTCGGAAAGCGCGCGGCCGAGGCCGATGAAGTCGATCCCGTAGTGATCGAAGAAGCGGCGGTCCTCGGTCGCCAGCACCGCCTTGATCAGGTGGTCGGGCAGTTGCTCGATCGGAACCGAGCCTTCATGGATGATGCCGCGATGGCCGATGACGTTGCCGTAGCGGTCGAGAAAGGTAACGGCGAAATCGCCCCGGTTGCGCCAGTCTTCCTTGGTTTCTTCAAAGGCTGGCTGGGCCAGCGCCAGAAGCGCAACGCAACCGACCGTGCCGAGCGTCATAGCCTCGCCGGCAAGCTCGAAACCAAGCTTTTTCAAGCCTGTAACGCGGAACCGCCGGAAGAAGATGGTGATCTCTTCCCAGACTTCGCCGGCCCGGAAACCGAGGTTCCAGACAGTGGAATCGATCCAGCTGTCGATCCGCAGGAGGATGTGGCGCTTCTTGCGCGAGGAGCCGGAGCGCTCTTGCTTAACCGGTGATTTCGGATGGTCCTGCACTGGAAGTTCCTGCCCCATTTCCCCCATCGCCCGATGAGAAACGCTTGACGCCGACCCCCCGGAGGGATCAAAGGCATGAGCGTCTCACCGTTATTCAGCATTAGCTGACAAAAGGTTTATGCGCGATAGAGAATCCGCAACAGGGTAAAGGCGGCAGGGGAAAATTGGTCCCCATCCGCGACAGATATGATGATGGAAGACGCATTCTGGAAAACCAAGACGCTTGAGGATCTGTCCCAGCAGGAGTGGGAAAGCCTGTGCGATGGCTGCGGGCTCTGCTGTCTCAACAAGCTCGAGGATTACGACACGGGCGAGGTGGCTTTCACCTCGGTTGCCTGCCGGCTTCTCGACGGCACGAGCTGCCAGTGCAAGGACTATCCCAACCGCCAGGCGACCGTTCCGGAATGCATCCAGCTGACGCCGGCCCAGGTGGACGAAATCCCCTGGCTGCCGCCGACCTGCGGCTACCGGCTGGTGCGCGACGGCCATGATCTTTACTGGTGGCACCCGCTGATCTCAGGCGATCCGGAAACGGTTCACCAGGCCGGCATCTCGGCCCGCGGCCGCACGATCAGCGAAGAAGAGGTCGATGTCGAGGATTTCGAGGACTATCTGATCGACTGGCCACTGCATGTCGGAGAGGCACAGCGGGGCTAGGTAGGAGAGCCTCGGGATCTCCCCAAGCGCAACTGGTTCTTTTGTGGTCGGGACAGAATGCACCGGGCGGCAGATGCGTTGATCAGGTCTTTCGCCAGGGAAAGTCCTCGCCCGGAAAACCTAGCGGAATTTCGGGTTCCGTCGTTGCCTTTCGGATCGTGTAGGGGCGATCCCCACCCACTTCCACCGGAGTCCCGGCCGCATCGACCGCCAGCAGCCCGACGAGATCGGCCGGTGCGCTGCGGACATAGATCTCGGCTCTATCAATGGCCTGTTGCAGGAGTTCGCGAATAACGTCAGCGCCAAGAGCGCCGGAGATTCCCTTGACGGACTGGTAGTCGGTCGAAGCAACCGACAATCCCTTGTGGCGGATCTCGTCCGTGATGCGAACCGGCGAATAGTGTGGCGGTTTTCCCGCTGCTGCCATGACGAGCGGACCGAGCGCGCAGAAGCGTTCAGCGATCAGAATGAGATCCACGTAGTCGCGGGCCTTGCGTCGGGTGGAGGCCGCTAGAACCTTGTTAACGGCAAGATCGGCCTGATGCAGTCGCATCCCCCATTCGGGGTCGTCCACAAGGGGGAAAAAGCGCTGTCGCGTCTCGCTCATCCACTGGATCAGGGTTGCCTCGCCGGCACGGCTGACGGTTGCCTCGACGCAGCCATAGATGAACACGTCGATTGCCACATGGAAGCCATGGCACCGCAGCGCCTCGATGTCGCGCGTGGCGATTTCGCCGATTTCCTCGTCCGTATCGTTGAAGATGTCGATGTCGTCCGACTGACGCGGCCAGTTGCGGTTAAGCAGCAGGCCACCGGCCAGATAGCTGGTTTCGGATCGATTGCCGGCAATGACCGCGAGGATGGCTTTCTGCAGGTCGGTGGGAGCCACGTCACTCGTCCAGTTCAGCAATTAGCTTTCGCCCGAGGGCAAAGGCGCGGGCGTCGCCGCGTTCCATCAAGGCGTTGGCAATGACACGGGCTCGGTCCGTGAGGGTGTGCAGCCGGTCGAGGTCGATGTTGTCGAGGATGCGCAACCGGTAAAGCGTGACGGCCTGATCGCAGAGCGCCTGTATCCTGCCTCTTTTATCTCGGTGCGCATCACGCATCGCTGCAGCGCTTGCGAGTATATCCTGCCGTTGCGACGCTGGGACCAGCACTTCGACCCGGACAAGATGCGCTGCACCTCCGCTTTCGCGATATCGCTTCATTCTGTCGCGCACCGGCATAGCGAACTCCCTTCATCGTAGAATAGGCGTATCCCGGATACGGTACAAGCATCCGCCAGAGCTAAATACCCGGCTGGCCCTTGACCTTCCCATGATGGGAAGCCCTACATGGTGATGCGAAGAGGATCGCGACCCATGAACCAGATTATTCGCCCCATCCATCGCTCCGAACCGATCACCGTGCCCGTCGAGGGCATGACCTGTGCCTCCTGCGTGCGCCGGGTGGAAACCGCGGCGGCCAAAGTGGCGGGCGTCGAGAAAAGCGCTGTCAACTTTGCAACGAAGAAGCTCACGGTCGAGACGGGTGTGGGGTTTGATCCGGAGACGCTGGAGGCGGCTGTCCGCAAGATGGGCTACGAGATCCCCGACGGCGCGATGGCTCTTGCGCTGCGGGAAGCGGGTTTTGACGCGGGCTCTGATCGTCACCCGGCGTTGAAGCATGCGGAGACGAGCGCGCAGGCTGATCATACCCATGCTGATCATACCGGGGCCGCCCATTCCCAAGCCGAGGATCCGCATCCGACGCATGAAAACGCCGCTCACGACCATGCCCACATGCATCGCGGAGAAGCGGGTGTCCTGAAGCGTGATCTCGCCATTGCGGCAGTGCTGACGTTGCCGCTGTTCGTGCTGGAGATGACGGGCCACGTCTACGCGCCGTTCCATCACTGGCTGATGGGAGTCATCGACACGCAGAACCTCCACTACCTCTACTTCGTGCTGGCAACGGTGGTGATTTTCGGACCGGGTCTTCGGTTCCTGAAGCTTGGTCTGCCGGCCCTGTTGCGGGGTCATCCGGAGATGAATTCGCTGGTTGCAGTGGGCGTTCTTGCCGCCTACGGTTATTCGGTGTTTGCGACCTTCGCACCCGGCCTGCTGCCGGAAAGCGCGCGCTTTGTCTATTATGAAGCCGCCGCCGTCATCGTGACGCTGATCCTGTTCGGCCGCCTGCTGGAGGCGCGTGCCACAGGCCGCACCGGCGAGGCAATCGAGAAACTGGCCGGTCTGCAGGCGAAAACCGCGCGGGTCGAAAGGAGCGGGGCGGTCGTCGATATTCCCTCGTCCGAGGTCGTGGTCGGCGATATCGTCGGGATCCGTCCCGGCGAACGTCTGCCGGTCGATGGCACCGTGATCGACGGGCAATCGAATGTTGATGAATCGATGATCACAGGTGAGCCGCTGCCGGTCGAGAAGATGGCGGGCGCGTCCGTCACCGCCGGAACGGTCAACCGCACCGGCTCCTTCCGTTTCCGCGCCGAAAAGGTCGGCCGCGATACGGCGCTTGCCGGCATCATCCGGCTGGTGGAACAGGCGCAGGGCGCCAAACTGCCGATCCAGACGCTGGTGGACAAGGTGACTGCGTGGTTCGTGCCGGCCGTGATGCTTCTGGCGGTCGTTACATTCGTCGTCTGGTTCCTGGTGGGACCGGAGCCGCGGCTGTCGCATGCGCTGGCGGCGGCGGTGGCGGTGCTGATCATTGCCTGCCCCTGCGCCATGGGTCTCGCCGTCCCGGTCTCGATCGTCGTCGGGGCGGGCAGGGCGGCGGGCATCGGCGTGCTCTTCCGCAAGGGCGATGCGCTGCAGGCGCTGTCGGATGTGGATCTCGTCGTGTTCGACAAGACCGGCACGGTCACGATGGGACGGCCGCAGCTGACGGATCTGGATGTCGTGGACGGGTTATCGCAAGACGAGGTTCTGCGCCTCACCGCAGCCGTCGAGCGTCGCTCCGAACACCCGATTGCGGATGCGATCGTCAAGGCGGCGGAGGCGAAGGGTCTGGTCTTGGCCGAGACCGAGGATTTCCGCTCCGTCACCGGCTACGGCATCAGTGCCCGCGTCGATGGCCGGGACGTTTCGGTCGGCGCCGACAGGTTCATGGACAAGCTCGGCGTTTCGGTCGCACCCCTGGAACAGACGGCCGCCCGGTTGGCCGGCGAGGGCAAGTCGCCGCTCTATACGGCGATCGACGGTCGTCTGGCGGCGGTGATTGCCGTTGCCGATCCGCTGAAGCCGTCGAGCGTTCAGGCCATCAAGGCGCTGCGGGCGATGGGCATCGAGGTTGCCATGGTGACCGGCGACAACCGTCGCACGGCACAAGCGATTGCAGCCCAGGTGGGGATCGAGACGGTCGTTGC
Source organism: Rhizobium sp. CFBP 13726 (assembly GCF_014841925.1). Classification (NCBI taxonomy): domain Bacteria; kingdom Pseudomonadati; phylum Pseudomonadota; class Alphaproteobacteria; order Hyphomicrobiales; family Rhizobiaceae; genus Rhizobium; species Rhizobium sp. CFBP 13726. Next base: position 358,514 of record NZ_JACYUU010000001.1, read on the forward strand.
CGAGGTTCTGCCCGAGGGCAAGGTGAAGGCGCTGGATGACCTGCGGAAGGGGAGCGGTTCCGCCGCCGTGTCCTCGCCACAGGCGACTTCACCCCTGGCACGCCGGATCGCCTTTGTCGGCGACGGCATCAACGATGCGCCGGCGCTGGCGCATGCGGATGTCGGCATTGCCATCGGCACCGGTACGGATGTGGCGATCGAGAGCGCCGATGTGGTGCTGGTCGGCGGCGATCTGACCGGCGTGGTGTCGGCGATTGCCATCAGCCGGGAAACGATGCGCAATATCAGGCAGAACCTGTTCTGGGCGTTCGGCTATAACGTGGCGCTGATCCCGCTCGCCGCCGGTCTGTTCTATCCCTTGCTCGGATTGACGCTTTCGCCGATGCTGGGCGCTGCCGCCATGGCGCTGTCGAGCACGTTCGTTCTCGGCAATGCGCTGCGATTGAAAACCGTCGCACTGGGAGAGAAAGCGTGAATATCGGCGAGGCCGCATTGGCATCCGGCGTTTCGGCCAAGATGATCCGATATTACGAGGAGATCGGCCTGATTACGCCGGCCGCCCGCACCGGCAACAATTACCGGACCTATGGCGGCGATCAGGTGCATGTGCTGCGCTTCATCAAGCGCGCCCGCTCGCTGGGTTTTTCGCTGGAGGAAACGCAGGCGCTCTTGAAACTGTGGCAGGACCGCAGCCGCGAGAGCGCCGCCGTCAAGGACATCGCCACCACCCATATCGACGATCTGGAGCGGCGCATCGCGGAGATGCAGGGCATGGTCAAGACATTGAAGCACCTTGCCCATTGCTGCGGCGGAAACGACCGTCCCGACTGCCCGATCCTCGACGACCTTGCCGGTTCCGCGTCACCGGCGCATACAGATTGAAGAAGGAGACCTGAGATGACCGTGATCTTCACCGTGCCAGACATGACATGCGGCCACTGCGAAAAGACCCTGCGAAACGCTCTCGCCGAAGCGCTGCCGGATGCACCCGTGTCGATCGATCTTGTCACGCATACGGTGATGGTGGGTGGCGACGAGGCAAAGGCCGCGCAAGCGATCCGTGACGCGGGTTATTCGCCGGAACGGGCCAAGGCCTAGTACGTTATCGGCATCGCAGACCATACTCCATCGCAGAGCATACCATGACAGTTGTCGCCTCCTATGTGTACCGCAACGGAAAACGTGCCGAGGCGGTGCCTGTCGATGGGCCGGCGCCGAGACTGTCCGGTCAGGATTTCGTCTGGATCGGCCTGCACGAGCCGTCACCGGACGAGCTGCATGCGCTGGCCGAAACCTATGAGCTGCACCCTCTTGCGGTCGAAGACGCCATCAACGCCCATCAGGTGCCCAAGGTGGAAGCCTATGGCGAACAGCTGTTCGTGGTGGCAAAGACCGCCCATCTGGAAGGCGAGAAATTCAAGTATGGCGAGACGGCGATCTTCGTCGGAAGGCGCCACATCATCACCGTCCGGCACGGCTCGGCCCGCAACCATGCCGCCATCCGGGCACAGCTCGAAGCCTCGCCGCAGCTTCTCTCCAAGGGGCCGGACTACGTCCTGCACGGGATCATCGATTTCATCGCCGACGGCTATCTGCCGCTGGTGCAGACGATCGAGGACAAGGTTCTGGAAATGGAGCAGAAGATGCTCGCGAACTTTCTCGAACGCGAACAGATCCGCCGTCTCTTCCGCCTGCGCCGTCAGCTGATCCTGTTCGGTCGTATCCTGGGCCCGATGTCGGAAGTGGCGGGCAAGCTCGTCAATCTCGACCTTCCCTGCCTCGACCGGGACGCCAAGCCGTTCTTCCGCGACGTGCTCGATCATATCCGAAGGGTCGAAGGCATGGTGGGCGGGCTTCGCGAAGTCATCACTTCGGTCTTTGAAGCCTCGAACCTTCTGGAACAGCAGCGCCAAGGCGTCATCACCAGGCAGCTGGCCGCCTGGGCCGCCATTCTTGCGGTACCGACGGCCATCGCCGGCATCTACGGCATGAATTTCGAGAACATGCCGGAACTGAAGACCGAATACGGCTATCCCGCCGTGCTGGTTGCGATCGTCCTTCTCTGCAGCATCCTTTTCTACCGGTTCCGGAAGTCCGGCTGGTTGTAGTTGCAACCAAGCAAGGGAACTCTCGAGCCGGCGTCGAGTTGGTTCGGTCAGAAAGATGAAACCCTTGCTACGGAGAACCCCGCCATGGTCGACCAGACCCCGATGATCCTGCTGGCCGTTGTCTTGCTTGCCGGTATTGGCACGCTCGGATTTTTGATCCTGCGCCGCTGGAAGACCAAGCGCATCCCCAAAGCGCACGATCTGCCCGAGGTCGCCAACCGGCGCTGGCTGCGACGCGAAGCGCGCAATGCGCAGTCGCTCATCGACAAACGGGTTCCATAAAAGCGCGGTTCCTCACGGGAATTTGAGATGAAACCAATTTGTGCCCGGCCGGTTAACACCCTGTAGGGATACGAAAAGGAATTCAAAAATGATCAAGACATTGACAGTTGTTGCCGCGCTTTCGTTTGGCCTATCCTCTGCAGCATTTGCGCAGACGAGCTATGACATGAACGGTTCGGCCAACCGCGCGGACGTCCAGCAGAACATGAGCGGTGCCGGCGGCAACATCCCGCCGAAGCCAGCCGCATCGGGTACTGTAGACCCCTATTCGACAGGCAGCGTTACCCCGGGCTCGGCAGTCGGTTCGACCGGCGCCTATGGTAGCCGTGCAGGCTGCGCACCGGGCGGTGAGCCAGGCGATGCTGCAAACTCCGGCAACCTGCCGAACCTGACGGGCGAAACTGCCCAGGGTACCGGTTGCTGATCACACAGTAACGGTAGCGGTTGGACGGGTCTTACCCCCATCTGATCGAGCCTGATCAGAGGTCCTCGGTGAAAGCCGCAGGACCTTTTTTCATGACAAAAGGTTCGCAGTCACAACCAAGGTCGTAGATTGAATGCTGGGAAAACTGGGAAATCAAAAGGACGGCCAGCGTGATCTCGCGGCAGCGACGTGACGTCAATCGGCCACCCGACCCCGTTCTAAAGATAACGGCAGTCGCGTCCTTTCGCGCTTTTGGCAGACCGCAGCCGTCAAGTCCATTGCAAATTTGGCAACACGGGCCCGACATTCCTGCATGAACATCGGTCATTGCAGGGGATCGTGCGAAAAGCTATTCGTCTGGCCTGAACGCATTGGCCGGGAGACACGACAATCATCAAGATCATGGTATTGCTTCACAGCGCCAACGGCCTCGAATGGCAGTCTCCGCCCAAGGGCACCAGCTTGAAGACGCTGAGCGAAGCCGAAGAGCAGGGCTTCATCACCATCCGCGGCGAGTTCCAGAAACGCCAGTTCCGACTGACAGAGATGGGTTTCGAATATATCCAGCGTGACAAAAGACGTCTGGAAGCCCGGCGGTCGTAAGCCAGGCTAACGGCACAACGTTCGCAGCCTCCACCCAGAGAGCTGGAGGAACTCGTATGAAAGCAGTTCTGAAGATATTTGCCTTATCCCCTCCAGGGGGATAGGATTATCGCATGACAGAACACGATCACGTCCACGAAAGTCATCCCGAAATCGTCAAGCGGCTGAAAAGGGCTGAGGGACATCTCAAAAGTGTGATCGCCATGATCGAGGGCGGCAGGCCGTGTCTCGACATCGCCCAGCAGCTGCATGCGGTGGAAAAGGCGATCACCAATGCCAAGCGCACCCTGATCCAGGACCATCTGGACCACTGTCTCGAAGACACGATCGGCGCGCTCGATCGGGAGAAGCGCCACTCCATCGACGAGTTCAAGTCGATCACCAAATACCTTTGAGACCTAAATACCCGTGAGATATTTCCATGCCTGATTTTGCCGACCTCCTGCAGCAGGGATCTGCCCATGCCTGGCTGTTTGTTCCAAGCGCCATCCTGCTTGGGGCCTTGCACGGCTTGGAGCCGGGCCATTCGAAGACGATGATGGCAGCCTTGATCGTTGCGGTGAGGGGGACGGTCACGCAGGCCGTGCTGCTGGGTCTTGCCGCGACGATCTCGCACACGATCGTCGTCTGGGGCATCGCCTTTGCGGGCATGTATCTCTGGCAGGGCATGGATGCCGAAGCTTCCGAACCCTATTTCCAGCTTGTTTCCGCGGCGGTCATCATTGCGATCGCACTCTGGATGCTGTGGCGAACATGGCAGGATCAGCAGATGGGAAAGGCCGCTGCCGCCCACGGGCATGATGGCTCGCATGGGCATGACGGTCATCACGGCCACCACGGTGGCCATGGCCACGACGGCCATCACGGCGCCCATGACCACGGTTCAGCACAGGGGCATGCCGCAGGCCACGGTGACATCAGGCGGGTCGATACCGGGCACGGCATCGTCACGCTTGAAATTTTCGAAGAGGGCGTTGCGCCTGTCTGGCGTTTTCGCACCGAGCGCGGCCACGGCTGGACGGCGTCCGATGTCGTCGTCACGACGCAGCGCCCGGATGGATCGCGGCAGGCCTTCGTCTTTGCCGATCAGGGCGGATATCTGCAGTCGACCACGGACATTCCCGAGCCGCATGCGTTCGTCGCAAGCCTGAGCCTTGGCCACGGCAACCATACCCATGATTACGACCTGTCCTTCACGGAAGGCCACGACCATGACCACGCCGAGATGCAGGGGCTAGACGTGGCGACGGACGGGTATCAGGATGCCCATGAAATGGCGCATGCCAACGACATTCGTCGCCGGTTCGCCGACCGCAAGGTGACCACATGGCAGATCGTTCTGTTCGGTCTGACCGGAGGTCTCATCCCGTGCCCGGCCGCCATCACGGTTCTGCTTCTCTGCCTGCAGCTCAAGGAGTTCACGCTCGGCTTCGTTCTGGTCATGTGCTTTTCCATCGGCCTTGCAATCACGCTGGTGACCGTCGGGGCCGTTGCTGCGCTGAGCGTGCGTCACGCCACGTCGCGCTGGAGCTGGTTTTCGACGGTTGCCCGTCGCGCTCCCTACGTCTCCAGCCTCCTCATCATCACCGTCGGCCTCTATGTCGGCATCCACGGCTGGCAGGGACTGCCGGCGTAAGGGGCGTCGCGGATTGGGCGGGGCTTAGCTCCCCGCCGTCTCCACCCGGTTTCGGCCTGCGGCCTTGGCGTTGTAGAGGGCTTCGTCGGCGCGCTTGAAGAGGGCTTGCGAGGTCGTCACGAGGTCCTGGCCGGGGGTGAGCGTGGCGAGGCCGACGCTGATCGTGGCGCGGTTGGAGGGTGGGTTTCTGCCGTGTTCCAGACCGATCTCTTCGACGCCCACGCGGATGCTTTCGGCGATGGCATGCGCGGCCTTCGCGTCGGTTGCGGCGAGCAGCACCGCCACTTCCTCGCCGCCATAGCGGGCGCAGACATCGCCGGGGCGGATGACGGTTGACCGTACCACCTGTGCGATCGCGCGCAGGCATTCGTCGCCGGCCGCGTGGCCATAGGTGTCGTTGAAAAGCTTGAAACGGTCGGCGTCGATCATCAGCAGCGACAGCGGCGTCATCGAACGGTTCGCCGCAGTGACCATCGCTTCGAACCGCGCGTTGAAGAAGCGCCGGTTGGCAAGCCTTGTCAGGTCGTCGGTATTGGCGAGAAGATCGAGCTCGTCCTGTGCGCGCTTGTGGCGGCTGACATCGCGGGTGATCGCAACCACCCGCGGCGCCTGGGCCGGATGCGAAGCCGGCAGACGGCTCATCGCCGTTTCCAGCCATACTTCCTCGCCGTCGGGCTTGACGTGGCGGATCAGGAATTTCTCATGACCAGGCCCGCTGCCGAGCCGCTCCGTTGCCTGGCGGACCAGGACTTCGGTATCTTCGGCCATGCCGGCAAAGATGCTGCGACCGATCAGGTCCTCTGGCTCGAGCCCGAGGATGCCGATCGAGGAGGGCGAGACATATTCGCGGATGCCGTGTTCATCGAACCGGGTGATGAGGTCGCTGGAGGATTCTGCGAGCAGGCGGAACTCCGCCTCGCGCGCGGCGACCAGCGCTTCGCGCTCCTGGCGCAACTGCATCTGGCGGCGCCAGTAGACCGTGGCGAACCCGGCCGCGATGAGAAGGATCGCCGCATAGATCCAGCGCGTCCTCGCGGTCGACGCCCAGGAGATCAGCACCTGCCATTCCGATGCGGCCGCGAGCGCCACCAGGCCGGTCAGCTGGCTCTGGTGAAAGCCACCCGCCCGCGCCGTCTGGTCGATCGGTGACTGGTAATGAAAGGCGCCGACGCGGGTCTGGCGGACATGGGCAAACAGATCGCTCTTGGACATGTCCTGACCGAGAATGCTGTCGGCCATCGGCGCGCGGGCGAGAACCACGCCATCTCCGCGAACGAGCAGGAAGGAGGCATCGGACCCGATATCGTAGCGGCTGAAGAAATTGACGAAATGGTTGACCTTGATGGTGGAGACCACAACCCCGCCGAACGTGCCGTCCGGCAAAATCACCTTCTGCGAGATCGGCAGGACCCAGGTCTGGGTCAGCCGGCTGAGGATGGGCTTGCCAAGGACCGGGAGCGGGAAGGGGCTGGCCTTGTGGAATTTGAAATAGTCGCGGTCCTGGTAGGAGACCCCGGCGGGGCGTGTTGCCGACGAGGTCGCAACCATCTGGCCATCGGCATTGAGATAGGAGAGCGTATCGAGTGTGGGCGACGCACTGAGCTGGCGCTTCATCAGCGCGTCGATCGCCTGGGCGAGATCGGCCTCGCCGTCTTTCTCCTCGATCTTGGAGATCAGGCTTGCGAGCGGCAGCCGCGACATTTCCACCACGTCGTCGGCATGCTGGGTAATTGCTTCGGCCGTCTGTTCCAGTGCCGCTTCGACCCGTGCGACCTGTGTCTTCCAGTTGGAATATTCCGCCCAGCCGAAAAGTGCCAGAAACGCACCGAAGCCCAATACCGCCGCAGGTGTCGCCAGAGCTGGGCCAAGGCCGTGTCTGGTGCGGCGGCCTAGCCCTTTGCGGTTCTCGGGGTCTGCCCCGCGAGACGATGGGGAAAACGGCATGCGCAGAAACTTCCGAAAATAGTCAAAACACGAAACTGCAACCCGGCTGATTCACGTCGAGCCCGACGTCATCGGCATGACGACGGGCAAAGAGCCGACAAGTCCCGTCTAATACAGGAAAGTTAAGCGAACCTCTCGCAACGGGAGCCTGATCCTGCCGTGATGATGGCCGGGACAGTGGTCGAAATCCCTGAAGAGCAAGTTCCAAAGAAAAAGGCCACCGCGCGAGCGGCAGCCTTCTCCTCATACAATCAGATGCTTGACGCGATCAGAACTTCACGCCGAGGCCAACCTGCACGACGTGCTGGTTGAAGTCGACATCAGCGCCGGCGAGGTTGCCGTTGCCGTAGTCGTTGTAGCGATACTCGACGCGGCCGAACAGGTTGTCGGTGAAGGCGTGATCGACGCCAGCGCCGATGGTCCAGCCGTGCAGCGTGTCGTCGTCGTCGCCAACCGGCGTGTCGACTTCAACATTGGTGGCTGTCCAGCCGCCTGCTGCGTAGATCAGGGTGCGGTCCATGGCGTAACCGAGACGCGCACGGGCCGAACCGGAGAAGCCGCTTTCGGCATCGACGCCAGCGGCGACATCGTCGTTGTTCCAGTCGTAGTTGACGTCGCCTTCAACACCGGCAACGAAACCGTTGGAGAACTGCCAGTTGTAGCCGACGAAGCCACCCATGCGGGCGCCGTCGAAGTTCTGGGAACCAGCGCCTTCGATATCAGCATCGCCCCAGCCGTATCCGCCGTGGATACCGAGGTAAGGACCGGACCAGGAAAATGCCGGAGCTGTTTCGTAGGCGACTGGCGCGCTCGGAATGGTCTCAACCGCATCGGCGGCGAGAGCTGCGGACGAGAGGCCGGCTGCAAGAGCTGCGGCGAGAACGAGTGTGTTCCTCATGATGATTTCTCCGTGTTTTCAACGACTGCTTGTTATGAGGATCAATGTAGTGCGTTCGGCTTGGAAAGCTGTAGCTAAAATGTCACGCGCGCCAAAATCGATCCTTGACCGTTGACCGGGGGACTTTGCGCCGCCACTGCTGCGGGCGGGAAAGCCTTGCGGATGAACCGGGGAGCATGCCGTGCTGACAAGAACAGACACCGGATGGAAAACGCTTTTGTCCGGCCGGAACGGCCTGATGCTGGGGCTGATCTCCGCCGGGATCGGGTTGCATGCCTTCAACCAGTTCGCGATTGTTGCCGCCATGCCGCTGGCCGCCGCCGAACTTGGCGGGCGCGACTGGTTCAGCTGGGTCTACAGCCTCTATTTCATAGGTTCGATCGCCGGCGGCACCAGTGCTGCCTATCTCCGCGATCGGTTGGGTGTGAAATCCAGCCTGTTCTGGTCCATGGCGCTGTTTTCGCTGGGCGGTCTGATGGCGGTTCTGGCGCCGAGCTTTTTCTTCATCGTTGCGGGCAGACTGTTGCAGGGGATTGCCGACGGTCTGATCGTGGCAATCTGCTACAGCCTCATCCCGGCCAATTTCTCGTCCGCGGTGACGGCGAAGGTATTTGCGGTGGAGGCAACCGTCTGGGCGGTCGCGGCTCTGCTCGGGCCGCTGATCGGGGGGCTGCTCGCAGAGGCGTTTTCGTGGCATGCCGCGTTTCTGGCGGTGACGCCGTTTCTCATCCTGCTTGGTCTTTTCACGCTGTTGACGACGCCCGAGACCGGCAGCGCGGCAAAGGCCGCGTTTGCGCCTCTGGCCGTGGCGCTCTGCGTGACTGCGTCCTTCATTTTCGCACTGTCGTCCGCAACGGGGGTGATCGGCTGGCAGGTCGCCTGTCTGGTGCTGGGATCACTGGCGCTGGCGCTGACCGTGACGACGGATGGAAAGCTCGGGCCGCGGTTGTTTCCGGCTGGCGCTTTCAGGCTGGGATCGGTGCTTGGCCACGGGTTCTGGATGCTGTTCCTGATGTCGGCGGGCCATGCCTCTGGTGCCACCTATCTGGCTCTGATCATCCGCGACGTGTGGGGCATCGGACCGGCGGCGGTCGGCTATATCGTGGTGGCGATGGCGCTGACCTGGAGCGCGGTCGCGATGGCCTCCAGCCGGATCAAGTCTCTAAAAGGACGACACTTTGCGATGCGGGCCGGGCCGCTGTTCCAGCTCGCGGGCTTCCTGATGATCGCGGTATCGATCGACGTCCGGGAGATCCTGCTCGTGGTCCTGAGCCAGATGGCGATCGGCACCGGTTTCGGTCTGTCGTGGGCGGCGATCAACCAGGCCTCGATGGAGGCCGCCGGCGACGAGGAGCGCGACCGGGCGAGCGCTCTTTTGCCGACCATGTCGACGGCCGGCTACGCCGTCGGATCGGCGCTGGCCGGCATGATCGCGGCAGCGACCGGGCTGACACGGCAGTTGTCGCAAGGCGATCCCGGGCAGGTCGCCTACTGGCTTTACGGGACGTCCGCAGCCGCGGCCCTGGTGACGTTTCTGCTCGGGTTCGGGGTGCGTTTGACGGCGGGCAATAAGGGCTGATCTTGCTTGTTCCGCAGGCGCGAGACCCCATATTGGGGATACGCCACAGACCAGACTCAAGCACATACCCGAGACCAAGCCCTTGAAAGGGCCGAAGGAGAGATCCCGTGTTCCAGTTCGACAATTCCTATGCCCGCCTGCCGGATCGGTTCTTCGCTTCCGTCTACCCGGAGCCGGTGGAGGGGCCGAAGCTTCTGAGGTTCAACCAGAAGCTGGCAGCGGAACTGGGCGTCGAGGCGGATCTTTCGGATCCCGACCGGCTGGCAGCGGTGCTTTCCGGCAATGTCGTGCCGCAGGGGGCATCGCCTCTCGCCATGGCCTATGCCGGGCACCAGTTCGGCAATTTCGTGCCGCAGCTTGGCGACGGGCGGGCGATCCTGATCGGCGAAGTCATGGACCGTGCCGGACAGCGCCGCGACATCCAGTGGAAGGGCGCGGGGCCGACGCCGTTTTCGCGCCGTGGCGACGGGCGGGCAGCGCTTGGGCCTGTCATCCGCGAATATGTCGTGTCCGAGGCCATGCATGCGCTTGGCATCCCGGCGACGCGGGCCCTGGCGGCGGTTTCGACCGGCGAGCTTGTCCAGCGCGAGCAGGAGCAGCAGGGCGCAGTGTTCGTGCGGGTCGCGGCAAGCCATGTGCGGGTGGGGACGTTCCAGTTCTTTGCCGCCCGCGGCGATACCGAGGGTGTGCGGACGCTGGCGAACTACGTGATCGAGCGGCATTACCCTGACCTGATGGGGGCGCAGAACCCGTATCTGGCGCTGTTGCAGGCGGTGGCGGACCGGCAGGCGGAGCTGATTGCCCGCTGGCTCGGCGTCGGCTTTATCCATGGCGTGATGAACACCGACAACATGACGATTTCGGGCGAGACGATCGATTTCGGTCCTTGCGCCTTTCTCGACGAATACAACCCGATGAAGGTGTTTTCCTCGATTGATCGGCAGGGACGCTACGCCTATCGCAACCAGCCGGGCATCGGCCAGTGGAACATCGCACGGCTTGCCGAGGCGCTGGTGCCGCTGATCGATGCCGACGAGGAGAAGGCGGTGGAAGCGGCCAATTCTGTGCTGACCTCGTTCGGCGAGACGTTCCAGGCGCACTGGATCGAGGTGTTCCGCGCAAAGCTCGGTCTGGTCACCGCGCGCGAAGGCGACGGCGATCTGGTGCAGGGACTTCTCACTGCGATGCAGGAGAACGAAGCGGACTTCACGCAGACATTCCGGGCGCTGTGCAACGCTGCGGAAGGCCGCGATGACGCGCTGGTTGCCGGATTCACAGATCCATCCAAGCTGCGGGAATGGTTGCCGAAATGGAACGAGCGCCTGGCCGAGGAAGGCCGCAGCCCGGCGGACGTGGCAACAGAGATGCGCGGCGTCAATCCGTGGCTGATCGCCCGCAACCACCGGATCGAGGAAGCAATCGCGGCTGCCAATTACGGTGATTTCAGCTTCTTTGAAAAGCTGGTGGAGGCGCTCGAAAAACCGTTCGAAGAGCGGCCGGAATTTGCCGACTACGCGATTGCGCCGACGGCGGAACAGAAGGTTGCGCGCACCTTCTGCGGGACGTGAGGGAGAAGCGGCTCCGGTAAAATTTTCGAGATAGGAATTTAATCCTTGACGGCGTGACGGTTGTCGGGTAGTGTTTAGGCATAGTCGAAGAGTTGCGTCGGGAGAGGCTTCACGCCCCGACCGCTGCAAGGCTTCCAGTCAGGGCTCGGATTGACCTCCGGGCCCTTTTTTTTCCAGGACATCGATATCGAAACCGAACGTGCGACGGCAAGCCGGCGCGGCGGGTTTTCGGCTGTGGAGATCTGCCATGAACCGTTCCGATGCTCTCGCCGGTTTTGATCCAGACCTGTTCGGCCTGTGGACGGACGAACCGCTTTACGACGCGGATGACGACGTGACGCAGGATGCCGAACTGGGAGAGACGGTTCGAAACGTTCTGCTGGAGCTCAAGTCTGCGGAAACCGAGCTGAAGCCCGCAGATGAACTGCGGCAGCTTTTGAACGAGATGACGGCGGAGATGCGCCAGCAGTTCGCCACGTTCCGGACGATGCGGGAAGCGGCGTCCGGGCTGTTGTCCGGCGAGGCCGACGACGCGGTGTCAGCTGACGGCAACGAGGCGGCGCAAAAACTGGCGCGGGCCGATGTGAAGGCGGCGACCGATGCGATGAGCCTGATCGTGCGCACGCTGGAAAAGGTCGATGCGCTGCAGCGTCAGCTGTCCCGCGACCGGCAGGTGGAGGCCGACAGGCTGGCCGATGCCGGCGGATACGAAGAGGCGAAGGCCCGCTTCGTCCGGATGATCGAGGATCGCGCCAATGAAACAGCCTTTGGGTATTTCGAAGCCTGGAAACGCGATGGCCCACCGGGATGGGTGGCGCAAAGGCTTCCAACGAGAGGAACCCAGCCAGCGCAAGATGCGGCGGGCCGAAGAGAAGATCACGGGTGAGGCGGTAAAGGCATCCGGGTCATTCAGGGCGGGCATGTCTGGCATCGCTGATGTCAGGGAGAAGAGTGCACGGGATCTGGAGGCCGGAATGGTTTTGGCCGGTGCGATGGGCGTGCCCCGCGCTCCGGACTCGGTGCCGGCGGAGAGCTGTGACGAGCCTGGTCCGGGAGAGAGCGCGTTTGACGGGTTTGTGGCCGGTCTCGACCGGGATTGGGCGTTTACGGCGCTTCCCGGACAGAGGCCGCCAGAGGGCGACTGGCGGACGTGGCTGATCATGGGCGGGCGCGGATCCGGCAAGACGCGGGCGGGCGCCGAATGGGTGCATGCGCTGGCGTGTGCGGCTGGAGAGCGGTCCGATCTTCGCATCGCGCTCGTGGCGGAAACGCTGGGCGATGCCCGCGAGGTGATGGTGGACGGTGTGTCCGGCATCTGCCGGATTGCGGCACGGCACTGGCCCGAATTCGAGATTTCACGCAAACGGCTGGTCTGGCCGAACGGCACGGTGGCGCAGATCTTTTCCTCCGAGGATCCGGAAGCCCTGCGAGGGCCGCAGTTTCATTACGCCTGGTGCGACGAGATCGGCAAATGGAAGCATGCGCAGGAAACGTTCGACATGCTGCAGTTCGGCCTGCGGCTGGGACTCGATCCGCGCCAACTGGTGACGACCACGCCGCGACCGGTGCCGGTGCTGAAGCAACTGATTGCCGACCCCGGCACGCGGCTGATCAAGATCTCCACAGCCGGTAACGCCGGCAATCTGGCACCGGGCTTTATCGCGGCGCTGGAGCGACGCTATGGCGGGACGCGGCTCGGGCGCCAGGAACTTGGCGGCGAGCTGATCGAGGATCGCGACGACGCGCTGTGGAAGCGCACCGACCTCGAGGCCTGCGTGACGCGCTTTACCGGGGTTCTGCGGCGCATCGTGGTGGCGGTGGATCCGCCCTCGGGATCCGGCGAGAACTCCTGCTGCGGCATCGTCGTGGCAGGTGTCGAGGCAAGCGAAGGTTCGCCTGGCCGGGCGGTGGTGCTGGCCGACTGTTCGGTGACCGGCCATACGCCGGGCGGCTGGGCGAAGGCCGTGGTGAAGGCCTATGCGCGGTTTTCGGCCGACCGCGTCGTGGCCGAGGGCAACCAGGGCGGCGACATGGTGCCGGCGATGCTCAAAAGCATCGACGCCAACCTGCCGGTAACGGTGGTGCATGCATCCCGCGGAAAGTTTGCCCGCGCAGAACCGGTCGCAGCCCTCTACGAGCAGGGACGGGTGGTGCATGCGGGACGGTTTGCGGAGCTGGAGGACCAGATGTGCGATTTCGGTCCCAACGGACTGTCATCGGGACGCTCGCCGGACCGGCTGGATGCGCTGGTCTGGGCGCTGACGGCGCTTGTTTTGGACGGCTTGGGCGAGCCGCGCGTCAGGGGGATTTGAGCCTAGGCCCGGTGTGGCGCTTCTGGTGAACCGCGCAACGAAAAGCGGCCCGGACAGGGCCGCTCAAGCGTTCTATATCTGACAGTTGGCTACTGCCAACAGTTGCAATTCAGCTTTTAGCCGGCACAGCCGGAGCGCTGTCGCGCATCTGCTTCCATTCGGATTCCATGCGCTCGAGGACGTGCTGCGGCACCGATTTCGTGGCGGCTGTCTGGGCGGTCTGCTGCATCATCATGATCTCCGGATTGTGCGCTGCACCATCATGGTGGTGCGCCCCTATGAACGTCGCATGGTTGGATTGGTTCCACATCCTTACTCCGAAGTAAATCGTCACTAACAGACTAAAACGATTTAGTTTTTTCTAAACCGATTGAAACCTTCGAACGCGGTAAAGGGGTAGGATTAACATGGGATACGAGCGCAGTTTTTTCTTCGATCACGTGCGCAGGAACCCGTTCAGCGGGCGGTTGGCAAGTGGTCAGGTGGCCGGGTTGGCTGCTGTTTTGGAGGCATGGGAGGCGCGCAACCCCATCGAAGGCCCCGCGGCGCTTGCCTATGCGCTGGCGACCGCGTTTCACGAGACGGCAGCGACGATGCAGCCGGTGCGCGAAACGCTGGCCAAGACCGATCAGCTTGCGGTGGTGCGGCTGGAAAGCGCTTACAGCGCCGGCCGGCTGCGGACGGTGAAGACGCCGTACTGGCGTTACGATGCCGATGGCCGCACGTGGCTGGGGCGCGGGCTCGTGCAACTGACCCACAGGCGCAACTACCAGAAAATGTCGGCGCTGACAGGGATCGATCTGGTCACGGCACCTCATCGCGCCATGGAGATGGATGTGGCAGTAAAAATCCTGATCGAGGGCATGCGGGCCGGCAGTTTCACCGGCCGCAAGCTCGGCGATTATTTCGGCCCTGGGAAATCGGACTGGGTCGGGGCGCGAAAAATCATCAATGGCAATGACCGGGCGGCGCAGGTGGCGGGGTACGCGAAAGCGTTCGCGGCAGCGCTGCGGGACGATGCGGCGATGGCGGCCTGAACGTCTTCAGAGAGAATTGATCCCGGATCGAGTGAAGGATGAAACGATGAGATTTCCATTCCGGCTTCCTGGGCTTTCCCGCATCGCGCCGCCTCAGGAAACCAAGGCGACGTCGGGGCTATCGTCGGGCTTTGCGATCGTATCTGGCGATGGCGCGGCGCACTGGTCCGGGCGGTCCTATGCGGCTCTGGCAAAGGCCGGGTTCATGAAGAACCCGATCGCCTATCGGGCCATGCGGATGGTGGCCGAAGCTGCCGCCGCCGTGCCGTGGCTCGCCTATCGGGGTTCGAGGGAGGCAGCCGATCATCCGGCGCTGGCGCTTCTGGCACGTCCGAACGGCCGCCAGAGCGGGCCGGATTTCTTCGAGGCGCTGTACGGGCATCTGCTTTTGTCCGGCAATGCCTATGTGGAGCCGCTGGCGCTTGGCGGCGACCTGCGGGAACTGCATTTGCTGCGGCCGGACCGGGTGAGCGTCGTCGAGGGGCGCGACGGCTGGATTGCGGCCTATGATTATCGCGCCGGGCAGGTGACACGGCGGCTTGCCGTCGATCGTGACGGGCCGGGGCTGCTGCACCTGAAGCTGTTTCACCCGCTCGACGACCATTGTGGCATGTCGCCGCTGGTCGCAGCAGGGGCGGCGCTCGATCTTTCCAATGCGGCGGCGGGCTGGAACAAGGCGCTGCTCGACAATTCCGCCCGGCCTTCGGGCGCGCTGGTCTACCAGCCGAAGGACGGCGGCAATCTTTCCGCGGATCAGTATCAGCGGCTGAAGGACGAACTGGAGGCTGGCTATTCGGGCGCGGTCAATGCCGGGCGGCCGCTGCTTCTGGAAGGCGGGCTGGACTGGAAGGCGATGGGGCTTTCGCCGAAGGACATGGATTTCATCGAGGCAAAGAACGGTGCTGCCCGCGACATCGCGCTGGCGCTCGGCGTGCCGCCGATGCTGATCGGCATTCCCGGTGACAATACCTATGCCAACTATCAGGAGGCGAACCGCGCCTTCTACCGCCTGACGGTGTTGCCGCTGATTGCCCGCACCGCCGCAAGCTTTTCCGCCTGGCTTTCGGACGCTTTCGGCGAGGGGTTGCGGCTGGAGCCGGATCTCGACCGGGTGGCAGGTCTCTCGGCCGAGCGCGAGGCGCTGTGGGCGCGGATCGGCGCTGCAGGCTTCCTGACGGAGGACGAGAAGCGCGAGGCGGTGGGTTATTCGGCGTGATTGCGCGATCGCGGCCCAAGGTGTAATTTGTAATACGGTGTATTACAGATGGAGATCGTCATGATAGACGCCAAATCCGAAAAGCCCGCTCTCTCGGACCCGATCACGCTGCGTGTGCCGCAGGACATTCTCGACGATATCGAGAAGATTGCCGAGACATCCGATCGCAGCAGAAGCTGGGTGATCGTCCGGGCGCTGAAATATTATCTGATGGCGGAGGGGAATGAAATACTCAGCATCCGTCGCGGACTGGCGGATATCGAGGCAGGGCGGACCGTGGATGCGGAGGAGTTCTTCGAAGAGCTCGACCGTCTCAACCGCGAGGATGCTGCCTGATGAAGGTCACCCTCTCGGAAGAGGCGATACGCTACGTCCAGAGGGAACGGGCTTACTTGGCCCAGTTCGGGCGGCGGACAGCCGTCGCGTTTTCGGATCAGATCAAGCGAACGATCCGGCTCATTTCAGAGCAGCCGCGTGTCGGCACGATGGTTGCTCCGGTCGAGGGCATCAGGCGGTTCGTCGCAACGCCCTACCACTTCGACTATGTCATCCAATCCGACCGGGTCCTGGTCGTCTCTGTCATGCATGCGAGACAGGCCTCGTCCGCGCTTGACCATGATGACGATGACGGTTTCGACTGAGCTTTTCCGAGTTGTCGGCGCTTGAGCCTGCTCGACTCAACTTCTCAAACCCCTGACTCAACTCGTCAACGCTGTCTCTCAAGCGATTCAGGGGATTGATGAAAACCTGAAGGCCTCATGTGGCGCGTGAAGATGCGCGCGAGGCCTGGGCGGTTGCGGATGGAGATCCGCTTTCCGGCTGACACTCTCAACATAACCCAGAAAGTTTAACGATGGCTGACCTTGGGCACGATCCGGGAACGCTTGGCGTGTGGGCTGCGCGGACCGCAGGTGCGGTGGCGGGTGCGGGCGTTTCGCTGGTCTATCTCCTGCCGAAAAGCGGGCACGAGGCGGCGAGCCGGTTTCTGACCGGGGTGGCCTGCGGGCTGATCTTCGGCGGGCCGGCCGGGCTTTGGCTGATGGCGAGGCTGGGGATCAGCGGTGAGCTTCCCGAGCCGGAGACTTTGCTGGCGGGATCGGCTGCCGCCAGCCTTTCGGCCTGGTGGGTGCTGGGCGCGCTGTCGCGCTTAGCCGAGCGATACGGGCGCCGCAGGGAGTAAGGCGCTCCCGACGACGAACTCCCGCCGCCGCGGGCGGATGGGGTTCGACAGGTTCAATGACATTGCAGGAGATCCCGATGCACGCTGACCGCGGGCAATGCCCGCCCATGCGCCCGAATGTGCGCAAATTCGCCAATCTGGAACTGGCCGGCATTGCCGGTGACGGCACGTTTTCCGGTTATGCCAGCGTGTTCGGCGAGGTCGATCTCGGTCGTGACCGAATCGAACGGGGGGCGTTTCTCTCCTCGCTTGTCGAACGCGGCGCGCCGGGGGTGCGCATGCTTTACCAGCACGACCCGAATGAGCCGATCGGCGCCTGGAAGACGATCCGCGAGGATGGTCGCGGGCTTTACGTCGAGGGCGTGCTTTCGCCCGGCGTCGCACGATCGCGGGAAGTGCTGGCGCTGATGAAATCCGGTGCGCTGGACGGGCTTTCGATCGGCTTTCGAACGGTGCGGGCGCGCACCGACGCAAAGACGGGGGTGCGGCGCATTCTCGAGGCGGATCTTTGGGAAATCTCCGTCGTGACCTTTCCGATGCTGCCATCGGCACGGGTGTCCGACGTCAAGCATCAGCGGTTCTTTCGCGACCGCGACACGGAGCTGGTTCGCCAGATGCGGCGGGCGGCGAAGATGATGTGGAGATCGTCGTTCAGGCAGAACAAGGTTTAATGGAGAAGGACAGGACATGATGACGGGACATGTGCAGGGAAGTGGCGCCGTGGCGCCGGAAGTGAAAGCCGTGCCGGAAACGGTGACGGCCGCGCTCGACGAATTCATGGAGGCGTTCGAGGCCTTCAAGGACGTCAACGACCGAAGGCTCGGCGAGATCGAGCAGAAGCTGACTGCCGACGTGGTGACCCGCGACAAGGTGGATCGCATCAACCGCGCCATGGACGACCAGAAACGGGTGCTGGACCAGCTGGCGCTGAAGAAGGCGCGGCTGCCGCTCGGTGGCCGGGGTGGGTATGGCCAGAGTGCCGATCTTTCGCCTGAGGCGATGGAGCACAAGGCGGGGTTCGACGCCTATATCCGTCGCGGCGAGGACAATGGACTGCGCGAGCTGGAGGCGAAGGCGTTCTCCGTCGGAGTCGGCGCCGATGGCGGCTATCTCGTGCCGCCGGAGACCGACACGGAAATCGGCCGCCGCGTGTCCGTCGTATCGCCAATGCGGGCGCTGTCGACCGTGCGCACCGTCTCGACCTCGGTTCTGAAGAAACCGTTCTCGACGACGGGGCTGACCACCGGCTGGGTGGCGGAAACGGCGGCGCGGCCGCAGACCAACACTCCGCTTCTGGCCGAACTCGCCTTCCCGACGATGGAACTCTACGCCATGCCGGCCGCCACGCAGGCGCTGCTCGACGACGCGGCTGTCGACATGGAGGCCTGGATTGCCGGCGAGGTGGATATCGTCTTTGCCGAGCAGGAGGGCGATGCCTTCGTGCGCGGTGACGGGACAAACAAGCCGAAGGGTTTTCTCGCCTATACGGCTGTCGCCGATGCGAGCTGGGCCTGGGGCAGTCTCGGCTATATCGCAACCGGTGTTGCCGGCGGCTGGAAGGCGACCAATCCCTCCGACACGCTGATCGAGGTGATCTACGCGCTCAAGGCCGGCCATCGTCAGAACGGCACGTTCATGATGAACCGCAAGGTGCAGGCCGATATCCGCAAGTTCAAGGATGTCGACGGCAACTACCTGTGGCGGCCGCCGGCAAGTGCAGGCCAGGCCGCCTCGCTGATGGGCTTTCCGATCGCAGAAGCCGAGGAGATGCCCGACATCGCCGCAAGCTCGACCTCGCTTGCCTTCGGTGACTTCCGCTCTGGCTATCTCGTGGTCGACCGGGCCGGGGTGCGCATCCTGCGCGATCCGTATTCCGCCAAGCCCTATGTGCTGTTCTACACCACCAAGCGGGTCGGCGGCGGGGTGCAGAATTTCGAGGCGATCAAGCTGGTGCGGTTCGCCGTGAGCTGATCGGCCAGGCGGACTGACGTTTGCCGGAACTACCCGTCATCCGGCCATTCCCACCGTCTTCCCGCGTCAACGGGGAGAGGGTGGGGCATAGGCGGATATCATCTTCGACGAGGATCCCCATGACCTATGCCCAGACCACTCCGCCTCTCGCGGAACCGCTGACGCTTGCCGAGGCGAAGGCGCATCTGCGCCTTGACGGTGCCGATGAGGACGCGCTGATCGGATCGCTGATTGCGACCGCCCGCGAGCATCTGGAGCGCGAGACGGGCCTCTGCCTGATGGCGCAGTCCTGGCGACTGTATCTCGACTTCTGGCCAGTCGATGGCGTGATCCGCATCCTGAAGTCTCAAGTGCAAGCGATTCAGAGCGTTACGATTTACGATTCTGCAGGCACTGCGGTTAATGTGTCGCTTGAAGACCATCTGCTCGACGGCAGGGGACGACCGGCGCGGCTTTGGCTGCGCAAGACGATCGCTCCCGGCCAGGCGTTGAACGGGATCGAGATCGACTTTTCCGCCGGCTATGGCGAGGCCGGGACCGATGTGCCGGATACGCTGAAGCGGGCGATGCTGATCCATATCGGCCACATGTTCGCCTTCCGCGGCGTGCTGTCGCCCGACCAGCAGCCGGCCGGAATTCCCGATGGCTACGAGCGGCTGATCGCGCCCTTCCGCATGCGGAGGCTGTGATGGTGGTGTTTCTCGATCCGGGCCAGATGACTGCCCGGCTGGAGCTGGAGGCACCAGTTTCCGTGTCCGACGGTCAGGGCGGCGCGACCGTGACCTGGCAATCGGTGGCGGCCGTTTGGGCAAAGATCGAGCCGGTTTCCTTTGTGGTGACGGAGGCGGCAAGTGCCGAGGTGGGCACGGTCAGTCACCGGATCTGGATAAGGTTTCGAGCCGATGTCGCGGCCGGGCAGAGGTTGACCAAGGGCGCACGGATCTTCCTGCTGAAACTGGTGCGCGACCCTGACGAGACCGGTCGCTATCTGGTCTGCCAATGCGAGGAGCAGGCACCATGACCTCAGCTTCCAACGCGCTGATGAAGGCGGTCCATGCGCGGCTGACGGGCGATGCGGCGCTGACGGCGCTGGTCGGTCAAGGCGGTGTTCACGACCGGCTGATGCCGAAGCCGAAACTGCCGGCGATCGCCTTCGGAGAGTGGGAGACGCGCGACTATTCGACCGGCACGGAACCGGGCGAGGCGCATAGCCTGACCATCACCGTTTGGTCGCAGGCCGAGGGACGTCGGCAGGCGCAGGAGATCGCAAGCCGGGTGGATACGCTGCTGCACGATGCGGCGCTGACGCTGGAAGGGTTTGTGCTGGTGAGCCTGTTGCGAACGGGATCGCGCACCAGGCGCGAGCCGAACACGCGATATCTTCAGGTCGAGCTGCGTTATCGCGCGGTGACCGAGTGAGAGGCCGCCATGCGGTTACTTTGCCGGACGAGATGCATGAGGAAGAGGATGCCGGTAAGCGCGGAGCCGGCGAGAAGCACGGTGACGACGAGAACCGTCAGCGCGCCCGAACGATCGAGAAGTGCTGTGAACACGACGGGGGCGAGCGCATTGGCAAGGTTTTGCGGCATGGACAGCCGTGCGGCCTGGCGGCCATAGTCGCGCGGTGAAAACAGGGCGAGCGGCAGCAGCGCCTTTGCGACCTGCAGGACTGCCGAGCCGATGCCGTAAAGCCCGATGAAGATCCAGAGCGTTGCGGTCGACGACGGCAGGACGATGAGGCTGAGAAAGCCGAGGATCATGAAGCTATTGCCGGTCACTGCCGTGATGAACGGATTGCCGCGCTTGCCGAGCAGCATATCGAAGGCACGCGCCGAAATGCCGATGACGCCACGGGCAGCGGCAAGCTGCAGGGCAAATTCAGGCGTCGCACCGGATTGCCGCAACAGTTCCAGCAGCGACGGCGACACGCCGTAGGATGCGAAGGAGGCAATGGTGGTGGCGGTGGCGACCAGCAGGAAGGCGAGCTTGCCTTGCCGGGCGGTAAAGGCAACCGGGGGCGCATCGACGCCGGCATCGGCGGTGTCCCAGGCGATCGGCTTCGGCAGGGCGAAGAGATAGAGCGGAACGCAGACGAACAGATGCAGGAAAGCGCAGACCATCAGCGTGGTGCGCCAGCCGATGAGATCGTTGCCGAGACTGAGCAGCGGCCAGAAGATGGTGGCGGAGAGGCCGGTAAACAGCATCAGGATGGTGATGCTGCGACGGCCCTTCGTGCCTTCACGCTCGACCACCGCGGCATAGGCCGGCGCTGACAGGCAGAAGGCGCCGCCGGCACCGAGCAGGATCCAGGCGACCGCATAAAGCGGCAGGCCGTTCGCAAGCGACAGCACGAGCAACCCGACGCAGAAGAATACGGAACCGGCGGCGAGAACCTTGGCCGCCCCGTGGCGGCCGAGCAGCCGTCCCACGAGCGGACCGCAAAAGGCGCTGGCGAGCATCATCACCGACAGTCCGGCAAACACCATTTCGTTGGCAAGGCCGAGATCGGGCGCGATGGAGCGACCGAGAACGCCGAGGCTTTCGAACGTGGTGCCCCAGCCGATGAGTTGCGTGATGGCGAGAACGCCAATGGTCCGGGCGGACCGGAGGGGGGACTTGGTCAATGCGATATCGCGATGGGAAGCGGGCAAGGGGATGTGCCCCGCGGCTTTAGCAGGTCGGCACGCAACCCGAAAGCATCAATACTTCAAAGCGGTTGGAAAAAAAGGATCGGGACATGGTGGCACAGAAGGGCAAGGACCTTCTCCTGAAGGTGGACAATAGCGGGACGTTTCTGACCGTGGCGGGGCTGCGCTCCAGGCGGATCGCCTTCAACGCCGAAACGGTCGACATTACCGATGCCGAAAGTACCGGGCGCTGGCGCGAGCTTATGGGCGGGGCGGGGGTGCAGCGGGCATCGCTGAGCGGTTCGGGCATCTTCAAGGACGGCACAAGCGACGCGCTGGTGCGCAGCATATTCTTTGGCGGCACGATCCTCTCCTGGCAGATCATCATCCCCAGTTTCGCGACGCTCGCGGGGGCGTTCCAGGTGACGGCGCTCGAATATTCCGGCGAGCACAATGGCGAGGTGCGGTTCGAGATTGCACTCGAATCCGCCGGCGTCGTGAGTTTCACAGCATTGTAGGAGCATGAAAGGGGGATTTCATGGGCATGCATGGACGGGCCAACCGCCGCCGCGGCGAGGTGGAGGCTGAAATGGACGGCGAGCGGCGGATCCTGTGCCTGACGCTCGGCGCGCTGGCGGAACTGGAAACGGCTTTTGCGGCGAGCGATCTGACGGAGCTCGCGGGGCGGTTTTCCTCCGGGCGGATGAAGGCAGCCGACATGATCCGCATCATCGGGGCCGGCCTGCGCGGCGGCGGCAACCTGATTACCGACGACGAGGCGGCGGCGATGAGCGTCGATGGCGGGATCCTCTCCTGCGCGCGGATCGTCGGCGAGTTGCTGAGTGCTGCCTTCGGCACGGATGAGGGACCGTCACCGGCAAACCCCTGATGGCCGCAGCGGGCGGGAAGGCGCAGGAGTTTGAGCCTTTTCCATGGGACGCGGCGATGCATGCCGGTCTCTGCCTGCTGCGGCTTTCCGCACCGCAATTCTGGGCGCTGACGCCAAGAGAGCTGTTTGCTGCGACCGGTGGTCTGATCAAACGCACAACGTCGATCGAGCGAGCCGGGCTGGAGACGCTGATGCTGGCTTTTCCGGATGGCTAGTTCGCCCCGCGCCTCATGACATGTGACCAACCGAGGCGACCGGGTGCAGTCCTTGATCGTTGACTGGATCAATACTTTGATCGACGTAGTTCACGACCGTCCCGGCAGGTAGCCTGATCTTCAGGGTTCTTTCGGTCAGATCCTCGCCGGAGAAGATCGCTACCTTGAAGGTGATGTAGTTTCCGCGCTTTCTCGCCAGGGCGCGCGGAGCCGACTTGAGATCGAAGGCGCATCGGAACTCGACCGCGCCGGGCGTTGTCTGACGATCTATCCAGCCAGGGATGGCAACGAAATACTGCAGTTTGCCCGCTTCGACGCTGGGTGTGAGCTCCCTGATTGAGCCATCCCCGTTCTTGCGAACGAATTTCACGCTGCCCATCGGCATGTTGCGAAACCCGACCGTCGCCTGCACCTCGACGATGTTGAAGTTTCGTCTGTTCCAGTTGATGACTCTGATCCAGTCATACTGTTGGTCGTCACGCATGACGACGCGCTCGATCGTCGGAGGCGCATCGCCCAGCATAAAGGCAGTCTGCCGGCGCTGTTGCGAAAGCTGGCCATGTGCCAGAAAGGTTCCGATGATGGCAGCCACCAGAGCTGCCCAACCGCTGGTCGCGCTTGCCCAGTCCTGAGCGGTGCATCTGGTCTGCTCGCACAGGGCGAAAGTGAGTACCGGAAGGTGGATGCTGCCGTAAACCATGACCCAGGCTGCAGCCGGTAAGACAGCTAGAAACAGAATGATCCATCCGAGATTTTTGCGGAACCATGTTCGATCGATCAGCATTCGGCCTCCTCCATCTTAAGGTGCAAATAGTATTAATTGCAATCTAGCATTGTTCCTGCCCGCCGCAAGGTGGCTGGTCGGCGAAATTTGAACGGGAGCTGAGGCTGTGGATCCAGATGACGAGACGTTTGGTGCGGCCGTGACGGGGGCTGAAGCCTTGTCCGGCGTGATGGCGGATCTTGAGGCGCGTTCGGACCGGTTCGGCCGGGCTTTGACCAGTGCGCTGAGCACGGCGACGACCGGGGGCAAGGGGCTGGACGATGTGCTGAAAGGGCTCGGCAACCGGCTGGCGGATATTTCGCTATCGGCAGGGCTGAAGCCGCTCGAAAGCCTGCTCGGCAATGCAGTGAGCGGGCTGATCGGTTCGGTGACGCCGTTTGCCGATGGCGGTGTCGTGCGGGCGCCGACTTTCTTTTCGATGGGCGGCGGCACCGGGCTGATGGGCGAGGCGGGTGCCGAGGCGATCCTGCCGCTTCGGCGCGGCGCGGACGGGGCGCTCGGTGTGGCGTCAGCTGGCGGTGGCGGGGGAGCGCAGGTGGTGTTCAACGTGACGGCGACCGATGCGGCAAGCTTCCGCAAAAGCGAGGGCCAGATTTCGGCCATGCTGGCACGCAGCGTTTCGCGCGGAAACAGAGGATTGTGAGGAGCAGCGATGAGCGGATTTCATGAAGTGCGCTTTCCCCTGCGGGTGGCGCTTGGCGCCTCCGGCGGGCCTATGCGGCGGACCGATATCGTCAATCTGTCCAATGGACGGGAGGCCCGCAACCAGCGCTGGCGCGATTCGCGGCGAAGCTATGAGGCTGGATCCGGGGTGAAATCGGTTGCCGATCTCTATGCGGTTCTGGAGTTCTTCGAGGCACGCGGCGGCCAGCTCTACGGTTTTCGGTTTCGCGATCCGGTCGACTGGAAATCCTGCGGTCCGGGCCAGGCGATCTCGGCAAGTGACCAGCAGATCGGGGTCGGCGATGGGGCGACATCTGCGTTCTTCCTGACGAAGACCTATGCGGATGCGGCCGGCGGCTGGGAGCGACGGATCACCAAGCCGGTGGCGGGAATGGTGGTCCTGTCGGTTGGCGGCGTTGCGAAGGCAGCCACCTCGTTCGCTGTCGATACGACGACCGGCATCGTGACCTTTGCGGCAGGGCAGGTGCCTACGGCCGGCCAGATCGTGCGGGCCGGGTTCGAATTCGACGTGGCCGTGCGCTTCGATACGGACCGGATCGAGATCAATCTGGCGCATTTCGACGCCGGGCGGATCCCGGCCATTCCATTGACGGAGGTGCTGGCATGAGGGCGATCCCGGCGGGTCTGGCGGGCCATCTGAGCGGCGAGGCAACGACGATCTGCTATTGCTGGCGCGTGACGCGACGCGACGCGGTGGTGCTTGGGTTTACCGAGCATGACCGCGATCTGGTATTCGACGGCACGACATTTCTGGCGGCGAGCGGTTTTGCGGCGAGCGAGGCGGAACAGGCGCTCGGCATGGCTGCCAGCGTGGAAGAGGTGGAAGGCGGGCTCGCCAGCGCTGCGATCGACGAGGCGGATCTTGCAAGCGGGCGCTATGACGGTGCGCGGGTCGAGCTGTTCGTGGTCAACTGGGCGGATCCGGCTCAGCACATGCTGCTCAATATCCGCGAGATCGGCGAGGTTTCGCGATCGGGCGGCGCCTTCAAGGCAGAGCTGCGCAGCCTTGCGCATCGGCTGGGCCAGCCACAGGGGCGGGTCTATGGCAGGCGCTGCGACGCGAGCCTTGGTGATGCGCGCTGCCGGGTCGACCTCTCGGCCTGGCGCGGGAATGGCTTGGTGGATGCGGTGATCGATAAAAGCCGCATCGTCGTGTCGGGTCTGTCCGGTTTTGCGGAGGGATTTTTCGGCCGTGGCGTCGCACAATTTGCGGGAGGGGCGCAGGTGGATATCGAGGTTCACGAGCGACGCGCCGACGGCAAGGCTGCGCTGACATTCTGGTTGCCGCTGGAGCAGGCGGTCGTTCCCGGGCAGGCAGTGACGCTGACGGCCGGTTGCGACAAGACAGTTTCGACGTGCGGCGGGCGGTTTGCGAACCTTCTCAATTTCCGCGGCTTTCCGCATGTGCCGGGCTCCGATTTTGCCTATTCCTATGTGGATGGCGAGCGGCTGCATGATGGCGGAGCGCTGTTCGAATGAGCGCCGAGCAGATCGTTGCGATTGCGCAAAGCTGGATCGGCACGCCCTATCGGCATCAGGGCGCAACGCGCGGCATCGGCTGCGATTGCATCGGCCTGATCCGCGGCATCTGGCGGGATCTTTATGGCGAGGAGCCGGAACCGGTGGGTCCCTATGCGCCCGACTGGGCGGAACGGGGCGGCGAGGACAGGCTGCTGGAGGCCGGCATCCGGCTGTTTGGCCCGGCACTTGGCCTCGGGCAGATGCAGCCGAGCGATCTGCTGCTGTTTCGCTGGCGACCGGACACGATGGTAAAGCATGCCGGTATATTCGTCGGGCCGTCTCATTTCATTCATGCCTACGAGCAGATGGCGGTGACGCGCTCGGTTCTGGTGCCCTCCTGGCGCCGCAAAATCGCTGCGGTGCATAGGTTTCCGCGGGCAAGGGATAGTTGAAAGTTGGCAAGGACCGGCGTATAGTCATGGAGTAATGGATGGGGCTGGAACCCCATCCATCGGTATGCTTATATTACGGATGAGATCCGGTCGGACAATGACCAGCCCGTCCGGGTCACCCTCAAGATAAGCGTCATGCCAATTGGCCAAAGCCTCATGACATCACCTCCATGGTTGTCTATACGGGGCGCCAGCGTTTACCCAAACTCGACTAACGCGTATGGCGAAACCGCTATGCCATTTTAGTCAGCTGAAACCAGAGCCCGAGCAGTCGTCGAGAGGGTCTCGGCGTACCGAGGCTTCAAGCCAGTGCCAATTCCGTTGGTAGAGGTTATTAAGCGCTGGTTGCCAAGCCTCACTGCAGACGGAGTGACATGCGGACTGAACTGGTCACGACGAGATGCGACGGGGTACGACTTTGCACCTTCCGATGTCCTCGTTCGATTGCTTACTAGGTCGTGAACTCCATAAAATGAGGATCGGGAAAGCTGGGTCGCCGTCGCTATTTGCGCCTGACACCTGATGATCATACCCAAAGCGGAATAGTTGGGACGGATAGGATTTAATGATCGAAAATCAGCGTTCGAAGATAAATTATATTGGAATATTCGCCACGAATGCATCCACGATGCTGTTCTCTCTCTTTCTGTTGTTTTTCCTCAGTGAGGATCTTTTTAAAACCCATCTTTTTCCTCTGGGCACTATTTTAGGCGCTATTGTTGTTTCGCTAGCTTTTATTCCTCGGTTTCTCGACGACATACGAGGGGCCTGCAATGCGATTGCAGCAGGTATAATCAGTGAGGCAGTAATATTATCTCTGTTTATATACGCTACAGGCATCCGCCCCGGGATGTTGGTAGTCGAAAAAGGAACTGCATTGGATGGTATAATGGTGTTCTTGGCGATTTATACGTTTATTTTTTTTCTTTTATACGTTCCAGGTCAATTTTCTCGGTCGTCTTAAAGTGGGGATCATTCGTTCACCGGCGTGATGACATTGATCGCATCGCGGCCGAGACGATTGAGCTTAGTGCGATCAAAACATCGCTGGCTCCTAGCTTATCCACGGGCCGGGAAAACTCTCGACGCCGCCTTATGAAGGGTAGCAGCTTGCTCCTGCCCCAATCGAGGCACGTCCTCTCTCCCCGCAGGCGGGGTTAGGGTGAGGGGCAGCCTCCAACGAGCAAGTGAGGGGCAGCCACCTAGGAGTAGTGAGGGCAGCCACCTCCATCCGACAATCCGATAGTTTCACTATTTTAGCGCGCATCCAGTTCACGACTGGGTCGGCGTGAGGGGATTCCATGGCGACGATCCTGTTTCAGGCGGCGGGTGCGGCACTTGGCGGTGTGTTCGGTCCTGTCGGGGCGATCCTTGGGCGGGCGGCGGGGGCGTTGGCGGGGAGCGTTGTTGATCGGGCACTGCTCGGCGGCTCCTCGACCGTCTCGGGTGCGAGGCTCGCGACGGCGCGTATTCCTGGGGCGGACGAAGGGGCGGCGGTCAGCCGGGTTTATGGGACCGCGAGGATCGGGGGCACGCTGATCTGGGCGACGCGGTTCGAGGAGGAGGCGACGCGGGAGCGGAGCGGCGCCAAGGCGACGGGCGGGTCTCAGACGGAAACGTTTCAGTATTTCGCCAACTTTGCCGTCGGGCTCTGCGAGGGTCCGATCGCCTGCGTGCGGCGCGTCTGGGCCGATGGCCAGGAATTGGACCTGACGGCGATCGAGATGCGCGTTCATGCCGGCGACGAGACACAGTTGCCGGATCCGCTGATCGAGGCAAAGCAGGGCGAAGGGAAGGCGCCGGCCTATCGCGGGCTTGCCTATGTCGTGTTCGACCGGTTGCCGCTCGAAGCGTTTGGCAACCGCATTCCGCTGCTGCAGTTCGAGGTGGTGCGGCCGGTCGGGACGCTGGAGAGGCAGATCCGGGCGGTGACGATCATTCCCGGCGCGACCGAGCATGGCTATCACACGGTCCAGGTGACCGAGAAGACGGCGGAGGGCAGCGCCCGCATTCTCAACCGCAACACGATGGTGGCTGAGACGGACTGGCAGGCTTCGCTCGACGAATTGCAGGCGCTTTGCCCCAATATCGAGAGTGTGGCGCTGGTCGTCGCCTGGTTCGGGACGGATCTGCGCGCGGGGCAATGCCGCATTCTGCCGGGTGTCGAGGTCGAGACACGGCGCGACGAAAGCACCGTATGGTCGGTTGCCGGGGTGGTCAGGAGCGCGGCGCACCGCGTCAGTTCGTCGGGAGGCGGTCCGGCCTATGGCGGCACGCCTGGGGATGCGAGCGTGCTCGCGGCGATCGCGGATCTCAAGGCGCGCGGGCTGAAGGTGTTTCTCTATCCGTTCGTGATGATGGACATCGCGCCGGGCAATGGTCTGGCCGATCCCTATGGTCAGGCGGAACAGGCAAGCAACCCGTGGCGCGGGCGGATTACCTGTCATCCGGGAGCGGGACTGGCGGGGAGTGCTGACAGGACGGCGGTTGCGCGCACGCAGGTCGAGGCCTTTGCCGGCGGGGCGGACGGCTATCGGCGGATGGTGCTGCATTATGCGGGTCTCGCCAATACGGCCGGTGGCGTCGAGGGGCTGGTGATCGGATCGGAACTTAGGGGGCTGACGCAGATCCGCGATCAGACCGGTGCGTTTCCGTTCGTCGAGGCGCTGGTGACGCTGGCATCGGATGTGCGGGCGCTTGTCGGACCGGCGACGGCGCTGACCTATGGCGCCGACTGGAGCGAATATTTCGGCTACCATCCGCAGGACGGTTCCGGCGACGTGCTGTTTCATCTCGATCCGCTCTGGGCGTCGCCTCATATCGATGCGGTCGGGATCGACAATTACATGCCGCTCTCCGACTGGCGCGACGAGGATCTGGCAGCGGCAAATCCGGATGGGTTCCGGTCCTGCGACGACCGTGCGGCGATGGCGGCGCAGATTGCGGCGGGCGAGGGGTTCGACTGGTATTACGCAAGCGAGGCCGACCGGGCGAACCGGTTGCGCTCGCCGATCACCGACGGGCTGGCGGGCAAGCCCTGGGTGTTTCGGGCCAAGGATCTCCAGGGATGGTGGGGCAACCGTCACTATAACCGGGTGGGCGGCGCGGAGGCTGGCACCGCGACGGCCTGGTTGCCCGGGATGAAGCCGATCTGGTTTACCGAACTGGGTTGCCCGGCTGTCGACAAGGGGGCCAACCAGCCGAATGTGTTTGTCGATCCGAAATCGGTGGAAAGCAGCCTGCCGTATTTCTCGTCCGGCGGGCGGTCCGACAGCCAGCAGCGACGGTTTCTCGAAGCGCATCATGGCTGGTGGCAGGGCGAGGCGGCACCCGCCGGCATGGTCGATCCGGATCATGTGTTCGTCTGGACGTGGGATGCGCGGCCGTCTCCGGCGTTTCCCGACGACCTGACGATCTGGAGCGACGGCGAGAACTGGCGCACGGGGCATTGGCTGAACGGCAGGCTGGGAGGAACGACACTTGCCGACGCGATCGCGGCGATCCTCTCCGATCACGGTTTTGACGATTTCGACGTGTCCGGCGTGACCGGCGATCTGACCGGCTATGTGCAGGCCGACGTGACCTCGGCGCGCGCGCTGCTGGAGCCCCTGTTCAGCGTGTTTCAGATCGACGTGAGCGAGGATGCGGGGCTGTTGCGGTTCCGCTCAAGGCAGGGTGCGAGCCTTGCCTCGCGCGAGGTCCGGGTTGTGGCGGAGGCCGAGGGCGAACCGCTGTGGTCGGAAAGCCGCGGGCACGACAGCGATTTTCCGGCAGAAGCGGTGCTCGGCTTCTACAATCCGGTTCTGGACTACGAGCAGGCGAGCGCACGGTCGCGCCGCGCGAAGGCCGAAAGCGAGCGGGTGGCAAGCTACGACCTGCCGGCGACGCTGTGCGAGGAGGCGGCGCTCTCTGCAGTGGAATCGGTGCTGCGGGCGCAGCGCGTGGCACGGCGGTCGATCTCCTTCACACTGCCGCCGCAGGATCTGGCGCTCGAGCCCGGCGATGCGGTGCACCTCACCGATGGCCCCGACGGTATCTTCGTCGTCCAGCGGGTCGAGGACGGGACGGTGCGGCGGATCGAGGCACAGAACCATGCGCCGCTTCCCCCTGGTCGCTATGACGCAGTGACGACGCGGCGCGACAGCGGGCGTTCGGCGAGCGACGCCTTTGCGCCGGTCCTCCATTTTCTCGACCTGCCGCGGCTGACCTCGTCCGATGATGAAGGGTTTGCGGTGGTCGCGGCCTATTGCAGGCCCTGGCGGCGGATCGCCGTTTCGTCCTCGGCAACGACCGATGGATATCGCAGGCGGGTGATGGTCGATCGCCCAGCAAGGCTCGGCTTGCTGGTTTCGGCGCTCGATCCCGGTGTAACGGGACGGTTCGACCGCTCAAAGGTGCTCGATCTCGACCTTTATTTCGGCGGTCTCTCGTCGGCGCAGACGCTGGCGGTGTTGAGCGGCGACAACCGGCTAGCCATCCGCGCGTCAAACGGCATCTGGGAGATCGTCGGGTTTGCCGAGGCGCAGGAAATCGCGGCGGGGCGATGGCGGCTGTCCGGATTGCTGCGGGGACTGGCGGGAACCGAGGATGCGATGGCGGCCGGGAGCGCTGTCGGTGGGGCCTGCGTGGTGCTGGACGATGCCGTGAAGCCGCTCGGGCTGACCGGTGACGAGCAGGGACGGAGGCTGAATTTCCTGGCCGAAAGCCTGGGCGCCGTCGGAGGCCGATCCGGACCGCATGTGTTTGCCGGTGGAGAAAGGGCGCAGACGCCGCTTTCGCCGGTGCATATCCGCGGCGTCCGGTTGGCCGATGGCGCTGCCCAGTTCCACTGGATCCGGCGCGGGCGCGTCGATGCCGACGGCTGGGACGGGCGCGATATTCCGCGAGACGAGCCGGACGAAGGCTACCGCGTCGAGATCCTCGGGACCAGTGACGTCGTGGTGCGGCGGGTGGATGTCGAGGCTCCGCTGTTCCTTTATCCGGCGAGCGACGAGCTTGCCGATTTCGGCTCTCAGCAGCCGAGCCTCACCCTGCGCATCCGCCAGATCGGGCAAGCCGTGCCGCTGGGCATTGCGGCGCTTGCGACGATCGCGTTCTGACAGCCGAGTTTGAGTGCCGATTTTTGTGTGCCGATTTCTGACAATATCGTGATGGGAGACAGCTATGGACGGGACAAAAGCCTGGTATCAATCGAAGACGATCTGGGGCGCGCTGATTGCCGTTGCCGCCCCGCTTGCGCATGTGGCGGGAGTGGAGATTAACGCTGATGCGCAAGGGGAGCTTGCCGACATTCTGGTCACCTTTGCCGGTGCTTTCGGCGGGTTGCTGGCGCTCTACGGGCGGATCGTCGCGAGCGCGCCGATCCATCCGACGGGCAAGGGATGACGGCGCCACGAGGGTCAGCATTACAGACCATTCATTTGCCATTCAGTTGGTATTGGATACATACTCCATCGAATGCTTTGGACATGATTTCGGGGACGTGATTCAAGACCGTGATCCCGGGGCGTGACACCTGTCGTCTTATGAGTGGAAACCGAAAGCCATGGCGCGACTGCCGATCATTGCGATCATCGCCGCGACAATAGCGGGATTGGCGGCCTTTGTGCCGGCAAACGCGCCGGCGCGCGACTATCTGATCCTGGTTGCAGGCGACTGCGGCACGGCGGCAAACAAGGTATTGCGCGACACGGGAGGTCAGCTTTTGTCCGCCCAGCCATCCTCGGACGGACAGACCTGCATTGTCACCGTGCTGGTGCAGGGCAATGGCGAACGTCCGCGCAAGGTGACGGTCCGGGTTCCCATGTAGGCCGGTTGCCTGTAAACCGGCTGACAAGCTTCATACCGCGGCGGTGGCCGCAGCGATTTTCAGGACAGTTTCATGCGTATTCTCGTGGTCGAAGACGACGTCAACCTCAACCGCCAGCTTTCCGACGCGTTGAAGGAATCCGGCTATGTGGTCGATCAGGCCTTCGACGGCGAAGAAGGGCACTATCTCGGCGAGACCGAGCCCTACGACGCCGTGATCCTCGACATCGGACTGCCGCAGATGGACGGCATCACCGTTGTCGAGAAGTGGCGTGAGGCGGGCAAGGGCATGCCGGTGCTGATGCTGACGGCGCGTGACCGGTGGAGCGACAAGGTGTCGGGTATCGATGCCGGCGCCGACGATTATGTGGCAAAACCCTTCCATGTCGAAGAAGTGCTTGCGCGCGTGCGTGCGCTTATCCGGCGTGCTGCGGGGCATTCGTCGTCCGAGATCATCTGCGGTCCGGTTCGTCTCGATACCAAGGCATCGAAGGCCAGCGTCGATGGTATCCAGCTGAAGCTGACCTCGCACGAGTTCCGGCTTCTCTCCTACCTGATGCATCACATGGGCCAGGTCGTGTCGCGCACCGAGCTTGTGGAACACATGTACGACCAGGATTTCGATCGCGATTCCAACACGATCGAAGTGTTTGTCGGGCGCCTGCGCAAGAAGATCGGTGTCGACCTGATCGAAACCGTGCGGGGCCTCGGCTACCGCATGCAAGCGCCCAACGATGCGCATTAAGCGGATAGGGCCTCGCTCGCTCACCGCTCGCGTTCTGCTTCTCGCGACCACCTGGTCTGCCGTGGCGCTGGTGGTGATCTCGATCGTCATTTCGCAGCTCTACCGCCAGTCCGCCGAACGCTCGTTTACCGACCTTTTGCGAGCGCAGCTCTATAACGTCATCAATTCCGTGACGATCGGCGAGGACAACAAGCTGATCGGCAACCCCCAACTGGGCGACCTGCGTTTCTCGCAGCCGGAGACCGGATGGTACTGGATCATCGAACCGCTCGGCACGTTTGCCGCGACGGCGATCTCGTCCTCGTCGCTCGGGACCTCCAACATCACGGTGCCGTCGATCCTGCAGGCGCCGTTCAACAATCGCTACGAACGCTTCTATCCGACCCGCGACGCCTTCGGGAACCATGTCCTGGTCGCGGAAACCGAGGTGGTTCTGGACGGCGAGGGACGCGCGGCGCGGTTTCGCGTCTCGGGCAATCTCGATGCCGTGGAAGACGATATCCGCAGCTTTTCGCGCAGCCTCTATATCGCGCTCGGCGTGTTCGGGATCGGCAGCCTGATCGTCAACGGCCTCGCCATCCTCTACGGATTGCAGCCGCTTGATGCGGCGCGCCGCTCGCTGGAGCGGGTGAGGCGCAGTGAGGCGGAGCATCTGGAGGGAGAATTTCCGCGTGAAATCATGCCCTTGGCAAACGACATCAATGCTTTGATCGAAAGCAACCGCCGCATCGTCGAGCGGGCCCGCATGCAGGTCGGCAATCTCGCGCATTCGCTGAAGACGCCGATCGCGGTTCTGCTCAACGAATCGCGCATGCTCGACAAGGTCCAGTCCGATCTCGTCCGCTCGCAGGCCGAGACGATGCAGGCGCAGGTGCAATCCTATCTGAACCGGGCCCGGATCGCGGCACAGCGCAACTCGCTTCTGGCGCGCACGGATATCGAGCCGGTGCTGGAGCGGCTGGTGCGCGTGATGCGCCGCCTCAACCCCGACAAGGAATTCCACCTTTCCGTCTATCCGCCGGGCGCAGCGCTTGCGCTGGAGCAGCAGGATGTCGAGGAGACGATCGGAAACCTGTTGGAAAACTCCGCACGGTTCTGTCGCACCGGCGTTTGGGTGACGGCAGCGCTTGCAACAGCGCCACCGGAAAAGGCAGAAGGAGAGGCGGCCAAGCGTCCCTGGATCGAGATGGCCGTCGAAGACGACGGGCCGGGTCTCAATCCCGACCAGATCACCGAAGCGGTCAAGCGCGGCAGGCGGCTGGACGAGAGCAAGCCGGGGGCCGGGCTGGGACTGTCGATTGTAAGCGAGATCGTCAGCGAATATCAGGGCGAGCTGAAGATGACGCGCGGGGTGCGCGGTGGCCTTCGGACCCAGTTGCTGCTGCCGGGCATGATCAAGGAAGTCGCCGGCTGAGCACAAGGCCGGTTGAGGGAAGAAAACTGTGGCCGATGGGCAACGACGCCGCACTTGCTTCCGACGGTTCTGGACGGACGGATCGCCTGCTATATCTTGTCTACAGCCAATGCAACATCATGCCGTGACGATACGGCGACAACAAGAACTGCGCACAAAAAGGAGAGGCGACAATCGCAGCATTTCAGTTCCGACCCAATAGCGTCATAATGGCGCCAAGCCGGAAACCGAATGATGCCGGTTCCGATCCCGAAAACGAAACGAGCGCGGTTCCCGACACGATGCGGTTGTCACATCTCCTCACTGCAGCAACATTCATGACGATTGCCGGCCTGCTGGCAGGGTGCAACACCAGTTCCACCGCGGCGGGTGCCCCGAAAGGCCTGCTGTCGCAACGGCCGTCAAGTTCGGCTGCCTATATCACGGCGCTGCAGGGCGGGATCGTCGGGCGGACCGGCGCCGAGCTCTCCAGCAGCGATCGGACGCGGGCGCTTGAGGCGGAATACCGCGCGCTTGAAGGCAGTGCCGTCGGCCAGACGATCAAGTGGAAGGGTGACGATGCGAGCGGCGAAGTGATCGCCAACGCGCCGTTCCAGGTCGGCTCGCAGAACTGCCGCCAGTATCGCCACACCGTCACGGCCGCCGGCAAGGAACTGATGTCGCGGGGGGCAGCCTGCCGCAACGCCAGCGGCACATGGACGCCGTTGACCTGACAATCCCGATAAGACGCGGAAAATAAAAAAACGTTGCCGATGCTGTCGGGGGCGGTCTCGATCTTTGCTGCTAAGGGAACGCTTGCCGGCTGCGCCAATACCCGTCAAATTCGCGTCAACGCGCGCTAGACCACTGGCCGGCCATTGGAAAGCGTCACCGATTGCGGTAATGGGCGATGATGTATTTGTGGATCGTTCTCGCGCTGCTGACGGCTGCCGTCGCAGCCGCCCTTCTCCTGCCGTTTGCGCGCAGCGCTTCGGCGGCTGCTTCCGGCGTATCGAATGCTCTTCGGGGCAATTCCACGAGGGCCGGAGAGGTCGAAGTCTATCGCGACCAGCTGCGGGAAATCGACCGCGACCGCGAAGGCGGGTTGATCAGCACTGAGGAGGCGGAGAACGCCCGTGCCGAGGTTGGACGCCGGCTGATTGCCGCTGCGGCCGAAAACGATCAGGACAAGAACGGCGGGGCCGGTGCGGGCAAGCACCGGATCGCCACGGCACTTGTCACCGTCGTGCCGCCGGCATTGGGGCTCTGTCTTTACTTGAGCCTCGGAAATCCCGGCATCCCGGACCAGCCGCTACAGGCCCGTCTTGAAAACCCCGGCAACAATATCGCGCTGCTCGTCACCAAGGTGGAGCGGCATCTGGCGGAGAATCCGACCGATGGTTCGGGATGGGATATTCTGGCGCCGATCTATCTGCGGCTGAACCGTGCGGGCGATGCCGAACTGGCCTATCGCAATGCGATCCGGTTCATCGGTCCGAGCAATGCCCGCTATTCGGGCCTCGGCGAAACGCTTGTTGTTGCCAATGACGGGATCGTCACGGAAGCGGCGCGCCAGGCGTTCGAGCAGGCGGTGAAACTCGATCCGGCCGATCCGCGCTCTCGCTTTTATGCGGCGCTGGGGTTTGAGCAGGGCGGGAGGAAGGACGAGGCACGCGCGGCCTTCGAGGAGCTTGCAAGCGCAACGCCTGCCGATGCGCCGTGGAAGGATCTGCTCGACGAACATATCGTCAAGAACGGCGGGACGCCTTTGGCGGCAAAGCCTGCGGCCCCTTCGCTCGGAGGACCGACACAGGAAGATGTTGCGGCAGCGCAGGACTTGTCGCAGGGTGATCGTAAAGTGATGATTGCCGGCATGGTCGACAGTCTCGCCGCAAAGCTCAAGGACGAGCCCGACAATATCGAGGGCTGGCTGCGGCTGGTGCGCTCCTATGCGGTGCTGGGCGACGAGGCGAAGGCCCGCGACGCACTTTCGACCGGACTGGCGCAGTTTCCGCCTGACGGCAATGATGGCAAGCGTCTGCTGGCGCTTGGCAAGGATATCGGGCTCGATGCGGATGCATCGCCGGCGCCGGGAGGAGCAAGACCATGACTCGCAAGCAGAAACGCATGGCGGTGATTCTGGGCGGCATGAGCTTCGTCACGATCGCAGTGCTGCTGGTCATGTTCGCCTTCTCGCAGTCGGTCGCGTATTTCTTCATGCCGGGCGATCTGGCCAAGACC
The DNA here is from genome assembly GCF_014841925.1 of Rhizobium sp. CFBP 13726. Classification (NCBI taxonomy): domain Bacteria; kingdom Pseudomonadati; phylum Pseudomonadota; class Alphaproteobacteria; order Hyphomicrobiales; family Rhizobiaceae; genus Rhizobium; species Rhizobium sp. CFBP 13726. The sequence continues at coordinate 394,571 of NZ_JACYUU010000001.1, forward strand.
GATATCCAGCCGGGAACGCGCATCCGGCTCGGCGGGCTGGTGGAAGAGGGATCGGTCAAGCGCGGCCAGGGATCGACGGTGAGCTTTACCGTGACTGATGGTAATGGCAAGGTCGATGTCAGCTATACCGGCATTCTGCCCGACCTGTTTCGCGAGGGGCAGGGCGTGGTGACCGAAGGCGTGTTCGACGGCGGCACCCGGTTTACCGCCGACAGCGTGCTGGCCAAGCATGACGAGAACTACATGCCGAAGGAAGTGGCCGACCGTCTGAAGAAGGACGGTGTCTGGGAAGACGGGACCGGCAAGGGCATGGCGCCGAAAAAGGATGCGGCTCAGCCTGAAGCCAAAATCGACGGCAAGCCGCAGGTGATGCTGCAGATGCCGGGAACGTCCGGCGAGGGAGTGACCAGACAATGATCGTCGAGATCGGCCATTACGCGCTGGTTCTGGCGCTTGCCACCGCGCTGATCGTGTCCACCCTGCCGATGATCGGTGCCAGGCGTCGCGACCCCGCGATGATGGCGCTGGCAACGACCGGGTCGCTGACGCTGTTCGCTCTGGTGGTCATCTCGTTTGCGGCACTGACCTGGGCCTACATGGTGTCGGATTTTTCGGTCAAGAACGTCTGGGAAAACTCCCATTCGATGATGCCGATGCTCTACAAATTCTCCGGCGTCTGGGGCAATCACGAAGGATCGATGCTGCTCTGGCTGCTGATCCTCGCCTTGTTTTCGGCGCTGGTGGCAGGGTTCGGCGGCAATCTGCCGGATACGCTGAAGGCCAATGTTCTGGCCGTGCAGGCCTGGATCTCTTCGGCCTTCCTATTGTTCATCCTGCTCTCGTCCAACCCGTTTCTGAGGCTCGACCCCGCACCTGCGGAAGGGCAGGACCTCAACCCGGTTTTGCAGGATCTCGGCCTCGCCATCCATCCGCCGCTGCTTTACCTCGGCTATGTCGGCTTTTCCGTCTGCTTTTCGTTTGCCGTCGCGGCGCTGATCGAGGGGCGTATCGATGCCGCCTGGGCGCGCTGGGTGCGGCCGTGGACGCTGGCGGCCTGGACATTCCTCACCGCCGGCATCGCGATGGGCTCCTACTGGGCTTATTACGAACTCGGCTGGGGCGGCTGGTGGTTCTGGGATCCGGTCGAGAACGCTTCCTTCATGCCGTGGCTTGCGGGCACCGCAATGCTGCATTCGGCACTGGTGATGGAAAAGCGTGAGGCGCTGAAGATCTGGACGGTGCTTCTGGCGATCATGACCTTTTCGCTGTCGCTGCTTGGAACCTTCCTGGTGCGGTCGGGCGTGCTGACCTCGGTGCATTCGTTTGCGTCCGACCCGACCCGCGGCATCTTCATTCTCTGCATCCTTGCCGTCTTCATCGGTGGTGCGTTTTCGCTGTTTGCCTGGCGGGCGCCGAGCCTGAAGGCGGGCGGACTGTTTGCGCCGATCTCGCGCGAGGGCGCGCTGGTGCTGAACAACCTGATCCTGACCGTGGCAACTGCCACTGTTCTGACCGGCACGCTCTACCCGCTGGTGCTGGAGACGCTGACCGGCGAAAAGATCTCCGTCGGCGCGCCGTTCTTCAACATGACCTTCGGCTTGCTGATGCTGCCGCTTCTGATCGCGGTACCGTTCGGCCCTGTTCTCGCGTGGAAGCGCGGCGATCTGCTGGGCGCTCTGCAGCGGCTCTACGTGTTTGCCGGACTGTCGCTGGCTGCCGGTCTCGCATTCGCTTATTTCCAGGGCGGAGGGCCGGTCCTGTCGATCTTCGGGCTGGCGCTCGGTTTCTGGGGCATGTTCGGCGCGATCGCCGATCTCTGGTATCGCGGCAATTTCGGCAAGGTCGGCTTCGCGACAGGCCTTCGACGCGTGAGGGGCCTGCCGCGTTCGGCGTTCGGAACGGCACTCGCGCATTTCGGGATGGGCGTCACCGTGCTCGGGATTTTTGCGGCAACGACATTCGGCACCGAGACGGTGGTCGAGATGAAGCAGGGGCAGACGGCAGAGGCTGGTGGCTATTCGCTGACCTTTGACGGGTTCCGCGATGCCGTCGGCCCGAACTTCACCGAAAGCCGCGGGCATTTCACGGCCCGCAAGGGCGGGGCTGCAGTCGCCGACGTCTGGTCCTCGAAGCGGCTCTACACGGCGCGGCGCATGCCGACGACGGAGGCCGGGATCCTCACCTTCGGTCTCAGCCAGCTCTATGTGTCGCTCGGCGACCCCATGGATAGCGGCGGGATCGTCGTGCGCATCTGGTGGAAGCCGTTCATCCTGTGCATCTGGGGCGGATGTCTGATCATGATGGTGGGTGGGTTTGTGTCGCTGTCCGATCGCAGGCTGAGGGTCGGCGCGCCGGCCAAGCGGCCGAAGGTTGTGGTGGCGCCCAAGGGTGGTTTGGAGCCGGCGGAATGATACATTCACGGCTTCCCTCATTCCTGTGCTTGTCACAGGAATCCAGTGCGCCCAAGTCTTTGGGCGCGGAAGACGCAATTGAAACAGCAGGTTCTTTCACGGCGCGGACGCGCCGTGGCTGGATTCCAGTGTCGAGCACAGGAATGAGGGGAGGATGGGGTTTGCGCAGATCATGCCAGGCTCTGCTTGCGCTCTTCCTTCTACTCGCGCCACTTCCTGCATTTGCCGTCAATCCGGATGAGATCCTCAAGGATCCGGGCCTCGAACAGCGGGCGCGGCAGATTTCGACGCAGTTGCGCTGCATGGTCTGCCAGAACCAGTCGATCGACGACAGCAATGCCGAGCTGGCTCGCGATCTTCGCGTGCTGGTGCGCGAGCGGCTGACGGATGGGGATACAGACGGGCAGGTGATTGATTATGTCGTCTCCCGCTACGGCGAGTTCGTTCTGCTCAATCCGCGTGTGAGCGCAAGGACAATCATTCTCTGGGCGCTGCCGATCGGAGCGCTGGTGATCGGCATCGTCGCGCTGTTCGTCTTTATCCGCACCCGGCCAAACACACGCTCCATCGCGGCTCTGACAGATGCCGAAAAGAAGCGGATCGACGAGCTGTTGAAGCGGTAAGGCCTGCCGTTTCTCAAGGCTGCAAGAATCTCGAACATTACCAACAATTCATGCCGCCGACACGTGCAGTTAAGGTGCAGGCTCCTATATCTCTTCTCAACCACCGCCGCCGGACCTCCGGCAACACCAAGACTGACGAGAAGAAGAAGGTAGCTCAGATGCGCACCATTAAACGTCCCTCCCTGAAGACGGTTCTCAAGACTTCCACCGTAGCCGGCCTTGCGGCCGTCATGCTGTCGACCGGCATTCCGGCCCAGGTGACCGCATCCTTCGCGGCCCCCGTCAGCGTGACCGCGCCCCAGGCGCCGAGCTTTGCCGACGTGGTCTCCGCCGTATCGCCCGCCGTCGTGTCCGTTCGCGTTCAGTCGGACGAGCCGCAGGAGACTGCCGATGAAGGCGGCAACAACTTTTCCTTCAACTTCGGCGGCCGCGGCTTTGACCAGCTGCCCGACGACCATCCTCTGAAGCGCTTCTTCAAGGAATTCGGCGGTCAGGGCGGCCCCGATGCTCCCGGCGGCCCCGGTGCCGGTCCGCGTGACCGCGCCGAGCGTGGTGGCCCGGGCGCGAACCGTCCGCATCACCTGCGTCCGACCGCACAGGGCTCCGGCTTCTTCATCTCCGAAGACGGCTATGTCGTCACCAACAACCACGTCGTTTCGGACGGTCAGGCCTACACGGTCGTCCTCAACGACGGCACCGAGCTCGAAGCCAAGCTGGTCGGCCGCGACAGCCGCACCGATCTGGCGCTGCTGAAGGTCGATGCCACCAGCCGCAAGTTCACCTACGTGTCCTTTGCCGACGACACCAAGACCCGCGTCGGCGACTGGGTCGTGGCGGTCGGCAACCCGTTCGGCCTTGGCGGCACCGTGACTGCCGGCATCGTTTCGGCCCGTGGCCGCGACATCGGCTCCGGTCCTTACGACGACTACATCCAGGTGGATGCGGCCGTGAACCGCGGCAATTCCGGCGGCCCGACCTTTGACCTTTCCGGCCAGGTTGTCGGCATCAACACGGCGATCTTCTCGCCGTCGGGCGGCAATGTCGGCATTGCCTTCGCGATCCCGGCCTCGACCGCCAAGGACGTGATCAACGACCTGATGAAGGACGGCAAGGTTGCCCGCGGCTGGCTTGGCGTGCAGATCCAGCCGGTGACGCAGGATATCGCCGACTCGCTTGGCCTCAAGGAAGCGGCCGGCGCGCTTGTCGTTGCTCCGCAGGAAGGTTCTCCAGGCCAGAAGGCCGGCATCAAGGAAGGTGACATCATCACCGCCGTCAACGGCCAGGCCATCAAGGATGCCCGCGAACTGTCGCGCCGCATCGCAGGCTTTGGCCCTGATGCCAAGGTGAAGATCGATCTGTGGCGTGAAGGCAAGATGCAAGACGTCACCGTGACGCTCGGCAACATGGCAAGCGACGAGGCGGCATCTGCCGAACCGAAGCAGCCGGATGCACCGGTTCCGTCGACCAGCAAGGCGCTTGCCGCACTCGGCATCACCGTTGCTCCCGCCGAAGACGGTTCCGGCCTTGCCGTGACCGAAGTCGATCCGGACAGCGAAGCAGCGGCCCGTGGTCTGAAGAACGGCGAGAAGATCTTGTCGGTCAACAACCGCAAGGTCGCTACCGCCGATGACATCGGCAAGGTGATCGAGCAGGCCCGCAAGGACGGCCGCACCCGTGCGCTGTTCCAGGTCGAAGCCGGTGGCACGAGCCGCTTCGTGGCGCTGCCGATCGACGAAGGCTGATTTAAGCCTCCGGTTCCCAATAGGTTGGTCCTCCCAGACGACCTCATGAAGGGCGCCACCGGCAACGGTCGGCGCCCTTCACCGTTCATGGAGTTTCAAGATGCAGACGATAATCCCACATTCCGGCAGTGCCGATGATTCCGCTGGTGCAAAAATCGCAAGCGACGCTATTGTCCCGCACATGAAGATTCTGGTGATTGAAGACGATCTCGAGGCTGCGGCCTATATGACGAAGGCCTTTCGCGAGGCAGGGATTGTTGCCGACCATGCAAGCGACGGCGAAAGCGGCTTGTTTATGGGCACCGAGAATTCCTACGACGTGATGGTGATCGACCGCATGCTGCCGCGGCGCGACGGCTTGTCGGTGATTTCGGAACTGCGCAAGCGCGGTGTGAATGCGCCGGTGTTGATCCTCTCGGCGCTCGGCCAGGTGGACGACCGGGTGACCGGGTTGCGCGCCGGCGGCGACGACTATCTGCCGAAACCCTATGCATTCTCCGAGCTTCTGGCGCGTGTCGAGGTTCTCGGCCGGCGAAAGGGTACGCCTGAACAGGACATGGCCTACCGTGTCGGTGATCTGGAACTCGACCGGCTGTCCCACGAGGTGAAGCGCGCCGGCAAGGAGATCCTGTTGCAGCCGCGCGAATTCCGTCTTCTCGAATACCTGATGAAGAATGCCGGCCAGGTGGTGACCCGCACGATGCTTCTCGAAAACGTCTGGGACTACCATTTCGACCCGCAGACCAATGTGATCGACGTGCATGTGTCGCGGCTGCGCTCGAAGATCGAGAAGGATTTCGACAAGCCGTTGCTGAAGACCATTCGCGGCGCAGGCTACATGATCAAGGACGAGGGGTAAGCCTTCGTGTTTGCCCGTATCGTAAACCGCGCAAGGCTGATGTTCCGCTCCACGGCGGTGAGGCTTTCGGCGCTCTACATCCTGCTGTTTGCGCTCTGCGCCGCTTTTCTTGTGTTCTACGTTACGGCACTTTCCGAAAAGACGCTGGTGCAGCAGACGCGCCAGACGATTCAGGAGGAAATCCAGGACATTCAGCGCGCCTATGATCGCGGCGGGATTAACCTTCTGCTGCGCATCATGGAGCGTCGCGCCCGCCAGCCGGGTGCCAATCTCTATGTGATTGCAGGCCCAAGCGGCGATATTTTGGCCGGCAATGTCGCCTCCGTGCAGCCTGGCGTTCTCGACAAGGAAGGCTGGACGGACATGCCGTTCGGCTACACCCCATACTCCGAGAACCAGGGCGCGCGGCGGCATCTTGCGATCGCCAACGTGCTGCGCTTCGACAACGGTCTTCGGATCATGATCGGCCGCGATCTCGGAGATCCCAGCCGTTTCCGCTATATCGTGCGCCAGGCGCTGATGGTGGCGCTGGCGATCATGGGGCTCGGTGCTCTCGTGATCTGGTTCGGCATCGGCCGCAATGCGCTGAAACGGATCGACCGGATGTCGGCCGCAAGCCAGAAGATCATGGCGGGCGACCTGTCGCAGCGGCTGCCGGTTGGCCGCTCCGGCGACGAGTTCGACAGGCTGTCGGAATCGCTCAACGCCATGCTCGGCCGCATCGAGAAACTCAACGAGGGACTGCGGCAGGTTTCCGATAACATCGCCCACGATCTGAAGACGCCGCTGACACGGCTGCGCAACAAGGCGGCCGATGCGCTTTCCGAAGACCGCGAGGATGTGCGTCGTCACGCGCTGGAAGGGATCATCGGCGAAAGCGACCAGCTGATCCGGACCTTCAACGCGCTGTTGATGATCTCGCGGGTCGAGGCGGGTTCGATGGCGGCGGAAATGTCTGATGTCGATCTCTCTGCCGCCTCTGCCGACTGTGCCGAGCTTTACGAACCGGTGGCCGACGAGGTGGGACTGGCGCTGGTCACGGAGATCGAGCCCGGCCTTTCCGTGAACGGCAACCGCGAATTGATCGGCCAGGCGATCTTCAACCTGCTGGACAACGCGATCAAATATGCCGCTGAAGCCGGCGGTGTTCCCGAGATCAAGGTGAAACTGTCCTCGGTGGGCGGGCTGATCCGGCTGTCCGTGTGCGACAACGGTCCAGGCGTGCCAGCGGACAAACGCGAAGAGGTGACGAAGCGGTTCTTCCGGCTGGATGCAAGCCGTTCCAAGCCCGGAACCGGTCTCGGCCTGTCTCTGGTCGAGGCAGTGATGGGGCTGCATGGCGGAAGGCTGGAGCTCTCCGCGACCGACGAGGCGAGCACTGAGGCTCCCGGCTTGACGGTGACCATGGTGTTTCCGGTGGTGAAGGGCTAGGCTGGCGGAGCGCGGGAGGAAAAGAATGGAGACCGGAAACCGGCTCGACGACGTAGCGGCTGGTGTGATCCGGCCGCTGAACCAGGCGGAGGCCAAGCTTTCGCTTTCCCTGTTGAAGGAGATCGGCAAGACCGAGCCTTCCGTGGCTGAACTGGTCAAGGCCGATGGGCCGCTTAAGGCCTTTCTTATCGCCGCCTTTTCGCTGTCTCCGTTTCTGCGCGATGTGGCCTCGATCAGGCCGAAGCTTCTGGCCGATGCGATCGACGGGACGGTTGAGGATGCGCTGGCCGCGCTGGTTGACGCAGCCCGAGAGGCGTGGCGACCGGTGGATGCAAGGGTCCCGTCCGAGAACGAGGTGATGACGGCGCTGCGCAACGCCAAGCGGGCATTCGGGTTTCTGCTGGCGCTCGCAGATCTTGCCCGCATCTTCTCGGCACGGGATACGACGCGCTGGCTGAGCGAGTTTGCGCAGGCTTCTACGGCGGCGGCGATCGATCATCTGCTTCTGGCAGCCCATGAGAGTGGCAAGCTCCGGCTCGTCGATCCAGCGGAGCCGAGCCGCGGATCGGGCCTGATCGTGCTCGGGATGGGCAAGCTGGGTGGCCGCGAGCTGAACTACTCTTCCGATATCGACATCGTCGTCTTCTATGATCCCGACGCCGGCATTCTCTCCGACCCGCTCGATGCATCGGAGACCTACGGGCGGATGATGCGGCGGCTGATCCGAATTCTGCAGGAGCGCACGGCAGACGGCTATGTGTTCCGCACCGATCTGCGGCTGAGGCCCGATCCGGGCTCGACGCCGCTTGCCGTGTCGATGGATGCGGCACTGATATATTACGAAGGCAGGGGCCAGAACTGGGAACGGGCAGCTTTCATCAAGGCCAGACCCGTGGCTGGCGATATCGTGGCGGGCGAGGGCTTTCTGAAGCTGCTGACGCCGTTCGTGTTTCGCAAATATCTCGACTATGCGGCGATTGCCGATATCCATTCGATAAAGCGGCAGATCCATGTGCACAAGGGCCACGGTGCGATCGCCGTCAAAGGCCATGACATCAAGCTCGGCCGGGGCGGCATTCGCGAGATCGAGTTCTTTGCGCAGACCCAGCAACTGATCGCCGGCGGCCGTATGCCGGCCTTGCGCACGAGGGAGACCGAAGCGGCGCTGAAGGCGCTGGCCGAGGCGAAATGGATCAGGCCTGAAATCGCAGCCGCGCTGACCGATGCCTACTGGTTTCTGCGCGATGTGGAGCACCGCATCCAGATGGTGCATGACGAGCAGACGCACAGGCTGCCGACCACCGAGGCGGAACTGAAGCGCATTGCCTTCATGCTCGGTTTCGACAGCGTTGCGGCCTTTTCGACCAAGCTTGAAGCCATTCTAAGGACGGTCGAGAAGCGATATTCGCGGTTGTTCGAGCAAGAGGAAAAGCTTTCTTCGCAGGGCGGAAACTACGAAGGCAATCTCGTCTTCACCGGCCAGAAGGACGATCCCGATACGTTGGAGACGCTCGGCCGGCTCGGTTTCGAGCGTCCGGCCGACATGAGCCGGGTGATCCGGACCTGGCATTCCGGTCGCTACCGGGCAACGCAGTCATCGGAAGCCCGCGAGCGGCTGACGGAGATGATGCCGGCGCTCTTGAAGGCGATCGGCGAGAGCCGCCGCGCCGACGAGGCCCTGCTGCGGTTCGACAGCTTTCTCAAAGGCCTGCCGGCCGGCATCCAGCTGTTTTCGCTGATCGGCAACAATCCACTGCTTCTGTCGCTGATCGTGACGATCATGGCCTCTGCGCCGCGGCTCGCCGATATCGTCGCCTCCAAGCCGCATGTGTTCGACGGCATGCTCGACCCCGGGCTGATGGCGGAGATCCCCACCCGCGACTTTCTCGCCTCGCGGCTGACGGCGTTTCTGGCAAGCTCGCGGCACTACGAGGACCGGCTGGACCGGCTGCGGATCTTTGCCGCCGAGCACCGGTTCCTGATCGGGATCCGGTTGCTGACCGGGTCGATTTCCGGAGAGGAGGCGGGTCGCGCCTTTACCCATCTCGCCGATCTCCTGATCGAGGCGGCGCTGATTGCCGTGACAGCCGAAATCAAGGCGGCGCATGGCGCCTATCCGGGCGGTCGGCTGGCCGTGCTCGGCATGGGCAAGCTCGGCTCATTCGAACTGACCGCCGGCTCTGATGTCGATCTCATCCTTCTCTACGACTATGACAGCGCGGTCGCGGAAAGCGATGGCCCGCGGCCGCTTGATGCGCAACGCTATTTCACGCGCCTGACCCAGCGGCTGGTCGCAGCGCTTTCGGCGCCGATGGCGGAAGGTGTCATCTTCGAGGTGGATCTGCGGTTGCGTCCCTCCGGCAACAAGGGACCGGTCGCCACCCGCATCGGTGCCTTTGGCAAATACCAGCGCGAGGAAGCCTGGACCTGGGAGCATATGGCGCTGACGCGGGCGCGGCTTGTCTGCGGTGACACAAGCCTTCAGGACGAGGTGAGGGACGTGATCGACGACGTTCTGTCGGCAAGCCGTGATGTCGGCCAGATCGCCAAGGACGTCTCAGAGATGCGGGTCCTGATCGGCAAGGAAAAGCCGCCGCGCGATAGCTGGGACTTGAAGCTGATCCCGGGTGGATTGATCGATATCGAGTTTCTGGCCCAGTACCTGCGGCTTGTCGCACCCGTGAAGGACATCACCGTCCCCACCTACGGCTCGACGACCGGCGAGTTGCTGGAACTGTTAGGCCACGACCTGATGACGCCCGGTGACCTCGATACCTGCCTTGAGGCAATCAGGTTGTTCAGCGAACTGTCGCAGATCATCAGGCTCTGTGTCGACGGCCCGTTCGAGCCGAAGGATGCGCCATCCGGTCTCGTTGAGCGCATCTGTCGGGCTGGAGACTGCCCGGATCTGTCAACGCTCGAGGGCGAGGTAAAGCGGCTATCCAAGGCGGTGCGGAAGGTTTTCGAGAAGGTGGTGAGAGCCTGAGCCCCGTCTTCCGGTTCTGACCGAGATGATCATCTGATCAGAGTGAATATCCCGGCTGTCCCAGCGATTGCTGCAAGCACCAGCCCGAAGATCACACAGATAATATTGATGATCCAACCCTGATCCGGCTTCGAATCCAGTTTGACGTTGATCATCGCAAGCGCTGCTCGCGTGTCGTCAGCAATTTCGCAGAGCTTGGGAATACGGGCGTCTGCAGCGCTGCTTACAGGTGATCTCCTTCAACAGATGAGAAGGCGGCAAATGTGTATGGGCGAGCCAATTGCAATCTGGGATTGATCGTGTGGTGTTCCTCAAGCCACCTTCTTTGCCGTAAACTGGACCACATCGCTTTGAGGGATGTGGATCGACACCACGGTTCCCTTGCCCATGACGGACCGGATCCGCATCGTGCCGCCGTGCAGGGTGATCAGCGAGCGGGAGATGGCGAGGCCGAGGCCGGAGCCGCCTTTGCTCTTGGCATACTGGCTCTGCACCTGTTCGAAGGGCTGGCCGATCTTCGACAGCGATGCCTTGGGGATGCCGATGCCGGTGTCGGCGATGGTGAGCACGATGCCGCCGCTGATCGGCTTTGCGCGCAGTTCGATGCGGCCGCCTTCGTCGGTGAATTTCACGGCGTTGGAGAGGAGGTTCAGCATCACCTGTTTCAGCGCCCGGCGATCGCCGATCATGTCGAGGGAAGGCGACAGGCATTGGCGGATGGCGATCTGCTTTTCCTGCGCGACCACCGCCGTCAGCCTCAGGCTTTCCTCGATCAGCGGCGTCAGGTTGACGGGCTCCGACTGGATCAGCATGTGGCCCGCCTCGATCTTCGACATGTCGAGGATATCGTTGATGACGTTGAGGAGATGCTTGCCGCTGTCGTGGATATCGCGGGAGTATTCGCTGTATTTGGCGGAACCGAGCGGGCCGAACATGCCGTTCACGAGGATCTCGGAAAAGCCGAGAATGGCGTTGAGCGGCGTTCTGAGTTCGTGGGACATGTTTGCGAGGAATTCCGATTTCGCCTTGTTGGCGGCCTCGGCGCGTTCCTTTTCCGCCTGGTAATTGGCGTTGGCGGTCGAAAGCTCTTCCTTCTGGCGCTCGAGCTTCCTCTGCGAGGCGGAGAGATCGCCGATCGTCGCCATCAGGCGGCGTTCCGAATCGCGCAGGCGTTCCTGGTGACGCTTGAGCAGGGTGATGTCGGTGCCGACGGACACCGTGCCGCCATCGCGCGTGCGGCGTTCGTTGATCTGCAACCAGCGTTCATCGGCAAGCTGCACTTCGGTGGTGCGCGACAGGCCGCTGCGATCGGGATCGGCGACGCGGCGTTCGATCACCGGACGGGCAGAGGCGCCAAGCACGGTGCTGCGTTCGGTGCCAGGGACGAGGACTGAGTCCGGAAGACCGTGGGCCTGCTGGAAATGGGTATTGCACATTACCAGGCGGTCGTTCTTGTCCCAGAGAACGAAGGCTTCCGACGTGCACTCGATGGCGTCTGCAAGGCGCTGGTCGGCTTCTGCATAGCGTTCGGCAAGCCGGTGCTGCTCGGTCACATCCATGGCGATGCCGATCACATGGGTGCGACCGTTTGCCATCCGCACGACCTGGGCGCGGGCGCGCATCCACACATAGTGGCCGGCGGCGTGGCGCATGCGGAAGACCTGGTCCACCTGCTTGGCATTGCCGCGGCTGATGGCGCGGGCGAGTGCGTAGAGGTTGCCGTCGGTCGGGTGCATCATCCGCGCCGCATCGGTAAAGGACACGACGTTGCCGACCGGGGGGAAGCCGAGCATCTCGTACATCGAGCCCGACCAGAACAGGCGCCGGTTAGTAACGTCGAAATCCCACAGGCCGCAGCGACCGCGCGACAGCGCCGTCTCGATGCGCAGGTTCGATTGCACGAACGTCTCGTCGGCATCGCGGGCGCGCTTCACCTGAGCGTAATAGGCATAGAGGATGACGAGCAGGATGGCCGAAATGCCGGCAAAGATCGTGACGCTGAGCGAGACTTCGCCACGTACGAATTCGTTCGTCGTCTCCAGCGAATGGGCCGCTACGATCAGCGCACCGTCGTTGCCGATTGGCTTGATCGACGCATAGTAGGGGACATCACCGAAAAAGGTCTCGATGACCGTGCCCGACCCGCCGACGCGGCGCATGGCTGCGGTTTCGGGAAGAACCGAGGAAAGACGCTTGCCGAGATAGCTGCCGGCATCGCCGATGCCGCCGAAGATCCGGCCGGTCGTATCGGTAAAGAGCACGACAGCGCCGCGCTCCAGCTTGTCCTGGCCGAGGAATGTCGAGAGACGCGCTTGGGCAGTCTGGCGGTCGGCTGCAGCAAACAGCGATTCCTGTCCGGAGAAAGCGGCGAATGCGGTCGCGGACATCAGCGACGCGGACTGGCGCGCGGCATCTTCCATCCGGCCATGCTCGCCCACGATCCCCATAATGCGCGATGCGGCAACGACGGCAAGAAAGATAAGGATCAGAATTGGAATGGAACGCTTCAGCACCAGCTCGACGCGCGGCGTCTGCTGTGCGATCGGCCGGACGGAAAGCTGAGCTTCCTCCGGAGCCGTCCGTCCAAGGCTGCTGAAGCCTGGAAACTTGAAGCGCAACCATCCCCCGGCCTCGGTTTCCCGCTGCACGCCCGATATCATCGTCATCCGATCCCTCGTCGTGATTCGCTGCGCCGCCGCTCGAATCTGACCTAATGAATCACAGAGTGATTCTCTGTGTCCAGAGGGTTGGTAACATTTCGTTAACCATATGATAGTCGACGCATTTACGCCTGAGAGGAACCGCAAATCAGGTGTCTGGGTAACGCTTTTCAGGATGCGAGTTATCAAGCCTCGTCAAGCAAGATGTACCAAAATGTGCCAAATCGGCGCAAAAAATATCCGCGTCGGCAGGCAGCCGACGCGGATGTCATTTTGCACGAAGATTGTCTCAGCCCTTCAGCATACGCTCAACGATGTCGCGCACGTCAGTCGAAAGGGACGGGCTGCGTTCGATCGTCATCAAAGCGTCGCGGGCCTGGTCGGCGCGGGTCGGCTCCAGCGAGCGCCATGAGCGCATCGAGGTGAGGATGCGGGCGGCCAGTTGCGGGTTCTTCGGATCGATCTCGAGGATTTGTCCGGCGAGGAACCGGTAGCCTTCGCCGTCGCGGCGGTTGAAGCCGGTCGGGTTCGAGAAGGCATACATGCCGACCAGTGCGCGAACACGGTTCGGATTGCCGGCATTGTAGCGCGGATGGTCGATCAACGCTTTGACCCGCGCCAGTGCATCTTCGCCGGGCATGGTCGCCTGCAGCGAGAACCACTTGTCGATGACGAGCGGGTTTTCGCCGAACCGTGTCAGGAAGCTTGCGAGCGCACCTGTTGTTTCCGACGCTTCCGGGAAGCGATGGGCAAGCAGGGTGAGCGCCTGCGACAGTTCCGTCATGTTGTCGGCTGCACCGAAGGCTTCGGCCGCGCGCTGCGGGCTGTTCTCGGCATAGGCGAGGTAGGTCAGTGCCGCAGCCTTGAGAGCCCGCTTGCCGGCGCTTTCGGCATCCGGCGAATAGGCACTATCTGCCTTCATGTCACTGAACAGACGCTTGAACAGGTCTTCGCCAGCATCTGCAATGAGCTTCAAGACCGCATTGCGGCCCGTGTGAATGGCTTCCGGATCGTTGTTGCCACCAAGCTCGCGACCGATGTCGGCTTCGCTCGGAAGTGCCAGAACCTGCGCGCGGAAGGCCGGCTCCAGCGTGTCGTCGCCGGCCGCTTCCAGAAGTGCCGCAATCAGCGCCGGGTCGCAGGTGACCTCATGACCTTCCCGCGCGTCGCGGGCCGCCTTGGTGAGGTTGGGGATGGCGAGATCCGTCAGGGACTGCCAGCGTGAAAACAGATCCGTGTCGTGACGCGCGATATGCGCAAGATCGGCCGGCGTCTGGGTAAAGGCGATGTTGACCGGCGCCGAGAACGAACGGTTGAGCGACAGGACCGGCCGCGACGCGATTCCGGTGAAGGTGAAGGTCTGGCGGCGATCGGTCAGATGCAGCACGTCACCGGTCACTTCACCGCCCTTGACGGATGTCGCGTCGGCAATGGTGCCATTGTCGAGGATCAGCGCGAAGGACAACGGAATGTGCATCGGCTGCTTGTCCGGCTGGCCCGGCGTTGCTGGCACCATCTGTTCGAGCGACAGCTTGAACGTGGCGGATGCCTGGTCGTATTCGGTCGAGACGTTGACGAGCGGCGTGCCGGCCTGCGAATACCAGAGCGAGAACTGGGCGAGATCGCGGCCGCTCACGTCCTCGAAGCATTTCACATAGTCCTCGACGGTGACGGCCTGGCCGTCATGCCGTTCGAAATAGAGATCCATGCCGGCCTTGAAATCGTCCATGCCGAGCAGCGTGGCGATCATGCCGGTGACTTCGGACCCCTTCTGGTAGACCGTCGTCGTGTAGAAATTGTTGATCTCGCGATAGGTCGTCGGGCGCACCGGGTGGGCGAGCGGGCCGCCATCCTCCGGGAACTGGTCCGAGCGCAGATGGCGCACTTCGGCGATGCGCTTGACCGGGCGCGAGCGCTGGTCGGCCGAGAATTTGTGGTCGCGATAGACCGTGAGGCCTTCCTTCAGGCACAGCTGGAACCAGTCGCGGCAGGTGATGCGGTTTCCGGTCCAGTTGTGGAAGTATTCGTGGGCGATGATCGCCTCGATATTGGCGTAGTCCTGATCCGTTGCAGTCTCTGGATCGGCCAGCACGTACTTGTCGTTGAAGACGTTGAGCCCCTTGTTCTCCATGGCGCCCATGTTGAAGTCTGAGACGGCGACGATCATGAAGATGTCGAGATCGTATTCGCGGCCGAACCGCTCCTCGTCCCACTTCATCGAACGCTTCAGAGCGTCCATGGCATAGGCGGTGCGCGACTCGTTGCCGTGCTCGACATAGATCTTCAGCGTCACTTCACGCTCGGACATCGTCACGAACGTGTCTTCGACGACCGCAAGATCGCCGGCGACGAGAGCAAACAGGTAGGATGGCTTCGGATGCGGATCGAACCAGGCGGCAAAGGCGCGGCCTTCGTCATATCCGGCACCGCCCAGGAAATTGCCGTTCGACAGCATGACCGGGTTGGCGGCCTTGTCACCGATGATGGTGATCGTGTAGGGCGCCAGAACGTCGGGACGGTCAGGGAAGTATGTGATCCGGCGGAAGCCTTCGGCCTCGCACTGCGTGCAATAGATGCCGTTGGTGCGGTAAAGCCCCATCAGCTGCGTATTGGCTTCCGGATTGATATGGGTCGTGATGGTGATCTCAAACGGCGCCTCGGCCGGCAGATCACGGATGATGAGGCTTTCCGGCGTGGCATCGTACTGACTGGCCGGCACGTCCTTTTGGTCAAACAGCAGGCCGGAGAGAGCAAGCTCGTCGCCATCGAGCACCAGAGGAGCGGACGGATCCACGCCTTCGCGGCGATGGAAGATCAGCCGGGCATCCACTTTCGTGTTCGTCGGGTCGAGCTCGAAGGTGAGGTCGACACGTTCCAGAACGAAATCAGTGGGGCGGTAATCTGCCAGATGTACGATCTGGCCCGTATCTGTTCGCATGACTTTTCCTGAACCGGCTCTTCAAATTGAACGCGTCGAGGATCTGCGCGGTTGCGCGCATTGAGCTTTCGACAATCCCCATCGCCGCCGCGGATCATTGCACGCAATACTAAATGATTGTTGAAGCCACCTTTAAGATAACGCGATTTTGTTCCAGTCTTGAGCAGCCTCGCGGAAGCTGACTTGCCATCATGCTTCGTGATTGTGCTTTGTCAATTTCCTGTCGCGGCCCCGGGAAATGTGGTTATTGTGATTTGTATTCGAATCCTTTTCTTTGGTGGTGCTGCGATTACGGTCCCGTCACCGTGATTTTTGCAGAGTGCATGATGGTGGCCGACGCGCAGAACCCCTTGCGGGGCATTCTTTTCAAGGTCATCTCCGTCGTCATCTTCGTGGCCATGCAGGTCTGCATCAAGTCCGCCGGAACGGGGATCCCTGCAGGGCAGATCACCTTTTACCGCTCCGCTTTCGGGATCGTGCCGATCGTGCTCTACCTGTCGGTTCTTGGACAGTTATGGCCGGCATTCCACACGTCGAGCATTTTTGGACATTTCAAGCGCGGTGTGCTGGGCATCATGTCGATGGCCTTCGGCTTTTACGGCCTGATCCACCTGCCGCTGCCAGAAGCGATCGCCATCGGCTACGCGGGACCGCTGATGGCCGTCGTGTTTGCAGCGCTCATCCTCAAGGAAACAGTGCGCGTCTATCGCTGGACGGCGGTGTTGATCGGAATCGTTGGCGTTCTCGTCGTCTCCTGGCCAAAGCTGACACTGCTCCGCGACGGCGGGTTTGCCTCCGAACAGGCGCTCGGGGCGATCGCGGTTCTCTGTGCCGCCGTGCTGGCCGGTCTTGCCATGGTGCAGGTGCGCCAGCTGGTGCAGACCGAAAAGACGGCGACGATCGTGCTGTATTTTTCGCTGACCGGCGCGCTTCTGTCGCTGGCCAGCCTGCCGTTCGGCTGGGTGTCGCTGCCCTGGAGCAGTTTTCTGCTTCTGATCGCGGCCGGGCTGTGCGGTGGCGTAGCGCAGATCTTCCTGACCGAAAGCTATCGATTTGCCGATGTCTCGACAGTCGCACCCTTCGACTATACGTCGATCATTCTGGGCATTGCCGTGTCATATCTGCTGTTTGCGGACGTGCCGACGGCAACGACGCTGATCGGTACCGCGATTACGGTTTCCGCCGGTATCTTCATCATCTACCGCGAGCATCGGTTGGGTCTCGAGCGCAAGGCGGCACGCCGGGCGTCAAGCACCGCCAACTGAACCTGTGCTGCAGGAACATGCCCCAAACGCAAAAGGGCCGCATGACGCAGCCCTCGACAGTTCAATCCAACATGGATGACGCTTTACAGCGGAATTGCAGTTTCCGCGTCGGAGCGCTTCACCGCTGAGCGAGAAAACTCGACGGATGCAGATACCGCGCAGCTGATCTGGAGAATGCTGTCGCGGATCGTACGGATCGGGTGCAGAACGGTTTTCATTGTCGTCATACCCTCAGCGTTCACGGAAGTCTGCGAAGACGGCGGACGGACGGGTTATCCCGACCGGACGGCTCATCGAGCGCGACGTGATCTGCTCGTGCGTGGCAGATCCGAAGTGGTGGTACCCGTTCGAGGAGCGCGGCGCGAGGCCGGCAACGCGGAGGGTTTCAAAGCCCGAATGGATCGGACGAAAGCGTGTGGTCATTGCCTTGGTTCCTTAAACCGTGTCCTCCCAAGACAGGATGATATATTGCAGCGCAGCATTGATTCATCAATACCGACAAACGCGGCGCTGACATGCAGCGCACGCATAGCGATATTCATATTTTGGTAATATTAACGCGAATCGGTCGGAGAATGCCCGAAAGGTGGGCAATCAGGTGCCGGAAATGCGGCTTTTGAACAGCAACATATCCTGCCAAGCGAGAGCCTTGTTGGCCGGTGCCGCAAGCAGATCCTGCGGGTGAAGCGTCGCGAGAGCGGATACTGCGAGACCTGCCGCCGTGACCTCACGCCACTCGCCACGCATCGAATGGATTGTCCCGGTATCGCCGAGGAACAGACGCGCGGGGAAGTTGCCGAGCAGCAGCAGATGCCGTGGCTCGGCAAGCGCGATCTGACGGTCGAGGAACGGTCTGCAGATTTCAAGTTCGGCGTCTGACGGCATCCGGCTTCCCGGCGGGCGCCAGGGAATGATGTTGGTGAGCAGCACCGTTTCGCGCGACAGGCCGATCGCCGCCAGCATTCGGTCGAGCAATTGGCCCTGCCGCCCGGAAAAGGGTATGCCGTCGCGATCGTCTTCGGCATTTGGCATCGGACCGATTACCATGATGCGCGATTGCGGATCGCCGGTCATGAACACCGTTGAGCGGGCGCCGTGTTTCAGGTTGCAGCCGCCGAAGGTTTCCAGCGCCGTCTTCAGTTCGGAAAGCGTGCCGGCACCGTCTGCCGCAAGACGCGCGGCATTGACCGCGCCGCCATCGGGAATGGCGACCTGCTGCATGGAGGAGGGGGTAAGACGCGGAGCTGGTGGCGCGGGACGCTGCGGCTGTGGTGTATCGCCACCGACAGCATAGGCCTCACGCTCGCCCTGCGGCGGTGACGACACGTTCGGTGCCGCTCGCCCTTGCGACTTCGCTGCCTTCTGCTCGGCAAACTGCGCGAAGCGATCAACCGGTGCGTCCTCGACCAGCCAGTCGACACCCGAATCCGCATAGAAATGCAGCAGCGCTGCAAGTTCGGCAGGATCGAGTTCGGAGGCGGTGGGGCTCATATGCGCACCCTATAGCATGTCGGGCTCGGGTTGGAATGGGATTCCGTCCGCGGCTGTGGAGAACCTCGTGGAGTGCTTACGCCGCCCATTGCTCCACATCGCCGCTTTCGCCGATCAGGGCCAGACCGTGGGCGATCGACAACAGTTCGCCGCCGCTCTCGATCTTGCCGGCATCGAAGCGCCGGTTGAAGATCTGCCGCACCGCCGGCACGAAGGACGTGCCGCCGGTCAAGAACACCTTGTCGACCTCATCAGGTGCCGTGTTGGTCTTGGTCAGCACGTCGTCCAGCGCACCTTCGATGCGGCCAAGGTCGTCGGCGATCCAGGTTTCGAAATCGGTCCGCTTCACCATCTTCTTGCCACCCCGGCCGAGCGGCGAGAAATTGAACTCCGCCTCGTCGGACGCAGACAGCGCCATCTTGGTGGCCGAGATCGACTGATAGAGCGGATAGCCTTCGTCGTGATCGACGAGATCGATGAAGAGTTCCAGCTTGTCGGGATCGGTCGCCGAGCGCACCAGCGATTTCAGATCGGTGAACTCGCGGGTCGTCTTGAAGATAGACAACTGGTTCCAGCGCGAGAAATTGGCGTAATAGCTCGACGGCACTTCGAGGAGCTTGTCGAAGCTCTTGAAATGCGTGCCCTTGCCGATCTCTGGCGCCACCAGATGCTCCACCATCCGCGCATCGAAGTGATCGCCGGCGATGCCGACGCCGGAATGGCCGATCGGAGTTGCGACGAGCTTGCCGGCGACACGCTCGAAGCGGATGAGCGAGTAGTCCGTCGTGCCGCCGCCAAAGTCGGCCACCAGAACGGTGGCATCGCTCTTCAGGCTCTGCGCGAAGTAATAGGCGGCTGCGACAGGCTCGTAGACATAGTGGATTTCCGGAAAGCCCAGCCGCGTCAGCGCTTCGTTGTAGCGATCGGTGGCGAGCTTCTCGTCCGGGCTGGCGCCGGCAAAATGCACCGGACGTCCCGCAACAAGACGCGAGACTTCGCCCGGCCAGTTGCCTTCCGCATAGGCCTGCAGCCGCTTCAGAAAGATTTCCATCAGGTCTTCGAACATGTGCCGGCGGGCAAACACCAGCGTACCCTGAAACAGTGGGCTCGCGGCAAAGGTCTTGATCGACTGCAGGAAGCGAACATCACCGGGATTGTCGATGAACTGCCGGATCGCGGCCTGACCGGCCTCGATCTTCAGCGCCTGCGCGCCAAGCTTCGCATCCTTCATGAAGGACAGCGCCGTGCGCATCGAATCCGTGGTGCCGGCGCTGCTGGAGAACTCCAGCGAATGCGTGGTGGCGCCACTGTCCGCCAATGCCAGAACCGTATTGGTCGTGCCGAAATCAAGCCCGAGCGCCCGTGCCATGGCCGTGCTCCTTAAAGATCTACGTCGAAAATGATGAACCGGAAGCGCCGCTTCCGAGGGCAACAGAACGCGAAAACGCGCCCCGTTTTTCAAGAGGGCGCGTGATGGCACAAGGTGCAGGCGAAGGCAAGAGCGGAAAGGGACTGAACCCCATGCCGATAGCGTTTATGCCGCGCTGTAGATTTTCTCCGTTTCCAGCGTGTCGGCCTCGTCTCGGGAGCCGAACAGGGTGCCAATCGTCTGGCTCTGCTTGGAGACGATATTGTCCAGCAACTGGCTGACCATCAGGCTCTGGACGACTTCCGAAGCCCGTTCGCGGACCTGCTGTTCCTCGTCGGAGCCGGTCGTTCCGAAACGCGTCTGAATCCTTGCGATCTGGTCAAGGAAGTTGGCGACGTGATCGGCAGAGGCTGTTTTCGAGACAGAGGTCGACGCCGTTGTAGGAGCGTTGGAAGCCGACGCGGTCGTTCCCACACTTGCGCCAGTCGCCGGTGCCGTGGATGCCGTGCCAGCCTGGACGGGGCCCGCCGACGAGGGGCCAGGCGCGGTGGCGGAACTTGCGCTGCCCGATGGCGAAGCGCCAGCCATGTCGGTCGAACCCGTCTCAGCCGCCGCATCGTCGTCCGTTACTGTGGAGGTGCTGTCGGTGCTTCCTGCTTCTCCAGCCTCAACGTCGCTTGGTTCGGCCTGATCGGTTTCCGCTGTCTCCGGCGCAGTCCATACCGGTGTCCCGGCCGCGTCTTCCTTTTCTACGCGACCGTCCGCTTCGTCGTTGTCGGCCGCTGTCGGCTCGGACGTCGCGGGATCGTCGTTAGAAGCGACCGGTGTCGGGCCGTAGATCCCGTCATCGCTGTTGTCGACCTGCGTGTCGGGCTCGTCGCTTTTCACCGGTTCGGCGGAAACCGGCTCGTTGCTGGCAGGCTTGGCTGTGGACGAACTGCCGGATGTGGTGCTTGCCGGTTGAGTGCTTGGGCTGGACGTCTGGCTCGGCGAGGATGAACTCGATCCGCCTTTGAAAATTCTGTCAATTAACACGGTATGCCCCTTGGATTCTAATCAAGCGAGGCCTTTAACAGTGCCGCCTTGACGAGGGGTCAAAACCGGCACGACAAGTTAACTCAATGTTTACACATTCATGGAGGATCTTCCCGGCGTCGCACAGGAGGACTGCTAGAGTGTTGAAGAAAATGAAGTTTCTGTCGTTGATCGCGGTTGCGTGCGTGTTTTCCGGCGTGGCCTCCCATGCTGCCGAACCCATCGCCTGCACCGTCGTAATCGAGGAAAAGACTGGCGAGCCGATTTACCGGGAAGGCGCCTGCGATCAGGCTTTCTATCCGCAATCCACCTTCAAGCTGCCGCTCGCGATGATGGGCTACGACGCCGGCATCCTAACCGACGAGACGACACCGCTGTGGAAATACCAGCCGAAATTCAACCGCTCCAAGCGTGAGCAAAAGGATGTCGATCCGACCATCTGGGAACGCGATTCGATCGTCTGGTATTCGCAGGAGATCGCGCGCAAGCTCGGCAAAGAACGGTTCGCGGCCTATGTGAAGGCCTTCGGTTACGGCAACCGCGATGTCTCCGGCGGACCCGCCGGCACGGACGGGCTGACGGAAGCTTGGCTGATGTCGTCGCTGAAGATTTCGCCGGACCAGCAGGTGGCGTTCATTCGCCGCTTCCTCACCGGCAAGCTGCCGATCTCGGAAAAGGCTTCCGACATGACGCAGGCGATCCTGCCCCATTTTGCAGCCGGCGACGGCTGGGACGTGCAGGGCAAGACCGGCGCCGGCTGGCTGCGCGGCAAGGACGGCAAGCCCGACTATGCCCGCCCGATCGGCTGGTTCGTCGGCTGGGCCGAGCAGAACGACCGCCGCGTGATCTTTGCAAGGTTGCTGGTCGACGTGAAGCGCTATCCCGGCACGCCGATAAGCTATGTTGTGCGCGACAGCCTGATCGCCGACCTGCCCAAGCTCGCCGCCGATCTTTGACCGGCTTACCCGTTCGGCCGGAACGCTACGCTGCCGCCCTGAAGGAAGCAGGTCCGGCTGAACTTGGACAGGTCGAGCGGGTTGGGAAGCCTGACATCCGCGATGTCGGGGAGGGGCTTCGCGGCCGCGTCGTAAGCGCGGTCGATCTGCGACACGAAGACGATGATCAGACCGCGCTTACGGGCGAAAGACTCGAGTGTGGAAACCTGGTCGGCCAGCGGCGGGTTTTCGCGCCTCTGGTCGAGCAGTTGAAGATAGTCCACCACGACCAGCGTACCGGCTGCAGCGGTTTCCAGCGCCTCGATCATGTAACCGGCATTGATCGCATCGGAGCAGTCGAACGAAAACTGGTCTCCAAAGCTGAGGCTCGACCTCAAGCGCGCGAAAGCGCCCGAGAATGTCGGCAGGCGTATAATCGAGGCTGAAGAAAAAGGCGCTGTTGCCGGCTTTCATGGCCTCGATGGCAAGGCTGAGCGCCATCAGCGTCTTGCCCTGTCGCGGTCGTGCACCGACCAGCAGCATGTCGCCCTGTTTCAGGCTTCGGTACAAGATTTCGGCGGGCGATGTTTCGGCATGTTTGGCCGATAGCAGGCTCCAGCTCCGGTACCCTTGCTCGATGGCGATGCGGTCGAGCGCGGCGTGAAGGGGAGTGGATGTCTGCCGGGCGAGAAGCTTCGCCTTGCGTTTAAGCTGATAGATCGGAACTGTCGTTTTCATGGTCAAACCTCCTATTGCGAGCGTGTTTCGCAATCCCTCCTTGTGCGGATGCTCGAACAGTCGGTTCGATGATCAGAGGTCCGGTATGAGGTTTACTTTCCCGGTCGGAGGGGGGAGGCGTGGACCGCGCCAGAATCAAAGTCTAGCGCGATCCGTGTCGTCTTCAAAGTGGTCTCGTCAGGTTAGAACGAGCGGGCGGCGCCGCCATCGACGCGCAGCATCGATCCGGTGATGTAGCTTGCGGCCTCCGAGCAGAGGAAGGCACCGGCAGCGCCGAATTCCTCGACCGTGCCGAGCCGGCCGGCGGGGATCGTCTTGACCGATGCGGCACGGACTTCGTCCATCGTCTTGCCCTGCTTCTTCGCATTGGCCGTATCAAGCTCCTCGATCCGGTCGGTGAGGATGCGGCCAGGCAGCAGCATGTTCGCGGTGATGCCGGAGCCTGCTACTTCGGTCGCAAGTGTCTTGTTCCAGCCGACCAGCGCGCCACGCAGCGTATTCGACAGCGCGAGGTTGGCGATGGGCTCAACCACGCCGGAGGAGGCAACCGTCAGCACGCGACCCCAACCTTGCGCCTTCATCTGCGGCAGCAACGTGTTGGTGAGCGTGATGACGCGCAGCACCATGGACTGGAAGAACGTGTCGAGCTTGTCGGCGCTCATGTCCTCAGTCGTGCCGGGCGTCGGGCCGCCGGTATTGTTGACGAGAATGTCGATGCCGCCGAGCTTTTCCTCAACGGCCGTCACCATCGAAGCGACGAAATTCTCTTCGCCGAGATCGCCGCGGACCCAGTCAGCCTTGCCTTTGCCGAGCGCATTGATCGCCTTGCAGTTTTCCGCCAGCTGATCGCCCGACCGACCGACGAGAAGGACGTTTGCGCCTTCCGCCGCCAGAGCCTTGGCTATCCCCAGCCCAAGGCCGCGGGAGGAGGCGAGTACGAGAGCGCGTTTGCCGGCAATACCGAGATCCATGAAGCTTTCCTTCTCTGCACGAGGTTCATGACGGGTCTTCGGGCGCGACGACAGGTTGCGACGCGGGACCGGTCATTTGAATGCCGGGGCTTTATAGCTTTGGTCCACCCATGGCGAAAGCCAGAACTTGCCTTTGGCGCCAGAACCGTTATTTACGTGTACGTCAACGTAAGTTGAGAAAACGGAAGCGTGCTTTGCGCGAATGACAAGCCGGAAGACGCTTTCGCGCCTCGACAAGCGGGATCGCTTTTGACAAGACAGAAACAGACCTACTGCGCCGGCGAGGGGCCGGCATCGGAGTTTGCAATGGACGCCCAAGACCTTTCCGCCAACCCGCTTCCCGAACGTGAAAGCATGGAGTTCGACGTCGTGATCGTTGGCGCTGGCCCGGCCGGCCTGTCGGCTGCGATCCGGTTGAAGCAGGTCAATCCGGATCTGACGGTGGTCGTTCTGGAAAAAGGCGCCGAAGTCGGTGCGCATATTCTTTCAGGCGCCGTGGTCGATCCCTCGGGCATTGATGCGCTCCTGCCTGGCTGGCGTGAGGAAGAGGGCCATCCCTTCAAGACCGAAGTGACCGACGACCAGTTCCTGCTGCTCGGTCCTGCCGGCTCGATCCGCCTGCCGAACTTCGCCATGCCGCCGCTGATGAACAATCACGGAAATTACATCGTCTCGCTCGGCAACGTCTGTCGCTGGCTCGCCGAAAAGGCCGAAGCGCTGGGCGTCGAGATCTATCCCGGCTTTGCTGCCGCCGAAGTGCTCTACAATGACCAGGGTGCCGTAATCGGTGTCGCAACCGGCGACATGGGGATTGAGAAGAACGGCGAACCGGGTCCTGCCTATACCCGCGGCATGGAACTGCTCGGCAAGTACACGCTGATCGGCGAAGGTGTTCGGGGCTCGCTCGCCAAGCAGCTGATCGCGAAATTCGATCTCGCCAAGGATCGCGAGCCGCAGAAATACGGCATCGGCATCAAGGAACTGTGGCAGGTCAAGCCGGAGAACCACAGACAGGGCCTCGTGCAGCACTCGTTCGGCTGGCCGCTCGGCATGAAGACCGGCGGCGGTTCCTTCCTCTACCACCTGGAGGATAACACGGTCGCAGTCGGCTTCGTCGTCCACCTCAACTACAAGAACCCCTATCTCTATCCGTTCGAGGAATTCCAGCGCTTCAAGACGCATCCGGCCATCCGGGGCACGTTCGAAGGCGGCAAGCGCCTGTCCTACGGCGCGCGCGCGATCACCGAGGGTGGCTACCAGTCGGTGCCGAAACTGTCCTTCCCGGGTGGCGCGCTGATCGGCTGTTCCGCCGGCTTCGTCAACGTGCCCCGCATCAAGGGATCGCACAACGCGGTCATCTCCGGCATGCTCGCCGCCGACAAGCTGGCCGCCGCGATCGCTGCCGGCCGCGCCAATGACGAGCCGGTCGAGATCGAGAACGAATGGCGCCAGACGGCGATCGGCACCGATCTCAGGCGCGTGCGCAACGTCAAGCCGCTCTGGTCGAAGCTCGGAACCGGTCTCGGCGTCGCGCTCGGCGGTCTCGACATGTGGACCAACCAGCTGTTCGGCTTCTCGTTCTTCGGCACGCTGAAGCACGGCAAGACCGATGCGCAAAGCCTGGAGCCGGCGGCACAGCACAAAAAGATCGACTATCCCAAGCCCGATGGCGTGCTGACCTTCGACCGTTTGTCCTCGGTGTTTCTCTCCAACACCAACCACGAGGAAGACCAGCCGGTCCATCTCAAGGTCAAGGACATGGACCTGCAGAAGCGCTCCGAGCTCAAAGTCTATGCGGGCCCCTCGACCCGCTACTGTCCCGCCGGGGTCTATGAATGGGTGGAGAAGGACGGCGAAGAAGTCTTCGTCATCAACGCCCAGAACTGCGTCCACTGCAAGACCTGCGACATCAAGGACCCCAACCAGAACATCGTGTGGGTCCCGCCACAGGGCGGCGAGGGGCCGGTGTATCAGAATATGTGATCCTTGAGGTGCCGAGGGAGACCAGAGCAACCGCTGTGCGTTCGATTGGACGCACAGCGATCTAGAGAGGCGCCTCCGCACAGTCCCGGATGCAAATCGCTGCACTGGTTTGCTGGGAGCGCTTCAGACTGAGGTCCAGCCACGGCCGAACCGGTGGGCGACAGCGTTCAGCCGCTTGTCCCGTGTCCAAAGCAACAGATCCGGCGTCAACAACATAGACGCCACGAGATGCGAGTCACAATAGCCGATGCCTGAGCCGGACAGTTTCTGTGTCCGTATCATTGCCAGAACCTCCGCATCTGACGCTGTTACGGATTTCGGCAGCCGATGCAGATAGCCGATGATTACATCGTATTAGCGCATGTTCCCCAGCGCCAGTTCCCCGATCACATGCGGATGAGTGCAGACCTGTCCATTCTCCAGCAGAGCAATCAGCCTCGGGTCTGGTTTGCCGAGATGGTCGGCCCAGATGACTGTATCGACCAGAATCACTGCTCGTCCGGCCGCCAGCGGGGCGCTGATCTGAAGTCTGGTTCCGTTCCGCCCAGAAGAGCAAGGCGCCGTGCAGCTTCATTTTGAACGAGAAGCGTAAGCGCCTTCTTGACGATCGCCGATGTCTCCTGAAGACCGGTCATTTCCTTTGCATCGATAATCAGTTCATCATCGATGGTGATCGTCGTTCGCATGGTCAGTCTCCCTTCGCATGAAAAATAACATCCAGATGATGCGCTTAACAACGTCGCGTGCGCCTGTGGGCGTGCACGGTGTTGTCGGTGCAAATACGCCATGGAACTCGCTCGATCCGCACCCGCCTTATCACTTCATTAACCATAATATCCGTAATTCTTGGTCATCTTCTCGACTCGCCAAGGACACATTCATGTCGATTTCCCGTCGCGGCCTGCTGGTCGGTTTGCCGCTTCTGCTGGCCGGCTGCGCATCCACGTATCCAGAACAGCGCAATTATGCAGCGCTCCCAGGCGAGGCTTTCCCCTTGTCGCCGGTGCCAATCGATCGGATCAGGCCTGAACTGCGCCGGACCGAAGTCGACTATGTCAGCTCCTACGAGGCAGGTACCGTCGTCGTTGATACGCCTGCGCGCCGGGCCTACTACATCCTCGGCGGCGGCCGGGCGATCCGTTACGGCGTCGGTGTCGGCCGCGCCGGTCTTGCACTCTCCGGAAACGCCTATGTGGGCCGCAAGGCCGAATGGCCGACCTGGACGCCGACGGCCAACATGCAGCGCCGCGAACCGCGCTACCGGGCGCTCGCAGGCGGCATGCCTGGTGGACCCAACAACCCGCTCGGCGCCCGTGCGATGTATCTTTACCGCGGCGGCAACGATACGCATTTCCGCATCCACGGCACCAACCAGCCGGATTCGATCGGTCACGCGATGTCGAGCGGTTGCATCCGCATGATGAACCACGACGTCATCGATCTTTTCCAGCGCGTCCAGGTCGGCGCAAAGGTCGTCGTCATCCAGGCGAGTGCCTGATCCAAGCCGCAGCCATCCGTAAGAAGCCTGCCGTCACTGTCGTGGCGGCGGGCCTTTTCGCATGTGGATGTTATGGGTGGACTTGAACACCCTTCAGCGTGATTTCCAGGCGACGACCATCAGGCCGCCGATCACGGTGATATGCTCCATCACCACGTAGAACTCGAGCGTCTTGAACGGCTCTTCCATCGTCCAGAAATGGTGGACGATCGGAATCGTCAGCGCCGTGAACACGCCGAGCGCGCCGGCACCGAGCCAGGTCCAGCGGTTGAGGATGATAAGCGCCGAACCCACCAGCTGGGTGATGATGACGGCCACGTTGAAGGCGAATGCCGGTTCCAGCCCGAACTGCGTCATCTCCGCGACGCCGGCCGGAAAATCGATGAGCTTGGAAAGCCCGCTTCCCCAGAACATGAACGTCAGGACGGCTCGGGCCAGATACCCGAACCATGTGGACCCGGTCACGATATCCAGCGGATTTCCGAATGTATTGGACTGCGATGTCGCCATAAGAACCCCCTTTGCGCGTACCCGCCTGGACCATAGCTCCAAACGGCAAACGTGATAAGATGTAAGTTTTTATCGATACACCTTATGGGGTGTGTGTTGCTGCGTGGTCAGAAGCCGGACAGAACCAGCTTGCCTCGCGTCGTGCCGCTTTCGATCCTGGCGTGGGCCTTCTTGAGGTTTGCAGCATTGATCGGGCCGATCACGTCGGACAGCGTCGTGCGGATCTTGCCGGCATCAACCAGTTCGGACACATGATTGAGCAGCTTGTACTGTTCGATCATGTCGGCGGTCTGGAACACCGGCCGAACGAACATCGTCTCCCAATGGATCGACAAAGCCTTGCGCTTGAACTGGCGGATATCGATCGGCTCCTTCGGGTCGTCGATCAGCCCCAGTCGTCCCTGCGGCGCGATCATCTCGAGGATGTCGTTGATGTGATCGGAGGTTTCCGTCGTCGAGAACACGAAGGCGGGGTTGCCGATCGCCATCCCGGCGATCTGTTTTGCCAGCGGCTTGGAATGGTCGAGAACATGGTGAGCGCCGAGCGTGCGGATCCAGTCCTGTGTTTCCGGCCGCGAGCCGGTGCCGATCACCGTCGCGTCGGTCAGTTCTCGCAGCAACTGGATGGCGATCGAGCCGACACCACCGGCGCCGCCGATGACCAGAACCGCATTCCAGGCGCTCGCCACCTTGTCCTGCACCTTCATCCGGTGAAACAGCGTCTCGTAGGCAGTGATGGCGGTCAACGGAAGGGCGGCGGCCTCCTCAAAGGAGAGGCTGGAAGGCTTCTTGCCGACGATCCGCTCGTCGACCAGATGCAGTTCCGCATTGGTGCCGGGACGGTTGACCGCGCCCGCGTAAAACACCTCGTCACCCGGCTTGAAGAGTTTCACATCCGGCCCGACCGCTCTGACCACGCCCGCCGCATCGAAGCCGAGGATCCGGTACTGGCCAGCTTCGACAGGCTGCAACCGGCGCTGCTTGGTATCGACAGGATTGACCGACACGGCCTTGATCTCGACCAGCAGGTCGCGCCCCTTGGCCTCGGGCTCCGGCAGCTCGATGTCGAGAAGGGCGTTTTCGGATGTGATCGGCAGGTTTTCGCTAAAACCGACAGCGCGCATGGAATCTCCTCGTCAAGCTCAGGGCAGTGAGGACGATACATCGCGCGTAACGACGGCAACGGCAAGGCGGCGCAGGCGAGCGCCGGTACGCTTTACCGAGACGGCGCTTTCTGGCTCAGGCTGAGGGCTTTGCCTCACGTTGCAGAGCGACCGACACGCCGAAGACGCAGAGCCCGATCAGCGAAAGCACCGCACCGACATAACCGGTTGCCTGAAAACCCCAGCCCCAGGCGATGACGAGCCCGCCGAGCCAGGCACCGAGTGCGTTGGCGATGTTGAAGGCCGAATGGTTGGAAGCGGCCGCCAGCGTCTGGGCGTCGGCGGCCACATCCATCAGCCGCGTCTGCAGCGCCGGGCCGCAGGCGAAGCCGCAGCCGACCAGGAAGACGGTGATATAGAGCATAACAGGGATATGGGCGAAGGTCGCAAAGGCCAGCATCACGGCCACGTAGAACACCATCGTTCCGCCGATCGTGCCCTTCAGCGAAATGTCGGCAAGCCTCGAGCCGACAATATTGCCGACATTCATGCCGATGCCGAACAGGGCGATGACGATCGACACCATGGTGACCGGAAGCCCGGCCGTTTGCGTCGTGGTGGAGGCGATGTAGCTGAACACCGAAAACATGCCGCCGAAACCGACCGAGGCAATGCCGAGCGTCAGCCAGACCTGTGTCTTGCCGAATGCGCTGAGTTCGCGGCGAATGCTGGCGCCTTCTTGCACCTTGTCCCTCGGCTGGAAAAACCAGACGAGTGCCACGGTCAGGAGACCGATGAAGCCGACAAGGTAGAAGGCGGAGCGCCAGGACAGCATCTGGCCCATGAAGGTGGCAAGCGGCGTGCCGAGCAGCGTCGCGATCGTCAGACCCAGCATGACGCGGCCGACGGCGCGGGCGCGCTTGTTGGGCGGCACCATGGAGGCGGCCACCAGCGAGGCGACCCCGAAATAGGCCCCGTGCGGCAGGCCGGTGACGAAGCGCAGCGCGGTAAAGCTCCAGAAGCTTGGCGCCATCGCCGACAGGATGTTGCCGACCGCAAAGACACCCATCAGAGCCAGAAGCAGCGTGCGGCGCGGCAGCCGGGCCGATAGAATTGCGATGATCGGCGCGCCGATCACCACACCCAGCGCATAGGCGCTGATCACATAGCCCGCCGTTGGGATGCTGACCTGATACGTCTCCGCCACATTCGGCAGCAGGCCCATGATGACGAACTCGCCGGTACCGATCCCGAAGCCGCCGACGGCAAGCGCGAATTCGATCGGAAGGACGGCGAGGGGGGAAAGGCTGGTTTTCGGGATGCTGTCGTCAGGTCTGGTGTTGGCCTTGGCATCGGGCACGTGTCGGACTGCGGTGTCTGTCATGGTATCGCATCTGTTGAAAAAGCGGACGGGTACGGCTCGAAGCGAGCGCGTCCGGGAGCAAATGATGGGGCTTTGAGGCAGTTGAATTGACGGCAGATTAGCACGTGATTGTGCAGCGCGGTAGGCTTTTGACAAAAACCAACTGTACCACAATCGTGCAATCGCCATTCGGTGCCGTTGATATCTGCCGCGGCCTCACCATTTTCCACCGTGTCGTTATCCGCCGCCCTCGAGCACCTGGTCCCTTGTCGATGAAACTACATGCCGTTTTCAACCGCGATGGCGGGACTTTCCGAACCACGGATATGGACGCTTACTGCGACCACGCCCTGAAGACCTTCCGGGATGCCGGCCACGAGATCGAGTGCGAAGTTGTTGCCGGCGACAAGGTCGTCGAGACGATGGAAAAGGCAGCCTCGATGCCCGGCGTCGAAGGACTGATCGCCGGCGGTGGCGACGGCACGATTTCCGCGGCGGCGGGCATTGCCTGGAAAAGCGGTATCGTTCTCGGCGTGGTGCCGGCCGGCACGATGAACCTGTTTGCCCGTTCGCTGAAACTGCCGCTCGACATCTGGGAAGTCCTCGACACGTTGGCAGAGGGTACGCCCGAAGCGATCGATATCGCCAGCGCCAACGGAAAAAGCTTCGTGCACCAGTTTTCCGCAGGCCTGCATGCCCGGATGGTGCGCTACCGCAACTCGATGAATTTTGCCTCGAGGCTCGGCAAGATGCGGGCAAGCGCAAGGGCTGCAATCGGCGTCATGTTCAACCCGCCGGAATTCGAGATGGAATATGTCGTCGATGGCAAGCGCACTTCGCGCAAGGTGTCGGCCATCTCGGTCTCAAACAACGAGTTTGGCACCGATCCTCTGATGTTTGCCGATGACCTGACCAGCGGCCATCTTGGGTTCTACCTCGCCGAACCGATGAAGCCGTCCGGGGTCGCAAAACTCACCTTCGACATCCTGCGCGGCAAGCTCAAGGAAAACGCCGCGGTCACGGCGATGACGGCAACAGAACTCGAACTGCACTTTCCTCGCCACCGCCGCGACGTCAGCTGTGTCATCGATGGCGAACTCCTGCCGATGAAGCGGGACGTGACGCTGAGGATCCATGCCGGCGAACTGAAGGTTCTGGTTCCCGGACAGAATACGGCTGCAGGACGCGAAAATGCCGCTGCGAATATGTCGCCGGAACCGTCTACGGT
Organism: Rhizobium sp. CFBP 13726; assembly: GCF_014841925.1. Lineage (NCBI taxonomy): Bacteria > Pseudomonadati > Pseudomonadota > Alphaproteobacteria > Hyphomicrobiales > Rhizobiaceae > Rhizobium > Rhizobium sp. CFBP 13726. The sequence continues at coordinate 425,710 of NZ_JACYUU010000001.1, forward strand.
CTGATCGGCGCTGAACGCGGCAATGTCGAACGCTCAGACAGCGATCGACGTCAGCGGTGGCGGCGTGCCGGCGGCGGCGGCTTCGATATCGACGGAATTGGCTCCGTTCGAGCGCACCGTCACCGCATTGGATGCGAGCTGCACGCCGGCGGCCTTGCAGGCGGCCAGCAGCCGCGTCATCGCTTCGCGCTTCAGGATGCCCGGATTGCCGGGCAGGCAGGTAAACTTGAAGCGCACGATCATCGCCGTTTCGGTGATGTCCTGGATACCCTGCATCTTCAGCGGAATGAGGAACTGCGGCCCGAATTCCGGATCCTCCAGCATGCCCAGCCCCACCTTCTTGGCGGCACGGCGGATGATCTCGGCATCGCTGTCGCGCTCGAAGCGAAGCTGGAACTTGATCGTTCCCCAGTCGCGGCTGAAATTGGTGACGGAGCTGATCTGCCCGAAGGGGATGGTGTGGATGGGTCCGTTGTGATGGCGCAGCCGCACGGAGCGCACGGTGATCTGCTCCACGGTCCCCTGCAGCTTGCCCGTATCGATGTACTCGCCAATCCGGAAGGCATCGTCGACAATAAAGAAGATGCCGGAAACGACGTCCTTCACCAACGCCTGAGACCCGAACGAAAGCGCAAGCCCGAGCACTCCGAACCCGGCCAGCAGCGGCGCCACGTTGATGCCAAGCGAACTGAGGACGATCAGCGAGCCGACCGCGAGAACCGCACCGAGAACCAGGTTGCGGATCACCGGCAGCGCCGTCGTCAGACGGCTTGTCTGCTTCTTGTCCGCTTGCTCGTCTTCCTGGCCGGGCAGCATCACGGTCTGCGGTGGGGCGATCGTCTCGGCGTATTTCCACACCAGCGTGTAGACGGCCCAGCTTGCGACCACGGCAAAGCTCAGCCGCTCCAGCCAGAGGATCCAGCCGGTCGCAATGTCGCCGCCGCTGGTCATCAGCGGCCACCAGAGCGCGGTGATCAGGTGCAGGCCGCCGATCCACACAGCGCCCGAGCACACCACGCGAAGGCTGGCGAGCACGGATGACCAAAGGCCCGCCCCATGGGTGGTTTCCCAGTGCCGCGCGAACTCGTCCACCACGTGGTGGGCACCGAGTGCGAACACCGGGAGGAGCAGCAGGATGACCTGAGTCGAGCCGGCCGCGAAACTCCAGCGGGCACTGTCCGGCGAGCCGATGATGACCGACCCGAAGAACCAGATGAAGATGGCCGAAACGACATAGAAATCCGGAAGCAGGTTGCCGATGACGCGCCGGACAGTGCCCGGGCTTGAGCCCTTGAACGCAGCGCGGATGCCGGCGCGGCCGCCCCAGAACCAGGTTAGCTTGAGCAGCGTCAGCAGGGTGCCGCCGATCAGGAACCACCCGTCGAGCGAGGCCCGGTCCAGGCCCAGCCAGTTCCACAGCCGCATGGTCTCACCAAACAGGGCGGTGATCACGCCATAGGCGGTGAGCATATGGAAATGCCATTGCGGATTGCTGATCGCGAACAGTGTTTCGCCGCTCTCATCGGGCCGAAACAGAAACCGTCCCACCGCCATGTAGACAAGCAGGATCAGGGCGAAGGCAATGGCGGCCTGGCAGACCTGGAAGGCAGCCGTGGTATCCGCGAGCATCGTCAGCAGGACCCACCGGGCGACACCGAGAAAAATCGCGATCGACAGCAGATCGCCGACCAGGCGCTTGAAGAAGCGGCGGAACTTGCCGGCGATGTGACGGGCCCGCAAATGGCTGTGTCGCAGCAACTGCGCAAACAGGAGCCGCACGCTGAGCGCCGCGGCGCCGCCCGCCAAAAGCGAAAGCAGCGCCACCATCGCGATCCGGCCGTTCGCAATGCCCTCGGCATCCAGATGCGTGGTCGTCATGCCCACCATGGTGGACAGGGCCTGCAGCCCCGCAATCGCCGTCGTGAAACCGTGGGACGAGGCATCCGAGAACCGTTCCCAGCTGGCCATGCCCATGTTGGCCGCTTCCATTTCCGGCGTCATCTGCATCGTGTCGGCGCTGGTTGCGGTGGCAGTGCCAGAGGTCGTGTCCGATGCGGAGGTCGCGGGGTGTGCAGCGGCGCCGGTGGTTGTGGTCGCGGTCTCCACCTGCACCGTCAGCGGTCGGCCCGTGCGGGCCGCAAGATCCAGCACCTGCTGCACGTCGGCGGCGGTCTGACCGGGCTTCAGGACGACGGTCAGCGGCGCGTCTTGCGACCACATCGGAGATGCGGTCAGGAAAAGGCCGAGAAAGGCTGCTGCGGCAGCTCGGCAGAACGGCATCAGCGTCTCCATCGGCCAAGCGGCCCTTGCCCGTCCGCGCCGCGCGTGGCGCCTGACGTCCTTTTGCAACCCCTGCAGGCTCGCAGGCAGGTTCCCATCATATGGCGAAGATCGTCGTTCCGCCAGCCGCCCGCCGATGGATGCTGGATCCTAGATTCGAGGCAGATAGGTCTGGTAGTCGAAGTCGCTGACGGTCCGCAGGAAGGTGATCGCCTCCTTGCGCTTCGTGTCGCCGAAGAGCGTCTGGTATCGCTTTCCGAACACGTCCCGGATGAAAGGCGAGGCAGCAAAATCCTCGACCGCGGTGAGGAAATCATGGGTGAGGCGTTTCACGTCAGCTGGGGTTTTTTGGCCGGGCTCCGTTGCCGGACCGGGATCGAGATCCGCTTCGAGCCCTAGGAGCATACCGCCGAGAATGGCGGTCAGCAGCAGGTATGGATTGGCGTCGGCACCGGCGACGCGGTGCTCGATGCGGGCGGCGGGACCGTTCGCGTCCGGAATGCGGACTGCCGTTCCGCGATGGCCGAAGCCCCAGTCGATATCGACGGGCGCAAACGAATCGGGCTGAAAACGCCTGTAGGAGTTTGCAAAGGGCGCAAACACGAGCTGCGCATCACGCATTGTGTTGAGCAGGCCGGCGGTGACGGATCGCAGTTTCGCAGGGTCGCCGCCCTTGGCGTCGAGAATGTTGTTGCCGTCGGCATCGATGATGCTGGCATGCACATGCAGGCCGGAACCGGCATGATCCGAATAGGGCTTTGCCATGCAGGTGGATTTCAATCCGTGCTTTCTAGCTGCCTGTTCGACGATGCGTTTCAGGCAGATGCAGTCGTCGGCCGCCGCCAGCGCATCCGCGCGGTGCAGAAGATTGATCTCGAACTGGCCGGGCCCGAATTCGGCCGTTGTCGCATCCGCCGGCAGGTCCTGAGCATGCGCCCATGTGCGCACTGTCTGCAGGAAACCGTCGAGCGCATCGACTGCGCCCATGTCGTAGAGCTGGAAACCGTTCGGCTCGCCGCGATAGGCAAGTTTTGCCGGCGGCCGCGGACGTCCGGTTTCGCGCCAGTCATCTTCGACCACATAGAATTCGAGCTCGGTCGCCACGACCGGCGTAAGCCCAAGCTTCGAAAAGCGCTCAAGCACACCGGCCAGAATCGCGCGCGGATCCATGAAGCTCGGCTGCCCGTCCATCTCGTGCATGGTCGCAAGCACCTGCTTCGAGCCCGACGGGCCCCAGGGCATCGGCGCAAGGGTGCGGCGGTCGGGAATGCAGAGCCCATCGGGATCGCCGATCGAGATCGAAAGCCCGGTCAGCTCGTCATTGTCGCAGCCCCAGATATCGAGCGACTGGGTGGAGGAGGGCAGCCGTACCGTTCCGTCCCAGATCTTCTTTTCGGCCGTCATCGGAATGCGTTTGCCGCGCAGGTCGCCGTTCATGCCGACCAGCATGATTTCGATATGGGGCTCGGCTGCGGTCTCGGTCATGAAGCATCATCTCGATGGTTGCGCTGCCTCGTTGGTAGCCGATAAGAATTGGTCGCACAATCTGAGCCGCGTCCAAGCCCCGAGGGAAACCGCATGAACGAGAAGCCGACGATCTCCAATCTCGCCGCGATCGATGCCGCCCACCACATTCATCCGTTTTCGGACATGAAAGAGCTGAACGCCAAGGGCACCCGCATCATCGAACGGGCCGAGGGGCGCCATATCTGGGATTCGACCGGCAAGAAGTATCTGGACGGCTTTGCGGGCCTCTGGTGCGTCAATGTCGGCTATGGCCGAAAGTCCATCGCGGACGCTGCCTACCGTCAGATGCAGGAATTGCCCTATTACAACAGCTTCTTCGGCACCACGACGCCGCCCGCCATTCTGCTTGCCCAGAAGATCGCGTCGCATGCGGGGCCGCACATGAACCGCGTGTTCTTCACCAATTCCGGATCAGAGGCCACCGACACCTGGTTCCGCATGGCTCGCGTCTACTGGAAAGCGCTCGGCATGCCGGAAAAGACGCTCGTGATCGCGCGGCGAAACGGCTACCACGGCTCGACGGTCGCCGGCGCCTCGCTGGGTGGCATGAAGCTGATGCATGAACAGGGCAACCTGCCGATCGACGGCATCGACCATATCGGCCAGCCCTACTGGTATGCTGAGGGTGGCGATCTTTCGCCGGAGGAATTCGGCCTGCAAGCAGCGCGCGAGCTTGAAGCCAAGATTGATGAACTGGGCGAAGACAAGGTTGCCGCCTTCGTTGCCGAGCCGATCCAGGGCGCCGGCGGCGTGATCATTCCGCCGGATACCTACTGGCCGGAGATCTCGCGCATCTGCAAGTCCCGCAACATTCTGCTCGTGTCCGATGAAGTCATCTGCGGCTTCGGCCGGCTCGGCTCCTGGTTCGGCTACCAGCATTACGGCTTTGAGCCCGATCTCGCGCCGATCGCGAAAGGCCTGTCCTCCGGCTATCTACCGATCGGCGGCGTGCTGGTCTCCGACCGGGTCGCGGATGTGATGGTCAACGAGGTCGGCGACTTCTTCCACGGCTATACCTATTCGGGCCACCCAGTGGCCGCAGCAGCCGCGCTCGAAAACCTGCGAATCATCGAAGACGAAGGTCTGGTCGAACGGATCCGCGACGATATCGGACCCTATTTTGCGAAAGGCTGGAAAAGCCTTGAGGCGCATCCGGTCGTCGGACAGGCCGATTGCGTAGGCTTGATCGGCGGCCTTCAGCTTGCAGCCGACAAGGCGACCCGGCGGCGCTATGCCAAACCCGACGATATCGGCTCGCTCGTGCGCAACCACTGCCTCGAAAACGGGCTGATCATGCGCGCCACGGCAGACCGCATGCTGGCATCGCCGGCCTTCACCATCACCCGGGGGGAAGTCGACGAAATGGTAGTGACGTTGTCAAAGGCTCTGGATCACCTCGCAGAAACCGTGACGGAATAGGGTCAGTCCGGCAGATCGACAACTGCCATGGCGAATGGGTACTGGTCGCCTTCGTGTCCCCAGGAGTAGGGAAAGCGCAGGATGACCGGGTTAGCCGAAAGCCCTTCGAGCCCCTGCGTCTTCAAATAGCGGCTAAAGACGGCCTGAAACCCGTCCGGCATTGTGCCATCCGAGCGGCGCCAGACAAACACTGCCTTGCGATAGGCTGAGATTGCCGTGGTCACCATGCCGGCCGGCTGGTGCGAGACGACAACGGTCGTATCGGGCAGGTTGAAACGCATATTTCCGGCCAGATGCCCATCGGCGGCAATGATCAGCACCGGGCGCGGGTCGGAACCGTCGCTTGCGAGTTCCGGCTCGATCTGCTTCGCCAACTTGTCGAAGGGAATGTTGACGTAACCGTAGTTGCGCGTGAAGGGGTCGATCGCCACTCTCCCAAACAGGATCAGGGGAACAATCACCATGATCGCCGCAGCAGTCACCCAGAGGCGCTTGAGCGGCATCGATATGTCGATCCCGGCTGCGTCGATCTTCAGCGTCAGGTAAAGCGGCAGAATCAATAGCAGCGGCGTGAGCCAGCGGTCGCGCACGTCATCCACGCCGCCGAACAGGACCATGCCCAAAAGGACGGCCATCACGAATGCCAGGATGCGACCGGCAAGCCGGCTCCAGTCGTCCTCGGCCTTGAAGACCGTCGAAAGCTTTTCACGCAGCGAGATGGCGAACACCGCTGCGGTGAGGGCCATGAACCCGGTCGATGACAGGAGCAGAGATCGCAGTCCGCGGGAGATCGCTGCGAGCGTACCGGCGTCAGCGCTGATGAGTTTGTCCACCGACCGGCTGCTGGCCGCCTCGAAATTGTCGAGCAGCCAGACGGCGTGCGGGGCAACGACAAGCAGCGCCACCAGGCCGCTCAAAAGGATGCGCCAGTCCAGCACCCGGTCTCGAAACCGGCTTTCCATCAGCACTGCAAGCATCGCGCAGAGCGGAAGAAGGACAAAGTTGTACTTGGTCATTCCCCCAATTCCCGTGGCGAGCCCGAACAGAAGGAACGAGGCAAGCGTCGGAACGGATAAAAGCCTGAACAGCGCAAACAGGAAGAGCGAACTGCCGAAGATCGCCGCCACGGTGTGGCTGAGGTCCCGTTGCGCCTCGAACGAGACCTGCGGGATGGTCAAAAGACCGAGCACCGCCACCACTGCGAGGCGCCTGTCCTTCAAGACCTGTCGGGCAGCGAGGAAATAGAAGCCGTAAGCGCCGAACAGAAGCAGGTTCTTCAGTCCCGACAAGGTCGGCATCGACATGCCAAAGAGATGAACCGCGAGGTATTGCAGCCAGTTGTAGATCGGCGGCTGGGTGCCGTATCCGGCCAGCAGCCATTGCGACAGATAGGCCTGTTCGCCTTCGTCAAGCTCCAGCGCATGCGGCAGAACCAGACGCAACCCAATATTCACCAGAAAATAGACCGCCAGGACCGTGAAAAACGTGCGGCCGCGGGAAAGCCGGTCCGCGGAGACCCTGACAGTGGAGAAATGTGAACCCTCAAGGCTATGCAAAAGGTTTTCTCCAGGTCCGCCGGTGACGAAGACTGAATAATTCAGGCGCGATTATCTGTCAGGCGTATCATGCCGTGCCCGCAGATCAAGCGGCAAGCCAGCGTGCCGGCGGCCCTTTCGACGTGTTTTCTCAGAATATCGCTGAGTCTGTCACGGCTGCGGCGTAGCGTCACTCGAATCGCCACCCTCATGCACTGCCCTGACGATATAGGAGAGGGACGCACCGTCACGGTAGTAGATGCGGGCGATCATTTCGGCGAGGATGCCGGTGGTGATCATCTGCACCGAGGACAGGAACAGCATCACGCCGATCATGAAGAGCGGACGCGTACCGATATCGTTGCCCAGAATGAACTTGTCGATGAACAGGTAAAACAGGATCAGCGCCGAAAGCGCACCGAGGCCAAGGCCGAGCGATCCAAAGAAATGCCCCGGCCGCGCCTTGAAGCGCATGAAGAACATCACCGACAGAAGATCGAGAATGACGCGGAAGGTGCGCGAGATCCCGTATTTCGAAACGCCGTGCTGGCGGGCGTGATGGGTGACAGGCATTTCGCCGATCCGCGAGCTCGGCACGACGCCCGCAACCCAGGCCGGGATAAAGCGGTGCATCTCGCCCATCAACTGGACCTGCTTGATGACAGCCGAGCGATAGATCTTCAGCGAGCAGCCGTAGTCATGCAGGCGGACGCCGGTGATGCGCCCGATCAGCCGGTTGGCGATAAAGGAAGGCACCTTGCGCAGGAACAGCCCATCCTGGCGGTTCTTGCGCCAGCCGACCAGGAGGTCGAGTTCGCGTCGCTCGAGTTCGGCGACCATCGAAGGAATGTCTTTGGGGTCGTTCTGCAGGTCGCCGTCGAGCGTCGCGATCAGCCTGCCGCGCGCTTCCGTAATGCCGGCCTGCATGGCCGCCGTCTGGCCGAAATTGCGCTGCAGCTCGATGATCCGCAGGATGAGACCCGAACGCGACAGCGAAAGCTTCGCATTGGCGATGGTCGCGTCGGTGCTTCCGTCGTCGACCAGGATCAGTTCCCAGGCCGAGGGGTAGGTGGCCATGGCGGCGCAGATCCGCTCGATCAGCGGGCCGACGCTTTCCTCTTCGTTGAAGAGCGGCACGACGAGGGAGAGTTCGACCGGTGAAACGGTGCCGATCGTACCTTCAAGCGTGCCATCGATCGTGCCGGCCGCCGAACTTGCTGTTGTACGCACCTTGTGTTTCTCCTAGAAACTCGGGAAACCTCGGGCGTGACGATCCGCCGTCATGGCGGCCGCAGTCTCTGCGCCTTGGTCTTAATGCTTGACCCGAAACCTCGTATTGGGCCCCCTGATATATGAAGAATTCTCCGGTTTCCAGCCGCAGACCGTGGATAATTCGCCACGCCATGACGCTTGGCACAGTTGCGATCGTGGCCCTCTACGCCGCCTTCATCCACTATGTCTGGGGCTGGGGCAGGGTCGTTTCGTTATGGAGCGCGGCCGGGTGGGGAACGGCTGCTTTAGCGCTCGTGTTATTGCTTGCGACCTATGTGCTGCGCACCTGGCGGATCTACGATTATTTCCCGCACGAAACCGGCGGTCGTTTCGGCACGTTGCTGCGGCTCGTGCAGGTCCACAACCTTCTCAACATCATGCTGCCCTTCCGCTCGGGCGAAGCAAGCTTCCCGCTTCTGATGCGGCGCGAGTTCGGCGTCTCTCTCACCCGCGCAACGGCAGCGCTTCTCGTCATGCGGCTGTTCGATCTGCACGCCCTGCTGGCCGCCGCCGGCGTCGGGCTCGTGCTCGAGACGGGCGGGACGACGGGTGCAATCTGGGCCTGGGCGCTGTGGGCAGCGTTTCTCGTCCTGCCGGCGATCACCTTCACACTGCGCGGCCATGCCTTCAAGCTCGCGGAAAAGCTGCTGCGCGCGAAGGGGAAGAAGCTGCTCGACGAAATCAAGGCTGGACTGCCGCTCGATGCAAACGCCTTTGCGCGGGCCTGGGGCGCAACGCTCGTCAACTGGTTCACCAAGATCGCGGTTCTCGCCTGGGTTCTCGGCTTGCTCGGCGGGCTCTCCATCGGGCCTGGCTTCGGTGGCGCGCTCGGCGGCGAGCTGTCATCGGTGCTACCGGTCCACGCACCGGCCGGCGTCGGCACCTATCCAGCCGGCATCACCGCCGGCGCGCTTGCCTTCGGAGCGGATGCGGGTGGCATGGCACTGGAGGAACTCGGCCAGGCGGCAGTCAACACCCACATCCTCGTCATCGTCTCGTCACTGATCGGCACCGCATTGTCGCTGCTGGCGGCACGGCCGAAGCGGGTGGATTGATCAGGCGAATGACGAAAGCGGAACCGCGAGGTTCCGGACCGCGGGATGCGCACTCTGACCCAGCTTGCGCACAAGGCTTTCATCGGCCGTCACGAATTGCAGCCCTTCACGTTGGGCAATGGCCAGATACAGGCAATCGTAGGCAGGATGGTCTATCCGCGCGGCGAGCTCTATGGCCGCCAGCCAGATCGGCAGCATCTCCCGAAGCTGGAGATCCGATCCCTCGATCATCAGAGCGGCAAACCTTGCCTCCGGCAGTGACAACTCCCGGCGCCGCACCTTTTTCCAGAAAATGTTGGCGCACTCCGCCAGGATGAGATCGGGCGCCGCCAACTCGTGTCGGTTCAAAAGGGTCATCGCCTGCGGTGTGCCGGGTTCTTCGACGACCCATTTGACTACAACGCTCGCATCGACCACGTAAAGGGTCATCGCTCGTTGCGCCCCTCGCGCTGCAGCACTTCCGATAGTGTGTGGTCACGGTCTGCCGTCAGCCTGCGGAATTCTTCCGCCAGCGTCTCGAATGTTGGACGGCTGTGGCGGGGCCCGTCCCATCCCGTGCCCTCCAGCGCGTTCAGGGCACGCCGCCTCCGCTCACCTTCCACGAAGTGGCGAAGCACGTCCTCGACTGTTGCCGTTTCCGGCAGCCCGCTGATCTCCTTCGCCTCAATCAGTAGGTCATCGTTGACTGTCGATGTCGCGCGCATTGCAGCCTCCATGCACGCACAAGTGTATACGCGATTTGACCCGCTGTCACTGGAAAGCCGTCTCGTAAAAGCTTCGAAGCTTGCGCGAATGCAGCGTCTCAGTGGGCATCGCCGCCAGTTTCTGCACGGCACGGATGCCGATCTGCAGATGCTGGCTGACCTGGGTCCGGTAGAACGCCGTCGCCATGCCGGGCAGCTTCAGTTCGCCATGCAGCGGCCGGTCGGAGACGCAGAGCAGCGTTCCATAGGGCACACGGAACCGGAAGCCGTTTGCGGCAATCGTTGCCGATTCCATGTCGAGCGCGATCGCTCTCGACTGCGAAAGCCGCTTTACCGGCCCGCGCTGGTCGCGCAGTTCCCAGTTGCGGTTGTCGATCGTCGCCACTGTGCCGGTGCGCATGATCCGCTTCAGCTCGAAACCCTCGTAACCGGTCACTTCCTCGACGGCGCTTTCCAGCGCCTGCTGCACTTCGGCAAGCGCCGGGATCGGGATCCAGACGGGCAGGTCGTCATCGAGCACATGGTCTTCGCGAACATAGGCGTGGGCCAGCACGTAATCACCCAGCCGCTGGCTGTTGCGCAGGCCCGCGCAATGTCCCACCATCAGCCACGCATGCGGACGCAGCACGGCGACGTGGTCGGTGATCGTCTTGGCGTTGGAAGGCCCGACGCCGATATTCACGAGAGTAATGCCGGAATGATCGCCCTTCTTGAGGTGATAGGCCGGCATCTGCGGCATCCGGATCGTGCCCGGGTTCTCCGGCCGGTCGTTGCCGGCGGTGGTGAGGATGTTGCCCGGCTCCACGAACTCCGTATACCCGTCGCCACCTTCCGCCATCAGCTTGCGCGCCCAGGCGGCGAATTCGTCGATGTAGAACTGGTAGTTCGTGAACAGCACGTAATTCTGGAAGTGCTCTGCCCCGGTCGCGGTATAATGGCTGAGCCTTGCCAGCGAATAATCGATGCGCTGCGCGGTAAACGGCGCGAGCGGCGCAGGCTCGCCGAACGGGGCCTCGTATTCGCCATTGGCGATGAGATCGTCGGTATTGTTGAGATCCGGCGTGTCGAACAGGTCGCGCATCGGGATGTCGGCCATCGCGTTGCTGACGGACGACTCGATATGCGCGCCTTCGCCGAATGCGAAATGCAGCGGGATCGGCGTCGTCGATTCTGACACGATCACGGGAACGCCGTGGTTGCGAATGAGCAGATCGAGCTGCTCGATCAGGTAATGGCGAAACAGTTTCGGCCGGGTCACCGTTGTCGTGTAGACGCCGGGGGACGTCACGTGGCCATAGGAGAGACGCGAATCCGCATGGCCGAACGACGTGGTCTCGATCATCACCTGCGGATAGCAGGCGCGGTATCGACCAGTCACGGCCGCACCCTTCGCAAGTGCGCCGAAGGCATCGATCAGGAAGGACGTGTTGCGCTCGTAAAGCGCTGTCAGCGCATCGACGGCTGCTTCCGCATTGTCGAAAGCCTGCGCCGCGACAGGGCTCGGGCTGATGAAAGCAAGGGCGGGGAGTGAAGAGATTCGTGTGTTCATGCGCTATTATAATGGGAAGTTTTCGACAATCAAACGACACCTGACGGGGATAATAGCCTGATCTCATCCCCAATCGCCGGCGAGACCTGCACTGCTATCCAGGCCCACCCGTTACAGAGGTGACTGCCGGGATCGCAGACGCTGCTGCGGCTTTCGCGACGATAGCGTCAGAGACGCGTCCAGGTCTGCGACTTGCACAGGATCTTCATCACGCAGCCCTTCATCTTGAGCGAATTGCCGCTGACCGAGCCGGAGCCGCTATAGGTCTTGTCCGCCTCGGGATCGGTGATCTCGCCGGTATAGTCACTGCCCTTGCGCGAAAGCTTGCCGATCTGCCGTCCCGCATGCTTGCCGGTTTTCAGCGTCACGCAGAAGGCGCCGCCGCATTTGTCGATCTCTGCCGTCTCGCCGCTTGCGGTCTTCCAGTTGCCCTCGATCGCTTCTGCCGCATGGCCGGTGCCGGCTATGCCGAAGGCGAAGAATGAGAAAGCAGCTGCGAGTATTGAAATGCGCTTCATGATGGTTTTCCCTCCCGGAGCCGGCGCTTCCGCACCGGTCATATGTCTGAGCGTTCGCACCTCCTCGCGCGAACAGCGGAAAATCTAGCTTACGCACACGTAAAGGTAAATATCCTGAGCCTGCGCATGGGGCGGAATATCAGCCGAATCTCCCGCCGTTTTCGCCGAGCGACGCGCGTTTATTTCGACGCGATGAAAACGCGACCCGAATTCGTGGTGAAGAAAGGGTTGAAATCCAGATCTGAATTTTTCGTAAAAATGTCCGCAAAACCCTTAATAGCCAAGGGGCGCGATGTTTAACAAAAAACCAAGTTTACCAAGTGTTTGCACTTTGTTTTCAGCAAATTAATCATGCTTTTTAGGCGCTTTTTGCAAGCTTTGGCCGATACTCAAATCATCAAAGAGCGGCACAAACCGCCACCCCGGAAGGGCCGATAACAAGCTGCACAAGACAGCGACGGTCCCGACGGAAAACAGGGCAGACGACAAGAACAACGTTCTCGAAACAGGGATACGAACCGATGGCACGCTTTGAAATGAATGCTTCCGAAATGGCCACCATGGGTGGCGAGGCTCGCGCAGACGTTCTCTGCGACATGGGTCTGATGTATGCGACCGGACGGGGTTGCCCGGTCGATCTGGTCTCTGCCCACAAGTGGTTGAACATCGCCGCGATCAAGGGCTGCGACCGCGCCGCCGAATTGCGCGCCGATCTCGCCGCGACGATGACCAAGATGCAGCTTGCAGAAGCGCTGCGCGCAGCCCGCGAATGGATGACCATCCACTAACGCGCAAGCGCATATTCAGTCATGCGACCGGCCCAGAAGAAGGCCGGCGATCAAGAACACGGGCCTACCAGAGAGAAGACGGGATGGAGACGCGGCGCGAACCGGAGCTGTTCCCGGCAACAAACCGCAGCCGCTGAAGATCAAAAGACCGCGACCGGCAGAAACAAGGCCGGCGCGGTCTTTTTCTGTTCTAGAGACCCTTCAGAACTTTCGGCAGCACCTCTTCCAGCAATGCCATATCCTGCTCCGGTCCTGCGCTGATGCGGATGCAGCGGTTGAGAGGTGCCACGCCCGGCATACGAATGAAGACGCCGTGCTCCATCAGACCGTCGACGATCGCCCGCGCATGGGTACCATCGCGGCCGCAGTCGATCGCCACGAAATTGGTTGCCGATGGCAGCGGCTCGAGCCCGTTGGCCCGGGCGATCGCCGAGATCCGGTCGCGAGAGGCTTTGATCTTGTCGATCACCTCAGCCAGATAATCCTGGTCTTTCAGTGCCGCCAGTGCTGCTGCCACGCCGACCCGGTTCATGCCGAAATGGTTGCGGATCTTGTCGAACGCGGTGGCGTTGTCGGGCGTCGAGATGGTGTAGCCAACGCGAGCACCCGCCAGACCATATGCCTTGGAGAAGGTCCGGGTGCGGATGATGTTCGGCAGGTCGATCATCGCTGCGAGTTCCGGTGTCGCTCCATCGGGCGCCGTTTCGCAATAGGCCTCGTCCAGCACCATCAGGCAGCTTTCCGGCAGGCCCCGCGCGAAGGACACGATCTTTTCCGCGTCATTCCAGCTGCCCATCGGATTGTCGGGATTGGCGAAATAGACGAGCGGCGCGTTTTCGCGGATGACGGCGTCCATCAGGGCGTCGAGATCTTCACGATCGTCGCGGTAGGGCACTGTTACCAGCTTACCGCCATGGCCGGCCACATGAAAGTTGAAGGTCGGGTAGGCGCCGTAGGAGGAGACGACAGGCATTCCGGGCTCGATCACCATCCGCACGATCTGGCCGAGCAGACCGTCCACGCCTTCGCCGATCGCAAGGTTTTCGGCGTTGCAGCCAAGATGCGCGGCAAGCGCCTGCTTCAGCTGGTAATTCTCCGGGTCCGAATATTTCCAGCTGTCTGCGGCTGCGGACTTCATGGCTTCGATGACTGACGGGGCAGGGCCGAACCCGTTCTCGTTGGCGCCAATTCGGGCTTGCACGGCACGCCCTCTGGCGCGCTCAATGGCCTCGGGGCCGACAAAGGGAACGGTCGCGGGAAGAGCGCCGACGAGAGGCGTGAAGCGCGAGAATGAAGACATGATATCAGGATCCGGTTCAAAAAGTCCGCACACAATAGGGGGCTTTGAACGGCGTGCAAGGGCGGACAAGGCCGCTGATGGCGCGCATGAAGCAAAACTATGCCCCTGACGACGACCCGGCTTAGTGGCTCGTTTCGAACGAAAGCCGGATGACGTGATGCAGGAATTCCGCATCGATCAGCATGTTGAAGGCGACCGTGACCTTCTCCTCTTCGCGACGCATCACGGTGCAGCCGATTTCGTCGTGAATGCCGAGGATTTCCAGGAAGAAGTTGGCCGGTACCGGCAGGCTGGGACTGACGTCCAGTTCGGCGCCATAAAGAGAGATTGTCCGGATCAGGCATCGGAAGGCGGTATTGGTCGAGAGATGGTGTCCGACAAAGATGATCCGGCCAGGCCGGTCTATCGTAAACTTTTCAAATGCCCGATCGCCCGTATGAGCATGGTCGTGTGCGGTATCCTTCATCATCGTACCCGGCAGATCGCCTCCCTTGTTCTCGTCCTCGACTATGACTTTATTCCTCTTTTTATGAATCATTCTGAAACAGATGGGTAAAATGCCGCTGATCTGCGCGTTTTCGTCGCGTCATGATCACGCGTTGCGCAAGTTGCACCGTTAGTGTGCCGAAATCGGGCTGTTGACGGGTCGCCGGGGCGGCGCTACCCCTTCAGCCGCGAGTTTTTCGCGATGGGAGCAGGGCGTGGCAGCAGGTAGATTGGTGATCGTCGGGGCAGGGCAGGCCGGGTTCGCGCTCGCCGCCAAGCTGAGAGCGCTGAAGGATGAGCGGCCGATCACGATGATTGGCTCCGAAGATGTCATTCCCTATCAGCGGCCGCCACTGTCCAAGAAGTACCTGATGGGCGAGATGAGTTTCGACCGCCTGACGTTTCGCCCGGAAACCTGGTTTGCGGAACACGATGTCGAGATTCGTCTCTCCACCTTTGTCGAAGAGATCGACCGGGACGCGAAGACGGTGAGGATGCAGGACGGGTCTGTCCTTGAATATGAACATCTGGCGCTGACTACCGGCTCGACGCCGCGCACCCTTCCAGCCAGCATCGGCGGTGATCTCACGGGTGTCTTTACCGTCCGTGACAAGCGCAACGCCGATCTCCTCGCCGACGAGATGAAGGCAGGTCGCCGGCTTCTGATCATCGGCGGTGGCTATATCGGCCTCGAAGCCGCAGCTGTCGCCCGCCATCTAGGGCTTGAAGTGACGCTCATCGAGATGGCTGACCGCATTCTCCAGCGAGTCGCGTCGAAGGAAACCGCCGACGTGATGCGGGCCATTCACGCCGAGCATGGTGTCGTCATCCGGGAAAAGACAGGCCTCACCCGCCTGATCGGCGAGGACGGCCGGGTTCGCGGGGCCGAGTTGTCCGATGGCACGGTCATCGATATCGATTTCGTCATCGTCGGTATCGGCGTCACGCCGAACGACCGGCTGGCGCAGCAATGCGGCCTCGACGTTGGCAATGGCATCCTCGTCGACGACTATGCTCGCACGTCCGATCCGGCAATCTTTGCCATGGGCGATTGCGCCATGCTGCCCTGGAAGGGCACCAATATCCGTCTCGAGTCGGTGCAGAACGCAGTCGACCAGGCCGAATCGGTTGCCGCGACCCTGACCGGGTCAGCCGAGCCCTACGAGGCAAAGCCGTGGTTCTGGTCCGACCAGTATGACGTGAAGCTGCAGATCGCCGGGTTCAACCTCGGCTACGACGAGACAGTGATGCGGCCGGGCAGCCGGGAAGGCAGCGTCTCGATCTGGTATTTCCGCGAGGGCCGCCTGATCGCGGTGGATGCGATCAACGACGCCAAGGCCTATGTGACCGGCAAGAAGCTGCTGGACAACGGCCTGACGGCCGACAAGGCGCTGATCGCCGATCCGGCGACCGACCTCAAGCAGTTGCTCGCGTAATAAAGACAGCATGTTTTAAAAGGAGATACCATGCAGGCACCGAAAAACGCCTTCAAGGCTCGTTTGCAAGCCGGCCTGCCGCAGATCGGCCTCTGGCTCAACATGGCCGAGCCGCTGCCAGCGGAAATTGCCGGCCATGCGGGTTTCGACTGGCTGGTCATCGACGGCGAACACGGCCCCAACGATCTCCGCAGCATCATGGCGCAGCTGCAGGCCCTGTCCTTCTCCTCATCGGAAGCCGTCGTTCGCCCGCCGATGGGCGAGACCTGGATGATCAAGCAACTGCTCGACATCGGCGCCCGCACGCTTCTGGTGCCGATGGTCGATTCCGCCGAACAGGCGAAAGCACTGGTTGATGCCGTCCGCTATCCGCCGGAGGGAAAGCGCGGCGTCGGTGCAGCCGTTGCCCGCGCCTCCGCCTTCAACGCGATCGCAGACTATACAGACACGGCTGCAGACGAGATCTGCCTTCTGGTGCAGGCCGAAACCATGGCGGCGATCGATGATATCGAGCGAATCGCGGACGTCGAAGGCGTCGACGGCATCTTCATCGGTCCGGCCGATCTCTCTGCCGACATGGGGTTTCGTGGCCAGATCGGTGCACCGCAAGTGCAGGACGTGATCGAGAACGCGATTCGCCGAATCGTCGCCGCCGGCAAACCGGCCGGCATCTTGACCTTCGACGAAGAACTCAACCGCCGCTATCTCGATCTCGGCGCTACGTTCGTGGCCGTCGGTGCCGATGTCGCTCTCTATACCTCTGCGCTGAAGACGCTCGCCGGTCGCTATGGACGCGGTTCGGGCGGAGCAGGGCCTGCCAGCTACTGATTCCACGCCTATTCCGGTCTCGAATCGGGATAGGACCGCGAAAGACCTTGCAATCGGCAACGTTCCGAAATAATCAGGCCGGACCGGAGAGGTGGCCGAGTGGTCGAAGGCGCTCCCCTGCTAAGGGAGTATACGGCAAAACCGTATCGTGGGTTCGAATCCCATCCTCTCCGCCATTCCCAAACTTCAAAATCCAAATCGATTTGCGATCCTAGAATCGCTGTTGCGCGCGTAGTTCGCTGAACCTTGCGCGAAGCCTAAGTGGCTGCTTTCCAATGTGTTTCTTAACGATGTGTAAACTTTTAACGGTCGCCCGAGGTGCTTTTGTGCTCTTTCGGCAACACGGGTTTGTGAAGCAGGTGGGTAGAAGGTGCGGATGGCCAGTTCGCGATTGCATGCGCGGCCTGCATTTGTAATTTGAACCACGGAAGCGCGGCGGTGGTTCGTCCGTTTTCAAAGTCCCGGGGACGGGCAGGGAACGCTGGCCTTTAGCAAAAGACCCATCCCCATATGAAACTTTGACTGGAGGTCAAATATGAACATCAAGAGCCTTCTTCTCGGCTCCGCTGCAGCTCTCGCAGCAGTTTCCGGCGCCCAGGCTGCTGACGCGATCGTCGCTGCTGAGCCGGAGCCAATGGAATACGTTCGCGTTTGCGACGCTTTCGGCACAGGTTACTTCTACATCCCGGGCACGGAAACCTGCCTCAAGGTTGGTGGTTACGTTCGTTTCGACGCTAAGTACAACGACGCATACCGCCTCGACCGCGAAGGTTCGTACACCAACACTCGCGCTCACATCTCGCTCGACACCGCTTCGGACACCGAATGGGGCGCTCTGAAGACCAAGATCGTAGCTCGTTTCGACTACAACCCGCATCATCCGCAGTTCGGCTACGAAGAAAACACTCGTACACGTCTGAACCAGGCTTACATCACCTGGGGCGGCTTCCTGGTCGGTCTCGCTGACTCGCAGTACTCGCAGTTCTCGGGTTACGCTGGCGACGTCATCAACGATGACGTGATCTCCTACGGTCCTTTCGAACTCAACCAGGTTTCCTACACCTTCGACGCTGGCAACGGCTTCAAGGTTGTTGCTTCGCTTGAAGACGACGGCACCAACGACAACGACATCCCAGGCGGCGCAAGCGACTGGCCGGATGCAGTTCTCGGCGCTAAGTACGACAACGGCACGTTCGCTGCTTCGCTCGTCGGCGGTTACGACGAATCGCAGGAAGAAGGCGCTGTAAAGGGCCGTATCTCCGGCAAGTTCGGCGCATTCTCGGCCTTCCTCATGGGCGGCTGGAACTCGGACGGCGACGGCACCAACAAGTACGCACCAGGCACGAACTACGGCGACGCAGTCGTTGGTTGGGGTGACTGGGCTGTTTGGGGTGGCGCTGGCTACAAGTTCACCGACAAGGTTGCTGCTAACGTACAGGTTGGCTACACCGACTCCGAAGTTCTTGCTGCTACGGCAAACGTCAAGTGGACCCCAGTTTCGGGCCTCCTGATCCAGCCAGAAGTTTCGTACACGAGCGTCGACAACGCGCAGATGGACGACGATCAGTGGACCGGTATGGTTCGCCTTCAGCGCACGTTCTAATCCTTACCCAAGGATTGTTTGACGGAAGGCCCGGCTCACGCCGGGCCTTTTGTCGTTTGGGGCGACGAAACTGCCGGCTGTTTCTGTCGCCATCGGTCGCGGCCGTCTGGTGATTCTCTCCCGCAACTGAGGTGGTCACCAGTTCCTCGACGCGTCGCGGAACGCTGATTCCCGGCCCGTTTATTAAGTGTTGGTTAACGCTCGAAACCAATGCGATGAAACGTTGCAACACTTTTGCAAATAAACACCAAAAACGCGCATCGAAGCTTGTGATTTACTTGTCACAATTGGGAAGGTCTCGTAGCTTCGGGACATGAAGCGCGTCGGTTCGTCGCCGTTTCTTGAGTCGCGGGGAGGGGCAGATGTGCTGGCTCCAGCAAGCTACTCACCCCTTTTGAAACTTTGACTGGAGGTCAAATATGAACATCAAGAGCCTTCTTCTCGGCTCCGCTGCAGCTCTCGCAGCAGTTTCCGGTGCCCAGGCCGCTGACGCTATCGTCGCTGCTGAGCCGGAGCCAATGGAATACGTTCGCGTTTGCGACGCTTTCGGCACGGGTTACTTCTACATCCCAGGCACGGAAACCTGCCTCAAGATCGGTGGTTACGTTCGTTTCGACGCAGGCTATGCTGATGCCTACACGCCAAACAGCGATGGCCTGTACACCAACAGCCGCGCGCACATCTCGCTCGACACAGCTTCCGACACCGAATGGGGTGCACTGAAGACCCGTATCGTCGCTCGTTTCGACTACAACCCGCACAACTCGGCCGCTGGTTTCGAAGAAAACACGCGCACGCGTCTGATCGAAGCCAACATCACTTGGGGTGGCTTCCTGGTTGGTCTTGCTGACTCGCAGTATTCGTCGTTCTCTGGCTACGCTGGCGACGTCATCAACGATGACGTGATCTCCTACGGCCCGTTCGAACTGAACCAGGTTACCTACACCTTTGACGGTGGCAACGGCTTCAAGGCTGTAGTCTCGCTCGAAGACGACGGCACCAACGACAACGACATCCCAGGCGGCGCAAGCGATTGGCCGGATGCAGTTGCCGGTATCAAGTACGACAGCGGCACGTTCGCTGCTTCGCTCGTCGGTGGTTACGACGAGTCGCAGGAAGAAGGCGCAATCAAGGCGCGCATCTCCGGCACCTTCGGCGCATTCTCGGCCTTCCTTCTCGGTGGCTGGAACACAGACGGCGACACCACCAACAAGTACGCGCCTGGCGACAGCGTCGGCACGAGCTGGGGTGACTGGGCTGTTTGGGGTGGCGCAGGCTACAAGTTCACCGACAAGGTTGCTGCAAACGTACAGCTTTCCTACACGGACAACGAAACCTTCGCAGCAACTGGTAACGTTCAGTGGACCCCGGTTTCCGGCCTCCTGATCCAGCCAGAAATCTCCTACACCAGCTGGGATGCAATCGACGAAGACCAGTTCGCTGGTATGGTTCGCCTTCAGCGCACGTTCTGATCCTTTAAAAGGATTTGGTTTTACGAAAGGCCCGGCTTCTGCCGGGCCTTTTGCGTTTCGGCGTTTGATTCGGGCGGTCGCTTGATGATTCGCTGCAACGCAGCATCGTCCGCTCTTCAGCGATTTAGAACACACGAACAAACTGATGAATGCTTGCAACACCGACCGGTTCGATTGAGGCGCTAATGGACACAACAGTGCCGATTTCGTTGCCGCAAAGTTGATCGACGACTAGCGTCTCGGCAGCCGACCACGCGACTCGGGGTGATTCCTGCTTCCATGGACGACCTTGTTTTACGACATGCATTGTTTCATCTGCGTTTGTTTGGAGATTACAAAATGAACATCAAGAGCCTTCTTCTTGGCTCCGCTGCTGCCCTCGCAGCAGTCTCCGGCGCTCAGGCCGCCGACGCCATCGTCGCCGCCGAACCGGAACCCATGGAATACGTCCGCGTCTGCGACGCGTTCGGCACCGGCTACTTCTACATTCCAGGCACCGAAACCTGCCTCAAGGTCGGCGGTCGCGTCCGTTTTGATGCCGCTTATGGCAGCGCTTACAGCCCGGAAGCCGATGGTCTCTACACCAACAGCCGCGCAGAGCTCTATCTCAGCACCGCTTCGGACACCGAAATGGGCACGCTGAAGACCAACCTCACGGCGCGCTTCGACTACGATCCGCATAACCCGTCTTACGGCTACGAAGAAAATACCCGTACGCGCCTGATGGTTGCGACGATCGAACTCGGCGGCTTTGCGGTCGGCCTGCAGGATTCGCTCTATGAATCCTTCATCGATTACGCCGGTAACGTCGACAGCGACGACGTCATCAATTACGGCCCGAGCGAAGTCAACATGGTTGCCTACACCTACAAGGGTGGCAACGGCTTCTCGGCATTCGCCGCTCTCGAAGACGACGGCCAGAACGACAACGACACCGCCGGTGGCGCCAGCGACTGGCCGAATGTTGCCGCTGGTCTGAAATACGACACAGGCAATTTCATGGTTGGCGTAACCGGTGGTTACGACGAATCGGCTGAAGAAGGTGCCGTCAAGGCACGTGTCGGCGGCAAGTTCGGCGCTTTCACCGCCTTCCTCATGGGTGGCTGGAACAGCGACGGCGACAGCTTCAACTCCTATGCACCCGAAATCATTGATGGCTTCGGCTGGGGTGACTGGGCCGTCTGGGGTGGTGCCGGTTACGAGTTCAACGAAGACCTTGCTGCCAACATGCAGGTTTCCTACTCTGATAGCGACGTCCTTTCGGCTGTCGCCAACCTGCAGTGGACGCCGATCCAGGGCTTCCTGATCCAGCCGGAAATTGCCTACACCAAGTGGAACAACGCCACGCTCGACGACGAAGCATGGTCGGGTCTCTTGCGCTTCCAGCGCACATTCTGATTTCTGCGATCAAACGCGAAAGGCCCGGCATTGCCGGGCCTTTTTGCATTTTGGGGTGTGATCAGACGAACCGGGCGTTGGAAGATAAGATTATCGGCGCCCCAACCGCAGGTCTGTCACGATATCCGACGTCTGTCCGAGCCTGACTTTGTATACCTGGTAGTTCTCCATTACCCGCTGCACATAGTTGCGCGTTTCGGGGAAGGGGATGCGCTCGATCCAGTCGACGACTTCGTCGATCGGCTTGCCGCGAGGGTCGCCGTAGCGGGCAATCCACTCGTTCACCCGTTTCGGCCCCGCATTGTAGGCGATGAATGTCATGATGTAGGAGCCGCCGAACGTCTCGATCTGCTCTCCCAGATAATGGGCGCCGAGCGTCGCGTTATAGCCGGCATCGCTGGTCAATCGGTCGGCCTTGAAGGCCAGCCCGTGGCGCCTCGCCACGCCCTGGGCGGTCGTCGGCAGGATTTGCAGCAGCCCGCGGGCGTTGGCCGGTGACACGGCTGTCGGATTGAACGCGCTTTCCTGACGGGCGATCGCGTAGGCAAGCGCCTTGCCGGACCCCTCGATATTGGCAGCCGTCGGAATGACGCCGAGCGGATAGGCAAGCGCTGCAACGTCGATGCCCCGCGAAAAGGCACTCTTGCCGATCGAGAGCGACAGCGCATGGTCGCCCTGCGCTTCGGCGCGTGACGAAAGCAGCGCGAGTTCACCGGGGCTTGTCAGCTCTTCGCCAAGTGCCTTGTAAAGCGCTGCCGACCGGCGATCGTGGCCGGCGGCGTCCAGTCTTGCTATAGCCCGAACGGCCTCGCGGTTTTCGAACATCTGCCGGTCGGCTGCCGATGGCGTCGGATAACTGACATCGAGCGTCCGCGTGCCCAGCCTTGCGGCGGCGAGCTGGCCATAGAATGTGCCGGGGAACCGGGCAGCGCGGCTGTAGAATTCCGATGAGGAACCCGGTCCGCCAGCTTCCGCGGCGCGTCCGAGCCAGTAGAGCGCGCGCGATGCCGAGAGCGGACGGCTCGAGGCGGCAAGAATCCTCGAGAAATGCTTTTCGGCTGTGGCCGGATCGTTGAGCGCCCGCAGCGCGTACCAGCCCGCATGGAATTCCGCATCCACCTTGTCGGTGGAGAGAGCCGCCATTGGGTCGGACACCGTCCGGTAGGCCAGCCTGACATCGCCGAGATCGGCGAGCCCGCGGGCAACGATTCGCTGCTCGTTCCACCATTCGCTGGTGTTGATCAGACGGCCCGCTTCGCGCGGAGCCTTTGCAAGAAGCGCTGCGGCCTCCTGGTACTTGTCCTGGCGGCGCAGATATTCGATCCGCACGAACAGGGTAGCCGGATCGCTTGCCAGCGAACGGTCAATTGCCTCGATCGCCGGTCCTGCCGTCTTTGCGTTGACGATGACGGCGTTCCACGCCTTGTAGAGCGATTGCGAACCGCCGAGCTCGGCAAAGCGCTTCGCCTGCGCGCCGCGGCTGCGGTACATCAGGTAATCCATCCGCGCCCGGTGATCCGCAGGCGAAAGAAGCGCAGAAAACTCGGCAAGGATCCGGTCTTCCATCGGCTTGTCCAGCGGCTCGGATGCCCAGATGTTTTTCAGGATGCGCCCGGCATCGGCATGTTTGCCGCTTGCCACCAACGCCCTCGATAGAATGACGGCACCTTCCGGCGTTTCCGGTTTCGTCGTGCCGAAAGCGGCAAGCACCTGGGCCGGCGTCGGGTTTTCGCGGTAGAGCGCGCGTTCGGACTGCGCCCGCAGGGTGGAAAGCCCCGGCCATCCGACGAGCCTGCGCTGCGCAGCGGCAATTTCGCTCGAAGGAATACCGCGGGCGCCCGAGGTGGCAATCGCCCAGGTCAGGATCTTTTCGTCGAGCGAGCCTTCCGGCAGGCTGTCGCGCATGGCGATCGCCTGTGAGGCATCGTTGTCGGAGAGTGCATCGAGACCGGCCTTGAGAGCAGGGGCGGGAGCGGGCGTCGCAAGCGGCCGGTTCATCCTGGGGATTGCGCCGGTAATGTCAGGCACGGGAACCAGCGCCGGAGTGGCCGGTGGTGTTGTCGGTGGCGCAGGGACGGGCGTCGGAACGGTGGTGAAGCCCTGGATTGCAGCGGGAGCGTCCGGCCTCACGAATGGGAGCGGTGCGACGCCTGCATTGGAACCTGGAGGTGCAGCGTAAGCCGGCAGGACCGCGACGCTGATTGACAGCGCTGCCCAGAGCGTCTTGAGGATTACAACGGGTTTGCTCATCCGGCAACTCGCGACGACGATGTTTCAGACCCCTTATTAGCTGCTGACAAGCTTAACAAAACCTTACCACAGCGGTCACGATCGCGCGAATTCTTAAGTGGGATTTACGCTGAAAACCCATGTACTTCCGCTTGTCGCCGCCCGGTCGCCGATTTATGGTGCCCAGCCTTATAGTCGCGGATTACGGCCGAAGCATGGATTGTACCATGCCCTTCGGCCTTTGGGAGTTTTGCATGTTCAAGGGATCGATCCCCGCTCTCGTCACCCCCTTCACCACCGACGGCGCGGTGGACGAGGATGCTTTCGCCGCGCATGTGGAGTGGACGATCTCGGAAGGCAGTTCCGGTCTGGTCCCGGTCGGTACGACCGGCGAATCTCCGACGCTCTCGCACGACGAACACAAGCGGGTCGTTGAACTGTGCGTCGAGGCCGCCCGCGGCCGCGTCCCTGTCATCGCCGGCGCCGGGTCCAACAACACCCGCGAAGCGATCGAGCTTGCCCAGCATGCGCAGACCGCGGGTGCCGATGCGCTTCTGGTGGTCACACCCTATTACAACAAGCCGACCCAGAAGGGCCTGATCGCGCATTTTTCCGCGGTCGCCGAAGCAACCGATCTGCCGATCATCATCTACAACATTCCCGGCCGGTCGGTCATCGACATGACCCCGGAAACGATGGGTTTCCTTACCAAGGCCTACAAGAACATCGTCGGCGTCAAGGATGCGACCGGCAAGATCGAGCGCGTCTCCGAACAGCGCATCACCTGCGGGTCGGAATTTGTGCAGCTGTCCGGCGAGGATGCGACGGCACTTGGCTTCAACGCCCATGGTGGCGTTGGCTGCATCTCGGTGACGGCCAATGTCGCGCCGCGGCTTTGTGCCGAGTTCCAGGCCGCCACGCTTGCCGGCGATTATGCCAAGGCACTCGAGTATCAGGATCGCCTGATGCCGCTCCACAAGGCGATCTTCATGGAGCCCGGCGTCTGCGGTTCGAAATACGGACTTTACAAGGTCCGCGGCCTGAACCGCGCTGTCCGCTCTCCGCTGATGTCGACGCTGGAACCGGCGACGGAAGCTGCCATTGATGCAGCACTGCGTCATGCGGGTATCCTGAACTGAAGCCGCAGCGCTTCACTTTTGCTGCCTGGCGCATTACATAGAAATCGAACCCCGCTCATCGCCCATGGGCGGGGATTGTGTTTCAGATGAAGGGCGACGGAAGATTTCAATGGCCCCCAAAGGCAGCCAGCGCACGGTGAACAAGATTGTCGCGGAAAACCGCAAGGCCCGCTTCAATTACGAGATCCTCGATACCTACGAAGCCGGCATCATGCTGACCGGCACCGAGGTCAAGTCGCTGCGTGACGGCAAGGCAAATATCGCCGAGTCCTACGCCTCCGACGAAGGCAATGAAATCTGGCTGATCAACAGCCATCTTCCGGAATATCTGCAGGCCAACCGCTTCAACCATGAGCCGCGCCGTCGCCGGAAGCTGCTTTTGTCGAAGCGCGAGATTTCCCGCCTGCGTGTCGGTATCAACCGCGAAGGCATGACGCTGGTGCCGTTGAAGATCTACTTCAATGAAAAGGGTCGCGCGAAACTCGAACTGGCGCTCGCCAAGGGCAAGAAGCTGCACGACAAGCGCGAGACCGAGAAGGAACGCGACTGGAACCGCGAGAAGTCGCGGCTTTTCAAGGCCGGTTGAGGCTGACCCGTCGGGCGTCGCGTTAAGCGCGTGCTCGAGCGAGCTGGAGAACCCTCACGGCGGAACAAAACCACACATCGCCCGTTTCAGCTCGTTATTTTGGGGCAAGTGGGCGATGACGAAAAAGCAGATCTTTACCTACATCACGATTGTCATCGGCTTCGGCGCCGCCGGCTACCTTCTGTACCATACGTTCCGCGAATACTCGCTCAGCGACATTGTCCAGTCCGTCCGGGATATCCCGACCTATAATCTCGTCATGGCGGGCCTGTTTGCCGCCGGGTCCTATGTCTGCCTGTCTGGCTTCGATTGGGCCGGCGTGCGCTACGTGAAGAACGACCTCTCCTATCCCAAGATCGGCCTTGCCTCCTTCATCGCGCTGTCGATCGGTCAGAGTGTCGGCCTGTCGGGTCTCAGCAGTGGCGCGCTGCGCTATCGCTACTATCATCACTGGGGCATGAGCACCGAGGACGTTGCCAAGATCGTCCTGTTTTCCGGTGTCACTGTCGGCATCGGCATGGCCGTTCTGTCGGGTATCGTGATGATCATCAATCCGAAGGATGCCGCAACAGTCCTGCGGCTGTCGGAGGCGATGGTCATGGGGATCGGTTTTGCCTGCCTCGCCGTGACGGGTGTATATCTCATCCTCGCGGCAACGGTGCGCGCGCCTTTGAAGATCCGCTCCTGGAGCTTTGAGATGCCGACGCTCAGGATCGCCATCGCACAGGTGGTGATCGGCACGATTAATTTCGCGCTCGTATCCGCCTGTCTGCGCGAAGTCATGGCAGCGAGCGCCGATGTCAGCTACCTGAAGGCCGCGACCGCGTTCGTGCTCGCCAATCTGGCAATCCTCATTACCCATGCGCCGGGTGGCCTTGGAGTCCTCGAGGCAACCGTTCGCCACGTGATGGGCGATCAGGCGTCGATCGGTTCGCTTGTCGCGTTCCGAGTGATCTACTTCTTCATTCCGTTCTTTATCGGGCTTCCCCTGGCCCTGATCGTCGAGGGCGTGTTTCGTGCACGAAAGCGCAGCGCCGGGCAGGGGGCGTCATCTTCGGTGACGCCGGAGCCGCATTCGGCCTAGTCGTTTTCCCCAACAAAAAAAGGCGCCGTCGAACGGCGCCTTTTTTCTTTCCGGGGATGATCTCAGCCTTCGGCCGGTTCGGGAGCAGGCTCCGTCGGCCGTGGTGCGCGTTCCGATGGATCGCGGCCCACTTCGGCTTTCAGTGTCATCAGATCGATGAAATGATCGGCCTGCCGGCGCAGGTCGTCGGCGATCATCGGCGGCTGCGTCTGCATCGTCGAAACGACCGAGACCTTGCGACCGCGGCGCTGCAGCGCTTCGACAAGATTGGTGAAGTCGCCATCGCCCGAAAACAGCACGAGATGATCAACGGTCTCGGCCTGTTCCATCGCATCGATCGCGAGCTCGATATCCATGTTGCCCTTGATTTTGCGGCGGCCAAGCGAATCCGTGAACTCCTTGGCGGGCTTTGTCACAACCTTGTAGCCGTTGTAATCCAGCCAGTCGATCAGCGGCCTGATCGACGAATATTCCTGATCCTCGATCAGCGCCGTATAGTAATAGGCACGCAACAGATAGCCGCGCTTCTGAAAAGCCTTCAGAAGCTTACGGTAATCAATATCGAAACCAAGGCTTTTCGAGGCCGCGTAAAGATTAGCACCGTCGATAAAGAGAGCTATCTTCTCTCTTGGGTCAAACATATGTCTCCATCCCCTTCAAGCTGCTTGACCAAGGACCCGTCAAATGAAAAGTTGAGCCGATCGCTTAGGTATTTATCGGTTAAATTACCAGCTAATCATATAAATGTCATTTATGGTAGGATTCGCTTTTATCCAAGCAACCTTTCGTTGAATCTGGCCAGAGTCATCGCCACCACGGTCGGCGGCATGCGGCAGTCGGCATGAATAAACTTGAATTTCGCCGGCAATGGCTGTATCGGGCGTAGCAATTCCGAAAATAACGACCGCAAAGGACAGGCAATGGCCCGTGTCACAGTAGAAGATTGCATTGACAAAGTCGATAATCGTTTTGAGCTGGTGCTTCTCGCCAGCCACCGTGCCCGCCAGATCTCGCAGGGCGCAGCGATCACCATCGATCGCGACAATGACAAGAACCCGGTCGTCGCACTACGAGAAATCGCCGACGAAACGCTGTCTCCCGACGACCTGAAGGAAGACCTGATCCATTCGCTGCAGAAGCATGTCGAGATCGACGAGCCCGAGCCCGATCCGGCAACCCTGATTGCTGCCGGCAGCACGTCGACAGCCTCTGGCAACGACGAGGAAGACGGCGCTGCGGAAACCGTCAATTTCGACCAGATGTCGGAAGAAGACCTTCTCGCCGGTATCGAAGGCCTCGTGCCGCCAGAAAAGAGCGACGATTACTGATTGATGCATTGTTTGGGCAAGGGACCGTTCATTCTCTCGCCCTAATCTGGCTTGATATCTATGATGGCCGCGCTGATCTGATGGTTGGCGCGCCATTTTTATTTTGTTGGACCCGGTATCGAGGGCATTTCACGGGATGATGAGGCAGTACGAGCTTGTTGAGCGGGTACAGAAGTACAAGCCCGAGGCCAACGAAGCTCTTCTCAACAAGGCCTATGTCTACGCCATGCAAAAGCATGGCCAGCAAAAACGCGCCTCTGGCGATCCCTATATCTCGCATCCGCTCGAAGTGGCTGCCATCCTCACCGACATGCATCTCGACGAGTCGACGATCGCCGTCGCGTTGCTGCACGATACGATTGAGGATACGACAGCGACCCGCGCCGAGATCGATGAACTGTTCGGCGAGGATATCGGTCGTCTCGTCGAAGGTCTGACCAAGCTCAAGCGTCTCGATCTCGTCTCGAAAAAGGCCAAGCAGGCCGAGAACCTGCGCAAGCTGCTGCTGGCGATCTCCGACGACGTGCGCGTCCTGCTGGTCAAGCTTGCCGACCGGCTGCACAACATGCGCACGCTCGACCATATGAAGGCCGAGCAGAAGGCCCGCATTTCCGAAGAGACGATGGATATCTATGCGCCGCTTGCCGGCCGCATGGGCATGCAGGACATGCGCGACGAACTCGAGGACCTGTCTTTCCGCTACATCAACCCGGAAGCCTATGCGACGGTCACCCAGCGGCTGGCCGATCTTTCGGCCCGCAACGAAGGGCTGATCAAGAAGATCGAGGACGAGTTGCGCGATCTTCTCGTCGCCAACGGCCTGCCGGACGCCGCCGTCAAGGGGCGCCAGAAGAAGCCCTATTCCATCTTCCGCAAGATGCAGTCGAAGTCGCTGTCCTTCGAGCAGCTTTCCGACCTCTACGGATTCCGCATCGTCGTCGACGACGTCGCCTGCTGCTACAAGGCGCTCGGCATCGTTCATACCCGCTGGCGCGTCGTGCCGGGCCGCTTCAAGGACTACATCTCCAACCCGAAGCAGAACGACTATCGCTCGATCCACTCGACGATCGTCGGCCCGTCCAGGCAGCGTATCGAATTGCAGATCCGTACCGAGATGATGCAGGAGATTGCCGAATACGGGATCGCCGCGCATGCGCTCTATAAGGACGGCCAGTCGGGTGGTGCCAAGGGCGACGATCTTCTGCCCAAGGAATCGAGCGCCTATTCCTGGCTGCGCCATACGATCGAGTCGCTTGCCGAAGGCGACAATCCGGAAGAATTTCTGGAGCATACCAAGCTCGAACTGTTCCAGGATCAGGTCTTCTGCTTCACGCCCAAGGGCAAGCTGATCGCGCTGCCGCGCGGTGCCACGCCGATCGACTTTGCCTACGCGGTTCATACCAATATCGGCGACACCACGGTTGGCGCCAAGATCAACGGCCGTATCATGCCGCTTGTCACCCGGCTGAACAACGGTGACGAGGTGGAGATCATCCGCTCGGGCGTGCAGGTTCCGCCGGCCGCCTGGGAAGAAATCGTCGTCACCGGCAAGGCCCGCTCGGCCATCCGCCGCGCTACCCGCATGGCGATCCGCAAACAGTATGCCGGCCTCGGCTATCGCATTCTGGAGCGCACCTTCGATCGCGCCGCAAAGACCTTTACCCGCGAGGCGCTGAAGCCTGCTCTGCATCGGCTTGCCCACAAGGATGTCGAGGATGCGATCGCTGCCGTCGGGCGAGGGGAGCTGTCGTCGCTCGACGTGCTGCGCGCCGTCTTCCCTGATTTCAAGGACGAACGCGTTACCGTGAAGCCATCGGCCGATGACGGCTGGTTCAACATGCGCAGCGCGTCCGGCATGATGTTCAAGCTGCCGAACCAGCCAAAGGCACCGCTGGAGGACTCCCAGGCGGCCGTCAATGCCGGCGATGTCGTGGCGTTGAGCCCGGAACCGGTTCCGATCCGCGGTCTTGCCGGCAATATGCAGGTGCGTTTCGCACCGAGCGGCGCCGTGCCCGGAGACCGTATCGTCGGGATCATGGACAAGGGCGAGGCGATCACCATCTATCCGATCCAGGCCCCGATCCTGCAGCACTTCGATGAGGAACCGGAGCGCTGGATCGATGTGCGCTGGGATCTCGACGAGGCCAACAAGTCGCGTTTTCTGGCCCGTATCGACGTCAACACGATCAACGAGCCAGGCACCCTTGCGACGGTCGCGAAGACAATCGGCGGTCTCGACATCAACATCCGATCCTTGTCGATGGCCAGCAATCGCGCCGCCGATTTCTCCGAGATCGCTATGGAAGTCGAAGTCTGGGACGTGCGCCAGCTCAATCAGCTCCTGACGCAGCTGAAGGAACTGGACTGCGTTTCCAACCTGAAGCGTGTCTACGACTAGACCCCAGCCGACCGTCGACGCGGACTGCCTGTTTTGAGTGCGCTCCATTTGGGAGGGTATGCATTCAATGCAGGGCTGGGAGGTAACCCTTGCGTTGGTAAAGCCCGCTGGTTCAGCCTATATCTGCTGCACCGCAACATTTACCGAAAGAGACGTCAGATGTTTACCTCCGTCCGCAAGTTCGCCCGCGTCCTGCGCGGCCCTTCCGTCCAGGAACGCGAAATGGCATACCTCAACGAAGCCTGCGATCGCTTCGATCTCGAGCACCGCGTTCGACAGATCGACCGTGGCATGTTCCGCAAGTCCATCTGAATTCAATGACATGACAGCGGCTCGGCCGTCTGTCGTGCAGTAGATCTATCCGGGGGCCGTGCGCGAAGCGGCCCGATGCCAGCGGCCAATTTTCGCCATCATCTTGGGCTTCCGCTACGAAGACCGTTTCCGAACTGAGATGATGGTTCTCGGATCCTTGACCGGACCGAACCAGAAAGAAGCTGCTTCATGCCCTTTCGGCGCCGCAAAGCCCCGACCTTCCGAGAAAAGCTGTATCGCGCAATATTCCCCCCGAAGGGGTTCCGCCGTGTGCTCGGATATTACCGGCTCAAGATCTTGCGCATCGGCGGTTCGCCGCATGCGGTTGCTGCCGGTCTTGCCATCGGCATGGTCAGCGCCTGGACACCCTTTCTCGGCTTCCACATCCTTTTTGCGATTCCTTTTGCCTGGGTGCTGGGCGGCAGCATGGTCGCTGCGGCGCTTGGCACGGCCTTCGCCAATCCCGTTACTTGTCCCATCATCTGGCCGCTTACGTGGGAAATCGGCCAGTTCATCCTTGGCCGCGCTGGCGGCGGCGAAGCGCGGCCGGTCGATCTAGCGGCGCTGTTTTCCCAGCTCAAGCTATCGGAACTCTGGGACCCGATCCTGGAGCCGATGCTGATCGGCTCGCTGCCTCCCGGACTGTTCTGCGGACTGCTTGTCTATGTCGCGACCTATTTCGGAATCCGCAGTTTTCGCAACAGCCAGACGGAGCGTCGCCTTGCCCGCCGCAGCGAATATCAGCAGGCCTATGAGCGGGAATATCAGCCGGGGAACTTGACGGCGCAGCCGGCAGACCGCAAGTCAGTCGATGCTTGAGAAAGAGGGACTTTGATGATTATCGGCATGGGCAGTGACCTCATCGACATCCGTCGAGTTGAAAAATCCATCGAACGTTTCGGGGAACGGTTCACCCATCGTTGTTTCACCGATATCGAGCGCGCAAAGTCCGATCGTCGGAAGAACCGCGCCGAATCCTATGCTAAGCGGTTCGCCGCCAAGGAAGCCTGCTCCAAGGCTCTCGGCACCGGCCTTGCAAACGGCGTGTTCTGGAAAGACATGGGCGTTGTCAACCTGCCGGGCGGCAAGCCGACCATGGTGTTGACGGGTGGCGCGGGCGAGCGGCTGGCGGAACTGATGCCCGCCGGTCAGGAGCCTTTCATCCACGTCACGATCACCGACGAGTATCCCTATGCGCAGGCCTTCGTGATCATTGAGGCGCGACCGGTGGCCGCTCCGTGAGCGTACCCGAATTTGGCGAAGCGGTGGCCCATTGCCGCCGCTCTGTGAAGACGCTAAAGCATGTCCCGCAAAAGCGCGCAGCGGTTTTGTAGCTACAAGGTGCCACGCAGGAATGACCTGAACGGCGGGCGTGATCTCTCGAAGATTGCGGCACGTTTCACACAGGTAGCCATCCGCCGTGAAGAGAGAGATTGAAATACGTGTCCGATAACGCCGAGACGAAGCCGCAGAATGCCCTTTGGGAAAACATCAAGGTCATCATCCAGGCCTTGCTGCTGGCTATGGTGATCCGCACCGTCCTGTTCCAGCCCTTCACGATTCCGTCCGGCTCGATGATGCCGACGCTCCTGGTCGGCGACTATATATTCGTCAACAAGTTCGCCTACGGGTTCTCGAAGTATTCGATGCCGTTTTCGCCGGACCTGTTTGAAGGCCGTGTCCTTCAGTTCAGCGAGCCGAAGCGCGGCGACGTGATCGTGTTCCGCCTGCCGCAGCAGCCCGAGATCGATTACATCAAGCGCCTGATCGGCCTTCCCGGTGACCGCATCCAGGTTCGCGACGGCGTGCTCTTCGTCAACGGAACCGCTGTACCCAAGCAGGGCGACGGCGCTTTCACATCCGACTACCGCTCCGATCCAGGCACCAACGTTCCAGTCTTCCGCGAGACGCTCGACAACGGCGTGACCTTTGACACGCTCGACCAGTCCCCAAGCTCGCGCGGCGACAACACCCGCGAGTTCGTCGTGCCGGCGGAACACTATTTCTTCATGGGCGACAACCGCGACAACTCGCTCGACAGCCGCTTTGACGAAGGTCCGGGCATGGTTCCGGCCGAAAACCTCGTCGGTCGCGCCAGCGTCATCTTCTTCTCGCTCGGCAACGACACGTCCTTCCGCGAGATCTGGAAATGGCCGTCCAACATGCGTTGGGACCGTCTCTTCAAGGGCGTTCATTGATGAAACCGCTCTCACTCTCGGAAGAAGAACGCGGCCGTCTCGAGACGATAATCGGCCATGTCTTTTCCGAGAAGCAGTGGCTTGACCGGGCGCTGACCCATGCCAGCGTCGGTCTTGCCAAGGATGCCAATTACGAGCGTCTGGAGTTTCTGGGCGACCGTGTGCTCGGGCTCTGCGTTGCCGAACTTCTGTTCACCACCTTCCGGTCCGCACCGGAAGGAGAGCTGTCTGTGCGCCTTAATCAGTTGGTCAGCGCCGAAAGCTGTGCCATTGTTGCAGACGAGATGGAACTGCACCGTTTCATCCGGACCGGCGCCGACGTGAAGAAGATCACCGGGAAGCGGATGATGAACGTCCGCGCCGATGTGGTGGAGAGCTTGATTGCCGCCCTTTATCTGGATGGCGGACTGGAAGCTGCCCGCGGTTTCATTCTGCGTCATTGGAAGGCGCGTGCGACCCGCGCTGATGGCGCCCGCCGCGACGCCAAGACCGAATTGCAGGAATGGGCGCATGCCAAATTCGGCGTGACGCCTTCCTATCGCATTGACGACCGCTCCGGCCCGGATCACGACCCGCGCTTTACCGTGACGGTCGAGATTCCCGGTGTTTCGCCCGAAACGGGCGCCGACCGGTCGAAACGTGCAGCCGAACAGGTGGCTGCCACCAGGATACTCGAACGCGAAGGCGTCTGGCAGAAGACCTCTGCTGAAGACTGATTGGACATCATG
Source organism: Rhizobium sp. CFBP 13726 (assembly GCF_014841925.1). Taxonomy (NCBI): domain Bacteria; kingdom Pseudomonadati; phylum Pseudomonadota; class Alphaproteobacteria; order Hyphomicrobiales; family Rhizobiaceae; genus Rhizobium; species Rhizobium sp. CFBP 13726. The sequence continues at coordinate 458,882 of NZ_JACYUU010000001.1, forward strand.
ATCGAAGACAACACCACCGAAGGCAGAGACGAAGACGTAAACGCCGTTCAGCCGGAAACCTCGTCCGACAAGGCGGCGGCGGAACAGGCTGAAGCCGGTCCGACCCATTCCGGTTTCGTGGCGCTGATCGGCGCGACCAATGCCGGCAAGTCGACGTTGGTCAACCGTCTCGTCGGCGCCAAGGTGTCGATCGTCAGCCACAAGGTGCAGACGACCCGCGCCATCGTTCGTGGCATCGCAATCCACAACAACGCCCAGATCGTCTTCATGGATACGCCCGGCATCTTCAAGCCGCGCCGCAGGCTGGACCGCGCCATGGTGACCACCGCCTGGGGCGGCGCCAAGGATGCCGACATGATCGCGCTCCTGATCGACAGCGAACGCGGCCTGCGCGGCGATGCCGACGCGATCCTCGAGGGTCTGAAGGATGTGCATCAGCCGAAACTGCTGCTTCTGAACAAGATCGATCAGGTCAAGCGAGAGGATCTTCTGGCGCTTGCTGCCGCGGCCAACGAAAAGATCGACTTCGTGCGCACCTTCATGATCTCGGCGACGACCGGTTCCGGTTGCGACGATCTGATGGACTATTTCTCCACGACCCTGCCGGAAGGTCCCTGGTACTACCCGGAGGACCAGATTTCCGACCTGCCGATGCGCCAGCTTGCGGCCGAAATCACCCGCGAGAAGCTCTTTCTAAGGCTCCACCAAGAGCTTCCCTACGCCTCGCATGTCGAGACGGAGAAGTGGGAAGAGCGCAAGGATGGCTCCGTCAGGATCGAACAGGTCATCTATGTCGAGCGCGAAAGCCAGAAGAAGATCGCTCTCGGCAAGAACGGCGACGCCATCAAGGCAATTTCGACAGCGTCGCGCAAGGAACTGACCGAGATCCTTGAACAGCCCGTTCACCTGTTCCTTTTTGTGAAGGTCAGGGAAAATTGGGGAGACGATCCACAACGTTTCCGCGAAATGGGCCTGGAATTCCCGAAAAACTGAATGATTGACCGTTTTTGGCTTGCCGACTCCTTCCGATGCGTTAGCTTGATATCGGGAGAAGGAACTGCTGTGTAATTTCGAATGTTAGTAAATTCGGAAATGCTTAATTGTTATTTCCTAAAATACGCCGACGGGTTACGCTGGTTGTATTGAAGGACTGAGGCGATCTCGGCAAATCGTGGAGGTGGTGCCAGGCATGAGCGATATAAGACGTTTTGATGCCTTCAGTGGTATGGATCTCAGCGATGCGGTTGGGTTCTTCAGCTGGAACGTTCAGGAGAACAAGGTCTACGGCGATCAGGTCTTCGCATTCATCTACGGGGTCCCCTACAGGGACCTCGAGAGCGGCGCGCCGATCGAACAGGTCATCGTCAACGTCGACGATGGCGACAAGCAGCGCGTCGCAAAAGCCCTGCACGAGTCCATCATTTCTGGCAAAAAGTGCCACCAGAGTTATGGGATCACCCATGTGGACGGTCGCCGCGTCACGGTGACAGGGCAGGGACGATGCCTTCGCGACAAGCTCGGCCTGCCGTCGATCTACACAGGTTCCGTTACCGCTGTCGAAGTGGGCAGTGGTGCTCATTCTGGCGATCCACTCAAGACCCATTGTCTCGAGGCTTTGAAAATCGCCAACAGCCGCCGCCACGCGCTTGCGGCCCGCTACCTGTCCTCCGCACTCAACGTGCTGGATGGCGGCAAAAAAGCGTAAAGCATCCATGGTTCGGGCAAATTGCGTCTGCATCCTCCGGTCGTGCACGATGGCTGCAGAATCGCTCCCTTGGACATTCCTGTCAGCCAAAGGTCGCTCGTGATTCGTTACGTAGAGTCCCGTAGCAACTTGTCATCTATCAATGTACGCGATTGCTAACGCGATGGTGATGGTACAACTACGCGTCGTATTGGCATAGGGAGCGTACATGGCACGCGGAACGATCGCTTCTGACGAAGCGGATCAGGATTTCATCAACGCGGTGGGGTTCTACAGCTGGAATGTTGCAGAAAACCGCGTCTATGGTGACGACGTCATCGCCCATGTGTTTGGTCTCTCGATCGAGGACCTGTCGATCGGAATGCCGATCGACGTCCTGGTGCGCTACATCGACGAAGGCGACAAGCAGCGTGTGGCCAGGGCTATCCACATGGCGATCGTCGATGGTGCAGCCTACAATGCCGAATACAGCCTGACCCATCCGGATGGCCATAAGGTTAGCGTTCGCGCGAACGGGCGCTGTCTGCGCGATGTCGATGGGCTGCCTTCGATCTACAGCGGCACTGTCATCGTGCAGCCAGCGCTCGCCGAACCGATCCAGATCAGTGATCCGCTCGAGAGCCACTGCCGGGCAGCGCTGGATCTCGCTTCAGCGCGCGGCCATGCTCTGGCCGCGCGATATCTGTCTTCAGCACTGAACATGCTGACGCCGGATCTCGGCTGAGACGGAGATCTTACTTCTTGCGCTCCATCAGCGCCTTGACCTCTTCGAAGCGACGACGATTTTCGGGTTCCTGCTCACCCGGGCCGTAGCATGTCTTCGAGATGCAGAAGCGCAGCAGCGTGAATGGAGGTCCACCCTTGCCGAACTCGCAATCGATCTCGTTGGTGAAATCGGTCGGCTTGGCGTCCTGGCGGGTCGAATAGGTCAGACGTGCGCCCGGCGGATCGAGTTCCGGGAAGGACTGCACAATGCCGGTCTTGACGTCTGGAATGAGCAGGAAGTTCTTGGCAACCGCGACGCAGGCCTGTTCAAGCTGCGGCGACTGTGCGGCCGCAGGCGTTGGCAAGGCGAGGCCAAAGGGCATCGCGGCAATGATAGCGGTAGCGAGCAGGGCGTTTTTCATGTGATCTCCGGCAGCGTATTGCTCTTGGCTGTTCGGCGGAGAAATCCGCGGCGAAGGCAATTTGTTCCAGCCCGATCGAGAGATAAATCAAGGGAGGCGCGACAGCCACACCTAGACACCGACAGAGCCCGCAAACGGTGCCGGAAAGACGCAGAAACCGATTCAGTCCCAAGAGGTTATACGGTAGAACTGATCAACGCAGACAGGAAGTTCACCTATCGATGCAGTGGCAGGACGAGGCAATCATCATCGGCGTGAAACGCCACGGCGAGACGAGTGTCATCGCCGAACTGATGACGCGCGAACGCGGCCGCCATCTCGGCATCGTCCGTTCCGGCCGCTCGCGCGCGATGCAACCGGTGCTGCAGCCGGGAAACCGCGTGGAGGTGGTCTGGCGCGCGCGTCTCGACGAGCATCTCGGCGAATTCAAGCTCGAACCGCTGCAACTGCGTGCAGCAAAGCTGATGGAAACCGCAACGGCGGTCTACGGTGTCCAGGCGATGGGGGCTTTGCTTCGGCTGCTTCCCGAGCGTGATCCGCATCCGCACCTGTTCGAGGCCCTCGATATCATTCTCGATGCGATGGATGATCCGTGCGATGCGGGCGAACTCTTCGTCCGGTTCGAACTCGCGGTGCTGAACGATCTTGGTTTCGGACTGGATCTTTCGGAATGTGCGGCGACCGGCACACGCAGCGATCTTGTCTATGTGTCGCCGAAGTCCGGTCGCGCCGTGAGCCGCGATGCCGGCGCTCCCTATGCGGACCGCATGCTGGCCCTGCCGGATTTTCTGGGAGAGGGGGCATCCAGGACTGCTGACCGCGACGGCATGGCCGCGGCCTTCCGTCTGACCGGCCATTTCCTATCCCGGCATGTCTATGAACCGCGCGGAATGACCCAGAGTACCGCCCGCGACGGGTTCGTTCAGGCGGCGCTGAAGGCGCTGTCGAAAGCCCCTGACGATCAGACGCCGCAAGGATCAGGTATCATTCCGCCGGCTGCATGACCGGTTGGCGGTTCACCGTCTTTTCGCGAATGGGCCAGTGTACGGCCGCGGCAAACAGGCCGAACACAACGCCGAACCACCAGACCATGTCATAGGAACCGAGCCTGTCGTAAAGCGCGCCGCCCATCCAGACGCCGAGGAACGACCCTACTTGGTGCGACAGGAACACGAAACCGCCGAGCAGGCCCAGATGCCGCGTGCCGAACATGATCGCCACCAGTCCGTTGGTCGGCGGCACCGTGGACAGCCACAAGAGACCCATCACGGCGGCAAAGATGATGACCGAGGTCGGAGACTGCGGCAGAAGCAGGAAGGCCGTGACGGCGATCGAGCGGCCGATATAGATATAGGCGAGCAGATAGGGTTTCGAGTAGCGCTGCCCGATCACGCCGGCGCCAAGCGAGCCGATGATGTTGAAGAAACCGATCAGGGCCATGGCGATCACCGCATACCGAGCCTCGATGCCGATATCGCGAAGATAGGCCGGAAAATGCGCGGTGATGAAAGCTACCTGAAAACCGCAGACGAAAAAGCCCGAGGTCAGCAACAGGTACGACTTGTGCCCGAAGGCTTCCCGCAGTGCCTGCGCCGCGGTCTGCTTGAACTCCGTCTGGTTCTGCGTGCCGGAGCTCGCGTTGCCACGGAGCGGGATGGCAAGCAGCGGAACAGCAAGCATCATCGCCGACATGATCATCAGACTGTCCGACCAGCCGTAGGCCGTGATCAGCGCCTGGCTGAGCGGCGCAAACAGAAACATCCCGGCGGATCCGGCGGCAGTGCCGATCCCGAACGCTAAGGAGCGCTGTTCGGGCGTTACGTTGCGGGCAAAGGCTGACAGGATCGTGCCGAACGAACCGGCGCCGACGGCAAGCCCCACCATCAGACCGCCGGACAGGTGCAGCATCGGAATTGATTGCGCGGACGACATCAGGAACAGTCCGCCCGCATAGAGGAGACCGGACAGGGCGAGCACGCGGCCTGTACCGTATTTGTCCGCTATCGCTCCGAAGATCGGCTGGCCAAGGCCCCAGGCGAGGTTCTGGATCGCCATCGCGAGCCCGAACGTGGTGCGATCCCAGCCACGATCGGACAACATCGGCAACTGGAAGAAGCCCATTGCCGAACGCGGGCCGAAGGTCAGCATCGCAACCAAGGCACCGGCCGTGATGATCAGCCAGGGCATCGATGAGCGCGCGGGGTTGGACATGCTTGCCTCCTGAAATCAGGCATTATCCATAGCCGCGCAGGTGTGAAATGGGAAACGACTTTTCCTGACGCGATGCATCACAACAGCTGATGCGACAAAGCCTTCTCTACAGCGCGCCGGGCGGCTCGATCGGGGGCGGTGGGACTTTGCCAAGCCGCGATTCGCGCCAGAGCGTGAAGGCTCCGGCGCTGATGACGATCGCACACCCGGCCACCATGTTGATGGTCATCATCTCGCCGAACAGCATCACACCGATCAGGCAGACGAGCACCGACTGTACGTAGAACATCGGCTGTACCGCGACGGCATCGACGAGCGAGTAGGCGCGGATCAGCAGATAGTGCCCGGTCATGCCGGTAACGCAAAGCGTCAACATCCAGAACCAGTCGGAAAGCGTGATGTGCGACCAGTAGAACGGACCGACCAGCGTGATCGCCGCAGCACCGGCAATACCCGTGTAGAAAAACGCGGTATCGGCCGTGTCGGTGCGGCTCGCGAGCCGGGTCAGCACCGAGTAGAGCGCAAACATCGTGGTGCCGATCAGCGGGATGACGATCCGGAAATCGAATGTCGCATGCAGCGGATTGATGATCATCAGGATGCCGGCAAAGCCGACGCCGATCGCGGTCCACCGCCGCCAGCCGACCTTCTCGCCGAGCAGGGGCACCGAAAGGCAGGCAACAAGCAGCGGCGTCGCAGCAAAGATCGTATGGGTGGCCGCAAGACCGACCTCGGCAAACGAGAAGATCGACAGCGCGATCTGGAAAACCAGAATTACGCCGCGGGCAATCTGCAGCCACAACCTGTTCGCGGACGCTGCACCTTTGACACCGCCGGACGAGCGACCGGCCACGATGAGCACGAAACCTGCGAAGGCCCAGTAGCGGATCATCGCCACGAAAATGGGAGGATAGGCGCCGCCCAGGTGTTTCGAGATGCCGTCCTGAACCGCGAAGATAATGACAGCAGTCAACGCGAAGAGAAGTCCCGTAGACCGAGATGTCATGATGGTGATCGATTCCAGTGCGGAGCGCGCAAGCGCCGCCGTGACGCCCTACGTTTGTGAGATTGGTGTTCTTGACCGGTTTTGACCTTTGTCAACAAACGCCGATTGGATATGTCTGCCATGCGGTGCCGTCAGAGGGAACCTTCAGACCCGAAAAAGGTATATGAGAAACTGCAAATAGTTCTGGAGACCTCCACTTGAGGTCTTCCCCGTACTGGCGACTGGAACATATGTTCTCAAGGTTGAGTTAGACTTGGGCAAGCAAATCAGGAGAAACGATGCTCACTGGGATGACGGAAGACCAGCGAAACGAATTTCTGGAGCGCATCACCGCGACCACGATTGCAAACCAGGCAATCCTGAAGTGTAGCATCAGCGGTTTTCCTTTGACGGCGGATAATGTTGTCGCCTTCGTTGGCGATTTTCTCGATCCGGAAAACCCGAACCTGCAGGAACTGATCGAAAAGATTGGTCACGCCATCGACGAGGTGCTGGATTGCCAGGGCCAGGCAATGCGCCTGGCGCGGTAAGCTCACGACAGTTCTCAAGTCCGGTAAGGGGACGCGGCCAGACAACAACATGGCCGCTGTTCTTTACCGCTGCTTGATGGCCCACGCGCCGCGTGTTGAGACCACTTTCACGTCGTCACCAATTGCGATCATGCCGCTGCCGCGCGGCACGGCGTTCCATCCGAACAGCGGGCCGGGAACACGCCGGTCGGCCGACATGCGCAGGCGACCGAGTGCCGGCATCGGGTTGGCGACATCCCGTGAACCGGTCACCTGATCCTGGGTGATCATGATGCAGCGGGCGCAGGGTTTGACGAGATCGAGACGAACGCCACCGATATCGATAGCCTCCCAATGGTCATCGCCAAAGGCGTCCCCGTCGTCGATGACGATGTTGGCGCGGAACCGGTCCATCCCGACGGCGCCTTCTCCATGCTTCTCCATGTCGGCATTGATCGCCTCGAGCGAGCCGGTGGTCGTGACCAGGACCTGGTATCCGTCGGCAAATGTGACCGGCGTATCGGGTCCTGCCCAGTCGTCGCTTGCGATCCGCTTCGAACGTTCATCGAAGAAAACAAGCCGCACGTCGCAGCCCAGCCAGTCGCAAAGGGTCGAGTTGATATCCTTGTCGGCCAGCGCGGCGCTGACGATCGAATTCCAAACGACCACATCGGTACGCCGGTAGCCCGGCGGCCGGGTGACGGTGATCCCGCCCTTGCTCTCCATCGAAAACCTGAACCCGTCCGTGTCGGGCAGGACCTGCAGCTGCGCCATTTCTGGAAGATCGCGCTGGTTGACGAAATGCCCCCTGGTATCGACCAGCATCAAGCTGCGATCGCCGGGTATGCCCGTGGACGTCATCTGCGTCTCAGTGAGCGAAATGCCGCGGCCGCTCTTCAAGGGGTAGTAGTTGATCTCGCTGACATGCATGGGTTTTCCTCAAATTTCATCGAGAAAGAGGTCGAGAACACTTTTCAGACGCTGGTGTCGTTCGTTTGCCGCCTGCCGGCCGGCCTGCGTCTTGAAGCCGTCGGCGAGCTTGAACAGCTTCGTCTCGAAATGATCAATTGCAAACGTCCTGTCGTCCAGCGGTCGATGCTTGGCGAGCGGATCGGCCGGATCGTAAAGCGCCGAACCCATCCGCCCGGCAATGTAGAAACAGCGTGCCGCACCGATCATGCCGATTGCATCGAGCCGGTCCGCATCCTGCAGGATCTTCGCCTCGATCGTCTGCGGCTCGAGATTTGCCGAAAAACTGTGGGTGAGTATCGCATGGGAGACCGCATCGATCTCTGTATCGCTCCAGCCCATCTCGCCCAGAATGCCCGCCGCCTTCTCCGCAGCAAGACGAGACGCCTGGTTGCGCAGCGGGGAGTTCTTTTCCACCGCAACGCAGTCATGCAGCAGCACCGCGGCTGCCAGCACCCGCCCGTCGCCGCCTTCGTGTTGATGAATGCGCATCGCATTCTTGAAGACGCGGGCGATGTGAGCCAGATCGTGGCTTCCATCGTCGCCAGCACTGGCATGCGGAATGAGGCTTCTGGCCAGATCCTGGTGGGGCGAAAAGGATTCTGCGAGTGACGCGGTCATGCTGGTTTCTACGAAGGTTCGTGAGAATCGTCTGTATTAGATGTTTCGCTCTTGTTGACCAGAATCCGTTGATAGAAAAGCCCGATTCCGATCAGAACTGCCCCCAGCCCGATGAAGGACAGGGCCCGCATAATGCCTTCGAGATTGGCCATGTCGATCAGGAAGACCTTCGCCACGGACACCAGCACCAGCACTGCAGAAGCAAGCCGCAGGCTCTTGGCGTTCCATTTCGAGCCCGCTACCAGAAGGCCGATGCCGATCAGGAGCCAGACCACAGAATAGGCATAGGTTTCGGAAGCGAGAAATCCCTTCCACTGGGCAATATTCTGGCCCTGGAAAAAGCGTCGAACCGAAAGCGTCGCCCAGAGAAAGCCGAGCAGGGCGCCCGAGACGGCGAGCATCGCCACATAGGGCGCTGGCCGCCGGCCGCGCGCCAAGTACGAGGTCAGTCCATAGGCGAGCGCCGGGAGAAGATAACCGAGCAGCAGAAGGTTGAGGACGGGCCAGGAGCCGGTGCTTTCGCCGGAGAAGAACGGATTGAGCGCAAACACATGCGCCGAGAGCACGTTCACCGTCGCGATCGCGCCGGCGATCATCGAGCCGTAGCGGAAGACCGGGCTCGGGCTTTTCAGGTCGAGCGTCATCAGAATGCCGGAGAAGCCGATCGTCAAGAGCGTGTAGATCGACTGCTCGCCAAGCGTCGGCGTACTGGCATCGAGCACGCCGCCATTCATCGCGTGGCGTATCAGCACGGCAAGTGTCAGCAGGGCTGCAAGCGATGCCAGTCCCTGCAAAACGTTGCGGACACGGACATCGGGTGAATTTCGCAGCATCCAGGCTGCTACAATCGCGAGCAGGGTCGGAATACCGTAGCCCGGCAGCAGCGCATTGAAGAACGGCGTCGTGCCGAGACTGTCCGGCCCGACCAGCGTCGGCTGCCAGGCGATGCGACCGAACACGATCGCGATTGCCGCCGCCATCATCCAGGGCAGGGCAGCCCATGTCCGCACTCGCATCGCCAACAGGTAGGCAAAGCCGAGGACGGAGAGATGGATCGTCGTGACGATGCCGTTGGTGAGTGCATGCAGCGCCAGCGTGAAGCCCGCGAAGGAGCCGAGCACTGCGATATTCGCCGGCCAATCGATGCCGTCGCCATCGCTTTCGTCACGTCCGCGAAACAGCCACTCCGCCACCGCGAGCATCACAAGTCCGATGCCGATGCCATAGAGGCCGTGCGTCCAGTCGCGGAAAAAATTGCCGAAGTTCAGAAACGAGATGAACCCGATCGTGACCGGCATTGCCCCCATCATAAAGGACCAGAGTACCGAAAACTTTGGTTCCTCATGCCGGAAGCGCCTGAGGAACCCGGCCCCGAGCAGCGTGAATATGCCGCCGAGGAGCAGGAAGCCTGCAATCTCGTGGCCGAAAGCGGCAACGACAGGCGCGGTTGTGCCGGTCACCGGTTCGGGCATCACATAGGCGAGCAATGTGGACGCAACGGTCGCGAAACCTGCAAGCGCGGCGAGCGCTGCAACCACGACCGTCCACACCCCGTAGCTGCGACTGCTGCCGACGGCGGCCAGCGCGCCGATCAGGGCGACGAAGACAAACAGCGGATGAAGAGAGCCCCCAGGCGTGGCGACCAGCATGGCAAGTGCCGAAATCGCGACCGTGACTGATAACGAGAGGGTGATCCGCAGCGGTGGCCTCTTCAGCAGCGCCCGCCAGCCGCCGCTCCCTGTCAAGCCGCGCGTATAAACGCGGCCGGGCCAGATGAGGATCGTTCCGGCAATCATCATCAGCAGCACCAGCGAAGGCGGCATCATGTCGATCGGCAGCGATTGTGACGTGTAGGCGAGAACCCAGAGGCCGATCCCGAAATTGGCGATCATCGGCACCACGGTCCAGCGGCGGATGCGCGAGGCGGCGTTCAACGCCAGCCAGCTCACGCCGAGAAATAGGAACAACGCGTTGACGTCCGGGTCGTCGGTCGTCACCAGAAGCGGTGTGATCAGCGAGCCGAGCAGGCCAAGCCCGGCCAGCGTCTGCCCGTGCAGCAGCGACAGCCCGATTGTTGCAAACGAAATCAGGGCCATCAGCATGAAGGCGGTGCCGGAGCCGATGAAATCGTAAAAGGCGTAGGCCGCGAAGGACGCGCCCAGCAGCGTGATGCTACCGGCGGCCGTCAGCGCACCGGGGATCATCGCATTGGCGTAGAGCTCCGACATCTTGGGCATTGCCCGGCGGCGCACCAGCTCGCCGGCGGCGATCAGCACCAAGCCGAATATCGCTGCCAGCGACAGACGAGCACCGGGGCCGAGCAGGCCGGCTTCGATCGAATAGCGGACAAGGAAGATGCCGCCAAAGGCGAGTGCCACGCCACCCACCCAGACCGGCCAGCGAGCACCAAGATAGCTTTCCAGATTTTCACGGCGGAAGCGCGGAGCGGGCGCGGGGAGCGGTGGTGTTTCGGCTGCCTGATCGGACGTCCTCTCCTCGGGCGCCGTGATCTCTGCCAGAACTTCGGTCTTCGATGGTTCTGCTGCAGCCTTTGCAAAGCCCGTGTCTTCGACCATGTCAGCCGCGGCTTCGGTGCGGATCTCGGCAAGCGCCGTCTCGGGCGACACGACCACCTCGGAAGTGATGGGAACGCCGGTCAGCAGGCGCGCCCGGACATCCGAAAGTTCTTTCTCCAGCGAAGCGACCCGGCCCGTCAGCTTTCGCTGCGAGACGACGAGGGAGAGAATGAGAACGATCAGCAGAAGCTGGAGGATCATATGCTAGCGGGCTCGGTTGAGAAGGTCAGCGGACGTTATACCATTGGTCCGCAAAGAAAAGCCGATCTCCCCGTCGATACCGTTATGGGGTGTATGAAGCCGGACCGTCGTCCTGCGCATCGGCCGGCACCTCTTCCTCGACCACCTTGTCGAAGGCAAGCTTGACGGCCTTGGTCATGTCGCGGCTGACCGCCCACCACTGGGCGCTCTTGATCCAGTAGCGCAGTGTCAGCTTGGCGCTGCCGGCATCGAAATCCGCAAGATAGGTGGTCGGTGCCGGGTTGCTCTCCACCCGCGTTTCCGACTTGGCGATCGACTTGAGCTTGGCTTCGGCCTCGTCGAGGCTCTGGTCGGCCGACAGCGTCACCGAGATCTCGTGCCGGCGCGTGTGCAGGCGCGAATAGTTGGTGATCGGCACGTTCCAAAGCGTCGAATTCGGCGCCAGGCGATAAACGCCTTCGGCGGTGCGAAGCTCGGTTGCAAACAGGCCGACATCGACGATCGTGCCGCTGACATTGCCAGTCTCGATCGATTCGCCGACGCGGAACGGGCGCAGAACCAGAAGCATGATGCCGGCTGCGATATTCTGCAGCGTGCCCTGCAGGGCAAGACCGACCGCGAGGCCGATCGCGCCCAGTGCCGCAAGGACCGATGCCGTCTGGACGCCGAACTGGCCGAGCACCATCACCACGACGATGATCAGCACCGCGTAACGGATGATGTTGGAGAAGAACTGCGCCAGCGTTGCGTCGATGCCGTTCACCCGCGACAGACCGTTGTGCGCCCAGCGACTGAGCAGGCGGGCGGCGGCCCATCCGACGATCAGAAGAAGAATGGCGCCGATGACCGAGAATGAATACTGGATGCCGAGGGCTGTGAGCTGTGAGAGTGCCGTACGAGTTGCGACGACGAAAGCCGATGCCTGTTCCATTCGGGGCCTGATCCTTTGCTGTAAAGAGGAGGCTAATTGGCGCGGGTGACTGTCAGGTCAAGGCAAACGGAGCAACGTTTCTCACCCGCCGCAGGGGATCAGGACGCGCGGTTTTCGATTTCGGCCTGTGCCGTAACAGGCAGCACGAACGAGGCCCGACCATCCGTTTCAGCGCCGCGCCCGATCCGCTTGATCGCCTGCACAAGCCGTCCGTCACGCTGCAAAAGACGGTCGCCGATCTCAATCAGCCTTGTATTCGGCGTCGCATGCGGCGCGACCTTGCGCAGCCTTGTCGCGAGCTCGACCTCGTCCTGATCGGGATAAAGTGAAAGCGACGCAATGACGGCCGCTGCCGGAGACCGCGACACGCCCATCCAGCAATGCACGACGAGCGGCGCGGACTGATCCCAGTCTTTGGCGAAGGCGATCAGCTGCTCCACATGTGCCTCGCTCGGCGCAATCAGAGTGCCGGTGCCGGCAAAGCCGATATCGTTCATCTTGAGCTTCAGGTGGCGCGCGGCGGCAATCACGGCAGGCCGGTGGAAATCCTGCTTTTCGGCAATCAGGCTCACCATTTCACGGGCGCCGTGGCGGACCGAGAGTTCGGCGATCTTGTCGAGCGGACAGACGATGATCCGGCTCATGCCGTCACACCGCGATCGGCTTCAAGCGCATGAAAGCGCTCGAGAAAGCGCGCCTGAGCATCGAGCGCCGGCATCGGCTTCAGTTCCAGCATGTCTCGGGTTATGCCACGCGGCACGCCGAAGAATTTCTGGGCTTCGGCGACGGAAAACCCGGCAAGCTCGGTCGCTTCGAAAAACGCGGCAACGGTGTCGGCCTTCTTGATCATCACCTTCAGCTCCTTGGTCGGATGCGGCGGCAGACCGAAGCGGATATGGATCGCAGCCTCGAGCCGCAATTCGACCGCCTTGTAACCGCCGCCGACTACCGACTTAAAGGGCGAGATCATGTCGCCGATGACGTATTCGGGTGCGTCATGCAACAGCGCCAGCGCCATCGCCTCGCTGGAGGCATCGGGATTGGTGCGACAAAAGATCTGCTCAACGATCAGGCTGTGCTGCGCCACCGAAAACGCGTGGTCGCCTTTGGTCTGGCCGTTCCAGCGCGCAACGCGGGCAAGCCCGTGGGCGATATCAGCAATCTCGACATCGAGCGGAGAGGGGTCCAGCAGGTCGAGCCGGCGGCCGGAAAGCATCCGCTGCCAGGCCCGCATGGATTTCGATCCGCTCACGGCTCGGCCTCTTGCGTCGCTGTCGGGAACGACAGGTCGGTCCATTCCGGCAGCGAGAGAAGGACGGTCACATCGCCCGCCGTCAGGGGAATACCATTGGCGATCGCATCGCCGACCCGGTCGATCCGCACGATTGCAAGCCCCTTGTTACCCAAGACGGATCCGAGCGTGCCGACCGGCTTGCCACCGGCCATGATGTCCGTGCCTGAGACGGGCAGGGCAGTCTCGCTTGTGACGAGCGCGACACGCCGCCGTGCGGTGCCACGGTGCTGCATGCGAGAGACGACTTCCTGCCCGACATAGCAACCCTTGCGGAACGACAGCCCGTCGGTCTTGTCGAGGAGAACGTCGTGCGGAAAGGCATCCTGCAGGGCATAGTCGAATCCGGAGGCCGGAATGCCGGACGCGACCCGCAGCGTCTCGTACTCGGCTTCCGACGCGTCGATCGCGATGCCCTCGGGCTTTCCCGGATATCGCGACAAAGTCACGCCGGCTTTGGCAAACGCCGCATCCGCAGCACCAGTAACCGAACCGTCGCCCCAGGTTACCGTCACGCCATCGGCATCGTCGGCTGCAATCGTCACGGCCGCCCGCAGCTTGTACATGGTGAGACGGCGCATCAGCGCGTCACGCTGGGCGGCATCGGTCTCGATCAGGAAATCGTCGCCGTCACGGGAGATCATGAAGTCGAACAGGATCTTACCCTGCGGCGTCAAAAGCGCGCCGGGACGGGCCGTCCGTTCAGGCAGGGATTCGATATCTGTCGTGATCAGGCTGTGGAGAAAATCGCGTGCATCGACACCGGAAACCCGGATCAGCTGGCGCGAGGAAAGATGGACGGCGGGCATGGCGGAAGGTCCGATTGTTGAGCCGGAAGGTCGAACCCGACAGGTAAGCCCTCCCGACCGCGCGAACAAGTGCAGTCGCGGTGCCGCAAGCGGATCGGCAGGAGTCAGTCGCCGCCGGTGAAGAACTTCCACTGGCCGTCGGGCGACAGGCCGATGCGGTAGAAATTATAGGCGTCGTTTTCTTCCATGCCGATCATATCGCCGGCCGTGACGATCCGCAGCAGCTCGACGCGCTCGGGTGGGGTGAGGGCAGAGATCGACTTGCCGGCGAAATACGGCCAGACGTAAACCTCTTCCGGCTGCCCCGCCTCAAGCCTCACGGCGCTGGCGGAGAGAAGGTCCATGACAATCGCCAGAATTTCCTGGCCGTCTGGATCGCCGGAAAAGTTCTTCAGCGCGCCGACCGGATCGTCGCCCTGATAATCCATAACCTGGGTCTGGTTCGGGCCGGGATTGGTCAGCGGCTTCAGCCGTTCGATATCGCCGGAGGCTGCGGCCTCGATCAAGGCGGCGCGCATTTTCTTGACAGGCTCAGGCAGCGTGGTCATGTCGCGGATGATGTCGGCTTGGATCGTGTCGGTCGCCGCAGCCGTTGGCTGGCCGGCGGCGGGTGCAGCGGGCGCTGCTACGGGCGCCTGGGCTGACCCGGTCGCCGGCACTTGCGGGCCCTCGAAAGCCTGTATGACGCCGGACGATGGCTTGCTGCCGCCTGTTTCACTCTGCGCTGTGGTGCTCAGCGCCAGCGCGGAAGCCGGTGCCATAACCTGCAAGCCGCAAAAACATGTTGCGGCAAGCGCCAGACGCAGACCGTTGAAGTTTGTCATGATATGCATTCCGGCCGCCTTCCGAAGGGGAATTCTCGGCTTTTCTTGTGCCTGATAAGGATGTGCGAGATTACTGAACGATCCGTTCCGGCGAAAACTCTCCGGCCAGCATGCGGTTCTTCAGCGAATCCAGCAGCGCTTCGGCGCCGGTTTCGCCCAGCAGGCGGATCGTCTCGCGAATGGCGCAGGCCATCGCGACATCAGCAATGATTTCAGCCTCGATGCCATCGGCACGGCCATCGGCCCAGGCTTCATTCTGATATTCCAACGCAGCCTGCATCTTCTCGTGGACGATCATGTCATCGATTTCGTTGCGGCCTGTCTGCATACTCTTGATCCTCGGTACCCGTATTAATTACTGACCCATTAAGAACTTTATCAGCCTTTTATCAAAACGACACGGCTTGAGGTCAAAAGAGGTAAATAAACCGCTAATTTCCGTAGCGACTGGCTATTTCGGCGGCAAGTGTTGCGCCTTCGGCACGGTAGAGTTCCTCAGCCATGCGTGCGGGTTCATTGCAGGATGTGTGAACCGCGGCAAACGAGCGGTAGCCGCGGTTGTAGGCGGCGGTCAAGCGTTCCCGCCGTTTAGGCTCGCTGGCGGTGTCAGAATCCAGCAATTTCTGCATGGATCCGCGCCAATCGTCACTGGTTGCACCGCAAAGCGACCGCAAATAAGTGACCGATCCCAGCACTTCCGCAAGCCGCATCATCTGCGAATCATACGGAGCCGGTTTTGATTCGGTTTCCGCCTGTGGCGCGGCCGTTGTCGCAGACGTCGCCTGCTTCGACGATGCTTTCTGCGACTGGGCGCCAGCCGGCGCGGCGGCACAACTCAGCGCGATCGCAGCAACGATCGCGAATCGGTGGGAAGACGTGAGGAAAGACATCAGGCGGTGCATACGAACTCCTAACCGCGTTTCAGTTCCGCCGCCAGCCTTTCGGCGCACTCCAGCACGCTCGCAGGCACGGGAAGATTGCGGATCTCCTCAACCGAATACCATCCCGGATCGGCCGCATCGTCGGCGGCAATCGCTTCTCCTTCGGGGTCCGCTTCGACACGGAACACCGAGAGCGAGAAATGGCGGTTGTCGTCCTTGTCCTTCTTAAGGTCGTAGGTGGCAAACAGGGTCGGATTGCGCACAGCGATGCCGGTCTCTTCGAAGAATTCCCGCACCGCCGTCTCCGATGGCGTCTCGCCGGGCTCGGCCCGACCCCCTGGAAAGGCAAACAGATTGGCCGAGGGCGGGTTCAATCGCCGGATCAGCAGAAATTTGCCGTCACGTTCGAGAATGGCCGACGACGCGGCTTGCGGGGAGGGCGTGGCTGTTGTCATGGACTGCTGAAGCTTTGAAGAGCGATAAGGTCAGGATAGTGTAGGCGGGAATAGCCGCCCATCAAGGACATATCATGTCGCGCGCAAAAACCCTCTCTCACGGCATGACACGGCCCGAACCATGCCGGTGAACCTCAACGGCTGGACAGCATGAAAACCTATCTCCTCTATTGCCTCGCCGCCTTTTTCGAGATTGCCGGCTGCTTTGCCTTCTGGGCCTGGTGGCGGCTGGAAAAGCCGGCTCTGTGGCTGGTGCCGGGTATGGTGTCGCTCGCGCTGTTTGCCTGGGTGCTGAGCTTCGTGCCAAGCGACGCGGCCGGGCGGACCTACGCCGCCTATGGATCGATCTACATTCTGGCTTCCATCCTCTGGCTTGCTGGTGTCGAGAACCGGATGCCCGACCGCTGGGACTTGATCGGCACGACCGTGTGCCTCCTCGGCGGCGCGATCATCCTCTTCGGTCCCCGCAGCGCCTGATCCGCTTGACGTCTGCCTACCCCGGTGCCATCTAATCTCGCATGTGCGGACGCTACGCCCTGACGGCGACTTCTGAGGAAATTCTGGAGGTCATGCAGGCGCTGGGGGAGGAAGGTTTCCCGGCCCGCTACAATATTGCCCCGACGCAGCCGATCCTGATCGTCATGCAGAACGAGCATGTGAAGCCCGGCAGCAATCTTCCGCCGCGTCGCGCCGTACTTGCCCGGTGGGGCCTGATTCCGGGCTGGGTCAAGGATATCAAGGACTTTCCCCTGATGATCAACGCCCGCTCCGAGACGGCGGCCGAAAAGGCGTCGTTCCGGGCCGCCATGCGTCACCGCCGCGTTCTCATTCCGGCCTCCGGTTTCTACGAATGGCGCCGGCCCCCGAAGGAGACGGGACTGCCCTCACAGCCCTTCTGGATCCGCCCGAAGAATGGGGGCGTCATCGCCTTTGCCGGGTTGATGGAAACCTACGCATCTGCCGATGGCTCGGAAGTCGATACCGCGGCGATCCTGACGACGGCTGCCAACCACGCCCTGCGGCCGATCCACGACCGCATGCCCGTCGTCATCGCGCCGGAGGATTTCG
This sequence comes from Rhizobium sp. CFBP 13726, assembly GCF_014841925.1. Lineage (NCBI taxonomy): Bacteria > Pseudomonadati > Pseudomonadota > Alphaproteobacteria > Hyphomicrobiales > Rhizobiaceae > Rhizobium > Rhizobium sp. CFBP 13726. The sequence goes on from NZ_JACYUU010000001.1 coordinate 476,066, forward strand.
AGCGCTGGCTGGATTGCAAGAACGGTGAGCCACGCCACGTGGCGGATCTCATGCGGCCGGTACAGGACGATTTCTTCGAGGCGTTTCCGGTATCAGATCTGGTCAACAAGGTGTCCAACATGGGCAAGGATCTGCAGAAACCGGTCGCGGTGGCACAGCCGCAGGAGAAGCCGCCAAAGGCATCCGGCAGCAGCGGCCAGATGTCGCTGTTTTGATCCGTTCCGACCGCGTCACACCATCCAGCCTTCGAATCACGTCCTGAACGGATCTCCCTATGAACCTGATATCCGCCGGTTTTTCCGGCTTTGCGCTGGGCGGCTCGCTGATCGTGGCGATCGGCGCTCAGAATGCGTTTATCCTGCGCCAGGGGCTGATCCGCAGCCATGTCTTCGTGCTGTGCCTGATCTGTGCGGCATCCGACGCCTTGCTGATTGCCGCGGGCGTCGGCGGGCTGGGAACGATCGTGTCGCAGTCGCCTCTGCTGATCTCGGTGGTGACGCTCGGCGGCGCGCTGTTCCTTGCCACCTATTCGGCCATGGCATTCCGGCGGGCGGTAAAGCCCGGTGCGATGGTCGCCGGCGCGCCTGAGGGCATGGCACTCAAGGCGGCGGTGATGACCTGTCTCGCCTTCACATTTCTAAACCCGCATGTCTATCTCGATACGGTCGTGCTGCTCGGCAGCCTGTCTGCGGCCTATCAGGGCCCGGAAAGGGTAGCCTATGGCGCGGGCGCGGTGCTCGCATCCTTCGCCTGGTTCTTCGGCCTCGGCTACGGCGCCCGCTATTTGGCGCCGCTATTTGCCAGACCCGCCGCGTGGCGGGTGCTGGATGGCCTGATCGGCGTTGTCATGGGCTTGCTCGCGCTCGGGCTTCTCATAAGCTTCCTGCGCGGCGCCTGAGACGGATCAGCGAGCCGGGCTGAGCGCTGGCTTGCGCTTCAGCATCATCGCCGCAGCAGCAACGGCTTTGAGGCCGAGCGGACGGTAGTGGCTGGAGAGGTCCGGTTTGGTCTCGATGTTGGTTTTGTTGGTTTCGCTGCTCACGTCTGTCTCCTCACGAATCTCTGTTCCGCTCAAGGGCGGGCCGGCGCATTTCGCCGCCAATCCGGGCGGAATCATGGCTGCGGCTTGACGATGCGATAGAGAAAGAATGGACGCGCCAACTTGCCGCAAGCTGGGGCTGCGACGCAACAATTCGTGTGCGCCGCAGCATCAGTCGCAAGGGCAGGACGATCAGACGTGCGTGCGCTCGTCCTCGATGGTGATCGTGCCATAACGCTTTTTCCACGCACGGGCAGAAAACGGCAGAACACAGAGATAGGCAATCGCGGTGATTGCCAGGATTTCCCAGGTGTAGCTCATCAAGAGGCCGACATAGAGAACGGCCACAAGCATGATCGGCAGCATCAGGTCACGGCGGATGCGGCCCGACTTGCCGGACCAGACCGGCAGACGCGAGACCAACAAGAAGCCGATCAACAGCGTGTAGAGAACGCTGGCATACACGAAGAACTTCGTCTGTTCGACGCCGAGAAAACCGAGATAGACCGGCAGAAGCACCAGAAGCGCACCCATGGGCGCCGGAACGCCTACAAAGAACTCAGACTGCCAGGGCGCCTTGATGCCGCGGTCTTCCATCACGTTGAACCGGGCAAGCCGCAGGCCAGCCGCGATTGCATAGAGAAGTGCAGCTATCCAGCCAAAGGATTTCGCTCCGTCCAGCAGAAACGCATAGGAGACGAGGACGGGCGCAACGCCGAAATTGATGATGTCGGCGAGCGAATCCATCTGCACGCCGAATTTCGACGTTGCCTTCAGAAGCCGTGCGATCCGACCATCGATCCCGTCGAGGAAGGCTGCCAGCAGCACCATCGCGACAGCTAGCTCGAACCGTCCCTCGAAGGCAAGTCTGATCCCGGTGAGGCCGGCGCAGATCGCCAGTACCGTGATCAGGTTGGGGATCATCAGGCGGACCGGGATCTCGCGCAGGCGCGGACCACGGGCCTCGTCGGTCGTATGGTTCTGTTCCGGCGGCGAGACGGGCGTCTCCATCAGATGATCTCCTTGCGTTTAGTTAGGCACGACGGCCGATGGTCGGTCCCTTGGTGGAGCCGAATTCGGCCAATACGGTTTCGCCGCCGACCGCTCTCTGGCCAACCACGACGCGCGCCTGGCCACCGGCCGGAACGAAGACGTCAAGGCGCGAACCGAAGCGGATCAGGCCGAAGCGCTCACCGGCGCTGACCGGCTCGTTGGGCTTGACCCAGCAGACGATGCGGCGTGCCACAAGACCGGCGATCTGTACAACGCCGACGCGGCCGTGTGGGGTGTCGATGACAAGCCCGTTGCGCTCGTTGTCGCTGGACGCCTTGTCGAGTTCCGCGTTGACGAACTGCCCTTCGCGGTACTCGATGCGTGTCACCTGGCCCCGAACAGGGGCGCGGTTGATGTGGCAGTCGAACACGTTCATGAAGACCGAGATGCGCAGCATCGGCTCGATGCCGAGATCCAGTTCGGCCGGCGGCACGACCAGAGCAACATGGCTGACGCGGCCGTCGGCAGGGCTGATGACGAGATCGTCATCCTGCGGTACGACCCGTTCCGGATCGCGGAAGAAGTAGGCGCACCAGAGCGTCAGTACCAGTCCGATCCAGAACAGCGGCTCGGCGAAGTAGCCGAGGATCAGCGAGACGACGAAAAAGATGACGACGAAAACGTAGCCTTCCTTGTGGATCGGCACGAGCGTGTTGCGGATGGTGTCGAAAAGATTGATCAACCCTTGGTTCTCCTCAATGGTCTGTGCTGCCTGCCTATAGAAAAACCCTATTTGCGGCAATCCGGTTCCGTCGATGCGCCCGTGACGTCATACAACTTCCCGGTATAATTGACGGAATACACCGTTTGAAGCGCCCAGCGACCTCTGCTTGAACGCGGTTTATCCCTGACGCGTCAGTTTCCCAAAGGCCGAGCCTCGTCTTCTGACACTCGCCGACGCGGTGCATTGCCGCAGATGTCTTCGCCTCAGCGAACCGCCTCAGGGTCTACCCAGCCCATCCAGGTCGAGAAGGCGAGCAGAGGCGAGCCGTAGAAGACCAGCACCAGCATATAGATGATGGCGATACCGCCGAGTACCAGCATCCGCCTGTTCGTATATCGTCTCATGCTGTTCTCCTGTTATTCTGCTGCCGTTACTCTGCAGCAGGTGCGCCGCGACGGACGATGCCGAGATCGTCGTTCTCGCGCACCTTCTTCAACTGCTCTTCCGCTTCCGTCGCCTCGCGCTGACGGTTCCACATCGAGGCGTAGAGGCCTTCCTGCTGCAGCAGCCCCGAATGGGTGCCGCGCTCGGCAATCTGGCCGTCGCGCAGAACGATGATCTCGTCGGCATTGATAACCGTCGAGAGGCGGTGGGCGATGACAAGCGTCGTCCGGTTCTTCGAAACGAGATCGAGTGCGGACTGGATCTCGTGCTCGGTCGTCGTATCGAGCGCCGAGGTCGCCTCGTCGAGAATGAGGATCGGCGGGCTCTTCAAAACCGTGCGGGCAATCGCCACGCGCTGCTTTTCGCCGCCCGAGAGTTTCAGCCCGCGTTCGCCGACCTTTGTCTCGTAGCCATCCGGCAGAGCCTTGATGAACCGGTCGATCTGAGCGATCTCGGCAGCCGCCTGGACTTCGGTATCCGAGGCACCCGGCCGGCCGTAGCGGATGTTGTAGACGACCGTGTCGTTGAACAGCACCGTATCCTGCGGCACCATGCCGATGGCCGAGCGAAGCGACTTCTGCGTCACGTTGCGCACATCCTGGCCGTCGATGGTGATCGATCCGCCCTGGATATCGTAGAAGCGATAGAGCAGGCGCGAGATGGTGGATTTGCCGGCACCCGATGGGCCGACGATCGCCACCGTCTTTCCAGCTGGCACGTCGAAGGAGATGCCTTTGAGGATCGGTCGTGCCGGATCATAGGAGAACTGCACGTCGCGAAAGGCGATGGCGCCTTTTTCAGGTCCCTGTCCTATGACAAGATCCTTCGCGTCTGGCCGGTCCACGACTTCTGCTTCGACTTCAAGAAGGTCGAACATCTGCTCGATATCGGTCAGCCCCTGGCGGATTTCGCGGTAGACGAAGCCGATGAAGTTAAGCGGAACCGCGAGCTGCATCAGCAGCGCGTTGACGAACACGAAATCGCCAATCGTCTGGTCGCCGCGCTGCACTGCAAGCGCCGACATGATCATGATCACGGCCTGTCCCAGCCCGAAGACCACGCCCTGGCCGAAGTTCAGCCATCCGAGCGAGGTCCAGACGTCGGTCGCCGCCTTTTCATAGCGCTCCATGGAGGAATCGAAGCGCTTTGCTTCCATGTCCTCGTTGCCGAAATATTTCACGGTCTCGAAGTTCAGAAGCGAATCGATGGCTTTTGTGTTCGCCTCGGTATCGTTGTCGTTCATCGTCCGGCGGATGGAGATGCGCCAGTCGCTGGCCTTGATCGTGAACCAGATATAGGCGGCAACCGTAACAGCCGTGACGGCGAGGTAGGCGAACCCGTAGGCGGCCCAGAATATGATCGCCGTCAGCAGGAATTCGATCACCGTCGGCACCGAATTGAGGATGGTGAAACGAACGATCGTTTCGATGCCCTTCGTGCCGCGTTCGATGATGCGCGACAGGCCGCCGGTCTTGCGTTCCAGGTGGAAGCGCAGCGAAAGCTGATGCATGTGCACGAAGGTCTTGTAGGCAAGCTGGCGCACCGCGTGCTGGCCGACCGAGGCAAACAGCGCGTCACGCAGCTGGTTCAGACCCACCTGCAGGATACGGGTAAAGTTGTAGGCGACGACCAGCACGACGGCGCCCAGCAGAAAGACCGGCAGGATGCCCGCCATGTCGAGCTTGCCGTTTAGCGCATCCGTCGCCCACTTGAAGAAATAGGGGACAGAGATCAGCACCAGCTTTGCCAGCAGCAGAAACACCGTCGCCCAGATGACGCGCGCTTTCAGATCCGCGCGTCCGACCGGCCACATATAGGGCCACAGGTTGACGAGTGTGCTGAAGGGATTGCCGCTATCCGCAGATACGGTCTTCTTTTTTGCTGCCATGGATTTTACCTGAATCTGAGGGCGAAGAAACGCCTTCCCGGCAAATAGGCTGCGCAGGGCCATGTTGCAAATGAAACTCGCATGAAACCTCATCTGGCCTCATCGGTCGAAAGTAGGTATGACTACGGAGTGTATAAGTCCGAATTGCGAGGCGGAGGAGGTCTGGCTATTCGAGGGAAGCTCGCATTGGGAGGAATATCATGCGCTTCAAGACGATTGCCGTTGCGACTGCCCTGAGCACTCTTCTGTGGGGAGCTTCGGCCGGCGCGGCTTTCACTGCCTATACGGTGGTCAAGCATGTACCGCATCTGGATATACTGGAAACGGTCACAGCACTTGTCGAGCGCAACAGTCTATCACTGCACGTTGCCGCCCATTCACTGGCAGTCACGCCGTCGCAACTGATGATCGGCGATCGGTCGTAAGTCTGTTTTCCTGCAGAGTGTTGCACCGATAGCCGCCGCCGCGACGTGAGGCTCAACCTCCCGCATTCCCGTGACGAGCACAGGAATGTGGAGATTGGGGAACCCGAAGCATTGGCCCTGCGGCTTTAAGTCGTTTTTCAGATGCCTTGGAGCCGCGTCATCATTTGCGATGCTGGATCCGTTCGCGGTGCAGCTCTTCCGAATCCGGCCGGAACTCCTCCGGCACGCCGAAGATCTGGCCGGGCTGGATGATGTCGGGGTTGCGGATCTGATCCTCGTTGGCGAGGTAGATCGTCGTGTAGCGGACGCCCTGGCCATACATCCGGCGCGAAATCTGCCACAGCGTATCGCCACGTCGGATGATCACCGAGTTGCGTTCGCTTTGCGTCAGTGGCGCCTGCTGGAACGTCTTTGTGCCGTCGACGCCTGTGGCGGGAGCAGCCGGCGTGCCGGCCATCTCCTGTTCGTTGCCACCATCCATCTGCCGTGCCATGGCGGGCCCGACGGCGCGGGCGATCATGGCACCGAGGTCCTTGAGGGCTGCGCCAACGGCCGCAACGTCGTTTGGAACCTTGTCGAGTGCGGCAAGTGCTGACGCTGCATCCTTGGCGGCATTGTCGGCAACGGAGCGGGCGGAAACGGAAGCGTCGGCCGGCAGGCGGTATTCGGTCAAAGACTTGAGCGTAATCGATGTGGACGAACGTGCCGCCGCCATCTGTTCGCCGCTCGGCATCTTGCCGTCGGCGTAGAGGTTCTGGAGCAGGTTGAAGGCGCGTACCACTTCGTTGCGAAGCTTCTCGAAGGCGCCGCCATCGATCGTCGACATCGGGCTTGAAACTGCGGGGGCTGCGACTGCCGCCACCTGTTCGCCGGCCGGACGGTTGAACGGAACCTCGACCATGACGGTGCGCTGGCCGGCACCGTTCAGTGCCTCGACGCTGATCCGGTGATCGCCGACCGAAAGCTGCGTGTTGCCCTCGATGACGAAATGGCCGTTGCCGCCTGCGCGCGACTGGCCGACGGGCTCGCCGTCGACAAGACCGCGCACCGTGACACCCGAGCGGGCGATGCCGGCGATAAAGATTTTCGAGCCTTCAAGCTCGACGGCGGTGATCTGCAGATCCGGTGTTCCAGCCGGAGCAGGCGTCGCGTCGGGAGCCGCGGTCGAGGACGGAGCAGAGACGTTTGGCGCGCTGGATGCGATCTGCGACGATGCCTGCGGCAAGGCCGGAGTGACGGCTGGCGTCTGAGACTGACCCGCAGCCGTCTGGCCTGGAGGGGACGGCGCAGCGTCAGGAGCAGGGGCAGGGGGTGTTGGTGATGTCGCGACATTCGGTGCGGCAGGCGCAGACGCGTTCGGCGTCGCGATGACCCGGCTCGCTTTGCCCGGCGTCGTCACCATGGCAAGCAGCTTGCCGGTCTTCGGATCGCTGGGTACGGAGACCGTCGCGGTCTCGTCCGAGACGACCGTCTTGCCGTCCTTGCCGGTGGCTTTGAGAACCAGCTGGTGATCGCCCGGCGGCAAAGGCTTGTCGAGAACGGCTGCAAAATCGCCGCTCGGGCCGACGTCGATCTTGGCGACGACCGAGTTGCCACTGGAGATTTCGAGTGTCGAATTGGGCAGCGCGCGGCCGGCAATCACGGCCGAACCGTCGGGCTCGACGCGCAGCACGTCAAAGGCGGGCTTGGCTGGCGTTTGGGCAGCGTTCGGCTGGGCGGTGACCGGGCTTGTCGCGCTCGGTGCAGCTGTTACTGCGGGTGCGGCCGGAGCGGAGGGCGCTGCCGGAGCGGAGGGCGCTGCCGGAGCGGAAGGGGTTGCCGGGGGAGATACGGGAGCGGCCGGCGTCGTCGCGGGCACGGATGCCTGCTCCTGCGGCTTCGGCGCGTCCGGAGAATTCGGTGCGTCTGTCGGCTTCACCGCCTGCTTCGTGCTCTCGACCGCGTCCTTGACCGCATCGCCGGCAGCGTTGATCGCATCGCCGAGCGGTTTGGCATCATGATTGATCCGCGGCAGCACGAAAAAGACCATCAGCAGCGATGCGATGGCGAGTACGACCAGAGCGAGCCAACCGGCGCGGTTTTTCATGAGCAAAGCCTTTTCCCGATGGACCCTCCATCGTCTTTCCGGATTATCCGTTTCCTCTAGTCATAACAAGCTTTTCCAGTGTTTCAGCCTTGCTCTGCGCAGTATTTCCAGCCAAATCTCGTGGTTGGTGCGTCGCGTGCCAACCCTTTGAAGTGCCTGATGGAGAAAACTGTGCCAATACGATCCATATGCGTTTACTGCGGCTCGCAGCCGGGGCGCGATCCCGCCTATATCCAGGCCGGCCGTGCGCTCGGAAAATCCATTGCAGCCCACGATCTCAGGCTGGTCTATGGCGGCGGCACCAAGGGCATCATGGGTGCGGTTGCCGCAGGCGTTCTGGCGCATGGCGGCAAGGTCACGGGCATCATTCCGGACTTTCTTGTCGATATGGAGGCAACCCGCCATTCGCTCGGCCAGCTCGATGAACTGATCGTCACCAAGGACATGCATGAGCGCAAGCACAAGATGTTCGAACGCTCCGATGCCTTCGTCACCCTGCCTGGCGGCATCGGCACTCTGGAAGAGATCGTCGAGATCATGACCTGGGGCCAGCTCGGCCGCCACGAGAAGCCGATGGTGTTTGCCAATATCGGCGGGTTCTGGGATCCGATGCTGTCGCTCGTCACCCACATGCGCGAGGAAGGCTTTATCCACCGGGCGCATCTGGTACAGCCGCTAGTCATCGCTGAAGTTGATGACATCGTGCCGGCAATTCTCGACCGAGACGAACAGCAGGCCGCGTCAAAGGGCGAAGCCGCCGTCATCTCGAAACTCTAGGGTTTCAGGCTCACGCCAAGGGTAGGGAACAGGAGCACCGCATGCCAGACTGGAATATCCTGTTCGCCTTCCTCGTGACGACGTCGGTCTTCGCCTTCATTCCGGGACCCGCGATGCTTTACGTGGCAGCCCGCACGATCGCGGCCGGCCGCACCGCCGGCATGATGGCGGTGCTCGGCGTCCATCTCGGATCCTACGCCCATATCGTTGCGGCAGCTGCCGGGCTCTCGGTTCTCTTTCACGCCGTCCCAGTAGTTTATGCGCTGGTGAAGCTTGCAGGCGCGATCTACCTGATCTGGCTTGGCATTTCCCTGTTTCGCGCGAAGGCTGCGGGTGCCGGCGATCTGCAGGCGGAGACACCGAGATCTGCCCGAAAGGCATTTGCCGAAAGCATCGTCGTCGAGGTTCTCAACCCGAAGACGGCGATCTTCTTCCTCGCCTTCCTGCCGCAGTTCATCGACAGCGCAGCCAGCTTTCCGGTCTGGGTTCAATTCGTGGTTCTGGGACTGGCCGTCAGCGTGATCTTCACGATCGCCGATGTTTTCGCCGTTGCTCTTGCCGGGTTGGTGATGGCACGGCTCAACCGATCGAGCACGGCGCAGAAGCTTGCCCAGCGGGCAGGCGGGACCATCCTGGTCGGTCTCGGCGCGCATCTCGCGCTGCAGAGGAGCTAGAGACGAGCGTCAGTCGACGATGAAGAGCTTGGCGCCCAGTGTCGTCGAGGACCGGTGCGGTTCGGCGCTGTCGGCCACCTGATAGCTCATGCCGGGTTTCAGCACAAAGACGCGTCCGTCGGCAAGTTCGGTCGTCATCTCGCCTTCGAGGCACAGCAGGATATGGCCCTTCTCGCACCAGTGGTCGGCGAGATAGCCCGGCGAATGCTCCACCATCCGCACCCGGATTGGTCCGAAATGGCGGGTGCGCCAGGTCGAGTGTCCGGTGTCACCCTTGTGGACGGTCGGCTCGATCTGCGACCAGTCGGTCGTGCCGAAGGGGATATCTGACATCTGCATGAACGAAATCTCCTGATGGGCGGTCAGCGGCTGCGAAGGTCCCGCAGCATCGCCAGCGTATAGACGGCAAGTGCCGACCAGATGAACACGAAGGCTGTGAGCTTGATGCCGCTCAACGGCTCTTTGAAGATAAACACGGCGGTCAGAAAGATCATTGTTGGTGCGATATACTGCATGATGCCGATGGTCGAAAGCTTCAGCAGCTTGGTGGCATTGGCATAGATCATCAGCGGCACGGCTGTCGCTATACCGGCAAAGGCAAGCAGGGCCGCATCATAGCCGACCCCGTTCAGGAAGTGGCCCTGGCCCGTCGCTTCCAGCCAGATGAGGTAGGGCAGCATCGGAATGCTGATCAGAAGCACTTCGAGGAAAAACCCCTGGTTCGGACCGATCGGCAGCGTCTTGCGGAACAGGGCATAGAAGCCCCAGGTAAATGTCAGCGCCAGCGACACCCACGGTAGACCGCCCGAACCCCAGGTGAGGATTGCGACGCCGACCACGGCAAGCCCGATCGCTGCTTTCTGCATCGGCAAAAGCTTTTCCTTCAGCACCAGCGCTGCCATCAGGATACTGAACAGCGGATTGATGAAATAGCCGAGCGCGGCATCGATCGCATGACCGTTCGAGACCGCCCAGACATAGATACCCCAGTTGGCGGTGATGAAGGCGGCGGTGACGCAGGCCATGCCGAGCATGCGCGGCGTCCGGATCGCTGTCTTCACATCCCCGGTGCGTCCGAGAATGATCAGCACGAGGCCGGCGATCGGCACCGACCAGATGGCGCGGTGCGCCAGCACTTCCAGCGCCGGAAGATGCGCGACCGCTTTCAGGTAGAAGGGAAGGACGCCCCACAGGAGATAGGCGGTGATGCCGAAGGCAAAGCCGCGCGGCGTGTCCTCGTTCTTCGCTCCCGCGGGTTGTGCGGCGACGGGAACGGTATCGGTGGCCATCAGGGCGTTTCCGGCAATTTGTTATCGTTGGCTGGGGGATACACCAAGGCAGAGCCCCCGGCCAATTCATTTCTGTGAAGCATGGATCAGCGGCGCGACCGCTCCGACCGACCCGCTCACCGGATGCCGCAACTCACTTCGGCCTCAGCGTGATCACGGTCAGTTCCGAGGGCACACCGAGCCTCAGCGCAAAACCGATCCACAGGGCTGTACCGTTATTGACATAGAGCGACATCTGATCGACGTCGTAGAGACCTGACACGAAGCCGTTGTTGAAGCGGGCGATAAGGCGATCGAACCCCCAGATCATGCCGCCATGGGTATGGCCGGACAGCTGCAGATCGGCCCCGGCCTCTGCCGAAAGCTTCGCATCGCGTGGCTGGTGGTTGAGGAGGATGACCGGCACGTCGGCCGGCGCACCTGATAGCGCCTTGCCGACGTCAGGGCCTTCCAGGCCGAACCGGGTGGCGTTGAGATCGTTGACGCCGGCCAGCACCATCTGCGCACCGCCGCGCGACAGCACCACGTGGCCGTTGGAAATGGTGCGAAGGCCAAGCGTCTCGTATTGCCGCATCCAGTCGTCATGGCCGAAGTAATATTCGTGATTGCCCGGAATGGTGAAGACGCCGTCCGGAGCGCGCAGCTTGGCAAGCGGGGCAACATCCAGATTGCGCGCCTGCAGATCGCCATCGATCAGATCGCCGGTGATGACGATGAGGTCGGCATTCTGGGCATTGGCCTTGGCAACGGTCTCTTCCACCCATGGCGCCTGAAACAGCCGGCTGATGTGAAGATCCGTCAGCTGGATCAACCGGTAGCCATCAAACTGCGTCGGCAGGTCGGGGATCCGGATCTCGACTTCCTTGACCGGCGGCACCCGGATTGCCTGATTGACGGCAAAAGCCGCAAGCGACATGGCGAGTGCACCGATCCCGTAGCGCAGCCCGACCGGTATCCGGATCCGGCGACGGCGAAGTGCTGCCGTGGCGAGGGAGACCAGATCGAGCACAAGCTGAAATATGCTAAGCAGCAGGATCGTGCCCGCCATCCAGTTGACGACGATCATCGTCATCCGCGGCACTTCAGGCGAAAACATCGTGCCGAACACGATCCGGCTGATCAGACTGTGCTGGAACACCACCATCAGCACGACCGCGATCATTCCCTTTACCCAGCGGGGCCAAGGCAGCGGCAGAAGGAAGCGGAGGACGACGTAGAGGCACAGAAGGGCTTTGGCGAGATGAAACACGTCGATGAGGCTCGGCTTCAGGAGGATGCGATAAGGCAGGGAGCCCTAACTGTGCCGGCCGGCGGTTAATCTCAACCGGCATAACGGGATGTTGATCGGGAGGGGTGAGGCATATCGCTTCTCCCCGCCCGTAGGGAGAAGTTGGCGGGAGCCGAATGCGGGGCGAGACGCCCCGCAAGCTTTCGCATTTATGCCTTCCCCGCAAACCGATCCGTCGCGCGGATCAACTGATCCGTAATCCCCGGTTCCGATACGGCATGTCCAGCGCCTTCGATGATGTGGAAATCTGCGTCGGTCCAGACTTTCGACAACTGGTAGGCGTATTTGAGCGGGCAGGGCATGTCGTAACGGCCATGCACGATGATGCCCGGAATGCCCTTGAGCTTCGTCGCATCGCGCAAGAGCTGGCCTTCCTCAAGCCAGCCGGCATTCATGAAGAAGTGGTTTTCGATGCGGGCAAAGGCGATGGCAAATTGGTCCTCGCCAAAGCCTTCGGTCAGCGCCGGATCGGGGAGAAGCGTGATCGTCGATCCCTCCCAGATGCTCCAGGCCTTGGCCGCCTCAAGCTGCGCCGCCGTGTCTGATCCTGTCAGACGACGATGATAGGCGGCCATCATCTCGTGGCGCTCATCCTCGGGGATCGGTGCGACAAACGCCTCGTATTTGTCGGGAAACATCTCCGAGACGCCGAACTGGTAGTACCAGTCGAGTTCGGCTCTGGTGAGCGTATAGATGCCGCGCAGCAGCAGCTCGCTTACCCGCTCGGGATGTGTCTCTGCATAGGCGAGGCCGAGCGTCGAACCCCAGGATCCACCAAACACCTGCCACTTGTCGACGCCGACCATCTCGCGCAGCCGCTCGATATCGGCGACCAGATGCCAGGTCGTGTTGGCCTCAAGGCTCGCATGCGGCGTCGACTTGCCGCAGCCGCGCTGGTCGAACAGAAGGATGTCGTAGAGTTCAGGATCAAACAGCCGCGACTGGATCGGCGTGATGCCGCCGCCCGGGCCGCCATGCAGGAAGACGATGGGTTTTGCCCCCTTCGTGCCATGCCGTTCGAAATAGATCGAGTGACCGTCGCCAACATCGAGCGTACCGGTCTCAAAGGCAGTCGTTGCCGGGTAGAGCGTGCGCAGCACTTCCGTCATAGATGCAGACCTTTCGCGGGCCAGTTTTCCGTATCGTGATCGGGGTGCTGGAAGGAGATGATCTGCTCCTGCTTCGAATAGTAGTCTGTATCGCCATGCACGGGAGCGTCGAAGATCGTTTCCACCCAGGGCAGCCGGAAAGCGTGGTTGACCTGCACCTGCGGCATCAGGTCGTCGCGCTCGTCGAAGGCACCGATGGCGATATCGAGGCTGGTCGGCGTACGATAGGTGAGCGGCGTGCCGCATTCCGCGCAAAAGCCGCGGTCGATATTAATCGAGGACTGGAAGTATTTCGGCTCCCCGCGGGTCCACTCGACCCCACTCTCAGCACCGTCCTGCGGCGCTGCGACAAGCGGCCCGAAGAAACCGCCGAACGCCTTCTGGCACATCCGGCAATGGCAGATGGAGGCACGACCGAGCTGTCCGTTGATCCTGAAACGCACGGCGCCGCACTGGCACCCGCCGGTTCTCGGCTGACCGGCTTTTTCCGTTTCACTCATGCGTCGTCCTCCTTCGTCATTCCGCGATCGGCGGGAACTGGTTGCCACGTCTGTGTATCGTGATCCGGGTGCTGGTTGGAAACGATATCGGAAAGGAATGGCGCCTCGTCGATATCATCCATCGTATCGTGCCCGGGCAGGGTGTGCAGATGATCCACGAACGCCACCTTGCCTTCGGTGCCATACTGGACCGACGGCGGCAGCACCGACGGATCGTCGAAAGCACCGGCCGAAACCGCGATACCGTCCGCCGCCTCATAGGTCAGCGGCGTGCCGCAATTGTCGCAGAAGCCGCGCCGCACATGGTTCGAAGAGTGAAAATATTTCGGCTGTCCGCGCGTCCATGAAAAGCCGGTGCCGCGGGTGGAGACGAGGGGCGCATAATAGGCACCGAACGCCTTCTGACACATGCGGCAATGGCAGATCGAGACATGGTCGGGCTTGCCGTCGAGGCGAAAACGCAGGGCGCCGCACTGACAGCCGCCGGTGTAAATGTCATGGCTCGTCATGCATTGCCCCGTAGCGAGGTCTGACGGCCGCGACTGCCCACAGGGTTTGGTTGGCGCTCTGCACTCATGTCATCCTCCCCTCATCCTTTGGGTGGTCCCGTGCGAAAAGCATAGGACCACCCCGCCCACGCGGCAAGCGTTAGCGCTTTACCTCCCAGGTGGTCACCCGTTCGCCGGTCTCGGCGTTCTTGCCATCCTTCAGCTGGATACCCTTGGTTGACAATTCGTCACGGATGCGGTCGGCTTCGGCGAAGTTCTTCGCTTTGAGCATTTCGAGCCGCAGCGCGACGAGCGCATCCACCGCTTCGGCAAGCGCCCCGTCCACTTCCGTCTTTTCCGGCGCGACGCCGAGAAGGGCGGCACTGGCGGCAAACATCGGCAGCAGCGTGCTGTCGGCATTGGCTTCCTGCGCCAGTGCGTGGATGCGCTGGATCGCGGCAACCGTGTTGAGGTCGTCGGCGAGCGCGTCGAGGACGATCGGGCAGGGCTGCGTGCTCGAAGGAATGTCGGCGACGTCGACGGCCGGCCATTTGGCAAGAAGCCGCTCGGCCTCCTCGATGCGCTTGATCGAGAAGTCGATCGGTTCGCGGTAATGCGTCATGAGCATGGCGAGACGCAGCACCTGGCCCGGCCACTTGCGGCCGCCGAAAGTATCGGTATCCAGCAACTGGTTGATGGTAATGAAATTGCCGTCGGACTTCGACATCTTTCGGCCTTCGACCTGCACGAAGCCGTTATGCATCCAGACATTTGCCATCACGTCGGTGCCGTGGGCGCAGCGCGACTGGGCAATCTCATTCTCATGGTGCGGAAAGATCAGGTCCAGCCCGCCGCCATGGATGTCGAAGACTTCGCCGAGATAGCGGCCGCTCATCGCCGAGCATTCGATATGCCAGCCGGGGCGACCGCGTCCCCAGGGGCTGTCCCAGCCGGGTTCGTTGTGGGAGGAAAGCTTCCACAGCACGAAATCGCCCGGGTTCTTCTTGTGCGCATCAACAGCGACGCGCGCACCCGCCTGCTGCTCATCCAGCGGACGCTTGGAAAGCTGGCCGTAATCGGCCATCGACTTGGTGTCGAACAGCACTTCGCCCTCAGCGACATAGGCGTTGCCGTTGCCGACGAGCTTTTCGATGATGGCGATCATCTGCGCAATATTGTCGGTGGCGCGCGGCTCGACGGTGGGTTCAAGGCAGCCAAGGGCCGCGACGTCGTCGTGAAACTGCTTCGCCGTCTTTTCGGTCACCGCATGGATTGCATCGTTGAGCGCAAGATGCGGAAAATCGCGCAGCGCCCGGGCGTTGATCTTGTCATCCACGTCGGTAATGTTGCGCGCATAGGTCACGTGGGCGTCGCCATACACGTGCCGCAGCAGCCGGAATAGCACATCGAACACGATCACCGGCCGGGCGTTACCGATATGGGCGAAATCATAGACCGTCGGGCCGCAGACATACATGCGGACGTTGTCGGCATCGATGGGCTCGAACGCCGTCTTCTGGCGGATCAAGGTATTGTATAGTTTGAGCGTGACGCTCATCAAAAAATCTCCCAACATCCTGACGTCGCATGCATCTATGGCGAGCGGACCAGAGCGTTTGTCTTCAAAGCTTTTCGAGAGACGAAAACGGCCAGGCCAGCGCTTTACGCTGAGCGAATAATGATCCCGCAGATGGAAATCGCCGTGTTCATCCGTCGTTTATGGCGCGAGGCCACTGTTTGGTCAAGAGATTTGCTGGTGCGTTCCCGGTCCGAAATCCCATCGAAAAAGCTGTTGAAAAGAGGTTTTCACCGCCCGCGTTTAGTTACCGGTTAATCTTAACCAAAACCTGTGTTTTGCGTTTTGTCCATTCTGCCTAATATTAGAAATCACTGATGAAGAGTGGGAGGCAGGGTCATGGACGTAAGAACGACCTTCGTGGGAAAGCCGCTTGATCCGGGTGAGCTGGAACGGCTGGCGCGAATATACAACGTCGCGCGCTGGATGACCGGTCGCTCCAGGCACGATCCGTCCGCCGCAAGGCTGGCGGCCATGGCAATCCGCTTCTACCAGCTCGGCGTGCGCGACGACGATGTTCTTCTCGAAAAGGTGCTGAGCACCCATTCGGCTCTCACGAGCAACTGAGATGTCCGAACGGCGTGCGCCCTAATTTCGGGTTCCCGCCCACACGCGTGACAACGTCTTGCGCGCCAGGAATGCGGTGACGGCAACCGCAACAAGGATTACGCCGAGGGCTGCGAGCATGTGGACATGCAGTCTCAAACGTCCAAACAGCGCTTCGACCGCGTTGCCGAACAGGTACCCGATCGCCGTTATCCCGACGCCCCAGACGAATGCGGCGATGAGATTGAGAAAGAAAAAGCGAAGAGGCGAGATGCCGGAAAGTCCGATCATCAAGGGACTGACGGTGCGGATGCCGTAGATGAAACGGAACGAGAGGATGAAGCCCGTCGGATGCGCAGCAAGCAGGGTGCGGACGCGTTCTGCAGCCTTTACCCGCATCATCCGCTGGACGATTGCCAAGCGGTTGGCGTGGCGGCCCGCAAAAAACAGCGCCTGGTCAGCGATCAGCGATCCCAAGAACGCACCCGCCGCGGCCTGCCAGTAGGGCATGAGGCCGCGGTGGGAAATCACGCCGCCGAGAAACGCTGCCGTCTCGCCCTCGACAGCCGCTCCCAGAAAGACGGCCACCGGTCCATACTCACCGATCAACTGTTCCAGGCTCATGACTAGATTCCCCCAAACATCCGGGCTGTCGGTCTATTCGGTTATTCCGGCAATCTGAAATCGACGAACCGGTTTTCGCGCACCACGAACATGCGGCCGCTGTCGGTAAGCTCTGGCGAGGCGAGGAAGAGGATCTTCTGCGCCACCTCTGAAGGATGCGGCAGTGTCTCCGGATCTTCGCCAGGCACGGCCTGCGCCCGCATCGCGGTCCTCGTGGCGCCCGGGTTGACCATGTTGACCTTGAGCGTCGTGTGGGTGTTTTCCGCAGCCCAGATGCGGCCCATGGTTTCCACAGCCGATTTCGAGATCGCGTAGGCACCCCAGAAGGCCGGCGCCTTGGCAGCAGCGCCCGACGAGAAGAGCAGGGCACGACCGGCATCGGAGCGCACAAGCAGCGGCTCCACCGATCGGATCAGCCGCCACATCGAGGTGACATTGGTCAGCATCACCTTTTCGAACACTTTCGCCTCGATATGCCCGAGCGGCGAAATTGTACCAAGGATGCCGGCATTGGCGACAAGGATGTCGAGCTTGCCCCACCGTTCGAAGATCGAGGCACCGAGGCGGTCGATCGCCTCCATGTCGGTCAGATCAAACGGCACGAGCGTTGCCGAACCACCGACGGCCTTGATCGCGTCGTCCAGCTCTTCCAGCCCGCCGACGGTGCGAGCGGTGGCAATCACATGCGCGCCGGCCTTTGCCAGCTCCAGTGCCGTGAAGTAACCGATGCCGCGCGAGGCGCCGGTCACCAGCGCAATCCTACCCTTCAAGTCGATCGTCATTGTTCCATCCCTGCCAGTCGCGACCAAAAAAGAAGGCCGCGTTCCCGCAGCCTTCTAAAACGTTCATGATCGATTGAAAACCATTCAGCCGTTGCTGGCCAGAAGCGACACCTTGCGGCCGACCGCTTCACCGTCCTTGTCGAGTAGACGCGTCGGGTAGTCGCCGGTGAAATAATGGTCGGTGAACTGCGGCCGTGCACCGTTGCGGTCTTCGCCGCCGACAGCGCGGTAAAGCCCGTTGATCGACAGGAATTCGAGCGAGTCCGCGCCGATATATTTGCACATCGCTTCGAGGCTGTCGTACTGGTTGGCCAGCAGCTTTTCACGGTCCGGCGTGTCGATGCCGTAGAAATCGGGATAGTAGATCATCGGGCTTGCGACGCGCAGGTGAACTTCCTTGGCGCCGGCATCGCGGATCATCTGGACGATCTTCAGAGACGTGGTGCCGCGCACGACCGAATCGTCGACCAGCACGACGCGCTTGCCCTCGATCATCGCCCGGTTGGCCGAATGCTTCAGCTTCACACCGAAAGCGCGGATCTGCTGAGTGGGCTCGATGAAGGTGCGACCGACATAATGGTTGCGGATGATGCCGTATTCGAACGGAATGCCGCTCTCCTGGGCGTACCCAAGAGCTGCCGGCGTGCCGCCATCGGGAACCGGCACGACGACATCAGCTTCGACAGGCGCTTCCTTGGCGAGGTTGATGCCCATGTTCTTGCGCGCCACATAGACCGAGCGACCGCCGACAACGGAATCGGGACGAGCGAAATAGACGTATTCGAACAGGCAGAGCCGTTCCGGCTGGCCATTGCCGGCCTTGCGGGCATCGATCGAGATCGAGCCGTCTGACTGGATCTCGCAGATGATCACTTCGCCGTTTTCGACGTCGCGGATGAATTTTGCACCGATGATGTCGAGCGCGCAGGTTTCAGAGGCAAACACAGGCTTGCCGTCGAGTTCGCCCATCACGAGGGGACGAATGCCGGTCGGATCACGCGCCGCGATCAGCTTGGTGCGGGTGATGGCAAGCATCGAATAACCGCCTTCCATCTGCCTGATGGCATCGATGAAGCGGTCTGCGGTGGAGGAGTAGCGCGAGCGCGCGATGAGGTGAAGGACGACTTCCGTGTCGGATGTCGACTGACAGATGGCGCCGCCGGCGATCAATTGCCGGCGCAGCGTGAGACCGTTGGTGAAATTGCCGTTGTGGGCAATCGCGATACCGCCGACTTCCAGTTCCGCAAACAGCGGCTGGACGTTGCGAAGAGCGACTTCGCCGGTTGTTGAATAGCGGTTGTGGCCGATCGAGATATTGCCGGGAAGCTTCGCGAGCGTGACCGGGTCGGTATAGTGATCGCCGACCAGGCCCATCCGGCGCTCCGAATGGAAGCGCAAACCGTCGAACGAGACGATACCGGCGGCTTCCTGACCGCGATGCTGCAGGGCATGCAGGCCGAGCGCCGTCAGCGTTGCCGCATCCGGGTGGCCGAGGACGCCAAAGACGCCGCATTCTTCATGAAGGGTGTCTTCGTCCCATACGTTGGAGCGGTTGACATCGAATGTTTGCGATCCCGGCTGCTGCATCTGGCCGTACCCTTTCAGGAAAAATGGAAAGGCTGGCCGGGGGAGATTTCCCCCGGAGACCAGCCCGTCTATCATCAGATTTCGAATGTTACCACAAATGGTGATGGTGTGCGCTGCATCAAGCGCAACACAGCGTCAATTATTTGTAACCGGTGCATCTTCGGCCGGCGTCTGGTCGGTACCAACAGCGCCATCCACAGGTGCTTCTTCCTTGCCGAGGATACGGGCCCGGATCTGCGGCTCGATATCGGCTGGCAGCACGGCTTCGAGGCGTCCGACCAGCGTATCGAGGAACGGCTTCGACTTGGCGTTGGTGACCCAGGTCGGCTGGGCACTTTCAGCGACCAGCCAGTTCCAGAAGGCAACGGCCACGACGAGAAGCAGGATGCCGCGGGCAGCTCCGAACAGGAAGCCGAGCGTGCGGTCGAGCGCACCGATGCGGCTGTCGATGATGAAGTCGGCAATTCTGGATGTGATGAAGGAGATGATGATCAGCGCCACGAGGAAGATGACGCCCGCCGAACCGGCAATGGCGATGCGGTGATCGGATGTGTACTTTTCCGCGTAAGGGACAAGCAGCGGGTAGAGATAGTAGGCGGCGGCAATGGCGCCGGCCCAGCTTGCGATCGACAGGACTTCGCGGGAGAAACCGCGAACCATAGCAAGCACGGCCGAAAACAGGGTGACGCCGATGACAATACCGTCAAAGATGGTGATGGGCATGTAAACTCTACTCCAGAACCTGCCGTTGCATGCCTGCCGTCTTGGTGAAGCCAATGTGGGCCAGCCGTTTTCGTGCCTAGATGAGGGCGGAGTTTCCAGCCTGATCCAGAGCGTCGAGCGCGTGTCTTACATCAGCCGTGGCGTTAACGGAAGATCAATCATCTTCCTCCTGCTTCCCCAGTTTTTTGACCGAACCGGCGATGCGCGACACCAAATCCGGCAGGTCCTCGATCATCGTCCAGCGGGCGCTGGAACCCTTCGGCAGCTCGGCGGATGTGGCGGGCAGCATGGCACCGGAAAAGCCGAGCTTTTCCGCTTCCTTCAGGCGCTGCGCCGTCTGCGAGACGGGACGCACCGCGCCGGAAAGACTGATCTCTCCGAAGAACACATGGTCGGCCGGAAGAGCGATGCCGGCAAGTGAAGAAACGAGCGCGGAGGCAATCGCCATATCGGCGGCCGGCTCCGAAATGCGGTAGCCGCCGGCAACGTTCAAATAGACGTCGTGCTGTCCGAGCCGCACGCCGCAATGGGCTTCGAGAACCGCAAGGATCATCGCGAGACGCGAAGAATCCCAGCCGACCACCGCGCGGCGCGGCGTGCCGAGCGAGGTGGCAGCCACCAGCGCCTGAACCTCGACCAGAACCGGCCGTGTGCCTTCCATACCGGCAAAGACCGCGGCCCCCGGAGATTTGGCATTGCGTTCGCCGAGAAACAGTTCCGACGGGTTGGTGACCTCGCGCAGACCCTTGTCGGACATTTCGAACACGCCGATCTCGTCGGTCGGGCCAAAGCGGTTTTTCACCGTGCGCAGGATGCGGTAATGATGGCCCCGGTCACCCTCGAAATAAAGCACGGCATCGACCATGTGCTCGACCACCCGCGGACCGGCAATCTGGCCTTCCTTGGTGACGTGGCCGACCAGAACCATGGCGGCACCCGTCTGCTTGGCAAAGCGGATCATCGCCTGCACGCCGGTGCGCACCTGGGTGACGGTTCCTGGCGCCGAATCGGCCGTATCGCTCCACAGCGTCTGGATCGAATCGATGATCACGAGATCCGGCCGCTTGCCTTCCGACACCGTGGCGAGAATGTCCTCGACATTGGTTTCGGCCGCCAGAAGCACTTCCGTATCGGCAGCACCCAGCCGCTGGGCCCGAAGGCGAACCTGAGCGACGGCTTCTTCGCCGGATACATAGATGATGCGATGACCGCGACGCGAAAGGGCGGCTGCCGCCTGCATCAGAAGCGTCGACTTGCCGATGCCCGGATCGCCGCCGATCAGCACCGCCGACCCGCGCACAAAGCCGCCGCCGGTGGCACGGTCGAGTTCGGAAATGCCGGTATGGATGCGCGGTGCTTCCTCGGTTTCACCGGAAAGAGCCGTCAGCGTCACGGCGCGGCCCTTTTTCGGCACCTTGCCAGGCCCGGAGCCGATGCCGCCCATCGGATCTTCCTCGACGATCGTATTCCACTCGCCGCAGCCTTCGCACTTGCCCGCCCAGCGGCTATGCACCGTGCCGCAGTTCTGGCACACGAATTGAGTTTTAGGTTTTGCCATGAGATCAGGTTTCGTCAGTCTTGAAGAGGTCGGGATGAAGGTTTTGGTGGCCGTGCAGGACCCGGACGATGCGGACAGCCGTTTCCGTTCGGCGGAAGTAGATCCAGCGCTTGCGGTATGGGAGTGCTTTGAGACCGGGTGAGAGATTATCGCGCGGCGAACCTGGAAAACCGGTGAAGGCAATCCACGCAGCTTTTCGAGTAAGATCTCGGACGAAGTGGCCGGCCGCGACCGGATCGTCGATGGCGATGTACAGGAATATGTCGAGGAGATCATGATCGGCCAGCGGGAAGTAAATCAGCTCTTTCGGTTCAATATCCGCGTCCCCCGTTCGATGATCGAATCCGCGTGTGTGTCGGCATTGTCGAAACGCACGAACTCGCCTCTCTCCAGCTGGGCATCCGCCTCGGCGATCATCGTCCTCAAGAGCTCGTCTTCGCTTCCAAGACGGCTTAGTCCCGCCGCGACGACATCCTCAGCGCTTTCATAAGCGCCCGTCTTCACCTGCTCTTCGATAAACGCCAGAGCCTCGTCATTGAGATGGATCTCGGTCATTTCGATCTCCTTTTGTTCTCATTTAGCACGAAGATATCGCCCGCGAAAGAGGGGGATCTCCGCATGCGCTTCCGCTCTCACTCGTCGGCGTAAAGATACCGCCGCTCGTATCGCAGGCCAAGGCTGGTGAGGAGTTCGTAGCCGATCGTGCCGGCCGCGCGCGCGACGTCGTCGAGCGGCATGTTGGGACCGAACAGCTCGATATAGTCGCCAGTGCGGATATCGCGTTCCGGCACATCGGTAATGTCGAAGATCGTCAGGTCCATGGTGACGCGGCCGACGACCGGCACGCGGTGGCCGGCGATGAAGCCCAAACCGCCTTCGTGAATGCTGTCGCGGATCGGAACGCCGGAGCCGGACAGCGACCGCTTGTAGCCATCCGCATAGCCCGCCGCGACGATCGCCAGCCGGCTGTTGCGGGTCAGGCGGTGTGTGCCGCCATAGCTGACGGTTTCGCCGGTCTTGGCGCTGCGGATCTGGATGATGCGCGCCTCGGCCTTGGCGACCGGCCGCATCGGATTGCTGACGCCACCGACAGCCTCGCCGCCATAGACGGCAATTCCTGGGCGCGTGAGGTCGAAATGGTATTCGGAGCCGAGCATGATACCGGAAGACGCCGCAAGACTTGCAGGAATGCCTTCATAAGCCGCCGCAACCTTCTGGAATGATTCAAGCTGCTGGCGGTTGAAGGACGAGGAGGGCGTATCGGCGCTGTGCAGATGCGACAGCACGAGGACGGGCGAGAAACTCGCAGGCCGCGACACGTCGTCGGCAAAAGCGAGCGCGTCCTCGAGCGGAATGCCGAGCCGGTTGAAGCCGGTATCGATATGCAGCGCGCAAGGATGATCGCCGTGTTCTGCGGTCACCGCCATCCAGAAGCTGAGCTGTTCTTCGGAGACGAGAACCGGAACCAGTCCATGTTCGTAGAACGTCGCTTCCTGGCCGGGCCAGACGCCTGACAGCACATAGATCCGGGCATCGGGCGCATAGGTTCGAAGCGTCACACCTTCCTGAACCACGGCCACGAAAAAATCGCGCGCGCCGGCCTCGTAAAGCGCCGTACCGCAATCCTCGAGACCCAGCCCATAGGCATCCGCCTTGACCACGGCCGCAGTCGAGGCATTGCCGGAGAGATCAGCCATCTCCCGCCAGTTGTCGGCAAGCGCTACGAGATCGATGGTCAGCCGGGCAGGGGCGATATCGAATTCGTCGAAAGGCAGGGCGTCGTCGTCGAAATCTGTCATGAGCGCTCAGCAGAATGGATCGGATCGACGCCAATCCTTACCCGTTTCCACGGCCGGAAAAAGACGTACGGGCGAGATTTTGCGCGCTGCACGCTTTTTTTCAAACATTCCAAGCAATCCGATAAAAAAAGACACATCCACAACGTATTAATTCAGTGTTCAGATTGTATTGTGTATCAGATTTACTGTTCAATTAATTGAATTTCCCCGCGTCATTGGGCAGGGGGAGGGTGGAAATATATTTCGGGAGACTAATGTGAAAAATGTACTTTCAATCATATTGGCAGCAAGCTTTCTTGCTTCCGGCGCGTCTGCAGCCTTGGCGCAGACGAAGGGCGACTGGGTTCTAGGCAACTATAAGGGCGCTGGTTACTGGTTTCCGGGTGTCATCGAAAAGATCGGCGGCGGCAGCGTTACCATCCGCTACGATGACGGTGACCGGGAAACGGTGGCTTCAAGCGCGGTGCGGCCGTACGACTGGATGATCGGCATGAAGGTCGAATGCAACTACAAGGGCGCCGGCGACTGGTACCCGGGCAAGATCACCGCGCTGGCAGGCGAGAAAATCGGGATCGCCTATGATGACGGCGACAAGGAAAGCACCCGGACCGGACGCTGCCGGACCCAGTAGTCGATCAGCGACCCTAAACTGGTCAATGCCGGCCGCTTTGCGGCGGCGGGCATTGACCATCTTATCACAGAGACTTGTGCCGCAATGAGCTCATCAATGCTCTTCGTATTGCGTGAAGCTTGGTTCGGCCAGATCTGCAAACCGCGTGAATTCCGCCTGGAAGGCGAGCTTGACGGTGCCGGTTGGTCCGTGGCGCTGCTTGGCGATGATGACGTCGGCCGTCCCCTTCACCTTGTCCATCAGCTGTTCCCATTCCGGGTATTTCGGATCGGCCATATCGCGCGGCTCTGAGTTCTTGACGTAATATTCCTCGCGGAACACGAAAAGAACCACGTCGGCGTCCTGCTCGATCGAGCCCGATTCGCGAAGGTCGGAAAGCTGCGGGCGCTTGTCCTCGCGGCTTTCCACCTGGCGCGAAAGCTGCGACAGCGCGATGATGGGAACGTTGAGCTCCTTGCCGAGCGCCTT
The DNA here is from genome assembly GCF_014841925.1 of Rhizobium sp. CFBP 13726. Classification (NCBI taxonomy): domain Bacteria; kingdom Pseudomonadati; phylum Pseudomonadota; class Alphaproteobacteria; order Hyphomicrobiales; family Rhizobiaceae; genus Rhizobium; species Rhizobium sp. CFBP 13726. The sequence continues at coordinate 500,084 of NZ_JACYUU010000001.1, forward strand.
CAGGCCCGTGGTGATCTGGGTGATTTCCTGAACGCGGTTCTCGCCGGATTTACCTGAACCCGTCATCAGCTGGATATAGTCGACCACGAGGCAGTCGAGGCCACGTTGGCGCTTGAGGCGGCGGGCGCGGGCAGACAGCTGCGCAATCGAGATACCACCGGTCTGGTCGATGAACAGCGGCACTTTCTGCATCATCTGTGAGCAGGCGACGAGCTTTTCGAAATCGGCCTCGGTGATATCGCCGCGGCGAATTTTTGACGAGGACACTTCGGTCTGTTCGGAGATGATACGGGTCGCCAGCTGCTCGGACGACATTTCGAGCGAATAGAAACCGACGACGCCGCCATTCTTGGCTTTCATCGATCCGTCCGGCTGGACCTCCGGCTCGTACGATGCGGCGATATTGTAGGCGATGTTGGTGGCAAGAGAGGTCTTGCCCATGCCGGGACGACCGGCAAGCACGATCAAGTCGGACCGCTGCAACCCGCCCATCTTGCCGTCCAGCGACATGATGCCGGTGGAAATGCCCGACAGATGGCCGTCGCGCTCGAAGGCCTGGCCGGCCATGTCGATCGCCAGCGCCACCGCGTCGTTGAACGACTGGAAGCCACCGTCGTAGCGGCCGTTTTCGGCAAGCTCGAACAGGCGACGCTCGGTATCTTCGATCTGGCTCTGCGGCGGCATGTCGAGCGGCGCGTCATAGGCGATGTTGACGACGTCCTCGCCGATGGTGATTAGCGCCCGGCGCAGCGCCAGATCGTAGATCGCCCGGCCGTAGTCCTCGGCATTGATGATTGACACGGCTTCGGCAGCGAGACGGGCGAGATACTGCGCCACCGTCATGTCGCCGACCTTCTCGTCCGCGGGCACGAAATTCTTGATGGTGACCGGGTTGGCGGTCTTGCCCATGCGGATGATGTCGCCCGCCACTTCGAAGATCTTGCGGTGCAGCGGCTCGTAGAGATGGGTCGGCTTTAGGAAGTCGGAGACGCGGTAATAGGCGTCGTTGTTGACGAGGATCGCACCCAGCAGCGCCTGCTCGGCTTCGATGTTGTTGGGAGCCTCACGGTAGTGCGGCGCTGCATCCTTGTTGCTCAGCGATGCGATGTTGCGCGCGACTTCGTTCATGATCTCTGTCCGTCCTGTCCGTCGAAGCTGCCGGTTCTACTGGTAAATGCGCCGTGCTGAAACCGGCCTTTTGCCCCAGCGGCTTTTCCACAGCTATCCACAGCGCCATTTTGCCGGTGCCAGAAAGAACGCAGTGAAACGATGAATCCGGTTGACTGTGTTTCGCTGCGACTCAGTCACTGGTCGCATCAGTATAGCCCCAAGGAGACAAAAAAAACGCCCAGGCTGATGACCCGGGCGTTTCTCGAACTGGTTAGACGATGACGGCCTATTCGTCGTCTTCGGCGTTGCCGTCTGCGTCCGGATCGAAGAAGTCTTCCGGACGAAGCGCGTCTTCGTCGACGCCGTAGATGGCGTCAGCCGAGGTGAGGCTTTCGCCCTTGGCCTGGCGCTCGGCTTCTTCAGCGGAACGGGCAACGTTGACAGCGATTTCGGTTTCAACTTCCGAATGCAGGTGCAGAACGACCTTGTGGAGGCCGATTGCCTTGATCGGGGTGTTGAGATCGACCTGGTTGCGGCCGACGTTGAAGCCTTCGGCAGCCAGTGCCTCAAGGATGTCGCGGGCAGCAACCGAACCGTAGAGCTGGCCGGTTTCGCCAGCCGAGCGGACGATCACGAAGGTCTTGCCGTCGAGCGCGTCGGCAACGGTCTGGGCTTCGCCCTTGCGCTCCAGGTTACGGGCTTCGAGCGTTGCACGCTCGGATTCGAAGCGCTTCTTGTTGGCTTCGTTGGCGCGCAGCGCCTTGCCCTGCGGCAGAAGGAAGTTACGGGCAAAGCCGTCCTTGACCTTTACCGTTTCGCCCATCTGGCCAAGCTTGGCCACGCGTTCAAGCAGAATGACTTGCATGTTGTGGTTCCTTTCAAGTTTCAATTCGTAGGTGGTTCGTCACTGCCGTCTGCGGATTTTGCAGGCGTCAGGGCAATGGTGCGCCGTGTGTCGGAAAGACCCAGCACGACAATGGCGATCGCCGGCAGGATAAGCATCGACGACAGGTAGCAGAGGACGAGAACCGGCAGGCGCCAGTCCTTGTCGCGTGTCCGAAAGTGAAGCGAGGCATAGCCCGCCATGAGAAAGCCGGCGCCGAATGTGCCGCAGACGACCGCGCCGATCATCGCCGGAGCGCCGCCGAAGAAAGTCATCACGGTGCCAGCGAGAAAGATGAAGATGGCATTGCGGTTCATGCGCAGCGCCGACGGCATGTCCTCACGCGGGCGAACCGCACGGCCGGAGCGGGACACGACGCGTACCGCGATATAGAAGGCCGCAAACAGCAGCGTCACCCAGATGCCGCCCTGAAACATCGGCAGCATCAGCACCAGCAGCGACTTGGTCTGGGAAAGGCTCGCGACATCGGGGGCGAGGGTGGGCTCCTGCGCCTGAAGCGCTGTCGTCATCGCATCGACCATCTGATCGATCAGTTCAGGACCGTAGCCGATCGCAAAGCCGAGCGCGATCACGGCGATCGTGACGAGGCCGCAGAGATGCAGCAGAATGTCGGAAATCGGGTACCAGGCCATCAGATTGTCCGGGCCGCCGAGTTCGGAGGCGGGACGGGCAAGATTGGCAAGATGCGACAACCAGCCGGCGGGGATCAGCGTGAACACTGCCATGGCAAGCGCAAACATCGGCGACACGAGAAGTGCACCAAGTACGCCTGCGGTGACGACACCGACGATGGCGGCGCGATTGCCCCAGCCAAGGCCGGCAATCAGGATGGGAAGAGCGGAGGCGGCATAGAGAATGGAGGCAAACGACGACTGTGCGCTCGCACCCATGACAAGCACGGTGGCGATAACACCGGCAAGGATACCGGTCGGCAGCACTGTCTGGAACTTGTTCGTCACTTTGTCTCGCTGTCCTGCCACATCAAGCAGTTAGGGGATAGGCCGGGACGGATGTCGCAATGGCCTTGATCCCCAACATGGGTTTTGGTTTTGCCGATCCGCGCCCAACGCGGAAGGGGAGCTGGACCCGCCGGCATTAGAGCCGGCAGGTCCGATATCAGATTACGACAGAACGTAAGGCAGCAGGCCGAGGAAGCGGGCGCGCTTGATGGCCTGGGCCAGTTCGCGCTGCTTCTTCTGGGAAACGGCCGTGATACGCGAAGGTACGATCTTGCCGCGCTCGGAAATGTAGCGCTGCAGAAGACGAACGTCCTTGTAGTCGATCCGCGGTGCATTCGCGCCCGAGAACGGGCAGGTCTTGCGACGGCGGTGGAACGGACGGCGTGCCGCGGAGGAGGATGAGTCAGCCATTGGTGTTTTCTCCTTCGAACCGATTAAGCGTCACGTGGCGGGCGCGGTGCGCGCTCGAAACCACCTTCACGCGGGGGACGATCGCCGAAATCGCGGCGCGGGCCACGATCGCCGAAGTCGCGGCGAGGACCACGGTCGTCACCATCACGGCGCGGACGGTCGTCACGATCGCGCTTCTGCATCATTGCAGACGCACCTTCTTCGTGCTTCTCGACGGCAAGCGTCATGTAGCGAAGAACGTCTTCGTTGATGCGCATCTGGCGTTCCATCTCGTGCACGGCAGCTGCCGGTGCGTCGATGTCCATAAGGGCGTAATGCGCCTTGCGGTTCTTCTTGATGCGGTATGTGAGGGACTTGAGGCCCCAGTTTTCTACGCGCCCGACTTTGCCGCCATTTGCTTCGAGGACACCCTTGTACTGTTCTACGAGGGCATCAACCTGCTGTGCGGACATATCCTGTCGAGCAAGGAATACGTGTTCATAAAGAGCCATGTAAGCTTTGCCTTTCTTGCGGTTGTTTTGTCACCCGGGTTCGGCGGCTAAGCCTCAACGACTGCTCTTGGAATGGGACGAGCCCAGGCAAGAAAAGCTGTTGTATCGAGACGGTCGAGAGCGGAGACACGGGAGGCCGGAACGCTTTTCGTTCCTACGGCCGCTCACGCGACCTACCCTCCGTTCAGCCACCAGCCAGAAGACCGGGTGTTTCGAACAAGGCGGCTTATACGGATTTTTGACGATAAGGCAAGGGGGAGGGGTTCGACGCTCGCAAAAATAGTTAAATGGACTTCATGTCACCTTGGGTTGTAATTTGGGTTCGGGTCAATTCGACCCTTTGCCAAGAGGAGCAGGAGGCATGGCTAAGCTCGATACTATTTTGAATACTACCATCACCTGGAAAAATTGGACGTCGGATGCGGATCTTCTTTCGCTTTTGTCGGACCTGCAGGCCAACATCCTGAAGGGGCACGGCAGAGATCATACCAAGAATGTCTTTCTCAGTTTCGCTGGCATGAAGTCTGATGCGGTCGCGGGCCTGCTGCGGGATCTTTCGTTCGTGACGACATCCGCGCTGACGCAACTGCGCGAGGCAGAAGCATTCAAGGCAACGAAACTCGGCGGCGGAACAGTCGTCAGCGTCTTCCTCAGCGCAAAAGGGTATGCAGCCCTTGGCTTGCCGGATGCCAACATTCCCGCCGATGCCTCATTCAGGGCCGGGATGCGGAACCGCGGACGGCTCAATCCGATGCCGCTTCCGTTTGCCGGTCCTCCAATCAATGATCCGGAAAAGGAGCACTGGGAAAAGGGTGAGGCTTGGGACAGCGCCAAGGACGACCCCGACGCCATGGTTCTGATTGCAGACGAACAGGCCTCACTTGTGGGCAATTCCTACAGCGCGTTGCAGAAGGTTTTCGCAAAGCACGGCGCAACGGTTCTGGGTTCGGACATCGGCCTGGCGCAGAGGCGCAAGCAGGCGGGCGGCGATGTTCGAGGCGAAGGCATCGAGCATTTCGGCTATGTCGATGGCATCAGCCAGCCATTGTTTCTGACCGAAGACTTCCTCGACAACAATGGAATGCCCAAACCTCGTGGCAAATGGGACGAGGAGTTCAAGGCCTCCCAGTTTGTCGTATCGGATCCGGGCAATCCCACGACATTCTCATGCGGCAGCTATTTCGTCTACCGCAAGCTCGAGCAGAACGTGAAGCTGTCCAAGCAGAGGGAACGTCTGCTTGCGCAGTCGGTGGATCCACAGAACCCCGATGAGGACCGCGCGGGTGCGATGGTTGTCGGTCGCTTCGAGGACGGAACACCGGCACTGCAGAGCGGTCCAGTGGCGGGCGCGCCAACCAATGACTTCGACTACACACTCGACCCGGTCGGGCTGAAATGTCCCGTTCGAGCGCATGTCAGGAAGACCAATCCGCGCACGCCGGGCGACGAATTCGAGCGCTCGCATATCATGGCGCGCCGAGGCATAACCTATGGCGATCGGGCACCCGATTTTTCAGATGAGCCAGACAAGGGAGTCGGTCTTATTTTCATGGCTTACATGGCCGACGTCAATCAGCAGTTCGAGTTCACCCAGAGTGCCTGGGCGAACAATACGTCGTTTCCATTCCAGCCGGCGGTTCCGGCGAAGAAAGGTGTCGATTTCATCATCAGCCAGGTCGCAAACAGTGGCGATCCGTCCGAAAAGGAATGGATCGATGGCCATAGTCAGCCACAAAAGGTCGGCGTGATGGATTTCGTGCAGACGGTGACCTTGATGGGCGGCGAGTACTTCTTCGCTCCATCGATCAGCTTCCTTCAGTCGGCACCATCCTTGATCGCAAACCCGCCGGCTGAGTTGTCGTAAAATAGCCGAGCGATTGAGCGGCGACAGAGATATATCCGGCGGCCGGGACTTATCGTTCCGGCCACCTTTATGCTGACCTACCGCGCCGCCCGGCTTTTCCAGTATCGCACCACTGCAATCACGGCGAGCAGAACGGCGAGCGGAAATCCAGCCTCCGCCACGAAGGTCCGGTCCGCCCTGACCTGGTCGCGCATGGCGATCCAGGCGATCGAGCTGACGATGCAGTTCTCGTTCGTGTCGGATATCTCGGTAATCGGCAGCTGACCGCATTGCGCGGCTGCGACCAGATAGGCCTCGTGGAACGGGCTTCCGGGCCTTGGAATGTCGATCATGGCTTGTCCTCCGCCGGAAGAAATAGCGCAAGTTTGCGGATGACGACAGCGTGTTTCAGCCGGTCATCCGCAATCGTTAGCGACCTCAGATCGGCATCGGATAGTCGCGATAGACCGCGGCGATCTCTCTCAGAACCTCATCCGACAGCGTCACGTCAGCAGCTGCAATGTCCGTTTTCAATTGGTCCATCGTCGTTGCACCGATGATGACGGAGGCCATAAAGGGGCGCGTCAGGCAGAAGGCGAGCGCCATCTGAGACGGGTCGAGGCCGTGTTTCTTGGCGATGTCGAGATAGGCCTTGACCGCCGGCTCCTGCCGCGGCTGAAGGCGACCGCCGAGATCCTGGTTGATCGAGCCGCGCGAGCCTTCAGGTCGTGCACCGCCCTGATATTTGCCGGAAAGCAGCCCGGCTGCGAGCGGTGAATAGGCGAGCAGGCCGACATCCTCGTGATGGGACATTTCTGCAAGATCCAGATCGAACTGGCGGTAGAGAAGATTGTATTCGTTCTGCAGCGTCGCGACGCGGGGCAGGCCCTTCTCCTCCGCCACATCGAGATAGCGCATCGTGCCCCAGGTGCTTTCGTTCGAAAGCCCGATCGCGCGGATCTTGCCCTCCTTCACCAGTTCGCCGAGCGTTTCGAGTTTTTCCAGAAAACTCGTGCGTGCCTGTTCGCGATCCTGTTTCGACGCATCGAACTTCCAGGAATTGCGGAAGTGGAACGTGCCGCGGTTCGGCCAGTGGATCTGGTAGAGGTCGAGGTAATCCGTCTTGAGGCGCAAGAGGCTTGCGTCGAGTGCTTCACGGATCGTCTCGCGTGTAATCGGGCGGCCGTCGCGAATGTAGGAGCGACCGCTGCCGGCGATCTTGGAGGCGAGGATCAGGTCCTGTCTCTTGCCGCTCTTTTGCAGCCAGGTGCCGATGATCGTTTCCGTGTCACCGTAGGTTTCGGCACCCGGAGGCGTCGTCGGGTAGAGTTCGGCCGTATCAAAGAAGTTGATGCCGTTGTCGAAGGCATAGTCCATCTGTTCATGGGCTTCGGCCTCGGAATTCTGCGTTCCCCAGGTCATCGTGCCCAGGCAAATCTCCGAAACGGAGAGGTCGGTGCGGCCCAGTTTATTGTATTTCATAAAGATCGATCCCGTCTGAAAAAGTGGCCGGACTTTAGATCGGATTTGACGCAGTGCAAGAGCAGATCGGTGCCGGTTTCGCGCGTCGGTAGCGTAAAATTTATCAAGAGTTTGCTGGACGGGAGAGAATTTTTTCCAACTTGTTCCCGATACGGCAATTTTGCGGCCGGATTTGCGTCTGGCGCAGAACAAATTTTTGGAGGGCATGTTGAATGGTCGATAACGCGACGCAGCATAAGACGACACAATACGACGACAAGGGGTTTCCTGACGCCGGCGAACCGCCGAAGACGGGTCGATGGAAACTGATCGGTCCCGGTATCGTGGTTGCCGTTACCGGCGTCGGCGCAGGCGATCTGATCGCCACGCTGATTGCCGGCTCGCGTTTCGGCTATGCGCTACTCTGGGCAGCGGTCATTGGCTGTATCGTCAAGATTGCGCTTGCCGAGGGATCGGCCCGCTATCACCTCGCTACCGGTTCGACCATGCTCGACGGCTGGCGGTCGCTCGGCAAATGGACGAGCTGGTACTTTGGCATCTACATCATGATCTGGGGCTTCGTGTACGGCGCTACCGCCATGAGCGCGACGGCACTGCCGCTGGCGGCTCTCTTCCCGTTCCTGCCGCTCTGGGCCTGGGCCATGATCTCAGGCCTCGTCTGCGCGGCCTTCGTTGCCTTCAACAACTACGAAGTCTTCGAGACCGTGATGAAGGTCTTCATCGCCATCATGTTCACCATCGTCGTCGGTATCGCGATTCTTGTTGTGCCTGATGTCGGCAATGCGCTGACCGGTCTGATCCCGACCATCCCCGAGGGCTCGGCCATCTATACGCTCGGCCTGATCGGTGGCGTCGGCGGAACCATCACTATGGCGTCCTACGGCTACTGGGTGAACGCCAAGGGATGGCGCACACCGTCCTGGATGGGCGTCATGCGTCTCGACAACCGTGTTGCCTACATCATGACCGGCATTTTCGTGATCGCCATGCTGATCGTCGGTGCCGAGCTTCTCTACACCGCGCAGATCGCGCTCTCGACCGGCGACCGCGGGCTGCTCGATCTCGATGCGGTGCTCCAGGAACGGTTTGGTCCGTTTGTCGCAAAGGCCTTCCTGGTGGGTTTCTTTGCCACCACGATCTCCTCTATCCTCGGCGTCTGGCATGGCGTGTCGCTGCTGTTTGCGGATTTTGTCCGCACCGTGCGTGGCGAAACCAGTGGCTCGCGGCAGGGACTGGAAAAGACGCCGGCCTTCAAGTTCTACCTGTTCTGGCTGACGATCCCGCCGATGACGCTGTTGTGGTTCGGCCGCCCGTTCACGCTCGTCATCATCTATGGCGCGCTCGGAGCCTTCTTCATGCCTTTCCTGGCGGTCACGTTGATCTGGCTGCTGAACTCAGCCCGCGTCCCGAAGGAATGGCGCAATGGCTGGCTGTCCAACGGTCTGCTCGGCTCAGCAGCACTCCTGTTCGTCGTCCTTTGCGTCAACGAGATCATCAGCCTGATTTCGGGCTGATAACAGGGGGTAAGCACCGGCCAAAATCGGGGTAAATGCCCGAAACCCTTGACTTGCAAGGCGGGAATGTGAATGGAAAGGGCAAAAATAGGGAAAGGAAACGACCTTATGAGTAGTCCGGCGAGCAGTATCGCATTCACATTCCCGGGTCAGGGAAGCCAGGCCGTCGGCATGGGCAAGGAACTGGCCGAGGCCTTTCCCGAAGCCCGTGCCGTGTTCGATGAAGTCGACGAGGCGCTCGGCCAGAAACTGTCCGAAACAATGTGGAACGGGCCGGAAGAAACGTTGACGCTGACCGCCAACGCGCAGCCGGCCCTCATGGCCGTTTCCATCGCGACGATGCGCGTTCTCGAAGCTCGCGGACTCGTTCTCGCCGACAAGGTCGGTTTCGTCGCCGGCCATTCGCTCGGCGAATATTCGGCTCTCTGTGCAGCCGGCACGTTCTCTCTGTCCGATACGGCAAGGCTCCTGCGCATTCGCGGTGACGCGATGCAGTCCGCCGTTCCGGTCGGTCAGGGCGCGATGGCTGCGATCATCGGCCTCGACCACGCCGATGTCGAAGCGATCTGCGTGGAGGCGAAGTCGGAAGGCGTGTGTCAGATCGCCAACGACAATGGCGGCGGCCAGCTGGTGATTTCCGGCTCCAAGCTTGCTGTCGAAAAGGCAGCGGCTCTGGCAACCGAAAAGGGTGCCAAGCGCGCGATCATGCTGCCGGTCTCTGCGCCCTTCCATAGCGACCTGATGGCGCCGGCGGCTGACGCCATGCGCCACGCGCTGGACGCGGTGCAGAAAATTGATCCGGTCGTGCCTGTCATCGCCAATGTGCGCGCAGCGCCGGTCACCGATGCGAATGAAATCGCAACACTGCTGGTGGCGCAGGTGACCGGACAGGTGCGCTGGCGCGAAACCGTCGAGTGGTTCGGCGCCAGTGGCGTGACGACGCTCTACGAAATTGGTTCCGGCAAGGTGCTCACGGGTCTTGCCCGCCGCATCGACAAGAATATCTCTGGCATAGCCCTCAACACCCCGGCCGATATTGACGCGGCGCTGGCTGCCATCCTCGGCTGAAGAGAAGGAATTCAACATGTTTGACCTGACCGGCCGCAAGGCCCTCGTCACCGGCGCCACCGGCGGCCTCGGCGAAGAAATCGCCCGCATGCTGCATGCGCAGGGCGCAACCGTCGGCCTGCACGGCACTCGCGTCGAGAAGCTGGAAGCACTCGCTGCCGAACTCGGCGATCGCGTCCACATCTTTCCGGCCAATCTTTCCGACCGCGCCGCGGTCAAGGCGCTCGGTGAAAAGGCGGAAGCGGAACTCGGCGGCGTTGACATTCTCGTCAACAATGCGGGCATCACCAAGGACGGACTGTTCGTGCGCATGAGCGACGAGGACTGGGACGCAGTCCTTGAAGTCAACCTGACCTCCGTGTTCCGCCTGACCCGCGAGCTGACCCATCCGATGATGCGCCGTCGCTTCGGCCGCATTATCAACATCACCTCGATCGTCGGCGTCACCGGCAATCCGGGCCAGGCCAACTATTGCGCCTCCAAGGCCGGCATGATCGGCTTCTCGAAGTCGCTGGCGCAGGAAATCGCCACGCGCAACGTGACGGTCAACTGCGTCGCGCCAGGCTTTATCGAGAGCGCCATGACCGGCAAGCTGAACGACAAGCAGAAAGACGCCATCATGGGTGCCATTCCGATGAAGCGGATGGGCGCCGGATCCGACATTGCCGCCGCTGTTCTTTACCTCGCTTCGAATGAAGCGGGATATGTGACTGGACAGACCTTGCATATCAATGGCGGTATGGCGATGATCTGATCCGGGGCACGGGCGCAGCAAATCCGAGTAAAATCGGCTGTTGGCGGCTGTGCGGCGGAACAGATTCTGGCTTTGCGTAGCACGGAAACCGTGTTAAGCGGGCCTTGACTACACGAAGTCACCCCGAAATTCAGGGCGTCATAATGCGTGAGCATGTGACTGGAACCTGAAGAGGGGCGAAGGGGTTTGCCCGCATCGGCACCATGAAGTGCCGGCGGCAGGTATTAACAGGATACGGATGCCATTCAGGCATTCGAGAAGACAAAAGGTCGAGGAAACCGACATGAGCGATATCGCAGAACGCGTTAAGAAAATTGTTGTTGATCATCTCGGCGTCGACGCCGAAAAGGTTGTCGAAGGCGCTAGCTTCATCGACGACCTCGGCGCGGACTCGCTCGATACGGTCGAACTGGTCATGGCGTTCGAAGAAGAATTCGGCGTGGAAATTCCGGACGATGCAGCTGACTCGATCCTGACGGTCGGCGACGCTGTAAAGTTCATCGAAAAGGCTCAGGCCTGATCGAACCATATTCGGGACGCGCGCCTCGTTGCGAGGCCGCGATCTCTCATGACGGCCCGCTTGTTCGGGCCGTTTCAGCAACTAACTGACAATACTACTACAGGGTGGGGCACTGGCGATGAGGCGTGTCGTTATCACCGGTACCGGCATGGTATCTCCTCTGGGATGCGGAACGGAAGTCAGCTGGCAACGTCTGCTGGCCGGCGACAACGCCGCCCGGGTCGTGACCGAATTTGAAGTCGAAGATCTTCCGGCCAAAATCGCCTGCCGCATTCCGGTCGGCGACGGTTCCAACGGCACATTCAATGCCGACAACTGGATGGAGCCGAAAGAACAGCGCAAGATCGATCCATTTATTCTTTATGGTGTTGCCGCCGCCGACATGGCGCTGGCCGACGCCGGCTGGCACCCGCAGACCGACCAGGACCAGATCGAGACCGGTGTCCTGATCGGCTCCGGCATCGGTGGTCTCGAGGGTATCGTCGAGGCTGGCTACACTTTGCGAGACAAAGGCCCACGCCGCATCTCGCCGTTCTTCATTCCCGGCCGCCTGATCAACCTTGTCTCCGGACAGGTCTCGATCAAGCACAAGCTGCGCGGCCCGAACCATTCGGTCGTCACCGCCTGTTCCACCGGCGCACACGCGATTGGCGATGCCGCCCGGCTGATCATGCTGGGCGACGCGGAGGTCATGGTGGCCGGTGGTGCCGAATCACCCATCTGCCGGATCGCGCTGGCCGGCTTTGCTGCCTGCAAGGCGCTGTCGACCCTTCGCAACGACGACCCGCAAAGCGCCTCGCGCCCCTACGACCGCGACCGTGACGGTTTCGTGATGGGCGAGGGCGCCGGAATCGTCGTGCTGGAAGAGCTCGAACACGCCAAGGCGCGCGGTGCCAAGATTTACGCCGAAGTCGTCGGTTACGGCATGTCCGGCGATGCCTTCCACATCACCGCTCCTTCCGAAGACGGCGATGGTGCTTTCCGTTGCATGACGTCGGCCCTGAAGCGCGCTGGTCTTGGCGCATCCGACATCGACTACATCAACGCGCATGGCACATCGACCATGGCCGACACGATCGAACTCGGTGCTGTCGAACGCCTGGTTGGCGATGCGGCCTCCAAGGTCTCCATGTCGTCGACCAAGTCGGCAATCGGTCACCTTCTCGGTGCAGCCGGCGCTGTCGAAGCCATCTTCTCCGCACTGGCGATCCGTGACAATATCGCGCCGCCGACGCTGAACCTCGACAACCCTGATGTCGACACTGTGATCGATCTTGTTCCGCATACCGCGCGCAAGCGCGAAATCAACGTGGCTCTGTCGAACTCCTTTGGTTTCGGCGGTACCAACGCGTCTCTGGTGCTCAAGCGCTACGAAGCCTGACGCGCATTCGGCCTTCGCTTCTCGGCTGGACTTCGACAGTCCGGCCGATATCATTTTCCGAACCTGCTTTTTGCCGTATTGCTTGGCCAAACAGCCGGTTGAAAGTCCAGAGTCGAGGGGAAACGGTTGAGCGACATGAATTCATCGAATGATCAGCCGGGTTATGGCAGTGGAAACGGCCATGGCGGCAATGGCAACGGTACGAGCCGTGGTCCGATCATTCCGAAATCGCCGAACGAGGCCCTGAAGCCCGAACGGGTGCCGGAACCGCCGCGTCGCTCCAAGAAGGCGCGCAGCCAGCTGGTGATCTTCCTGAACTTCGTTATGACGATGGTCGTGCTCGTCTGCATCGTGGTGATCGGCGGCCTGTATTACATGATCCGAACGTTTCAGGATCCGGGCCCGCTGGAGACGAACGCCCACTTCATGGTCCGTCCCGGCAACGGCCTGGCGGAGATTGCCAACAATCTCGAGCGCAACGGCGTCGTGTCCGACGCGCGCGTGTTCCGCTACGTGACCGCGACCTATCTGCGCGGCGGCGAGACGCTGAAGGCCGGCGAATACGACATCAAGGCGAAGGCTTCGATGAAGGACGTGATGGAGACGCTGATCTCCGGCAAGTCCATCCTCTATTCCGTCGTCTTCCCGGAAGGCCTGACCGTGCGCCAGATGATGCTGCGTCTGAACGAGGATGCGGTTTTGGAAGGCGACATGCCGGCTGAGCTTCCCGCCGAAGGCAGCCTGCGGCCCGATACCTACAAGTTCTCGCGCGGCACCAAGAGGTCGGAAATCCTCTCGCAGATGCATGCCGCTCAGCAGAAGACGATCGACCAGATCTGGGAAAAGCGCGACCCCGACCTGCCGGTCAAGACCAAGGCAGAGTTCGTGGTGCTGGCCTCGATCGTCGAGAAGGAAACCGGCAAGGACGACGAGCGCGCCCATGTCGCCTCGGTCTTCATCAACCGGCTGAACAAGGGGATGCGGCTGCAGTCTGACCCGACCATTGTCTACGGCATCTTCGGCGGTGAGGGCAAACCGTCCGATCGGCCGATCTACAAGTCCGATCTGACCAAGCAGACGCCCTACAATACCTATCAGATCAAGGGCCTGCCGCCGACGCCGATCTCCAACCCCGGCCGCGCCGCACTCGAGGCGGTTGCCAATCCGTGGCGCACCAACGATCTCTATTTCGTGGCAGACGGTACCGGCGGGCACGTGTTTGCAGCCACACTGGAAGAGCACAATGCCAACGTACGTCGCTGGCGCCGGATCGAGGCCGAACGGTCAACCGGCAATGCGGCAGCCCGCGGTGAAGAAGTGGTCGATGGCCAGCCGGATGGCGACGACGCCGAAAAGCCACCGAAAAGCAACTGACGCCTTGCCTCTGGGGAAGGCAGTCCGGAGAAGCGTATGAGCCTGCCGTCTAACCCGAAATCCCTGCAGTCGATGACCGGCTTTGCCCGCAGCGAAGGAACAAGCGGCCGCAATCGCTTTGCCTGGGAACTGCGCTCGGTCAACGGCAAGGGGCTCGACATGCGATTGCGGCTGCCCTCCGGCGTTGATCGTCTTGAGCAGGATGTCCGCAAGCGGATTTCCGAACAGTTTTCGCGCGGCAATCTGCAGGTGGCGCTGTCGCTCTCGACCGACGACGCAAAGGTGGAAGCGGTGCTGAACCGCGATGCACTGGCCGCCGTGATGGCGCTCCGTGCTGAACTGGGCGATCTGGTCGATTCGGCACCGCTGCGTCTCGACACGTTGCTTGGCATCCGTGGTCTCGTCGAGATCCGCGAGGCCGAGGATGACGAACAGGCGGTGACGGCGCGCGACGCCGCCATCCTGAACTGTCTCGGCGACGCGCTTTTCAAACTTGAAGAGATGCGCGAGCACGAAGGGTCGGCACTGCGGGACATTCTCACCCGCCATGTGGACCGCATCGCCGAACTGACGACGCTGGTGGAGAAGGACCCGTCCCGCTCGCCGGAAGAGATTGCCAAGAAGCTTTCCACGCAGCTCGCCGCCTTGATGGCGGAGGCGCCGACCCTCGACCGCGACAGGCTTTATGGCGAGGCAGCACTGCTTGCGACCCGCGCCGATCTGCGCGAAGAGATCGACCGGCTGAAGGCCCATGTCGTCGCAGCCCGCGAGCTTCTGCAGACGGGCGGGCCTGCCGGGCGCCGTCTCGACTTCCTTGCACAGGAATTTAACCGGGAATCGAATACGATCTGTTCCAAATCCAACGCCGCTGCTGTAACGGCAGCAGGACTGGAACTGAAAGTCGTGATCGACCAGTTCCGCGAACAGGTTCAGAATCTGGAGTGACACGACCATGAGCCCGGCCCCCTCGACACCGAAAACCTCGTCGCCCTCGAAGATGAAGACGACGATCGCGCGCCGGGGATTGATGCTGGTCCTGTCGTCGCCGTCAGGCGCCGGCAAGTCCACCATCGCCGGCAATCTCTTGCGCGGCGACCACAGCCTCGAGATTTCGGTCAGTGTCACCACCCGCGCCAAGCGCCCGAGCGAGATCGCCGACACCCATTACCACTTTATCACCGTGCCGCAGTTCGAGCGCATGCGCGATGCCGACGACCTCCTGGAATGGGCCGAGGTGCATGGCAATTTCTACGGCACGCCGCGCGAGCCGGTCGAAAAGGCGATGGCCGAGGGACGCGACATGCTGTTCGACATCGACTGGCAAGGCGCACTTCAGCTGCAGGAAAAGATGAAGGCGGACGTCGTCTCGATCTTCGTGCTGCCGCCAACCATGACCGAGCTGCAGTCACGCCTGCACCGCCGCGCCGAAGACAGCGAAGACGTGATCCGCACCCGGCTTGCCAATTCCCGCTCGGAAATCGAGCGCTGGCGCGAATACGACTACGTCATCGTCAACGACGATCTCGACGAAGCCTTCCACAACGTCAGCTGCATCGTCAACGCCGAACGCGTCCGCCGCGACCGCAGACACGGCCTGTTCGAGTTCGTGAGCAACTTGCTGACCGAAGAGCCCGCGCTGTAGGTTTTAGTGGTACGGGGCGCTGCGGTTAGGTGCTCCCCGGAATTGCTCTACCTTTCCAAGCCATATGTGACGCGCTTTACTGCATCGCGTGCCTGCTGGATGGTGTCGACGATGGATGTGACCGATCGCACGGGGTTCCCGTCCGGGCCGAGATATATCAGGCTGTCAAATTTATAGCGGCAACCTGATCTTTCGATCTGGCCTGCCACCTCGGCGACCGTCTCGGGAGATGTGAGGAGAAGCATTTCCAGATTGGTACGATCTGGCACGCAAGCCGTGCCGCCATCCTTTGGCATCGGCTGAAGAGCGTCATTGAGATAGTAGATCACCCCAATCAGATTCTCGCCCCGACCCACTGCATGTGGCGTGCCCCATACCGAAGCAAGCTCTCCCAGCCACTCCTGCAGTGAAGGAAGGCGTGCGTTTTCTTCTTTTGGCTTGATGTCGAACCTAATCGCATAGAGTTCGGAACTAGTGAGAGGTGAAGTGAGAAAGAGAGAATAGGTGCGGTTGAAGGCGCGCTTTGCTGTTCTATCGGCAATCAGCACGCTTTGGAGATAGGGGATTTTCGAGCCCGACGGCAATGCCACGTCTCGCCGAACATTGATAAGCGTTTCTCTTCGGACCAGAGGCCAGCCCGGCAAGCGTTCTTGGGCAACCTGCTCCAGATCCTTAGCACTCATGCCAAATCTGAATTCCTGAAGCGGCAAGAAAAGGTGCACAAGCGAATCGGGCAAGACCTCCTTCGAAGGAGCGGACCATGCGTGGGCACTCACACCAAGATAGAATAGGCAGATGAGGACGAAGAGGGTGTTGCGCACCGAGGTTGTGTTCCTGTTCGATTGCTTGGAGTGCGGACGCAGCGTCTCATGAGCAGGGCACGTGTCCAATGAAAATCAAAGCGGAGAAGCAGAGTTTCCCTGAAAGCCGCACGATCACGCCGAAGGCGGCATCATGCGGGCCGGAGACCGTTGTGGGGATCCGAACTCAATCGTGCGGTATTCTGAATTTGACGCGGCCTACCCGACTGGGACGAGGCCGTGACCCCTTAAAGCAAGTTCGCGAGTCTCACGAACTCTTCCACCGATAGCGTTTCCGCGCGGCGTTGCGGGTCGATGCCGGCTTTGGCGAGCAGGACTTCCCCACCGACAGGTTTCAGGCTCTGGCGCAGCATCTTGCGGCGTTGACCGAAGGCGGCGTGGGTGATGCGTTCGAGCTTGGAGACATCGCAGGGCAGGGGATTGGCCCGCGGGATCATATGTACGACGGTCGATGTCACCTTGGGTGGTGGCGAAAAGGCCTGAGGCGGCACGTCGAACATCATGTGGGGATCGGTGCGCCAGCCCGCGAGGACACCGAGGCGGCCGTAGTGGTCGTCTTCCTGGTCGGCAACGATGCGCAGACCCACTTCCCTCTGGAACATCAGCGTCAGGCTCTGCCAGAATGGCGGCCAGGTCTTGTCCTCAGGCAGAAGCCAGTTCAGCAGCAGTTGCGTGCCGATATTGTAGGGCAGGTTGGCGATGATCTTGACCGGTCCACCGGCAGCCTTCTCGGCCGCGAGCGCGGCAAAATCGATCTGCAGCGCGTCGCCCTCGATGACCTCAAGCCGTCCCGGATAGTGGTCCGCGATTTCTGCAAGCACAGGAAGCGCGCGGGCGTCGCGCTCGATGGCGATCACCTTCTTGGCGCCGAGCGACAGGATGGCACGGGTAAGGCCGCCGGGACCCGGCCCAACCTCGAATACGGTCACGTCTTCCAGCGGTCCGGCCGCGCGGGCGATCTTCTGGGTGAGGTTGAGATCGAACAGAAAGTTCTGGCCAAGCGATTTCTTGGCGTCCAGTCCATGACGCTGGACGACGTCACGCAGCGGCGGCAGCCCATCGAGCGTCGCCATCAGATGCGCCCCGCAAGGCTCGGTGTCATTGTTCCGGCCATGGCGCCTGCAAGCCGGATTGCCTCGACCAGGCTCGTCTCGCGGGCGACACCCTTGCCGGCGATGCCGAAGGCGGTGCCGTGGTCGGGAGACGTCCGGATGAAGGGCAAGCCGAGCGTGACGTTGACGGATGTGTCAAAACCCAGCGCCTTGGCCGGGATCAGCGCCTGATCGTGATACATGCAGATTGCCACGTCGTAACGGCTGCGGGCTTCGTCATGAAACATCGTATCGGCCGGGAGTGGCCCGAAGGCGTTGATGCCCTCTGCGCGCAGCTTGACGATGGCCGGATGGATGATGTCGCGTTCTTCGGTGCCCATCGTGCCGTCTTCGCCCGCATGCGGATTGAGACCGGCAATCGCGATGCGCGGCTGGTCGATGCCGAACCGGACTTTCAGGTCGTGATGGGTCACGCGGCAGGTTTCAAGGATCAGCGTTTCGGTGAGCGCCGCTGGAATGTCCTTGAGCGGAATGTGGATCGTGACGGGGATGGCCCGCAGCTTCGGTCCGGCCAGCAGCATGACGGGGCGCACGGGGGTGCCCGTATGCTTGTGCGCAAGGTCCGCCAGGAATTCCGTATGGCCGGGAAAGCCGAAGCCTGCCTGGTATAGAACGGACTTGGCAATCGGATTGGTGACGACGCCGAGCGTCTTGCCCGCAAACGACAGCGACACGGCGGTCTCGATCGCCTCGATCGTCCCACGGGCGGTGGCGACATGCGGCTCGCCGGCAGCGACTTCGGCTCCGGCCGGGATCGGCAGAACGGGAAGCGAGTTTTCGAAGATCGAAACGGCGCCGTCCGCGTCGGTTTCACGGATCGCAACGTCGAGGCCAAGCAGGGCCGCGCGCGATGCAAGCACCGCCGGGTCGCCGAGGAAGAGAAACGGCGCAATGCCGTGCTTCCGTCTCGCCGTCCATGCGGCGAGCGTGATGTCTGGACCAATGCCGGCAGGATCGCCCTGGGTCAGCGCGAGCGGACGATCAAAAGGCATGCGGTCTCCGTTCAGGCCCTTTGGGCTTTACGACTTCTGGATGTAATCGATCTGGGCCTTGGCGCGCAGATCGTCCATGTACTTCTTGCTGTTCGGGTCTTCACCGGACTTTTCAGCCTTGCCGAGATCCTCGGCGCGGAACACGGCTTCGGCCGCCACGTCGTCCGAAACCTGACGCTGCTCGCAGATCGCCAGGAACTCGACGCCACGCTCGGTAACGCGGGTGCCGGTCGTGTTGCCGGAGGACTTCTCGATCAGAGGCTTCCAGTCTTCCGGCAAATCCGGCGCAAGCACGCGGCCCAGATCACGGATGGAAACGTCCAGCATCGTCGCTGCAAAGGTTTTAGCTTCGGCGCAGCCTGGGAACCGCGACCGCGACGCGTCGGCTTCCGCCTTGCGCTTGTTGAGGATGGCGTTCCGCTTTGCCGCGGGAACAACGAAGATTACCTGTTTCAGGAAATATTCGGTGGTGACGGGCTTTTGCTTGTTTTCCATCATGCGGGTGACAAGCTGGTCGGTCGACATGCGCTGACGACCGCCGCCGTAACGGGCGTTGACCAGGCGCGGCCAGCTCATCTGCACAGCGATATAGGCCTTGAAATGGTCCGGTGTGACGCCGGCCTGATTGAGCACGCTGCTCAACTGCTCGGGCGTCATCTTGTTGCCCTGCGCGAAGCGGGCAAACGAACGATCGACGTCCTCGGTGCTGACGGACATCTTGACGCGCGAGATTTCCTGGCGCTTCAGCGTTTCGTCGATCAGCTGATCGAGAGCTACCTTGTTGCTCGGCTTCTGACGCTGAAGGCGCATGAAGGCCGAACGGCGAGCAACGTCGGCGGTGGTGATCGCCGACCGGTTGACGACGGCTGCGACGCCGCTCGTCGACTGTGCCATTGCCACGATTGGTGTCATCACCGGCGTGGCGACCGTGGTCGCGGCGAGCACGGAGACTGCCAGCACGATCTTGCGTGTCGCGGTCATTGCAAACATGAAACCAATCCCTTTTTTCCGCCCGGGCACTTGTCGCGCGACTTTGCGCGCTTTCGGCCGCCATACTAGCCGATTGGCGTCCGATTGCACAATCGTTGCGGCAAAACCATGACGATTCTTCCGTTACCGGTCTCAGTAACGGAAGGTTTGATCGTAATCCTTGGTCGTGCCGATATTGACGTCGCCAAGCGTGCGGAAACTCAGGCGCGCACTGATCGTCCAGTCGTTCGCATCGGCTTCCGAAGGCTTGTCGGTATAGGCGAGCGTGAAGATCGTGCACTCGTCGGCGTAGCTGATACCGACGCCACGCCGGATGAGCGAACTGTCGGTCAGGTCCCACGTGGCGGAACCGGCCAGCGACCAGTTTTCGTTGACCCGGAGCGACATGCTGTTCTTCAGCACGTCCGTCGCGTCGCTGTCGCCGTACTCGTCCTGCGCATCGACCTTGGTGTAGATCAGCTTGCCGCTGACCCGCGGTGTGGAATAGCTGAACGCCGTATCGGTGCGACGGATATCGAGCGACTTTTCATCGAGCCGCACGTTGTTGGAAAGCGAGAAGCCCTGCGGCAGGTCGATCGCCGCCATGGCGACGTAATCGGATCGCGATGTCTCGAGGCCCGAATTGGCGCCGGCCTGAACCAAATCGTCGCTGGCGAAGGAATTCTCGCCGGCAATCTGGTAGGATTGGCCGAAGATGCCGCGCACGCCGATGCCGTTGTTGAACGAGCCGGTATAGCGGAAGCCGACATTGGCACGGGTGCCGCCTTCGACACGGTCGTAGCCGGAGAACTTGTCCCGTTCGAACAGCGAAGTGGCATCGAACACGAAGCTCTGCGCATCTTCGTTGGGAAGGCCGCCGGACATCTGTTCGTCCGGACGCGCATAGATCTGCGCGATCGGCTCGATGATGTGGCTGCTGTTTTCGCTGGTGATCAGGAACGGATAGCGGGCCTCGAGGCCAGCCGTCAGCATGTATCGGCCGTTCGTACCGTTCGGCTCCAGATTGCCGTCATAGGCAAAGTTCGGATTGGACACATCGTGGCGGATGCCATCGGCGCGTGCTGCAAACAGCGGCGTCAGCAGCAGGCCGCCCGATGTCGTGTAGGTGCGCTTCCATTCGGCTTCGGTCGTCACGCGGGCGTAATCGCCTTCGAGACCAGGGAAGCGGTATGTGGTGCCCTCGAAGTAGGAATCCTCTTCGCGACGCGACAGGTTGGTCAGGTTGGCGTTGAACGAAAGCTCACCGCCGTACACCGATTCGGGCGCGATATACTGGTAGTCCAACGACGGATAGGCGATCGCCTGCTGGCGCTCGAGCGTGTTCGACGTGCCATTGTCCTGGACGTCGAAATAGTAGGCGTGCAGGTCGAAATAGTTACGCTTGCCAAGGCCGGTCAGGTAGACGTCGTTGGTGAACGTATCCTGGCTGACATCGGTCAGGCTGTAGGTCCGCGAGAAGTTCGCGTCCGTCTGGGCCATGACGTTCCAGCCGAAGGCCCAGCGCGGGTTGATCTGGAACTCGCCCTTGGAGGCGGCCATGAAGCGGCTGTTCTGCTCGCGGTCGCTTGTGCCAGCGTCGAACGAGCCGGGATCGCGCTGATCGATGCCGGCAAAACGGAACGTGTGGTCGCCGTTGTCGAACCGGTTGCGCACTTCGCCTTCGACCAGAAGTCCCTGGCTCGAATAGTAGGTCGGGCTGATCGTCGCATCCATGCTTGGCGAGAAGACATGGTAATAGGGGACGGTGACGCCGAACCCGAGGTTGTCGCTGACGATGAACTTCGGAAACAGCACGCCGGACTTGCGCTCGACAGTCTCGTCGGGAACCTCGATCGGGAAGGGCAGTTTTCCAAGCGAAAAGCCGAACAACTCGAACTGTGCATTCTCGAGGCGAATCGTATGCTTCTGTCCGTTGCGAATGACGCGCTGCGCCTTGACTTGCCAGAGAGGCGCCTTGCCGGGTGTGGCGGCGCATGGAAGGCAGGCGGTGTACACGGTGTTGTTGAGCACCATGATATCGCCGGTCTGGCGCTCGGCGCTTTCAGCCGCAAGGCGGGTATTGTCAGTGGTTTCCACGCGCAGGGCATTGATGAAGCCCTGGCCGAAATCGTCGGTCACGTCGAGCTCTTCCGCGTAGACGCGGCTGCCCGACGGTTCGATGAACTCGATATTGCCGGTCGCCATGACGCGGCCGGTGTTCTGATCATATTCAACGCGCTGCGCGACCATGCGGTAACGGTTGTAATAGATCTGGACGCCACCGGTCGCGGTGACGCGCTTGTTGTCCTGATTGTAGGTCAGTTCGTTGGCGCGCAGAAGCATCTTCGCACCGTCTTCAGCAGCCGGCACGAGGCCCTGCGCATACGCGCCGCCCGTCAATGCAGCGACGCCAGAGACACATACAGACACACCGGTCAGCAGGGCGGCGGCGAGCCGACTGATATTTCCGCGGTTACTTACCGCCACTAGCCATCCTCCTGATGAAGCAAGATCGTAGCGCCCAGGGCAGTCGCGACGACGACTGGAATCCAGACCGCCACGAAAGGAGGAATCGCCCCGCTGCTCCCGAATGCCTTCACAAGCACCGAGACGACATAAAGCACGAAGCCCGAAACTATTCCACCCAGAATCATCGACTTGGACTGTGCGAAGCGACTGAATTTTAACGACACTGTTGCCGCAATCATCGTCATGGCGACGAGCAGCAGCGGCAGTGAAAGCAGGGAGTGAAACTGGGTTTCCAGCGCCTTCGTCGAGATTCCAAAGGATTTGCCGATCTCGATCTTTCGGGAAAGACCAAGAAACGCAACGGTTTCCGGCTGAGCAAGGCTCTCCTGGAGATACTCGCGTCTCAAATTGGTTTTGACCTGTGCCGTCTCGAGACGGGTCGGAATTTCGCCCGGCCGATTCTCCAGAACGTCGTTAAGAAGCCAGTAACCATCTTCCAACTTAGCGGTCTTGGCGTCCTGCCGCATGGTGATGACGTCGTCCTTGTCGAAGTGGAAAACCACCACGTCGAGGAGCTCGGTACCGCTCTCGCGATAGGTCTTGGCGCCGATGATCACGTCTTCGTCGCCGGACAGCTGGCGGATCCACGGCACGAACTTGGACGACTTGGACTTGTTGCTGGCCTGCCGCCACGTGGTCTCGAGCGAGATTGATTCGCGCTGGCCCCAGGCGCCGATCGGGTTGACGACGAACAGCGTGAACAGACCGAGCAGAAACGATCCGACAATGAAAGGTGCGACGAACTGCCAGACGGAAATTCCGGCTGCACGGGTGACGACCAGTTCGTAGCGACGGTTGAGCGCGATCAGCACCGTCATGCCGATAAACAGGCTCAGCGTCGGGATGGCCTGCTGCAGGATCTGCGGCACGCGCAATGCCGTCATCGCCAGCGCGCCGTAGAGGCTGTAGCCGTTGAGGCCCGAGAGGCGACGGCTCGTCTCGCTGAAATCGGCGAGAAAGATAATGGCGCTGACACCGAGCAGGAACCAGAATGCGGTGCTGATATAGCGCTTGAAGAAATAGCGGCCGAGTGTGGAGAAGATCATTTCGCCTCTCCCGTGGTTCCCCGTCCCGTCGGCGAAAGGCGCTTCTGCACGACGGTTGTCGCATTCGTGATGCTGCGGCTGAACAGGCGCGGCATCTGGATCTGCCGGTTGGTGGCCAGCATGAAGCCCGTCACCAGGCAGGTCACCAGCGGAATCGCGTAAACCAGCGGCACGTAGGCGGCGTTGCGTTCCGTCAGATTGGTGGCCGAGAAGCCCAGCCAGCGCAGCAGGAAGGCGAAAAGCAGCACATAGATCATTGGATGCAGCCGCGCCGACCGGTGCGACCGCGTGTTGCCGGCCACAAGCAGAGACACCAGCGCGAAGGTGATCGGGAACAGCCAGTCGGACAGGCGGCGATGCAGCTCGCTGCGGAAGCTCTCGGGCTTTTTCTGATAGGCGGGATCGGTCTTGTCGGGGTTGAGCAGGAAGCTTAGCGGCCGGTCACCGGAGTAAAGCGGCAGGCCGCCCTCATCCGATTGGGTCATCGCTGACAGATCGAACGCATAGGACGCGAACTTGACGATCGAGATCCGGCCGTCCGGGCCTTTGCGATGCACTTCGCCGTCGCGCATGGTAAGCGATGTGCCGCCAAGATCGACCGATCCTTCGCGGGCATAATAGATCAGGCCGAAATTCGGATCGCGGTAATCGACGATGAACAGGCCTTTCAGCACCCGGCCTGAATGGCGCTCGGAGATCTGGACGTAAAGCCCGTCCTCGATGCTGCGAAAGGTCTTTTCCTCAATCACGGAAGATAGAAGGTCAGCATAGGCAGCTGCGACCATCTCGCGCGCGCCGAGCCGTGATTTGGGTTCGATGAAATTGGTGATGGTGAAGGAGACGAGGCTGAGCGCGACCGCGAGCAGGATCACCGGCTTGTAGATGATGCTGCGGGCCGCACCGGCCGCGTCGATCACAGGCAGTTCCGAATCGTTGTTCATCGCCGTCAGCGTCTGGGTGATGCCGATGACAAAGGCGAAGGGCAGGACAACCGGAATGATGGTCGGCAGGATATAGCTTGCGAGCTGCATGAACGAGCCCATCGACTGGCCGGTGTCGGTGACCAGGTTGATGCGGCCGAGCACCTGGATCGTCCAGATGATCGTGAGCACCGGAACGAGTGCCACCAGGAACATCTGCAGGATTCGGCGCAATATGTAGAGTTCGAGAAGCTTCATTCCCGCATTATGCCTCAGGTCCTAAGGGGCTTTCGTCCCGCATTCGATCGATGGTCGCCGCGCCTATCTAAGCGATTGGGAACGGCATTGCGACAGGGCCCCTGTCACAAAATGTTGGCAACCCCGGTTTTCTTCGGCGTTGTGACATTTCGAAACAGTGGATTGGACATCAATACGGGCTTTAGGAAGGCACGAAGTTCGATCCTGCGCGCTTGCGTTCGCGACCGAAAGGGTGAAGATCGGGCCTTTCTTCCGCACCACAATGCCTGGAGCTGTAATGTCCATGAAATTCGATATCGCCTTTTCCGCCTCCGCCGTCATCGATGGAGGACTTGCGATTCAGCTCAAGCTTTCGGGAGATGCCGTAGCCGCCAGTGTCGCCGAAGTCGATCCGCAGGCTGTTGCGGTAAGGGCGGCGGGCATCGCCAAGTTCAAAGGCAAGGCGTTGTCGACGCTTGATATTCTGGCCCCGGCCGGATCGAAGGCCGATCGGCTTATCGTGCTGGGTCTCGGCAAGGCCGACAAGCTGACAGCCTACGACTGGCTGAAGGCGGGTGGCGTCGCGGCCGCTGCGGTCAAGACGATGGAGAAGGTGACGGTGTTCCTCGATGCACCCGGTGCCGACGTCGGCGCGGCCGAAGCTGCGGATTTCGCAACCGGCATGCTGCTGCGCGCCTACAAGTTCGATACCTACAAGACGAAGAAGAAGGACGACGACGAGGACAAGTCGCCGAAGACGGTGACCGTCACCATCGTCACCGCAAAAGCGGATGCGGCGACTGAGCAATTCGTCTCGGCGAAGGCCATTGCCGAGGGTGTGATTCTCGCCCGCGACCTCGTCAATCTGCCGCCCAACGTGCTCGGACCGATCGAGTTTGCGCAGAAGGCGAAGGATCTGGAATCGCTCGGCGTTGACGTGGAGATCCTGACCGAAACCGAGATGACGGAACTTGGCATGGGCGCTCTGCTCGGCGTCGCCCAGGGCTCTTCCCGGCCGCCGCGGCTGGCGATCATGACCTGGAACGGCGGCACGCCGGGAGATCAGCCGGTCGCATTTGTCGGCAAGGGCGTCGTGTTCGATACGGGCGGCATCTCGATCAAGCCGAGCCTCGGCATGGAAGACATGAAGGGCGACATGGGCGGAGCTGCCGCCGTGACCGGCCTGATGCACACGCTCGCCGCCCGCAAGGCCAAGGCGAACG
Organism: Rhizobium sp. CFBP 13726; assembly: GCF_014841925.1. Classification (NCBI taxonomy): domain Bacteria; kingdom Pseudomonadati; phylum Pseudomonadota; class Alphaproteobacteria; order Hyphomicrobiales; family Rhizobiaceae; genus Rhizobium; species Rhizobium sp. CFBP 13726. Next base: position 525,386 of record NZ_JACYUU010000001.1, read on the forward strand.
TCATCGGCATTATCGGCCTGGTCGAAAACATGCCTGACGGCAACGCCCAGAGACCCGGCGATATCGTCACCTCGATGTCCGGCCAGACGATCGAGATCGTCAATACCGATGCGGAAGGCCGTCTCGTGCTGGGCGATGCGCTCTGGTACTGCAAGGAACGCTTCAAGCCGCGCTTCATGATCGATCTCGCGACGCTGACCGGCGCCATCGTTGTCGCACTCGGCAACCTCCATGCCGGACTGTTTTCCAACGATGACGCGCTGGCGGACGAACTGACACAGGCGGGCGAGACAAGCGGCGAGAAGCTTTGGCGCATGCCGCTTTCCAAGGACTACGACAAGATGATCGACAGCCGCTTTGCCGACATGAAGAACAGCGGCGGCAGGCAGGCCGGCTCGATCACCGCGGCGCAGTTCCTCAAGCGTTTCGTCGGCGATACGCCCTGGGCGCATCTCGACATCGCGGCAACGGCGCTCAACTCGCCGCAGAACGAGATCAACCAGTCCTGGGCATCCGGCTACGGCGTGCGCCTGCTGGACGAACTCGTCCGCAAGAACTACGAGAACTGATGACCGAAGTTCTGTTCTATCACCTGACCGAATCGAAGCTTGAGGATGCGCTGCCGGCGCTTCTCGAAAAGAGCGTCGAGCGCGGCTGGAAGGTGGTCGTTCAGACAGCCGAAGACGTGCGTCGGGATTTTCTCGACGCACATTTGTGGACGTTTCGCGATGACAGTTTTTTGCCGCACGGCACCGATGCAGCGCCGATGCCGCAGGAACAACCGGTCCTGCTGACGGCGACCCCGGAGAACCAGAATTCCGCAACCGTGCGCTTCGTCGTCGACGGCGCCGAGCCGCCGCCGCTCGACCCCTATGAGCGCGTCGTCTTCATGTTCGACGGCTACGACCAGCTCCAGCTGGAAGGCGCGCGCGCTCAGTGGAAGAAGCTGAAGGGCGATGGACATGCGCTGACCTACTGGCAGCAATCACCCGAGGGACGTTGGGTGAAGAAGGCCTGATCAGGCAAGGTCGGTCCGCGCAAAATCTCCGCCGACGTAGAGAAGCGGCAGTCCGGACTGGCGCGCACCGGCATAGGAAAAGCAATCCCCGAAATTGAGCTTTGCCGGATGGCGGCCCTTGCCGTAGCGGGCGAAGGCGTCTATGGCGGCAGACGCGACTTCGTAGGATGCTGGCAGGACAGAAATCTCGAAACGTTCGACGAAGCACTGTATCAGCAGCTTCGTTTCGTCGGGGTGCCTCCCAAGCCGGGTCGCCAAGACAGTCGCCGATTCGTAGATCACGGTTGGACCCGTGCAAATCGACCGGCTATCTGCCATGCGGCTCAGAAGCTCGTTCGCCTTGTCGCCGTCGATCAGGATCTCGACGATGACAGAGCTATCGATGAACATCGTTCTCGCCCCACATGTCGTCGAGATAAGCCTTTTCATCAAACGCGGGCAGTGACTCATTGGGCGGCATGTTGAAATCTCGCCTCAGCAACTCCAACCGGTCTCGCAAAGCCTGGAGTCGTTCGCTTCGTGTCGTGTTGTCGGAGACAGGTTCAGTTCGTTGATGAACCTCTCCCACCACGCGCTCCAGCGCCTGGCGAACCGCATCCTCCTTGCTCGGAGCATTAAGGATTTTCTGCGCCTGTTCGGCAAGCGCATCGAGAACCGGGTCGGTGATATGAAGCGTCATGGTCATGCCTCACAGGGTTGCGAACGGACGGTAGTGTATCCGCGGATTTGGCACAACCGATGGCTTCCGCTCACGCCTTCACGATCGTTTCGCGCAGGAAACTGTAGCCCATCGCCAATCGCGCGGCCTGTTCAAGCGTATCGCCGGCGCCGCCGTGACCGCCCGAGCCGTATTCGTGAAACAGAGGACGATGCCCGGCGTCGATCAGTCGCTTGGCGAAACGGCGGGCATGCGATGGATGCACGCGGTCGTCGTTGGTCGAGCTTTCGATGTAGATCGGCGGATAGGTCACCTCAGCCGCGGGGTCTATATTGTGGAGCGGCGAATAGGTCAGCATCGCGGCAAGCTCTTCCGCGACGTCAGGGTTGCCGTATTCGTCCATCCAGGCCTTGCCGGCTGGGAAGACGTGGAAACGCGACATGTCGATGACGGGGACCGAGGTCCAGATTGCGCCGAAATCTTGTGGATAGCGCGTTGCCATGACAGCGGTCAGAAGACCGCCATTGCTGCCGCCATGGCAGGCGATGCGCGACGGTTTTGTGATGCCACGTGCGACAAGATCGCGGGAGACTGCGACGAAATCCTCGAACGCCTTGTGACGGCCCTTGCCCTTGGCGACCGTGTGCCAGTCGGGGCCGAATTCCGCGCCGCCGCGGATATAGGCCTGTACATAGGCGCCGCCATGCTCGAGCCAGACGCCGGTATTGCCCGAGTAGTAGGGAGCAAGCGGCCAGCCGAAACCACCATAGCCATACATCAGGACCGGCAGTTCGCCCTTCTCCCACGTCTTCGGATAGACGATGTGATAGGGGATTTTCGTCCCGTCTTCCGATGTCGCCTGCAGAAGCTCGGACTGCATCCCTTGCGCATCGAAATAGGCGGGAGAGACGCCGGTTGGAACCAGTTCGGGCGTGTGGGCGCGATCCGTCAGGTCGAGACGCCATGTCCCGTAAGGCTGCAGGAACCCCTGGCCGATGACGGTCAGGATTTCCTCGCCGCGCGTGAGGTCGGCATCGAGCGTGCGGAAGCCAACCGTCTGCAGCGCCGAAGGCAGCGGCAGTTCTTGCGGCTGCGCATCCGGTTTCGTGAGGTCGATCAGGAATAACCGCGGCACCATCACGTCGCTGACGATGAATGCGCCCCAGGTCTTGAACAGCGTGAACTGAGTGACGGTCTGCCCGTGTTCAGGGCTAAAGAGAACACGGGCAGCACCCAGCGGCTCATCCGAATACGAGATAAAATCCTGCAGGATCAGGCTGCCGGTCGGATAGCGCTCGTCACTCTTGGCGCGCCAGAGCAGATGGCGATGGTTGGCGGTGACATCGATCCTGTCGGGCAGATCGAGACGCCGGAGCGCACCTTGTCCATCGCGGACATGGACGCTCATCCGGTCGATCTCGTGGATGACGGTAAAGAACTCGATCGGCTGCTTGTCCGAACCGCCGTTCCAAAACAGTGGATCGATGATCCCGCCGGTCGCCTGAACGTCGTCGGGGCCCGCCTCGAACAGGATCGGTGCATCTTTCGGATCCATGCCGCGCTTCAGCCGGCGGCCGACGCGGGGCCAGCCAGAGCGGGTGGCGGAAAAGTCGTCGATCGATCCGAAATAGGCGATCTCGTCCGGGCCGATCCAGCTCGCATGGGCCCGCGCCACCGGCGTGTCGAAACCGCCCTCGACGACCGCCTTCGCCTCCGTGTCGAACTCCAGCAGCCGCATCTGGTCGGATCCGCCGTCGGACAGGATGACGAGAACACGGGTCGGCTCGTAAGGGGAGGTGACGGCGCCACTATAGATCCAGCGCTTGCCTTCGGTAACGCAAAAGGCGTCGAAATCGAAAATAGTTTCCCAGGCCGCGTCGTGGCGCGGCTCGTCTGCTGCCGGTAGTCGGCGCCAGAGACCGAGGGGATTGTCCTTGGTGCGATGAAAGTCGAACTGCCAGCGTCCGCGCCGCGCCGGCACGATCAGCCGGTCCTCGCGCTCAAACATCGCCTTCAGCGTGTCGCGGTCCGCTTCGAATTGGGGTGTTTCGAGCGCCTCGGCCGAGATTGCGTTCTGCTCGGCGATAAACGCGAGCGTGCGGGCGTCGTCGTCGGTTTCGAGATAAAGATCCATCGAAGGCCTCCTGTGTCTGCAGCCACTTAGCTAGGCATGCAGCGGGGTAGGGGCAACCGGATTTCGAAACTCAGCCGGCCATCGCCTCCTCGTATTCGGAAGACAGCATCAGCCATTGCTCTTCGGCGGCCGAGAGCTTGGCCGCGGCTTCGCCCCGTTCCTTGGCCTTGGTCGCGGCCTTTGCCGGCGTCTTTTCATAGAGTGCCGGGTCCGCAAGCTCTTTATCAAGCGCCTGAATCAGCTTCTCAAGCTTGGCCGTCAAGGCCTCGGCATCGTTGATCTTTTTGCGCAAGGGGGCGAGCGAGGCACGCCTTTCCGCACTCGCCTTACGCTGTTCGACCTTCGATGCCGAATCGTCAATCAGCTGCGGTTTTTCTTCTTTTTTTTTACCGGAACTGACAATCAGGTCGCGGTATTCTTCGAGATCTCCCTCGAAGGTTTGCACCGTGCCGTTGTTGACGAGCCAGAGACGATCGACCGTCGCCTCGATCAGATGCCGATCATGGGAGATAAGAATGACCGCGCCCTGATAGTCGTTGAGTGCCTCGATCAGGGCTCTTCGGCTGTCGATGTCCAGATGGTTGGTAGGCTCGTCGAGGATGAGGAGGTTGGGCGCGTGGAAGGCGGCAAGCCCCATCAGCAGGCGCGCCTTTTCGCCGCCCGACAGATCCTTGGCGGGCGTCGACATCTTTTCCGTCGCAAGCCCCATCTGGGCGACGCGGGCGCGTACCTTGCCTTCCGGGACTGACGGCATCAGGCGGCGCACGTGCTCCACGGGAGAATCACCCGGGACGAGGTCGTCGAGCTGGTGCTGTGCGAAGAAGCCGATCTTCAGGCTTGGCGCGAGCTTCAGTTCGCCGCTTTCGGCGGCAAGCCGGCCGGCGATGAACTTGGCGAAGGTCGACTTGCCGTTGCCGTTCGAGCCAAGCAGGGCGATGCGGTCGTCATGGTCGATCCGGAGCGTGATGTTCTTGAGGATCGGCTTGCCCGGCTCGTACCCGACGGCACCGTTCTGCACAGAGATGATCGGCGAGGCGGGTTGCTTTTCGGGCTCGGGGAAGGTGATCGGCTGGACATGATCCTCGATAACAGAGGCGACCGTTCCCATCCGCTCCAGCGCCTTGACGCGGCTCTGCGCCTGCTTGGCCTTGGAGGCCTTGGCCTTGAAGCGGTCGATGAAGGTCTGCAAATGCTTGCGGGCCGCATCGTTCTTCACCTTGGCCTTGGTCTGCAGCTCGTCGTTTTCCGCCTTCTGGCGTTCGAACTGGTCATAGCCGCCGCGATAGAAGGTAAGCTTCTTCTGGTCGAGATGGACAATCGACGTGACCGCATTGTTGAGCATGTCGCGGTCATGGCTGATGACGATGACGGTGTGCGGATAGCGGCGCACGTAATCTTCCAGCCAGAGCGTGCCTTCAAGATCGAGATAGTTGGTCGGCTCGTCGAGAAGAAGCAGGTCCGGCTCGGCAAACAGAACCGAAGCAAGCGCCACACGCATTCGCCAGCCGCCGGAAAATGACGAGGCAGGCCGAAGCTGAGCTTCCTGCGAAAAGCCAAGGCCCGCGAGAATGCTGGCGGCGCGCGCTTCCGCCGAATGGGCGTCGATGTCGACGAGGCGCATCTGGATGTCGGCAATCCTGTCCGGATCGGTGGCCGTCTCCGACTCGGCCATCAGCGCTGCGCGTTCCTTGTCGGCGGCGAGCACGATTTCCAGCAGCGAATCCTCGGTGCCGGGCGCTTCCTGAGCCACCTGTCCGAGCTTGGCGCTCTTCGGATAGGAGACCGAGCCGGTCTCCGAGCTGAGCTCGCCGGTAATCAGCTTGAACAGCGTCGATTTGCCCGCACCGTTGCGGCCCACAAGCCCGGCTTTGGTGCCGGCGGGCAGCGTCACGCTGGCATGGTCGAGGAGAAGGCGCCCGGCAATACGGGCGGAAAGGTCGGTAATGGTAATCATGGCCGCGGTTTTGGCCGAAACCGGGCGTGAAGGCAAGACGGCGGCCGTCGCGATTTGCGGGCATTGTGCGCTGCGAAGGGACAATCTTTCAGGGATCTCCCCCTGTTCCTCCGGGAACAGCCCTCCAGACCGCGCCCATCTAGGTTCGTCCCTGGCCACTCGGCCGAAGCATCCCTGACGGATGTTCGAACAAGGAGGGTTGAGAGATGAAGTTCTGGAAAGCGTCATGCCTGACACTTTTGGTGTCGGTTTCCTTTGCACCGACAGGCGCATTCGCCGATGACCGGTTCACCTGCTGGGCGCCGACCGCGGCGCAGGCGGCCTTTACCGCAGACTACTGGACGGACGAGCGCCGTCGCAATGCAATCCCCGCTCCCGGCCTACTGCCGGAGAGCGGCATGCCAGGTGGCGACGTACATTCCCTCGAAGGGACCGAGGTCAAGCTGGCACCGATCAAAGAGGCTCCGTTCAAGTTCGGTGGCAAGCTGTTCTTTAGCCTGGGCGGAATCGATCAAGCGGCCAGCGCCCAGTTCGTCTCCGACGACAAGATCATTATCGGGGCGGCACACGCCATGTGGCTGAATGGAGACCAGGCCAGCAACGTGGTGTTCTATCCGGGTTATGACGGAGCGCCGGGCGAGGCTTATCCTATCGAAATGGCGTCCGTCCTGACGGCGTGGACGAAGATACCGCAAGTCCCGGGCCTTGCCGCGGCCGCAGTCGATTACGCGGTCATGCGCAGTACCAAGGCATCGACGTCTGGAAAATTCCAGCTGCGTCTCGCTAAGGTGCCTGAGAAAACCGAACTCACCCTGATGGGATATCCCGGACGGCTGGATGGTGGCGAGTACATGTTCATGGAGGACCCGTCGATCAGCGTCAGCGATGCGACGGCTTACGAGGCAAAGCCGCATCCGATGTACGGCGGCGGTGCCAGTGGCGGAGCGTGGTTCCTGCCGGCTGAGAATAAGGCGTTCGAAATCTTCAGCGTCGTGTCGAATGGCAGCCCTAGTAACGTCAAGGGGCCACATTTCACGCATGAGACCGAGGAAATGATCGAGTACGTCAAGGGTGGCTGCAAGTAGCGATCGCAAAAGGGCAGGCGACCTGCGCGACGGACCTTAAAATCCGTCGCGCTCGGCGTCGCGGCTTGGACCACCCTGTCAATTGTCGGTCGCCCCCTCGCGCGACATGATCTTCAGCGATCGGTAGTCGAGGATGATCAGGCGGCCGCGCCGCATGCCGAGCACGCCGTCGCCCTTCCAAGCCTGAAGCTGCGCGTTCACTCGTGGGCGGCTGGCATTGATCAGTTGCCCCATTTTCTCCTGCGATATCGCTCTGTCGATCAGCAGACCCTCCGCTGTGCTGCGGCCGTGCAGGCGGGCGAGATCCACCAGAAGACGCGCGAGCCTGGTCTGCAGCGTATGCAGTGCCATGCCTTCGGCAAAGGCCATCGTCTTTCTGAGCTTGCGTGCGAACGTCTTCATCAGAAAAGCCGACATCTGGGGCATGCGGGTGATTTCGCTGAAAGCGCTGCGCCGGACCACCATCACGCGGGTCTCGCCGGCGGCGACCGCGTTCGCGAAGTGGGTGCAGCCGAGGGTGAGTTCGACATCTCCCAGAACGTCGCCGGCTCCGAGCTCGGCGAAGATCACCTCATGCCCATCCTCCGAGATGAAGTAGAGGTGCACGCAACCGGACACGATGATCGACAGCGCGTCGCAGGCCTGACCGCTGAAAAACAGCGTCTGGCCGTCCCTATAGAGCCGGCTCGCCGACCCCGACACGAGACGCGAGTACGTGTCGTCGTCGAGATCGTCGAACCACGCGGAATGTCGGATATCGTTGTTGATCTTGGAGATAAGGTTCGATGTCATAAACCCACTCGGACGCTGAGGTGTCGCTTGCCGTCTGAGCCGTGATACGAATAAATGCAATCAAAAGTTGTTACATGCGTGACATTCTCCAGCAATAAATCATTCTAGGTTGTGCTCACGGCAGGAGTTGCCGTTGGTAGCCGAACGGACCGCTCGGTCCGGTCCGCATGTCGCGGCGGCAAGAATGTGAAAGAGGAGAGGTCAGCATGCGTGTTATGATGGGAAGGGAAGCGATCGAGATCTTCGAGAAACAGGATCTGGGGACGCCCTACACGCTTACGGTCATGAACGAGAACCCGAAGTTCCAGAGTTATGCGTTGTTCCAGACGATACCGGACGTGGTCGGCGCGTCTCAGAGCCCGTTGTCTCTGGCATGGATGATCGGCAACGCGGCCTCGGGCAGCCCGGAAAACCCGAGCACGTCGGTATTCAGCTGGACGATCGACTACTCGATCAGCGCCGGTTACATCCAGGAACTGGGTTCGACACTCAACCCGCGGGCATTTGCTACCGCCAGCAAATGTGACGTGGTTCTCGATGGCCTGAACAACGTCGCCGTAACCTATCAGGGCGCGTTCCCGAACGGTGCTCCGGCGTTCCCGACAAATCCGACCAGCGGCCCCGCAGGTGTCTTTCTCGTGCGGGCGAACAACCTGATCCCGTCGGTTCTGCAGCAGGCCAGTGTCCGGATGTCGCTGAATGTGGGTCTTGCGATGGGCGGCAAACCGGCCGTCGCCGTACAGCTCGAGCCAAACCTCGACTACACGTTCACACCGAAGCCAAGCTATTTCATCATCGCCGGCTCGTTCATCGAGGGGCAGGTGATCGATACTGCCATCTCGTCTGCAGCGTTTCCGGTCCAGTTCGCGCAGGGCGTGACCAGAAAGACGATCCGCTTCACGCAGGAAAACCAGTTCGTTCCCGCCTGACGCCGACCCGATCGACTTTTTGCTGAAATGCAGGACGCGGCGCCCGGACGGGCCGCCGCGTCACTGTCGAATGGGTGATCGGAGAGCGTGCTCAGGAAACGCGACGGCTTGGATCGCCGAAGATCGCCACGGTGTCGGTTCCGGCGCCTGAACCCTGGGCACGAAGACTTTCGAGTGCCGTTGCCGCATGCAGCTTGATCTGCTGCGGCGAGAAAGCCTCGGTTGACAGCGCCACGCCGATCGACAGCCGCATGTGGGGGTAATGCCCTTCACCGGAACCTGCAAACACGAGGCTGTCGGCGATTGAAGCCACGAGCCGATCGGCGATCGCTTTTGCACCGCTCCGATCGACATCCTCGAACAGAAACGCAAAGCTGTCGGTCGCGGTCCGGGCCAGAAAGTCGTTCTTCTTGATCGCCTTGCGGAAAATCGCGGCGGCGCGCTTGACGATCCGGCCGGCAGTTACCTGGCCATATGTCTGCGCCATCTCGCCGAGATCGACGAGGCGGACGACAAACAGCGCGGCCGGGCGGTGCTCGGCGGAAGGGGCGTAGAGGAGACCCAGCTTTTCCGCCAGCGCCACATGGTTGGGAAGCCCGGTCAGCCGGTCGGACAGAGAATTGGTTCGGGCCGCTTCCGCCAGATTGCTCGACATCAGCAGCCGGTCGGCGGCAAGCTCCAAAGATTTGGTGAGACCGATCTCGGCGGAGAGCGTTTCGCTTAGGTTCGCCTGAAGATGATCGAGCTCGGCCTGGATGTCGGCGAGACCGCTGGCACTTCCGCTCCGAAGGCTTTCGGCCGCCGTCTCTAGCGCACGCACGAAATTCTGCTTCTTCAGCGTGGCCTGGGCAATCGTGCCGACGAGATCGAGAACGCGTCTCGTTTCCTCGTCCCGGTTGGCGATCGATAGAACCACGAAGCCGGGAAGCTGGTAGCGCAGGCCGATCTCGTCGATCTGGGCCTGGGTAGCGCCGGCCGGAAGCGTGGCGACGTCGCGGGTAAGCGCCGGATCGGACCCCGACAGCGCTTCGTGGAACAGCGTGTAATTGCGAGGAAGACCGGCAACGTCCTGCTTTGCCATCTGCTGCGCTACGACAGCCAGGCTCCTGTCACGCGATTGCCGTGCATTGTCCGCCGACATGATCCACCTATTCCTCAGGGTCTCGTTACTGTCTCGTTTCAGGAAGACACTACGCGAGATCGAGGGTTAAGAACGCCTGAAACGTTGGCTTTTGTCAGGCGTTTGAAGAAGTCTCGTTGCGAATACGGTTAAGGCTGAGTTCACAACCCCTGTTTGTCCTAAAGCCGTATTACGTTAAACCTGCATCCACTGTTTTCCATGCCCGCGTAGGAAGGCGATCATATCGAGCACTACGGAGGGCTTGCCGAGCGAGGTGAGGATGGCGTGCACCTGCCCCCGGTGGTGGGTCTGGTGGTTGAAGAGATGGGCGAGAACAGGCGCCACTGGTTCGGTGACCTCCGTCGGAACGGTCACCGGCGTATAGGTGACGGTGGTGCTGAGCGCGTTATCGGTCAGAGACCCGAGATAGTTCGTGATGCGGACATCTTCAGCGTCACGCGCCGTGCGCAGGTCAGAGAAATCCTCGAACAGAACGGCCCCCAGATCCGTCGGCGCCGTGCCTTCTCCGGTCAGGCGGCGCATCCAGATGCAGTCGGCAACGAGAATGTGGTTCAGCGTGCGATGGACCGAACCGAAGAAGGCCCCACGATCGGCCCGGTATTCGGCGTCCGTCAGCGTCGCGCAGGCAGCGTAGACCTCTGCATTGGCCCAGCTATTGTAATCGGCAAGCATCTGAAAGTGGCGCAGCATCGAAAACGTCTCCGGTTGTTCAAGAAGAGATGATACCGGATTTGCCGGCCAAACCGAGGGGCAGGCGTTGATGCCATCGATGAAATTTCCTGACTGGATTTGTCGGGCTTCCCATCCCATCTTGCGCAGCCAAGGACAGATCAGGAGCCCATCATGACACGCATTCTTTATTCCCTCTGCGGTGCCGACGCCGGGCGGCCGTTTTCGCCGCATGCGTGGAAAGTGGTGATGGCACTGAAGCACAAGGGGCTCGAATATACCGAGCAGCCGATGCCGTTCACGCAGATACCGAGCATCGAGAACGGGTTTTCGAAGACAGTTCCGATCCTGCGGGACGGTAACGAACTGATCCGCGACAGTTTCGATATCGCGGTCTATCTGGAAGAGCGCTATCCCGACCGTCCGACCCTGTTCGGCGGCGAGGGCGGCAAGGCACTCTCCCGGTTCGTCGAGGGTTTTTCGCAGACGGTGGTACATGGGGCAATCGCGCGGATCGCGATCAAGAGCGTACACGATACGCTGGGGCCGGCCGACCAGGCCTATTTCCGCAGCAGCCGCGAGGCCATATTCGGCCGGTCGCTGGAAGAGGTCGCCGCCGACCGGCAGAGGGAAATCGACACCTTCGCCGAGAAACTGAAGCCGGTTACGCACACGCTGAAATTCCAGCCTTTCCTTGGCGGCGAGGCGCCGCTGTTTGCCGACTACATTCTGTTCGGCGCGCTGCAGTGGCTGCGGGTGACGGATGGTGCCGACGTGCTGGGCAAGGACGGCTTGCTGGCTTCGTGGTTCGAGCGTCTGCTCGACCTTCATGACAGCGCAGGACGCGTTGTGACGGCTGCGTGAAATTAGGCCCATCCCCCTTGTTTCCGGCGAAAGGGGCGGTTAAACACCGCCCACTTTCCGTGGAAACAAAGGATGAGACCAATGGCGATTGAACGCACGTTTTCGATGATCAAGCCGGACGCAACGAAGCGCAACCTGACCGGCGCCATCACCAAGGTATTTGAAGACAACGGCCTGCGCATCATCGCATCCAAGCGCGTCTGGATGAGCAAGCGCGAAGCTGAAGGCTTCTACGCCGTTCACAAGGAACGTCCTTTCTTCGGCGAACTCGTCGACGGCATGACGTCTGGCCCGACCATCGTTCAGGTTCTCGAAGGCGAAGGCGCCATCCTGAAGAACCGCGAAATCATGGGCGCGACCAACCCGGCCAACGCCGACGAAGGCACGATCCGCAAGCAGTTCGCCCTGTCGATCGGCGAAAATTCGGTTCACGGTTCGGACGCTCCGGAAACCGCTGCCCAGGAAATCGCTTACTGGTTCGCCGAAACCGAAATCGTCGGCTAATTGCTGCACGGATCGGTTCGATCTTCAAAAGGCCGGGGCATTCGCTCCGGCCTTTTTTGCTGTCTGCGGCAAGGTCATGGTGTCACCGGGCAGCCGGTTCGCCCTGAGAAGTCGGACGAGCCATCGGCCTTGAAGACGTCGGGGTTTGGGCTGTAGACCGGGCCGACGACCAGTGGTGCCGCGGGTATTACAGACTGATCGACATCCGACGTGACGGTGGTTTCGATCACCTGCAGCACCTCGCCGGACGTCCCTGTCAGCGTGATGGTCACGCGGTAGGGCCTGTCCTTCCGGACGCATTGGACGAACGGGCTGGCAAGCGTAAGCGCATCGTCGACATCAAGCACTCTCTCTTCAGTGACGAGCGGCGGTCCGCCTCGCGGGTTTTCGAATTCCGCTCTGGCGCGGCTTTCCTTAGGCGTGGCGGAGACCTTTCGCAGCGTGACCAAGTAGTTGGCGGTAGCCACCCGGTAATTGAACACGAAAATCCGCCCGGACAGTTCGAAATACACGCCTTCCGACGGTCTCTGGCAGCCCGTCACAATCAGGCCCATCACGCAGAGTCCGGCTGATACTGCCGCCCTCCACCTCATGGTGCGTCTCCAGCCGAAGGTCCTCCATCGCGGCTGCGGCGATAGTGGCGGTTCGCCTTCACGCGGTTGCCGCAGACCGTCATGTCGCACCAGCTTCTGCTACGGTTGCGGCTTCGGTCGATAAACAGCCAGCCGCAATTGCCGCAGCTCTTCAGGCGGGAAATCTGATCGTCGCCAAGAAGCCGCAGCGCCGAGCGCGCGGTGGCAGCCTCGAGCGAGCCGGTGCCGGTTCCGCGCAACGCCAAAGCCGCCGCGCCAAGCAGATCCGCCAGTTTGTGCGGGTCATCCTCGCCATCCGCGCGAGCACGGAAATACCCGTCGATGGCTTCCCTGAGGACGAGAAAATCGCCGCGTCTTTCCACGGCGACTGGCGTCACTTCTCCGAAAAGCGCCCTGTCCGCCGAAAATTCTGCGGCCGCCTGGGGAAAGGCATCCATCTGCTGCGGAGAGGCGAAGCGATCAACGCGGCGTGACGGATCGATGCGCAGGATGACGCTATTGGCGACATCGAGCGCCAACGCGCCACCGACGAAACGATGCGGGGTCGAAGTGAAATCCATCCGATAATTATAACTGGTGTAATGCGGTTTACCAGTTATATTCACGTCATCCGTTTGGGGTTGCCGATGGCCTATCTGCTCCAGCAATTGGCGAATGCTGTGCCGCTGTCGGTGCTCTACGCAACGCTTGCCTTCGGATACGTGATCGGCTTTGCGGTGACGAAGCGCGCCGACATCGCCTACGGCGCCATCTTTGCTTTTTCCGGCCATCTCTACGTGTTGTTCGCGCGGCTCGGCTGGGACGAGTTCTGGCTCGTTGTGCCGGCGGCACTGGCGATGGGGGCGGGCGCCGCGATCGTCGGCGGCGTCGCGACCGGGATCGTGGTCGGCGGACTGACCCTGCGGCTGATCGAAAGGCATGCACGCAACGCGCCGATCGTCGCCGCGCTGGGCGTGCTGCTGGTGCTGATGGAGGGCGCTCGGCTTGCCTCCGGTTCCCGGGAGATCTGGCTGTCGCCGTTTCTGAACCGTCCCGTCCCGCTCTGGGCGGGTGATGGCTTCGCAGTAACCCTGACGCTGATCCAGGTGCTCAATTCAGGCCTGATGCTGACAATGATCGCCGCCGGCTGGCTGGTGATCGACCATACAAGCCTCGGGCGCTTCTGGCGGGCGGTTGCCGATGACAAGATTGCGGCCGAACTCTGCGGCGTCAGTTCCCGTCTGGTATTCGTCCTCGCCTACGTGGCAGCGTCGCTTTACGCCTCCGTCGCAGGCGTCTTGGCGACCTCGTATTACGGAACGATGGACTTCGGCGCCGGGTTGCTCATCAGCATCAAGATCGTCCTGATTGCCGCAGCCGGCGGACATTCGCATCCGCTGCGGTCGGCAGCCGGTGCCGCCGCTGTCGGTTTCGCCGAAACACTGTGGAGCGGTTACGGTCCGATTCTGTGGCGGGACTTCGCCATCGGCCTTGTGCTGGTTGCGGTTCTCGTCATGAGCCGGCGGGAAAGGGCGGTCCCGTAAACCTCAGCGCCACCTATCGCGGGCGGTATCGTCGGCGTCTTTCGCATCGACCCAGGACCGGGGCGAACCGTCAGCCGCGTGTTCCTTCTTCCAGAACGGCGCGGATGTCTTCAGAAAATCCATCATGAAATTGGCGCCGTCGAAGGCGGCCTGGCGGTGCGAGGCTGCGGCGATGACGAGAACGATGTTGGCGCCCGGGGAAATCTTGCCGTGGCGGTGGATGGCGGTCAGTCCGAGAAGCGAAAAGCGGTCGATGGCAAGGAGGGCGATGCGGTTCATCTCGGCTTCTGCCATGCCCGGATAATGCTCGAGCTCCAGCGCCGAGAGCGCTCCCTGCTCGTCGCGGCAAAGACCGCTAAAGCTGACCACCGCGCCGATATCCATGCGGCCGGCAGTGAGGAGATCGATCTCCGATTGCAGATCGAAATCGTCGGTCTGGACGCGGATCGTGGGCATCGTCATCAGATTGTCTTCCGTTTACCCGCCTGTCATCGGGGGGAAAATGCCGATCTCGCGTGCTCCGGCGATCTTTTCAAAATGCTCCACATGCTCCTGGTCGATCGCGACGCGAATGACCTCGGGATATTGCAGCGCGTTCTCGTATTCCTCGCCGAGCGTCTTCAGGTGATTGAGGAGATCACGCGCGGTAACGACCTCAGGCGGCAGGTCGAGATCTTCCTCGGCTTTGCCGATTCTCTCGCGCACCCAGGCGAAATAGACGAGTTTCGTCATCCCTCGTCATCCACGAGATGCTTGAGACCGGCGCGGAAATAGTCGTAGCCGCTGTAGAAGGTGAGGGCCGCGGCGACCCAGAGAAGGCCGATGCCGATCTGCGTCGTGAACGGCAGGAACTTGTCGCCGGCAGGTCCGGCCAGCAGGAAGGCGATCGACACCATCTGGATCGTCGTCTTCCACTTGGCGATGCGGGTCACCGGCACCGATACCTTGAGCGCCGCCAGATATTCACGCAGGCCCGAGACGAGAATTTCGCGGCAGAGAATCGTGATTGCAGCCCACAGCGACCAGCCGGCAATCGTCTGATCGGCGGCAAGCAGCAGCAGCACGGCGGCGACCAGAAGCTTGTCGGCGATCGGATCCAGCATGCGGCCGATATTTGACGTCTGGTTCCAGATACGGGCCAGATAGCCATCCAGATAGTCGGTCAGCGACGCCACGACGAAGATCCAGAATCCGGCCCAGCGGGCAAAATCCGAGCTTTCCAGCTTTCCTTCGATGAAGAAGCACAGAACGATCACCGGTACGGCAAGGATGCGCGCATAGGTCAGAAGATTGGGAATGTTGTACGCGCGGGAAGCCATGATGGACCTGTGCTTGAGGGTTGCCTCTAGTTGAGGTTTCGAGACGCCAGCGTCAACAGTTTTCGCGGCTTTTTTACAGTTGGTTGAGATGCATACGCTGTTTTGATGACCCATGCATGTCGATCATCGTCATCCACTTCGGCTCTCGTGGAAGTGATTATAGACCTGTTTGGCCACCGCTTCGGAAATTCCTTCGACCGCCATCAGATCGTTGAGACCTGCGCGGGACACGGCCTTTGCGGTGCCGAAATGCTGCAGCAGCTTGCGCTTTCGGCCCGGCCCGATGCCGGCGATTTCGTCGAGCGGGTTCTTGATCATCTCCTTTTTGCGCCGGGCCCGGTGCGAGCCGATCGCGAACCGGTGCGCTTCGTCGCGCATGCGCTGGACGAAGTAGAGGACGGGATCGCGTGGCGGCAGAGAAAAATCGCTGCGGCCATCGGCAAAGAAGCGTTCGCGGCCGGCATCGCGGTCGACACCTTTGGCCACCCCGATCGCCGTCACCACGTCTCGGATACCAAGTTCGTCGAGGATGGTGCGCACAGCCGTCATCTGGCCCTGGCCGCCATCGATCAGGATGACATCGGGCCAGGCCGGAAACGCGGCATCGTTGATGTCATCGCTGGTCGCCTCGACGGGTTTCGGCGCCGAGATGCTGCGATCAGGAATGCCTTCTTCCTTGATCAGTCGCGAGAAGCGCCGGGTCATGACCTCGCGCATCATGCCGAAGTCGTCGCCGGGGGTAATGTCGGTCGATTTGATGTTGAACTTGCGGTATTGGCCCTTCACGAATCCTTCCGGACCCGCGACGACCATGCCGCCGACGGCATTGGTGCCCATCATATGCGAGTTATCGTAGATCTCGATGCGCCGGGGCTGGTAGGGCAGGCTGAAAGTTTCGGCGAGACCCTTGAGAAGGCGCGCCTGCGACGATGTTTCGGCCAGCTTGCGGCCATGTGCTTCGCGCGCATTGGCAGCGACGTGATCGACGAGATCGCGCTTTTCTCCACGCTGCGGCACCAGGATCGAGACCTTGTGTCCCGCCTTTTCGGAAAACGCGAGCGCCAGCAGTTCCTGCTCCTCAACCGTTTCCGACAGCAGGATCTGCTTCGGCACGGGCTTGTCGTCATAGAACTGCGCGAGAAACGCGTTGAGGACCTCGGCTCCTGCCATCTGAGGATCGGCCTTCGGGAAATAGGCGCGGTTGCCCCAGTTCTGGCCGGTGCGGAAGAAGAACACCTGGATGCAGGTAAGCCCGCCTTCGTGTTGGATGGCGAAGATATCGGCTTCCTCGACGCCGGCCGGATTGATGCCCTGGTGGCTCTGGACGTGGCTGAGCGCTGCAAGCCGATCGCGATAGATCGCGGCGCGCTCGAAATCCATGTCTTCGGAGGCTTCCGACATCTGCCTGGCGATGACGGTCTTCACGTTCTGGCTCTGGCCCGAAAGAAAGTCCGAGGCTTCCTTGACGAGCTCGGCATAGCCCTCGTCGCTGACTTCATGGGTGCAGGGGCCGGAACAGCGTTTGATCTGATAAAGAAGACAGGGACGCGTGCGGCTCTCGAACACGCTGTCTGTGCAGGTGCGCAGCAGGAACGCACGCTGTAGCGAGTTGATCGTTCGGCCGACGGCAGAGGCCGATGCGAACGGTCCGAAATACTGGCCTTTGCGGGCGCGGGCGCCTCTGTGTTTCATCAGGGCAGGGGCACGGTGATCGCCGCTGATGAGAATATACGGAAACGACTTGTCGTCGCGCAGCAGAACGTTGAACCGCGGACGTAACCGCTTGATGAGGTTCGCTTCAAGCAGCAGCGCCTCGGTCTCCGTCCGCGTCGTGACGAATTCCATATGCGTGGTTTCGCGCACCATGCGGGTGAGGCGGTTGGAATGCAGTCGGCCCTGCGCATAATTGCTGACGCGTTTCTTGAGGCTCTTCGCCTTGCCGACATACATCACGTCGCCGGCCTCGTTGAACATCCGGTAGACGCCCGGCGCGTTCGGAAGGTGCTTGACGAACTCGGCGATCAGGTCGGCGCCCTTGAGGCCCGTGTCGTGGCGGACAGCCTCGTTCCAGTCGATGGACGTGGTGATAGCCGCAGCGACCGCTTCCGGTGCCAGGGCATCGTCGTCGTCTTCTTCGTTTCCGTCATAAAGAACGCCGCCATCGGGCACATTCTTCGCGTTCATCGCATGTCTCCGCCGGCAGAATCAGTTCAGACGACTATTTCTGCGGGCTCATCTCGTCTTTGTGATCATCCAACCCGAAGAAATCGGCGACTCGGGGCTGAAGCTGTTCGCCAACAGATAGTGTTTTGCCGGCAGCTTTGGAAGCGTGCCACCACGCCTGCATTTCTCTCTCAGCAAACGTGCTCGCGGGGTCCTGGAAGCGAATACGGCAGGAATTCGGCCTCGTTTCGACCGGAAATGACGATTTGCAAGTAGGAGTTCTGCAGGATGCTGTGATGGCGTTGATGCGTTGCTCGGCTAAATTTGAGTTAAACTCGAATACAGGAGGCTAAATCTCGCGCCTCTCGGAGTCGTGATATGTATCGAGGCTGTTTGACAGCGTTTGTTCGCAATGTTAAGAAACGATCAAGAAATGTAAAATGCTCTATAGTGCGATTAACGTCTCATTATCCTTAACGATATACCTGTGGCGATGAAGCAACATCGAAATTTAGCCGTCTAGCTGCCACAAACAATTCACATTTCGGCTCTTTCAATTCCTCAATTGCCCCCCAAATTCGTCCTCAGCCAGCAGGGAACAAAGCTGTCGTCAACTCTGTTGATGTGACACTTGCCCGGCAGCCTACAGCGCCGATACCCGAAAGGGTGCGCAGGGACGTTGTAGCAATTAGGAATACTCGTGTCGGACCTTCCGAAACCTGAAGTGGTTTTTGAGCCGATGCGCCAAACGGAGAAAAAGGTATGCGTATTCTCGTCGCGACTCTGATGGCCTCGGCTGCCAGCTTTATTGCAATTTCCTCGGCCAGCGCTGCTGACGCCGTCGACCAGATCCCTGCAGCTCCTATGGCTGTTGAAGAAGTCGCACCGGCCGCTACGTGGCAGGGCTTCTACCTCGGCGCCACCGGTTCCTACGACTGGGGCCGTTTCGGCGGTGGCGACTACAATGCCAAGGGTGCAGGCGGCGGTGCTTACACCGGTTACAACTGGCAGAGCGGCCAGGTTGTGTACGGTATCGAAGCTGACGTCGGCTACAACGGCCAGGACGGCAGAACGTCCGGCGGTTATCGTGGCGAAGCTGGCTGGGACGGTTCGGTCCGCGGCCGCGTCGGTTACGACCTCAACCCCTTCCTGATCTACGGTACGGCTGGTGTCGCGCTGCAGAACAACGAACTCAAGGATGCAACGTCGTCTGACGACAAGACATCCGTTGGTTACACGGTCGGCGTCGGTGCTGAAGCATTCGTCACCAGCAACATCACGACCCGTATCGAATATCGCTACACGGACTTCGCAGCCAAGGACTACAGCCTCGACAGCGGCAACGTCTCCAAGGGCTTCGACGACCACAGCGTTAAGGTCGGTATCGGCGTAAAGTTCTAATAAGAACAATAAAAAGCCGGGAGCGTTTCCCGGCTTCTCATCTAAAAGCCCGTTGTCACCAACGGGCTTTTTTCATGCGTGGTTTTCGGTCGGTATAACGGTCAGTCCATCTGGATATTGGCGTTCTTGACGACCGGGGTCCATTTTGCGAGTTCGGCTGTCACGTGTTTGCCGAGTTCCTCCGGGGTGGAACCGACGATCTTGGCGCTGAAATCCTTCATCCTCGCGACAACTGCCGGGTCCTGTAGCGCCTTGTTGGCGGCGTCGTTCAGTTTTGCGACCACTTCAGGCGGCGTGCCGGCCGGTGCGAACAGGGCGTTCCAGGTGTAGGTCTCGTAACCCGGTACCGTCTCGGCAATCGTCGGCACGTCCGGGAACGAAGCTGCCCGCTCGGCAGTGGTGACGCCCAGTGCCTTCAGAGTTCCCGCCTTGATATGCGGAGACGAGGAGGGCAGGTTGTCGAACATGATCGAGATCTGGTTGCCGATCAGGTCGTTGAGGGCAGGACCCGCGCCCTTGTAAGGAACATGCTCCATCTTGACGCCGGTCATCGCCTTGAACAATTCGCCCGAGAGATGCAGGGGCGTGCCGTTGCCCGACGACGCGTAAGAATACTTCTCCGGCTCCTTCTTGAGGAGCTCCACCAGTTCCGCCACCGTGTTGACCGGCAGTTTCGGATTGATGACCAGAACGTTCGGCACGATGACCAGTAGCGAGACAGGCGCAAAATCCTTCTCGGGGTCGTAGGGCTTCTGCTTGAGGATCAGCGGGTTGAGCGCGTGGGTCGCAACCGTGCCCATCAGGATCGTGTAACCGTCCGGCTCCGCACGCGCGACGCGGTCGGCGCCGAGATTGCCGCCGGCTCCGGCGACGTTTTCAACCACGATCTGCTGGCCGAGGATATCGCCCATCTTCTGCGCCACGACTCGACCGACAACATCCGTCGATCCGCCGGCTGCAAACGGCACGACGAGGGTGATCGTCTGGTCGGGAAACGACTGGGCCGCAGCCCCGGTGGCTGAAAGTGCTAGTGACATCAGGGACAGAGCCGAGCCTGCAAGGGCTACGGAAAGGCGCAGGGCGGTTCGCCGCGTCAACGCTGATCGCTTCATGAAATTCCTCCGAATTGCTTCAAACGGCCTCCCGCCGTTCTCGTCATAGTAGCGGAGGAAAACCGGAGGGCAAGCGTTTCAATTGCTTGTGCAAATGGGAGAAGGTCTCGAACGACCGGCAGGTTGTGCCAGGATCCGCGGCAACCCAAGAGTTCTAGGGCGGCCGCGGATCTCATTCGGTTCAGGCGTAGGGCTTCATTTCCATATAGGCCGGAAAGCGCTTGGAGAACGTGTCAGGCCAGGAGGCGAGTTCCGGACGACCTTCGGCCCACTGGCCGTTAAAGCGCAGGTCGAGATAACCGATCATAGCGGCAAGCGCGAAATGGCCACCATGCAGCTTCTTGCCGGTCTTCGGCAGGTTCTTTTCCAGATAGTCCAGGCCGCGCACGACCTTGCCCCACTGCTTGTCGATCCAGGGCTGGTGGACCTTTTCCTCCTCGCGCGAGCGACGCTCGTAGACGATCGCGAGAAGGCTATCGGTAATGCCGTCGCAGAGCGCTTCGAGCACTTCCGCCTCGGTCCGCTTCACGTCCTTCTTCGGGTAAAGCTTGCCGCCGGAGTGACGATCGAGGAAGTGCATGATCGCGACGCTGTCATAGACCGGCGGCTCGTTCTTGCGGATCAGAACCGGGATCTTCCCGAGCGGATTGTTGTCGATGAGTTCGGGAGGCGCCGCATTCGTGTCGGTCTTTTCTTCGGTCACGTCGAGACCGAGATGGCGGGCGGCCATGCGAACCTTGACGGAGTAGGGCGAGGCCGGGGAGTGGAGGATCTTCATCGGTATGTCCTTGTTCTGATATCGAGGGCCGCTGGTGTCATCTTGAGCAAGCGGATGTCAGCGGGCCGGAGGAAGCGTAACCTGGCCAATCCGGCAGCCGCGGCGGTCGACCTCCGCGCAATCGCGAAACTGTAGATCCTTGCTAAGGCAGATACGAATTTCATCGAGCTTTTCACCTTCGCAGCTCGCAGCGATACCCCGGCGGGAAAGACCCGGGTTGGCGGACATGAAGGCCTGCTCGATGGCATCAGGGGAAAGCTTGAGCGAGCTTTGCCCGCCAGCAAGGTCCGCCGGAAGTTTGACGTGCTCAAAAGCCTTGCGGACAGTGTCGAAATAGGTTGCCTGGTCGAGCCCGGTGCAGCTTCCATGCTTGCGCCACTGGTGACCGATCAGGCCCATCGACGGCATGATGTCGAACAGCTTTTCACCAAGCTGGCGCGGTACGCGATCGGGTTCCGACGAGCGGCAGAAATCCGGGAAGCCGGCTTCGTATTGCGGCCAGAGCCCGTGTACGACGAAGCGGAAACGTTTGTCGGTGCCGCATTGCTGCCGGTTGCGGCCTCCGTCATCGGACGCGCAGAAGGTCGGCGACCAGGACAGGGAGAGGACGTAGAAATCGAAAGCGCCCGCACGGTCCTCGGAGCCTTGCTGGCTCCGGTTGCGCTGCCGCTCCTGCGCCGTCGACGCAGTAGTGAAGGCGAGAAGGACGACGAGGCCTGCAAGGGCGGCGAACAAGCGTTTCATGGTGAGCGGCCTCCAGTCGCGCCGCACCATGAAAGGGATGCGCCGACGGGTCAAGCCTCGGCGTCGGTGTGTTCACCTCTTATCCAGAAGCATCGCTGCGAGGCGTAACGATCCTGTGCCAGCGCCGTCTTTATCGGGGGCAGGATCGTATGCAGCTCATCCTTGAGCGTGAAAGGCGGGTTGACGATGACGAGGCCCGAGCCGTTCAGGCCGACAAGATCGCGGTCGCTTTTCACGGTCAGCTCGACGCAGAGCATTTTGGGGATATCCAGCGCGTTCAGCTGCTCGTGGAAGTCCTTGATCGGCGCGCCCTTCTTCATCGGGTACCAGAGGCAATAGGTACCGCCTGAAAACTTGCGATAGGCATTGGCGAGACCCCTGACCATCCGGTCGTACTCGCCTTCTTCCTCGAAGGGCGGATCGATCAGCACGATGCCGCGCTTTTCCTTCGGCGGCAGATGCGCACCGAGCGCCAGCCAGCCGTCGAGTTCGGTCACGCGTGCCTGGTAGTCGCCTTCGAAAAGGCGCGACAGGCGGGCAAAGTCTTCCGGATGCAGCTCCATTGCCGAGAGACGGTCCTGCGGGCGAAACAGCATGCGCGCAAGTTTCGGCGAGCCGGGATAGAACTTGACGCCACCCTTCGGGTTCAGTTCCTTCACGGCGCCCAGATAGGGCGCAAGGATTTCGGCCACTTCGGGAGAAAACTCCGCATCGACCAGCTTGCCGATGCCGTCGAGCCATTCGCCGGTCTTCTGCGCTTCTTCGGAGGATAAGTCGTAAAGCCCGATGCCCGCATGCGTATCGAGGAAGCGGAACGCCTTGTCCTTGTTCTGCGCATAGAGAACAAGCCGCGAAAGAACGACGTGCTTGAGGACGTCGGCGAAATTGCCTGCGTGGTAGATGTGCCGATAGTTCATCTCAGCTTGTGTCTCGCTTGAATAAAATTGATGCACTGCAAATGGCGCTTTTTGCATCCGTCGCCATGCCATATAGAAAAGCCATGAACGTTGCGACCCCCATTCCCGAAAGCCCCGTCGTCGGTCACAATTCCGTCGGCCATACCGTATGTCCGCATGACTGTCCGAGCGCCTGTGCGCTGGATGTCGATCTGACTGCGGATGGCAGGATCGGTCGTGTCCGCGGCTCGTCCGACAACAGCTACACGGCCGGCGTCATCTGCGCCAAGGTCGCGCGCTATACCGAGCGCATCTATCATCCCGGCCGCTTGATGGTGCCACAGCGCCGCATGGGTGCCAAGGGCGAAGGGCTCTGGCAGGAGATCTCCTGGGAAGCCGCGCTCGACGAGATCGCCGACGCTTTCGTCAAGGCCGAAGCGAAGCACGGGTCCGAAGCGGTGTGGCCCTATTTCTACGCTGGAACGATGGGGCAGGTGCAGCGCGATTCGATCGAGCGCCTTCGCCATGCCAAGAAATATTCCGGCTTCATGGGGACGATCTGCACCAACATGGCCTGGACCGGTTATGTGATGGGCACCGGCGCCCTGCGCGGCCCCGATCCGCGCGAGATCGCAAAATCCGATTGCGTCGTGATCTGGGGAACCAATGCGGTCTCCACCCAGGTCAATGTGATGACCCATGCGATCAAGGCCCGCAAACAGCGCGGCGCCAAGATCGTCGTCATCGACATCTACGACAATCCGACAATGAAACAGGCCGACGTCAAGCTGGTGCTGCGCCCCGGCACCGATGCAGCACTCGCCTGCGCCGTGATGCATGTCGCCTTCCGCGACGGCTATGCCGACCGCGCCTATATGGCGAAATATGCCGATGATCCGGCAGGCCTCGAAGCGCATCTGAGAAGCCGCACGCCGGAATGGGCGTCGGCGATCACGGGCCTCACCGTCGAGGAAATCGAAGGATTCGCCAGGCTTGTCGGCACCACTGCGAAGAGTTTCTTCCGTTTGGGCTATGGGTTTTCCCGTCAGCGCAACGGTACGGCGGCGATGCACGCGGCGCTGTCGATCTCGACCGTGCTCGGCTCTTGGCGACACGAAGGCGGCGGCGCCTTCCACAACAACGGCGAGATCTACCGGTTCAACAAAGCCGAGCTGATGGGCACGGCCTACAAGGATCCGGACATCCGCATGCTCGACCAGTCGCAGATCGGCCGCGTTCTGACCGGGGACGCGGAAGCGCTGCGTCATCGCGGACCGGTAACGGCGCTGCTGATCCAGAACACCAACCCGATGAACGTTGCGCCGGAACAGCGCCTCGTGCGCGAAGGCTTTCTGCGCGACGATCTTTTCACCGCCGTCCACGAGCAGTTCATGACCGATACGGCCAAGGTCGCCGATATCGTTCTGCCCGCGACGATGTTCCTCGAGCATGACGACCTTTATCGCGGCGGCGGGCATCAGCATATTCTGCTCGGCCCGAAACTGGTCGAACCGCCGGCAACGGTGCGCACCAACCTCTTCGTCATCGAGGAACTGGCAAAGCGGCTGGGCGTTGACGGGTTTGCCGGCTTCGGCATGGATGAGCGCACCCATATCGACCGCATCCTGAGTGCCAGCGGCTGGGGCTCCTATGACGCGCTGAAGGCCGACAAGTGGATCGATGCGCAACCGGATTTCGACACTGCGCATTACATCAACGGCTTCGGCTATCCGGACGGCAAATTCCGCTTCAGTCCCGACTGGATCAACGGCCCATCGCCGGACCGGACGCCCGACAGCGTCGGTCCGCTCGGGCCGCATGGGCAGTTGCCACGTTTTCCGGACCAGGTGGACGTAATCGAGACGGCGGACGCCGAGCATCCGTTCCGGCTCGCGACCTCGCCATCGCGCAGCTTCCTCAATTCATCCTTTGCCGAGACCAAAAGCTCGGTGGAGAAGGAAGGGCGGCCGGACGTGATGATCGATCCGACGGACGCCGCACGTCTCGGCATCGTTGACGGCGATATAGTCACGCTCGGCAACAGTCGGGGCAAGATCCGTCTGCATGCGAGACTCGTGGCCGGCGCGAAACCGGGCGTGCTGATCGCCGAAGGACTGTGGCCCAACGACGCGCATCTCGACGGCGAGGGCATCAACGTCCTCACCGGCGCCGATCCGGTGGCGCCTTTCGGAGGTGCTGCCGTGCACGACAACAAGGTGTGGCTACGCAGGGAAATCGCATGAGCGACGTGAATGACCGGGTGAAGATCGTCAGCGATACGACGCTGTCGCAGGGCTGGACGCGGCTTTCCGATTATCAACTCGACTATACCGATCGCAACGGCGAGACGAAGCGGATCAAGCGCGAGGTTTTCCATCGCACGCCGGCCGCCTGCATCCTGCTACATGACCGCGAACGCGATATCGTCGTCCTCGTCAAACAGTTCCGGCTGCCCGCGCATCTCATCGGCGAGCCGTCCTTCATGATCGAGGTCCCGGCCGGCCTTCTTGATGGCGAAGACGCCGAAGACGCGATCCGCCGCGAGGCGATGGAGGAGACCGGCTACCGGATCCGCGACGTGCGTTTCGTCTTCAAGGCACTGACGTCGCCGGGCTCCGTGACCGAGGTCATCCACTTCTTCCACGCCTCGATCGATCTTTCCGACCGGATCAACGAGGGTGGCGGGCTCGCCGACGAGCACGAGGATATAGAAGTGCTGGAGCTTCCGCTCGACAAGGCCGTCACGATGATCGCCGACGGCGAGATCATCGATGCCAAGACAATCATGCTGCTGCAGTGGGCCGTGCTTAACCGGGCGGCGCTTTAGGCCCGCACGAGGCTGCACCCGGCCGACGGGGCTGCCGCGATCAACTGCTTGTCGAGCGTTGCGAGTTCGAGGTTTTCCTCGAGCGACAGCGCAAGATAGGCGGCGTCGTAGGCGGATAGCTGGTAACGTGTCGCAAGGTCGAGAATAACGCCGTCATCCTCGACAGCGACCGTCGATATGTTGAGCTTGCGCAGCTTCGCCAAGCCTTCGAGGACAAGGTCGAACGAGATGCGCTTACGCCTGTATGCGACCATCAGCACGTTCCGCACTTCGTACCAGAGCAGTTGTGGCGCGATTGCCTCGGAAGTCTGCAGGCGAGCAAAGGCTGCATCTGCGATTGGATGACGTTCGTCTGGAAGGATCCAGCTGCAAACCACGGATGCGTCTGCAACGAATGCCGTCACTATCGGCGACCTTCCTTTTTCCACTCATCGATTTCCTCGGCAGTTGCCGACGGCATCCTGTCGCGGAAAGCGATGATGTCTTCGATCACTGCCCGCCGGCGCGCGAGTTGTTCTTCGGTGAACTCAGCATTCATACCGGGCGTGGCCGCGATCGGGCTGAGCCGCGCGACCGGTGTTTCGCCACGCGCAATCACCACCTCCTGGCCGGCTTCGACGAGGGGCAGGAGCTCGGAAAGTTCGGTTTTCGCATCACCCAGCTTGACCGTGATCGTCATCTCACACCTCCGGTTCAATCCAAGGTAGTCCGCGCCAAGCCGGTCGTCAAATGGCTGGTCGTTGGGAGGGATGCATCGCTTCCATGTCGGGGAACAATTGCCAGAGACCTCCCGTTAGACTGGTTCCATTGCCAGAAGAAGGGATGCAAAGATGACCATGATCACCACCCGCGACGGAACGCAGCTTTATGTCAAGGACTGGGGTCCGAAGACCGGCCGTCCCGTTATCATGATGCACGGTTGGCCGCTGACGTCGGACACCTGGGACGACTTCGCGGTGGTGGCAGCAGACGCCGGGTTCCGCGCCATTTCCTATGACCGACGCGGGTTCGGCCGCTCCGAGCAGCCGTGGGACGGTTATGAGTACGATACGCTGGCCGACGATCTTGCCGATGTCATCGAGGCGACCGGCGCGCAGGATGCAGCACTGTTCGGCTTTTCCATGGGCGGTGGCGAGGTTGCCCGCTATATGTCGCGCCACGGCGGCAAGGGCGTTTCCAAGGCCGCGCTGATTGCGTCGGTCGTTCCCTATATGGCGCAGACGCCCGACAACCCTGATGGTGTGCCGCAGTCGGTGTTCGACGAGATGACGGCCGGCATGAAGGAAGACCGGGCTCATTTCTTCCACGGCTTTTTGAAAAGCTTCTACGGCGTCGGCGTGTTCACCGGTTCGGTGAGCGAAGCCGTGCTCGACTGGTCGTTCCAGCAGACGATGATGGCGGGTCTTCGGCCAACGCTTGCTTGCGCCAAGGCCTTCTCCTCGACGGATTTCCGTCCGGACCTGCCGAGCTTCAAGGTGCCGACGCTGATCATCCACGGAACAGGTGACCAGACCGTGCCGATCGAGACGTCCGGCCGTGCCGCCGCTGCCGCGATCCCTGGCGCGACGCTGATCGAATACGACGGCGCGCCCCACGGGCTGTTTGCCTCGAACAAGCAGCAGCTGACGGACGACCTGATGGCGTTCCTGCGCAGCTAAGTGATGAACGCTGCACGCCGGATGGTTATCGCCGGCGTGCGGCGCGGAAGTGTACTAACCCTCTGGGTCGAATTTTGCCCTACCGGCCTTGAGGCTGACGCCTCCCGTTGCCAGAAGCGCAAGCGCTTCCGGGTAAAGCCGGTGTTCTACGGTCAGTACCCGTGCGGCGAGCGTATCAGGCGTGTCGTCGATATGAACGGGCACGCAGTCCTGCGCGACAATCGGGCCTTCGTCCATGCCTTCGGTCACGAAATGCACCGTACAACCGGCGACCCTCATCCCGGCAGCGAGCGCGCGCTGATGCGTGTGCAGACCCGGAAACAACGGCAGGATCGACGGGTGGATGTTAAGCATCCGGCCCTCGTAGCGGGAAATGAACTCTCCCGAAATCAGCCGCATATAACCCGCAAGACAGATAATATCCGGCTGAATACCCGATAGAGCCGCCAGGATCGCCGCCTCGTGCTCAGCCTTGCCGGCATAGGACTTGCGCTCGAAGGCGAGTGTCTGGATGCCGCGCGCCTCAGCCTTCGCAAGCCCGCCGGCTTGCGGTTTGTCGGAGATGACGGCAACGATCTCGGCTGGGAAGTCGGGGCTTTCGCAAGCGTCCGCCAGCGACAGCATGTTGGAGCCGCCGCCGGAAATAAACACGACGACGCGCTTCTTCTGCACGCTGGCGAGTGCTCCGCTCATAGACCGAGCGTGCCCTTGTAGACGACACCTGCTTCGCCTTCCGCACGGTCGATCATGCGGCCGAGCGGGACGACGATTTCGCCTTCGCGGGTGAGCACATCCGTCACCGTCTGCGCATTCTCAGCCGAAACGACGACGATCATCCCGATGCCGCAGTTGAACGTGCGCAGCATTTCCTTCGGCTCGACACCGCCGGTCTTTGCCAGCCACGAGAACACGGGCGGAACAGGGATCGAGTCGAGATCGACTTCGGCCGCCAGGTTCTTCGGCAGCACGCGCGGAATGTTTTCCGGAAAGCCGCCGCCGGTAATGTGGGCAAGTGCCTTCAGGGCCCCGGTTTCGCGGATCGCCTTCAGCAGCGGCTTCACATAGATGCGGGTCGGCGTCAAAAGCGCTTCGCCGAGCGACTTGCCGTCGAAGAACGGCGCAGGCGCGTCCCAGCCGAGGCCGGAGATCGAGACGATCTTGCGCACCAGCGAGAAACCGTTGGAATGCACGCCCGAGGAGGTCAGGCCGAGAATGACGTCGCCGGCGGCCAGGTCGCCGACCGGTAGAAGCTGGCCACGTTCGGCTGCACCCACGGCAAAGCCGGCAAGGTCGTAGTCGCCATCGGAATACATGCCCGGCATTTCCGCCGTCTCGCCGCCGATCAGCGCGCAGCCTGCATCCACGCAGCCCGCAGCGATGCCCTTGACGATGGCAGCGCCCTGGTCCGGATCAAGCTTGCCGGTGGCAAAGTAGTCAAGAAACAGCAGCGGCTCTGCGCCCTGCACGACGAGGTCGTTGACGCACATGGCGACGAGATCGATGCCGACAGTGTCGTGGAAATTGGCATCGATCGCGATTTTCAGCTTGGTGCCGACGCCGTCATTGGCAGCCACCAGGATCGGATCGGTAAAGCCTGCAGCTTTCAGGTCGAACAGGCCGCCGAAGCCACCGATTTCGCCGTCTGCGCCGGGACGGCGGGTTGAGCGTACCGCCGGCTTGATCTTCTCGACCATCAGGTTGCCCGCGTCGATATCGACGCCGGCATCGCTATAGGTGAGACCGTTCTTGCCCGTCTCGCTCATCGTAATTCTCCGTTGGGACATGCCGCGCGAACCGAAGATCGAGACCTTTCGGCGTGGTGCGGCTGCGCAAAAATCTCCGGCCCGCCATTGCATGACAAGGCGGAGGATGCAAGCAGAAGCGTGGGCTTTCAAGGCTTTTCACAGGCCCGGCCTCTGGCGACGCGGCGAAGTCGATGCCGATCTTGACCTTACCCGGTCCGGGCTCATATGCGTGATACCGGGAATGCAGTGCAAAAAAGGACGTAAAGATGCCCTATCATATCAGCGGAGCGAGCCTTCGCCGCCATGTCTTCTTCTGGGCAGCCGTTCTTTTCATCTTCGCGCTGTTTCTGTGGTTTTTCAGCTCCATCCTTCTTCCCTTCGTCGCAGGCATGGCGCTCGCCTATTTCCTCGATCCTGTCGCAGACTGGCTGCAGCGCCGCGGACTAAGCCGGATGATGGCTTCCGTGCTAATCCTGGTCTCGTTCGTCACGGTGTTCGCGCTGTCGCTGATGCTGGTCATCCCGATCATCGTCACCCAGTTCACCCAGTTCGCCGCCGCTTTGCCCGGTTACATCACCCAGTTGCAGCAGATCATTTCCAACCCGGAGAACTCGTTCCTGCCGAGCTGGGTCTCCAGCCAGATCGAGACCGTCAAACAGAATTTCTCCGAAGTGCTGAGCCAGGGCGCCGGCTTCATCGGTACCCTGTTTGCGCAGATCTGGAACTCCGGCAAGGCGATCGTCGACGTCGTGTCGCTCCTGATCGTTACCCCGGTCGTCGCCTTCTATCTGCTGCTGGACTGGGACCGCATGGTGTCGAAAGTCGATAGCTGGATCCCGCGCGATCAGGTCCAGACCGTGCGCGATATCGCCCGCGACATGGATGGATCCGTCGCCGGCTTTATTCGCGGGCAGGGATCGCTCTGCCTCATCCTCGGCATCTACTATGCCGTCGGTCTGTCGCTGGTGGGCCTGAATTTCGGCCTGCTGATCGGCTTCGTCGCCGGCATGATCTCGTTTATTCCCTATATCGGTTCGATGATCGGGCTGATCATGGCGATCGGTGTGGCGCTCGTACAGTTCTGGCCGGACTATCTGTGGATCATGGCAGTCGCTGCCGTGTTCTTCTCCGGCCAGTTCCTGGAAGGCAATATCCTGCAGCCGAAGCTGGTCGGCGAAAGCGTCGGTCTGCATCCGGTCTGGCTGATGTTTGCGCTGTTTGCCTTCGGTGCCATGTTCGGCTTTGTCGGTCTTCTTCTGGCCGTGCCGGCGGCGGCAGTCGTCGGCGTGCTTGTCCGCTTCGCGATCTCACGGTATCTTGACAGCGATCTCTATTACGGCCGATCGGTAGATCTGCCGTGGGAAGGGGCGCCACAGGCCGTGGTCAATGAAAATACCGGCATGCAGCGTCTCGATGCTCCCAAGAGCGACCAGAAAGACATCTGAAAAGCGAATGACCGGATCGAGCGAACGCGACCAGCGCAGAAGCGAACAGCTTCCGCTGCAATTCACCCATGATTCCGCGCAGAGCCGGGATGATCTCCTGGTCTCCGAACGGCTGGCAGCCGCCGTCTCTATCGTCGACGAGTGGCCGGCCTGGCCATCGCCGGTCGTGATCCTTGCGGGTCCCGTCGGTTCGGGAAAATCGCATCTCGCCCAGATCTGGCGGGAGCGGGCAGGGGCTGCCGAGATCCATCCGATCTCGGGTTCGAATGCAGCAACTGTCGCAGCGGATGGGCCGGTGCTGTTTGAGGACGCCGATCGGCGCGACTTCGACGAGACCACGCTTTTCCACGTCATCAATGCCGTGCGCCAGCATGGCCGCACTTTGTTGATGACATCGCGGCTGTGGCCCATGTCCTGGTCCGTGACGCTGCCCGACCTCAAATCACGGCTGAAGGCTGCGACCGTGGTGGAAATCGGCGAGCCCGATGAGGAATTGCTGGCCCAGGTGATGGTAAAACTGTTTGCCGATCGTCAGCTTTATATTGATGACAAACTTCTCAGTTACATCGTCACCAGGATGGAGCGATCCCTGGGCGCTGCGCAGACCATCGTCGACCGGCTTGACCGGTTGGCATTGGCGCGCGGGACCCGGATCACCCGTCCTCTGGCAACCGAAGTCCTCAAGGATTTCGGCAGTGCCGGACCGAATGATTAGCAACGTCTGCGCCGGCAATTGACTATGACGGTCGCGTCGTCAAACGTATCGCACGGCCCCACGCATACCGGTTATGGGGCTGGCTCTGGGATGGATGAAGATGGAATCGATGACGACCGAGATTGAGCAGCCCAAAAAGGGCGAGGCAGCCAGCAGGGACGAAGCGGTGGATATGGGTGAGGCGCTGCTTTCCAGCCCCGAGCGGTTCATCAACCGCGAGTTTTCCTGGCTGCAGTTCAACCGCCGCGTTCTCGAGGAAACGCTGAACGCGTCGCATCCGCTTCTGGAGCGCATCCGCTTCCTGTCGATCTCGGCTGCAAACCTCGACGAATTCTTCATGGTGCGCGTTGCCGGTCTCGAGGGGCAGGTCCGCCAGGGCATCGTCATCAAGAGCCCCGATGGCAAGACGCCGGCAGAACAGCTGGATGCGATCCTGCAGGAAATCGACAATCTGCAGATGGAGCAGCAGGCCTCGCTCGCCGTGTTACAGCAGTATCTGGCGCAGGAAGAGATTCTGATCGTCCGTCCGGCAGCACTTTCGGACGAAGACCGTAACTGGCTGTCCGGGACGTTCGATGACGAACTGTTCCCGATCCTGACACCGCTTTCGATCGATCCGGCGCATCCGTTCCCGTTCATCCCCAATCTTGGCTTCTCGATGGGGCTGCAATTGCACAGCCTGAACGGCAAGGAGCCGATGACGGGGCTTCTGCGCCTGCCGACGACGCTTGACCGCTTCATCCGTCTGCCCGACGACGCAAACACGATCCGCTACATCACGCTCGAAGATGCGGTCGCCATGTTTACCGACCGGCTTTTCCCCGGTTACGAGGTCAAGGGCGGCGGTACGTTCCGCATCATCCGCGACAGCGATCTCGAAGTCGAGGAAGAAGCCGAGGATTTGGTCCGCTTCTTCGAGACGGCGCTCAAGCGCCGCCGTCGCGGCAAGGTCATCCGCATCGAGACCGATTCGGAAATGCCGGCGGAACTGCGCCAGTTCGTGGTGCAGGAACTCGGGGTTCCGGACAACCGCGTCGCGGTCTTGCCGGGTCTTCTGGCACTTAACACGCTGTCGGAAATCACCAAGGCGCCGCGCGACGATCTGCGGTTCGAAAGCTACAACGCCCGATTTCCCGAACGCGTCCGCGAACACGCCGGAGACTGCCTCGCCGCCATCCGCGAAAAGGACATGGTGGTCCACCACCCGTACGAGAGTTTCGACGTTGTGGTGCAGTTTCTTCTTCAGGCAGCCCGTGACCCCGACGTCCTCGCCATCAAGCAGACCCTCTACAGAACCTCCAACGACAGCCCCATCGTCCGAGCCCTGATCGATGCGGCAGAGGCCGGCAAGTCGGTGACGGCGCTGGTCGAGTTGA
Source organism: Rhizobium sp. CFBP 13726 (assembly GCF_014841925.1). Lineage (NCBI taxonomy): Bacteria > Pseudomonadati > Pseudomonadota > Alphaproteobacteria > Hyphomicrobiales > Rhizobiaceae > Rhizobium > Rhizobium sp. CFBP 13726. The sequence goes on from NZ_JACYUU010000001.1 coordinate 557,429, forward strand.
AGGCACGCTTCGACGAAGAGGCCAACATCCGCTGGGCGCGAGACCTGGAGCGCGCTGGCGTGCAGGTCGTGTTCGGCTTTATCGAGCTCAAGACACATTCGAAAATGTCGATGGTGGTGCGCCGTGAGGACGGCAAGCTGAGAACCTACTGCCACCTTGGTACCGGCAACTACCATCCCATCACCGCAAAGATCTACACGGACCTTTCCTTCTTCACCTGCAACCCGAAGATCGCCCACGACATGGCGAATATCTTCAACTTTATCACCGGTTACGGCGAGCCGAAGGAAAGCACCAAGATCGCCATGTCGCCCTACACGCTGCGACCGCGCATTCTCAAACACATCGAGGAAGAGATCGCGCACGCGAAGGCGGGAGCTCCGGCCGCGATCTGGATGAAGATGAATTCACTGGTCGATCCCGAGATTATCGACGCGCTCTATCGCGCCAGCCGCGCCGGTGTCGAAATCGATCTGGTCATCCGCGGCATCTGCTGCCTGCGCCCGCAGGTATCCGGTCTTTCCGACAACATCCGCGTCAAATCGATCGTCGGGCGCTTCCTCGAACACAGCCGCATCTTCTGCTTCGGCAACGGTTACGGCCTGCCTTCGGACAAGGCTCTGCTCTACATCGGGTCCGCCGACATGATGCCCCGAAACCTCGACCGCCGCGTCGAAACGCTGGTACCGCTGCTCAATCCGACCGTGCACGAGCAGGTTCTTTCACAGATCATGCTGGGCAATCTCATTGACAATCAACAGAGCTACGAGATATTGGCGGACGGTACGTCAAGGCGCATGGAAGTGCGCAAGGGTGAAGAACCGTTCAACGCGCAGCATTATTTCATGACCAATCCTAGCCTCTCGGGGCGTGGTGAAGCCCTGAAATCCAGCGCTCCGAAACTGATTGCCGGCGTCATGTCCGGACGCAAAAAGTAGCCGGCAAGAACAGTCAAGAAATAGGCAGCATGGTACGATCTGAAGCTCAAGGGCGCCTGCCTGGCATCGCCCCTGTTTCCGTCATCGACATTGGCTCGAACTCGGTTCGCGTGGTGATTTACGAAGGCCTGACCAGGGCACCGACCGTTCTCTTCAACGAGAAGGTTCTGTGCGGTCTTGGCAAGGGTCTCGGCTCGAACGGCCGGATGGACGACGAGGGCGTGTTGCGCGCGCTCGCCGCTCTCAGACGGTTCAAGGCGCTGTCCGACCAGGCGCAGGCGACGCAAATCTACGTCCTTGCAACGGCCGCCGCCCGCGAAGCCTCCAACGGCCCTGATTTCATTGCCAAGGCGGAGGAAATCCTCGGCCAGGAAATCCAGCTCCTGTCCGGCGAGGAAGAAGCCAAGTATTCGGCTCTCGGCGTGATCAGCGGCTTCCACGAGGTCGACGGAGTTGCCGGCGATCTTGGCGGCGGTTCGCTTGAACTGATCGACATCAAGGGACATGAGTTCGGCAAGGGGATCACCCTGCCTCTCGGCGGCCTGCGCCTGTCGGAATCATCAGGTGGCTCCATTTCCAAGGCGCGCACCTTTGCCCGCAAGCAGGTCAATACCGCCCGCTTCCTGGAAAAGGGCGAGGGCCGCACCTTCTACGCCGTTGGCGGTACCTGGCGCAACATCGCCAAGCTGCACATGGAAATCACCAAATATCCGCTGCACATGATGCAGGGGTATGAACTGACCTTCGAGGAAATCCAGAAATTCCTCGAGGACGTGATTGATGCCAAGGATTCCAAGGATCCTGCCTGGCAGGCCGTCTCGAAAAGCCGTCGTTCGCTTCTGCCCTTCGGCGCCGTGGCCCTGCAGGAAGTGCTCTCCGTCATGAAGCCGTCGGTCGTCAGCTTTTCGGCGCAGGGCGTGCGGGAAGGCTATCTCTATCATCTGATGCCGGATGAGGAAAAGCAGGCCGATCCGCTGGTCGTGGCTGCCGATCAACTCGCCATCCTGCGCGCGCGTTCGCCGGAACATGCGCGCGAGCTTGCCGATTGGACCGGCCGCATGGTGCCGTTCTTCGGCATTACCGAGACCGAGGAAGAAAGCCGCTATCGCAGGGCTGCCTGCCTGCTGGCCGATATCAGCTGGCGTGCGCATCCCGATTACCGCGGCGCCCAGGCACTTAACGTCATCGCCCACTCGTCCTTCGTCGGCATTACCCATGCGGGCCGCGCCTACCTGGCGCTCGCCAACTACTACCGGTTCGAGGGTTTGAGCGACGACGGTGCCACCGGCCCGCTCTCGACGATTGCGACACCGCGGCTGCTGGAGCTCGCCAAACTGCTCGGCGGGCTTTTGCGGGTCGTCTATCTGTTCTCGGCCTCGATGCCCGGCATCGTCAATAACCTGACTTTCCGCCAGTCGAGTTCGCCCGATCTCGACATGGAATTCGTCGTGCCGCACGCTTACCGCAACTTCGCTGGCGAGCGGCTGGAAGGTCGGCTGCAGCAGCTTGCCAAGCTGACCGGCAAGAAGCTCGCCTTCGTGTTCGAATAGCAGCTGTCGCAAGAACAGACGCATCAGATCTAGACGGTTGCAACCGAGCGGGCTTCGGCTTATCTTCGGTTGAACAGGCATGCCTTATGTTGGTGTTGGCTTCGAGGGGGGCTCGAACATGGCAGTGGCAGATCAAGGCGCGAACAATCATGCGGACCGTGGGGCCAATAACGCGCTGGCGCCCGAGAACAATTTTCCGGAAAGATACTTTGTTGCCGGCGTCGCCGTCGGGCTCTTTCTCGTGCTGCTGGGTACTGCGATCCTTCTCTTGGGACGCAGCCAGACCGCCTCCTCGCTGACCATCTGCGTCGGCTTCGGGCTGGTGCTTGCGGCATTCGGCGCAAAGGTTGCAGGTAACTGGGCCGGCTGGTCGGTGACCGGGGCCGGCGCCATGGCAGTCGTTCTGTTTCTGATGCTCCAGCAATTTACGCCGCCTGGCACGCCGGCGCTGTTTAAAGGCGAGATCAGCGGCGACTTCTCGCATGTCGCCGATATCCGCATAATCGATGACGAGCCGCTCTACATCTACAAGGATGCCATGGTCCGACGGATCAAGTTTCTTGGCCTCGGTACATCGCTGCAGAGCACGCAGATGCGGATGCAGGTCGATACAATCGAAAAGGAAGCTGGCAAAGAGTATTTCGAGCTTATCGGCGATGCCCAGAAAATCCGGGCAATTTTCGCCGAAGGACGGCCGGTTCAGTGGCGCTTCGACTACAATGCGCGGCAGGTCAAGAACGGCTCGCTGGTTCTCCTGTCCGAACTGGATACGCTTTCACCTGGGCCGACAGCGGAGGTTAGCGGCAGCACGACGGGTGCATGGTGGGATCTGAGCGCGTTCGCTCAGGCGGCGGTTCGGCCGGAGGCATCGGTCGACCAAATTCAGAAGGCGCTTGCCGGCCTGCGGAACGAGGATACGTTCCTGAGGCGCAATTCCCGCGACCTTCTGGTCTCTGCCGGAGTTGTCGCAGTGCCCATGATGCTGTCTGCGCTGCACGCATCGCCGGACGATTACCGCGTCAAGCTCGGCGTGGTCTATGCCCTGGCAGAAATGATCCGCTCCGACCCCAACCTGGCGTCGTCTCTGTCGCAAAAGCTGGCCGCTGAGGATTTTCCGTTGCTGATTCAGGCGGCCGCAGATCCGGACAAGACCATTCGCTACCAGGCAGCAGATTTTCTGTACCGCCTGCAGGATCCGCGGGCCGTGGAGCTGAGCGTAAACGCTGCCAAGGATACGACAGATCAGGGTGTGGCCAATAACCAGATCCTGATCCTGCGGCAGTCGGGGAGCAATCTTTCCTCGTCGCAAAAGAGCGACATCGTCCGTCAGCTCAATGATCCTTCGACGAACTTGAACAGAAGCTTGAAAGCGCCATCATCGCTTAACGACGTCCTGAAATGGTAATCCTGGCGATACCTGAGCTTTAATACGTCCAGGTTCGAGGTGTCATGGAGTCGAAAAGGGTACCTGCTGATGCAGATGCCCTTTTCTGTTTCGTCGTGGTGATGTCCGGGCTCTAGAGGCCTGCCGATCACCGCCTCACTGCTTTACTTCGCGTTGAGGAACTCGGCGGCTTCGATCAGGCTGAACTCGTTGTCATCAGCCTTGTTGACGGCGCGACCGGCCGAGAAGGGCAGGTTGTTGTCATTGCCGATGATCAGGTGTGTCGCGTCGATCTGGTCGACATTCTCGATCGTCACGAACGGCATGTCGTAGATGCCGTCCTTCGAGCCAGCCATCTTCTTGCTGTCGGGGTCCTTGATGTTCAGAAGGTCGATATAGCCGATCTTGCGGACGGCCGCGCCGACATTGGCGTCGGTCATCTCGATCTTGTAGACGCGCTTCAGTTCGGCCGGCGCATCAAAGCAATCCGGTTTCGGCTGCTTCGGATCGGCGCAGGCCTTGTCCTTGGTGCCGGCGCCGTTGTCGCGTTCGATGACGAGCGCGGTGGTGGCATCCAGCATGTTGAAATCGCCGATCGCGACACCCTTTTCAGACAGCGGATAGAGCCAGGAACGACCGGTCCAGCTTTTCGAAGCGATGTCGAATTCGATGACGCGCAGCGCGGTGCGCCCATCGGCCTGTTCGACCTTGCCGTCGTCGAGGAAGATCGGGCCTTCCAGCAGGCCGTAAAGCTTCTGCCCATCCTTCGATAGTGCCATGCCTTCATAGCCACCCGAACGCTTCAGGTTGAAGACCGGCATCTTGGCGGCGGGGTTGGCCGGCATCGAAAGGGTCGGGTTGTCAGGCGAGGTGACCTTCTTGCCGTCGACGGTGGTGGCAACGACGTCAGTCAGCTGGCCGAGCATGTCGACCTTGATGAGGTAAGGCCCGAATTCCTCGCCGAGCCAAAAACCGTCCGCGACGGGCTGGATCGATTCGATATCGAAATCGGCGCCGGTCAGGTAGCGCTTGTCGCTGCCTTCCATGGCGATCGGGAAGGGGGCGATCTTGTTCGGGTCCGACAGGAAGATGTTCTTGACGACATCGACCTTGTTGGTCGCCCAGTCGAACTTCACCTGGTGCAGGAACAGCATCGCGTCGGAGGAATTGGCCTTGGAGCCGAAACCGTTGTCGGAGAGCGTCCAGAACGTGCCGTCAGCCATCGCCTTGATCCCGGAAAAGCCCTGGATCGGCTGACCGTTGAATGGCAGCTTGACGTCGGTGACGCGAACACCGTCCTTGCCGTCGATCGATCCGAGCTTTTCCGTGCGCTTGCGGTCCGGCGTGGTGAACTTGCCCGATGTCTTGAGAAATTCAGGCGCATCGGTTGGAGCAGCAGTCACCGTATTGGCCGGCAGGATTGCCTGGCCCGCGAGCTTTGCGGGAAACTCCTTGTCGTCGGCCAATGCCGTGCCGGCGAGGAGGGTACTTACGAAAACGGAGGCTAAAAAGGTTTTGGTCATCAAATCACCTGTTCGAATGAGAAGAACACGCGACGTCGATAGGCGGGACGCATGACGGTAGGGTGATGATCGGTTGACGCTTGGATGAAGGTTTTACGTCGGTTTCTTGACGGTGCCAGAGCAGGTAGTTCAAGCGTCGCGGAGCCGGCCTGGAACGCTGCAAATAACTGGGATTTAAACGAAAAGGGATCGCGCTCCGGAGCTCCGGTTGCCGATCCCTTGTATTATGAAAGACGGTGAGGACGAGCCTTACAGCTCGACCGCCTCGACCTTCTTGTTGACGAAGCGCAACGCCACGCCGCCTTGGATCAGCTTGAGCGCCGTGTCGCCGAACAGTTCGCGACGCCAGCCGGAAAGGGCGGCCACTTCGGCCAACTCGCCTTCGGCAGCAATCTTTTCCAGATCGTCGGTATTGGCAAGCACCTTGGCGGCAACGCCCTGCTTGTCGGAAATGAGCTTCAGCAGAACCTTCAAGAGTTCGACGGCAGCGCCCGTGCCTTCCGGCAGGTGAACATGCTTCGGCGCATGCGGCATCTCGGTCTTCGGCAGCGCCAGCGCCGTATTGACAGCCTCGACGATCGCGGCGCCTGAGGATGAGCGTTCCCAGCCCTTCGGCACGGTGCGAAGACGTCCGAGAGCTTCGGTATCCTTCGGCTGCTGCTGGGCAATCTCGTAGATCGCATCGTCCTTCAACACGCGCGAGCGCGGCACGTTGCGGCTGCGCGCCTCACGTTCGCGCCATGCGGCGACGAATTTCAGGATCGCCAGTTCGCTTGGCTTCCTCAGCCGCGACTTCAGACGAAGCCAGGCATCGTCGGGATGCAGATCATAGGTCGACGCGCTCTCGAGAACCGCCATTTCCTCCGTCAGCCAGAGGGCACGGCCTTCACGTTCCAGTTGTTCTTTCAGAGACAGATAGACGTCGCGCAGATGGGTGACGTCAGCCAGCGCATAGTCGAGCTGCTTTTCGGAAAGCGGCCGGCGGCTCCAATCGGTAAAGCGCGACGACTTGTCGATCTGCACGCCCTTGATGCGGTTGACCAGCTGGTCGTAGGAGACGCTGTCGCCGAAGCCGCACACCATGGCGGCGACCTGCGTATCGAAGATCGGGTGCGGCACGAGATTGCCGAGATGGTGGATGATCTCGATATCCTGGCGCGCGGCATGAAACACCTTGGTGACCGCCGTGTTCGCCATCAGCTCGAAGAAGGGCTTGAGGTCGAGCCCTTTTGCCAGCGGATCGACGAGAACTTCGACTGTCGGGCTCGCCATCTGGATCAGGCAGAGTTCCGGCCAGAAGGTCGTCTCTCTCAAGAACTCCGTATCGATGGTGATGAAGTCTGACTGAGCCAGCTTTTCGCAGGCTTCCTGAAGGGCAATTGTTGTTTCGATCATCGTCTCATTCACGTGCAGGTGGTCAACCTTCCTTTCCCTTCCCGCCGCAGATGTCAAGACAAACGGCCAGCCTTTCCCGGAAGCGGGCGGCTATTTCCTGTTGTTGCCGTCAGCGTCCCTGTCCTTGTCGCCACCACGGTCCGCAGGGTCTGCAAGCCGGTTGAAATAGGCCGACGTGCGCAGGAGGGCCCGGAAGCGCGAACTCCGCTGCTGCGGCGGCACCGGTGCCCGCACCTGCATCCGGCGCAGCGTGTAGATCGCGAACCCGGCGAAGATGAAGGACGTGTAGAGGAAGAATGCGCGCGGGCCGTAGAATTCGAGAAGCGCCGCGGCAAGCAGCGGTCCGAACGTGGCGCCGACCGACCAGAAGAACAGCAAGCCTGCCGCGATCACCGCGTGCTCGCCTGGTTTCGCGTGGTCGTTGCCATGCGCCGAGCAGAGCGAATAGAGCGGCATCGAAAAGGCGCCGAACAGGAAGACGCTGATGATATTGGCCGTCTCGTTGCTGCCCGCGCCGAACGACAGATAGGCGCCGGTGATGACGGACCCGATCGTCGTCCACAGGATGACGCGCCGCCGGTCGAGCTTGTCCGAATAGACGCCGAGCGGATATTGCAGTACCACGCCGCCGATGATGCCGGCACTCATGAAGGTCGCGATCGACGTGATACTCATGCCGATCTCCTTGGCGTAGATCGGCCCGATATTGCGAAAGGCCGCCATCGACAGACCGACCGCCACGACGCCGACCACAGCGAGCGGCGAAATGCGCCACACGGTTCTCAGATCGAATGAGATGGAGGCCGGTGGCGTCGGCCCCGACTTGTCGGCGATGGATATCGGCACAAGCGAAAGCGTCAGCGCAATGGCGATGATGTTGAAGATGACAGGTCCGTCGATGCCGAAGGTCGGGATCAGGTATTGCGCGATCGTGACCGAGCCGAGATCGACGAAACGGTAGATCGACAGCGTCCGCGCGCGGTTCTCGTTGGTCACCTGCGAGTTAATCCAGCTCTCGACGGTGGCAAACAGGCTGGCGATAGTGATGCCGATCAGGAAACGCATGGCGAACCAGAAGACGGGGTCGATGACCATTGATAGGGCGATCGAGGCGGACGCAGCGATTGCCGCCATGGCCGCAAAGGTGCGGATATGGCCGATCGAGCGCAGCAGCCTTGCCACATAGATGCAGCCGATCGCAAAGCCGACACTGTAGCCGGCACCGATCAGGCCGATGACCGACGGCGAAAAACCCTCGGCCGAACCGCGCAGCGCGATATAAGTGCCCTGGAGCCCGTTGCCGCCGATCAGGATCCCTGCGGTGATCAGAAGCGGTATCAGCGGGCGGATCTGGTTCATCGGATGCTTTCGGGCATGGTCGGCAGGCGCAGAGACTCAGCCAGCGCGCTGGCCGTATCGACCCATTCTGGTTATGACATCCTCCTATGCAACTCTAGCCGTAAAAGCGGGGGAAAGGGCTCGAGCGCCGCGGGAGACTGTGACAAGTCTTGACAAAGCAGGCCCACCATGCGCTTTTCCGGCCGATTTTCATGGGTTCGTACGGCTGTGCTTCGCGCGCCGATGAAGCCGCTTTCAGCATCAGTCCAGGATAAAAGACAATGCATCGTTACCGCAGCCACACCTGTGCAGCCCTCCGCAAGTCGGATGTCGGCTCCAATGTCCGTATCTCCGGCTGGGTTCATCGCGTCCGTGACCATGGCGGCGTTCTGTTCATCGACCTTCGCGACCATTATGGCATGACCCAGGTCGTTGCCGACCCGGACAGCCCGGCCTTCAAGTCGGCCGAAGTCGTGCGTGGCGAGTGGGTCATCCGCATCGACGGCACCGTCAAGGCGCGTTCCGACGAGACCGTCAACAAGACGATGGCGACCGGCGAGATCGAACTCTACGCACAGGAGATCGAAGTCCTGTCCGCTGCCAAGGAACTGCCGCTGCCGGTGTTCGGCGAGCCGGAATATCCGGAAGACGTGCGCCTCAAGTACCGCTTTCTCGATCTTCGCCGCGAAACGCTGCACAAGAACATCGTCAAGCGCACGCAGATCATCGCTGCCATGCGCCGCGAAATGGCTACCTGTGGCTTTACCGAATATTCGACGCCGATCCTGACCGCATCGTCGCCCGAAGGCGCGCGCGACTTCCTGGTTCCAAGCCGTATCCATCCCGGCAAGTTCTTCGCGCTGCCGCAGGCGCCGCAGCAGTACAAGCAGCTGATGATGGTGGCGGGCTTTGACCGCTACTTCCAGATCGCACCGTGTTTCCGCGACGAAGACCCGCGTGCCGACCGCCTGCCAGGCGAATTCTACCAGCTCGACCTGGAAATGAGCTTCGTTACCCAGGAAGAAGTCTGGGAGACGATGGAGCCGGTCATGCGCGGCATCTTCGAAGAGTTTGCCGAAGGCAAGCCGGTTACCAAGGAGTTTCCGCGGATCCCTTACGACGTCGCGCTGCGCAAATACGGCTCCGACAAGCCGGACCTGCGCAACCCGATCGAGATGGAAGCCGTCACCGAGCATTTCGCCGGCTCCGGCTTCAAAGTGTTCGCAAACATGATCGCGTCGAACCCGAAGGTCGAAGTCTGGGCGATCCCGGCGAAGACTGGTGGTTCGAGAGCGTTCTGCGACCGTATGAACGCCTGGGCGCAGGGCCAGGGCCAGCCGGGTCTCGGCTACATCTTCTGGAAGGAAGAAGACGGCAAGATCGCGGGCTCCGGTCCGCTCGCCAAGAACATCGGCGAGGAGCGCACCGAAGCCGTTCGCACCCAGCTTGGCCTCGAGGCGGGCGATGCCTGCTTCTTCGTCGCTGGCGATCCGGACAAGTTCTACAAGTTTGCCGGCGAAGCCCGTAACCGCGCTGCCGACGAACTGAACCTTTCCGACAAGAACCAGTTCGCTCTGTGCTGGATCGTCGACTTCCCGTTCTTCGAATACAACGAGGAAGACAAGAAGATCGACTTCGCCCACAACCCGTTCTCGATGCCGCAGGGCGGCCTAGACGCGCTGGAAAACCAGGATCCGCTGACGATCAAGGCCTACCAGTACGACATGGTCTGCAACGGTTTCGAAATCGCGTCTGGCTCGATCCGTAACCAGCTGCCGGAAGTGATGGTCAAGGCCTTCGAAATGGTCGGCCTTTCGCAGCAGGACGTGGAAGACCGCTTCGGCGGCCTCTACCGCGCATTCCAGTACGGCGCACCGCCGCATGGCGGCATGGCAGCCGGCGTCGACCGCGTCGTCATGCTTCTGACCGGTGCCAAGAACCTGCGCGAGATCACGCTGTTCCCGATGAACCAGCAGGCTCAGGACCTTCTGATGGGAGCGCCTTCGGAAGCGAGCCCCGCGCAGCTGCGCGAACTGGCGATCCGCCCGATCCCGGCGGTCAAGAAGGACTGATCTTCGGTTCTATTTCTGTGACGAGATTGGAAAGCCCGGCGCTCGAAAGACGCCGGGCTTTCCCGTTTCAGCAGGGCAGGGCTTGGTGGCAGTGCAGCGATCAGACCTTGGTCGGACGGAACCATCGCCGCGTACTTCGAGTTGTAGAGGCAGAATAAACAAATGGAGTAAGACTATGCGCAAGATCGTACTGACCGCTTCGGCGGCATTCATGGCGCTTTCGAGTGCAGCCTTCGCCCAGACGACGATCATCACGCAGGAACCAGCAATGGCACCCGCAACGGTTGTCATGCCAGGCGAAGTCCGCACCTACGTGATGGAGCAGCCGGTTGAATCCGTGCCGTACGAAGGCGACGTTCTGGTCGGCCGCGTGCTGCCGGAAGCTGTCCAGGTTCGTCCTGTGCAGGGATATGACTCCTACGGTTACACGGTCGTGAACGATCGCCGCGTCATCGTCGACCCGCAGACGCGCACGGTTATTCAGGTCCTGGAATAGGACCTGTCCGATTTCGGATAGTATTTGAGAGACCGGGGCTGCCACCGCAGCTCCGGTCTTTTTGCGTCGGAGCTTTTAGTCCGTATCGCTTCGGAGCCGCTACCGTCGCCGTCTCGCAGATATTACCGTACCACGCTTGGCATCTGCAATTCTCTCCGCTATAGGTCGCCCATCACAAGGACTCAGGTGAAACTCCCGAGTGGCTCTTCCGGCCGCCGATCCGCCGGACAACGCAAAGCATCAGCCTTCTTTCTCACCCTGGAGGATACCTCCCGGCGGATGCGCTTTATTTGCGAAGTTTCCAATACATGACACAGTCAATTTCCGCCTATCGGCGCGAATGGTTTTCGAACATTCGCGGCGATCTCCTTGCCGGCATCGTCGTTGCGCTCGCGCTCATCCCCGAAGCTGTCGGTTTTTCCATCATTGCCGGCGTTGATCCAAAGGTCGGCCTGTTCGCCTCGGTCGCCATTGCCTGCACCACCGCGATCACCGGTGGCCGCCCGGCCATGATTTCGGCCGCCACAGCTGCCACTGCGGTGCTGATGGGGCCCCTTGTACGCGATCACGGCATCCAGTACCTGTTTGCCGCAACCATCCTGATGGGCATCCTGCAGATCTTCGCCGGCATGCTGAAACTCGGTCGCCTGATGCGGTTCGTGTCGAAATCGGTCATGACCGGCTTCGTCAACTCACTGGCGATCCTGATTTTTTTGGCTCAGCTTCCGCAGCTCATCAACGTTCCCGAAGTAACCTACCTGCTCATCGCATTGGCGCTCGGCATCATCTATCTGTTTCCCTATGTAACAAAAGCCATTCCGTCACCCCTTGTGGCGATCGCTGCCGTTACCATTCTGGCGCTCTCCTTCGGCATCGAGGTTCCGACCGTTGCCGATCTCGGCGCGATGCCGACGGCGCTTCCGGACTTCCTGTTGCCGGACGTACCACTGACCTTCGAGACGCTGCGGATCATCTTTCCGTATTCGCTGGCACTCGCAGCCGTCGGTCTTCTGGAATCGCTGCTGACCGCACAGATCGTCGACGAAATGACAGACACGACCAGCAGCAAGACAAAAGAATGTTTCGGTCAGGGCAGCGGCAACATCGTTGCAGCCCTGTTCGGCGGCATGGGCGGCTGCGCCATGATCGGCCAATCGGTGATCAACGTCACGTCAGGCGGGCGAGGCCGGCTTTCGACCTTTGCCTCCGGCATATACCTGCTGATCCTGCTTCTGGTGCTGGATGATATCCTGCGCATTGTGCCGGTTGCAGCACTCGTGGCCGTCATGATCATGGTGGCGATCGGCACGTTCTCTTGGAAGTCGGTCATCGATCTCAAGCGGCATCCCGGTACATCCTCGATCGTCATGCTCTCGACCGTCGCGGTTGTTCTGGCAACGCACGATCTTTCGAAGGGCGTCATCGTCGGCGTGCTTCTGTCGGGTGTGTTCTTTGCGGGCAAGGTGGCCAAGATGGTGCGCGTGTCCTCCAGCTTTTCCGAAGACGGCAAGGCAAGAACCTATGCGGTTGAAGGACAGGTCTTCTTCGCCTCGGCAGACGCTCTCGTTGACGCCTTCGATTTCGCCGAAAGCCTGGAACGCGTCACGATCGACGTTCGCCGTGCGCACCTCTGGGATATCTCGGCCGTCGGCGCACTCGACCGTGCAGTGATGAAATTCCGTAGCCGCGGCATCGCCGTCGAGGTGATCGGTGCCAACGAGGCAAGCGCCTCGATGATCGACCGGTTCGCGCTGCACGACAAGGAACACGCAGCCCTTTCGGCAACCCCCGGACACTGAAGCGGCGCACCTATACTGAACAAAACAAAGCCCCGGCAATCGCTTGCCGGGGCTTTTTCATTCATCCCCTAGAGGGAAGCGATCAGTCGTTCGCGGAGACCTTGACGCCCAGCACGTTCGGCAGCGTGTTCGGTGCGCCCATTGCCGCGCCCATGATCATCGGGAACGGAACAGGGTTTGCCGGCTCTGCCGTGATCGTCAGGTTCTCGGGCTTGTCGAGATAGGTGTTGACGGCCTGGCTCAGCATGTTCTGCAGTTCCGGAATGTTGTACTGCGAAAGCACGATCGGCGTCATCGCCTTGATCATCTGTGCCATCTGCGGGCCGTTCGAACCCTGCTTCTTGCCGGCATAATCCAGCGCCTTCGCCGTCACGCCGTCATCCTCGAAGCGGATCTGGGCGGCGTTGAACGTGAGCCGCTGCATCAGGCCGAGCATGGCAAGGTTTGCCGCCTGCTGCGCTTCCTGCTTGTTCGGGTTGGCTTCCAGCGCCTTTGCGGTTTCCTGCGCGGACTTCAGGAAGTCGATCGTATAGCCGGAAAAGCTGAAGGACAAATCGAGACGGCCGACCTTGTCGAAGTCGATGGCATATTCCTCGACGGCGACAGTACCGTCGTTCTGCGTCCATGTGCCGTTGAGGTTGATGCTGCCATCCAGAGTGTTGACGCCAAGCGCCTGGATTGCCTCGCGCGACTGCGGGTCGTCGATGATGCTGAGATCCGCCTTGATTTCGTTCAGCGCCATATCGAAGTCGATACCGGAATTGTCGTCCGCAACCTCCGTCGTGACGCTGCTCGGGCCGACTGTGAGAACGGTCTTGCCGCCGACTGCGACGGTCGTGGCGCCGGTCTTGGCTTCCTCGTAGAGCAGGAGCGACTCGATTGTGTTCTTCGTGGCGTCCGCCGGTACCGTGACGCCGCTCATCGTGATGTCGGACGCGCTGATCGTGGTGGCTTCATGCGAAACGTTGATGTTGGGGAAGGTCACCTTGTCGATCGTGTAGCCGCCCTCGGCTTCTTCGACGCCATCCATCGTCACAGTGCCGATCGGCATCTTCTGCGGAGCCCCTGAGGGATTGTAGGTTGCGCCTGTCAGCGTCACCTTCGACCCGTCGACGGCAACCGACTGGGCTTCGAGCGCGCCGCCCTGGATGACGAGCGCGGCGTTGATCTTCTTCAGAAGATCGTTGCCATCGAGAGCCAAGGCCGGCCCGGCAAACACCGACAGCGCTGTGGCGGCGGCAAGCAGGCGCGCCGTGGTGGAAAAGTGGGTCATAGGTCCTCCTGGCGGGCGGCACGGCCCGGGATCAATTACAGTCTGGCTGAGGCAAGAGTTAAGGCGGACGGTGCAAAACGTCCATGCCGTAGTGTCCATTCGCTTCGGCATAATTGCGGCAGCGTAAATGTTTGTCGCCAAACAGTGAAAACTTGTGTCATCGGCCCGATCATCCACAGGGCGTTTGGATAGGTTTCTTGCCGGGAATCAGGGATTTCTATAGTCAAGTGCCATGGGAAAAATTGTAACTCCACCTGGCGACGGCTCGGGAGACGGCGGCGGCGACCACATTCAGGCGGTTGACCTGAAGGCAGCGCTCGAAGAGCGCTATCTTGCCTACGCTCTTTCCACGATCATGCACCGTGCTCTGCCTGATGTGCGCGACGGTCTGAAACCCGTCCATCGCCGTATCGTCTACGCGATGAACGAGATGGGCCTTCGTCCCAACTCGGCCTTCCGCAAATGCGCAAAGATCGTCGGTGAAGTGATGGGTAACTACCATCCGCACGGCGACCAATCGATCTACGATGCGCTTGCCCGTCTCGCGCAGGATTTCTCGCAGCGCTATCCGCTGGTCAACGGCCAGGGCAATTTCGGCAATATCGACGGCGATAGCCCCGCCGCGATGCGTTACACCGAATCGAAGATGACTGCCGTTGCCGAACTGCTGCTGCAGGGAATCGGCGAGGATGCGGTCGACTTTCGCGATACCTATGACGAGAGCAACTCCGAACCGACGGTTCTGCCCGGTGCCTTCCCGAACCTGCTGGCCAACGGCGCCTCCGGGATCGCGGTCGGCATGGCGACGTCGATCCCGTCGCACAATGCCCATGAAGTCTGCGACGCGGCGCTGCATCTCATCGCCCATCCGGATGCCAGCGTCGAAAAGCTGCTCGAGTTCATGCCGGGTCCGGATCTTCCGACCGGCGGCATCATCATCGATAACCGCGAGTCGATCCTCGAGAGCTACAAGACAGGTCGCGGCGGCTTCCGCGTCCGCGCCAAGTGGGAGATCGAGGATCTCGGCCGCGGCGGCTATCAGATCGTCGTCACGGAAATTCCCTACCAGGTGCAGAAGTCGCGCCTGATCGAAAAGATCGCCGAACTGCTGATTGCCCGCAGGCTGCCGCTGCTCGACGACATCCGCGACGAATCCGCCGAAGACGTCCGCATCATCATCGTGCCGAAGAACCGCACGGTCGATGCGACGCTGCTGATGGAATCGATGTTCAAGCTGACCGAGCTTGAAAACCGCATTCCGCTCAACATGAACTTGCTCTCGATGGGGCGCGTGCCGCGGGTGATGGCGCTGAACGAGGTGCTGCTCGAATGGCTGGCGCATCGCAAGGACGTGCTGGTTCGCCGCTCCCGCTACCGTCTGGCAGCAATCGACCGGCGGCTGGAAATCCTCGGCGGCCTGCTGATCGCCTACCTCAACATCGACGAGGTGATCCGCATCATCCGCGAGGAGGACGAGCCGAAGCCTGTCATGGTGGCGCGCTGGTCTCTGACCGACCTGCAGGTGGAATCGATCCTCAACATGCGGCTGCGCAATTTGCGCAAGCTCGAAGAGTTCGAGATCCGCACCGAGCACGATAATCTGACCAAGGAAAAGGGCGAGATCGAAGCGCTTCTCGCCTCCGACGAACAGCAGTGGAAGACCGTTGCCTGGGAGATCCAGGAGGTCAAGAAACAGTATGCCAAGGCGACCGAACTTGGCCGCCGCCGCACCCAATTCGCCAATGCGCCGGAAGCCAATCTGGAAGCAATCCAGCAGGCGATGATCGAAAAGGAACCGATCACCGTCGTGATCTCGCAGAAGGGCTGGATCCGCGCCTTGAAGGGGCACGTGACCGATACGTCGGGTCTCGTCTTCAAGGAAGGAGACGGACCGAAGATCGCGTTCACGGCGCAGACGACCGACAAGCTGCTGCTGGTAACGACCGGCGGCAAGGCCTACACGCTCGGCGCCGACAAGCTGCCGGGCGGCCGCGGCCATGGCGAGCCGATCCGCATCATCGTCGACATGGAGAACGACCAGGACATCCTGACCGCCTTCGTCCACGACGCCAGCCGCAAGATGGTGATCGCCTCGACAGCCGGCTATGGCTTTGTCATTGCCGAAAGCGAGATGGTGGCCAACACCCGCAAGGGCAAGCAAGTCATGAACGTCTCGATGCCGGACGAGGCAAAGCTGGTCGTTCAGGTCAAGGGCGATCACGTCGCGATTGTCGGCGAGAACCGCAAGATGCTGGTCTTTCCGCTCGACCAGTTGCCGGAAATGACACGCGGCAAGGGCGTGCGCCTGCAGCGCTACAAGGACGGCGGCATCTCCGACATCAGGTGTTTCGCAATCGATACCGGGCTTGCCTGGGAAGACAGTGCCGGACGCGCCTTCAACCGCAGCAAGGATGAGCTTCTCGAATGGATGGGTGACCGCGCCTCCGCCGGCCGCACCGTTCCGAAGGGCTTTCCGCGCAGCGGCAAATTCGCCGGCTGATCAGGCCTTTGGATTGAGACGGTTCGCCCTGATGGGCGGACCGGTTCAGGGGTAGGGGACCGTGTGATCGCGAAGGAACCGCGCTGCACCATCCTCGTCGATCTCGCCGGCTGCGACGGAGAGGATGAATTGGTAGAGCGTGGCGTCATCGGTATCGATGGCATACCCGTTGTCCATCAGGAAGACACCGGCTGAGACGATCGCGATCCGCTTGTTTCCGTCGATAAAAGCATTGTTCATTGCAAGAACGTAAAGATACGCTACCGCCAGCTCGATGAGGTCTGTCGATCCATATGCAACCTTGTTGACGGCAAGCATCAGCGCAGATTCCAGCGCGCCCTCATCGCGCAAACCATAAGCCCCACCGAATCTTTCGATCTGGCGCAGGTGGAGGCGTTCAACCAGCGCTCGTGAAAGAAATTGGATGGCCATCACTCGGCCAGCTTCTTGAGGGCAACCTTGTATCTGTCCATGAAGCGCTCCGCATGCTCTAGCTGACGGTTGAAATCGTCATCGAGCGGCTTCAAGACCAGCTTCCCTGCTTCTTCGCTAAGATCGATATTATCTCCCGCGCGCAACCCCATCCGCTCCAGAATCTCCTTCGGGATGATGATGCCTTCGGAATTGCCGATCTTGCGGATGGTGGTCTTCATGCGCGTATCCTCGTGTTGCAACGCGAGTTACAACATGAGGATGGCCGATTTGCAATGCCGTCGGGAGAGGGGGCGTCAGACGTCGCGCGCCGGATCGGCAAGTTCCCATCCGCGGGCCGTCAGGTGTTCCTGAGGCTGGTAGCGGGTCTTGTAGCCCATCTTGGGCGACCCCTTCACCCAGTAGCCGAGATAGACATGCGGCAGGCCGAGCGTCTTCGTGCGGTTGATATGGTCGAGGATCATGAAGGTGCCGAGAGAGCGCTTTTCGAGATCGGGATTGAAGAAGGAATAGACCATCGACAGCCCGTCGCTCATCATGTCGGTCAGCGCCACGGCGATCAATTCGCCCCTCGGCGTGCCGGCGATACCGTCTCCCGGCTCGCGGCGGCGGTATTCGATGACGCGGGTGTTGACGTGCGAATCCTCGACCATGATCGCGTAGTCGAGGGCGGACATGTCCGACATCCCGCCGCGCTGGTGACGGCTGTCGAGATACCGTCGGAACAGGGAGAACTGTTCGGTGGACGGCTGCGCTGGACCAAGGGTCGCAACGATGTCGCTGTTGGTCGCGAGAACGCGCCTCATGGACTTCGCCGGCTGGAAGTCGCCTGCAAGGATTCGAACAGAAACGCAGGCACGGCACGCTTCGCAGGCTGGCCGGTAGGCGATGTTCTGGGACCGTCGAAACCCGCCTTGGGTCAATAGGTCGTTCATCTCCGCCGCGCGAGGACCGACGAGATGCGTGAACACCTTGCGTTCCATTTCACCCGATAGATACGGACAAATCGCCGGTGCCGTCAGGTAGAACTGAGGTGATGGCGTTGTCTGTGTGTTCATGGAGGTGCAGCCCGGTCCGTCGTCTTGCTCGTGGCGCTACTGATCCTAGCATGGCGCATAACGCGGAAACGTCAACTGGCGCATTTGCCGGTTGACGCATCCCTGGATCACTGTTGCGGTCTTACGACCTGCGGACGACGACGGTGCCGAGGAGGAGATCGTGAACCAGCCGCGAGCGCTCGATAAACAGCCCGGCCAGGAGCACCAGCGGCGTCAGTACCGAATTGATCACCCAGAACAGTACCGTGTGAACCATGGCAGTCAGGAAATCCATCCGGCGCCCGTCGACCCGTGTCATGGCAAGCCCCATGGCGCGCATGCCCGGAGATCCCTGGCTGGCGCCACCGAGCGTCAGGCCGAAATAGAGGAGGGCGACGATGAAGAACAACGCGGGATAGAGCATGAAGCCAAGCCCGAGCGTCAGAATTCCCAAGAAGAACACGATCACCGCTGCAGGGATGCACAGCAGAAGAACGAACAGGTAATCGATGACAAAGGCGAAGATCCGGCGTGACAGAACGCCGCTATAGGCGCGCCAATTGTCCGGTGCGGCATAGGTCGGGTTCGGTTCGAAGCTCATTCGCGTGGTTCTCCAGTTGTACCAAACCCGATATAAGAGGTGGCAAGCCCAACAGCAAGGTTTGCCACCATAGGCTTTAAACCCGGCCGAGTTTCTTCGCGGCCTCGATCGCAAAGTAGGTCAAGATGCCGTCGCAGCCGGCGCGCTTGAAGCAGAGCAGCGTCTCCATCATGATCCGGTCGCCGTCGATCCAGCCGTTCATCGCCGCCGCCTTGATCTGCGAATATTCGCCGGAGACCTGATAGGCGTAGGTCGGCAGGCCGAAAGCTTCCTTCACGCGCCAACAGATATCGAGATAGGCGATACCCGGCTTGACCATCAGCATGTCGGCGCCTTCTTCCACGTCGAGTGCCGCGTCGCGCATCGCTTCGGTGCCGTTGGCGGGCGAGATGTAATAGGCGTTCTTGTCGCCCTTCAGGAGCCCGCTCGTATTGATCGCCTCACGGTACGGACCGTAAAATCCCGAGGAGAACTTTGTCGCATAGGACATGATGCCGACATCCTGGTGACCGGCAGCGTCGAGCCCGCGGCGGATGGCGCCGATGCGACCGTCCATCATCTCGGACGGCGCGATGATGTCGGCACCTGCATCCGCCTGCAGGACCGCCGCCTTGATCACCTGATCAACCGTCTCGTCGTTGACGATGATGCCCTCACGCAGGATGCCGTCATGGCCATGGCTGGTGAATGGATCGAGCGCCACGTCGGTGATGACGCCGATATTGGGCACCGCTTTCTTCGCGGCGATGGTGAACTGGTTGATGAGGTTGTTCGGATCGAGGATCGCTGATCCCGTCTCATCGCGCAGGTTCATCTCGATGTCGGGGAAGGGCGCAACAGCTGGAATGCCGAGATCGGCCGCTTCCCGTATGGCTTCCACCGCCTTGTCGACGCTCATCCGGTTGACCCCGGGCATCGACTTGATCGGATCGACGATGCCGGTGCCGGGCACGATGAAGATCGGCCAGATCAGGTCGTCCACGGTCAGCCGGTTCTCCTGCACCATTCGTCGCGTCCAGTCGGCCTTGCGGTTGCGCCGCATGCGGCGATGACCGGTGACGTGGTCGACGAGGTGGGTCTTGTCCATGACGGATACTCCGTTCTTAATGCTCGCTGCTGACGAGAGCGTTTCCTGGCTGGATTGAAACATTCTGCCGGAGCGGGCTTGTGTCAGGTCAAACGCTCTAACACGCGAGAAACTGTTTATGAATGGGGCTTACTGCGCATTGCTGCCATGCGGCATGCTGGCGGCTCGCGACGTCTCCCGATATGATCGAAGGCATGGAATCTGATTCACCCACGGTACCCAAGCGCACGCTGACGGAAATCCTTTTCGTCGTCTTCCTCAGGATTATCGCGGTTGCCTGCCTATGGTTCGGCATCCAGTACTGGGCGATGCTGGTCGGCTATTCGCTGCACGGCATGGCGCGCTTCGATCTTCTGGCGCCGCCATGGAAAGTGGCGGCGGCCTCGCTTGCCGTTCTGTTTCCGGTTGCCTCGCTCGGTTTGTGGCTCACCGTGTCCTGGGGCGCGGTGCTCTGGACTATCGCAGCGTTCTCGCAGGTGCTGATGTATCTCGTCTGGCCAGAAATCTTCGGACGGAACACTCTTGTGCCCATCCTGCACGGCCTCGTGGCCGCCATTTACGGCGTGTTTCGGCTCTCTTTATGGCTGGAAGAGCGGCGCAAGGCGGAGCGGGTAAGGATTGATTCACCTTGACCCTAAAGCTTTGGCGCCTTTATTTGGCCTGAAATTTCGACCTAACCCATTGATTTCAATAGGGCGGAAATAAGGGTGAGGGGGAGGCAGCTAGACTGCCGACGATTGGAAAAACTTCTGCAAGATTTTGTTAACCCTTTGTTTTAAGTCGAATTTTATGCGCTTTCGTTAGTGTCTGTCTCAAGGCGGGAATAAACAAACACACCGCCAAGCAAAACAGTGAGGCAGTCATGATGAACACGAAAATGAAGCCGCAGGCACCGGTCGCAGCAGACATCAACGAAGATCCGATCCGTTCGCTTTATATGGAATCGCTCCACCTGGTCGAGCGTCTTCACCGCCGCCTGCTCGACGTCATCAAGGACGAGTTCGACCGCCAGGGTCGCGACGACGTCAACGCCATCCAGGCACTTCTCCTCTTCAACATCGGCAACTCGGAACTCACTGCCGGTGAACTGCGCTCGCGCGGTTACTATCTCGGCTCCAACGTTTCCTACAACGTCAAGAAGCTGGTCGACCTCGGTTTCATCAACCACCAGCGTTCGCGCATCGACCGCCGCTCGGTCCGCATCAGCCTGACCAAGGAAGGCCAGGAAGTCGCAGAAACCGTCGCCAAGCTCTATGATCGCCACGTCGGCTCGATCGAAAAGGTCGGCGGCATCGGCGAGGGCGAGTTCTCGCAGATGAACAAGCTGCTGCAGCGCCTCGACCGTTTCTGGAACGACAGCATCGCTTACCGCATGTAATATCTGCCATCGCCGCGCCGCGCTCCTGAACCACCGGAGGCGCGACGGCGGCACGGCAAAGACAACTGTCGGCGCCTGCATTTCCTCCAGTCATGCAGTGGCACGACACACATATCGGGCGGAGCGTCGCAATACGCTCCGCCGATCCCGTTTCAGAGCTCCAGATGTCCTCTGTCATGGTCGCCTGATGCAGGCTCTTTAAGAACACCGGAACGCAGCGTTCTCTCGCTCCACAGCGCACTCCCAACCTCCCGAAATGCCTTCGAGTTCGCGCCTGCCACATTTCCCGTTGAGTATCTCGAAGGAGGCCGAAAAGTCACGCTTTCACACGGCTTTGTGACGCTGCAGCAACTGACACGAATTGGCCATATTGCTATGGGACCGCCATGCTTGAACAGGTTCGGGAAACTCGTGCTACTCCAGATGGCCCCCCGAGCATTTCCAGCAGCCCAGCCGCGGAATTTTGCGCGTTTATTAACCATATCCCTGTAGCGCTTTTGTTTTGAAGCCTCTGGGACCAGATGGACAGGATGATGTCGAAAAAGATCGGATCGGAATTGCTTTCCCGCCGCGCCATGTTGCGTTCGGCCGTCTCCGTGGGTGCCGCCGTTCTGGCCGCGCCGGCTTTGGCGCAGTCGACGCTCGATGGCATCATGACCGCGCCTCGTCGTGGCAACTGGGATGACCAGTTCGATGCGCGTGGTTCGCGCTCGGCCGTCGGTGTCGTCTCCAACAATCCGATCCTTGGTTCCGAAGGCCCGGCAAACATCCAGCAGGCAATTGCCTTCTATCAGCAGATCGTTTCTGCAGGTGGCTGGCCAGATGTCAATTCGTCCGTGCGCCTGCAGCTCGGCGTCGTTGATCCGTCGGTGCAGAACCTGCGCCGTCGCCTGATGATCGCCGGCGATCTCGATCAGTCCGCAGGCATGTCCAGCTCGTTCGACAGCAATGTCGACGGTGCGGTCAAGCGCTTCCAGGCCCGTCACGGCCTGCCGGCAGATGGCGTGCTTGGCGAATTCAGCGTCAAGGCGATGAACGTTCCGGCCCAGACACGTCTGATGCAGCTCGAAACCAACCGGGTTCGCCTGCAGTCGATGTCGGGTGATCTCGGTTCGCGTTACGTCATGGTCAACATCCCGGCGGCCTATGTTGAAGCGGTCGAGAACGATCGCGTGGCGCTGCGCACCAATGCGGTCGTCGGCCGTATCGACCGCCCGACCCATGCGATCAATTCGAAAATCTACGAAGTCATCCTCAATCCTTACTGGACCGCACCGCGCTCGATCGTCGAAAAAGACATCGTGCCGTTGATGCGCAAGGACCCGACTTACCTAACACGCAACAACATCCGTCTGATCGACGGTCGTGGCCAGGAAGTGTCGCCGGAAACCGTGGATTGGAATGCCCCCAAGGCGCCGAACTTCATGTTCCGCCAGGATCCGGGCAAGATCAACGCGATGTCCTCGACGAAGATCAACTTCCACAACCCGAACAACGAATACATGCACGACACGCCCCAGCAGGGCCTGTTCAACAAGCTGATGCGCTTTGAGTCCTCGGGCTGCATGCGTATCCAGAACGTGCGCGATCTCGTGACCTGGCTGCTGCGTGACACGCCCGGCTGGTCGCGTCAGGAAATCGAACGGGTTATCGCTGCTCGCCAGAACAACCCGATCAAGCTCAGCCAGGAAGTTCCGGTCTATATCGTCTATGTCACGGCATGGTCGGCAAAGGACCAGGTCGTCCAGTTCCGCGACGACATCTACCAGCGCGACGGCAACCAGGAACTGGCTCTGCAGACCACGACCGGCGTGGAGCGTGCCTCCGGTGCGATCACCGAACAGGATCTCCTGCCGCAATAAGCAGGACGTCGCTGACGAACGACCAATTCGATTGAAAGGCCGCATCGCCCAAAAGGGTGGTGCGGCCTTTTGCCGTTGTCTCGAAACGGAGTTGGACGCGCAAATGTCGCTCCGTGTATTGCCCTGATCGGAAGGGAAGGCTAAGACGCGTCACATCGCCTGCCACCCTTCGAGGAGCCTCGCACATGTCCAATACCGAAGCATTCTTCTCCCGCCCGCTGGCCGAATCCGATCCGGATATTTTTGGCGCGATCGAGAAGGAACTTGGCCGTCAACGCCATGAGATCGAACTGATCGCCTCGGAAAACATCGTGTCGCGTGCCGTGCTCGAAGCCCAGGGCTCGATCATGACCAACAAGTATGCCGAGGGCTATCCGGGCAAGCGCTACTACGGCGGCTGCCAGTTCGTCGACATCGCCGAAGAACTTGCCATCGAACGCGCTAAGAAGCTGTTCGGTGTGAACTTCGCCAACGTCCAGCCCAATTCCGGTTCGCAGATGAACCAGGCCGTGTTCCTGGCGCTGCTGCAGCCGGGCGACACGTTCATGGGCCTCGATCTCAACTCGGGCGGTCACCTGACCCATGGTTCGCCGGTCAACATGTCCGGCAAGTGGTTCAACGTTGTGTCCTACGGCGTTCGTGAAGGCGACAACCTTCTCGATATGGATGCCGTGGCCGAGAAGGCCCGCACGACCAAGCCGAAGCTGATCATCGCCGGCGGCACGGCCTATTCCCGCACCTGGGACTGGAAACGTTTCCGCGAGATCGCCGACGAAGTCGGTGCCTGGCTCATGGTCGACATGGCGCATATCGCCGGTCTTGTTGCCGGCAACCAGCATCCGTCGCCGTTCCCGCACTGCCATGTCGCGACCACCACGACCCACAAGTCGCTGCGCGGACCGCGCGGCGGCATGATCCTCACCAATGACGAGGATCTGGCGAAGAAATTCAACTCGGCTGTCTTCCCCGGCCTGCAGGGCGGCCCGCTGATGCATGTCATCGCCGCCAAGGCGGTGGCCTTCGGCGAAGCGCTGCAGCCTGAATTCCAGGATTATGCAGCTCAGATCGTCAAGAACGCCAAGGCCCTGTCGGAAACACTGGTGGCAGGCGGTCTCGACATCGTCTCCGGCGGTACCGACAACCACCTGATGCTGGTCGATCTGCGCAAGAAGAACGCGACCGGAAAGCGGGCCGAAGCAGCGCTTGGCCGCGGCTATATCACCTGCAACAAGAACGGCATTCCGTTCGACCCTGAAAAGCCCTTCGTCACGTCCGGTATCCGTCTCGGCACGCCGGCCGGAACGACGCGCGGCTTCAAGGAAGCCGAGTTCACCGAAATCGGTAATCTGATCGTCGAACTGCTTGACGGCCTGAAGACGGCCAATTCGGACGAGGGCAATGCGGTGGTGGAAGCGGGTGTCCGCGAAAAGGTGATGACGCTCACCAATCGCTTCCCGATGTACCCGTACCTCTAAGGAAACATGATGCGCTGCCCCTATTGCGGTTCGGAAGATACCCAGGTCAAGGACTCGCGTCCGGCCGAGGATTTCACCTCCATAAGGCGGCGGCGCATTTGCCCTGACTGCGGCGGTCGCTTCACGACATTCGAGCGCGTGCAGTTGCGCGAGCTGCTGGTGTCGAAGAAGACCGGCCGCAAGGTACCTTTCGACCGCAACAAGCTGGTGCGGTCGTTCCAGATCGCGCTGCGCAAGCGGCCCGTCGATCCCGACCGCATCGAGCGCGCCGTCTCCGGCATCGTCCGGCGCCTCGAAAGCTCGGGCGAGAGCGAAATCTCCTCCGAAGAGATCGGCCTGCAGGTGCTCGAATCGCTGAAAAGCCTCGATGACGTCGCCTTCGTGCGCTACGCATCCGTTTATCGCGACTTCTCCCATGCGGAGGACTTCGAGAAAGTGATTTCCGAGATCAACGCCAAGATTGCCCGCGATCCCGGGCTGGAGTCCTGACGCCATGTCGGAGGCCGACGACCAGCGGTTCATGGCCGCAGCGCTGAGGCTGTCGCGCTGGCATGAAGGCCAGACCATGACCAATCCATCGGTCGGCTGCGTGCTCGTCAGGGATGGTGCCATTGTTGGTGCAGCGGTTACGGCCCGCGATGGCCGACCACATGCGGAAGCCCGCGCGCTCGCCGTTGCCGGCGAGAAGGCGAGGGGGGCGACCGCCTATGTGACGCTCGAACCTTGCGCCCATCACGGCAAGACCCCGCCCTGCGCCAATGCGCTCGTGGCGGCCGGTGTTTCCCGCGTTGTCGTCAGCGTCGCCGATCCCGATCCGCGCGTCTCCGGTCAGGGATTGAAGATCCTGCACGATGCGGGCATCGCGACCGAGCTTGGCCTCATGGAAGATGACGGCAAGCGCGCGCTCGCCGGTTATCTCTCCCGCCAGATCCGCCACCGCCCTTACGTCACGCTCAAGCTTGCCGTCTCGGCCGATGGAATGCTGGGACGCCGTGGCGAGGAAGTGCTGATCACCGGGCCGCTCGCCCGTGCCCAGGTGCATGTCATGCGCGCCGAAAGCGATGCGATCCTGGTTGGTATGGGAACCGTCCGTTCCGACGATCCGCAACTAACGGTCCGGCTTCCCGAGATGAGCGACAGATCGCCCGTCCGCGTTATTCTAGACCGCCGTCTCGAACTGCCGCTCGACAGCCTTCTGGTGAAGTCTGCCCGCGACGTGCCTGTGATCGTCGCCTGCGTGCCGGTCTCGCAAGAGTCCGAAAAGCGCGAGAAACTTCTGGCCGCAGGTGTCGATGTGATCGAGGCAGGCGATCTCGCAGCACTTCTCGACCAGTTGGCGACACGCGGAATTTCCCTTCTATTCGTTGAAGGCGGCGCGACGGTTGGCAAGGCCTTTCTGGATGTCGGCCTCGTCGATCGGATCGTGCTGTCGCAGGGGCCGACGATGGTGGGCGAGGGCGGTCTTGAATCGCCTCTGTCGCCATCCGATATGCCGGAGGGTTTCCAGCTGGTTCGTGAGGATACGTTCGGTCCCGACCGTTCCTACGATTTCCAGAAAATCGAGCAGTCATAGAGGTCGTCGATGTTTACCGGAATTGTCACCGATGTCGGAACCGTAGCGGCGACTACCCCGATGGACGAGGGCGTCAAGCTCCGTATCGCCACCAGCTACGATCCGAAGACGATCGCGATGGGTGCCTCGATCGCCCATGGCGGCGTTTGCCTGACCGTGACCAACTTGCCTGAGGACGGCAGCAATGAGCGCTGGTTCGAGGTGGAAGCCTGGGAAGAAGCGCTGCGGCTGACAACGATCGCTGGCTGGACATCCGGTACCCGCGTCAATCTGGAGCGGGCGCTGAAGATCGGCGACGAACTGGGCGGCCATATCGTCTCCGGCCATGTCGACGGCAAGGCGGAGATCCTGTCCGTGACCTCCGAAGGCGAAGCAGTCCGCATTCGCCTTCGGGCGCCGGAAAGCCTCGCCCGCTTCGTCGCGCCGAAGGGATCGGTTGCGCTCGATGGCACATCGCTGACCGTCAACTCGGTCGATGGCACCGATTTCGATGTGCTGCTGATCAGGCATACGCTGGGCGTGACCACATGGGGCGATCGCCAGGCCGGCGATTTCGTCAATTTCGAAGTGGACACGATGGCTCGTTACGCAGCAAGGCTGGCCCAGTTCCCGACAGGCTGAGGCTGACCCGACGACATGCGGAAACAGGCGGCAGCGTGCAAGCTGCGCTCCTCCTGTTCCGCCCCGATGACGTTGCAGAATAGGTATTCGCGCCCTGCAACGCAGCGTTCAGCGAAAACCACTTGCCAATCCCGGCCGGGCATGTTTTGACCGCCGACTATTCGGCTTGTCGCCCAACGCGCCGATGTAACCAAGGTGAAATCATGCCGCAAGAAAACGCACCTCACATCCTGATCGTGGAAGCACGGTTTTATGACGACATGGCGGACGCGCTGCTCGATGGCGCAACGACCGCTCTCAAGGATGCGGGTGCGACCTACGACGTGGTGACGGTTCCCGGCGCGCTCGAAATTCCGCCGGCGATCGCCATGGCGCTCGACGCCGGCGATCAGGACGGCACGACCTATGACGGTTTTGTCGCGCTCGGCATGGTCATCCGCGGCGAAACATATCATTTCGACATCGTCTCGAACGAATCCTCGCGCGCGCTGATGGATCTCGCGGTCTCCGAATCGCTGGCGATCGGCAACGGCATCATGACCGTCGAGAACGACGAGCAGGCCTGGGTGCGCATCAAGCGGTCCGAAAAGGACAAGGGCGGCTTTGCGGCCCGTGCCTGCCTCACCATGATCGCGCTGCGCGAAAAGCTGAATGGTGGTTGATAGAATGTCCAAAGAAGGCGAGCATCCGGTCAAGCCGGCAAATCAGCGTGGCGCGGCGCGTTTGGCAGCCGTCCAGGCTCTGTATCAGATGGATGTCGGCGGCACCGGCGTTCTCGAGGTCGTGGCCGAATATGAGGCCCATCGCCTCGGCCAGGAACTCGATGGCGATACCTATCTCAAGGCGGACGCCTCCTGGTTCCGCTCTATCGTTGCCGGCGTCGTGCGCGATCAGGACAAGATCGACCCGCTGATCCGCTCGGCGCTCCAGGAGGACTGGCTGCTGTCGCGGATCGATTCGACCCTGCGCGCCATCCTGCGTGCCGGAACGTTCGAGATCGTCGAGCGCAAGGATGTCCCGGTGGCCGTCATCGTCACCGAGTATGTCGAAATTGCTCGCGCGTTCTTCGAGGAAGACGAGCCGAAGGTCGTCAATGCGGTTCTCGACCGGATTGCCAAGCAAATCCGCGGCGACGCGAAGAAGTAACATCCCGGAAAGAGCATCAGATGGACGAAGCGGTCGAGCGTCAAAGAATTGACTTGAGCACCGCCCGCCGCAGCGTCTTTCTGCTCGCAGGCACCCAGGCCATCCTGGGGTCTGCCACACCTCTCACCGTGTCGATCGGCGCTCTTGCCGGCTATCAGCTTCTTGGCGACGACAAGTCGCTTGCGACAGCGCCGATCACCGCGTTCAACCTCGGCACGGCCGTCGGTGCGGTGCTGATTGCCATCGCGTCAAAATTTCTCGGTCGCAAGGCGGCCTTCATGTCGGGCGGCATGCTCGGCGCGATCGGCGGCGGGCTTGCGGCAATTGCGCTGTTTCGCGGTGATTTCTGGCTGTTTGCCTTCGCGCTGCTGCTGGTCGGGTCCTGCGCCGGTTTCACCCAGAAGATCCGCTTCGCCGCTGCCGATATTTCTCCCAAAGCCTATAAGCCGCGAGCCATCTCCTGGATCCTCGGGGCCGGTATCGTCTCGGCGATCGTCGGACCGCAGCTCTCCATCGCCGCAAAGGATTGGCTGGCGCCGGTGACCTTTGCCGGTGCGTTCCTGATGCTGATCCCGCTTTGTCTTGCAGGTATCTGCATCATGACCTTCCTGCGTCTACCGACGAAGGTGGATGCGTCGTTCTCAACCCAGCAGCCGCCCGCAAGGTCACTGCGGGAAATCGTCGTGACGCAGCGGTTCATGACCGGCATGGTCTGCGGTATCTGCACCTACGCGCTGATGACCTTCGTGATGACTGGTGCGCCGCTCGCCATGGTGATCGGCTGCGGCTTTCCGACGGAACTGGCGGCGCTCGGCATCCAGTGGCATGTGCTCGCCATGTTCGGACCGAGCTTTTTCACCGGCATGCTGATCACCCGCTTCGGCGCGGAAAAAGTGGTCGCCGCCGGCCTCGTCACGCTGATGGGCTGCGCGATCGTTGCCCATATGGGCGTGGAATTGTGGAATTTCTGGCTGGCGCTGGTCCTGCTCGGGATAGGTTGGAATTTCGGTTTCATCGGCTCGACCACGATCGTCGCCTCCAGCTATCGACCGCAGGAGGCCGACAAGGTGCAGGGGTTTCACGACATCGCCCTCTTCGGCACGGTGGCACTGTCCTCCTTCTCCTCGGGCAAGGTGTTCGTCACCTGGGGCTGGTCATTCATCAACCTGGTGATCTGGCCGGTCGCGATCTTCTGCCTTCTTCTCATTCTGGCGCTGATGCTGCGCAGGCCCGTCGCAAAAGCCAACTGACCCGGTTCTATTACCGTCGTAGCGCTTGACGGCGGTTGTTCCTCACCGCAATCTCACCCGCGCATGGCAACAGCTGCGTTCCTTGGGAGGGGAAAGCCGTTGCTGGAGGGTGCAGAATGCCGGGGCGGCATCGGCCGCAGCCGGTCAGGGAGAGGAAAATTCGCATGACTGTAATTCTAGGTGTGATCGTCTGCGGTCTGCTGTCGATCATTTATGCTGCATGGGCCACGCGTTCCGTACTTGCCGCCGATCAAGGCAATCAGCGGATGCAGGAGATCGCCGGTTATATCCGGGAAGGCGCACAGGCGTACCTGTCGCGCCAGTATATGACGATTGCCATCGTCGGGGTGCTGGTTGCGGGTCTCACATGGTTTCTTCTGTCTGGCACGGCAGCCATCGGCTTCATCATCGGCGCCGTTCTCTCGGGCGCTGCCGGCTTCATCGGCATGCACGTATCGGTGCGGGCCAATGTGCGCACGGCGCAGGCGGCATCCCATAGTCTGGCGGCAGGTCTCGACATTGCCTTCAAGTCTGGCGCCATCACCGGCATGCTGGTCGCGGGCCTCGCACTGCTCGGCGTGTCCATCTACTTTTTCATCCTGACAACCGTGCTTGGCCATGCGGTCGGTTCACGCGAAGTGATCGATGCCCTTGTGGCACTCGGCTTCGGCGCCTCGCTGATCTCGATCTTCGCGCGCCTCGGCGGCGGCATCTTCACCAAAGGCGCCGATGTCGGCGGCGATCTCGTCGGCAAGGTGGAAGCCGGTATTCCGGAAGACGATCCACGCAACCCGGCAACGATCGCCGACAATGTGGGCGACAATGTCGGTGACTGCGCCGGCATGGCGGCCGACCTGTTCGAGACCTACGCAGTCTCGGTCGTTGCGACCATGGTGCTCGCGGCAATCTTCTTTGCCGGCAGCGCCGTCATCGACCAGGCGATGCTCTATCCGCTGGCGATCTGCGGCACCTGCATCATCACCTCGATCGTCGGCACGTTCTTCGTCAAGCTCGGCACCAACGGCTCGATCATGGGCGCCCTCTACAAGGGCCTGATCGTGACGGGGCTGCTGTCCATTGTCGGACTTGCGATCGCGACCTCGATCACCATCGGCTGGGGAACGATCGGCACGGTTGCCGGCATGGACATCACCGGCGCCAGACTGTTTGCCTGTGGCCTTGTCGGGCTCGTGGTGACGGCACTGATCGTTGTCATCACCGAATACTATACCGGCACCAACAAGCGGCCGGTCAATTCCATCGCCCAGGCTTCCGTCACGGGCCACGGCACCAACGTCATCCAGGGACTGGCCGTCTCGCTGGAATCGACCGCACTGCCGGCACTCGTCATCGTTGGTGGCATCATCTCCACCTATCAGCTCGCCGGACTGTTCGGCACAGGCATCGCCGTCACCGCCATGCTCGGCCTTGCCGGAATGATCGTGGCACTCGATGCCTTCGGCCCTGTCACCGACAATGCCGGCGGCATTGCCGAAATGGCGCATCTGCCGCCGGATGTTCGCAAAGCCACGGATGCTCTGGATGCCGTCGGCAATACGACCAAGGCCGTCACCAAGGGCTACGCGATCGGCTCGGCCGGTCTCGGCGCACTGGTGCTGTTTGCGGCCTATGCCAACGATCTCCAGTACTTCGTGGCAAACGCCGATAAATATCCGTACTTCCAGGGGGTAGGCCAGATCTCGTTCAGCCTGTCCAATCCGTATGTGGTGGCGGGCCTGCTGTTTGGCGGTCTCATCCCGTATCTGTTCGGCGGCATCGCCATGACGGCGGTCGGCAAGGCGGCAAGCTCGATCGTCGAGGAAGTTCGCCGGCAGTTCCGCGAAAAGCCCGGCATCATGCAGGGAACGGAAAAGCCCGACTACGGCCGCGCGGTCGATATCCTGACCAAGGCCGCGATTCGCGAAATGATCGTGCCCTCGCTGCTACCGGTGCTGGCACCGATCTTCGTCTATTTCGGTGTGCTTCTCGTCTCCGGCGGTGACAAGGCGTCCGCCTTTGCAGCGCTCGGTGCCTCGCTTCTCGGCGTCATCATCAACGGCCTGTTCGTCGCGATCTCGATGACCTCGGGCGGCGGCGCCTGGGACAATGCCAAGAAAAGCTTCGAGGACGGTTTCGTCGATAAGGACGGCACCCGCCACATGAAGGGATCCGATGCCCACAAGGCTTCGGTGACAGGCGATACGGTCGGCGATCCCTACAAGGATACGGCAGGCCCTGCCGTCAATCCGGCGATCAAGATCACCAACATCGTCGCCCTTCTGCTGCTGGCGGTTCTCGCCCACTAGAACCAGGTCTCACACAGACAAAAGAAAGCCCGCGGTACCATTGGTATCGCGGGCTTTTTGATATTCGGAAATGCGCTTGTTAGTTGCCCATGCTCTGCAGCATGTTGCGGATCTGGCCGGCACCGCCGCTTGCTGCTCCGGAACCACCCGACAGAAGCTGCTGCAGGAAGGTAAGGTCGCGGCCGCCGGTTGGCGTCGTGCGCGAGATCGTGTCGAACACCTTGCCGTCCTGAAGTGCGTAGTTGGCGCGCTGTGCGACCACGCCGTTCTTGTCGAAATAGATGGCAAGCACGCTCTGCTCGACGATCTGCGGCTTCATGAAGGCTGCCCGACGGTGGCGCTTCTGGGAAATGTAATAGAACACTTCCGTATCGAAGGTCGCGGTCGTCGACGGTGTACCCATGGTCAGGATCACCTGCTCGCGGCTTGAACCGACAGGGATCAGGTTCAGCGACTGCTGGTCAACGACATAGCCGTTGTACATCGTGTCGCCGATTTCCATGGATGTGCAGCCGGAAACTGCAATCGATGCAACGACAAGGGCCGCCGCCGTTTTGCTCAACGCTTTCATTTCGTATCCGAAAACCCGCTTCTTCAACGGTATCCCCCACATGTCGATGTGCCGGCGGAAGCCGGTTACTCTGCTGCTCATACCATTGTGGCTATTCCGGGGACAGCTGACTGCCGCTTCCGGATAGCCGAACCGAAGCCCGCCGATGGCGAATGCATTGCAATTCGTGCCTGCTTCGGTAAACCAGCTTTCGTTTGCATGCAACATCGCCAGCTTCGACCATGACGCAAACATGAAGGCAAATGCAGGAAACACGATGATATTCGGCCTGTTCAAAAAGAAAAACAGCAATCAGACCATCGTCAACCGGCAATACTACGCCCTGACGTCGGCAGCGCGCATCCCCGTGTTCTACGAGGATTTCGGCGTACCCGACACCGTGATGGGCCGGTTTGAAATGCTGTCCATCGTGATGATCCTGTTTTTTCGCCGGACCGCGAAGTCGGGGCCGAGCGGGCAGGAACTGGCGCAGGAGATCGTCGATGCCTTCTTTCAGGATATCGACCATTCGATTCGCGAGCTCGGCATCGGCGACCAGGGGGTTCCGAAGCGGATGAAGAAGCTCGCGGGCATGTTCTACGGTCGGCTAGAAACCTATGCCGCAGCTCTCGACAGCGGCGATGAAACCGCGCTTGCCGCAGCGCTGCACCGTAATATCCATCCTAAAGCCACCGATATACAAGACATGAGCGCACTTGCGCACTGGATGACAACCACCGAAACCGCTATGTCAGCGGTCTCGGAAGATACGATTTCCCGTGGGCTGCTGGTCGTGCCGGAGCCGGTCCGGGAAGGCGAGGAACAATGAAACGCGATCAAGAACCCAGCAAGGCCAAAGGCGGCAAGCCTCCGTTCTCCTATCCTGTGAAGGTCGGAAACATTTCGGCCAATCCCGTCACTGTCACTGTTGAAGCCGATCAAAACGAGCTGAAGGGCTTGGCCGTTCTCTGGGACGTCGTATCGGTCAATTCGTTGAAGGCGGAAATCTACATTGCCCGCTGGAAGAAGGACGGCGTGCGCCTCAAGGGCCACGTCAAGGCCGCTGTCACCCAGGCTTGCGTGGTGACGCTTGATCCTGTGTCGTCGACCATTTCAGAAGATTTCGATCAGGTCTTCGTGCCTGAGGGATCCAAGCTTGCGCGCGTCGTCACTGCCGAAAGCGCCGAGATGGTGGTCGATCCTGATGGTCCGGACCTGCCGGAAATGTTTGTCGGCGATACGATCGATGCGGGCGAGGTCGTTGCCGAGTTCGTGGCACTGGCGATAGACCCTTATCCGCGCAGGCAGGGCATCGATTTCAAGGACCATATCGAGAGCGACCCGAACGATCCGGCGACCAAACCCAATCCTTTTGCAGCGCTCAAGGATTGGAAAAAAGACTGAGACCGGTTGTAAGCAGAAACAAAACCTATATTTTGGCCACGATTTCGCCGGCAGGGCGGCGCATGAGCGTGCCCACTGAAGAAGCAAAAGTCGGCGCAGGCATTCGTTGCAGGCGCGTGCGGCCGGTTAAAACAAGGATCAGGGACGCGTGATCAGAATTTCGATTGACGCCATGGGTGGCGACTTTGGCCCCGAGGTTGTCATGGCGGGCGCCGCGAAGGCGCTCGAACGCCATCCCGACGTCAGTTTCCTCCTCTACGGACTGAAAGCCGAATGCGAGCCGTGGCTTGCGCGCTATCCGAAATTGCGCGAGCGGTCCGTGTTCCATGCGTGTGAACTGGCCGTTGCCATGGACGAGAAGCCGAGTGCGGCGCTACGCCGTGGTCGCTATGTGTCGACCATGTGGCGTTCCATCGAAGCCGTGAAGCTTGGCGAAGCTGATGTCGTTGTGTCCGCCGGCAATACCGGTGCGCTGATGGCAATGTCGAAATTCTGTCTTCGCACGTTGGCGAGTATCGAACGCCCCGCAATTGCAGGCATCTGGCCGACGCTGAAGGGCGAAAGCATCGTTCTCGATATCGGCGCGACGATCGGCGCTGACAGCCAGCAGCTGCTCGATTTCGCGCTGATGGGTGGTGCCATGGCGCGGGCCCTGTTTGAAGTGGATTGCCCCACCGTCGGGCTTCTCAATGTGGGTGTCGAAGAGGTCAAGGGGCAGGAAGAGGTGAAGGAAGCCGGTCGGCTTATCCGCGAAGCCAACCTGCCGCATCTCTCCTATCACGGCTTCGTCGAGGGCGACGACATCGGCAGGGGCACTGTCGACGTTGTGGTGACCGAAGGCTTTACCGGCAATATCGCTCTGAAGACCGCTGAGGGAACTGCGCGCCAGATCGCCACGCTTTTGCGCGAATCCATGTCGCGCACGCTGCTTGCCCGGATCGGCTATCTGCTGGCCAAGCCTGCATTCGATCGACTGCGCGAGAAGATGGACCCGAACAAGGTCAATGGTGGCGTCTTTCTCGGCCTCAACGGTATTGTGATCAAGAGCCACGGTAGCGCCAACGCCGAAGGCATCGCAGCCGCGATCGCAGTCGGCTACGACATGGCGCGAAACGACCTCAACGCCAAAATTTCGCAGGATTTGAAGATTTATCATGCCAGACGCCTGCCGCCGGCCGGCCCTGAAGCCGCATGACGTTAGGATGTGATTTGACTATGATTCGATCAGTTGTTCGCGGTTACGGGGCAGCGCTCCCGAAACGGGTCGTCACCAATCGCGAGCTGGAGACGATGGTCGACACGTCGGACGAGTGGATCGTCCAGCGCACCGGCATCACCCAGCGCTACATCGCCGGCGACGACGAAACGACGGCATCGCTCGGTGAGAAGGCAGCGCGGGCAGCGCTCGATAATGCCGGCCTGACACCTGATGACATCGATCTGGTCCTTCTGGCGACTTCGACGCCGAACAACACCTTTCCCGCGACCGCCGTCGAGATCCAGAACCGGCTCGGCATGAAGCATGGCTACGCTTTCGACATGCAGGCGGTCTGCAGCGGCTTCGTTTACGCGATGACGACGGCAGACCTCCACCTGCGTGGCGGGCTTGCGAAGCGCGCGCTGGTGATCGGCGCCGAAACCTTTTCCCGCATTCTGGACTGGAACGACCGCACCACCTGCGTGCTGTTCGGCGATGGGGCCGGCGCCGTTGTGCTGGAGGCTCAGGAAGGCGAGGGCACGATTGCCGACCGCGGTATCCTGACGGCGCATCTGCGCTCGGACGGATCCCACAAGGACAAGCTCTACGTCGATGGCGGCCCATCGACGACCGGCACGGTCGGGCACCTGAAGATGGAAGGCCGTGAGGTCTTCAAGCATGCGGTGGCTATGATCACCGACGTGATCGAGGACGCATTCGAGGCGACCGGCACGACTGCCGAGGATATCGACTGGCTGGTACCGCACCAGGCCAACCGTCGTATCATTGATGGATCTGCCAAGAAGCTCAACATTCCCACCGAGAAAGTCGTCGTCACCGTCGACATTCACGGCAACACGTCTGCGGCATCGATCCCGCTTGCGCTTTCAGTTGCCTGTGCCGACGGTCGCATCAAGAAGGGCGATCTTGTGATGCTGGAAGCCATGGGTGGCGGCTTCACCTGGGGGGCCGTCCTGATCCGCTGGTGATGCCGGCTGAGAACCTGAGCCATATTATGAAATAATCAATGCCGAACAGATGCTTGGCCCGGGGGCGCTTGACCGTGGGGCGCAACCAAAATACTGTTTGCGGGCTTTGATAATATCACATTAAATCAGGCGGGGGACCATGGCCGGCAAGACAGTCACACGCGCGGATCTGGCGGAATCGGTTTTTCGCAAGGTTGGCCTCTCTCGCACGGAATCGGCGGAACTCGTCGAAACGGTAATCGACGAAATCTGCAACGCCATCGTTCGCGGCGAAATGGTCAAGCTTTCGTCGTTTGCGACATTTCAGGTGCGCGCCAAGAACGAGCGCATCGGTCGCAATCCGAAGACAGGCGAGGAAGTACCGATCTCACCCCGCCGGGTGATGACCTTCAAGGCATCCAATGTTTTGAAGCAACGCATCCTCAAGGCGCACACATTGCGCAAGGTCAAGCAGAGGCCGGCAAGCCCTGCGAGCTGACACGCCCGTTTTGCACGCTGGCACCCCTGCCAAAACACCAATCTTGTGAACACACTTGAATCTTTCGGTGCAAGCCGTTGAGAAATGTGCGATTCGACGCATAATCCTCGTCCAGCCTTTCGTGCTGACCCCTTTCGCGCCGCACGGCCGTTCGATCCCTGGAGATTGACACTTGGACAAGAGCCCGGACGCATTCCGCACCATCAGCGAAGTCGCTGACGATCTCGACCTGCCGCAACACGTGCTGCGCTTCTGGGAAACGCGGTTTCCGCAAATCAAGCCGATGAAGCGGGGAGGCGGCCGTCGCTACTACCGCCCGGAGGACGTGGATCTGTTGAAGGGGATACGTCACCTTCTCTACGACCACGGATACACGATCAAGGGCGTTCAGAAGCTCCTGAAGACGAATGGCAACAAGTTCGTCTCAGCAATCGCATCGGGTGATATCGCCACAATGGAAGCCATCATGGCGGCCAACAGCGAGAAGAATGCCGAGCCGAAGATTTCCACCCAGGAAGAAGATCAGGTCGTCGGGCGCCCGAAGGTAAAGCCGAGCGGCCGGTTCTTCGGTTTCGGCGGGGCCGGGGAGGACCAGTTGGAAGTCTCGGTTGGAAGATCGAGTGTCGGGAAGGAAGACCGTGCCCTGCTACAGGAGGCACTGTTTGACCTTCTGGAATGCAAGCGCCTGCTGGACCAGGTTCGTTGATCCGATACCTGCTTACATGAACTCACTGTAAATTTACCGTTCACCTCTGGTTCAAACGCGAAGGTACAACATTTACCTACGAGGAAACACTAGAGGAGATGCAAACGTGAAAAAACTCGCAATCATTGTCGTCTCGGCCATGACGGCACTGACGAGCATGGTACCGGCACACGCCTTCCCTGTCGTAAACGCACCGAAGACCATCGAAGCGCCGCAGAGCGTTGATCAGGTCCAGCAGGTTCAGTGGCGGCATCGTGATCGTTGGGAAGGTCGTCGCTACTATCGTCACCATCGCGACTACCGCCGCGGCGACTATTACCGCGGTCGCCACTACCGTGGCCACAATTCAGGTGCGATCATCGGCGGTCTTGCTGCCGGCGCTCTGATTGGCGGTGCCATTGCATCCCAGCCGCGCTACGCCGAACCGCGTTACGTGCAGCCACGTCGTTACGTGAACGCCAATAGCGCGCACGTCAACTGGTGCGCCAACCGCTACCGGTCCTACAGGGCTTATGACAATACGTTCCAGCCCTATAACGGCCCGCGCCAGTTGTGCTACTCGCCCTACTGATAGGGCAGTCGCCAAGGCGTCCTGATAGGCCGGCTCCAGACAATGGGGCCGGCTTTCTCGTTGAAGCAAGACCGTCGATCCGAGATCCATTGAAAGCCGATTTTTTCCTTGCGTGGTGAAGATCATGTCAGTATGGAATGCATGCTTCACGCGACGCCGGTCCGCCGGCTCGAAGCGATGTGGCGGAATGTAGCGCAGCCCGGTAGCGCACTTGACTGGGGGTCAAGGGGTCGTCGGTTCGAATCCGGCCATTCCGACCATTCTTCCTTCGGCGACAGGCTCCCCCAGAGCCGCTTTGACCTGAGCTCGCCATGGGCGAACTCGTCTCTCGTCACGCCAACCTGTTGCGACGTCACTCACCAGAACCTGTGAACGAATGATGGATCATCCCGAACCGCGTTCGACTTATCTGACTACAATTTGCATTTGGCTGGAACGTCAGTGTTCCCGACGCGTTGTCAGATAGGAAAACAAAGGAGAATGTGATGTTGAAGGGTGTTGTACTTTGGGCGATGGGCGTTCCGATCCTTGTAATCGTGCTGCTCTACGCATTCGTATTCTAAAGTTCTGGATCTCTGGCGGTAACGGCCAGCGCATTTCGATCTAAAAGGGTCAGCTCCGAGACACGAGCTGACCCTTTTTCATTTTGGCGGCTGTTGTCGAGATATAGCTCTAGGCAAAAAAAGGCCCCGCACTCGCGGGGCCTTTTCGGTGAGTCTCAGATTTCCGGGCAACCAGGGCGATTGGCGAAGGTGATCCGGTCGGGGCCCCGACGGGTCATGCCCTGGACGGTGATGCTGCGGCGAGTTGCGCGGACGATCTCCGTCTGACGGAAGCCTTCGTCGCGAGCGGCGGCGCGTGCTTCGCCAGGGCTGCAGCCCATGCGGCGATCGCGTCTGTCGTAATCGCGATCCCTGTCGCGGATCACCGGGCGCACGCCGTCAGGTCCGATGCGCAGCTGTACGTCCTGGGCCGATGCCGGGGCAGTGGCCGCACCAAGGGTGCAGACGGACAAGGCCAAGGCCAGGCCTGCCTTTGCGAAAACATTGATCATTGTATCCTCCGTGTATGGAGCCGTGGCAGGGCCTGCGGCGCAAGATATTCACGGGGATGTAACTGATTTGTGAGTGGTAAAGTTCCGCCTGCGATCAATCAGCAAGTATAGGCGTAGCAGACGTGATAGTAGTTCGCGTTAGCGAAAACGCGCTGTCCGGCTCGCATTCATCAGAAGCTCCTGCTCGGAAGCAAACGACCCCAGGAGCTGCAGAAGACGGTTTTCCTCGTCCTTGTCGAGACGGTAACGGCGCGCAAAGTCAGTTACGCTCCACACCTTCTTCATTCCGGACTGCTGAAGATCGACGGGTGTAATATGCGACATTGTGCCCCCTCACAGATATTGGAGGATGGTATCCTCCAATATCCAGTGCATAAAAACGACGTTAAATAGAGAAACTTCTTAAGCTCGGTTTGCGCGGAGAAACTACTTTTCCTCGACCTTGACGCCATCCTGGCCGATGCTGAATTCTACGCCCTTTGGCTTGGTTTCTTCGCGGTAGACATAGAACCCCAGACCGACGACCAGAACAACGAGAGCGCCGATGATGAAGTACAGATTATTGGAACGCGTCATGAATTTCCCCGACTATGCAATTCTGGCCGGGAAACGCCTATGAGCTCAATATGTTCCAGCGAGTTTCAGGTTTTTTTCAATCGTCGTTTGCGGCGTTGAGATCTTCGGGGCGCATGCCCTCTTCCTGACCGTCTTGCTTCAGTCTCACACCCGGTCCCATTCCGGATCCGCCGTCGCCGGCTGCCAGGAATATAACGCCCCTTGTCTCGAAGAATGCCCTCAGTCTCTCACTGATGGTTGGGTCGGGCAGGGCGTCATGGGCCTCCGCGTTGTCGAATTCGACGGCGGACAGGCCCGAAGCGGCGCAAAGCGCCTCTTTCGAGATGCCGGTGAGTGCGCGCGCTGCGCGAATTTGTGATGAGGTCAACATACGAGAAATCTGGCGCAAGGGGACCCAATGTCAAGGACTTGCGCTTGAGGCAACAACTCAGGCCTGTAACGGCGGCATCGCGGCAGTGGTGTTTCGCTGATAGCGGTTTTCCAGGGCGACGCACGCCCAGAGAATGCCGAGCGAGAGATAGAAGTGCCGCCAGTGGTCCGTGTCGATGACGTTTCCGATCATCGCATGTCCCAGGATCAGGACCCATGCGATCATCAGAAAAGGCTGCCACGGCCGTTCGCGCAGCATATAGCGGAAACCCATCCACAGGCTGGACCAGATCATGATCTGATACGTCACCGCACCCACCCAGCCATAGGTCGTGAGCGTCTTCAGCCAAATATTGTGCTCGTCTTCGCCGAAGATTTTTCCAAGCGCCATCGGTCCCATGCCGAGCGGTCGCTCCATTGCCATCAGAAAGCCGATCTTATGCCGCTCGAAGCGACCAAGCCGCGCGCCGTCGTAATCCTGCACCAGTTTCGCACGGTTGGAAAACAGGTCGGCGATCTGCGGGATCTGCAAAGCGATCGCAAGGGCGAGCACGAGAGCCACGCCGGCACAAATCGAGATGACCAGGATCTTCAGGCGGAATGCCGTCGTGCGCTCCTTGAGGAGCATGAGGACGATCAGCGCGATGGCACCGAACAGCAGGAGGCCCCAGGCCGCGCGTGAAAACGACAGGAAGATGCCGATCGCCAGCACCAGCATGCCGAGGATGAGAAGGGGGGTACGGATGACCGGGCCGGTCAGCATGCGGTAAAGCAGATAGAGGAGCGGGCCGACCAGATAGGGGCCGAACACGTTGGGGTCCTGAAAGGCGCCCATGGCGCGGTTATAGCGGGTAAAGACATGGGCCCCGGGAAACGCGTCGAAATAGCCGAGGATGCCGAGAGTGGCCGTGATGATGGCGGCCGCCACCCAGGCATGAAAGATGATCTTCAGCCGCCGATGGTCGTTCTCTATGACCGCTGCAAAGAACACGGCGGTGAGCGCGAGAAAGATCGAGACCGCATAATACATACCGGCGCCGGACGAATCCTTCATTACGAAGATGGAAAACAAGCCGCTGATGTTGAAGATCAGCAGCATCGCCATGAGCATCGCGACCGTCCGGGAGATCCTGAGCCCAAACAGGAACCAGAGGCCGATCTGGGCCACCATCATCAGTTCGTAAGGGGCAGGCTCCGACATGACGAAGCCGGACAGAAAGACGCCAAAGGCCAGCATGCCGTTTGCCACGAGAGCGAACACGGCCAGCTGGACGTTGAACGGCCGGGTCTCATGTGCGCCCAGCGTCGTCAATATGCATTGTCCGTGTTGAGAAGCCGGATCGGCGTCAGGAACAGGATCTTGAGATCGAACAGGATCGACCAGTTCTCGATATAGTCGAGATCGTGGGCGGTGCGGGCACGGATCTTCTCGTCGCTGTCCAACTCGCCGCGCAGTCCGTTGATCTGCGCCCAGCCAGTCACGCCGGGTTTCACGCGGTGGCGGGCGAAGTAGCCTTCGACGACGTCCACATATCTGCGTTCGCCAGTCTGGGCACTGACCGCATGCGGACGGGGACCAACGAGAGACAGCTCTCCTTTCAGCACGTTGAACAGCTGCGGTAGCTCGTCGATCGAGGACTTGCGCAGAAACCGGCCGACGGGCGTGACCCGCGGATCGCCCTTGGTCACGGCCCTGATCGCGGTCTGGTCGCTCATGCTCGTGTACATCGAGCGGAATTTGAGAACGTTGATGATCTCATTGTTGAAGCCGTGGCGCTTTTGGCGAAACAGCATCGGCCCTTTCGAGCTGAGCTTCACGGCAATGCCGGCAGCCAGCATGACGGGCCAGAGGCAGGCGATCGCGAACACGGCAAAGACGATATCGAAGATGCGCTTTGCGACCGAATCCCAGTCGCGGATCGGCTTGTCGAAAATATCGAACATCGGAACGGTGCCGACGTGACTATAGGCCCGTGGGCGGAAGCGCAGGCGGTTCGCATGCGCCGCGAGCCGGATATCGACCGGCAGAACCCAGAGTTTGCGCAGAAGCTGCAGGATACGCTGCTCGGCGCTGGCAGGAAGCGCGATGATGAGCATGTCGATACGGGCAAGGCGCGAGAATTCCACAAGCTCGGCAAAGGTACCGAGCTTCGGGTAGCCGGCAACGACGGTCGGCGAGCGGTCGCTGTTGCGGTCGTCGAAGATGCCGCAGATGCGGATGTCGTTATCCGACTGGCGTTCCAAAGCGCGCACCAGTTGCTTGGCAGGTTCGCCGCCGCCGACAATTACGGCGCGGCGTTCCATCACGCCGTTGCGCGCCCAGTGGCGGATGCCAAGCGCGATCGCCTGCCGCTCGGCGGCAAGGACGACGCAGCTGACGGAGAACCAGACGATGAGACCGGTCACGGGCACCCAACCGCCCGCGGCAAAGCTGAGCGCGAGATTGGTCAGGACAAAACCGAAGGCCCATGTGATGAGGACCCGCTTCAAGGTCCTGTTGGCGGACCTCAGGGAGGGGATCTGATAGGTGTCGGCAATCTGCAGAAGCAGAAGCGTGATGGCAGAACCGAAGGTGATGATGACCAGGCGGGAAAGCGACATCTCGGTCGCGCCGTAGATCAGGTCGACGATGAGGCCGACAATCAGGATCGCGGCAAATTCGGTAAGCCGGATCAGTCCGACCAGCAGGGATGGCGAATAGCTGGTTTCGCGGAACTGCTGGGCGATCTGGCGTGCGAAGGGATTGAGGACCGCGCCCGCTTCCTTCTCCTCGCTCGCACGCATCTCGGAGACCTTGCGGCGAAGGCTTTCGACGTCGAATTCATCGGGCTTGTTCAGCGGGCTCATGCCAGGATCCTCGACTCAGCTGCCGCGAAGGCGCAGAAGTAGTCTCAGTCCAGTAGCAAAAAGAAGCTAAAGAAGCCTTTAGCTGTACCTGCGGTCCGGGATTTGGCCGAGTAGATCTTGGTACAAGTGAAGCGTGTCGTCCGCCATAACGGAGGCGGAAAACACCGCCTTGAAATCGGACGGCTTCGGCATGACGCGGTCATGCCACTCCGGTGTCTGCAGTGCCTGCGTCATCACGTCGGAAAGGCTTGTGGCGTCGCCGGGGACGGCAAGGGCCGCACTTTTCACACCCAGCACTTCGGGAATGCCGCCGACACGCGATGCGATGACAGGCTTCCCGGCGGCGAGCGCTTCCAGCACGATATAGGGCATCGCTTCCGCCCGCGACGGAACGACGACGAAATTTGTAAGGGCAAACGCCTTGCGGGCGGGCATGGCCGGCATCATCGTCAGCCGGCGGCCAAGGCCACGTTCGGAAATCATGGCTTCATAGCGCTCACGGTCCGGACCGTCGCCGACCATCAGCGCCGAGAGCGGCCGACCGACCGCGCGTTCCGTTCGGGCAAAGGCGTCGATGAAGACATCCGGCCCCTTCAGGTCGCGCAGCATGCCGATATAGAGAAAGTCGACCGCGGAAATGACCGCCGGGACCGGCTCGAACTCGGCCTCGCCAATGCCGTTATAGATCACGCGCGCAGTCTTGAGCGGTTTTCCGACCTTTTCCTCGTAGGTGCGGCGCTCGTAATCGCAGACAAAGACCAGGGCATCGCCGAAGCGTTCCTGGAACCGTTCGAGCTGCAGCACGACCTTGCCCGAAAGACTGGACCGGTCGAAATGCAGACTGCCGCCGTGCGGCGAATAGAGGCGGGCCACGCAATACCTGTTAACCCGCAAGGCTGAGCCGATCAATCGCGCCAGAACGCCGCCCTTGGCGCCGTGTCCGTGCAATATGTCCGGCCGCAAGCTCTTGATATGCTTGTAGCTTCTGTAGAGTGCCGCAAGATCGGAAGGAGCGATCGAACGGCGCATCGGAATTCGTGTCAGGCCAAGCGAAAGCTGCGGCCGGATCGTGTCGAACAACCTGTCCTCGTGCTCGCCACCGGTCGAGCTGTCGCAGAGGATGCCGACCTCGTGGCCGGCAGCCCGATGTTCTTCCACCAGGTCGCGCACATGGCGGAAGATCCCGCCGACGGGCGACCTGAAACAATGGAGGATGCGCAAGGGAGGGGCCTCAGCCGACATGATGATGTCAGAACAGCCGCTCGCGGACGTAGACCGTGTCGCCAGCGAGGACCTGTGAGGAAATCGTCGTACGGCCCGTGATGACCTCGCCGTTGATCTTGCGTGTGACGTCGACATCGC
The DNA here is from genome assembly GCF_014841925.1 of Rhizobium sp. CFBP 13726. Lineage (NCBI taxonomy): Bacteria > Pseudomonadati > Pseudomonadota > Alphaproteobacteria > Hyphomicrobiales > Rhizobiaceae > Rhizobium > Rhizobium sp. CFBP 13726. Next base: position 600,569 of record NZ_JACYUU010000001.1, read on the forward strand.
GCTGGTTTCCGCGAGAGGTAAAGCCTCCGGCGATTGCGATGGCGTTCTGTGCCGTCATGCCGGGCACATAGGAATACTGTCCGGGTCGTCCGACTTCGCCCATGACGAAAACCGGGCGGTAGCGATCCATTTCGATCGTCACGTCGGGATCGCGCAGATAGCCCTGCTTGAGCTTGGCGGCGATTGCACCCTCAAGCGTCGGCATGGTCTGGCCCCGGGCCGTGATCTGACCGATCAGCGGGAAGGCGATATAACCGGCCTGATCGACGGTATAGGTGTTGGAAAGGCTCGGCTGTTCGAAGACGCTGACACGTAGCCGATCGCCGCTGTCCAGCCGGTAAGGCTGGATCGTCGCTTCCTGAAAGCTTTTGGGAGCCGGTTTGTAGGAGGCGCAGCCCGACAGCGTCATCGCAACGGCTGCCGCCGCAAGAGCCAGAACGGTTTTGGCGCGCTGGTTGCGCGTCGGATTTTTCTTGTCTTGGGCGAATAGCATGTTCGCGTCCCAGGCTCGGGGTGGTGGTTCGACGATTTCGAGCCTGTTATCGATCCATTAGGGTTAATGCCCGGTAAAGAGAGGCGCGACGACCACCGGAAATAATGCCTGCAAGATCAGAGTCCGGTTTTTCTTCGAAGCCGCGGCTCATTAACTGTAGCGTTACCATGATAATTTACTGTCCGCCCAAATAGACCAGTTTGGAGCGGGCAATGTCTGGCGTAAACGGCGGCCATCAGGATGTGGATATCGACCTCAGGCAGGTCATCGCGGCCGTCTGGGAACGCAAGGCGAAGATCCTCGCCGTCACGATCGCGGCGGGCGCGCTGGCGCTGGTCGGCGCCTCGCTGATTAAACCCAGCTACAAGGCCGAAACCAGGCTGCTGATCGAATCGCGATCGCCGAACCTCTCCGGCGGGGAAGGGGCAGGCAGTTCCAACGATCCGGTTCTGGACACGCTCAACATCACCAGCCAGGCCCAGCTGCTGCAATCGAGCGACCTCATCAAGCGGGTTGCGCACGATCTGAAGCTTTCCGATCGCCCGGAATTCGACCCGGCTGGACAGTCGGCACTGCCGGACCTTCTGGCGATGGTCGGCCTGAAGCAGGATCCGATGGCGATAGATCCGGAAGACCGGGTCATCCAGAAGTTCCGCGAAAAGCTGTCGGTCTATCCGGTCGAGGGCTCGCGCGTCATCGCCGTCGAATTTGCATCGCATGATCCGAAGCTCGCGGCGGATGTCCCGAACCGGATGGCCGAAGCCTATCTTCAGATCCAGAGTGGCTCGAAGGTGGACACCCATGCCGAAACCGCCCGCTGGCTGGAGCCGGAAATCGCCAACCTGACGACCCGCGTCAACGATGCCGAAAAGAAGGTGGCGGACTACCGCTCCTCGAACGGACTTTTCCAGACCAGCGAAGCCAACAGCTTTTCCAGCAAGCAGTTGAACGATATCTCGACCGAACTTGCCCGCGTTCGCGCCGATCTCGCCAATGCCGAGGCCCGTTCGGAAAATGTCCGCGCTGGTTTGAGAGCCGGCCGCGCTTCGGACACCCTGGCGGACGTCGCGGGATCGCAGGTCATCCAGCGTCTGAAGGAAACCCAGACCAATTTGCAGGCGCAGATCAATGATCTCTCGACATCCCTGCTCGACAACCATCCGCGTCTTCGGGGACTTCGCGCGCAGCTCAGCGGCATCAATCAGCAGATCGAGCGTGAAACCCAGAAGATCCTGGCAAGCCTCGACAACGAGAGAGAGATTGCAAGGCTCCGCGAGCGTCAGCTGACGCAGCAGATGAACGGCTTGAAGGCTGATTCGGCCAAGGCCGGTGAAGAGGAAGTCGGGCTGCGGGCCCTGGAACGCGAAGCGTCCGCCCAGCGCCAGCTGCTCGAAACCTATCTCGTGCGCTACCGCGAGGCGACGTCGCGCCGCGACGCCAATTCAAGCCCTGCGGATGCCCGCATCGTATCGAGCGCGGTCGAACCGTCGGAACCCTTCTTTCCGAAGGTCATTCCGATCGTCATCGTGTCGACGCTTGCGACACTGATCGTCAGCTGCCTGGTCGTCATCATCGCCGAACTGTTCAGCGGCCGGGCGCTCCGCCCTCTCAATCGCCGTCGCGAGGACGATTTCCTGCTGACACCACATGAGGTCGCAACGCCTGCAGTCGAACCGGCCCCGGCCGAGCCCGAACCGACCCCTGCCGGCGCTTTGGTTGCAACAACACCCGCCGCAGCTCCGGTTGCGGCAGAAACTGTTGCAGATCGGCCAAAGCGCGAACACAGACTGTTCGCGGCGGCAAAGGAAATGCTGGCTGCCTCCCGCAAGGATGCCGCTGCCGCGAAGGGCGCGGAAGTTGATCAGAAGCAGGAGGCTTCGATCGCTGCCGAGCCACCGGTCGAAGAAATTGCCGTGGCGCCGCCGGCGAACGACGGGGAGGAGGAATCCTTCACGATCGCGTCCGTTGCCCGCTACCTCCAGCGCCGTGCGGTGCCGATCGGCCTGGTCGTGTCGCCCGGTGGCGATGCAGGCTCGACGGCGACCGTGATGTTGGCCCGTGAAATTTCGGAGCGCGGTCGCACCGTCGCCCTGATCGACATGACCGGCTCGGCTTGCCCGACACGGCTGATGGCGCAGGACGTCAAGCTTGCCGGCATCACCGATCTGCTGTGCGGCGAGGTTGCGTTCGGGGAAGCCATCCATCCGGACCGTCTCTCGGATGCGCATATCATCCCGTTCGGTTCTGCCGATCCGGTTCGCGCCATGCGGGGCGCAGACCGGCTGCCGATGGTCGTCGACGCACTCGCAGACGCCTATGATCTAGTGCTGATCGAATGCGGCCCGGCGGAAGCGCCGATGTTGTCGCGACTGACCCGCAACGAAAAGGCGGAGGTCATTCTCTCCGTGCCTGAGTTCAAGGAAGAGGATGTCGCAAAGATCGTCCAGGACTTCCAAGGCGAGGGAATTCGCAACCTGCTGGTAATGTCTGACGCCAATGACCGCAGTTCGTCGCGCAAGGCTGGACGACAGGTGGCGTGAGCCACTCCGCATGAACCACGATCTACAAGGCGGCTTTCAGGCCGCCTTGTTCGTTTTGGCGGCCCGCAGTTTCTGAAGCAGCGCATAGAGGCGCGGGTTGTGCTTGACCGCAGCCTTCGCCCTCGTCGCCAGAACCATCAGCGGTTTGAAGACGGAACCCTTCGGCGTGATGGCGATGAGAATATCGTGCAGCACGGTTTCCTGGCTGCACCAGCTGCGCTTGTAGGGCTGGTCGCCAACGCCGAAGTCGAACAGCGCCGCGCCTTCGCGGCAGCTCTTCTCGATCATCAGCCAGAACAGCAATTCGCCGGGGCTTGCCTCCGGGCAGATGCTGTCGTCGATGGAGCTGAACTGGCAGATCACATGGTCGCCCTTGCGCGAAACGCCAGCGATGGCCACGACATGGCCCTCGTGCTCGCCATGCATCCGGATCGCGTGGAGGGTGAGAGACGTGTCTGTCCCATCAGTCGGCGCGTCCACCAGACGATGGAAGAACTCGCGGATCTCGGACGCGTGGAAGACATCGGGCAGGCCGAACATCTTCAGCCGCGCCGCCTTCTGGCGAAAGAACGTATCGAGCAGCGCGTGCTTTTCGTCCGCGTCCAGCGCAATCATATGGTCATAGCCGCCGGCGACTTCGATCTTGCGGCTCTGTGAGCGGAATTTCTTGCGCCGGGTCTTGGCATTGAGCTGTGCGAGCGTCGTCTCGAAGTTCGGGAATAGGGGTAGCTGGAACGAATGATTCTGGTTCTCGGTCGTTGCGAGAGCACTCAGCGGATGCCGGCTACCTCGCCACGAGAGCGGCACGCAGTCGAGCACCACGAGATCCGCATGGACGGCAAGAGCCGTTCGCAGCATGCGCAGGAACCGTTTCAGCTCGGCAGCGGAAGCGACCTCGAGTGCCGGGTCGAACAGGCCGGTATTGAGGTTGTTGTAGTGATTGCCCGGGAGGCGGGCGACGCGAATGCCTTTTTCACGGACGATATCCAGCGGAAGAATGAACACGGCGCGACCGTCGATACGACCGACGACGACCGCAATCGCGCGGCCGTGGGATTTCGCCCAGGCCTCGCACCAGTCGAAACCCTGATGCAGCGAATTGAGCTTGATTGCCTGTAGACGGTGCCAGTCGGACTTTACTTCCGCCATGTCCGTCGCGACTGACATCTTGATCTGCGCGAACTGCAACGGGGCATGGGCACGCGGAGGCGACCCCGACGTCTCTGTCGGCGCAAGCTCTTCAATCAGTCTCGAGGTTTGCATGACGCGCTCCGCTGTCTTTCAGCGCGGACGATAGGCAGTCCGCACAAACAATCGGTTATCGCTCGGCTGCCGGCTGCCAATACTATCGCGGCTGGTTAATGCCGGGTGAACCCGAGGGAAACCTAGACCTTGGGCCGTGCGCCCGCCATCCACTTGATGATCAGCATGGCCGGCAGGATCCACAAAAGCCCCGACAGCAGGAAGTAGAGGAAATGCACCCACCACGGCGATGTCGCGAGCAACAGCGTCGCGACCGTGGTTGCCGCCAGCGCGTAAACGATGACGAGCACGATGATCATGATCGTGCCGATGAAACTTCTCAGGCGTGGGACCAACGCGTTTCTCCTCCCGCGACGCGATGCCGCAAAGCATCGGGGCTTGTTTTGCACGTGTCCTTGGGGCAAATCAACGGCAAGAAGCGGAAAGATCACCGCGTGCAGGGCGCTCTCGAGCTCATGCGAGGCTGATCTTTCTTCGAGCGACAGGAGTTTCCGCATGTCGGCGACTGATAGCCTCATCATCGATGTCATCCACCCCGCAGTAAAACGCCGCGAGCGCGACCGCAAATCGGTGCGCATCTGGCTCGGCTTCGTCGTCTTCGTGCTCTTCTGTCTCGTCCTTGTGGGCGGCGCGACCCGGTTGACCGATTCGGGCCTTTCGATCACCGAGTGGAAACCGATCCACGGCGTCATTCCGCCTCTCAATGCGGCCGAATGGCAGGAGGAGTTCGAGCTCTATCAGCGCATTCCGCAATACCAGCTGGTCAATGCCGGCATGACGGTGGACGAATTCAAGACGATCTTCTGGTGGGAATGGGCGCACCGGTTCCTGGCGCGCTCGATCGGCCTGGTCTTCGCTGTGCCGCTGATCTTCTTCTGGGTGACCGGTCGCATTGAGAAACGTCTGCGCTGGCCGCTGGTCGGCACGCTGGCACTTGGCGGATTTCAGGGCTTCGTCGGCTGGTGGATGGTGTCGTCGGGCCTCACTAAGCTCGTCAGCGTGTCGCAATACCGCCTCGCCACACATCTGGTCATCGCCTGTCTGATCTTTTCCGCCTGCGTCTGGATCATGCGCGGCCTCACGCCCCAGAAGCAGGGGGCGGCCCCGACGCGTCACTCCTATATCGCGGCTGGAGGCCTCGCGTTTCTAGCGCTGTTCCAGATCTATCTCGGCGCACTCGTTGCAGGCCTCGATGCCGGCCTCAGCTACAATACCTGGCCGATGATGGATGGCGCCTTCGTTCCGGCCGACCTCTTCCTGCGCGATCCCTGGTGGATCAATCTGTTCGAGAACCCGAAGACCGTGCAGTTCGTCCACCGCTGTGGCGCCTATGTGCTTCTGGCGGCAGCGCTGGTCCATATGATCGTGTCACTGACCAAGGCACCGGGCTCGGTCCATACGGGCCGCGCCGTCATCCTGTTCCTGCTGGTCTGTCTGCAGGCGGTGATCGGCATCCTGACGCTGGTCTATCAGGTGCCGCTGGATCTGGCACTCGCGCATCAGGGCGGCGCCCTTGTTGTCCTCGGCTATACCATTACCCACTGGCGCGGCTACATCGGCGAATACCCGCTTGAAGACAGAAAAGCCGCGGCGAACTGAGTTCACCGCGGCTCTGATTTCAAATCCGGATGGCTTTAGGCTGACAGCATCAGGTCCATGTTCTGGACGGCGGCACCGGAGGCACCCTTGCCGAGATTGTCGAGCAGCGCGACCAGATTGACATGCGGGCTACCGGCAGCGCCGAACACGAACAGCTTCATTCTATCGGTGTTGACCAGTTCCTCTGCATCGACGCGCGCAAGCGTCGCGCTTTCCTCGAGCGGAACCACGGTGACGATATCCTGATCCGCGTAATGTGCGACGAGGGCGCTGTGAATGCTCTCGATCGTTGCGCCGTCCTTGAGGTCCTCAAGAAACAGCGGCACCTGTACGATCATGCCCTGAGCGAAACGTCCGACGGATGGCGAAAACAGCGGCGAGCGATCGAGCAGGCCGTGTTCCTTCATCTCGGGCACGTGCTTGTGCTTCAGCGTCAGGCCGTAGAGAAAATTGTTGGACGAGATGGCGTCATCCCGTGACGCGTCTTCCATCTGGCCGATCAGCTGCTTGCCGCCGCCGGTATAACCTGAGACCGCATTGACCGAGACCGGGTAGCCATCGGGCAGCAGACCGGCAGCGCGAAGCGGACGCAGAAGCGCGATTGCGCCGGTCGGATAGCAGCCGGGATTGGCGACGTTGCGGGCAGCCTTGATCTTGTCGGCCTGTGCCTTGTCCAGCTCGGCGAAACCATAGGCCCAGTTCGGATCGACGCGGTAGGCGGTCGAGGTGTCGATCACCCGCACGTTGTTGTTGCCGGCAAGCATGGTCACGGCCTCTTTCGAAGCCTCGTCCGGCAGGCAGAGGATCGCGATATCGGCGCTGTTGAGCAGGTCCTCGCGCATCGCGGCATTGCGCCGCTCGGCTTCCGGGATCGACAAGAGCTCGACGTCGCGGCGGTCGGCCATGCGGGTGCGGATCTGCAGCCCTGTCGTGCCGTGTTCGCCGTCGATGAAGATCTTTGCCGTCATGGTCTTTATCCCTGAAATGTCAGTGCCTTGGGGTGAGAGCCGGAATCAGTTTGCCAGCTGCTTGATTCAAAGTGTCAACGGGCGAAAAGTCGCTCCGCGCGCAGGCCAAGCATATACATTGCAACCGTTGCCCCGGCAATGGCGGTGATATCGGCGTGGTCATAGGCAGGCGCCACCTCCACCACATCGGCGCCGCAGATATCGAGGGCGCCGAGTTTGCGCAGCACCGACAGGATTTTCGCACTCGACGGACCACCGGCAACGGGCGTTCCTGTACCGGGCGCGTAGGCGGGGTCCAGGCAGTCGATGTCGAAGGTGAGGTAACACGGGCGGTCGCCGACATGGGCAAGGATCGCCTCGGCAATCGCCTGGGCGCTCAGGTCCTCCACCTCATGGCCCGGCATGATCCGGATACCGAAATCATCGGGCGCATGGGTGCGGATGCCGATCTGGATCGAATGCTCAGGTTCGATCACGCCCTGTCGCACGGCGCGCGCCACGAACGAGCCGTGGTCGATCCGCTCGATCTCGCCGGCCTCGTCCACATCGTCGCTCCAGGTATCCTGATGGGCATCGAAATGCACGAGGGCAAGCGGGCCGTGGCGGGCCGCATGTGCCTTCAGCAATGGCCAGGTGACGAAGTGATCGCCGCCGAGCGACAGCAGAAACGCGCCCGACTCGATGATCTTCGTCGCTTCCGCCTCGATCAGGCGCGGCGTCTTCCAGTGATGACCGTAGTCGAGCATGACGTCACCATAGTCGATGACAGACATGGCCTCGAAGAGATCACGCGAGAACGGATATTGCGGGTCGTTGTCGAAGATCGCCGAGGCCCGGCGAATGGCCTGTGGCCCGAACCGCGCGCCCGGCCGGTTGGAGACCGCAGCGTCGAAGGGTATGCCGAGGACGACCGCATCGGCGCCGATCAGGTCCTTGCTATAGCGCCGCCGCATGAAGGACAGCGCGCCCGCATAGGTCGGGTCGGTGGCGGCATCGCGCAGGGACTTGGCGGTAAAGGCGTTGTCGATGGATTTTGAAGCCATTGCATTCTCCCGGATCGCAGAGAAAGTGCAGTGGGAGTGTCTGGAAGACAAGACCCGGACCTAAGAAAGCCCGAAACGAAAAAGGCGGAGCCGAAGCCCCGCCTTTCGAAATGCAAAGTCTTGAAGCGATTAGCGCTTCGAGAACTGGAAGGACCGGCGGGCCTTCGCCTTACCGTACTTCTTACGCTCGACGACGCGGCTGTCGCGGGTCAGGAAGCCACCCTTCTTCAGAACCGGGCGCAGGCCTGGTTCGAAGTAGGTGAGGGCCTTGGAGACGCCGTGACGAACGGCACCGGCCTGACCGGAAAGACCACCACCGGTGACGGTGGCAATGATGTCGAACTGACCTGTGCGGGCAGCGGCAACCAGCGGCTGCTGAAGGATCATCTGCAGAACCGGACGGGCGAAGTACGCCGAGAAGTCGCGACCGTTGATGATGATCTTGCCGGAGCCCGGCTTGACCCAAACGCGGGCAATCGCGTTCTTGCGCTTGCCGGTTGCATAGGAACGGCCCTGTGCATCGACCTTGCGGACGTGAACCGGTGCCTGGCTTTCAGCCGGAGCGAGGTCCTTCAAAGAGGAAAGATCGGCCATGATCAGGCGCTCCTTACGTTCTTGCTGTTCAGCGATGCCACGTCGAGAGCGACCGGCTGCTGTGCTTCATGGGGATGGTTGGAGCCGGCGTATACACGCAGGTTCTTCAACTGGCGACGGCCGAGCGGGCCGCGCGGGATCATACGCTCGATCGCCTTTTCGACGACGCGCTCAGGAAAGCGGCCTTCGATGATGGCGCGTGCAGTACGCTCCTTGATGCCACCCGGGTAACCGGTGTGCCAGTAGTACTTCTTGTCTGTGTATTTCTTGCCGGTCAGGACAACCTTTTCAGCGTTGATGATGATGACATTGTCACCGTCGTCGACGTGAGGTGTGTAGGTGACCTTGTGCTTGCCGCGAAGGCGATTGGCAACGAGGGTGGCGAGGCGACCGACAACGAGGCCTTCGGCATCGATGATGATCCACTTCTTCTCCACCTCTGCAGGCTTCTGAACGAAGGTTGACATTGTTTTTCTCTCTCATCTGAACCCAAGACCACCGGAAGACCGGCCGTAAGGGCGTTTTTTGTTGCTTGATTTGCTCGGCTATGCCGACAAAAAAGAAAGCGGGCCTTCGAGAGGTCCGCGATCTGCGCGGCTTATACGACGGAGCCTAAAAAGCGTCAAGCAGCCGGCCCGGAACGGTCGGAAAAATAGCTCAACGTTTAGAATGACTTACTGATGAGGTAAAATAATACCTCACAAATATTCGGCCGGTGTTTCGTCTCTTACACGACTTATCGAGAAGGGATACCTTGGTTTGAGCCGCAGCAGGCCGGACGCCTGGCTGGTGGGAAAATGTGATTCCGGAACCGAGTTGGAAGATTTCCATTGCTTTCCTATGTCCAGGTGACTGCATGAGGAGGTTAGAACCATGGCTCACGATCGGTATGACGACGACGTCATCGCTGGCGTCTTGAAAAGCACGAAGACGATTGCGCTGGTCGGCGCATCGCCCAATCCCGACCGGCCCAGCAACCGCGTCATGGGATTTCTGTTGCAGCGCGGCTACCGGGTGTTTCCGGTCAATCCCGGCCAGGCCGGCAAGCAGATCCTAGGTCAGGAGGTCTATGCGAGCCTCGCGGATGTGCCCGAACCCGTCGATATGGTCGATGTGTTCCGCGCTTCGGAATATCTGGATAGTGTGGTGGACGAAGCGCTGGCGCTCGATCAGCTGCCCAAGGTCATATGGGCGCAGCTTGGCGTCCGCGACGATCAGGCCGCAGTCAAGGCGGAGGCTGCCGGTATCCAGGTAATCATGGATCGCTGCCCGGCGATCGAGTACCCAAGGCTTGCCCGTCTTCTCGGATAGGGTAAGGGAGCGGGGCAGGTAATTCGCGGACTCTTTTCGCAAACGCTGCGAATGCTGCAACGATATTTCTTGATCGCCGTCGGCCCGCAGGCTCTGCTGTGATGAAACGACCCTAGAGGAGACCGGCATGGCCAACCCGAATTCACGCAGTTCCGGCAATCCCGGATTTTCAACGCTCGCTGTTCATGCCGGCGCCGAGCCCGATCCGACGACCGGCGCCCGGGCGGTGCCGATCTACCAGACCACGTCCTTCGTCTTCAAGGATACCGAACATGCAGCCGCTCTGTTCGGGCTGAAGGAATTCGGCAATATCTACACCCGCATCATGAACCCGACGCAGGCGGCGCTTGAGGAGAAGGTGGCGGCGCTCGAAGGCGGCACGGCAGCCCTTGCCGTCGCCTCCGGCCATGCGGCGCAGCTGCTGGTCTTTCACACGATCATGCAGCCCGGTGACAACTTTGTCGCGGCGCGCAAGCTTTATGGCGGTTCGATCAATCAGTTCGGCAACGCGTTTCAGAATTTCGGCTGGCAGGTGCGCTGGGCCGATAGCGTCGTTCCGGAAAGTTTTGAAAACGAGATCGACGATCGCACCAAGGCGATTTTCGTCGAAAGCCTGGCAAACCCCGGCGGCACCTTCGTCGATATCGCGGCGATTTCGGAGGTGGCCCAGCGTTTCGGAATCCCGCTGATCGTCGACAACACGATGGCGAGCCCCTATCTCGTCCGGCCACTCGAACACGGCGCCGATATCGTCGTACACTCGCTCACCAAATTTCTCGGCGGCCACGGCAATTCCATGGGCGGCATCATCGTCGACGGCGGCACGTTCGACTGGTCGCGCTCCGGCAACTACCCGGTCCTGTCCGAACCGCGGCCGGAATATTCGGGCATGGTCCTGCATGAAACCTTCGGGAACATCGCCTTTGCGATCGCCGCGCGCGTGCTCGGCCTTCGCGACCTCGGGCCGGCCATCTCGCCCTTCAACGCCTTCCAGATCCAGACGGGGATCGAGACGCTCTCGCTGCGCATGCAGCGGCATTGCGATAATGCGCTTGCGGTTGCCGAGTGGCTGAGCCGCCATCCGAAGGTTGGATGGGTGAACTACGCCGGCCTTCCTGACGACCCGAACAATGCTCTGCAGCAGCGCTATTCGCCGAATGGTGCCGGCGCTGTCTTCACCTTTGGCCTGAAGAACGGCTACGAGGCCGGCAAGATCTTCGTGGAGAGCCTCAAGCTCTTTTCGCACCTTGCCAATATCGGCGATACCCGCTCGCTGGTCATCCACCCGGCATCGACCACCCACCGGCAACTCACCGAGGACCAGCAGATCGCCGCCGGTGCCGGACCGGACGTGGTTCGCCTCTCTGTTGGCATCGAGGATGTGGCAGACCTGATCTCCGACCTCGACCAAGCATTAGCAAGGACTTGAGACACTCATGAAGAACTGGCTGACATTCGATCTGACCGCAATCGAACCGGAGGAGGGCGCTCCGGCTCCCGACCGCGTCATCTTCGGCGATCCGAAATTCCTGACCTGGAATTTCGAGGAGGCCGAAGGCGGGATCTATGCCGGCGTCTGGGAAGCGACACCGGGCAAGTGGAAGATCGTCTATGACGAGTGGGAATATTTCCACATCCAGTTCGGCTACTCGATCATCACCGAAGAAGGCGCAGAACCGCTGCATCTGAAGGCCGGCGACAGCATGGTTCTGCGGCCAGGTCTGGTTGCCACCTGGGAAGTGGTGGAGACGACCCGCAAGGATTACGTCATCAGGCTGTAAGCCTGACGGCGGGTCCTCCGGCTGCTCCTACCCCCAGGTGAGATTGAGCCGCTCCAGCCCGTGGAAATGGTAGACATCCTTCACCGTCGGCACCCCGGCCAGTTTGAGGCCGGGCAGGCGGCGAAACAGGATGGGCAGAACGGTATTCAGTTCCAGCCGCGCCAGCGGTGCGCCGATGCAGAAGTGAATACCGGCGCCGAAGGACAGGTTTTGGCCTTCCTGACGATCCGGCTTGAACACCAGAGGATCTGAAAATTTCTTGTGGTCGAGATTGGCGGCGGCGAGGATCAGGCTCACCTTGTCGCCACGCTTCAGGGAAACGCCGTCGATTTCCGCGTCCTCGAGCGCCCAGCGCTGGAAGATATGGACGGGCGCGCACAGCCGCAGCGTCTCTTCCACCGTCCGCTCCGTCGCGGCCTCGCCGCGGAAGAGCTCGGCCGGCGAGAGACCGCTTTCGAGGATCACGCGAACCGAATTGCCGATCTGGTGCACGGTCGCCTCGTGACCGGCGTTCAAGAGAACGATCGTGGTCGAGACGAGTTCGTCGTCGGTCAGATACTGGCCCTTGTGCTCCGTATGGATCATGTGGGTGAGCAGGTCTTCGCGCGGTTCACGCCGGCGCTCGGAGATCAGCATCTTCACATAGGCTGCGAATTCCGCAGCGGCGCGGTCCGCCGCATGTTCGTCTTCCCGCGAGCGCTTGAACATGTACATGCCGACATAGGCATGGCTCCATTTCAGCAACTGCGGCCCCATGTCGTCCGGAATGCCGATCATCCGTGCGATCATCGTCACGGGAATGATGTCGGCAAAGGCCGAGAGCAGCTCCACCCGGCCTTCGCCGTCAAACGCGTCGATCAGACGCTCCGCAAGCTCGGTAATCTCCGGCCTCAGCTTCTCGATATGGCGGGAGACGAAGGCGCGGTTTACCATCGTCCGGAGCCGCGTATGTTCCGGCGGTTCGATCTCCAGCAGCGAGTATCGTTCGGCGAGGTCGAAATTCGCAAGATGCGCTTCCGGCTCGGGGAGGCCCAGCTCCTCGCGGCTGGCGACATGCAGGATCTGCCGGCCGAATCGGCGGTCGCGCAGGAGAAGGTTCACATGGTCGTAGCCGGTGAAGAACCACTGCCGCTGCTCCTCCCAGAAGAACGTCGGACAGTGCTGATGCAAAAGCCCGTAAACACGGTTCGGATCGCTGTAGAAGGCCGGGTTGCGGCCATCCAGCGAGACGCGGCGGGTTTCTGGATCGATGCGGAGAAAATCGGGGATCGCGGTCATGCCGAATGGGTAACTCAATCCGCGGTCCCACGAAAGCCCGTCATTCGCCTATCGCGATACCCTCGCGCCGCGGATCGGCACTTCCCGCAAGTCCTCGGTCGGTGATCTCGATTGCCTGCAGGCCAGACGTCATTTCACCGGCCTTCACCTCGTAGCCGAGTGACTTCAGCGGCTCCATCAGCGTCTCGGCCCGCGTTCCGGCTTCGATATCGTATGTCCCGAAACGGTTGATCAGATGCGGCTGGGCGACGATCTGCTCCACCGGCATGCCCCAGTCGATATAGGCGACCAAAGCCTGCGCCACATATCCGATGATCTGGCTGCCGCCGGGCGACCCGATGGCCATCAGCGGCTTGCCGTCCTTCATCACGATCGTCGGCGCCATCGAGGAGCGGGGACGTTTGCCCGGCTCGACGCGGTTGGCGACCGGCAGGCTTCCATCATGCGTCTTGAAGGAAAAGTCGGTCAGTTCGTTGTTGAGCAGAAAGCCGTTGACCATCAGCCGCGAGCCGAAGCCGTTCTCGATCGTCGTCGTCATGCTGGCGACGTTGCCGTCCCTGTCGACGATGGAGATATGGCTGGTGGAGGGAAGTTCGATCGCCTCGCCGCGGCCAAACAGGAGCGCGTGATCCCAGGTCGGCTCGCCAGCCGTCACGGCATCCTTGGCAAGTGCCTTGTCCGTGTCGAGCAGTCTTGCCCGTTCGCCGAGATATTCCTTTTTGAGGAGACCCTTGATCGGTGCCGGCACGAAATCTGGATCGGCCAGATATCTTTCGCGGTCCGCAAACGCCAGGCGCTGCGCATCGCCGATCAGCCTCCAGCTTTCAACATTGTCCGGCCCGAGCCCCTTCAGATCGAAGTTTTCGAGAATGCCCAGCATCTGGCCGACGGCAACGCCACCGGAGGAGGGTGGGCCCATGCCGCATATATCGAGAGCGCGATAGGCAAGGCAGACCGGTTCCCGCTCCTTGACCCTGTAATTGGCGAAATCGGATAGCGAGAGAACGCCGGGATTGCCCTTTGCCTCGCGCACGGCCTTGACGATCGCCTGCGCAATCGGGCCGGAATAGAAGGCATCGGCGCCGCCAGATGCGATCGTTCGCAGCGTTTCTGCATAGGCGGGGTTCTTGAGGAGAGTGCCGATTTTCAGCGGTGCGCCGCCATCGTCGAAGAAATAGCGGATCGTAGCGTCATCGGTCTTCAGCTTGTCACCTTCGGCCGCAAGCAGAGTGCCGAGCCGGGGTGATACCTCAAAGCCGTCAGTGGCGAGGCGCTCGGCGGCAGTAAACAATCCCGCCCAGTTCGCCTTACCGTATTTGCGGTGGACGGTTTCGAGAAGCCGCACCGTGCCCGGCGTGCCGACCGACCGGCCGCCGACCACGGCTGCCATGAACTTCAACGGCTGACCCTGATCGTCGAGAAAGAGCTTCGGCGTGGCTTCCATCGGCGCCGTCTCGCGGCCGTCGAACGTTGTCAGTTTCTGCGAGGCTGCGTCGTAATAGACCAGGAAGGAGCCGCCGCCGAGGCCGGAACTCTGCGGTTCCACGAGGCCGAGCACGGTCTGCACGGCAACCAGCGCATCGGCAGCACTGCCGCCTTTCTCGATCACTGCACGACCCGCTTCCGCGGCGAGCGGATTGGCGGCGGCGACCATGTAGCGCTTCGTCTCGACCCGCTTGGCCGACGTGACTGCCGATGCCTTTTCCGGCGCGGTCGTGTCCGATGCCTGCTGCGCCGAGGAAACCGAGATCGTCAGGAAACCGGCGAGAACAGTTCCGGAAATTTGCTTCAGCATGGCATGTCTCTCCGCATTTTTGATTTTGCTCGGAGAGAGTGTGGAGCATTGTCGCGCCATTGCAAGACTTTAGGCGGTCGTGGGCAACGGCACTATTGGCTGAGGACGACGATGCGTTTCAGCGACGCCACCTGTTGGGACACGCTGATGTCTTCGAAAGGATCTGCGGCAAATGGGGTTGGGGACGCAAAATCCGTTGACGGTACGATCATGATTTCCTGATCCGTATGAACGGCGGTGCGGTCGCGGCCGCTGGTCTTCGACACGTAAAGAGCCTTGTCGGCAGCGGTTAGCAACGCGTCGATATCAGCGTCCTTCGTGGAGCACAGCGAGATGCCGGCGCTGACCGTCACGGCTATCCTGTGTTCGCCGACACTGATTGGATGGCGTCTGAGCGTCGAGCGGATTGCCTCTGCGATACTGGCTGCTTCGACCATATCGGAGACGCGGATGATAGACGCGAATTCCTCGCCGCCCATGCGTCCGAACGAGCCGCGGCCGCGCTGAGCCGCCGCACCAATCCGTGCAAAGGCGGAGAGCACGTCATCGCCGGCCTGATGACCGTAGACGTCGTTGATCTGCTTGAACCCGTCGAGATCGAACTGGATGAAAGCAATCATGCTGCCATCCAACGCATCAACGCCCTTCGACCGGTAAAACTCTTCCAGCAGACCGCGGCGGTTGAGCACGCCGGTCAGCGGGTCGGTCCGCGCCAGCTCCTTCAGGCTGAGCTCCGACCGCTCGGTCAGGAGTCGCGCCCCGCAGACGATGCTGCCGACAAAGACGAAAGCCGTCGGGAGATAGAGCCACGGCGAATGCGACGCAGCGACAAGCGCATCCGGTCTACCGATGAACACCATCAGGACAATCAGCGCACAGGAGAAGAACTGTATCCCGATGACGCTGGCAAACACGCGGCGGGTGATACTGGGCGGACCGCGATGGTAAAGCAGAATGCCGATGATCATGGCGTGACCGACCATGGCCGCGACGTGGTGAAGGATGGCGCGACTGGCGAAGTCGCCGCGGACGGGGTCTAGAAACATCCCGGCAATCCAGATCAGGGCCGGAATGCCAACGTAGGGTTCCACTGGCCGGCGGTCGAGCTGCATCAGGCCCGCAGCCCACAGGCCGATACCCGCAAGAACCATGGTATTGGCGATCTCGATCGAAACGAAGTCCGGAATGTCGCCGCGCATTGCGACCAGAGCTGCGCCAATCCCGTGCACAGCGAAGCCGCTGCCCCAGCTGAGATAAAGTGGTTCGCGCTCATAGTACCAGCGTGAAAAGAGCAGGACGGCGAGCGTCACCGCTTCAGCGGCCCAGATCAACAGACCCGTCAAGATATCCACGTCCAGCTCCGTCATTCATTCCCGGCCGCTTCAGTATGCAGCCAAGTCTTTAAGGCTGCGTTGCTGTTTTGCGTCGGTTATTTTGATTAGAATGCTGTCATTTATTCATATCTGCTTTACCCTGCTCGATCAAAAATGCTTGGATGGCTGTCGATACTTCTCTTTTGCCTCTGGTATATGAGAGTTGTTGCATTATCGGTCAGCCTCGCGCATCCCAAGCCGATTAAGGATATCGGGCTCTCCGTCTTGAAGTACCCGGCGGTGACACTCTATGTAGGAGATAACCCATTCCAATGATTCCGGAGCGCATCGCCGCCTTCGGCGATGCATTTGACAAAGGACGGACATGAGAAATCCAGTTGATACCGCAATGGCCTTGGTGCCGATGGTCGTTGAGCAGACCAATCGCGGTGAACGCTCCTACGATATCTACTCGCGCCTCCTGAAGGAGCGCATCATCTTCGTCACCGGTCCGGTGGAAGATTACATGGCGTCGCTCGTTTGCGCCCAGCTGCTTTTCCTCGAGGCTGAAAATCCGAAGAAGGAAATCGCGCTCTACATCAATTCGCCAGGTGGTGTCGTCACCGCCGGCATGTCGATCTACGACACGATGCAGTTCATCAAGCCGGCCGTATCGACGCTTTGCATCGGTCAGGCCGCGTCGATGGGCTCGCTGCTGCTGTGCGCCGGCGAGAAGGGCATGCGTTTTGCAATGCCGAACTCGCGTATCATGGTTCACCAGCCCTCCGGCGGCTTTACCGGTCAGGCCTCGGACATCGAACGTCACGCTCGCGACATTCTGAAGATGAAGCGCCGTTTGAACGACGTTTACGTGAAGCACACCGGCCGTACGCTTGAAGAAGTTGAAAAAACCCTCGATCGTGACCACTTCATGACCGCCGACGAAGCTCAGGACTGGGGCGTCGTCGACAAGATCCTGACCACGCGTCAGGAAATGGAAGGCGTTTCGGCGTCTTGAGGCAATAGTGGCATCCGTGCTGCTCACCCGGATTTGAGTGATTTCGGGGGTTTCAAGTCGCACGGAACGCGCTATTAGTACCTATTAAGGCTGTGTTGAGTGTTTATGACATAGCATTGGCGTCTTAGGGGTTTCGTTGCAGCCGGTCATTCTGGACCTGCGAAAGCGAGTTTAAGGCCGGTAGAGTACCCCTTGAGCGAAGACAGGCGCGGCATGGCGTCCGCGCGTGTCGACAGCGACAAAGTTGACCGCGACCGTCTGGACAGGCGGATAGGCGGAGTGCTGGAAGGAAAGTGATATGAGCAAAGTCAGCGGCGGCAACGGCAGCGACTCTAAGAATACCCTGTATTGCTCCTTCTGCGGAAAGAGCCAGCACGAGGTCCGCAAGCTGATTGCCGGCCCGACCGTATTCATCTGCGATGAATGCGTCGAATTGTGCATGGACATCATTCGCGAAGAGAACAAGTCTTCGATGGTGAAGTCCCGTGAAGGCGTTCCCACGCCGCAGGACATCATCAAGGTCCTCGACGAGTACGTCATCGGCCAGAAGCAGGCCAAGCGTATTCTGTCGGTCGCAGTCCACAATCATTACAAGCGTCTCGCGCATGCCTCAAAGGGCGGCGATGTCGAGCTTGCGAAGTCGAACATCATGCTCGTCGGTCCGACGGGTTGCGGCAAGACCTATCTTGCCCAGACGCTCGCGCGCATCATCGACGTGCCCTTCACGATGGCCGACGCGACGACACTCACGGAAGCCGGCTATGTCGGTGAAGACGTGGAAAACATCATTCTGAAGCTGCTTCAGTCTGCGGATTACAATGTCGAGCGCGCCCAGCGCGGCATCGTCTACATCGACGAAGTCGACAAGATCTCCCGCAAGTCGGACAACCCTTCGATCACCCGCGACGTGTCGGGCGAGGGCGTCCAGCAGGCGCTTCTGAAGATCATGGAAGGCACGGTCGCATCCGTACCCCCACAGGGAGGCCGCAAGCATCCGCAGCAGGAATTCCTGCAGGTCGACACGACGAACATCCTGTTCATCTGCGGCGGCGCCTTTGCCGGTCTCGACAAGATCATCTCTGCCCGTGGCGAGAAGACCTCGATCGGTTTCGGTGCATCCGTCCAGTCTCCGGACGATCGTCGCGTTGGCGAAGTGCTGCGCGAACTGGAGCCGGAAGATCTGGTCAAGTTCGGTCTCATTCCGGAATTCATCGGTCGTCTGCCGGTTCTGGCAACGCTCGAGGATCTCGATGAGGATGCGCTGATCCAGATCCTGTCGGAGCCGAAGAACGCGCTGATCAAGCAGTACCAGCGCCTGTTCGAGATGGAAGACGTCGAACTGACGTTCCACGAGGACGCGCTGCGCGAGATCGCCAAGCGCGCCATCATCCGCAAGACCGGTGCTCGTGGTCTTCGCTCGATCATGGAAAAGATCCTGCTCGACACGATGTTCGAGCTGCCGGCGCTGGAAGGCGTTCGCGAAGTGGTCATTTCCGACGATGTGGTGCGGGGCAATGCACGTCCGCTCTACATCTACGCCGACAGGCAGGAAGAAAAGGCCAACGTTTCGGCCTGATCCTCAGCGGTCATAGCAACATTGAGAAGGGGCCCCATTGGGGCCTCTTTTTCGTTTTAGCCTCGGCTATTGTTTTAGGCCGTATTACACGATTTTTGCACTGCAAAGAGTTGCAAGATAATCCGCTTGATTTAGACAGGGTCAGGGATGAACCTTTCCGTTCCGGCTGCTTCGCACCTTTTGTGCGTGTGCCGTTGATTTCGGACCTCGTCTCGAAAAGGTTTGTCGGCAAGGACGGTGGCGCGTCCGTGCTGAAGAGCTGACATTTTGCGTAAGGCGTTATGCGTGGGCGCTTTGTCTGACGGCTGGTTGCACAAGGTGCAGTGCAGCGACCTTGCAAGGCTTGAAAACGATCTGTGAAAACTCCACTTTTAGCGGGAGTGAAGTGCTTGGGTAATTTCTCAAGCCATCCCGGCAACGGGACGATGGAAAGGAAATGACATGACGAATTCAACGTCTGCGGCATCCGGCGCTGAGACCTATCCGGTCCTGCCACTGCGCGACATTGTGGTCTTCCCGCACATGATCGTGCCGCTGTTCGTCGGACGGGAAAAGTCCATCCGGGCGCTTGAAGAGGTCATGGGTTCCGACAAGCAGATCATGCTCGTCACCCAGATCAATGCCAGCGACGACGATCCTGAGCCCGAGCAGATCTACAAGGTCGGCACGGTGGCCAATGTGCTGCAGCTCCTGAAACTCCCGGACGGAACCGTCAAGGTTCTGGTCGAAGGCAAGGCACGCGCCCAGATCTCCGAATACAGTGACCGCGAAGAGTTCTACGAAGCCAAGGCCGAGATTCTGGCCGAGCCCGATGAGGACGCCGTCGAGGTGGAAGCGCTTTCGCGCTCCGTGGTTTCCGAATTCGAAAACTACGTGAAGCTCAACAAGAAGATCTCGCCGGAAGTCGTTGGTGCCGCGAGCCAGATCGAGGATTACTCGAAACTGGCAGACACGGTTGCCTCGCACCTGTCGATCAAGATCACCGAAAAGCAGGAAATGCTCGAAACGGTCTCGATCAAGCTGCGGCTTGAAAAGGCCCTCGGCTTCATGGAAGGCGAAATCTCCGTCCTCCAGGTCGAGAAGCGCATCCGCTCGCGCGTCAAGCGCCAGATGGAAAAGACCCAGCGCGAGTATTACCTCAACGAGCAGATGAAGGCGATCCAGAAGGAACTCGGTGACGGCGACGAAGGCCGTGACGAGATGGCCGAACTGGAAGAGCGTATCGGCAAGACCAAGCTTTCGAAGGAAGCCAAGGAAAAGGCCGACGCCGAGCTGAAGAAGCTGAAGCAGATGAGCCCGATGTCGGCGGAAGCCACCGTCGTGCGCAACTATCTCGACTGGCTGCTCGGTATTCCGTGGTCCAAGAAGTCGAAGATCAAGACCGATCTTAACGCGGCTGAAAAGGTCCTCGAACTGGATCACTTCGGTCTCGACAAGGTCAAGGAACGCATCGTTGAGTATCTCGCCGTGCAGGCCCGCGCCACCAAGCTCAAGGGCCCGATCCTTTGCCTCGTCGGTCCTCCGGGCGTCGGCAAGACGTCTCTTGCCCAGTCGATCGCCAAGGCGACCGGCCGCGAGTATGTGCGCATGGCCCTCGGTGGCGTTCGTGACGAAGCTGAAATCCGTGGTCACCGCCGCACCTATATCGGTTCGATGCCCGGCAAGGTCATCCAGTCGATGAAGAAGGCGAAGAAATCCAACCCGCTCTTCCTGCTCGATGAAATCGACAAGATGGGTTCGGATTTCCGCGGCGATCCGTCGTCGGCCCTGCTCGAAGTGCTCGATCCAGCGCAGAACTCGACCTTCATGGACCACTACCTCGAGGTCGAATACGATCTGTCCGACGTGATGTTCATCACCACGGCGAACACGCTGAACATCCCAGGTCCCCTGATGGACCGCATGGAAGTGATCCGCATCGCCGGGTACACCGAGGATGAGAAGCGCGAGATTGCCAAGCGTCACCTTCTGCCGAAGGCGATCCGGGACCATGCGCTGCAGCCGAAGGAATTCTCGGTGTCGGACGATGCCCTGATGGCGATCAGCCAGCAGTACACGCGCGAAGCCGGCGTTCGCTCCTTCGAGCGCGAGCTGATGAAGCTCGCCCGCAAGGCCGTGACCGAGATCATCAAGGGCAAGACGAAGTCGGTTGCGGTTACCGCTGCCAACATTTCGGATTACCTTGGCGTTCCGCGTTTCCGTCACGGCGAAGCCGAAGGTGAGGATCAGGTCGGCGTCGTTACGGGTCTTGCCTGGACAGAAGTCGGCGGTGAGCTCCTCACCATCGAAGGCGTCATGATGCCGGGCAAGGGTCGCATGACCGTCACCGGCAACCTCAAGGACGTGATGAAGGAATCGATTTCGGCTGCGGCATCCTATGTCCGCTCCCGTGCCGTCGATTTCGGCATCGAGCCGCCGCGCTTTGACAAGTCGGACATCCACGTGCACGTGCCGGAAGGTGCGACGCCGAAGGACGGTCCGTCGGCCGGTGTCGGCATGGCAACCGCGATCGTTTCGATCATGACGGGCATTCCTGTTCGCAAGGATGTCGCCATGACCGGCGAAATCACGTTGCGCGGCCGGGTGCTGCCGATCGGTGGTCTCAAGGAAAAACTCCTTGCGGCTCTGCGAGGCAACATCAAGGTTGTGCTGATCCCGGAAGAGAACGCGAAGGACCTCGCGGACATTCCGGACAACGTGAAAAACGGCATGGAGATCATCCCGGTGTCGCGTATGGGCGAGGTGATCAAGCACGCGTTGGTTCGCCTTCCCGAACCGATCGAGTGGGATGGCACGGTGGAGACTCCGGTCATTGCGACAGTTGACGGTGCCGACGACTCGTCGACAACGATCGCTCACTAAGCGGTGCCTTGAAGCCGCCACGAACTGATAAAAAAGCCGGCGAAAGCCGGCTTTTTTTGTGAAAAATGCCCAAGACCCCTTGTTTTTCAGGCTTTTTCGGAGCCTTTGGGTTGCCAAGTGCCGACGCAAAACTATTGTCGGCGCCGACCAAATGAGTCGTTCCAAAACCGTTGAAAGGGTGGAAATATGAACAAGACCGAACTGGTGTCCGCAGTGGCCGAAAAAGCCGGCCTCTCCAAGGCTGATGCCGCCTCTGCAGTCGATGCCGTTTTCGAGACTGTCCAGGCCGAACTGAAGAATGGTGGCGACATTCGCCTCGCTGGCTTCGGCAGCTTCTCCGTTTCGCGTCGCGAAGCATCCAAGGGCCGCAACCCGTCCACGGGCGCTGAAGTCGATATCCCGGCTCGCAACGTTCCGAAGTTCTCGGCCGGCAAGGGTCTCAAGGAAGCTGTTAACAGCTGATCGAAAGCATCTGGCGGCCTGCCGCCGTGATGCAAAGCGTTGAGAAGGCCCGGTGAGAACCGGGCCTTTTTCGTTGAACGGAAAGCGTGTTCGAGCCTTATCCGCAGGTCCGTTCTTTCTGCGTCCAAAACTGTCATCCGCCTGTCATGACAGTGCAGCACAAGCCGAGTGTAGTTTCACGGAGGCTTCCCATGACATTCTCGACACGCGCCGCTTTGACCGCGCTCCTCCTCGGCTCCGTTGCAGCTCCTGCCGGCGCCGAGCAAGTCTTCAACCGCATTGCATCCTTCCCGGTCGCCCAGAACCTGCCCAAGGGCGAGGACAAGGCGACCTCGTCGGAAATCATCACGGCCACCGCCGACGGCAACACGCTCATCTATTCCGATGCGCCGGGCGGCACGATTGGCTTTATCGACATCACCGACGCAAAAGCGCCGAAGGCAGGCGGCTCGGTCAAGATCGACGGCGAGCCGAACTCGGTCGCCGCAGTCGGTGCGAAGGTTCTCGTCACCATCGATCGGACCAAGGACCTCACCAAGCCCGCAGGCCAGCTCGGTGTGGTCGATATCGCCTCCCGGAAACTCGAGAACACCTGTGATCTCGGCGGCCAGCCGGACTCGGTCGTCATCTCGCCGGATGGCACGTTTGCGGCCATTGCCATCGAGAACCAGCGCGACGAAAAGCTCAACGACGGCGCTCTTCCGCAGCTGCCGGCCGGTGAATTGCAGATTGTCACCCTGAACAATGGCGTGCCGGTCTGCGACAGCATCCGTCACGTCGATCTGACGGGACTGTCCACCGTCGCTCCTGAGGATCCCGAGCCTGAATTCGTCAATATCAACGCCAACGGCGAAATCGTCGTGACGCTGCAGGAAAATAACCACATCGTCATCGTCGACAGCAAGACCGCAAAGGTTACCGCCCATTTCCCGGCCGGCACGGTTGATCTCGATGGCGTTGACATCAAGACCGACGGCGCACTGACCTTCTCCGGCAAGCTCACGGCCATTCCGCGCGAACCGGATGCGGTAAAGTGGCTCGGTACCGATCGTTTCGTTGTCGCCAACGAAGGTGATTACAAGGGCGGCTCGCGCGGTTTCACCATTTTCGATCGTACCGGCAAGGTTCTCTATGACGCCGGCACGTCGCTCGAATATGCTGTCGCCCGCGTCGGACACTTCCCGGAAAAGCGTGCCAAGAACAAGGGCATCGAGCCGGAAGGCCTGGAAGCTGCGACTTTCAACGGTCAGAAATATTTCTTCGTCCTGTCGGAACGCGGTTCGATGATCGCGGTCTACAAGGATACCGGTGCGGAACCGGAACTGGTGCAGCTTCTGCCCTCAGGCATCTCGCCTGAAGGCGCTGTCGCCATTCCCGGCCGCAACCTGCTCGCCTCCGCCAACGAAGCCGATCTCGGCGAAGACGGCGGTGCCCGCTCGCATGTCATGATCTACGAGCTTGGCGAAGGCGCAAAGGCCTATCCGATGCTCGTCTCCAAGGATGTCGACGGCAAGCCGCTCGGCTGGGGTGCCATGTCGGGCCTCGTCGGTGATGCGGAAAAGGACGGCATTCTCTATGCAGTCAGCGATAGCGTCTATGCCATGCAGCCCTCGATCTTCACCATCGACGCTACGAAGAAGCCGGCCGAAATCACCAGCGTGGTACGTGTGACCCGCAACGGTCAGCCGGCCCAGAAGCTCGATATCGAAGGTATCGCACTCGACGGCAAGGGTGGCTTCTGGCTGGCTTCCGAAGGCGACAGTGCCAAGTTCGTTGGTCACGGCATCTACAACGTCAGCGCAAAGGGCGAGATCAAGTCCGAGATCGCGCTGCCTGCAGAACTTCTGGCAGGCGAAACCCGCTTCGGCCTCGAAGGCATCACCACAACCGGTTCCGGCGACGACCTGACACTTTGGATGGCAATCCAGCGCGAATGGAAGGACGATCCGAAGGGCCAGGTGAAGCTTCTGTCCTACAAGCCGAAGTCCAAGGAATGGGCCGCCGTTCGCTACCCGCTCGAAAAGACCGAAAAAGGCTGGGTCGGCCTGTCGGAAATTACGGCCCGCGGTGACTACCTCTACATCATCGAGCGCGACAACCTGATCGGCGACAAGGCAAAGCTCAAGAAGCTCTACCGTGTGGCAATCGCCGATCTGAAGCCGGCAAAGCTTGGAGGAGAGCTGCCGCTCGTCACCAAGCAGGAGGTTCACGACTTCCTGCCCGACCTGAAGAACGCCACCAACGGATACGTGGTCGACAAGCTCGAAGGTTTCGCCTTCGACAAGTCCGGCAAGGCCTTCGCCATCACCGACAATGACGGCGTCGATGACAGTTCTGGTGAGACGCTGTTCTTCCCGGTTGAGATCAAGGCGACCAACTAAACCGTTCATCAACAGGAAAAGGCCGGGTGTTTTCGCACCCGGCCTTTTTTATTGTCGATGCGTGACTTAAGTCTGTCGTTCCCGATGTGTTCCAGCAGCCGAGTCGATGACCTCATTCCGCTTCATCCATGCCGCCGATCTGCATCTAGGCAGTCCCTTTCAGGGCCTGGCGCTGAAGGATGCCGAACTCGCCGATATCTTCATCGAGGCAAGCCGCAAGGCGTTCTCGGGCTTGGTGGACGAGGCGGTGGAGCGCAAGGTCGACTTCTTTATCGTCGCCGGCGATGTCTATGACGGCGACTGGAAGGACAACAAGATCGGCCTGTTCTTCAACCGCGAGATCGCCCGGCTGGAGCGCGCCGGCATTCCGGTCTTTCTGCTGAAGGGCAATCACGACGCCGAAAGCGTCATCACCAAGACAATCACACTGCCGAAGAATGTCAGCGAATTCCCGACTGCAAAGCCCGGCACGTTCAAGCTGGATCACCTGAGGGTCGCGCTGCATGGCCAGGGTTTTGCCGAGCGCTCGGCCAATGAAAACCTGGCGCTTGCCTATCCGAAGCCGGAGGCCGGCTGGTTCAACATCGGCGTGCTGCACACCTCGCTGACCGGCCGCGAGCCGCACGCAGCCTATGCGCCCTGTTCCGTCGAAGATCTGCGGTCGCGTGGCTACGATTACTGGGCGCTCGGCCATGTCCACGATTTCGAAATCGTCGCCGAAGACCCGCTGGTGGTTTTCCCCGGCAACCTTCAGGGACGATCGATCCGCGAGCAGGGCGCAAAGGGCGCCGTGCTCGTGACCGTCGAGGACGGGCGCATCGCCTATGAGCGCATCGTGACCGACAGCGCAAGGTTTGCCGAACTCGCCGTTCTCGTTGAGCCGGATGAAACACCGGCGGCGATCCTGCGGCGGCTGGAAGAACTGCTTGGTTCTGTGATCGATGCGATGGAAAGCCGCCCGCTGGCGCTGCGCATCCGCATAAGCGGGCGCAGTCGCTTCCGCAACGAGATCCTGGCGAGAGCGGCCGATTTCCGGGATGAGGTACAGGCCGCCTGCCATCGCGGCCATGAGGATATCTGGCTGGAAAAGCTTGAGGTTAAACTCGAAGCCGAGGTCGCCTCGACGGGGAAATCGACCGATCTCCTCGGGCTCGAAGCCCTCCTGCCGACGGCGGAGTTTTCATCATTGCTGGTCAGCGAGGCCGAGGCCCGGATTGCCGAGATCGCCGCACGTCTGCCGGGCGGTATCGGTGCCGGCGACCTGGCGCTTGGCGATGATGCGGCAGCGCTGTTGGCGGAGGCGCGCGAGCTGCTTCTGTCGCGCGCGGCAAGGGTAGGGTAGTTACATGCGTTTCACCCGTCTCGACATCCTGCGCTACGGCGCGCTTACCGACCGCGCGCTTTCGTTTCGCCCGGATGCGCAGCTGCATGTCATCTATGGTCCGAACGAAGCCGGAAAGTCTTCGGCACTGTCGGCAATCTCGGATCTGCTGTTCGGCTTTCCGACGGCTGCCGAATACAGTTTTCGCCACGATGCGACTGCCCTTAGGGTTGGCGCCGAGATCGAGACGCGCGATGGCAATAGGCTCGGCTTTCGCCGTCGTCGCGGCCGCAAGAACACACTGCTCGCGGCAAGCGAAGCGGAAGAGGCGCTGCCCGAGGATGCGCTGGCACCCTTTCTCGGCACGCTGAACCGCGACGTGTTTCAACGCGCCTTCGGTCTTGATTCGGCGTCGCTGCGTGCCGGCGGCCAGAGCATGCTGAAAAGCGGCGGCGAGATCGGCAGTCTGCTGTTTTCCGCAGCCTCGGGCCTTACCGGCCTCTCCGACCTGCGCAAAAGCTTCGATAGCGAGGCCGACACCATCTACGCGTCGCGCCGCTCCAAGGACCGGTTGTTCTACCAGGTCCTCGATAGCCATGACGAGGCGCGCAAGGCAGAGCGCGACAACGAGTTGAAGTCCGGTGACTGGAAGAAGCTGCTCGCCGAACAGGCCGAGCTGGAAGCGGAACTCGCCACCATCAAGACCGAACGCGAAACCACCAAGCAGACGCTGGAACGGCTGCGAAAGCTGATGCGGCTGGAGCCGGTGCTGCGCGAAATCGATCGCGAGCAGGACCAGCTGGCGCAGTATCAGTCGCTGGGCTCTCTGCCGGCGGGCTTCGAGGATGCGTTGGCGCGGGCTCTGGACGAGGCGCGGCGCAATGACGACGCTCATCGGGGGGCGGAAACCGAAGTCTCGCGCCTCGGCGATGAGATCGCGGCTCTCCATGTCGACGACGCGCTGATCGCCGCTGCAGGAAGCATCCTCGCCCGCCACGCGGACAAGGGCGTCTATCTGAAAGCGCGCGAGGATATCGCAAGGGTTCGCGGCGAGGTCGAGGATTTCGACACCCGGCTGGTGCAGCTGGGGCGCAGGTTGGGTCTCGTCAGGACCGACGACCTGGAACGCCACCAGCCTGCCGATGCCGATCTGGTGCGGCTGAAAACACTGCTCGACGAAGGCAGCGAACTCGACCGCAGCCTCAAACAGCTGCATCTCCGTCTGGAAGAAGAGCGCGAGGCGCTGCGGCGTCTGGATGAGGCCAATCCGGACAGCCGACTGATCGATCCGAAACCATGGGCCGAGCAGCTCACGGCGCTGCGCCCCGAACTCAGCGATCTTTCCGGGATCGAAAACCTGCAGGTCCGCGCCACACGGGCAGAAAGCGATCTCGCCGCCGCCGTTGCAAGGCTCGATCCGCCGGTCAAGGACATCGACGCCCTGCTTGCAAGCCCGCTGCCGGATCTCGCAGCGCTCAGCAGCCACCGCAAGCTGATCGACGACGCACGCGCGGTGCATGCGAGGATCACCCAGACGCTGACGACGGTGAAGGCCGACGCCAAGACCGTGGCCGATCAGATGGCGGCGCTGGAAGGGCAGGGCCGCATCGTTTCGCGTGCTGACATCATGGAAGCCCGCCAGCTGCGCGATGCGGGTCTTGCCGCATTCGGAGCAAAGCCATCAGCGGATAAGCTCGCCGATGTGCACAAGGCCGTTCAGAATGCCGACGAACTGGCCGACGCCGCCCTGACCGACGCCGAGCGCGTGTCCCGGCACGCACAACTCAGCTTGCGTCAGCACGAGATCGAGCATCAGTTGACAAACGCCCGCGCCGAAGCGCGCGAAAGCGATATCGCGCTGTCGGATGCGATCACCGAATTCGAGGACCTGTTCCGCTCGGTGCCCGTCTCCCCGCTGTCGCCCGAACGCATGCTCGAATGGCGCCGCGGCGTCGAAGCCCTGTCGCATCAGGTCGATGCGCTAAAGGATGCACGTGACGCGCTGCAGACCGCGCGGCTGAAGGAAGAGCGGTTGAAGCCGGTGCTGGTCGGCCTTGCCGACGCGATTGGTCTTGCCGCAACCGCCTTGCCGCCGGCGGCCCTGGCGCGCGCTCTCGATCGCAGACTGGCGGAGATCGCGGAACGCTGGACGGAAAGCCGCTCGCTGGAGGGCAAGCGCCATTCCGCCGTCGATGCGCTGCAACGTCTCGAAGAGCGCGAGACCGTTCTGCGCCGTGAAGTCGACACGTGGCGAGCCGCATTCTCCAACACTGCGACCATGGCCGGCCTGCCGGATGAGGCGACGGTCGAAATGGCAGCCGCAGCGCTCGATGTCTGGCGCAGCGTGCCGGATCTTCTGGCCGAGCGCGAGAACCGCAGGCGCCGGGTGCGCGGCATGCAGCGCGACATGGAAACCTTCGACGAAGAGATCCGCAGCCTCTGCACCAAGGTCGCGCCAGACCTGATCTCGGTGCCGGCAGATGTCGCGGCCGGTCTCCTTAACGATCGGGCGATGGATGCCAATGCCGCCGCCAAGCACAAGGCCGCGATGTCGGCTGACCTCGAACGCGCGACGCTCGCCCTGGAGCGCTATGCCACTCGCGAAAAAAACCTGCAGGACGAGCTGGCTTCCCTTGCCACTTCCGCCTCGCGAGACGTCGCCGACCTCGAACAGGTTCTGGAGGAACTGCGCCAGCGAAGCCGGCTGAACGGACAGCTGCTGCAGTGCCGCTCCCGCTTCAACGAACACGCCGATGGTGACGACGAAGCGGCAGTGCGCTCAGCGCTGGTAGATTTCGACAAGGTGACCGCAGGTCTTGAGATCGAGCAGCTGGAAAGCGCCGATAGCAGGCAGATCGACCGGATTTCTTCCCTGCGGACCGCTGAGGCAGACAATGCCCGCCGCCGCCGCGAACTGGAAAGCGGCATCGGCGCCGAGCGCGCTGTGTTCCAGAAGCATGCGGCCGAAACCGAGGCGAGGGACCTTGCGCGTCGGTGGGTGGTCCTGAAGCTTGCCGCCAGCCTCCTGTCGTCGTCGATGGAAACCTATCGCGAGCAACAGGCCGATCCTGTCATGCAGCGGGCGGGAAAGGTTTTTGCTGATCTCACCGGCGAACGGTTTGCGAAGCTGGTGCAGCTCTATGACGAGAAGGACGAGCTCCAGCTTGCCGTCGAGCGAAACACCGGTGAGCAGGTTCCGCTATCGGGCCTCAGCGAAGGGACCGGCGACCAGCTCTATCTGGCACTGCGTCTGGCGTTCCTCGAGGATTACTGCAGCCGCAACGAACCGGCACCGCTGATCCTCGACGACATCTTCCAGACATTCGACGACGAACGCACCGCCGCTGGCATCCGCACACTGGCTGCTGCCGGCGACAAGTTCCAGACGGTGCTGTTCACCCACCAGCTGAGCCTGGTGGAAACGGCGCAGCGCGAACTCGGAGAGCGGCTGGACTTGATCAGGCTTTAACGCAATCTGACGGTTGCGTAGCGTGGCTAGCCTTGCGGCGAAAAAACTTGCCCCACTGGGAGCGTCAGGCAGCCGATCCGCGTGCTGACGATCGCTCGCTGTGACGCCCTGGCAGGTTCCGGCGTCGGTACCGGGCATGCCGTGGTAACGGGATGGGCAACGAGGAGCAGGTTGAACCGTCTCTGGTCCATCATTTCGGGGACAAAGGTGGCGCGGTAGTTTTCGAGATCGGATTTAAACGCCTTGCGGGCGGAAAGCCTTGCCTCGAGATATGACCGGCTCTGCGGTGTCAGCGACAGGCCGTAACCGTCGAGCGTGGTCAGTGCAGTCTGCAACAGCGCACCGTCGTGGCGCTCATCCGTGAAACTGAGCTTGATCCGGAAGGTGCGCAGGTCATCCTCTCCAACCCCTTTCGCCTGGATGAACAGAGACGCGGGATCTTCACCCGGGCCCAGCGGCAGGAAGAACGTGCACTCCCAGACATTGGCGCCCGCCAAGAAGTTCGGCGGTTCGCTGCCTATGCCCGCCAGTGCCTGGCAGCGTTCCTCGGTTGATGTCGTAACGGGTGGGATGAGACGCGACGTGTCGTGCGCCAGCGGCCGGACCAGTCTGGGCAGCTGCTTGCTACTCGCCGCAAGCCGTCGCTGGCGCCCGATGCGAACAGCCGGTGCGGGAGGAGGAGGAAGCAGATAGGTTTGCAGGCCGAACTGGCGCACCAGACGCTTATAGTTGCGCCCTTCGTTGACGAAAAGGACGGTCGCCGCAAGCCCGCTGAAGACAACGAGAAGGAATACCGCAAGAACGAACAACCGGCCGCCGCGTCGGCGACGCTGTTCGGCAGGGGTCGAAATTGCGGGCCTCTCCTCTTGCGGCATAGTCTTGTTCCGATCGAGGAATGCCTGCGATGATGCCTGCGCTTACCACATTACTAACAGGCTTCAAATCTAGAGCTTCGCCATATTTTCGATTCGACCGGCGGTCATCAGCGCTTGGCGGACGAGTTTACGCTGGTCGGAGCTGTAAGCTGTCTCGCCTTCTCAACTCCATTTGCAGGCGTGGTGCCGCTTTCTGTTCACTGTATGGTTGATTGTTGCTGTAAGGTATCTGGCGATCCAACCCATGCTAGTATAAACAGGAGGCAGGTTATGTAATGGCTTGTTTATGCAATAACTTTGTGCTTTTTGCGAACCCCTGAACCCGCCTTGGGCCATATGTGTATTAGCTTTTCTCGTGACATCCGCTAATAAGTATGTTGTTAAAGTTGTCCGATGCGGGCATTCCGCATCCGCCATTTTAGCTGTGAAAACAGAGTGACAATGACGATCGAAATTATTGGTAGAGCCTGTGTGGCGCCGGGTGCAAGCTCCGTCAAGGAACTCAAGACGATCCTGAGCGGCGGCCGTTGCACCGTTTCGGAGATCCCTGGAGATCGATGGGACTTGGCACGTTTCTGGCATCCGGCACAGGGTGTCGCTGGAAAGACCTATACGTTTGCCGCAGGCGTTATCGACAGGCTGTATGACTTCGATCCTGCCGTTTTCGGCATTTCGCAGCGCGAGGCCATGCAGATGGACCCGCAGCAGCGCGTACTTCTGACACTGGTCTGGCAGGCGCTGGAAGACGCCAATCTTCCGGCAAGCACGCTCGCCAAGGAAAAGGTCGGCGTTTATATCGGCGCGTCCAGTCTCGAAAACAGTACGCTGTCGTCGGAGGATCCGGCATCCGGTAGCCCGTATTTCATGACGGGCAACACGCTCTCGATCGTCTCGAACCGCATTTCGCACGTCTTCGGCCTCAATGGGCCGAGCATGACCATCGACACCGCCTGCTCGTCGTCGTTGGTGGCGCTGGATCAGGCGGTGCGCTCGCTCGAGCGCGGTGATATCGACACCGCAATCGTCGGCGGCGTCAATATCCTGGTCAACCCGCTCTCCTTCGTCGGCTTCGCGCAGGCGCGCATGCTGTCGCCCGAAGGGCTTTGCCGTGCTTATGACACCAACGGCCATGGCTATGTCCGCGCCGAAGGCGGGGTGGCGATCGTCCTTCGTCGCAGCGATCGCGCGAAGCGGGAAAATGACCGCAGCTACGCCAAGATCCACGCAACAGGCGTGAATTCTTCGGGCCGCACCAACGGCATCAGTCTGCCATCGCGTGAGGCGCAGGCCGATCTTCTGCGCTCCATCTACCAGGGTAACGGCATCGACGTGAACCGCGTCGCCTTTATCGAAGGCCACGGCACGGGAACGCGTGTGGGCGACCCGGCGGAAGTCTGGGCCATTGGCACTGTAATCGGCCAGAACCGTCCGGCCCCGCTACCGATCGGTTCGATCAAGTCGAATATCGGTCATACCGAACCGGTGTCTGGTCTGTTCGGCCTGATCAAGGCGATGATTGCGCTGGAAAACGATTTCCTGCCCGCGACGCTTCATATCGAAAAAGCCAACGAGGATATCGACTTCGCCTCGCTCAACGTGCGGGTCAACATGTCCGCGATGAAGCTGATGCCTGCCAAGGGCGCTCGGCTCGCCGGCATCAACTCGTTCGGCTTCGGCGGCACCAACGCCCACGTCGTGATCGGCGATCCCGATCCGGTCGACACGCCGGCGCTGCCCACCAAGGCCGACAGCCAGTTCTTCTTTGCCAGCGCCCATAGCGCCACCGCCCTGAAGTCGCTTCTGGAAAACTACCATTCGGCCCTCGAACGCTCCGATGCTGTCAAGGCACGTCGGATGATCGCCGCCTCCAGCGCCAATCGCGACCCGATGCGCTATCGCTTCGCCGTCGAAGCCAAGGACGAGGGCAGGGTTCTCAGGGCGATCGAAACGCATTTGGCCGGAACGGCTTCGCAGGGGGAGCGCGGAGAAGCGCCGTCCCATGCCGGCAAGACAGCTTTCGTGTTTTCCGGCAATGGTGCGCAGTGGGCTGGAATGGGTGTTGAGGCCTATCGTGAAAGCCGCCATTTCCGCCAGTGCTTCCAGTCCTTCAGCGCGCTGTTCGAGTATCACCTGGGCGAAAAGCTGTCGGATCTCCTGTTTGCCGAGGATATCGGCACTAGGCTTGCCGATACCAAGATCGCCCAGCCGATGCTGTTTGCGATCCAGGCTTCCATCTCGGATTGCCTCGCCAATCTCGGCGTCCGCCCGGATGTCGTGTTCGGTCACTCCGTGGGCGAAATTGCAGCTGCCTATGGCGCCAAGGCCCTGACCGCTGCGGAAGCCGTTGCGATCGTTGCCAAGCGCTCCAAGTCGCAGGATCTGTTTGCCGGCAAGGGCAAGATGGCTGCCGCTGTGATGAACGAGGAGACGGCGCTTGCCTTCGCAAAGACCCATGGTCTGAACGAGATCGGCGTCGCCGCCATCAATGCACCGAACTCGGTCACGATTTCCGGTCCGACTGACGAGATCCAGGCGTTTCGCGATGCGGCACGCAAGGCGCAGACCGTCGTCCATGTTCTCGACATCAACTACCCGTTCCATCACCCGATCATCGACAGCGCGCGCGATCTTTTTCTCGCGGACCTGCCGACGATCGAGCCGAAGAGTGGCGCTTGCACCTATGTTTCGACGGTCACCGGCGGCATCTACGACTGCCGCGGCCTGGATGCCGATTACTGGTGGCGGAATGTCCGCGATCCGGTTCTCTTCAAGTCCGCGGCCGAAACAGCACTGGACCTCGGCTGCAACCTCTTCATCGAGATTTCGCCACGTTCGATTCTGTCGAACTATGTCAGTGAAATCGCCAAGCATGCGTCGCATTCGGCTGTCGTGATCGGCACCCTGCAGCGAGAGACCCCGATCGAGGGACGTGACCCGGTCGCGCAGTCGTTTGCCCGCGCCATCGCCCACGGCATCGCACCGAGCGTGTCGCGTCAAAGCGGCAAGCGTGATGCGTTTGCCGGCCTTCCGGTCTTGCCGCTTGAGCCGTCTGTGCTGAAGATGGCGAATACGACCGATGAGGTCGATATCTTCGGCCGCCAACACCACGGCAGCTACTCGCTGCTCGGATGGCGCACGGATCCCAACAGCGCCCACTGGAAGAACCATGTCGACGCGCAGCTCTTCCCGGATTTGGCTGAGCACGTCGTCGATTCGCGTGCGATCCTTCCGGGGAGCGGATTTGTCGAGATCGCCATCACCGCCGCTCAGGTGCATTTTGGGTCCGACGACGTCGAACTGACCAATATGGAGATCGTGCGTCCGCTCGAACTTCGCACCGACCGGCTGCTTGAGCTATCGACGATCCTGTCGCCCGAGACAGGTGATATCGAAATCCGTTCGCGCGAACGACTGAGCAGCGACGACTGGACCGTGCATGCAGTAGCCCGCTGCCGCAAGCCGGTAGAGCATGCATCTGACCGCCAGATCTGGCGTGCCAGCGAAGGCGAGAGCGCAAAGCTCTCCACGCTGGACGTCTATAGCACTGCCGAACGGTTCGGCCTCCAATACGGCCCGCACTTTCAGCTGCTGCGCGAAGCGCGCGTCTTTGGTCGTAACACGGTCGAGGTCGATCTGAAGTCTGCCAAGGCTCCGGCGCACCCCTATCTCACCTATAACCTTAACCCTTTCTCGGTTGATGCCGTCTTCCATGGCCTTGTTGCAATGTTCGATCAGTTGTCGGGCAGCGATGCCGGCTCTCCCTATATTCCCGTTCGGTTCGGTTCGGTTCGGGTCGGGGCACGTGCCAAGCCTATTACCCGTGCAGTGATTGAGATCGAACGGTTCAGCGGCTTCTCGATCAAGGTCAACTTCCGCATGTTCGGGGAAGATGGCGAAATCGTCGCCTCTTTCGACGACTGCCGGTTCCGCCGCACCTCGTTGCGCCGTCATCACACCCTGGCCTCGGTGGCGTTCCATTACGAAGTCGTTCCCTCGACGATGTCTGGCGATTTTGCTCGGATCCAGTTTGCCGACAGCCTGCTTGCCGCACCGACCGATGCAGAAGCCAAGGACACTGCTTCGCTGATGCTGGACGCGATGATCTACCGTGCATGCCACGAAATCGCGCTCACGCTCGCGTCGCAAGATGGGTTTGTCTCTGTCACCGAATTCCCTGGTGAAGCCAATTTCCGGGCATTTCTGTCAAGCTGTCTGTTTATTCTGGAGGATGTGGGGATAGCCTCGTCCGAGGAATCCGGCTGGCGCGTGCCATCCGAATTTACCGTGCCGCCTGTGGCGGACCTTCTGCAGGAAATCTACCGTGAGGATTCCGGGCGTATCGCCGAGGCCGTGCTGCTGCACAATGCCTATCGCGATGCTCTGGAGCACCTGTCGCTTGCCGGCCTCCATAGCGGCGAAGACTTCTCCGAAGCGCGCCACACCAGCGAAGCAACGCTCGAACACGTGCTTGTTCACTCGCCACTTGGGCGCAAGCGCTCCGATCTGGCGCTGCATCTTGTCGAGCAAGCCTGTCGGGCCAATGGCGGCCGGACCCGGGTCATTGTCGAGCTCGGCTCCACATCCGTATCCGTCAGCAGCAAGCTTGCGTCGCTTGCCGTCGATCACTCGGCGACGCTCGCGATCGTCGAGCCGCGCGAAAGCGTTCGCCGTACACTCGAACTTGCCTTCGAACAGCATGCACATGTCTCGGTGATCGAGCCGAAGGCGCTGGCCGATCTCCGCGGCATCGATGTGATCATTGCCGCCGGACTTGAAAGCCAGGCGGTTCTGGTCACCGACGATAGCCTTCGTTCCGCTGTACGAGGCGCCGCCGCGAGAGGCGCTGCATTCCTGTTCGTCGACCGTGCACCGTCAGCGTTCAACGACTTTGCCTTCGGCCTATCGGATGACTGGTTTGCCGCAAGTCAGTCGCTGGAATTTCCGGTCGGGCGTCTCGCGACAACCGAACAGGTAACCGACCTTCTGACAGGTCTCGGCTTTGCCGCCCCGCTTGTCGAAGAGAAAGATGTGGCCGAAGGGCTGCTGATCGTTGCAGGCGCCTCCTCGGCCGCGGCCGACCAGCTGCAGGCACTGCCGTCGATCCCGTCGGCGCTCGTCTTCGCTGAAGATGTTGCCCGTGCTGCAGCGTTTGGTGACGGCGACACCGTCGTCCTGCTCAGCGCGGATGCGGACGAGACTGCGATTTCGCAGTCGCTTGCCGGATTCGATGGCAAACCCGTGCAAGCCATCTTCTTAGCCGAACGTCTGGGTGATCGCGAAGCCTCCGATGTCGCTCTGGCACGTCTCGAAAACCTGAAGCGTATCGTTGAAGCGTTCACCCGCCATAGCGCCAGCCTCGCGTCGGGCGACCAGTCCCGTCTCGTGATCGTCGCACCCGGCGGCTCGCCGCTTGCCGGTGAGGCGACTGATGACGTCAACGCCGGTCTCTGGACCTTCGCCCGCGTTCTTCAGAACGAATACGATGCGGTCGCCACGCACCTTCTCGATCTCGAGACGGACAGTGCGGAACTCGGCCTGTATGTCGGCGAGATCCTTGCATCCGCCAGTGCCAACCGTGAGTGGATTCTGCGCGATGGTTCGCTGTCGGAAATCCGCGCATCGAGCGGTCCGTTCGGGCCGAAGGATACAGAAAGCACCGATTTCACTGCAGCCACGATCCGGCAAACCGTGAATGGACGCGTCGACAGCATCATCTGGGAAAGCGCTTCCGAGCCGGTGCCGGATGCCGACGAGATCGTTCTCGCCGTGGAAGCGGCCGGCCTCAACTTCCGTGACGTCATGTGGGCCATGGGCCTGCTTCCGGAAGAAGCGCTCGAAGACGGCTTTGCCGGCGCAACCATCGGCATGGAAATGTCCGGCCGCGTCATCTCGGTCGGTGCGTCGGTGACGGATCTCGTTGCCGGAGACCGTGTCATGGGCATCGGCCCGGCCGCCTTCTCCACCCACGTCAAGGTTCGACGCGACGGCGTTACGAAGTTCCCGGCCCGCCTCGACTTTGAGGCTGCTGCAACCGTTCCGGTGGCATTCCTCACGGCCTATTACGCCATGGTCCAGCTCGGCCATATCGAACCTGGTGAAACCATCCTCATCCATGGGGCGGCCGGTGGTGTGGGTCTTGCAGCCTTGCAGATCGCCAAGCTGAAGGGTGCAGTTGTCATCGCGACGGCCGGTACGGTGGAAAAACGCCGCTTCCTGGAAGCGCTTGGTGCAGACCATGTGTTCGACAGCCGCTCGCTGGATTTCGTGGCCCGCGTGCGCGGCGTCACTGGCGGCGAAGGTGTCGACCTGGTGCTCAACTCGCTGTTCTCGGAAGCGATGGAACGCAGCCTGGAACTGGTGAAGCCATTCGGTCGCTTCCTCGAACTCGGCAAGCGCGACTACTATTCCGACCGCAAGATCGGCCTTCGTCCGTTCCGTCGCAACATCAGCTACTTCGGCATCGACGCCGACCAGTTGCTGGTGAAGCTGCCGGCGATCACGAAGAAGATCTTTACCGAGATCGGTGTCCTGTTCGAACGGGGCGACCTGTCTCCGCTGCCCTATCGCGCCTTCGGCTATGACGAGATCGGCAGTGCCTTCCGTCTGATGCAGAATGCCGGCCAGATCGGCAAGATCGTCATCCGTCCTCCGGTTGCCGGCAAGGACAAGGTGGTGATTTCAAACGAAAAGCCGGTCGCCTTCGATCCGGATGGCATCTATTTGGTTGCCGGCGGCATTGGCGGCTTCGGCCTCGTTGCGGCAGACTGGCTTGCCGCACGCGGTGCCAAGCAGATTGCACTTTGCTCGCGCAAGGGTGTCGCCGACACTGAAACCGAGGCGGCGATCGCCAAATGGAAGGCGAAGGGCGTCAAAGCATCTGTCCATGCCTGCGATATCACCAGCGAGCCGGCTCTTTCCGGACTCCTCGACAGCCTGCGCAAGCAGGCTCCGATCAAGGGCATCGTTCACGCGGCCATGGTGCTCGACGACGCGCTTCTGTCCAACCTGACGCCCGAGCGCAACCGACCGGTTGTCGAGGTCAAGGTTCGCGGTGCGGCTCTCCTCGACAAGCTGACGGCGGGCGACGATCTCGATCTCTTCCTCGTCTTCTCCTCGGCCACGACCATGCTCGGCAACCCGGGCCAGGCAAACTACGTCATTGCCAACGGCTATCTCGAAGGTCTTGCCCGTGCACGCCGCGCGGCCGGCAAGCCGGGTCTCGCCGTCGGCTTTGGCGCCATTGCCGATACCGGTTTCCTTGCACGCAATGCCGAGGTCAACGAAATCCTGTCCAAGCGAATCGGCAAGACGGCGATGAAGGCGCGCGATGCGCTGGAGCAGGTCGAACGCTACATGGCGTCAGACACCGGCACCACTGATGCGGCAGCCGTGATGATTGCCGAAGTCGACTGGCAGGCAGTGCGGATGCTGCCGATTTCCAACGCCTCGATCTTCGAGACGGCGATCCGTTCGGCTGGCAATCAGCAATCGGCCTCCGATGGCGACCGGATCGATCTTGAGGATCTGATCCGTGGCAAGTCGGCGGATGAAGCGCAGCAGCTTCTTCACAACCTCGTCGCGTCTGAAATCGCCACGATCCTGCGTGTCACGGAAGACAGTATCACGCCGGAAAAGGTCTTGAAGGATATCGGTCTCGACAGTCTGATGGCGATGGAGCTCGGTATGAGCTTCCAGCAGAAGACGGGCTTTGATATTCCGCTGAGCGGAGTAGGGGAAGACACGTCCGTCAGCGACGTGGTAAGCCGTCTGAGAGAGCGTGTCGCCAAGCGCAACGGCGAGGACGACACCGTCCAGAACGAAGTGATCGACCGGCTGGTCAAGAGCCATTCGACGCAGCAGAAAGCCGCAACGCAGTGACAGACAGCAGTTCGGATGAAACCCGGCCCTCCAAGCTGAGCCTTGGAGGGAAGGGCAATTTTATCGACCAGATGCGCAAGGCGAATGAAAACGTCGGGCGCAATCGCACGACGCGGCTCAATGCTCAGCCGCAGCAGCCGGCCCGCCCTCCGGTCGGTTTTGACGCCTTGCCCGAATATCAACGGGTCATGGTGCAGCGCAAGGCGAGCGAAATCATCGGCGTCGACAACCCGTTCTATCGCTCGCACGACGAAGCCGCCGGCGCGACGACGACCATGGACGGGGAAGTCTATGCGAATTTTGCTTCCTACGACTATCTCGGTACCAACACGGACCCGAGGGTGACCGAAGCCGCCAAGGCTGCGATCGATCGTTTCGGCATTTCCGCCTCCGCCAGCCGTCTGGTCGCAGGCGAGCGCCCGGTGCATGCGGAACTCGAAGAAAAGCTTGCCAGCGTCTACGGCGTTGATGCTGCAGTCTGTTTCGTCAGCGGCTACCTTACCAACGTTGCGGCAATCAGCTGTGTCGTCGGCCCCAAGGACCTCGTCATCCACGACGAATTCATCCACAACAGCGCGCTGGCCGGCATCAAGCTTTCCGGCGCCACGCGGCGCCTGTTCAAGCACAATGACGTCGATAATCTCGAGACGGTGCTCAACACGCTCGCCGGCGATTTCCGGCGCGTGCTCGTGATTGTCGAGGGCGTCTATTCGATGGATGGCGACATCGCCGACCTGCCGCGCCTGATCGAGCTGCGCAATCGGTACGGCTTCTGGCTGATGGTCGACGAGGCCCATTCGCTCGGCGTTCTCGGCAAGACCGGTCGCGGCTCGTTTGAACATTTTGATATCGACCCGAAGAGCGTCGATATCTGGATGGGCACCCTGTCAAAGACGACATCGAGCTGCGGCGGATATATCGCCGGTAGCCGGGCGCTGGCTGACATCCTCAAGGCAGAAGCGGGCGGTTTCGTCTACAGCGTCGGGCTTGCGCCTGTTCTGGCAACGGCTGCAGCCACGGCCCTCGATATTCTGCGCGAGGAACCGGATCGGGCCGAGCAGTTGCACCGGAACGGTTCGCTGTTTTTGAAGCTCGCCCGGGAAGCCGGTCTCGACACAGGATTGAGCCTCGGCTTCTCCGTCGTGCCGATCCTCGTCGGTGATTCGCTTCGCTCCATCCAGCTGTCGAACGAATTGCTGGAAGATGGCGTCAACGCTTTGCCGATCATTCATCCCGCCGTCCCGGAAGGCATGGCCCGGTTGCGATTCTTTATCACCAGCGACCATACGGAAGAGCAGATTCGCCATGCGGTGGAATCGACAGCAAGACGCCTGAAGGACCTGCAGGACAGGAATTTCGGTCTTGCCTCTCTCAGCCCGGAAAAACTGATGCA
Source organism: Rhizobium sp. CFBP 13726 (assembly GCF_014841925.1). NCBI lineage: Bacteria > Pseudomonadati > Pseudomonadota > Alphaproteobacteria > Hyphomicrobiales > Rhizobiaceae > Rhizobium > Rhizobium sp. CFBP 13726. The sequence continues at coordinate 639,782 of NZ_JACYUU010000001.1, forward strand.
GCTTGCGCCGCTTCTCCAGTCGCCTGACAACACCTGAGGCTGTGGCGACGACGATGCACGTGATCGTAACAGGTGGATCGAGCGGCATCGGACTGGAAGTGGCGCGGATCTACGCATGCCGGGGTGCGCGCGTATCGATCATCGCGCGCACGGCGGCAATGCTTGAAAGCGCTGTCGTCGACCTCCGCAGTACCGGCAAGGCTGACATCAGATGCGAAAACGCGGATGTCGCAAACGATAGCGAGATCTCGCGTGCTGTTGATGCCTGCGAGGCCGCATTCGGACCGTGCGACGTTCTTGTAGCCTCGGCCGGGATGGTAGAGCCGGCATTTTTCGACCAGCAATCGCAGGGCGACTTTTCCCGCCAGATAGACGTCAACCTGCTCGGTACGGCGAATGCCGTACGCGCAGTCTACGCGGGCATGAAAAGCCGCGGGCAGGGCGCAATCATGATCGTGTCCTCGGGTGCGGCACTGATCGGCATACCCGGCTACACAGCTTATTGTGCCTCCAAGTCGGCGCTCACGGGTTTCGCCGAGGCCCTCCAGGCTGAGTCGGTTGGATATGGCGTCACCATAGCGCTGTGCTTCCCGCCGGATACCGAAACGCCGCAGTTCGAGAGGGAACTCGCCAAACGCCCGGCGCAGGCACGGGCTCTGATGGGTGCCGCGCCGCCGTGGAAGGCGAATGCCGTTGCCGAAAAGATCGTTCGCGGCATCGATCGGCGGTCGAAGAAAGTCTATTTCGGCTTTTCCATCACTGGCCTTGGCCTGTTCGGTCCGCTGGTAAAGCCGTTTGTGGCGGCCTGGTTTTCCAGACGTCGCTAGATAAACCGCGTCTCTTCGCCCGCAATCCTCAAGATTGTCAGCTTGCCCGAATAGAATGCCCCGGTATCGATGCCGATTCTGTTCGGTCCGAGCGAGGGCTCAGTCTGCGGCGTGTGGCCGTGGATCACGAAGGTACATGGCAGGTTTGGTCCTTTTGCAAGGAATGGATCGCGGATCCACATCAGGTCGGCCTCCTCCTGGTCTTTCAACGCGACACCCGGCCGAATGCCGGCGTGGACGAACAGGAGTTGTCCGACCTTCATGCTGATCGGCAAATCGGTGAGGAACTGGCGATGCGCGTCGGGCACGACTTCAGCCAGCAGCTGCTTCAGCGTGCCATTGCGGCTGCGCTGGCGAAAGTTCTGGTCATGCACGTCGAGCCCGTAGGACGCCAGCGTCTGCTCTCCGCCGAGGCTCAGCCATTCGCCATGCGTCTCCGGATCATCGAGGAAGAGGCGGAACACATCGTCATGGTTTCCGCATAGCGGCATTCGGCGCAGACCGTATTCGCTCGGCTTGATCAGATAGTCGAGAACACCCGAGGATGCCGGGCCGCGGTCCACATAATCGCCAAGAAGAACCACCACGCCCGCACGGCGCGTTTCTTCGATGTCCCGGGCGATCTTCGCCTCGGCTTCCTTGAGGAGCTCCAGGCAGCCATGCACGTCGCCGATCGCGTAGATCGGATAGGTCGGCGCGTCTACGCCAAGGTCGATACGCCGACGGGGACGCGGGACGCTCCCCTGGCTGGAACGTTTCTGGGTGAGCCACCCGATGACCTTGCGCATGATACAGTTCGTTTCGAGAATGAGAGAGAACGTGAGGACACAATGGGAAATGTGCCCCTAATGGACGTTTAACAAGCCCTTTCGGATCTCGTTGCAAACCGTTCAACGATCCCTATGCTGCTGCACCTCCGCTGCAGTATGAGAAAGTATAAACCGGCGCTCCGCAAAATATAATGCTGCACTGCACCAAGTCCTCGTGCTGCTATAGACAGTTGTTTTATTTTGAAACACTATCGAGGGGAGGAGCTGGGGGAGGGAAATAAATGCGGATACAGATCGTTGCCATCTCGATTATGGCAAGCCTTTTCCTGTGGATTTTCGCATACTATTGTCTGCAGACCACCTACAGGACGGGCCAGGCTTACGGCGTGATGCCGAACCTGAACATCAGCAAACGACTCAGCATCTTTGATTGAACGGGTAAGCGCTTCGAGTGCACGAGAGCTTCTGCGCTGTCGCTAAGGCTGCCTCTGCGCGTAGGTCGCCGCGAGTTGCTTGACCCCTTGGCGATATTTGAGCAGCTCTATGCCGCCGACGAAGACGGCGCAGCAGGAGAGCAGAATAAAGGCGACAGCGGCAGCTTTCATGGCGGGACAATGGCATGCCGCTCGCCTCTGCGCCAGTGACGGTTGAAGTGCTGCCGGACAGGGTTACAAAACAGGAGACCGGAGAGTGTTCGCCGGCCGTCCAAATGCTACAACGCGTATAGTCGTGCAGGCCGACAGTCTTTTGCAACGTAGCCCCTCAGCGATGCAAACCACAATTGTGTAGCTCGCCAACGTCATTTGCCCGTGATCGAATGATTGAGACTGGATAACGAATCGGTTGGAACCTGGCGTTGATGTCGCGCAGTATTCTGTCGGAGCGGATGAGCCGCTTAGAGCCGCCGACTACTTCGGGTCAACGCAATCGTCCAAAAGGCAGTGATGGGCAAACATGTGCCATTATCAGCGAGAGAGCATTCTACGGAAATTATCTGGTAGGGAAGGCCGAAGAATGGTGGGCGATGACGGACTCGAACCGCCGACATCCTCGGTGTAAACGAGGCGCTCTACCAACTGAGCTAATCGCCCCTAAACTGCAGACCGTTTCGTCTGCCGCTTCGGTGGCCGTGATCTATGCGGATCGCGCGAAAACCGCAAGAGCTTTGACGACATTTTTTTGAATTTTCGACAAAATCCGTGGCAGATAAGGGTTCTTAACGACAAACCACGGGCCTCGATGTGGGAAAGTGAGTGGCGTCATTATTTTGTCTTCAAACTTGCTTGACACCTCCCGTCGAACCTCTTAGGAAGCGGCCAACCGAGCAGTCGAGGCTGCCTGGTGAGAGACGAAAGTTTCTGAAGAAATGTGCGGGTGTAGCTCAGTTGGTTAGAGTGCCGGCCTGNATATGCGCGGGTGTAGCTCAGTTGGTTAGAGTGCCGGCCTGTCACGCCGGAGGTCGCGGGTTCGAGCCCCGTCACTCGCGCCATTTACTTTCTTTCCTCCCAACTGATCAAGCGTCTCTATCCTCACCGGGATGGGGAATGATCGGGTCGTCGAACCCACCTGTCGCGCTGAGAGTTGCAACGTCCCTCCGCCACGCCTCTCGAATCGCTACTCCTGAATGAAACTCGATCGTTAGAAGACCGTCGGCAGACCCTTGGCCGGGAACATGTCGGGTACTGATTTGTTGGCGAACGAACTGGTGTTTTCCAGTGGAGTATTATTGGTAGGTGAGGGGGACTCAAAGGGCTTGCGCCTTTCCTCACGCTGCGCTAGTCACGCCTTGTTGCAATGCACGTACGCTTGTCGAATTCATGTTCGAGCGTCGCCCGGCGCTAAAGGCAAGCAGGGATCGAATATCATGAGTGAACTCCTCACTTCCTACGTCCCGATCGCGATCTTCATCGGTATATCCTTGGTGATCGGTCTGGCGCTTCTCATCGCGCCTTTCGCCGTTGCCTACAAGGCGCCTGATTCGGAAAAGCTTTCCGCCTACGAATGCGGCTTCAATGCCTTCGACGATGCCCGCATGAAGTTCGACATCCGCTTCTATCTCGTGTCGATTCTGTTCATCATTTTTGACCTCGAAGTTGCCTTCCTGTTCCCTTGGGCTGTGTCCTTCGGTGAAATCGGCTGGTTCGGCTTCTGGTCCATGATGGTGTTCCTGGGTGTCCTCACGATCGGCTTTATCTACGAATGGAAAAAAGGAGCGCTGGAATGGGAGTAGTCGATAGCGGCACAACTCTCGTCGCGCCGAAGTCCAAGGGTATTATCGACCCGAATACCGGCAAGCCGATTGGCAGCGACGACGCGTTCTTTGGCGAGATCAACAATGAGCTCGCCGACAAGGGCTTTCTTGTCACGTCGACCGACGAACTGATCAACTGGGCCCGTACCGGCTCGCTGATGTGGATGACGTTCGGTCTGGCCTGCTGCGCCGTCGAAATGATGCAGCTTTCCATGCCGCGTTATGACGTCGAGCGTTTCGGCTTTGCGCCACGCGCTTCGCCGCGCCAGTCGGACGTGATGATCGTGGCGGGAACGCTGACCAACAAGATGGCGCCTGCGCTTCGCAAGGTCTATGACCAGATGCCGGAGCCACGTTACGTCATCTCGATGGGATCATGTGCAAACGGCGGTGGGTATTATCACTATTCCTACTCCGTCGTTCGCGGTTGCGACCGCATCGTGCCGATCGACATCTACGTGCCGGGCTGTCCCCCCACGGCAGAGGCGCTGCTTTACGGCGTGCTCCTGCTGCAGAAGAAGATCCGGCGCACCGGAACGATCGAGCGTTGAGGGCTTGAGGAGGATATGATGACCGAGACCCTGAGCGAGCTTTCGACCTACATTCGCGAATCGCGCTCGACGCTGGTCGAAGACGCGGTGATGTCCTATGGCGAACTGAACCTGATCGCCACCAGCGACAACATCATCGAGCTTCTGACCTTCCTCCGCGATGATCCGAAATGCCGTTTCATCAGCTTCATCGATATCTGCGGCGTCGATTATCCGGCCCGTGCGAAGCGTTTTGATGTGGTCTATCACCTGCTGTCGCCGCACCGGAACCTGCGTATCCGGATCAAGGTTGCAACGGGCGAGGACGAACCGGTTCCTTCGGCATTCTCGGTCTACCCGGGCGCCGACTGGTTCGAACGTGAGGCCTGGGATCTCTACGGCATCCTGTTTACCGGTCACCCGGATCTTCGCCGGATTCTCACCGATTACGGTTTCGAGGGGCATCCGCTCCGCAAGGACTTCCCGACGACCGGCTTCGTCGAGGTTCGTTACGACGACAGCGTCAAGCGCGTCGTCTACGAACCGGTCGAACTTCGGCAGGAATTCCGCAACTTCGATTTCCTTTCACCTTGGGAGGGGACGGATTACGTTCTTCCCGGTGACGAGAAGGCGAAGACCTGACGCGGTTGATTTGGTGATTGCCGGGTTGGGTGGACTTGGTTGAGGGAGCGGGCAGGCGGGTCGATTAGACGTGGTAATGTGATATCGGTCGAAAATATCAGGAGAGGACAGCAACATGGTTGCACTCCCTGAAAGATCGGTTCCTACTGGGTCGGCGTTCGTCTGAATTGATTGACATGACGATGAAGCAGAATTTCGGGCGGTTGCCCATTTTCCAAAGCGCGGAGCGCTGAAATGACGGAACACAACGTCCGGAACTTCAATATCAACTTCGGTCCGCAGCATCCGGCTGCTCATGGCGTTCTGCGTCTGGTGCTGGAACTGGATGGCGAGATCGTCGAGCGTGTCGATCCGCATATCGGTCTCCTGCATCGCGGCACCGAAAAGCTGATCGAGACCAAGACCTATCTGCAGGCCTTGCCCTATTTCGACCGGCTCGATTACGTCGCGCCGATGAACCAGGAGCATGCCTACTCGCTCGCGGTCGAAAAGCTGCTCGGCCTCGAGATCCCGATCCGCGGTCAGCTGATCCGCGTTCTCTATTCGGAAATCGGCCGTATCCTCTCGCATCTTCTGAACGTCACGACGCAGGCCATGGACGTCGGCGCTCTGACCCCGCCGCTTTGGGGCTTCGAAGAACGCGAAAAGCTGATGGTGTTCTATGAGCGCGCCTGCGGCGCCCGCATGCATGCCGCCTATTTCCGTCCGGGTGGCGTTCATCAGGACCTGCCGGTGGAACTGGTCGAAGACATCGGCCAGTGGTGCGACGAATTCCCGGCAAAGCTCGACGATATCGACGACCTTCTGACAGGCAACCGCATTTTCAAGCAGCGCAACGTCGATATCGGCGTCGTGAGCCTCGACGATGCATGGGCCTGGGGCTTCTCCGGCGTCATGGTCCGCGGTTCGGGCGCGGCTTGGGATCTGCGCAAGTCGCAGCCTTACGAATGCTACGCCGACCTCGACTTCGATATTCCGATCGGCAAGAACGGCGATTGCTACGACCGCTACCTGATCCGCATGATCGAGATGCGCGAATCCTGCAAGATCATGAAGCAGTGCGTCAATCGTCTGCTCAGCGACGCAAAGACCGGCCCGGTGTCTTCGACCGACGGCAAGGTCGTGCCGCCGAAGCGTGGCGAGATGAAGCGGTCGATGGAAGCGCTGATCCACCACTTCAAGCTCTACACCGAAGGCTACCACGTTCCGGCCGGCGAAGTTTACGCGGCCGTCGAAGCGCCCAAGGGCGAGTTCGGCGTGTTCCTGGTCGCCGATGGCACCAACAAGCCCTACCGCTGCAAGATCCGCGCTCCGGGTTATGCACATCTCCAGGCGATGGACTTCATCTGTCGCGGACACCAGCTGGCGGACGTGTCTGCGGTGTTGGGTTCTCTGGACATCGTGTTCGGTGAGGTTGACCGCTGATGAAGCTTCGCGCCGTCGCAGCCGCTGCTCTCGTGCTCTCTGCTCCTGCGGTCTCGCAGGCGCAGGAGGCGCTGTCGAGTGTCAGCGGCGGTTCGGCGTCGATGGCTACGCTCCTGTCCGATGGCTACGAGATCAAGACATCCGTACTCAACGGCACGAAGCTGATCGTGTTCATGCAGAAAGACAAGACGGCCTATGCCTGCGAATTCGTGACACTCACGAGATCGCGGTGCGGGGTCATAAACTGATAAGGCGTTGAAAGCATGTCCGTTCGTCGACTAGCCGAAGAACAGTTCCAGCCGGCAAACTTCTCCTTCAACGAGGAGAATGCGGTCTGGGCAGAGGCAACGATCAGGAAATACCCGGAAGGCCGGCAGCAGTCGGCCGTCATTCCGTTGTTGATGCGTGCGCAGGAGCAGGATGGCTGGGTCACCCGCTCGGCGATCGAGCATATCGCCGCCAAGCTTGACATGGCTTACATCCGCGTCCTCGAAGTCGCGACCTTCTACACCCAGTTCCAGCTGAAGCCGATCGGCACGCGCGCCCATATCCAGGTCTGCGGCACGACGCCTTGTATGCTTCGCGGTTCGGAAGACCTGATCAAGGTCTGTCAGAAGAAGATCCACCACGATCCGCTGCATCTCAATGCAACCGGCACGTTGTCCTGGGAAGAGGTCGAGTGTCAGGGCGCCTGCGTCAACGCGCCGATGGTGATCATCTTCAAGGATGCCTACGAGGACCTGACCCCCGAGCGTCTTGAAGAAATCATCGACACGTTCGAGGCAGGCAAGGGCTCAGAGGTCAAGACCGGTCCGCAGATCGACCGTCATGAGTCGGCACCGATCGGTGCTCCGATCACGCTGGTCGACGATATCAAGCCTGTTCGCACCAATCTCGAGCCGCAGCCACAGGCTGTGACCGAAGGCGCATCCGTGCCGCCAGCAAATGCCGGTCGTCCGAAGGATACGGCGCCTGAGACAGACAAGTCGCTGAAGACGCCGGTCACGGCACCGAAGGCTGCTGCCGAGAACGTCAAGGTTGCTGAAAAGGGCGAAGGTTCGCCGACGACAACCGAGACGGCGCCAGCAGCGACCGGCAGCAAGGCCGAAGGCGCTCCGGCAGAGCTCGGTGTTCCCTCGGGCGAGACGAAGCCGAAGCGCAGCCGCAAGCCGAAGCCTGAAGGGGAAAGCTCCTGATGAAGGGCGCGGCAAAGTTTCGGTCCGTCACGACGGGCATGCTGATGATGACATCCGATGTGATAAAGTCGGTCGAGTAGGTAGATAGATCATGTTGCAAGACCAGGATCGCATTTTCACCAATATCTACGGTCTCAAGGACAAGTCCTTGAAGGGCGCGATGAGCCGTGGCCACTGGGATGGTACGAAGATCATCATCGAAAAGGGCCGCGACTGGATCATCAACGAGATGAAGGCTTCCGGTCTTCGCGGTCGTGGTGGCGCAGGCTTCCCGACCGGTCTCAAGTGGTCCTTCATGCCGAAGGAATCGGATGGTCGCCCGCACTATCTCGTCGTCAACGCCGACGAATCGGAGCCTGGCACCTGCAAGGACCGTGAAATCATGCGCAACGATCCGCATACGCTGATCGAAGGCTGCGTGATCGCCGGTTTCGCCATGAACGCGCATACCGCCTACATCTATGTCCGCGGCGAATACATGCGCGAGCGTGAAGACCTGCAGGCGGCGATCGATGAATGCTATGCTGCCGGTCTGCTTGGCGTGAACAACAAGAACGGCTGGGATTTCGATATCTACGTCCATCACGGCGCCGGTGCCTATATCTGCGGCGAAGAGACGGCGCTCCTCGAAAGCCTCGAAGGCAAGAAGGGCCAGCCGCGCCTGAAGCCTCCGTTTCCGGCCAATATGGGTCTCTACGGCTGCCCGACGACCGTCAACAACGTCGAATCGATCGCTGTTGCGCCGACCATTCTGCGCCGCGGAGCCTCGTGGTTCTCGTCGATCGGTCGTCCGAACAATGTCGGCACCAAGCTGTTCATGGTGTCTGGTCACGTCAACAAGCCCTGCACCTTTGAAGAGGCGATGGGTCTGTCGTTCCGCGAGATCATCGAGCATCATTGCGGCGGTATCCGCGGCGGTTGGGATAACCTTCTCGGCGTCATTCCCGGCGGCGCGTCCTGCCCGATCGTTCGCGGCGAAGACATGGCCGATGCCATCATGGACTTTGACGGCATGCGCGACGTGAAATCGTCGTTCGGCACGGGCGGCATGATCGTCATGGACAAGTCGACCGACGTCATCAAGGCGATCTGGCGCATCGCAGCCTTCTTCAAGCACGAGAGCTGCGGCCAGTGTACACCTTGCCGCGAAGGCACGGGCTGGATGATGCGCGTTCTCGAGCGCATGGTGCGCGGCAACGCGCAGAAGCGCGAAATCGACATGCTATTTCAGGTCTCGAAGCAGATCGAGGGTCACACGATCTGTGCGCTGGGTGATGCGGCCGCTTGGCCGGTCCAAGGCCTGATCCGCAATTTCCGCCCTGAAATCGAGGCGCGTATCGACCAGTACACGAAGGACTCGACCTCGCACGGCGCAGTTCTGGAAGCAGCGGAGTAACCGGACGGCATCAGCCCGAAGGTTGGAAAGAATTCGAAGGACAAAGGTGTTGGCGGGCTTGCCGCGATCGCCGCTTGGTCCGAAACAGATATTGCCCGGTTCGAAGACGACTTGGGTTTCGATGGGCGCATTTCGCGGGGCGACTGGGTCGGCCAGGCGAGGGCGCTGTTGAAGTAAGGAATGTGTCCCTCGGCGAGACGGCTGATGGATGAACTGAGGACGTAGTTAAGACGATGACGAAGCTGAAGGTAGACGGCAAGGAAATCGAAGTCCCGGATCATTTCACGCTGCTTCAAGCGTGTGAGGAAGCCGGCGCCGAAATCCCGCGCTTTTGTTTCCACGAGCGTCTGTCCGTGGCAGGCAACTGTCGCATGTGCCTGATCGAGGTAAAGGGTGGCCCGCCAAAGCCGGCGGCATCCTGCGCGATGGGCGTGCGCGATATTCGCGGCGGCCCGAATGGCGAACTGCCGGAAGTCTTCACCAACACGCCGATGGTCAAGAAGGCCCGCGAAGGCGTGATGGAATTCCTGCTGATCAACCATCCGCTGGATTGCCCGATCTGCGACCAGGGTGGCGAATGCGACCTGCAGGATCAGGCGATGGCCTTCGGCATCGATAGCTCGCGCTACACCGAAAACAAGCGCGCCGTCGAAGACAAGTATATCGGCCCGCTCGTCAAGACCGTGATGAACCGCTGCATTCACTGCACGCGCTGCGTCCGCTTCACGACCGAAGTCGGCGGCATTTCTGAGCTTGGTCTTATCGGCCGCGGTGAAGATGCCGAAATCACGACCTATCTCGAGCACGCGATGACCTCGGAGCTTCAGGGCAACGTTGTCGATCTCTGCCCCGTCGGTGCGCTCACCTCCAAGCCGTTCGCCTTCACGGCCCGTCCTTGGGAACTGAACAAGACCGAATCGATCGACGTCATGGATGCCGTCGGCTCCGCAATCCGCGTCGACACCCGCGGCCGCGAAGTGATGCGCATCATGCCGCGCGTCAACGAGCAGGTGAACGAAGAGTGGATCTCGGACAAGACCCGCTTCATCTGGGACGGTCTGAAAACCCAGCGCCTCGATCGCCCTTATGTCCGCAAGGACGGCCGTCTGCAGGCTGCAAGCTGGGCCGAAGCCTTCGCAGCGATCAAGACCGCTGTTTCCGCGACATCAGGGGACAAGATCGGCGCAATTGCCGGCGATCTGGCTTCGGTCGAGGAAATGTACGCGCTGAAGTCGCTGATGAACTCGCTCGGTTCGGAAAACCTCGATTGTCGCCAGGACGGGACGGCGCTCGATCCGTCGCTTGGTCGCGGCAGCTACATCTTCAACCCGACCATCGAAGGCATCGAACAGGCCGGTGGCTTGCTCCTGATCGGCGCCAACCCGCGCTATGAAGCTTCGGTTCTAAACGCCCGCATTCGCAAGCGTTTCCGTCGCGGCAACTTCCCGATCGGCGTGATCGGCGAAGTAAGCGAACTCCGCTACGCCTATGATTATCTCGGCGCCGGCCCGGACTCGCTTGCCGAGCTTTCGTCGGGCAGCAACAGCTTTGCCGAAAAGCTGCGCGGCGTGAAGAACCCGATGATCATCGTAGGGCAGGGGGCTCTCTCGCGTCCGGATGGTCTCGCGATTCTCCAGGCAGCGGCAAAGCTTGCCGGTTCCGTTGGCGCGCTGACCGACGAGTGGAACGGTCTCGGCGTCCTGCACACCGCAGCATCGCGCGTAGGTGGCCTCGATCTCGGCTTCGTGCCGGGTGCCAAGGGTGCCAATGCCGCAACCATGCTGAAGTCGATGGACGTTCTCTTCCTGCTTGGCGCCGACGAGATGGAGTTCTCGACGAAATACGCCAAGTTCACCGTCTATATCGGCAGCCACGGCGATAACGGCGCGCATACCGCCGACGTCATCCTGCCGGCCGCAACCTACACGGAAAAGTCCGGAACCTGGGTCAACACCGAAGGCCGCGTCCAGATGGGCAACCGTGCCGGCTTCGCGCCGGGCGAAGCCCGCGAGGATTGGGCAATCATCCGCGCCCTGTCAGACGTGCTCGGCAAGAAGCTGCCGTTCGATTCGCTTTATGCTCTGCGTGCGAAGCTCTATGCGGATCACCCGCATTTTGCGGATCTCGATGAGATCGCGACCGGCTCGGTCAACGACATCGCCACCCTCGGCCTGAAATCCGGTGAGCTTTCCAAGGGCGGCTTCACGACGCCGATCAAGGATTTCTATCTGACCAACCCGATCGCCCGCGCATCTGCCGTCATGGCGGAATGCTCGGCACTGGCCCGCAACAATTTCCAGGTTGCGGCGGAGTAATATGAACATGGATTCGTTCTTCTGGACCTACGTTTGGCCGGCACTGATCATGGTTGGGCAGTCTCTTCTGCTCCTGGTCTGCCTTCTGGTCTTCATTGCCTATATCCTTCTCGCCGACCGCAAGATCTGGGCGGCCGTTCAGCTGCGCCGGGGTCCCAACGTCGTTGGCCCGTTCGGTCTGTTCCAGTCCTTCGCCGACCTTTTGAAGTTCATCCTGAAGGAGCCGATCATTCCGGCTGGCGCCAACAAAGGCGTCTTCCTTCTGGCTCCACTGATTTCGGTGACGCTGGCACTCGCCACCTGGGCGGTCATTCCGTTCAGCCAGAACTGGGTTATCGCCAACATCAATGTCGGTATCCTCTACGTCTTCGCGATCTCGTCGCTCGAAGTCTACGGCATCATCATGGCCGGCTGGGCATCGAACTCGAAATACCCGTTCCTCGGTGCACTTCGCTCGGCGGCGCAGATGGTGTCTTATGAAGTCTCGATCGGCTTCGTCATCGTCTCGGTCCTGCTCTGCGTCGGCTCGCTCAACCTGACCGACATTGTCAATGCACAGCATGACGGTCTCGGCACGATGATGGGTCTGCCGGCTTCGTTCCTCGACTGGCACTGGCTGGCGCTGTTCCCGATGTTCGTGATCTTCTTCATCTCGGCGCTCGCAGAAACCAACCGTCCCCCGTTCGATTTGCCGGAAGCGGAATCCGAACTTGTCGCCGGTTACATGGTCGAGTATTCGTCAGCGCCATACATGATGCTGATGCTTGGCGAATATGCCGCCATCCTGATGATGTGCTCGCTGACCACTATTCTTTTCCTCGGAGGCTGGCTGCCGCCGGTAGACGTCTGGTTCCTCAACTGGGTTCCCGGCATCATCTGGTTCATGCTGAAAGGCTCCATGGTCTTCTTCATGTTCGCTATGGTGAAGGCCTTCGTACCGCGCTATCGCTACGACCAACTCATGCGTCTCGGCTGGAAGGTGTTTCTGCCTCTGTCGCTCGCCATGGTCGTGATCGTTGCATTCGTGCTGAAACTGATGGGATGGGCATGATCATGGCCCGTTCGTCACTCGGCATAATTGGAGAATAAGATGGCTATTGCCCAGGCTATCAACTCGCTGTTCCTGAAGGAATTCGTCGGCGCCTTCTTCCTGTCGATGAGGTATTTCTTCAAGCAGAAGGCGACGATCAACTACCCGTTCGAAAAGGGCCCGGTCTCGCCGCGCTTCCGTGGCGAACATGCACTGCGCCGCTATCCGAACGGCGAAGAGCGTTGCATCGCCTGCAAGCTGTGCGAGGCGATCTGTCCCGCCCAAGCGATCACGATCGAAGCCGGCCCGCGCCGTAACGACGGCACCCGCCGCACGGTGCGTTACGATATCGACATGGTGAAGTGCATCTACTGCGGCTTCTGCCAGGAAGCCTGCCCGGTCGATGCGATCGTTGAAGGTCCTAATTTCGAATTCTCGACGGAAACCCGCGAAGAACTGTATTTCGACAAGGCACGTCTTCTCGAAAACGGCGATCGTTGGGAGCGTGAAATCGCGCGCAACATCGGGATCGACTCGCCCTACCGGTAACGGGGCGAGCATGCCGTCGCTCTGATCGGGCGCCGGGCAAGCATTGGTCATTTAATCTCGGTGCGTTCGAAGCGCCGGGTTCTGACGGGCAGGGGGCTTTTTGGAAGCGCCGCCCGATGAGGAACGAAAAGGCACCACGATGGGTCTGCAGGCTATCTTTTTCTACATCTTCGCGTTCATCGCGGTGGCGTCGGCGTTCATGGTCATCTCGGCCAAGAACCCGGTCCATTCGGTGCTCTTCCTCATCCTCACCTTCTTCAATTCGGCGGGCCTGTTCCTGCTGACCGGGGCCGAGTTCCTGGCGATGATCCTGCTCGTCGTCTATATCGGCGCGGTCGCGGTTCTCTTCCTGTTCGTCGTGATGATGCTCGACATCGACTTTGCGGAACTGCGCTCCGGTATTCTCCAGTACGCGCCGATCGGCATCGTCATCGGGCTGATCCTCGCGGCTGAACTGATCGTCGTGATCGGCGGCTCGGTTCTGGCGCCTGAGGCGGCGAGTTCCATCACCATGCCGATCCCGAACCCTGCCGTGCGCACCAACACGGCCGCTCTCGGCGATGTGCTCTATACGAATTACGTCTATTTCTTCCAGCTCGCCGGCATGGTGCTTCTGGTCGCAATGATCGGCGCCATCGTGCTGACGCTGCGCCATCGCACCAACGTCAAGCGTCAGGATATTTCGAGGCAGGTCGCACGCACGCCGGAAACCGCCGTCGAGGTGGTCAAGGTCAAGTCCGGTCAGGGTCTCTGAAGGTAGCGGGAACAAGGAACAACAATTATGGAAATCGGTCTTTCCCACTATCTCACGGTCAGCGCCATCCTGTTCACGCTTGGCGTGTTCGGCATCTTCCTGAACCGCAAGAACGTCATCATCATCCTGATGTCGGTCGAGCTTATCCTGCTCGCGGTCAACCTCAACATGGTGGCCTTCTCGTCCTTCCTGAACGACATCGTCGGCCAGGTCTTCGCACTGTTCATTCTGACCGTCGCTGCTGCGGAAGCTGCCATCGGTCTTGCAATTCTCGTCGTCTTCTACCGCAACCGCGGCTCGATCGCGGTCGAAGACGTCAATATGATGAAGGGCTGATCGGGTCATGATCTACAAGGCAATCGTCTTTCTTCCCCTGATCGGCTTTCTGATCGCCGGCCTGTTCGGCCGCCAGATCGGTGCCAAGGCATCCGAATACGTCACCAGTGGTCTGATGATCATCGCGGCGATCCTGTCCTGGATCGTCTTCTTCAACGTGGCCCTTCACCACGGCGAAGCCGGCGAAGTTATCAAGGTTCCGGTGATGCAGTGGATGCAGTCGGGCGGCATCGACGTCGAGTGGTCGTTCCGCATCGATACGCTGAGCGCGATCATGTTCGTCGTCGTCAACTCCGTGTCGACGCTCGTGCATATCTACTCGATCGGCTACATGCACCACGATCCGCATCGCCCGCGGTTCTTCGCCTACCTGTCGCTGTTCACCTTCGCGATGTTGATGCTGATCACGTCCGACAACCTGGCGCAGATGTTCTTCGGCTGGGAGGGCGTGGGTCTCGCGTCCTATCTGCTGATCGGCTTCTGGTACAAGAAGCCGTCCGCTTCGGCTGCGGCCATGAAGGCATTCATTGTCAACCGCGTCGGCGACTTCGGCTTCATCCTCGGCATTGCCGGCCTGTTCGTGCTGTTCGGCTCGATCAGCTTTGAAACCATTTTTGCCGCTGCGGCCAACTACCTGCCGGCTGAAGGTGCTCCGGAAGCGACGCAGGTCGTTGCCAACATCTTCGGCATGGAACTGACACGGGCAACCGCACTCACCGTCGTCTGCCTGCTTCTGTTCATGGGCGCCATGGGCAAGTCGGCGCAGTTCCTGCTGCACACCTGGCTGCCGGACGCGATGGAAGGCCCGACCCCGGTCTCGGCCCTCATTCACGCCGCGACCATGGTCACCGCCGGTGTGTTCCTCGTCGCCCGCATGTCGCCGGTGTTCGAGCTGTCGCCGGATGCGCTGACCATTGTCACCATTATCGGTGCGATCACGGCCTTCTTCGCGGCAACCGTCGGCCTCGTGCAGAACGACATCAAGCGCGTCATCGCCTATTCGACCTGTTCGCAGCTCGGCTACATGTTCGTGGCACTCGGCGTCGGCGCCTATGGTGCCGCCGTATTCCACCTGTTCACGCACGCCTTCTTCAAGGCACTCCTGTTTCTATGCGCCGGCTCGGTCATCCATGCCGTCGATGGCGAACAGGACATGCGACACATGGGCGGCCTGCGCAGCCACATCAAGCTGACCTTCGCCATGATGCTGATCGGCACGCTTGCCATCACCGGCGTCGGCATTCCGTTCACGCCGATCGGTTTTGCAGGCTTCTTCTCGAAGGACTTCATCATCGAGGCAACCTATGCCTCGTCCTCGCCAGTTGCAGGCTTTGCCTTCACTCTGCTGGTCATTGCCGCGATGTTCACGAGCTTCTATTCGTGGCGCCTGATCTTCCTCACCTTCTTCGGCAAGCCGCGTGCGAGCCATGAAGTGATGCATCACGTCCATGAGAGCCCCAACGTCATGCTGGTGCCGCTCTACATCCTGGCAGCCGGCGCAGTGCTCGCTGGTGTCGTGTTCAAGGAATTCTTCTACGGCCACGACTACGACGCCTTCTGGAAGGGCGCGCTGTTCACGTCGGAGCAGAACGAACTGCTGCACGAGTTCCACCACGTGCCGGCACTGGTGGCGCTGTCGCCATTCATGGCCATGCTGATCGGACTTGTCACCGCCTGGTACTTCTACATCAAGTCGCCGGAAACCCCGAAGCGTCTCGCCGCTTCGCAGCAGGGCCTCTACCAGTTCCTGCTGAACAAGTGGTATTTCGACGAACTCTACGACTTCCTCTTCGTCCGCTCGGCCAAGGCTCTCGGCCGCTTCCTGTGGAAGAAGGGTGACGTCGCCGTTATCGATAACTACGGCCCCAACGGCGTCGCCGCCCGCGTGGTCGATATCACCGACCGGGTGGTCAAGCTGCAGTCCGGTTACCTTTATCACTACGCGTTCGCGATGCTGATCGGCGTCGCCGCCCTCGTCACATGGATGATGCTCGGGAGCTCAATGTAATGACCGACTGGCCAATTCTCTCGACGGTCACCTTCCTGCCGCTGGTCGGCGTTCTCCTCCTCTTGCTGACAAACGGCGAGGGGGCGAACGGTCGCCGCAACGTGCTCAACATCGCGCTCCTGACGACGGTCGTCACCTTTATCGTCTCTCTGTTCATCTGGATCGGTTTCGACAATTCGAACCCGGGCTTCCAGATGGTCGAAAAGCATGAGTGGCTGAGCACGGGGATTTCCTATCATCTCGGCGTCGACGGCATTTCCATGTTGTTCGTCATCCTGACGACATTCCTGATGCCGTTCTGCGTGCTTGCCAGCTGGGAAGCGATCGAGAAGCGCGTCAAGGAATACATGATTTCCTTCCTGCTCCTGCAGGTGGCCATGACCGGCGTCTTCGTCGGCCTCGATATCGTGCTTTTCTACATCTTCTTCGAAGCGACGCTGATCCCGATGTTCATCATCATCGGCGTCTGGGGCGGCAAGGATCGCGTCTACGCATCCTACAAGCTGTTCCTCTATACGCTGCTTGGTTCGGTTCTGATGATGCTGGCCGTGATGGCCATGTACTGGCAGGCCGGCACGACCGATATGACCGAGCTTCTGAAGTTCGGCTTCCCGGCCGGCGTCCAGACCTGGCTCTGGCTCGCCTGCTTTGCAGCCTTCGCGGTGAAAATGCCGATGTGGCCGGTCCACACCTGGCTTCCGGATGCGCACGTTCAGGCCCCGACCGCAGGTTCGGTCATCCTGGCTGGCGTCATGCTGAAGCTCGGCGGCTACGGCATGATCCGCATCCTCTTGCAGATGTTCCCGCTGGCATCCGAGTACTTCGCGCCGATGGTGTTTGCGCTGTCCGTCATTGCCATCATCTACACCTCGCTGGTGGCGATGATGCAGGACGACATCAAGAAGCTGATCGCTTACTCGTCGGTTGCCCACATGGGCTACGTTACGATGGGCATCTTTGCGGCAAACCAGCAGGGCGTGCAGGGTGCGATCTTCCAGATGCTGTCGCATGGTATCGTCTCCGGCGCGCTCTTCCTCTGCGTCGGCGTTGTCTATGACCGCCTCCATACCCGCGAGATCTCGGCTTACGGTGGTCTCGTCAACAACATGCCGAAATATGCCGTCGCCTTCATGATCCTCACCATGGCGAATGTCGGCCTGCCGGGCACATCCGGCTTTGTCGGCGAATTCCTGACGATCATGGGCGTCTTCCGGGTCAACACCTGGGTGGCACTGTTTGCCGCCACCGGCGTCATCCTTTCCGCGTCCTATGCGCTCTGGCTTTATCGCCGGGTCATTTTCGGGGCACTGGAAAAGGAAAAGCTGAAGGCACTTCTCGACCTTTCGACGCGAGAGAAGTTCCTGCTCTACCCACTGGTCGCGCTCACGATTTTCTACGGTTTCTATCCAATGCCGGTCCTTAACGCGACCGCAGCCTCGGTGGATCTCGTGGTGAACAATTACTCCGCAGCCTTGGCCGCAGCAAAGAACCTTGCACTCAACGTGCACTGAGACGGGACGAAACTGGACATGACCGCTGAACTCTTGAGCCAAAGCCTGCGTCTGGCCCTGCCGGAAGTCATCCTGGCCGTAGGCGCGCTCGCCCTTCTGATGATTGGCGTCTTCTCCGGCGAGAAATCCGCTCCGCTGGTCACCGGTCTTGCGATCGCCCTTCTGGCGGTCGTAGGCGCCATGCTGATCTTCATGACCGGCGACGGTCAGGCCTTCGGCGGCGCCTTCGTATCGGATACGTTCGCCCGCTTCATGAAGATCCTGGCACTGATCGGATCGATCACCGCCATGGTTATGTCGATGGGACAGGCCAAGGCGCTGGAACTCGACAAGTTCGAATTCCCGGTCCTTCTGGTTCTGGCGACGCTCGGCATGATGGTGCTGATCTCGGCCAACGATCTGCTCGCCTTCTATCTCGGCCTCGAGCTGATGTCGCTGGCGCTCTATGTCGTCGCCGCCTTCAGCCGCGACAACCTTCGCTCGACCGAAGCCGGCCTCAAGTACTTCGTCCTCGGCGCGCTTTCGTCGGGCATGATGCTGTACGGCATGTCGCTGGTCTACGGCTTCACCGGCAATACCGGCTTCGACGAAATCGCGACCGTTCTGTCGTCTGAAGAGCGCGGCCTCGGCCTCATCTTCGGCATGGTCTTCATCCTCGCCGGCGCCTGCTTCAAGATCTCCGCCGTGCCGTTCCACATGTGGACGCCGGACGTTTACGAAGGTGCACCGACACCGGTGACGGCCTTCTTCGCGTCGGCGCCTAAGGTTGCGGCCATGGCAATCCTGGTTCGTGTCGTCTCGGAAGCCTTTCTGCCGATCCTTTCCGACTGGCGCCAGATCGTCGTCTTCGTGGCGATCGCGTCGATGCTGCTCGGTTCCTTCGCGGCTATCGGTCAGAAGAACATCAAGCGCCTGATGGCCTATTCCTCGATCGGCCATATGGGCTACGCACTGGTCGGCCTTTCTGCCGGCACAGAGACCGGCGTCTCCGGCGTCGTGCTCTACATGACCATCTACATGGTGATGACGCTCGGCACCTTTGCCTGCATCATGGCGATGCGCCGCGAAGACGGTACCTATGTCGAAACCGTGGAAGATCTCGCAGGTCTTTCCTCGACCAAGCCCTTCATGGCGCTGGTGCTGACGGCGCTGATGTTCTCGATGGCCGGCATTCCGCCGCTCGCAGGCTTCTTCGCCAAATACTTCGTGTTCGTGGCGGCGATCGAGGCTAAGCTCTATGCGCTGGCAATCATCGGCGTGCTCTCTTCCGTCGTCGGCGCCTACTACTACCTGCGCATCGTCAAGCTGATGTGGTTTGATGAGCCGAAGGGTCAGTTCGCCCGTGTCTCCGGCGAACTGCGTCTGATCTTCGGCCTGTCCGGCCTGTTCGTCGTCGCCTATGTGCTGATCGGTGGACCGATCGGCTCAGCCGCCAGCGCTGCTGCGAAGTCGTTCTTCTGAGGATGACGTTGAGGAGCCGAAGCCTATCGCTCAATGCGTTTCGTCATGAAGCGCTGAACGAGGTCGGCTCCACCAACACAGAATGCCTCGCCCGCGCCCGTGCGGGCGAAGCCGGTTTGTTGTGGTTGACAGCTACCCGCCAGACAGACGGCCGTGGCCGCCGCGGCCGCGCCTGGACGTCAGAGCCCGGCAATCTCTATGCCTCGCTGCTGCTGATCGATCCGGCGCCACCAGAGCGCCTCTCGTCGCTCCCGCTTGCTGTCGCTGTCGCTGTTCACGCCGCCCTGCGGGCCGTTCTTCCCACCGGTGGAGAGCCGCTCGAGGTCAAATGGCCGAACGATATCCTGATCGGCCGCAAGAAAACCTGCGGTATCCTCATTGAAAGCGAAGCGCTTCCGGGCGGCCACCGTGCGCTCGTGATTGGCATCGGCATCAATATTCGCCACATGCCCGATAGCGCACCCTACGGTGTCACACGTCTCCACGACCAAGGGTCTTCTGCGTCGCCAGAGGATGTATTCGCACATCTTTTCAGGGAGATGGCGACAGTTCTGGAGGAATGGGACGAGGGTCGGGGTATTACTACAGTCGTCGACCGATGGCGCCGCGTCGCATGCGGAATTGGTGAGAAAATTACGGTAAATCTACCTGAGCGCTCGCTAAACGGCACATTCGCAGGTATCGATGACACTGGATTTCTGCTGCTTGATACCGGCCATGGCTCTTTGATGCCGATCGCAGCAGGCGATGTATTTTTTGCAAGAACGGAATAACAATAAAAATGGCTAAACAGGACGAACTGGTGTTCCTGCCGCTTGGCGGCGTGGGTGAGATCGGCATGAACCTCGCTCTCTACGGCTACGGAACGCCGGACAAGCGGCAGTGGATCATGGTCGATTGCGGCGTCACTTTTCCAGGTCCGGACCTGCCGGGCGTGGATCTTGTCCTACCCGATATCCGGTTTCTGACGGCCCAGAAGAAAAACATCAAGGCGATGATCATCACGCACGCGCATGAGGATCATTACGGCGCCATGAATGATCTGTGGCCCGGCCTCAACGTGCCGGTCTACGCCTCGCCGTTTACCGCGGGCATGCTGGAAGCAAAGCGGAATTACGAAGGCACGCGCGCCGAAATCCCGATCACCATCTTCAAGGCTGGCGACCGCATCAATGTCGGCCCGTTCGAGATCGAAGCCGTCGGCGTCAACCACTCGATCCCAGAGCCGATGTCGCTGGTCATCCGCACGCCGCTCGGAAATGTCGTCCATACCGGCGACTGGAAGATCGACCATGCGCCGTCGCTCGGGCCACTGACCGACGAGAACCGTTTCCGCGTGATCGGCGACGAGGGCGTTCTCGCACTGATGTGCGACAGCACCAATGCGCTGCGCGAAGGCGTTTCCCCCTCCGAAGAAGAAGTGTCGGAAGGCCTGCGGCAGGTCATCCAAAATGCTGCGGGCAGGGTGGCAATCACCACCTTCTCGTCGAATGTCGGCCGCATCCGCTCGATCGCCGAAGCAGCCGACGCCGCCGGCCGCGAAGTTCTGCTGCTCGGTTCGTCGCTGAAGCGAGTCGTCGCCGTGGCCCGCGACCTCGGCATCATGGAAGGCATCAAGCCCTTCATCTCCGAAGACGAGTTCGGTTATATCCCGCGCGACAAGGTCGTCGTGATCCTGACGGGAAGCCAGGGCGAATCGCGCGCAGCGCTTGCCAAGATCTCCCGCGACGAGATGCGCAACGTCGCGTTTGCGGCGGGCGATACGGTCGTATTCTCCTCGCGCACCATTCCGGGCAACGAAAAGCCGATCATCGAGATCAAGAACGCGCTGATCGAACAGGGCATCAAGATCATCACCGACTCGGATGCGCTGGTGCACGTATCGGGCCACCCGCGCCGCAATGAACTTCTGAAGATGTACGAGTGGACGAGACCGGAGATCCTCGTGCCTGTTCACGGCGAGGCAGCCCATCTTACCGCCCAGGCAGCGCTTGGCGCCTCCGCCGGCATCAAAAACATACCGCGTGTTCGCAACGGCAATATCCTTCGTCTCGCACCGGGCCCGGCTCAGGTCATCGACGATGCGCCGCATGGCCGCGTCTTCAAGGACGGCAAGCTGATCGGCGACTTCGAGGAAATGGGCATCGGCGACCGCCGCAAGCTCTCCTTTGCCGGTCACGTCTCGGTCAACGTGCTGCTCGACAGCCGCTTCGACTTCCTGAGCGATCCCGACGTCGTTGCCTTCGGCATGCCGGAGGTCGACTATGAGGGCGAGGACATGGAGGACACGCTTTATGACGCGGTTCTCAATGCGATCGAAAGCATCCCGCGCGCCCGCCGCAAGGATCTCGACATGCTGCGCGAAGCCGTGCGTCGCTCCGTCCGCTCCGCGGCCAACCTGGCCTGGGGCAAGAAGCCGGTCGTGACGGTGTTCGTCTCCAAAGTCTAAGGCGCCGTCGCCAAACCAAGTCTGCTCACGGCCTCCGACACCTTCTCCTCGCTGTAAGCGTCAAGAGGGTTCGGGGCCGGGCAGATGTGTTAGCATTTCAGCATGTTGGCTGCGTCTGCGGAATCAATCTCGCAGAGCTTGGCCGGACGGGAAATATCGAACCTCGTCCTTTGCGCCCGGCATCCCCTGTTCTATAGGTAGTGCGGAGGAGACACATCATGCCATTGCTGACCGTCGCTGCGATCTATTTCATTCTCTGGTGGACGGTTCTGTTCGCCGTCCTGCCGCTTGGCTATCGCAGTCAGCAGGATGATGGGGAAGTGATGATCGGGACGGTTGAAAGTGCGCCCGTTCGATTCCGCGGAGGCAGGGTCATCTTGTTGACGACCGTGATCTCGGCGGCGCTCTACCTCACCTACCATCTCGCCTCCACCTATTTTGGCTTCGGGATCGACAGCATTCCCAACTTGATGCCGACATTTGAGTAGGGCGCTGCTGGCGGACGTGTCATCCGGCTGTCATTTTCTTCAGGCATAGCAGCGACGAACTGCAGCTTTCGTTCTGGATTTCTGCAGAAGCGGCCCGGCCTGTGAGCAGGCCAAAAAAAAACAAGGCGGTTAAGCCTTGTTTTTCAGTTTCGCGTGATACTCATTCCGTTGCCGGGGCTGCGACGAGCGCGCCAGAGATCTGATCCTCCCAAGACTTGACCGCGAACTGGCAAGAATTTGAACTCCTTGCCTCTTTTGTGAGCTGAACCTAGCCCAACGAATGTGCTTTGTCACTCGATTTTTTTGCATTTTTGACACAGTTTGGCAAAAATTTCCCGTGGACGAATTTGTCGCAGGGCTTGTCATCAAACCGTTGAGCTCCAGCCCTTGCAAGCGCAATCTGCTGTTCCGCAGCGTGCGCTATGGGTTCCATTTGCGCCCTCGAACGGCTATGTACGCCGTCAAAGTTTAAACCAAGAAACGGCCGATTCCCTTGTTATCTGGGGAACGCCTCGGAAACCGGAAACGTCCATGCGTCTGTCCCGCTATTTTATGCCCATCCTGAAGGAAAACCCCAAGGAAGCGGAAATCGTCTCGCACCGGCTGATGCTGCGTGCGGGCATGATCCGTCAGCAGAGCCAGGGCATCTATTCCTGGCTGCCGCTCGGCAAGCGCGTTCTGGACAAGGTCAACAAGATCGTCCGCGAGGAACAGAACCGGGCTGGCGCCGTCGAACTGATGATGCCGACGCTGCAGTCGGCCGAGCTGTGGCAGGAAAGCGGTCGCTACGACGCCTACGGCAAGGAAATGCTGCGCATCAAGGACCGCCAGGAGCGGCCGATGCTCTACGGACCGACCAACGAGGAAATGATCACGGATATCTTCCGGTCCTACGTCAAGTCCTACAAGAGCTTGCCGCTCAACCTCTACCATATCCAGCTGAAGTTCCGCGACGAGATCCGTCCGCGTTTCGGCACCATGCGTTCGCGCGAATTCCTGATGAAGGATGCCTATTCCTTCGATTTGAACAAGGAAGACGCCGTCCATTCCTACAACAAGATGTTCGCAGCCTATCTGCGCACCTTCCATCGGCTGGGCCTGCGCGCTATCCCTATGCGCGCCGATACCGGCCCGATCGGCGGCAACCACAGCCACGAATTCATCATTCTCGCCGACACCGGTGAGTCGGAAGTGTTCTCGCACCGCGATTTCGTCAATTTCGACATTCCAGGCGAAGACACGGATTTCGACGATGTCGCCGGCATGCAGGCAATCTTCGACAAGTGGACATCGGTCTATGCCGCCACGTCCGAAATGCACGACGAGCAGGCCTTCGATCAGATCCCGGATAGCGATCGCCTGTCGGCCCGCGGCATCGAAGTCGGCCATATCTTCTATTTCGGCACGAAATATTCCGAGCCGATGGGCGCAAAGGTGCAGGGCCCTGATGGCAAGGAACATCTTGTCCACATGGGATCCTACGGCATCGGGCCGACACGCCTTGTTCCCGCCATCATCGAAGCATCGCATGACGATAACGGAATCATCTGGCCGGCATCCGTTGCGCCGTTCGATGTCGTGGTGATCAACATGAAGCCCGGTGACGAGGCATGCGATCGTCTGTCGGAAGATCTCTACGCAAAGCTCAACAAGGCCGGCAAGGACGTGCTGCTTGACGATACCGACGAACGCGCCGGCACCAAGTTCGCGACAGCGGATCTGATCGGTGTTCCGGTACAGATAATCGTCGGTCCGCGCTCCGCCGCCAACGGCGAGGTCGAGGTCAAGGACCGCAAGTCCGCAGCCCGTGACGTCATGACGCTCGAAGCGGCGCTCAACCGCGTCGCCGGATGATCGGACACCGACGTCTTGCCGGGCCAGTCTGACGACAGGCTAGGCAGGCATATCTGATACAGCAGCGCGGGAAGCCTCCCGCGCGCTCCATGTGTAAGGAAGCGTGAATGGCGAGCATCGCGACGAGTGGTGAACCAGAGAAGGTCGACAAGTCTCCGCGGGCTGGCGCTTTCTCGTCGTTCGAGCGAATGGTCGCCTGGCGCTACCTGCGCTCGCGCCGCAAGGAAGCCTTCATCTCGGTCATCGCGGGCTTCTCTTTCGTCGGCATCATGCTTGGCGTCGCGACACTGATCATCGTGATGGCGGTCATGAACGGCTTTCGCACCGAGCTCATTTCCCGCATTCTCGGCATCAACGGCCACATGGTGATCCAGCCGATCGACCAGCCGTTCACCGATTACGCCGAACTGACCAAGAAATTCGCTGCCGTTCCCGGCGTCAAGATGGCCCTGCCGCTTGTCGAGGGGCAGACGCTGGCATCCGGCAAGGGTGGCGCCGGTTCCGGCGCTCTTGTGCGCGGCGTACGGCCGGAAGACCTTGAGAAGGTCACGGAAGTTGCTGGTAATATCAAGCAGGGCGATATCGTCGGCTTCGCGTCGGGGCAGGGCGTTCTTGTCGGCTCCAGGCTTGCCTCGCAGCTCGGCATTTCGGCCGGCGACCAGATCACGCTGATTTCGCCCGAAGGCGACGTGACACCGATGGGTGTCAATCCGCGCGTTAAATCCTATCCCGTGTCCGGCGTTTTCGAGATCGGCATGTCGGAATACGACGCGACGATCATCTACATGCCGCTTGAGGAATCGCAGCTCTATTTCAATGCCGAAGGGCTGGTGCAGTCGATCGAACTGTTCATCGATCACCCCGACAATGTCGAGGACATGCGTCCGCTGGTGGAGCAGGCTGCTGGTCGCCAGATTTTCATTACCGACTGGCGCCAACGCAACCAGACGTTCTTCTCGGCGCTTCAGGTTGAACGCAACGTGATGTTCATGATCCTGACCCTGATCGTGCTGGTCGCGGCACTCAACATCATCTCGGGCCTGATCATGCTGGTGAAGGACAAGGGCTCCGATATCGCAATCCTGCGCACGATGGGCGCGAGTTCCGGCGCCATCATGCGGATCTTCTTCATGACGGGTGCTGCTATCGGCATCGTTGGCACGTTTGCCGGCGTCGCGCTCGGCGTTATCGTCTGCCTCAACATCGAATCGATCCGACAGTTCTTCTCCTGGGTCTCGGGCACCATCCTCTTTGATCCGGAGCTCTATTTCCTCAGCCAGCTTCCGGCCGAAATGAGTTTTGGCGAGACCTTCTCGGTCGTCATCATGGCGCTGGTCCTGTCCTTCTTCGCCACCATTTTCCCGGCATGGAGAGCCTCGAAGCTCGATCCTGTCCAGGCCCTCCGATACGAATAGGTCTCCATGGCTGTCCCGCGTAAAACCGTCCTCAATCTCTCAGGCGTCGAACGTCACTACGGCCAGGGGGAGACGAGCCTGTCGATCCTCAACGGGGCAGACTTCTCGCTCGTGAGCGGCGAGATCGTGGCGCTCGTCGCCCCGTCCGGTACCGGCAAATCGACGCTCTTGCATCTGGCAGGCCTGCTTGAACATCCGGACGCTGGCGATGTGACGATCGGCGGTCGGGCCTGCAACGGTTTGTCGGATGAAGAGCGCACCTCGATCCGTCGCTCCGACATCGGCTTCGTCTACCAGTTTCACCATCTCCTGCCGGAATTCACGGCGATCGAAAACATCATGATGCCGCAGTTGATTGGCGGCCTTTCGAAGGGGGAAGCGCGCGAACGCGCGGGCCAGCTTCTCGATTACATGCGAATCGGTCATCGCGGCGAACACCGCCCGTCGGAACTGTCGGGTGGTGAACAGCAGCGCGTGGCGATTGCCCGTGCGGTGGCCAACGCGCCCCGCCTTTTGCTGGCCGACGAACCGACCGGCAATCTCGACCCGAAGACGGCATCCTACGTGTTCGAAGCGCTGGAGGCGCTGGTGCGCCAGTCAGGGCTTGCTGCACTGATTGCCACTCACAATCATGATCTTGCTGCCCGCATGGATCGTCGCGTCACGATCGAAGGCGGCAAAGTCGTCGAGTTCTAGCGAACGCACTGATCCCCATAGCGTGCCCCTGATCCGATAGTGTCCATCGTCACATCCTCGAAGGGGCGTGCGATGGACACTGCTGCCATGGAATGACGTCACGTCAGCGATCCGCAGCGATGGCTGGCGTTTGGTTGCCGACCGCTTGCGTTCCCCGGCAACGGCTTGGTCCTATGGAGCGCTGGTTACCTCCAGCCAGCAGCAGCATTAACATCGTTCAGAATCTTCTATTCCCGTTTTGTTCTACTATTGACGTTGGCACGAAAAGAGAACAAAGTGCCAACATAAACGAACACGGGAGACGACGATGACTGACCTTCTTCGTGATATTGCCGCATTCGCCTCCATTGCAACTTTCGTTGCCAGCTTGTCGATGATCATGCTGGTGATGTGAACCGGTCCGTGCTCGCCCAGCCGGAGGGCGCAAGCGGAAAGAGGTTGAGAAGACCATTCTTGACTCGACTCTGAAGCCCCCGCGCCGGACAATGACCCGATTCAAGGAATGGGTATCAGATGGCGGACGCAGCGACTTTACAATCGGAATCGGAGGATTTGGGAGCGACGCCACAGTTCGTGCATCTGCGCGTCCATTCCGCCTATTCGCTTCTGGAAGGTGCGCTGCCGCTTAAGAAAATCCTCTCCAAGGCCATCGCGGACAATCAGCCCGCGATCGCCGTCACCGATACCAACAATCTCTTCGTCGCGCTGGAATTCGCCCAGAAATCCATCGGTGATGGCATTCAGCCGATCATCGGTTGCCAGCTGTCGATTGACATGGAGGATCAGCCAGACGAGCGCCGCAACGGCCATTTGGCGAAGCTGCCGGCAATCGTTGTGCTTGCCGCCAATGCCAAGGGATACGAGCGGCTGGTGGATCTCGTCAGCCGTGCCTATCTCGATGGAGAAGGGCAGGCGGCAACGCATATCTGCCGCGCCTGGCTCGAAGATGGCGGCACCGAAGGACTGATCGCGCTGACAGGTGCTGCCGGTGGCCCTGTCGACATGGCAATGAAGGATGGCAACACCGTACTCGCAAAGGCGCGCCTCCTGTCATTGAAGCAGGCCTTTGGCGATCGTCTGTATATTGAACTGCAGCGTCACGGCACTTACGACCGCCGTCATGAGCAGCGGATGATCGATCTTGCCTACGACCAGGATGTGCCGCTGGTCGCGACCAATGAGGCCTTCTTCCCGGGCAAGTCCGATTACGACGCTCATGATGCCCTGATGGCCGTCGCGCACAATGCGATCGTATCCGACGATACCCGTTTCCGTTTGACGCCCGACCATTACCTGAAGAGCCGTGCCGAAATGGCAAAGCTGTTCGCCGATCTGCCGGAAGCGCTCGAAAACACGGTCGAGATCGCCAAACGCTGCTCGTTCATCCTGAAGACCCGCAGCCCGATCCTGCCGCGCTTCACCGGCGCCACCGATGATCCGGCAGAAGCGGAGCGCGCCGAAACGGCGGAGCTGCGCCGTCAGTCGGTCGAAGGCCTCGAGAACCGGATGGCCGAACTCGGTATCACGGCCGGCTTCACCGAGCAGGATTATCGCGAACGGCTCGATTTCGAGCTCGGCGTCATCGAGAAGATGAAGTTCCCGGGCTACTTCCTGATCGTTGCCGACTTCATCAAATGGGCAAAGCTGCAAAACATCCCGGTTGGTCCGGGCCGTGGTTCCGGTGCAGGCTCGCTGGTCGCCTATGCGCTCACGATCACCGACGTCGATCCGCTGCGCTTCTCGCTGCTGTTCGAACGCTTCCTCAATCCCGACCGCGTCTCGATGCCCGACTTCGACATCGACTTCTGCCAGGATCGCCGCGAAGAGGTGATCCGCTACGTGCAGCGCAAATATGGCCGCGAGCAGGTGGCGCAGATCATCACCTTCGGTTCGCTGCAGGCCCGCGCAGCACTGCGCGACGTCGGCCGCGTTCTCGAAATGCCCTATGGCCAGGTCGATCGCATCTGCAAACTGGTGCCCAACAACCCGGCCAATCCGACCACCCTGGCAAAGGCGATCGAGGAAGAGCCGAAGTTCCAGGAAGAGGTCGACAAGGAGCCGGTCGTCGGCCGTCTTCTCGATATCGCCCAGAAGATCGAAGGTCTCTACCGCCACGCCTCGACCCACGCCGCCGGTATCGTCATCGGCGATCGCCCGCTGTCGAAGCTGGTGCCGATGTACCGCGACCCGCGCTCCGACATGCCGGTCACCCAGTTCAACATGAAATGGGTCGAGCAGGCCGGTCTGGTCAAGTTCGACTTTCTCGGCCTGAAGACGCTGACGGTTCTGAAGACCGCGGTCGAATTCTGCAAGAAGCGCGATATCGTCGTGGATCTCGCCAAGATCCCGCTCGATGACGAACTGACCTACCAGATGCTGTCGCGCGGCGAGACCGTCGGCGTGTTCCAGGTAGAAAGCGCCGGCATGCGCAAGGCGCTGATCGGCATGAAACCGGACTGTATCGAGGACATTATTGCGCTGGTGGCGCTCTATCGCCCGGGTCCGATGGAAAACATCCCGACCTACAATGCCCGCAAGCACGGCGAGGAAGAAATCGAATCGGTCCATCCGTCGATCGATTATCTGCTCAAGGAAACCCAGGGCGTTATCGTTTACCAGGAACAGGTGATGCAGATCGCCCAGGTCCTGTCGGGCTATTCGCTCGGCGAAGCCGACCTTCTGCGGCGCGCCATGGGCAAGAAGATCAAGGCCGAGATGGACCAGCAGAGCGAGCGCTTTGTCAGTGGCGCCATCAAGAACGGCGTGTCGAAGCCACAGGCGAAGAACATCTTCGAACTGCTGGCGAAGTTCGCCAACTACGGCTTCAACAAGTCGCATGCCGCCGCCTACGCCATCGTCTCCTACCAGACGGCCTATATGAAGGCGCATTACCCGGTCGAGTTCCTCGCCGCGTCGATGACCTACGATATGGCGAACACCGAAAAGCTGAACGATTTCCGCGAAGACGCGGGACGGCTCGGCATCAAGGTCATTCCGCCATCGGTCCAGACCTCGTTCCGCCGCTTCGAGACGGGCGACAACCGCATCTATTACGCGCTCGCTGCCATCAAGGGCGTCGGCGAAAACGCCGTCGATCACATCGTCGAGGTCCGAGGCGACACGCCCTTTGCGTCGATCGAGGATTTCTGCCTGCGCATCGACCCGAAGCAGATCAACCGCCGCGTCTTTGAAAGCCTGAATGCTGCGGGTGCCTTCGATTGCTTCGGCTTCGACCGCGCCCAACTCAGCGCCGGCATGGACCGCGTCATCGGCTATGCCCAGCGCGCCCAGGAGGAGAAGGTCTCCGGCCAGTCCGATTTCTTCGGCTCGGGCGCGGCCAGCGGTCCGGAAAAACTCGTGCTTCCAACCTTCAATCCGTGGATGCCGTCGGAAATGCTGATGCGCGAGTATCAGGTGCTCGGCTTCTACCTGTCGGCCCATCCGCTCGATACCTACGGTGCGGTGCTCGACAAGATGCGCGTCCAGACCTTCGCCGACTTCTCGACGGCGGTGAGGGCAGGCGCCACCGCCGGCCGTCTTGCCGGGACCGTCACCGGTCGGCAGGAACGCAAGACGCGCACCGGCAACAAGATGGGCATCGTCATGTTTTCCGATTCCACCGGTCAGTTCGAGGCGGTGCTGTTTTCCGAAGCGCTTGCTCAGTACCGCGATCTGCTTGAGCCCGGAAAATCGCTTGTCATCACCGTTCAGGCCGACGAGCGTCCGGAAGGCATTGGCCTGCGGATCCAGACGGTGCAGTCGTTGGAGGAACAGTCGGTCCGCATGCAGAAGGCGCTGCGGGTCTTCGTGCGCGACTCAGGGCCGCTGAAGACGGTCGCCCGGCATCTTAATGCCCGCGGCGATGGCCTCGTCTCGTTTATCGTCATCAAGGATGATGGCAAGCGCGAGATCGAGGTGGAACTGACGGAACGGTATCGTATCTCGCCGGAAATCGCCGCAGCTCTGAAGGCGGCGCCCGGTGTGCTGGATGTGGAACTGGTCTAACCGACCGCGGTGGCGTTGGCCTCAGTAGAGGCCGACGCCGCCTTGGTAACGGATGACACTGCGCTTGGCGCGCGGCTCGGCGGCAGGCGTTGAGCCGATATCCTGAACTGCCACCATCTCGCTTTTCGACGACTTGGTCAGCGTGACGAAATCGGTGCCCTTGCCGGTCTCCGGTCCAAGCGATTCGTCGTTGATCGTGACCGACGTCCCATCCGCCATTAGCGTCTCGATCCGGTCGCGAACGTCCTGCGAAATCTCGATCCGGTCGAGTGCGGCTTTTGCGGCACCCGGCAGTTTCGCATCGGCCGCCACGGTGATCCCCAGCCGCTTCATCGTCGCATCGGACAGCACGTTCGGCAGCGTCACCGCGTGCCAATCGGCTGATTCGATCGAGCGATCGATCTTGTCGACAGTGAAGAGATGCGTGCCGAGGGCCACTTCCGGCGCCTTGATGCCGACAGGGGCCTCAAACAGCGGTTCGAAATTCTGCCGCACCATGATCTGGCCGGCAGGTGGCTTCGGCTGGCCGGCAGAGGCGTAAAGCGCGTCGATGAACTCGCCGCTTATCATCGGGCCCGTCTGCTTCAGGCCTTTCCAGCGCTTGAAGCCGGCAACGGCGCTGCGGGTCAGCGGTCCGACATAACCGTCGGAGCCGCCGGTCTCAAAACCCATTTCTTCCAGCAACTTCTGGGCGTCCATCAGCGTCTCGCGGTCGGTACGCCGCGTGATCAGGATGCGCAGCGCGTGCGTCTGCGCTTCCTCGAGATCATCAGGCTGCGTCGGAAGAGCATCCGTGGCGCGGTTCGGATTGGCCGGCGCGACATTCATCGCCACTTCCACCGGCTTCTTCGGCGAGGCCTTGATCGATGCGGTGCGAAGATCGACATCGGTCATCAGCGCGCCGGCAGGCAAAGGCTTGCGCGGCGAAAACAGCACGACATCCTCGATGCGCTGCGGCACCACGTCCGCGTCGGTCACGATCACATGCGCACCGCGCTCGGTCAGGCCGTAAAGCTTGGTCGCAAAACCGCTCGGCAGGCGCACGCAGCCGTGCGACGCCGGATAGTTCGGAACGTTGCCCTCGTGCAGCGCGATACCTGACCAGGTGATTCGCTGCATGAACGGCATCGGTGCATTCGAATAGATGTTCGACTCGTGGTATTTCCGCTTCTCAAGGATGGAGAAGATGCCGGTCGGCGTATCGTGCCCGGCCTTGCCGCTCGATATCCGCGACCTGGCGACCACGGTCTCGCCCTCGTAGACGGTCAGCGACTGCCTGTCCTTGGAAACGATGATCTGCAGGGGAACACTGTCCGCTGCAAACGCTGGAGGCGACAGCATCGTCGCGGACATCAGACAGAACCCCAAAACCAGGCGACGCATCATGCTAAACCTCATACGCAAAACTTGAGCTGCATTTTACCGAGCGAGGTTTAACGAAGGTTTGCATCCGCGCTGATCTCGTCACGTTTAGCAGGAAAAATTTAATCACGTTTGATTGAAACTATCGGTCGCGGCGCTTGTCGCCAAACGTATAGCCGGTCTCGACGGCCGCAGCTCCGAACTTCTCACGCAGCTTGTCCATGGCCGCTTCCGCCGCAGCCCGGCGTCCGGCCTGCACATCCACGAGATCGGGCGGATCTGCACGGGCAGGGTCGGTCAGATCGGTGACGCCGATCCCGAGCAGGCGAAATTTTGTACCGTCCGTCTCCCGCTCCAGCATTGAGATACCGGTGCGGAAGATCCGGTCGGCAAGCTGGGTCGGATCTTCCAGCCGCTTGTTGCGGGTACGGCTCTTGAAATCCGCGGTCTTCAATTTCAACACCACCGTCTGGCCTGCAAGGTCCTCGCTCTTCAGTCGTTTAGACACCTTCTCCGAAAGCCGGCGCATGATCGGGACCAGGTCGTCGTGGCGGGAGATGTCGTCGAAGAACGTGGTCTCGGCCGACACGCTTTTCGCCGGGTCGTTGAGATGCACCTCTCGGTCGTCGATACCGCGAGACAAACGATAGAGGCGCTGGCCCATCGTGCCGTAGCGGCGCATCAGGTCGGCCTCGTTCATGGCTTGCAACTGCCCGATGGTGCGGATGCCGTCCGCCTCCAGCGTCGCATCAAAAGCCCGGCCGACGCCCCAGATCGTCGTGACCGGTCGGATCGCCAGAAACTCCACGGCCTCAGCGCGACCGATCACCGAAAAACCCCGCGGCTTTTCGAAGTCGGAAGCGACCTTGGCGAGGAACTTGCAGTAGGAGAGCCCGACGGAAATACTGATGCCAATCTCGGATTCGACGCGTTTTGCGAGCTTTGCGAGAATGCGGCTGGGCTGATCGTGGTGCAGACGCTGGGTGCCTGCCAGTTCCAGAAACGCCTCGTCGATCGAGATCGGCTGCACCAGCGGCGTCAGATCCATCATCATCTGCCGCACCTGTCGGCCGGCAGTGACGTATTTTCCCATGTTCGGCTTGATGACGACCGCATCCGGGCAGAGTTCGAGCGCCTTGAACATCGGCATTGCCGACCGGACGCCGCTGATGCGGGCGATGTAGCAGGCGGTCGACACCACGCCGCGCTTGCCGCCGCCAATGATCACCGGCTTGTCCACAAGGCTCGGGTCGTCGCGTTTCTCGATGGTGGCGTAAAAGGCATCGCAGTCGATATGCGCAAGCGTCAGGTCATGAAGTTCGCGGTGATACACCAGCCGTGGACTGCCGCAGGCGCGACACCGTCGCACCTCTGCCTTCTGCTCGGTAAAGCAGTCTCGACAGAAGCCGGGCTTGTGATTTGGTACGACTGTCATCGGCGGAACAAAGGTTGAACATTCCGACAATAGGCCGTAAGCTGCAACCTCTCAAGAGTAGAACGCACATCCTTCAACCACTATTTTGCGGTTCGATGATGCGGGATGTGGGACAGGATGTAGGCGTCGATCATCTCTGCGGCATGCGGCCAGTCTGTGGCCCGGATGATCGGTTGATCAGGCTTCGGAGCAAGCTGGTGCAGAGGACTGTCCGGCATCATGTGAATCAGCAGGCAGTTCTCGACGTGGTCGCGGACCGAATGCAGGTTGTGGGCCATGTCATCGATAAAGACCGAGGGAAGGGGGCGCGCGGCATGGATCATCTGCATGACAGGGCCTTTCTTCTCCTCCGTCGCGACGAGAGGGAAGGTGAGGTCGAGCCGGTCGAGAAGCCGGCGACGCTGTTCCTGATAGCGTGGCGGCATGGCAGTGAGGAAGATGACGTCTGCAGCCTTACCGATCGCCTTAAGGGTCTCGATCGAAAGCGCAGAGGGCGTCTGCCAGTCTTCTTGGCGGTCGAAGAACGCGCCGATCAGGCGTTTGACGTCCGCTTCCTCGATAGGGACCTGCGTTTCGACCGAAACGATATTCCCGGTGAGGCGGAAGGAGCGCGGCAGCAGCTCCAGCCCCTCTGCCTTGATGAACTCGGTGAAAGGTGCCGCGAAGTCCAGAACGACGTCATCGACGTCGCATACGACCAGCGGGCGGTCGCCCAGTTGGACATGGGAGAAATCGAGGGCAACGCCGGAAGAGTTCTCCATCTCAATAGTCGCCCGAATCGAGTGCAGGCTTGGAATAATAGTGTGACGCTGCGGCAACCGTTTCCGGTCTCGTGTTCGTCGCTTCGCAAAATGCCATCAGCGTTGGCTCGTGGCTCATCAGAAAATCGATCATGCCGCCGAGAAAGCCCGGATCGTCGATCACAGAACGAAGTTGGCCGGGCTGGAGACCGGAAAGCGCCAGAAACCGGGAGAACATGTCAGGCTCGTCCGCAAGCCAGCTGAGGATTGCGCCGGCCGTCTCTTCGGGGGCTGCGGCGGGTGCCTTGTTATTCAACGGATCGAACCTCATCGCCTGCTCAAGTTACCTATTTCTCAACCAAATGCCCTTAACGTGTGCCGCTAGTGGCTTAAAGAATCTCGTGTTCGGAAAGCTTATAGACTGAAAGCACGCTTGCAAGGCGCGATTTAAGGAACGGATCGACATGCCCAAACGGGTCATGATTGTCGAAGACAACGAGCTGAACATGAAGCTCTTCCGCGATTTGATCGAAGCGTCCGGCTACGAGACGATCCAGACGCGCAATGGCATGGAGGCGTTGGATCTTGCCCGCCGTCACCGTCCGGATCTGATCCTGATGGATATCCAGCTGCCCGAAGTATCGGGTCTGGAAGTGACCAAGTGGCTGAAGGAAGACGACGAACTGCACGTCATACCGGTCATCGCCGTCACCGCATTCGCGATGAAGGGCGACGAGGAACGAATCCGACAGGGCGGGTGCGAAGCCTATGTTTCGAAGCCCATCTCGGTGCCGAAGTTCATCGAGACCATCAAGACGTATCTTGGCGACGCGTAAGGTCGGAGAATGACATGACGGCACGGATCCTGGTAGTCGACGACATTCCCGCAAACGTAAAGCTGCTCGAGGCACGACTGCTTGCGGAATATTTCGATGTGTTGACTGCCGACGACGGCTACAAGGCGCTGGCGATCTGTGAACAGGCCCATGTCGATGTCATCCTGCTCGACATCATGATGCCGGGCATTGACGGGTTCGAAGTCTGCGAGCGGCTGAAAGCCAATCCGCGGACATCCCATATCCCTGTTGTCATGGTCACCGCGCTGGACCAGCCCTCCGACCGCGTGCGCGGCCTGAAAGCCGGTGCCGACGATTTTCTGACCAAGCCGGTCAACGACCTGCAGCTGATTTCCCGTGTCAAAAGCCTCGTGCGGCTGAAGACGCTGAGTGACGAGCTGCGCATCCGGTCCGACACCGCGCAGGATCTCACGCTGCAGGACATGATGAAGAGTGCAGCGGGGCAGGACGCTCAGGACGACGTCGCGCAGGTCCTACTGGTTGATGGCCGCGGAAGCTCGCAGGAACGCATCGTCAGGGCGCTGAAACCGGTCGCGGATATCACTGCCATCTCCGATCCGCAGGCAGCCCTTTTCGAAGCGGCTGAAAACCCGTTCGATCTGGTGATCGTCAATACGAATTTCGATGACTACGATCCGCTGAGGCTCTGTTCACAACTGCGATCGCTGGAGCGGACCCGATTCCTGCCGCTGCTGCTGGTGACGGAACACGGCGACGACCAGGTCATCGTCCGGGCGCTCGATCTCGGCGTCAACGACTACATCATCCGGCCGATCGATCCGAATGAACTCGTGGCCCGGACCCTGACGCAGATCAAGCGTAAGCGTTACAACGACCGCCTGCGGCTGAGCGTGCGCCATACGATCGAACTGGCTGTGACAGATGCCCTGACCGGTCTGCACAATCGCCGTTATCTCGACAATCACATGAAGGTGCTGTTTGCCCGCGCAACAGCCCGTGGGCGGCCGCTGTCCGTCTGCATCACCGACATCGATCGATTCAAATCGGTCAACGACACGCACGGCCACGACGCCGGTGACGAGGTGCTGAAGGAAGTTGCGGCCCGTATCCGGTCCACGGTACGCGGCGCGGATCTCGCCTGCCGGTTCGGTGGCGAGGAATTCGTGGTGGTTATGCCCGATACGGATAGCGCCGCCGCGGCTTTGATTGCCGAACGATTGCGCAACATCATCGAGCAGACGCCGTTCGTGCTGAAAAGCACTGGCGCCAGCCTGAACATCACAGCTTCGCTTGGGATTGCCTGCAGCCGCAGTGGAGCGGAAACGCCGGAGCAGTTGTTGAAACAAGCCGACCGTGCGCTTTACGACGCCAAGAACAGCGGGCGCAACCGAGTCGTTGCAGCCGCCGCTTAAGATTTGCACGAGAATCGTCGTATATTAAAATACGCTAATATAATATCTTTCGTCTTGCAGCGAGGCTTTTTGATAAAGAAGCGCTCGTCCCCCAGTTTCCTCAATTAAATTTGACGATTCGTACGCGGCTTCGAGCCAAATAAAACGCATACGGGAATGGAAGACCGGTGCTTTGTTTGAGCATTGCCGAACGATACGGTAGCATCTACACAGAAGCGAGAAAGTCCTGCCTCTCGCTGACGATTTATAATCGCCTTTTACTTCCGTCTCGAGGCCGGGCTAATCTTCGAGCTCGCACCAAACACCGTAGGGTGGATAAAGCTAAAAACGCTTTGGCTCAGAATAAACCTAACAATTGAAGAGCCGGAATAGCGTCTTTCTACAAAGACGCGTGTGGATTTTAACCATCATATCCAAACAGTTTCGTACTGATCTAAGTATGTGTTGATTTTCCATTGATTTTGCGCAATTTTGGTTTCAACGGGGCGAAGGGTTCCTTCAGCTTACGTCGAGATACCCCATGATGCTCAGGTCCGCCGCATCTCCTGGGTCGTGGGGTCGGTCGACTGGCAAGCAATTTCAACGGCTCCTCGTGCCGCGATTGCAAGCCGGTCGACCCCCAATCAAAGCGCCGCTGTCAGAAATGACGGTGGCGCTTTTTGCGTTTTGGTACTCACGCGTGAAAACAGCAGGCAAAGAAAAAGGCGCCCGGCTGATCAGCCTGCGCCTTCTTTCATGCCTTTAAGTGACCAGATCTTACTTGATCTTGGTTTCCTTGAATTCGACGTGCTTCCGGGCAACCGGATCGTACTTCGTCTTGGTCATCTTGTCTGTCATCGTACGGCTGTTCTTCGTGGTTACGTAGAAGAAACCGGTATCAGCCGTCGACAGCAGCTTGATCTTGATGGTCGTAGCTTTTGCCATGGTCTTAGCGCCTTTAAGAAAAGTGGAGCCGCGGACGCAGACGGTCGACGGCGAAATCTGGGGCGAAATTACAAATCGCGGTCAGAATGTCAACCTTGTTTCGTTGGTAAAAACCATCGAGCCCCCGAAACAACCACGTAAAAGCCGAAGAAACCGGCCAGCGCCCAGGCAAAGCCGTCATTGCCCGCGACATCCATGGCAGCGCCGATGCCCTGCGGTCCTGCAACCGTGCCGACGGCATAGCAGAAGATGAAGGCGGCATTGGCAGCGACCAGATCGGCACCTCGAAGGCGAGCTCCCAGATGCGCGAGGCCAACGGTATAGAGGCCGGAGATACAGCCGCCCCACATGAATAGGAGAACCGCGGTCATCATCCAGTTGCCGATCAGGAAGGGGATCGTCAGCGAGCCGAGAACGCCCAGCACGGCGAGGCCGGTCAGAAGCGGCCTGCGGTCACGCATGCGGTCCGAAATCATCCCCAGCGGGATCTGGAAGGCCATGTTGCCCAGTCCCATCACCGTCAAGAGGATGGCCGCATGCGATTCGGTCATCTGTTCGCGCAACGCATAGATCGGAAACAGCGACAGTCCGCCGACCGAGACGGCACCAAAGGCGAAGACGGCTGCCGTCGCACTGGGAACGAGGAATATATAGTGGAAGAAGTGCCGCTCGGGCTTGCTGTCTAGCTTCGGACTTTCGTGACGGGCGAGAAAGATCGGTATGATGGCCGTCATGATGATGAGTGCGCCAACGATGAACGGAAGCACGCCATCGCTGCCGAGAAGCGAAAACAGCATCGGCCCGATCGCAAACCCGACCGCCAGCACCGTTGCGTATATGCCGAGGACCAATCCGCGTCGTCTGGGTGGCGCGGCTTCATTGATCCAGAATTCGGACAGGATGAACAGGGCCGTGGTCGCGCCATGGAAGGTAAAGCGTAGCGGAAACCACATCCAGAATTGGTCGGCGTAGTAGAAACAGATGGCGCTGACGGCGGCGATCACCACGGCGATCATCATGCTGCGCGCCACACCAAAGTCATGAGCACATTTCGTCGTGATCGGGGCGGCAACCATGGCTGCAACGCCTGCCATGGCAGCGTTTAGCCCGATCAGCGTCGATGAGATGCCACGTTTTTCAAGGATGATGCTCAGCAGCGGCAGGCCGAGCCCCATGGCTATTCCCACGGCGCTGACGGCGGCGGTAGCTGCGATCAGGGATGGCCAGTGGATCTCCGCGACATGGCCGTTTTCGTCGGTCGTCGGCTGAGGCATTCAGACTTCCTTACAAGTCGGCTTCGGACTGGACGTCCGTACGCATGAAATAGGACGGGAAGGTGGTAACGAACGGTGGTCCATGATCAGTTCGGTCTGTTGCTCGGACCGCTGGTCGAATCGGCCCCGTCCTCGCCGCCGCCGAACCCATGCATGCGGTTTGCCCATTGCAGGCCGATGACACCGCCCTTGATGGGCTGGATCGTCGCGATGGCGGCAAGCACCGCAAGCGGTGCCCAGATGGCGAGGTGGACCCAAGGAGAGACCCGCAGGATCATATCGGTCAGCATGTAGCCGGTCATCAGCACGTGACCAACCACGACGATGACGAGATAGGCCGGAAGGTCGTCTGCACGATGGTGGGAGATATCTTCACCGCAGACGGAACAATGATCGACTGGCTTCAGGAAGGCACGGAAAAGCCGGCCCTCTCCACAGGCAGGACAGCGACAGGCGAGGCCCCGTTTGATGGAGCGGCCAAGAGGTCGATCGACCGGGTCCGACCCGCCGAAGCGGACCGTCTGTTCGCCATCTGACTGCATTGCTATCTCCTGCCGCCACGGAAGGGGCGCGTACCTGGCTTTTTGGGCCGTCCGCCAGATTTGTCTCGTCGCGCAGACTTGTGGAACGAGCGGGCGCCGCCCGGCAGCTTCTTGCCTTCGCTCAGCATTTCAAACTGAAGCGCACCGGCAAGCGGAACTGCCGCCTTCAGCTTCACATCGACGGTATCGCCGATCTGGTAGCCGAGCCCGGAACGTTCGCCTGTTAGCGCCTGATGCGCCTCGTCATAGATATAGTAATCGTCGCCGATCGTTGACACCGGCACGAAACCATCGGCGCCATAGGTCGGCAGGGCCACGAACAGGCCTGCCTTGGTCACGCCGGACACGCGGCCCTGGAACTCCTCGCCGATCTTCGTCGAAAGGTGGTGCGCCACAAGACGGTTTACCGTGTCGCGTTCGGCCGCCATGGCGCGGCGCTCGAAGGTGGAGATCTCTGCCGCGATGTCTTCGAGCTGGGCTTCTTCGCCCGGCGTGATTCCACCTTCGCCGAGGCCGAGCGACCCAACCAGCGCGCGATGCACGATCAAATCCGCATAGCGCCGGATCGGCGAGGTGAAATGCGCGTATTTCATCAGGTTGAGGCCGAAATGGCCTATATTGTCAGGGCTGTAGACCGCCTGGCTCTGCGAGCGCAGCACCATCTCGTTGACCATGATCTGGTGCGGCGTGCCCTGTGCCTGCGACAGGATGCCGTTGAACGAGTTGGAGCGCATCTGGCCGCCGCGAGCCATCGAAATGCCGAGCGTGTTCAGGAACTCGCGCAGCGTCTCCTGCTTGGCAAGCGAGGGGCCATCATGGATACGGTAGATCAGCGACTGCTTCTTCTTCTCGAGCGTTTCGGCGGCGCAGACGTTTGCCTGGATCATCATCTCTTCGATGAGCCGATGCGCGTCGAGCCTCTCTGGCACGATCACACGATCCACCGTGCCATCCGGCTTCAGCATGATCTTGCGCTCGGGCATATCGAGTTCGAGCGGCTGTCGACGGTCGCGGCCGATCGTCATGATCCGGTAGGCGTCCCACAGCGGCTTCAGGACAGGCTCCAGCAACGGACCGGTCTTGTCGTCGGTCTCGCCGTTGATGGCGGCCTGAGCCTGCTGGTAGGAGAGCTTGGCCGCGCTTTTCATCATGATGCGGTGGAACGTATGGCCGGCCTTGCGGCCTTCCTTGGAAAAGACCATTCGCACGGCAAGCGCCGGCCGGTCTTCGCCCTCGCGCAGCGAGCAGAGATCGTTGGAAATGCGTTCCGGCAGCATCGGTACGACGCGGTCGGGGAAGTAGACGGAATTGCCGCGCTTCTGCGCCTCGCGGTCCAATGGCTTGCCGGTGCGGACATACCAGGAGACATCGGCGATCGCGACGGTGACGATGACGCCGCCCGGATTGTCGGGCGAGGTGTCCGGCTCGGCATAAACAGCGTCGTCGTGATCCTTGGCGTCGGCGGGATCGATTGTCAGGAGCGGCACGTCGCGCCAGTCTTCGCGCTTCGACATGCTGGCCGGCTTTGCAGCCTGCGCTTCTTCCATCACCTCGTTCGGGAAGATGTGCGGAATGCCGTGCGAATAGATGGCGATCATCGAGATCGCCTTTTCCGAACCGACGGAGCCGACAATGTTGAGGACGCGGGCGCGCGGCAGGCCGAAACGGCCGTTGCGAACGACTTCCGACTCGACCAGATCGCCGTCCTTGGCGTCTCCGATGTCCTCGGGTTCGATCACCATTTCCTCGCCGCGCCGGTCGGTCGGCAGAAGACGCATCTCGCCGTCGGCCAATCTCTGGACGACGCCGAGTGCTGCGCCGCGGCGCTTGTCGATGACCTTGATGACGCGGGCCGTATAGGCCGGGCCTGAGCGGTCCTTGTTCGGGAAGATCTTTGCAAGGATGCGGTCGTTGAGGCCGGCGGCCGGCGCCTTGCCCTTCCCGCGGCTGTCATGCGACTGGCGAATAAGCACGGCAGGGGCCGCGCCCATATCGTCCGGCCACTCCGTCGGCCGGCCGATCAGTTCGCCATCCTTGTCGCGGGTGGTGATGTCGAGAACGGTGACCGGGGGCAGGGCACCCGGACGCGAGAGCGACTTGCGGTTCTTGGTGAGAAGACCGTCTTCCTCGAGCGAATGCAGCAGATCCTTGAGCTCGATCCGCGTATCGCCTTTCAGCCCGAAAGCCTTGGCGATCTCGCGTTTGGAGCCCTTGTCCGGATTATCAGCGATGAACTGGAGCAGCACATCGCGCGGAGGAACTGCACCCTGGACAATAACCGGTCTGCTCGCCGACTGGCTGTCGCCACGGTCAGCCTTCGCGGCGCGTTTCTGCTGGCGATTGGATCGCTCGTTCGGTTCTCTCACGTGTCCGTCTTCTTCGCCTTCGATGCGGTTGTCTTTTTGGCCGGTGCCTTCTTGGCAGGCGCCTTCTTGGCTGCGGTCTTAGCCTTGGCAGGCGACTTCTTTGTGGCGGTCTCGGTCGTTGCGTCCGCCTCTGTCTTGGCAGCAGCCTTTTTTGCTGTGGCCTTCTTGGCAGGCGCTTTCGCCTTGGCCTTGCCCGACGATGCCTTGCCGCCCTTTTCGATGATCAGCGCCATCGCCTGTTCCATCGTTACCGACTGCGGGTCCATGCCCTTCGGCAGCGTGGCATTGACCTTGGCCCAGTTGACGTAAGGCCCGTATTTGCCGTCGCGCACGGTGATCGCGCCGCCGTCCGGATGCGCGCCAAGGTCCTTGAGCGCTGCCGGTGTGCCACGACCGCGTCCGCCGGGGCCTTTTTCCTTTTTCTCGGCAATCACGGTGACGGCGCGGTTGAGACCGATCGAGAACACGTCCTCGATCGTTTCCAGGTTCGCATAGCCACCGTCATGCAGCAGGAACGGCCCGTAACGGCCAAGACCTGCCGAAATCATCTTGCCCGATTCCGGATGCTTGCCCACGTCGCGCGGCAGGTTGATCAGTGCCAGCGCCTTTTCGTGGTCGATATCGTCAGGCAGCCAGCCCTTGGGCAGCGAGGAACGCTTGGCTTCCTTGCCGTCGCCGCGCTGGATATAAGGTCCGAAACGACCCGACCGCAGCGTCAGCTGCTCGCCGGTCATCGGATCGGTCCCAAGTTCCTTCGGTTCGTTGAGGCCGGAAGCTTCCGCATCCGCGCCGCCTTCGGACGACAACTGACGGGTGAAGTTGCACTCCGGATAGTTCGAGCAGCCGACGAATGCGCCGTATTTGCCGAGCTTCAGCGACAGGTTGCCGGTGCCGCAGACCTGACAGATGCGCGGATCCGAACCGTCTTCCCGCTTCGGGAAGACCAGCGGTGCAAGCGCTTCGTTCAAGGCATCGAGCACGTTGGTGACGCGCAGTTCCTTGGTGTCTTCGATCTGGCCGAAGAAGTCCTGCCAGAACTCCCGCAGAACCTGCTTCCAGTCCAGTTCGCCAGCCGAGATCCTGTCGAGCTTCTCTTCGAGATCCGCCGTGAAATCGTATTCGACGTATTTCGTGAAGAAGTTCTCGAGGAACGCCGTCACCAGCCGTCCCTTGGAATGCGGGATCAGCTTGCGCTTATCCATGATCACGTATTCGCGATCGGACAGCGTCTTCAGCGTCGCGGCATAGGTGGAAGGACGGCCGATGCCGAGTTCTTCCATCTTCTTGATCAGCGATGCTTCCGAATAGCGCGGCGGTGGCTCGGTGAAATGCTGGCTCGAGTTGACCTTGTTCTTGTCGAGCTTTTCGCGAGCGTTGATCTCGGGCAGACGACCGTCTTCGTCGTCGTCCTCGCTTTTGTCATCCTCTTCGCGGCGGTCCACATAGGCGCCGAGGAAGCCGTCGAAGCGCACGACCGAACCGACGGCCCGAAGGCCAGCCTTCTCGGCGCCGTTTGTCGCCGAGATCTCCACGGTTGTGCGTTCCATCTCGGCAGATGCCATCTGGCTGGCAATGCCGCGCTTCCAGATCAGCTCGTAAAGCCGCGCCTGATCTGCATCGAGATACTGGCGAACCTTGTCTGGCGTGCGGTTGAAATCGGTCGGGCGGATCGCTTCGTGGGCTTCCTGCGCATTCTTCGCCTTGGTGGAGTAGAAGCGCGGCTTTTCCGGCATGTAACGTTCGCCGAACTGGTCGACGATGGCACGGCGCGCCTGGTCGATCGCTTCGGGTGCCATCTGAACGCCATCGGTACGCATGTAGGTAATGAGACCGACAGTCTCGCCACCGATATCGATACCTTCATAGAGCTTTTGCGCGACCTGCATCGTGCGCGACGCGCCGAAGCCGATGTTCGAGGACGCGGCCTGCTGCAGGCTCGAGGTGGTGAACGGCGGGCCGGGATTGCGCTTGACCGGCTTTGCTTCGACGGTCTCGACGCTATAGGCGGCACCATCGAGCAGCGTCTTCAGGCGGCCGGCTTCT
Source organism: Rhizobium sp. CFBP 13726 (assembly GCF_014841925.1). Taxonomy (NCBI): domain Bacteria; kingdom Pseudomonadati; phylum Pseudomonadota; class Alphaproteobacteria; order Hyphomicrobiales; family Rhizobiaceae; genus Rhizobium; species Rhizobium sp. CFBP 13726. Next base: position 682,606 of record NZ_JACYUU010000001.1, read on the forward strand.
TCGCCGTTAGTGATGGATTTGCTCTGCAGACGCTTGCCGTCGGCCTGCACCAGCTTGGCCAGGAACTCGTCGCCACGCGGTGTCTTCAGGAGCGCGGAAATGTTCCAGTATTCTTCCGAGACGAAGCGCTCGATCTCGGTTTCGCGGTCGCAGACCAGGCGAAGCGCAACCGACTGCACACGGCCGGCAGAACGGGCGCCCGGCAGCTTGCGCCACAGGACCGGAGACAGGTTGAAGCCGACGAGATAGTCGAGAGCGCGGCGGGCGAGATACGCGTCGACCAGCGGCACGTCGATATCGCGCGGGTTGGCCATCGCATCGAGAACCGCCTTCTTGGTGATGGCGTTGAATACGACGCGCTTCACCAGCTTATCGCCGATCACCTTCTTCTTCTTCAAAAGGTCGAGGACATGCCAGGAAATCGCTTCACCCTCGCGATCCGGGTCGGTCGCGAGATAAACGGCGTCCGAACCCTTCACGGCGTCGGCAATATCCTTCATCCGCTTCTGGGATGCGCTGTCGACTTCCCAGAGCATCTCGAAGTCCTGGTCAGGCAAAACCGACCCGTCCTTGGCAGGAAGGTCGCGGACGTGGCCGAAAGACGCGAGAACCTTGTAACCCGAGCCAAGATACTTGTTGATGGTCTTGGCTTTGGCTGGAGATTCTACAATGACTACATTCATCTTGTTTCTCTGCAATAGAGCTTTGCCCGGTCTCGTAACGATCCAGGCGGAAATCTGGTCTCCCGACATGGCGGGCGTTTGTCCCGGGGTCAAGAGGTCATCGTTAATTAGTAGGATACAACGAAGTGCAACCTGAGAGTGATGTGCAATTAGTTGCAATCTTAAATAAACATCTCTAAGCTGCGCTGATAAGGTGACGAATAGTTATATTAGGCGGTGTCGCGCCCTATTTGACAGGATGTGAAATGGTCTCTCACGGTGACAAGGACGGACGGGGCGACGAGAATTCACGCAACATCGCCTACATCCGGCAGATGCTGGCAGAGTTGCGGCAGGTCGCGCTCAGCGAGGGGGCTGATATGCTGTGCTACCTCATCGAGATGGCCTATGTCGAGGCTGGCGACGTGCAGGCCGGGCGACGACCGCGATCAGTCTTCCATAGCAAGTGAGACCATGCCGCCCGGGTGCCGGTGCAGCCGACCGGCAAGATCGAGTTCCAGCAGAATAAGATAGACACTGGCCGCGGCAACACCCGTATGCCGGATGATATCGTCGATATCGACCGGTGTCGGACTAAGCGCCGAAATGATGCGCGTCCTGTCGTCGTCATCGGGCGGCAGGAGTGTGCTGCCTCTGCCGGGCTCTTCGATGACGGTATTTTGAAATCTATCGAGATCGGACAGCGGCGCCAACGCATCCAGCACATCCGAAGCGCCGGTCGTGACGATGGCGCCCTGCTTGAGAAGTCCGTTTGTACCGTGGCAGCGCGGATCGAGTGGCGAGCCGGGGACGGCAAACACCAGCCGTCCGAAATCGGCGGCAAGCCTTGCGGTGATCAGCGAGCCTGACCGCTCAGCCGCTTCAACGACAACCAGCCCGAGCGAAATGCCTGAAATCAGCCGGTTGCGACGGGGAAAATCCCGAGCGCGTGGCTCCCAGCCGAATGGCATTTCGGAGACGGCAAGGCCGCTGCCGGCCGTGATCTCATCGAGCAGGGAGAAGTTTTCCGGCGGATAGGGACGGTCGATGCCGCCGGCCAGAACCGCGATCGTGCCGGTATCGAGACTGGCGCGGTGCGCCGCCGCATCGATGCCGCGAGCAAGTCCTGAAGTGATCGCATAACCGGCGCGGCCGCAATCCCTGGCAATCACCGCCGCAAACTTCGCCCCGGCGATTGAGGCGTTGCGCGAGCCGACAATGCCGACCGAGGGGCGGGTGGCGGTGGAGAGATCGCCCTTTGCCGCAACGAGCGGCGGCGCTGCCTCGATCTGTCGCAACGCGGGAGGGTAGTCGGGTTCACCGATGCCGATGAACTGTGCGCCCTGGCGGCGTGCGATCTCCAGCTCGCGTTCGGCCTCACTGGCACTGGCGATGCGGATTGCCCGTGTCGATCCGCCGCGCGCTGACAGTTCCGGCAACATGGCCAGCGCATTTTCCGCCGAGCCGCAATGATTGATGAGATCCCGGAATGTCGCCGGGCCGACATTGTCGGAGCGGATCAACCGCAGCCAGGCGATCTTCTGCCGTTCGGTGAGCGCAATTCCTATCCGTCTTGCGCTGCTATCCGGCATGATCCGTCCTTTAAGGGACTAGCCCTTTTGGCCGATCTTGCTTTCGGTGCCGGCAATCAACCGCTCGATATTGGTCTTGTGCTTGATAAAGGAGATGATCGTCATGAGAGCCATGACGGCAGCAATCTTTGGTTCCTGTATGAACCACAGCACAACCGGAATGACAAGGGTTGCAACCAGGGCGGACAGCGATGAGTACTTGCTGAGCTTGGCAACCGAAAGCCAGACCGCGGCAAACACCAGAACCATGAGCGGTGCGACCCCCAGCAGCGTGCCGATATAGGTCGCGACACCCTTGCCACCCTTGAAGCCGAGCCAGACCGGATAGAGGTGACCCATGAAGGCGGTAAATCCCGCAAGCAACCCCGCTTCCGGACCGAAGGCGTACCAACCGATCAGAGCTGCGACCGTCGCCTTCAATGCGTCGAGCAGAAGCGTGCCGGCGGCGAGCTTCTTATTTCCGGTGCGAAGAACGTTGGTCGCCCCGATATTGCCGGAACCGATCGAGCGGATGTCGCCGAGACCGGCGGCGCGGGTGAGAAGCAGGCCGAACGGGATCGAGCCCAGGAGATAGCCGAGAACAAGCGCGCCGGCTGCGATCGGCAGCGAGATCTGCCAGGTAAGAAGGTCGGTTATCATGTGTTTCCCCCAAAGCCCCTAGTCGGGTTTGCCCCCGTTCCAACCCTTTCGCGCAAGCGCGCGATGGGTCGGCCCGCCCCATCTCTATCCCAGTTTATAGACGCATTTCCCGCCGACATAGGTCGCGACGGCCCGGCCGGAAAAGCGCGCGTCCTCGAACGGCGTGTTTTTCGAGCGCGACAGAAGCATATCCTTGGCGACGATCCAAGGCTCGTCGAGATCGATCAGCGTGATATCGGCCTTTGCGCCGGGTCTCAGTGTGCCCGCATCGAGACCGAAGATTTCGGCCGGGCGGGTCGACATTGCAGAGACCAGCCGCATCAGCGGCACGCGCCCGTCATGATGCAGGCGAAGCGCAGCCGACAGCATGGTTTCGAGCCCGATTGCACCATCGGCGGCATCGGCGAAGGGAAGACGTTTGGTGTCGACGTCCTGCGGATCATGCGAGGAGACGATGATATCGATGCTGCCGTCGGCGAGCGCCTCAACCATGGCGATCCGGTCGTCTTCGGACCGCAGCGGCGGCGACAGCTTGAAGAAGCTACGATATTCGCCGATGTCGTTTTCATTGAGCGACAGATGGTTGATCGACACGCCGCAGGTGACGTTGGCACCGCGTGCGCGGGCAGCCCGCATGGCTTCGGCCGATTCCGCCACCGAGATTTTTGCCGCGTGATATTTGGCGCGGGTGAGGCCGGCGATGCGCAGATCGCGTTCAAGCGGAATGATCTCCGCTTCCTTCGGCACGCCCGACAGGCCGAGCCAGGAGGCGAACAAGCCCTCGTTCATGACGCCGTTGCCAAGATATTTCTCGCGCAGTTCGAGCGAGATGACCGCATCGAACTCGCGCGCATAGGTCATCGCGCGGCGCAGCAGCAGCGAATCGGACAGGCCGTGACGGCCATTGGTAAAGGCCACGGCACCGGCTTGCTGCAGCAGGCCGAACTCGGTCATCTCCTTGCCGGCAAGCCCTTTGGTGAGCGCTGCGGCAGTGTGGACATTGACGATCGCCTTGTCACGCGCCGTCTTCTGCACGAATTCAACGAGCGCAATATCGTCGAGAACAGGATCGGTATCCGGCATCATGATGAACGAGGTGACGCCACCGGCAGCAGCGGCGCGGCTGGCCGATGAGATCGTCTCGCGATGTTCCGCACCCGGCTCGCCGACATAGACGCGCGCATCGACAAGTCCTGGCGTGGCGACAAGACCCTGGCAATCGCGCACCGTGGCGCCGTCGGGTGTGCCCTGGTTCTGGGCATCCTTTCCGGCCGCGAGGATGCGGCCGTCTGCGCCGATGATGATCGTGCCGGTTTCATCGAGATTGCGCGATGGATCGATGATGCGCAGGTTCCTGAGAACGGTGCCGTTGGACATGGTCGTGCTCATGCGCGCTCTCCCTGATTGGAGGTCAGGAGCGTTTCCATGACCGCCATGCGGACGGCGACGCCCATTTCGACCTGCTGCTCGATGACGCTCTGCGGACCGTCGGCGACATCGGAAGCGATCTCGACGCCGCGGTTCATCGGACCCGGATGCATGACCAGCGCATCACCCTTGGCGACTTTGAGCTTTTCCGCATCGAGACCGTAGAAGTGGAAGTATTCGCGCACCGACGGCACGAAGGAGCCGGCCATGCGCTCGCGCTGCAGGCGCAGCATCATCACCACATCCGCATCCCGCAAACCTTCTTCCATCGAGTGGAAGACCTCGACGCTCATGTCGCGGATGCCTGAGGGAAGAAGCGTCGATGGCGCGACGACCCGGACGCGGGCGCCCATGGCATTCAAGAGGATGATGTTGGAGCGGGCGACCCGCGAATGCAAAACGTCGCCGCAGATGGCGACGATGATGCCCGACAGCTTGCCCTTGGCGCGGCGGATGGTCAAAGCGTCGAGCAGCGCCTGTGTCGGATGTTCATGCTGACCATCGCCGGCATTGACCACCGAGCAGGTCACCTTCTGGGCAAGCAGGGCCGCGGCACCGGCCGACGAATGACGCAGAACCAGCACGTCCGGGTGCATGGCGTTCAGCGTCATCGCCGTATCGATCAGCGTTTCGCCCTTCTTCACGGAAGAATTGCTGACGGACATGTTCATCACGTCGGCGCCGAGCCGTTTGCCGGCGAGCTCGAACGAGGACTGCGTGCGTGTCGAGGCTTCGAAGAAGAGATTGATCTGGGTGAGGCCCCGAAGCGTGGACGTCTTCTTTTCCCGCTGCCGGGAAATCTGCACGGCCTCGTCGGCCTTGTCGAGAAGCGTCGTAATGTCCTGCCGGGTGAGACCCTTGATGCCAAGGAGATGGCGGTGGGGAAAGAAGACCATAGGGGGCGTCTCCGCTTGCGTTCGGCGGTCTATAAGGTCTGGGGGGAAAGGCCGCAAGCGGGATGGGAGGTTATCTACGGCTTGTTCGTCATGATCGCCCGGTAATCCCGGCCGCGATAGAAGACATTGACGATGTCGACGGCTGTTTCTACCTCGCGGTAGAGGATGACGGCATGATGCTCGAAGGGGACCATGCGAATGCCGGGACCGAGGTCTGGCCTAGCCGCGCCGCCCGAAGGTGCGTTGCCGATTCGATCGCAGCGCGCGATGAGCCGTTCGGTAAATTGTCGAGCGGTCTGAAAACTCTGGCTTGCCTCAAGGATGTAGAAAAAGATTGCATCGATATCGTCGAGAGCGTCCGGTCTGTATTGAACCGGCAAACGCTTCATCGACGTCATCCCTTCTGTGACGCGTAAAGCCTGTCCATGTGCGCTCGCGCCTCAGCACCGCTGATACTGGGTCTCGGATCGTCCAGCGATCTTTTGACGCGGTTGCGGATCGCCACGAGACGCTCGTCCTGTTCGGCGTCTTCCCGCAGGAGTGCATCGACCGCGGCCTGCATTGCCTCATCGGTCGAGGCGTACTGGCCGGTTTCGACACGGCTCACGATTGCATCTGCCAGATCTTGCGGTAGCGTGACGCTGAATTTTCGCAAACTCATGATTGCAACCTTCGTCTTCGCTCTGTGCCAGTATGGACTATGCGCCGGTTGTCAGCTTTTGTGAAGAACCGTCGAATTCCTTCTGCGCTACCGTTCCCACGCCCTTTAACTTCCGCTAGAACCGGCCCATGAACGACATGTCGCGCGATGAAGAAAAATTTGGCGAACTGAACCAGCCGAAGCCCTGGTCGGGAATCAATGCCTACCGCTCCGATCCCCTTGTGGTCGACCTGACCGGCGATCTGAACCGCGCGATCCGCGACGAATACGACCAGCTCGGCAATTACGTGACCTCTCCGGAAGCCCAGGAACTGGCGCGGATGGCGAACGAAAATCCGCCCAAACTGCGCACCCACGGTCCGCGCGGCGAGCGGCAGGACACGGTCGAGTTCCATCCTGCCTGGCATGCCCTGATGCGCCGCTCGATGCAAAGCGGCCTGCATTCGTCGATCTGGGAGACGATTCCGGAGCAGCGTGCACACGAACACAAGGTTCGCGCCACCCGCTTCTATCTGTCCGCCCAGCTGGAATGCGGCCATCTCTGCCCGCTGACGATGACGAGCGCTTCGATTGCGGCGATGATGGCTTCCCCACGCGTCCACAAGGAATGGGCGCCGAAAGTTCTGTCGCGCAAATACGATTCGACAAATCGGCCGGCCATGCAGAAGTCCGCCATCACGGTCGGCATGGGCATGACCGAAAAGCAGGGCGGCACCGACGTGCGCGCCAACCGGTCGACCGCCGAGCGTGTGGGCGAGGGGATCTATCGTCTCTCCGGTCACAAGTGGTTCATGTCGGCGCCGATGAGCGACGGCTTTATCATGCTGGCAAAGACAAATGAGGGAATCGGCTGTTTCCTCGTGCCGCGACTTCTTGAGGACGGTTCGGCCAATGGCTTGAACTTCCAGCGGCTGAAGGACAAGCTCGGCAACCGCTCCAATGCATCGTCCGAAGTCGAGTTCACCGACGCCTTCGGCTATCTGCTCGGAGAGTCTGGCGGCGGCATCCGCACCATTCTCGATATGGTGACGCTGACCCGTCTCGATTGTGCTGTCGCGTCTGCCGGCATGATGCGCGCGTCGCTGGCCGAAGCGGTCCATCATACCCGCGGTCGTGCCGTGTTCGGCAAGAACCTGATCGATCAGCCGCTGATGACGCGCGTGCTCGCCGATATGGCGCTGGATGTCGCGGCTGCAACGGCGCTGTCGTTCCGGCTGGCCGACGCGTTCGATCGCGCCCGCGGCAACCCCGGCGATGCGGCCTATGCGCGCGTCATGACGCCAGTCATCAAATACTGGAACTGCAAGATCGCGCCATCGCTTATCGCCGAGGCAATGGAATGCCTGGGCGGCAATGGCTATGTCGAGGAGCGTCCGATTGCCCGGCATTACCGCGAGGCGCCGGTGAATGCGATCTGGGAAGGCTCGGGCAGTGTCATGGCGCTCGACGTTCTGCGCGTGCTGTCGCGAGGCCGCGATCTGTTCGATACGGTTCTGGCCGGTTTTGAGCGGGATCTCGGCGCATCGGGCAAGAAGACCGTGGAAGTTCTGCGTGCCGCGATGGCGCTGTGCGAGCGCGACGAGGGTGCTGCGAGGCTTCTGATCGAACAGCTGGCGCTGGCGGCCGGTGCAGCAGAGCTTGCGCGCCTCGGTGCCGGCAAGATCGCCGATGCCTTCCTCGAAACCCGTCTCGCCGGCGGCTGGCGCTCGACCTATGGCATGCTCGATGCCCGCTTCGACGCCCGCTACATCGTCGATCTTCTCTACCCGCCGGCGGCGTAAGAGGAAGTCACCGCCAGGCGAGACGAAGACTGCCTGTGGGGCCAGGGCGTGCACAGCCGCGTCCCCACTTATCTCTTGTGTAACGCAGCATGCGCCAGTTTCGGTCTTCTATCCTGTGCACGGCGTCCGTGTGGCGCTTGCGATGATGGGAAACGACGGGGTATCGCAACAGTTAACAAAGAGTTGCGAGACAGGCGGGCGATGCTTCAGATAGCCGAGACGAATACCGAGACCGGTTCTGCATCCGCTCAAGTCGTGCGACCCCGCAACCGCGCCGGCACGGAGCGCGCGATCTTCATTGCTGCCCGCACGCTGCTGGCCGAGGAAGGTTTCCAAGGCTTCGGCGTCAATGCGGTAGCGCGGCGCGCCGGCTGCGACAAGCAACTGATCTATCGCTATTACGGCGGGCTGAACGGCCTCATCGACGCGATCGGCGCCGATCTCGGCAACTGGGTCAAGGATCGCATTCCCGAAGATACCGGCGGCATGTTTCTTCTGACCTACGGCGACCTGATGGAAAAGCTCGCCATCTATTTCATGGATGCGCTGCGCGAGGACCCGCTCGTCTGCAAGATCGTCGCCTGGGAAGTGTCGCAGGATACGCCGCAGGTCCGGCGTCTGACCGAATCACGCACCAAGGCTCTCGCAAAGTGGCTGGACAAGATGCGCGGCTCGCTCACACCCCCGAAGGGTGTCGATGTCGCGACCACGAACGCCATCCTGTTTGCCGCCATCCAGCATCTGGTCGTCTCGTCTGCCGTCAGCGGCCAGTTCGCCGGCATACCGTTAAAGTCCGAGAAAGACTGGGAAAAGGTAGCGTCTTCCGTCCGCCGCCTGGTTCGCGCCATCTACGGCTGAGCAGCAGACGTTCTCCACAGCGACGCTCTGGAAATTAACCATGTTTGGCGTTTTGAATTGCAGCTTTCGCCATGCGGCCTAAATCTCTGGTTAATGATTTCTTAACCAAATCGCGGCCGTCCATGGGCAAGAATGCAACTTCCACAACGAGCATCGCATTGCTGATCGTCATGACGACGATCTTTGCAGTGCTGGCGCTCGACATTGCCATTCCTGCTCTGGTCCTCAGCCTGATGGCGCTGTCGAGATGGGTCGTAACGCTGGACCTGTCTCCAGCGGAACCAGAAGGCGAAACCGCATGAAGTTGCTCTTGATCTTGTGGGCAGGGCCCGTGCTTTTGCTGGGCAGCTGGTACGGGCTTTCCTATTACGACATGAGCTTCGGCTTCTTCATGCTGACCCGTCAGACCCATGATCTGGTCTTTCAGGTCTATGGCGACGTCCTCGGAATTCCGCCCGAAACCATCCCGCCCCTGGTTGCCCGCGCAATCGCATTCGACAGTCTTGTCGTTTTCGCCATCATCGCCTTCCGCAAGCGCAAGCAGATTGCAGCCTGGTGGCGTAGCCGTCAGGTGGGGACGTCGTTGCCGGTTTCTCTGGCAAGGGACGAAAGCCTGTCCAAGGCACCCTGAAGAATAAAGCTCGCGGCCGCCGAATCGATGCGTTCGGCGCGCTTGGCCCGCGACACGTCCATCTCCAGAAGTGCCCGTTCGGCCGCGACCGTCGATAGTCTCTCGTCCCAGAAGACGAAAGGAATGGCAGTCTTGTCCGACATCGCCCGCACAAAGGCGCGGGTTGCCTGGGCGCGTGGCCCGGCCGAACCATCCATGTTCATAGGCATGCCCAGAATGAAGGCCGAGACCTTCTCCTTCTCCGCAAACGCCAGCAGAACCTCGGCATCCTTGGTGAATTTGACGCGCTTGATGACGGTGCGGGGCGTGGCAAACCGCCGGCCGAGATCGGACATCGCAAGCCCGATGGTTTTGGTACCGAGATCGAGCCCTGCAACAGCCTTGCCGGGCGCAAGTGTCGCGGCGAGTTCTGCGATGGTGAGGATTGCCATATGCCGGCCTTAGGTTTTCTTGCGCACGAATTCGGTGCGCAGCACCAGGCCCTTGATCGCATCGTGGCGGCAATCGATCTCTTCCGGATTGTCGGTGAGCCGGATCGAGCGGATGACGGTGCCCTGTTTCAGCGTCTGACCGGCTCCCTTCACCTTGAGATCCTTGATGAGAGTGACTGCATCGCCATCGGCAAGAATATTGCCGGCTGAGTCACGCACCTCGGATGCAGCGGAAGCCTTCGCAGCCGCATCGGCTGCAGACAGCCATTCGCCTGTAGCCTCGTCGTAGATATAATCGTCGTCGGCCATGTCGGTTTCCTCAGAGGTTCGGATGTGACGCAATCGCAGCGAGCATGCAACGATCATATCGGGATGCGACCGCTTAACCCAGTGGCAAGTCCGTGGCAACGTGGCGCCGCCTGTGTGTCAATTCCGATACGGGCGCTGCTCGCGCAATCATCGTCCTAGACCTTTGAAATGTGAAAGCGCCGCGTTATTTGATGAGGTGTGAGGTGAGACAACTGAGTTCAGAGTCTCATCCGCTTTCGGTGCTTCGAAACCTCCCTTTCGAAGTTCCATCTATGAATTTTGATTTGGTGTCATCACCTCTCTTTTTGCCATCCTCAAGGACACTTCCCCATGAAAATTACCTGGCTCGGCCATGCCGCCTTCCGCATCGAAACGGCAAAGGCAAAGATCCTGATCGACCCGTTCCTGACTCATAGCCCGACCTTTGCCGGCCAGGATCTGAAAGACGTGACCGAAGGTGTCACGCATATCCTTCTCACCCACGGTCATGGTGATCATGTCGGTGATACGGTCGCGATCGCCAAGGAAAAGGGCGCCATCGTTCTGGCCAACGCCGATCTTGCTTCCTGGCTGGGTGGAAAAGGCGTCGAGAAGCTCGAGATGGGCAATACCGGCGGCACAGTCGGCTTCGAGGGCTTCACCGCGACCTTCACACAGGCGCTCCATTCGTCCGGCCAGATCGACGAGCTCGGCGTGTCCCACTCGCTCGGTTCCGCGAACGGACTGATGCTGCATTTCGACGACGAGATGTCGGTTCTGCACATGGGTGATACGGATATCTTTACCGACATGGGACTGATCAACGAGTTGCACCAGCCGGATATCGGCATCGTGCCGATCGGCGACCGCTTCACCATGGGCGGTGCTGTCGCAGCCGTTGCCTGCCAGCGCTTCTTCGATTTCAAGCACGCCATTCCCTGCCACTACGGCACGTTCCCGATCATCGAGCAGACACCCGACAAGTTCGTCAAGGGCATGGAAGGCAGCCGCACCGCCGTCGAGGTGCCGGGCGTCGGTGTAACGCTGACCTGCTGAACGGGCATTTCAGTTGCAGCGCGCCAGGAAACCGGCGCCCTGCCTGTTGCGATGGACGGACATGGCCATTATAGCGAAGGTGAATTTTACCACCGGAGCCCTGCCATGTCCGTCGATCTCGCCACCGTCAAGCGCGTCGCGCGCCTCGCCCGTATTGCGGTTACGGAGGATGAGGCCAATCGCATGGTTGGCGAATTGAACGGGATCATCGATTTCGTCGAACAACTCTCGGAAGTCGACGTTACAGGCGTCGAGCCTATGACCTCGGTGATGCCGATGGAAATGCGGTTGCGCGCCGACGTCGTCACCGACGGCAACAAGGCAGACGATATCGTCGCCAATGCGCCCGCAACCGACCGCAATTTCTTCATGGTGCCGAAGGTCGTCGAATAAGCCGCTTTAGCCCAAGCGCCGCCGACCCGTTTTAGCCTTTCGAGAGCACGAAAAATCATGACCGACCTGACCAGCCTGACCATTGCCGAAGCCCGCGACAAACTGGCATCGAAGGAATTCACTTCCGTCGATCTGACGAACGCCTATCTCGGCGCCATCGACGCTGCAAATTCCGTCCTTAACGCCTACATCACCGTTACGCCCGAGATGGCGCTGGAGATGGCGAAGGCCTCCGATGCCCGTCGCGCTTCGGGTCAAGTTGGGGCGCTCGAAGGTATTCCGCTCGGCATCAAGGATCTGTTTGCCACCAAGGGCGTCCACACCCAGGCCTGCAGCCATATACTCGACGGGTTCAAGCCCGAATACGAATCGACCGTCACTCAGAACCTGTGGGATGACGGCGCCGTCATGCTCGGCAAGCTCAACATGGACGAGTTCGCCATGGGCTCCTCCAACGAGACCTCGCATTACGGACCGGTGGTCAATCCCTGGAAAGCCGAAGGCTCGAACACTCAGCTGGTTCCGGGCGGCTCCTCGGGCGGTTCAGCCGCTGCCGTCGCCGCGCATCTCTGCGCCGGTGCGACCGCGACCGATACCGGCGGCTCGATCCGCCAGCCGGCCGCCTTTACCGGCACCGTCGGCATCAAGCCCACCTATGGCCGCTGCTCGCGCTGGGGCACTGTCGCGTTTGCATCCTCGCTCGATCAGGCCGGCCCCATTGCACGCGACGTGCGTGATGCCGCGATCATGCTGAAGTCGATGGCAAGCGTCGACCGCAAGGACACGACATCAGTCGATCTGCCCATTCCGGATTACGAGAAGGCGCTCGGCCAGTCGGTCAAGGGCATGAAGATCGGCATTCCGAAGGAATACCGCGTCGACGGCATGCCTGAAGACATCGAGGCCCTGTGGCAGAAGGGCATTGCCTTCCTGAAGGATGCCGGTGCCGAGATCGTCGATATCTCGCTGCCGCACACGAAATACGCGCTGCCTGCCTATTACATCGTGGCGCCTGCTGAAGCCTCGTCCAACCTTGCCCGCTATGACGGCGTTCGCTACGGCCTGCGCGTCGATGGCAAGGACATTTCCGACATGTACGAGAAGACCCGTGCTGCCGGCTTCGGCACGGAGGTCAAGCGCCGTATCATGATCGGCACCTACGTTCTTTCGGCCGGTTACTACGACGCCTATTACCTGCAGGCGCAAAAGGTCCGCACGCTGATCAAGCGCGATTTCGAACTCTGCTTCCATGCGGGTGTCGATGCGATCCTGACACCAGCGACACCGTCGTCTGCGTTCGGCATTGCCGATGAGGCCCTCGCTGCCGATCCAGTCGCGATGTACCTGAACGACATCTTCACTGTGACGGTCAACATGGCCGGCCTTCCAGGCATCGCCGTACCGGCCGGTCTCGACAAGAAGGGCCTGCCGCTTGGCCTGCAGCTGATCGGCAAGCCGTTCGATGAGGAAACCCTGTTCCGCACGGCGCATGTGATCGAACAGGCGGCAGGCAAGTTCACGCCTTCGAAATGGTGGTAGTGGCAGGTCGGCTGTCCGGCCTCTGCCCCACCAAATGGGGTTCTAGCCCGAATCGCACGCCGATGATCTACTGTTCCTGAGACAGGGGACGCCATGGCAGTCATTCGCAACGCACGCCAGGACGACGAAGCCGCGCTAGTTCAGATCGGCTTGCTCAGCTGGGAAAAAGCGATGGGCGCCGTTGGCGATCCGACAAGCATGCGCGAAAGTGCGCTTGCCGCATTCCGCGACTTCGTTTCCTCGTCCTGGCTGACGATTTTCGTAATCGAGGCCCACGGCACGGTTGCGGGTTGGGCGGCCTGTGAGAATCGCGACGACCTGATCACCGACTTCTGGATCGATCCGCAGTTTGAGGGGCAGGGGCTCGGAAAGGCGCTGCTCGCCGATATCGAGGCCGATATCGTTCGTCGCGGGTTCGATAAGGCGCGGGTCGAGACCCATGCGCAGAACGACGGGGCAGTCGGTTTCTTCGAAAAGCAGGGATACAGCGTCCATTGGCTTTCGAGCGCCTACCAGCCGAAGATCGATCGCGACATCCAGTCCATGGGACTGTCCAAGCAACTCGTATCCGACGATCCGGGCACCTACGGGCCGAATTTTTAAACGCCGACGAGCAGCGTCCAGATCGATGCGAGCATTCCGGACACCGCAAGGATCAGCACGATACTCACGCAGACATGTAGCGTGACGATGGCGGCAAGGATGGTCCTGAACGGCTCCTTGTGCGTCTTGTGACGCAACATGCGCTGAGCCGCCACGGCGCCCAGACTTCCGCCGGCAAATGCAAGCAGGAGGAGCGTGGTTTCGCTGACCCGCCAGCGTCCATTCCTGGCGGCCCGCTTGTCGATCCAGTAGATGGAAAAGACGACTGCGTTGAAGAGGATGCAGAGAACGAGAAGTGTCAGCGCAAGGTTGAGGGTCATGAACCCCAGCTAACCGCGCTCCGGTTAAGATTCATCCTCGGCGGTATCAGATGTTTCACCCGGCAAGCCTTGGCCTACGCTTGCACCTCGCCAACATTTGCTCTACCCACAAATCACTTCGAAACTAAGCCCGAACGAGCATAAGATGACCCTAGTTGACGTCCGCACGCCCGATCCGAAACGCTTCATTCCCGGCGCCACTGGCGATTGGGAAGTGATCATCGGCATGGAGGTGCACGCCCAGGTTCTCTCCAATTCAAAACTGTTCTCCGGCGCTTCGACCGAGTTCGGCAAGCCTGCCAATGCCAACGTCTCGCTGGTCGATGCGGCCATGCCCGGCATGCTGCCCGTGATCAACGAGGAATGCGTCCGCCAGGCTGTCCGCACCGGGCTTGGCCTGAAGGCGCAGATCAACAACCGTTCGATCTTCGACCGAAAGAACTATTTCTATCCGGATCTTCCGCAAGGCTACCAGATCTCGCAGTTCAAGGATCCGATCGTCGGCGAAGGCCAGATCGTCATCTCGCTCGGCCCCGACCGTCAGGGTCAGTTTGAGGATATCGAGATCGGCATCGAACGCCTGCATCTGGAACAGGATGCCGGCAAGTCGATGCATGACCAGCATCCGACCATGTCCTATGTCGACCTCAACCGGTCCGGCGTCGCTCTGATGGAAATCGTCTCGAAGCCGGACATGCGCTCGTCCGACGAGGCGAAGGCCTACATGACCAAGCTGCGCTCGATCGTGCGCTATCTCGGCACGTGCGACGGCAACATGGACGAGGGCTCGATGCGCGCCGACGTCAATGTCTCCGTGCGTCGTCCGGGCGAAGGTTTCGGCACGCGCTGCGAAATCAAGAACGTCAACTCGATCCGCTTCATCGGCCAGTCGATCGAATACGAAGCCCGTCGCCAGATCGCCATCCTTGAGGACGGCGGCTCGATCGATCAGGAGACCCGCCTGTTTGATCCGGGCAAGGGCGAAACGCGGTCGATGCGCTCCAAGGAAGACGCGCACGACTATCGCTATTTCCCGGATCCGGACCTGCTGCCGCTCGTCTTCGACGACGCGTTCGTCGCAGAGCTCGCCAAGGACCTGCCGGAACTGCCTGACGACAAGAAGGCCCGCTTCGTGGCTGAACTTGGCCTTTCGATCTATGACGCCTCGGTTCTGGTTTCCGAGAAGGCCATCGCCGACTATTACGAAGCCGTGGCTGAAGGCCGCGACGGCAAGATGGCGGCCAACTGGGTCATCAACGACTTGCTGGGCGCCTTGAACAAAGCGGGCAAAGGCATTGAAGAGACTCCGGTTTCTCCCGCCCAGCTTGGTGGCATCATCGATCTGATCAAGTCGGAAGTCATCTCCGGCAAGATCGCCAAGGATCTGTTCGAGATCGTCTTTTCCGAAGGCGGTGACCCAGCGGACATCGTCGAGAGCCGCGGTATGAAGCAGGTCACCGATACCGGCGCCATTGAAAAAGCGGTGGACGACATCATCGCCGCCAATCCCGATCAGGTCGCCAAGGTGCTGGCCAAGCCGACGCTTGCCGGCTGGTTCGTGGGACAGGTCATGAAGTCGACCGGCGGCAAGGCAAACCCGCAGGCCGTACAGGCTCTGGTCAAGGCCAAGCTGGGCATCGAGGACTAACCTGTTGGTCTACTTCATTCGCACAGCAGGCGACGAGGACGTGGAGAAGATCCGGGTCCTTCTCGCCGAGACGTTTCATCAGTCCTACGACCCGTTCTACGGTGCAGACGCCGTCGAGAAGATGGTGCGCAACTGGCATTCGCCGGTCGCGATCCGCACTAGGCTGATCAAAAAGGATGGCGAGTTTCTCGTCGCCGACGATGGAAGCAAGATCGGCGGCATCGCCTACGCCGCCGTCTACCCCAAGATGGCAAAGACGGTGATGCTGCACCAGCTCTATGTCGCGCCGGCCTGCCAGAATGACGGCATCGGTCGGGATCTGTTTGCCGAAATCGAGACCTGCTTCCCGGATGCGGAAATCATGCGGGTCGAGGTGTCGCTGCCGAATGTGCGTGCCGCCTCCTTCTACCAACGGCTTGGCTTTGCCGAAGTCGACCGCATGGAGGAATGGGGCGCGCCGAACTCCGGCCTGCCGGCGATCATCATGGAAAAGCGGCTCCAGTCACTTTAGACGGCTCAGATCAGGGGAGGGTGACATGGACGGCATCATCATTCGCAGGGCTCGCGAATCGGACCTCTCCCAACTGATCGCAATGTTTGCCGCTGACGATGTCGGTGGTCACGGCGATACGACCGATGCGGACGCCTACGACGATTACCTGCGTGCTTTCAACATGATCGACGCTTCCCAGAACGAGCAGCTCTTCGTCGCCGAGCGGGACGGATACGTGGTCGGCACGTTCCAGATTCTCTTCAACCGAACGCTGACCGGCCGCGGCTCGCTGTCGATGATCATCGAAGCCGTGCAGACAAGACCCGACATGCGCGGGCAGGGCATCGGCGCGCAGATGATCGGTTACGCGATCGAAGAGGCAAAGCGGCGCGACTGCCGCCTCGTGCAACTGACGTCCAACGCAGCTCGCACGGATGCCCATCGCTTCTACGAGCGGCTGGGTTTTGCAAAGAGCCACGCGGGCTTCAAGATGAAGTTCAAATAGACCTCGAAATCTCGGAAATGCTGGACATCATCGCTGTCTGGCGGCATAAGCGGTGGAGCCAGTTCGACTGGTCACCTGTTTGCCAATCCTATGGACAAGCCCATGAAAAATCTCCTGCTGCAGATCTTCACCTGGTGGAACGGCCAAACCATGGGCACGCGTTTCTTTACCTGGCGCCATGGCAAGAAGGTGGGCGACGATGAATTGGGCAACGTCTATTTCGAAGGTCCGATGACCTCCTGGGGTAAGCCGAAGCGCTGGGTGATCTACAAGGATTACGCCGAAGCCTCTGCTATCCCGCCAGGCTGGCACGGCTGGATGCATTACCGCACCGATACGCCTCCGTCGCAGGAGGATTACAAGGCGCGCGAATGGCAGAAGTCGCACAAGCCGAACCTCACCGGATCGCCGCTTGCATACCGGCCTCAGGGTTCTCTGTCGGCCAATGGTGAACGTCCTCGCGTCACCGGCGACTATGACGCCTGGACGCCCGGCAACTGAGCCTGACTGGCACCTGTTTTAGCCATATTCCACAACTAGTCCTCGATCGGGCATTCCCAGGACGCCTTTTCGAGACGGGACCAATAATGACACGTACGAAGCTTTCTCCCCGCACACGATCGATTGGCGCCGTTCTTGCCGTCGTCTCGGTTCTGGCAGGGGGAAGTGCCTCGGCTGCACGGATCGAAAATCCCGTCGCCGTATTCAACGGCATCGACAAGATCACCGGCCGCATCACCACATTCGACGTCTATCTCAACGAGACGGTGCAGTATGGCGCGCTTCAGGTGACGCCGAAGGTCTGCTATTCCCGAGACGAAACGGAAGCCCAAAAGATCGACGGGTTTATCGAAGTCGACGAGATCACACTCGACCGCAAGATCCGCCGCATCTTCACCGGTTGGATGTTTGCGGACAGCCCCGGCCTCAACGCCGTCGAGCACCCAATCTATGACGTCTGGCTGACAGGCTGCAAGCAGACTTCCGACGTGCCGGCACCCGCCCGCGCGACCAATTGAAATCAACGATTTCCGGACAGATCAAAATTCGAGATGCGGCGAGTTGACTGCCGCGTGCAGCAGCTTGAGATAGTCATCCTTCGGAACGTCGATCGCCCCGAAGGTCTTCAGGTGTTCTGTCGTGAACTGCGTATCGAGCAGCTCGAACCCCTTGGCCTTCATCCGTTCCACCAGATGCACGAGGCAGATCTTGGACGCGTCGGTTCGGCGCGAAAACATGCTCTCGCCGAAGAAAGCAGCGCCAAGCGAAACGCCGTAAAGCCCGCCGACGAGTTCATCGCCGTCATAAGCCTCGACGCTATGGGCATGGCCCATGTGGTGGAGTTCGCGATAGAGCTTGCGGATCGTCTCGTTGATCCAGGTGCTCGGCCGGTCATCGGCCGGTTGCGCGCAAAGCGCGATGACGCCCTCAAAGTCGGTGTCGAAACGGATGTCGAAGGGTTTTTTGCGGACCGTTTTCTGCAGGCTCTTGGAGACGTGAAAAGCGTCGAGCGGCAGGATACCCCGCATCTCGGGATCGACCCAGAATATCTCCGGATCATCGGCGGCTTCCGCCATCGGGAAAAGCCCGATGGAATAGGCTCGCAACAGAATTTCCGGGGTTATTGCCGGGTAATATTTGCCACGACGCCCTGCCATCGGTCTCCTTGATCCGGCCATCGCATTCCGCGCCTCATCTGGCGCGGAATGGTCGACAGCATCTTATGAACCGCTAACGGATCGTGTGGATCCGGTAGGTGCATCTAGTGAGACTTGTCGCCGGCCAGATGGTTCTCCAGCCAGTGAATATCGTAGTTGCCGCTCAAGATATCCGGATTGTCCACCAGTTCCTGGAAGAGGGGAAGCGTGGTCTTGATACCATCCACGACGAACTCGTCCAGCACGCGGCGAAGGCGCATCATGCATTCGGCGCGGGTGCGTCCATGCACGATGAGCTTGCCGATAAGGCTGTCATAGTAAGGCGGGATCTTGTAGCCGGCATAGGCACCCGAATCGACGCGAACGCCGAGACCGCCGGGAGCATGGAAATGCGTGATCGTGCCAGGCGACGGAACGAAGGTCCTTGGATCCTCGGCATTGATGCGGCACTCGATCGCATGGCCCTGGAACTGGATCTCGTCCTGGGTCACGGACAGGCCGTTTCCGGAGGCAACACGGATCTGCTCGTGCACCAGGTCGATATTGGTGATCGCTTCGGTGATCGGATGCTCGACCTGAAGACGGGTGTTCATTTCGATGAAATAGAACTCGCCGTTTTCGTAGAGGAACTCGACCGTACCGGCGCCGCGATACTTCATCTTCTTCATGGCGTCGGCGCAGATCTGGCCGATCTTCATGCGCTGTTCGACATCGAGGGCCGGCGAATTGGCTTCTTCCCAGACCTTCTGGTGGCGGCGCTGCAGCGAGCAGTCGCGTTCACCCAGATGAATGGCATTGCCTTCGCCATCACCGACGACCTGGATCTCGATATGCCGCGGCTTGCCGAGATACTTTTCCATGTAGACGGCATCGTTGCCGAAAGCTGCGAGCGCTTCGGAACGGGCCGTGGACACGGCCTCCTCGAGCTCGGCCTCGGTTTTTGCCACCTTCATGCCGCGGCCACCGCCGCCGGCGGTCGCCTTGATCAGAACCGGGAAACCGATTTCGCGGGCAATTTCGAGCGCGTTCTCAGGCAGAACTTCGCCGGGCGAACCCGGAACGACAGGAATGCCAAGCTCAACTGCTGTCTTCTTGGCAGTGATCTTGTCGCCCATCAGCCGGATATGCTCGGCGGTCGGTCCGATGAAGGTGATGCCGTGTGCTTCCAGAATGTCTGCGAACTTCGCGTTCTCGGACAGGAAGCCGTAACCGGGATGAACGGCGTCGGCACCGGTGATCTCGCAGGCGGCAACAATCTGGTGGATGTTCAGATAGCTGTCACGCGAAGGCGGCGGCCCGATGCAGACGCTCTCGTCGGCGAGGCGAACATGCATCGCATCCGAATCGGCCGTCGAGTGAACGGCGACGGTCGCGATGCCGAGTTCCTTGCAGGCGCGCAGGACGCGAAGTGCAATCTCGCCGCGGTTGGCTATGAGGATTTTCGAGATCATGAGATCGCCTTACTCGATGATGACGAGCGGCTGGCCATATTCGACAGGCTGCCCGTCTGTGACCAGGATTTCCGTAACCTTGCCGGACTTCGGCGAGGGGATCTGGTTCATCGTCTTCATGGCTTCGATGATGACGAGGGTCTGGCCTTCCTTCACGGTCGCGCCGACTTCGACGAAATTGCGCGAACCGGGAGCAGGTGCAAGGTAGACGGTGCCAACCATCGGAGCGGTGAGCGCGTTCTTGAGGTCCGGGCCGGCGGCGGCAACGGGTGCTGCTGCGGCAGGAGCGGCGGCAAGCGCCGGAGCGGCTGCAATCGGAGCCTGAACGTACTGGGGGGTGCCTGCGCGCGAAACACGGATGCGCAGGTCGTCCTGTTCGACTTCGATCTCGGTGAGATCGGTGTCGTTGAGGATGTTCGCGAGATCGCGGATCAGTCCCTTGTCGATACCGGCTTTCTTCTCAGACATGGCAAACCCTACTGTTTTGTTATGTTGTCAGGCGATGGTGGACTTCAAGGCGTGCAGCGCGAGCGCGTAACTCTGCGTGCCGAACCCGCAGATGATGCCCTTGCAGGCCGGTGCAATCATGGAATGGTGGCGGAATTCCTCCCGCGCATGCACATTCGAGATATGAAGTTCCACCACCGGTACGGAAATGGCCTTGATCGCATCATGAAGGGCGATCGAGGTATGGGTGAAGGCGCCGGCATTGATGGCGACACCAGAAGCCCGCTCGCCGGCTTCATGTATCCAATCAATGAGGACGCCCTCGTGATTGCTCTGGCGAAACTCGACAGTCAGTCCGAGTTCGGCAGCAACGGCCGCACATTCCTGCTCCACATCGGCCAAGGTTTTGCCGCCATAGATGCCAGGTTCGCGTTTTCCCAACATGTTGAGGTTGGGACCGTTGAGGACGAAAATCGGTTTGCTCATCGAGATAACTATTTGTTCCACCCAGAATTCAGCGGCCACGTATAAACCGCTGGGACGGCAAGGGAAAGCCCCTGACGCACCTAAACGCCATGCATCCACCGGCGAACGGGCAAGAATGCAGCATCCTGCTCGAAATCTCGGCCGTCAGCAGCTGGCCTTTCCGCAAGCGCGCACATTGGCGACCTTTTCCTCAATCGTATCGAGGCCAACAGCACCGAACACGGCCTCGTCTCCGACGACATAGGTCGGCGTGCCGGTGATGCCGATCGCGGTGGCCAACTGATAGGCCTGTCGTACGAGATCGTCGTTGGGATTGTCCTTCATCGACTTCCGCAGTGCTGCTCCGTCGATCCCAAGCGCGGTGGCGACAGAGAGCGCGGTCTCTTCGGACGCGTGCTCGCGGCTGCCGAGCAGCGTGCGGTGGAACTCGGCATACTTTGTCGGGGCGACCAGACGCACCGCATTGGCAACCTTGTGCGCGGCAATCGAGTCCGGGCCGAGGATCGGGAATTCCTTCAGCACGAAGCGGACGTTCTTGTCCTTCTTGAGAATGGTGTCCATGTCGGCCAGCGCATGCTTGCAGTAGCCGCAATTGTAATCGAAGAATTCAACGACCGTGACGTCGCCCTTCGGATTGCCAAGCGTGATGTCGGTGGGGGAGGCAAAGATCGCCTCCTTGTTGGCCGCGACCGCCTTGGTGGACTGGTCGACGCGCTGGTTCTGCTGCTTGGCCTCCAGCGCGTTCTGGACCTCGATCATCACTTCCGGGTTCTGGATAAGATATTCCCGGATGAATTCGCCCATCTCCTTCTTCTGCTGGTCATCCATGGCAAAGGCCGGAACGGCAAACGCCGTTGCGGCCAGCATCGAACCGGCAGCAAGCGTCTTCAGTATCGGGTTGAGAAGGCGGGTCATTCGTTTCCTCGTCGGTCTGTTGGGCGTGGCTTCGCGCGAAACGCCGCACCATCATGTCTGTTTGCGCCAAAACTAAGCCAGCGTGGCGCGAGGCGATAGAGTAAAAACGGCAGGGGTGCCCGGGACTGCGCAACAGTGGCCGACTCCGCAGGGCAGGCGGTACAAAAAGCACTTGCAATCAAAGCCTTAGATCCGTTTCCGGAATCAATCAGCAAGCGACTTGAATCATTTTCTGAGGACATGCCGCAGACAAAAAAACGGCCGCGTTAAACGCGGCCGTTTCGATTTCTAGGATGGGTTACGGCTCAAAAGAAGCCGCGCTTCTGCCACCAGCCGCCCTTTTTGGGCTTGGCCGAATCGCCGTCGCTCTCGGTCGCTGCCTTGGCAGGATCGGAGCTCTTCACCACCGCTTCGCTGGACGAAGAGATGTTGGAGGCGCGGTTCGCGCGGGCAGGCTTCGAGTCGTCCGAATCGTCGGCAGCGACAGCCTGTGGAGCAGGCTCTGCGACCGGCGCGGCTTCTTCGGCCTGCGGGGCTTCTGCGACAGGTGAGGCTTCAGCGGCCGGCGTAGCTTCAGGGGCCTCGGCAGGTGTCTGT
Organism: Rhizobium sp. CFBP 13726; assembly: GCF_014841925.1. NCBI lineage: Bacteria > Pseudomonadati > Pseudomonadota > Alphaproteobacteria > Hyphomicrobiales > Rhizobiaceae > Rhizobium > Rhizobium sp. CFBP 13726. The sequence goes on from NZ_JACYUU010000001.1 coordinate 704,584, forward strand.
TCACCAAGGGCTGCATCGACCTGTTCCACGATCGCTGCGACCGGAGCTTCCACCGGAAGTTCGACCGGGGCAGGAGCCGGAGCTTCTGCAGCAGTCTCGACGACGGCATCAGGTTCGGCAACAGCCTCAACTTCGGACGAAACCTCTTCCGTCTTGGAAGACGCCTTGCCACGGCGCGAACGGCGTGGCTTGGGCGCAGGCTCGACCGGCGCTGCAGCAACGTCAACTGGCGCAGCTTCGGTTTCAGAACCGACATCAGCACCCGCGTCAGCAGCGACCGTCTCGGCCGGACCGGCTTCGGAACCGTCACCAGCGTCTGCGGTTTCGGTCTCGTCGTCGGACGCGTTCAGCTCCTGACCGTCTTCGGTCCGGTTGCGACGTCCGCCACGCTTGCCGCGACGACGGCGCTTGCGGCGCGAGTTCTCATCCGAGTCGTCGCCGTCTGCGACAGGCGCAGTTCCGTCGGCAGCAACTGCTTCGTTCTCGTCGCCGTCTTCATCTTCTTCGTCATCGGCACCCGATTCGGCATCGCTTGCCGCGTCGAGCGTCTGGCCTTCGCCATTCTTCTCGCCGTTGCGGTTGCGACGACGCCGGCGACGCTTGCGCTTGCGGCCGTTCTGATCATCGCCTTCGGTCCGCTCGCGGTCCTGCTTGGCGGCAGGCGCGGCAGCGACGATCTCCTCGTCTTCTTCCTCTTCATCAACCTCGATGATGATGTCGTCGTCCTCGTCCTCAACGGGGATCGCGGCAAACTGCATCAGGCTTTCGATCTTGACCGGGTTCTCGACGGCTTCGCCGCGATCGATTGCAAAGTGGTTCGAACCGATGGTGACGTCGGATTCGATGAAGATCGACACACCGAAGCGGTTCTCGTAATCCACCACGCTGCCGCGCTTGTGGTTCAGCAGGAACAGCGCGATGTCAGGCGTGGTCCGCACGGTGATGTCATGCGTGGTGTTCTTAAGCAGGTATTCCTCGACGCCGCGCAGAACATGAAGCGCAACCGACGACTGCGAGCGCACATGACCTGTGCCGCCGCAATGCGAGCAGATCTGCGTGGTCGATTCGAGAACCGATGCGCGGATACGCTGGCGCGACATTTCGAGCAGGCCGAAATGCGAGATACGGCCGACCTGGATGCGGGCGCGGTCGTTCTTGAGGCAATCCTTCAGCTTCTTCTCGACAGCGCGGTTGTTGCGCTTTTCTTCCATGTCGATGAAGTCGATGACGATCAGACCGGCAAGGTCGCGCAGGCGGAGCTGGCGGGCAACTTCTTCGGCAGCTTCAAGGTTCGTCTGGAGTGCTGTGTCTTCGATCGAATGTTCGCGTGTCGAACGACCGGAGTTCACGTCGACTGCAACCAAAGCTTCGGTCTGGTTGATGATGAGATAGCCACCGGACTTCAGCGTCACCTGCGGCTGCAGCATGCGGTCGAGCTGTGCCTCGATGCCCGAACGGGAAAAGATCGGGTGAAGGTCGCGGTAGGGCTGAACCACCTTGGCATGGCTCGGCATCAGCATCTTCATGAAGTCTTTCGCTTCACGATAGCCTTCTTCGCCGGAGACGATGACCTCGTTGATGTCTTTATTATAGAGGTCGCGGATCGAGCGCTTGATCAGCGAACCTTCCTCGTAAACGAGGCAAGGTGCGGTCGAGGCGAGCGTCAGCGTACGGACGTTCTCCCAGAGGCGCATCAGATACTCGAAGTCGCGCTTGATTTCGACGCGGGTGCGGTTGGCACCGGCGGTGCGCAGGATCACGCCCATGCCCTGCGGCACGTCGAGCTCGCGAGCGACTTCCTTCAGACGCTTGCGGTCCGTCGGCTGGGTGATCTTGCGGGAAATGCCGCCGCCACGTGCCGTGTTCGGCATCAGAACCGAGTAGCGGCCTGCGAGCGACAGATAGGTCGTGAGAGCTGCGCCCTTGTTGCCGCGCTCTTCCTTGGCGACCTGCACGAGCAGGATCTGGCGACGCTTGATGACTTCCTGGATGCGATACTGCTTGCGCGGCTTGCGCTGGATGCGATCCGGAACCTCTTCCATGGCGTCTTCGGCGCCAACGGATTCGATCTCTTCCTTCTCGTGGTGATCGTCGTCGTCACCATCATCGTCATCTTCGTTACCGCCACGCCCACCGGCATCCTCGGAAATCGAATCGGTGTCGACCATTGCGGCCATCTCGCCGGGCTTTGAACCCTCGTCGTCGGAAGACGGGTTTTCGTCGGAGGAGGGCGCTTCTTCTTCGGAGACAGTTTCAGTAGCTGGCGCATCTTCGGCAGTCGGCTCGACAACCTTCTTGCGCGAGCGGGTGCGCTTCGGCTTGGCCTTCTTCTCGACCACGTCTGCAACCGGTGCGTCCTCGGCAGCCGGGGCGTCTTCAACTGCAGCTTCAACCGGTTCTTCTACGGCGTTGACAGGGACGATGCCGACATCCGGCTGGTCCTGCTGGGAGAGATCGACCACCGGATCGCCAGGATCCGCCGAATCGGCTTCCGCAATGCGGCGCTGGTCTTCAGCTTCCTGCTGCATCAGCGCCTGCCGGTCGGCCAGCGGGATCTGGTAGTAGTCGGGGTGGATTTCCGCAAAAGCCAGGAAGCCGTGGCGGTTGCCACCGTAATCGACGAACGCGGCCTGCAGCGACGGCTCAACGCGCGTCACTTTGGCCAGATAGATATTGCCCCGGATCTGTTTCTTGTGTTCCGATTCAAAATCGAATTCTTCGATACGGTTGCCGCGTACAACGACTACCCGCGTCTCCTCTTCGTGAGACGCGTCGATAAGCATTTTGTCTGCCATGTAAATTCTGCTCCTCGGCGCCGAGCAAATGCACAAAAGCCTGCCGCGAGGATTTCCCCGACAACAGGCTTGTCATGCGAAATGGTCGTTCCGCCGGATAAAAAGGATCCCGTCGGGTGGGATTGTGCGGGCAACCGGAAAGAAGACGGAGCCAAAGGCGTCCCTGATCTCTCCCGGTTCTGAAAATTGTGCCGCGCCATCAAAAACCAAACGAGAATGACTTTACCATAGGCCCCAAACGGGGCCCGATGAATTTGCTCCAATGAGATTTGCTCGATGGAGCGGTGGGTGGCATGCCACCCGATATGTTTCCGGCCACCGCCGGGCGGATCGTGTATCAGGATGAAGCGTAGCGACGGCGGATGTCTGTCGGTCCATGGCGCCAGATCATTATCAGCTGGCAGCCTATCGGCAGACTATCCCGTCAACACTTCAACCTTCGCTCGCGTTGTATGGTTTATCTGTCACAATAGCAAGGGAAAAGCCGCCTTTGCCATATTGTCGATCGAATTGCCATTCTATGCAAAAACAACGGGCGGACGAGATGATTCGCATCCGATCTGCATGAAATTGCTATGTTAAAAACATGCGGCTGCAGCGGCTGCCGTTGCTGCATTCCGAATGTGCGAAGTCAGGTTAGGGGACTTATGTGAGGGTGGGCAAACCGACGGGTGCGTTGCGTGTATCACATGAGACGTCCAGATACGATTTCGCGACCGGTGCAACCGGTGTCGTAAGGCGAATCGCTTTTGGTTTGGTCATGTTGTTGGCTGGGGCAGCGTTGGCGCCTGCGATGGCGGCAACCACGAAGCCGATCCTCGCATTCGGAGCCCGCATTGCCGGCGACGCGGCACGCAGCCGCATTGTCATCGACTTCGAATCGAAGCCTGAGTTTTCAGTGCACTATGTCGGCGGCCCCGAACGCGTGATTGTCGACCTCTCGGCGACCGCCTTCGGTTTTCCACCCGAAGATCTATCGCCGCGCGGTCTGTTCAAGGATATCCGCTTCGGCACCATGGATGAACAGAGCGCCCGGATCGTGCTGACCACCAACCGGCCAGTGAAGCTCTCGACGGCGGATGTTCGGCCGGGGGAGAACGGCGTCTGGCGCCTCGTCCTCGATGCCGAGGTCGTCTCGAAGGAAGAATTTGCCGTTCTCCTGAAAGGCCAGGACTGGCGCGCCACGACGCAAACTGACTCGGAGCCGACGCCACTGATGGCCGACGACGGCGTTTTCACCGTTGCGGTTGATGCAGGTCATGGCGGGATTGATGCCGGTGCGACTGCGCTGACGACGAAGACGCAGGAAAAGGTCATCACCCTCGATTTCGCAAAGACGCTTGCCGAGCGCCTGAACCGGCTATCCGGCGTGAAGGCATTTCTGACGCGTGACGACGACACGTTTCTTTCGCTGTCCGAGCGGGTGGCGACCGCCCGTGAACATCGCGCCGACCTTTTCATATCCCTTCACGCCGATACGCTGACGCAAAAGGATATCCGCGGTGCCACCGTCTATACCCTCTCCGACAAGGCATCCGACCGGATGGCGGAAAACCTTGCGGCGCGCGAAAACTTTTCTGACCAGCTCGCCGGCTACAGCATTCAGAACGGACCGTCGGACGTGGCGGATATCCTTCTCGACCTGACGAGGCGCGAGACCCAGGCCTTCTCGATCGCCATGGCGGACAATGTCGTCAAGTCGTTCGAGGGCCAGATCGGGCTCATCAACAACCCGCATCGGCAGGCAAGCTTCCAGGTGCTGCGGGCGCCGGATATTCCCTCCGTCCTGCTCGAGCTGGGTTTTCTGTCCAATCAGGAAGACGAAAAACTTCTGCTCGATCAGAACTGGCGCCACCGGATTGCAGACCTCATTGCCGCAGCCGTCGATCGGTATCGCGGTCACTCTGTCGCCAACGGCGGGTGAGGGGAGTGCTGCGTCGCATGCGGCGTGGCTGACGTGCAACAACGGCCCGGGAATATCCCCGTATACAAGCTAAGTTGCGGAAATACCTTGGTTGAAGCCCTATTTTACGCACATTCAGACGGTTACACCCTGCTGCACGAGGCAGGGCGGATAACGCGCCTTTTATCCTCGACGCCTTGCGCTGGCGTAATCACCGTGCAAAACGCCGAGAACCATGCGATGTTGCGCCTTGCGCAGCAACCCGAAAGCCGAACGGTAGCTTCGACATGATCAGATTGATTGGATACTTCTTTGGAATGGCCTGCGTCCTTTTTCTGGGCGTTGCTGCAGCGGTTGCCATCTATTTGAATGGTGTATCCAAGGATTTGCCCGATTATGCGGTCCTTGCTGCCTATGAGCCTCCGGTTGCCACGCGTGTCCACGCCGGCAACGGTGCACTGGTCACGGAATATGCGCGCGAGCGTCGCTTGTTCCTCCCCATCCAGGCTATCCCCGACCGGGTCAAGGCGGCCTTCCTGTCTGCTGAAGACAAGAATTTCTACAACCACCCCGGCGTCGATATCTTCGGCCTTGGCCGCGCGGTTGTGAACAATCTCCAGAACTTCGGTTCAGGCCGTCGTCCGGAAGGTGCGTCTACGATCACCCAGCAGGTGGCAAAGAACTTCCTTCTGTCGGCAGACCAGACGATGGACCGCAAGGTCAAGGAAGCGATCCTGTCGTTCCGCATCGAACAGGCCTACTCGAAGGACAAGATCCTCGAGCTCTACCTCAACGAGATCTTCTTCGGCCTTAACTCCTATGGCATCGCCGGTGCGGCGCTGACCTATTTCGACAAGTCGGTGACGGAACTGACGACGGCGGAAGCAGCCTATCTCGCGGCGCTGCCGAAGGGCCCCAACAACTATCATCCGTTCCGCCATCAGCAGGCAGCGCTTGATCGCCGCAACTGGGTTGTCGATCGCATGGCCGAAAACGGCTACATTACCCAGATGGACGCCGACGATGCCAAGACCCAGCCGCTTGGTGTCAAGCAGCGCCGGAGTGGTACGCACCTGTTCGCGTCCGACTATTTCTCCGAAGAGGTGCGTCGCCAGATCATTGGCCGTTATGGCGACAAGTCGCTCTATGAAGGTGGCCTGTCCGTCCGCACCTCGATCAATCCCGAGCTTCAGCTTGCTGCGCGCGCCGCGCTGCAGAACGGGCTTCTTGATTACGACGAACGCCGCGGTTTTCAGGGCCCGGTGACCACGGTCGACATTTCACCCGATTGGGGTGTCTCGCTTGCCAAGGCGATCACCGACGGCAAGGCGCCTGACCTGCGCGATGTCCCGGAATGGCAGCTTGCCGTCGTGATCAGCGCGTCCGCCAAGTCCGCCGAGATCGGTTTGCGCCCCGCTGCCGATGGTGGCGGCAAGGTGACCGAAGAGCGCGTGACGGGAACAATCCCCGCGGACGCCATGAAATGGGCCTATCGCGACGCAAAGGGTTCTCGCAGGACGGCGAAAGGTCCCGATGGCGTGCTGAGCCCGGGCGACGTCGTCTATGTCGAGCCGATCAATGAAGAAGCCAAGACCTTCCGGCTGCGTCAGCCTCCGAAGGTCCAGGGCGGCTTTGTCGCGATGGACCCGAATACCGGCCGCGTTCTCGCCATGGTCGGCGGCTTCTCCTACGCACAGTCTGAGTTCAACCGCGCCACCCAGGCGATGCGTCAGCCAGGTTCGTCATTCAAGCCCTTCGTCTATTCTGCAGCGCTCGACAACGGCTACACCCCGGCATCGGTTGTGCTTGACGCGCCGATCGAGATCGTCACCGGAGGCCAGGTCTGGCGCCCGTCGAACTACGGCGACAAGGACGGCAACGGCCCGGCAACGCTGCGCACCGGCATCGAAAAGTCGCGCAACCAGATGACTGTCCGTCTGGCGCAGGACATGGGCATGGAACTGGTCGCCGAATATGCCGAACGCTTCGGCATCTACGACAAGATGCTGCCTGTTCTGGCCATGTCGCTCGGTTCCGGCGAAACGACCGTGATGCGGATGGTATCCGCCTATGCGGTCATCGCCAACGGCGGCAAGCAGATCAAGCCGACCGTGATCGACCGCATCCAGGATCGTTACGGCAAGACCATTTTCCGCCATGAAGAGCGCACCTGCGAAGGCTGCAATGCCAACAGTTGGGCGAACCAGGAAGAGCCGGTTCTGGCCGACAACCGCGAGCAGGTTCTCGATCCGATGACCGCCTACCAGATCACCTCGATGATGGAAGGCGTCGTGCAGCGCGGCAGCGCGGCCGGCAAGATCCATCTGACCGACCGCCCGGTCGCCGGAAAGACCGGAACGACCAATGACGAGAAGGACGCCTGGTTCGTCGGCTTCACGCCGAACATCGTGGCCGGCCTTTATATCGGCTTCGACACACCGGCTCCGCTCGGACGCGGCAGCACGGGGGGCGGACTTGCAGCGCCCATCTTCGGTCAGTTCATCGAAGCGGCGGCAAAGCATATGCCGGCTGAAAAATTCCTGGTGCCGGAAGGCATGCAGTTCGTCGCTGTCAACCGCAAGACGGGCATGATGGCCATGGAAGGCGAGCCGGATACGATCACCGAAGCCTTCAAGCCCGGCACCGGCCCGGCCGATGTCTTCCAGGTCATCGGTGGCGGCGAATACATGACGCAGGACCAGATCCTGGACTCCTCGCCACAGGCACAGCAGGCCATCACGTCCGGTGCCTCCGGCCTGTTTTGATCCTCATACTGCCGTCCTCTGGGACATCGTCGCGCCGGCCCGGGGTTTACTTCCGGGGCCGGCGCAACTATGTCCACCGCAACTTCGGTCAACAACGAAAAGACGAGAGAAGCATTACGCCATGCGCGCGGAAATCATCAACGTAACCGACGAAATCAAGCAGGCCATAAGCCTGCTGAGGAGGCATCTTTGACTGGGACCAGGCGGTAAGACGACTGGACTGGTTGAACAACAAGGCAGAGGATCCAAACCTCTGGAACGACGCCTCCGAAGCGCAGAAGCTGATGCGCGAGCGCCAGCATCTGGATGACAGCATCAGCGGCGTGAAAGCACTCGATCAGCAGCTCAACGACAATATCGAGCTCATCGCGATGGGTGAAGACGAGGGCGACGAATCGATCGTCAAGGAGGCCGAGGAAGCGCTGAAGACGTTGCGCACCGAAGCCAACCGCCGGCAGGTGGAGGCGATGCTTTCGGGCGAGGCAGACAGCAACGATACCTATGTCGAAGTGCATTCCGGTGCCGGTGGCACGGAAAGCCAGGACTGGGCGAACATTCTTCTGCGCATGTACACCCGCTGGGCCGAGCGCCAGGGCTACAAGGTCGAGCTCTTGGAAGTGCACGATGGCGAAGAGGCCGGCATCAAGTCCGCGACTATACTCGTCAAGGGACACAATGCGTTCGGCTGGTTGAAGACCGAGTCGGGCGTCCATCGCCTGGTGCGCATTTCGCCCTACGACAGCGCGGCACGCCGCCACACGTCGTTCTCGTCGATCTGGGTCTATCCTGTGGTCGACGACTCGATCAACATCGAGATCAACGAGAGCGATTGCCGCATCGACACCTATCGTTCGTCGGGTGCCGGCGGGCAGCACGTCAACACCACCGACTCGGCCGTGCGTATCACGCACATTCCGTCCGGTATCGTCGTCGCCTGCCAGCAGGAACGCTCGCAGCACAAGAACCGCGCCAAGGCGTGGGACATGCTGCGCGCCCGTATGTATGAAGCGGAACTGATGAAGCGCGAAGCGGCCGCCAATGCGGAAGCCGCTTCGAAGAGCGACATCGGCTGGGGCCACCAGATCCGCTCCTACGTTCTGCAGCCATACCAGCTGGTGAAGGACCTGCGTACCGGTGTCGAAAGCACGGCACCCAGCGACGTTCTCGACGGCGAACTCAACGAGTTCATGGAAGCAGCCCTTGCACACCGCATCAGCGGCAAGCCCGATCTTGGCGCCGACGCCGAGTAAGGTTTGGACGCATCACGAATCACAAACGGCCGGATCTCGCGATCCGGCCGTTTTCGTTTCTTGGGGGTCGTTGTCAGTCGTTGAACTGCTCGGCCAAGATCCGGTCAGACCAGGAATGGTCGGGATCCGATAGAAGCCGTGCCGTCAGTTCAGTCGATTGCGCGATGCGGATATGGATGACGGATTTCACCTCGGTATTGTCGGCGACCGCGTTGACCGGCCGCTTTTCCGGCTCAAGAATTTCGATATCGACGCAGACCCGGTTCGGCAGAAGCGCCCCGCGCCAGCGCCGCGGACGAAACGCGCTGACGGGAGTCATCGCCAGAAGCGGCGCCTCCAGCGGCAGGATCGGCCCGTGCGCCGACAGATTGTAGGCGGTGGAGCCGGCGGGCGTCGCGACCATCAGGCCGTCGCAGATCAGTTCCTCCAGCCTTGTGTGCCCATCGACCACCACCTTCAGCTTCGCGGCCTGATAGGATTGGCGGAACAGGTAGACCTCGTTGATCGCGAGCGAGTGGGATATCGCACCCCAAGCACCGGTCGCCGTCATCTTTAGCGGGTGAAACTCGTTTTCGACGGCACGCGCGATTCGGTCGGGAAGATCGACCGTTTCGAAATCGTTCATCAGAAAGCCGACCGAGCCACGGTTCATGCCGTAGACCCTTTTCCCGATATGCATGGTCTCGTGCAGCGTTTGCAGCATGAGCCCGTCACCACCCAAGGCCACGACCACGTCGGCCTCCACCAGGGGAACGTTTCCGTAAAGCCGGGTCAGCTCGTCAAACGCTGCCTCGGCATCGGGTGCCGTTGAGGCGATGAATGCGAGCTTTTCGGTCGCGATCGACATGGGAAGGCCTTTGGTGTGACGCGGACATGCGCCCAGGGATACAGGTCTGAAACACCGCATCGTCAACATACGGCTTCCAGCAGGTAGCTATAGGAGAAACGACAGGACGAACAAGCCGCTTCCGTGGAGCGTCGGTACTTCGTTAGCCATTCCGGCTGCGGATAGACCACGAGTATCTCGTTTCTCGAAAGTGTTTATCGCGATCAACGGAATTTTCGCTTTACACGAAATCAGAATCTGGTAATTCCACCCCCAGAAGTGCCCTTGTAGCTCAGTTGGTAGAGCACCTGATTTGTAATCAGGGGGTCACGAGTTCGAACCTTGTCGGGGGCACCACTTCTATCTCAATCTTTTCGATCGGTTGATCATGCTTTTCTCGGGCTGAGGAGAGCAGGGTGTGACGCACGTCGCTCCGTTGTCTTTCCGGCATCTCTTCTCGTGCCGGCCAATCCTTGCAACATGGAATGCGCTCTGTCAGGATCTCTTAAATTTAAGGGGAGACTGATGGGAAAAGTCTTGATGTGGATTGGCTGGATCGGGATCGTTCTGGTGGTCTGCGCCCTCGTGGCGCTGATGGCCAGCGCCGGGCAGGGGTCCTATGCCCTGCTCGCGCTCTTGGCAGCACTGCCTTGGGCGGCACCCGCCTTCATCGGCTCTGTGCTCGTCGCAGCGTTTGGCAGCATGCTTTTGCAGCTCAATGCGATCCGAGCAGCAACCGAGAGACAGGCCGAACTCTTCGCTCAGTTATTGGACGGCAAGAAGAAGCGTGACGCAGCGGTTGAGGCCTGACGGAAACGTCAATGCATCCTTCGTGCGTCGCTATCTCGCGTTTTCAAAACCATCCGTTTGACGGTTCGCTGCTCAGTAAGCTTCCAACGAACCTCCGGGGCGTCGGGTATGAGGGCGAAGCAACAGAAAAAGCCGCCTCGACGAATCGGGCGGCTGTCTCTTTAGAGTATGGCAGTTGTGGAAGGGTAGTTCTTACTTATCCATGTCCTGTGCCATCTTGTAGTGATGCTCGAGGGCCGGAAGTGTCTTCGCGGCAAAGGCCTTCAGATCGGCATTTTCACCTTCTTCAGCGTAGCGCTTGAAGAGGTCTACCGCGTCTTCATGTGCTTCGACCTGATCGTCGAAATATTCCTCGATGAAATCGGCGCCTTCAAGCTTTGCCAGCTCGTCGACATCTTCCTTGTCATCCTCGGTCAATGCCGTGACAGGATTGCCCTGGACCTTGCCGCTGTCGATCAGCGCCTTGAGTTCGGCAGAAGCCTTTTCATGGTCTGTAATCATCTGCTGCGCAAATTTCTTGGTGGCGTCGTCGCCCTTGGTCAGCGCGAGCTTGCTCGACTCGATCTCGTACATACCGCTCGCAGACGCCTGCATGATAAAGTCTGCGGTGGTCGGAGCGCGACCCAGAACCGAGTTTGCGCCGGTGCTTTCTGCAGCCGACTGCGCGAAAGCTGCCGTTGCGGTCATGAGAAATGCTGCGGTGAGAATTGTTTTTTTCATGGTCGGTATCTCCTGTGAGCCCTACCAACCCATGGAAATCAAAGAGGTTCCGCAAAGATTTTTCAACGTGGTACTTCATCTGATTGAGATAAAGCGTCGAAGCGAGGGGATGACGAAGGCGGCCATTGCGCGTTAACGAACCTGAATGGCAGACAACGGGATATTACGGATTCCGTCAGGATTCGTAGTCTAGCATAAGCACAGCAATCCGCGGCGATTCTCATGCCAGGAGCGGACCGGAGGAAACGGATGCCCACATTCTACGGCAACGATTACGACAACACCGTCTACCAGGATGATTACGATTCTGATCTCACCGTCTACACCTATGGTGGCGACGACCGGATCTTCCTCAACCTCGTCGGCAAATACGGTGGTTTCAACACGGTCTATGCAGGCGCTGACGACGATTTGGTGCAAAATTCCTTCGAAGGCGGCAACAAGATCGATCTCGGCTCCGGCAACGACAGCTACGTCGCAACAGGGTTCTCGACGTCGAGCAAGCTCTATGATGTCGTCTATGCCGGCAGCGGCAATGACTCTTTCGAAGTCTCCACCTATCACAGCGACTATTACGGCGAGACGGGCAATGACGCCTTCTTCTCGGTCGGCTATCGCAACTATTTCAACGGTGGCTCGGGGACCGATACGATCAGCTATGAGACGCAGGACGAGGATGATGATCTGGCCGGTCTCGGCGTCGCCATCGATCTCGGCAAGGGCTCGGCGCAGACGCTCGGAACCAGTTACAAAGAGACGCTCGTCAGCATCGAGAATGCCATCGGGACCGGTGCGAGCGACAAGATCTACGGCTCATCAGGCGCAAACAAGCTTTGGGGCGATGATGGAAACGACTTGATCGACGGCAAGGGCGGTAATGACACGCTCTACGGCGGCGCCGGTAACGACGACCTCTACGGTGGAAGCGGCAACGACAAGCTGTACGGCGGATCCGGCAACGACCATCTCTATGGTGGATCCGGCGCCGATACGTTCGTGTTCACCTCGATCGCAGACTCCAAGGCAAACAGCAGCCGCGACATCATCCAGGACTTCAGTCGCGCCGAAGACGATTATATCGATCTCCGGTCGATCGATGCGGATACGACCTTCGGCGGCAATCAGTCTTTCGATTTCATCGGTTCGAAAGGCTTTTCGGGCGAGGCGGGCGAGTTGCGCTTTAGCGGCGGCATCGTCTCAGGCGATGTGAACGGCGACGGTTATGCCGACTTCCAGATCAAGATCGCGGGCCAGACCAAAATGTACGACAGCGATTTCTTCCTCTGAGATATCGAGCTGTCTTAGGAAGGCGCTTCTGAAAGGAGGCGCCTTTTTTCGTGGTCGAGAGAATTCGGAAAACTACAGGACTTCAACCGATGCGCCGGTCGCGATGAAGTCGCAATTGGCGAAATCAGTCTCATCCGATCGACCGACCTTGCCGTACCGGAGCGGCTGTCCGTCGATAGCGCAGGTCTTGCCACCGGCGGCGCGCAAGACCGCATCTCCTGCTGCCGTGTCCCATTCCATCGTCCGGCCGAACCGCGGATAGATGTCGGCGGCACCTTCCGCCAGCAGACCGAATTTCAGCGATGAACCGACGGAAAGGGTTTCGAGGTCGCCGTATTGCGCCAGGAAATCATCCGTTTCGACAGTTCGGTGGGACCGGCTGGCACAGGCGATGGGTCGCCGTGGCATGACGCGGGCGCGGATCGCCTGACGGTTTTCGATGATGAAATCGGGGGCGATCGAAAGCTTGGACGCTTGGTTCTGTGCGCCGCCATAGCCGACGTTGAGCGCCGGAGCATACACGATACCGACAGTCGGAAGGGCGTTTTCGATCAGCGCAATATTGACGGTGAAGTCATCGCGGCCGTTGATGAATTCACGTGTGCCGTCGAGCGGGTCGATCAGGAAGAAACGACCACCGGAAATATCCGGGATCTGCCCGGCGGCGACGGCTTCTTCTGCAACCGCGGGGATCGCCGGCCAATGCTGCGCAAGCGCTTCGAGAATGATCGCTTCCGCGGCTTCGTCGGCCTCCGTCACCGGCGAGTAGTCCGGCTTGTAGTGGGTATGAGCGCCACGGCCACGGATCTCAAGAATCGTGCGGCCTGCATCGAGCGCGATCGTCTCGAATATGGAAAGCATACTCATCATGAAGACGATCTACTGCCTTGCCTTCAGCAGCGCAAGCTCGTCTCGCCTCTACATCACCGTGCCTATGCCATTGGTTGCTGACGACCGACGGCCCAGGAATTGCCAAGGTGCGCATCCGCCGCGGCCGGAAGATCCGATGCTCCGTGGCGAAGCTGGGGCCGCAGCACGCCCGCGGCGCGTCGGGCGCCGAGCCGTGCAATCATGCCGATCGTCCGCGAGAGCTCTGCCAATAATTCGCGCATGCAGGGTGTGTGTGGGCTGGCCGGCCCAGCCCCCGATGCCGCGGAATGCGGCTCGCTCCAGCTAATCACCGGGTGGTGATATGACGGGAGTGAATCGGATCCGCCAGCATCGGGCTCGGTATAAGCAAGGGTAAGCCCGCGTAAGCGGGGCGACTTACTGAGGCGACGCCGGAACGGTGCGAGGGGGGCGAGGCGGTCCGGCGAGATCGGCAGGGTCGCAAGTGAGGCCGGGACGTCTTTGATTGGTTCGGCATCGATATCGGCAAGAAAGGTTTGCGGTTGAACATGAAAGCCGGCCTCTAGTGCGGCCTCAATGAAATCGGCGCGGGCAAGGGCCGCTACGCTTCGGCCCGTCAGCACGTCGCGGCACGCCATCACCGCCGCCATATGCGCTTCTGTTCGTGCGGCCGGCCATCCGCTGAGCAGCATAAGAGCTGCATCCAGCGTGCCTTGCACGATGATCGGCCCCGGTTGGCCGAAGATTTCCAGGATGACAGGTTGCTTCCAGGTCCCGCGATCCATCCAAGCTCTCCCATTTAAGATAATTAGGAAATACTCATATAAAGCTTGCGCCAGGATGGAGTGCGGCGGCCCGACGGTTTTCGTCAAGCCGCTGATGTGAGTTCAGGAGATCTTCAGGAGATGCTGCCTTGTCGCGTAAAGCGCAATCGCTGCGGCATTCGAGACGTTGAGCGACTTGATCTCGCCGGGCATGTCGAGCCGGGCCAACGCATTCACCGTTTCGCGGGTCTTCTGGCGAAGGCCCTTGCCCTCGGATCCGAGGACCAAAGCAATCCGCTCACCGGAGAACGTGCCTTCCAGCGGGGCAGGACCTTCCGAATCAAGCCCGATCGTCTGGAAACCAAGCTTGTGGATCGATTCCAGCGCGTCGGCGAGGTTGGTGATCTGGATATAGGGAATGAGTTCCAGTGCACCGGACGCGGATTTTGCCAGCACGCCTGACTCGGTCGGGCTATGTCTCTGGGTGGTGATGAGAGCGCCTGCACCGAACGCTACGGCCGATCGCATGACGGCACCGACGTTATGGGGATCCGTTACCTGGTCGAGTACCAGGAGAAGCGGGCTCTCTTTAAGGGCTTCAAGCCGGCGTACGGGCAGGGGCCGCGTTTCCAGCATCACGCCCTGGTGGATCGCCTCGGGACCCAGCACCTTGTCGATATCCTGCGGCGAGACGAACTCGACAGGAAAAGACAGCTCGCTCGATTCGCCGATCTCCAGTCGCATAAAGGCGTTCTGTGTCACCGAAAGCTTGATCAGCTTGCGCTCCGGGTTCTGGATCGCAGCCCGAACCGTATGGAGACCATAGAGCAGCACCTGTTCCGGCTGCAGCTGTGGTGGCGTCCAATCCTTGGCGCCCTTGTTGGATTTGACGCGGCCCTGCTGCGGCGTCGGGATCTCGCCGCGTTCGCGCTTGGTATCGCGAACATTCCGGCGAAGCGTCGCGTAATGGGTGTCGCGGGCGGTTTTGTCTTTAGGATCTTTTGTGCTCATGCTGCCTTATATCGAGGAGCGCGGTTTCGGCAAAGCCCTCCGCTCGAGCCTTCGTCGGATGGCATGACGATATCCAATTTTTTCCTCCTTTTTTCAAAGAGGTCGTGTTGACAGACGGACATGAGGCCGTCATATACGCGGCGCAGACCGAGGGGCGGCAAGCCTGACGGTCAGCAGACTTGGTCTAACGATCCAGACGAATGGAGAGATGCCCGAGTGGTTAAAGGGGACGGACTGTAAATCCGTTGGCTACGCCTACGTTGGTTCAAATCCAACTCTCTCCACCATTCGTCTTCGAGATCGGACCACCCCCGCGGGTATAGCTCAATGGTAGAGCAGCAGCCTTCCAAGCTGAATACGCGGGTTCGATTCCCGCTACCCGCTCCAATATCCCGGACAAATGATTTCTATTTTCGACCGGTTTGATCCATTCAAACATCGCGTCGATTTGTGCTCTTGTCGATCACGTGCGGCACGCGCAAAAACCGGATCGGACGTCAGGATTACGTATCAGGCCATCACCATCTCTGCGGCGACCATACTTCCGGCAGACGGGGAGGGCGACACGCCGAGGCCTTGAAATACAGGCAGATAGAGCGCCATCTTTCGGCCTGCCCCTTGTACGGGGCGGCGGCGTAATTATGTCTTGCGCAATCCTTGGGAAAGCCTTAAACGGCGACACCAAACCCGGTCGCCGGGTCAACCTCATATGTTCACAGGAAGCATTCAATGGCAAAGAGCAAGTTTGAGCGCAATAAGCCTCACGTCAACATTGGCACGATCGGTCACGTCGACCACGGCAAGACGTCGCTGACTGCGGCGATCACGAAGTACTTCGGCGAATTCAAGGCCTACGACCAGATCGACGCTGCTCCTGAAGAGAAGGCCCGCGGCATCACCATTTCGACGGCACACGTCGAATACGAAACGCCAAACCGCCACTACGCACACGTCGACTGCCCCGGCCACGCCGACTACGTTAAGAACATGATCACCGGTGCAGCGCAGATGGACGGCGCGATCCTGGTTTGCTCGGCTGCCGACGGCCCGATGCCACAGACCCGCGAGCACATCCTGCTTGCTCGTCAGGTTGGCGTTCCCGCGATCGTCGTGTTCCTCAACAAGGTTGACCAGGTCGACGACGAAGAGCTCCTCGAGCTCGTCGAACTGGAAGTCCGCGAACTTCTGTCGTCCTACGACTTCCCGGGCGACGACATTCCGATCGTCAAGGGTTCGGCTCTGGCCGCTCTCGAAGATTCGAACAAGAAGATCGGCGAAGACGCCGTTCGCGAACTGATGGCAGCTGTCGACGCCTACATCCCGACGCCTGAGCGTCCGATCGACCAGCCGTTCCTGCTGCCGATCGAAGACGTTTTCTCGATCTCGGGCCGTGGTACGGTCGTGACCGGTCGCGTCGAGCGTGGCATCGTCAAGGTTGGTGAAGAAGTCGAAATCGTCGGCATCCGCGCCACGACCAAGACGACGGTTACCGGCGTCGAAATGTTCCGCAAGCTGCTCGACCAGGGCCAGGCCGGCGACAACATCGGCGCTCTGATCCGTGGCGTACAGCGTGACGGCGTCGAGCGTGGCCAGATCCTGTGCAAGCCGGGTTCGGTCAAGCCGCACAAGAAGTTCATGGCAGAAGCCTACATCCTGACGAAGGAAGAAGGCGGCCGTCATACGCCGTTCTTCACGAACTACCGTCCTCAGTTCTACTTCCGTACAACGGACGTGACCGGTATCGTTTCGCTTCCAGAAGGCACGGAAATGGTTATGCCAGGCGACAACGTCACCGTTGAAGTCGAGCTGATCGTTCCGATCGCGATGGAAGAAAAGCTGCGCTTCGCGATCCGCGAAGGCGGTCGTACTGTCGGCGCCGGCATCGTTGCCTCGATCATCGAGTAACAAATCAGAGGGCAGGGCGGGTTCTTCGGGGCCCGCCCGGTTCACTTTTTTTAAGCAAGTTGGCCCTGCTGACTTGCTTATGACATGAAAATGTAGCAAATGGCGCGCGAGCGCTATTTGCGCCTTGCTTCGTTTTATCGAGGCAGGCAATTGCCAAAGACATTAAGGTGGGCCTTCGGCCTGGAGACGAGAACGGACTGCCGCTGTTGGCGCACCCGTTCGATCTTTGACACTGGTGGTCCCGCCTTAGGATAACGAACAACTCGTGCTGTAACGTTGGCACGTGGAAACAAGAAACAAGGATAACGTCGAATGAACGGCCAAAATATCCGCATTCGCCTGAAGGCGTTCGATCACCGCATTCTCGACGCTTCGACGCGTGAGATCGTGTCGACGGCGAAGCGCACCGGCGCAAGCGTCCGGGGCCCCGTTCCGCTTCCGACTCGCATCGAGAAGTTTACGGTTAACCGGTCCCCCCACATCGACAAGAAAAGCCGCGAGCAGTTCGAGATGCGCACACACAAGCGCCTTCTCGATATCGTAGACCCGACACCACAGACCGTGGACGCGCTGATGAAGCTCGACCTCGCCGCAGGTGTCGATGTTGAGATCAAGCTCTGAGGCTTATGTCTCGAGCTGAGTGAGAAGGATTGAACCGATGCGTTCGGGTGTAATTGCACAGAAAGTGGGAATGACCCGCGTCTATAACGACGCTGGTGAGCACATCCCGGTTACCGTTTTGCGGCTGGAGAGCTGCCAGGTTGTCGCACAGCGCACTGTTGAGAAGAATGGCTATGTTGCCGTTCAGCTCGGTGCTGGCGTCGCCAAGGTAAAGAACACCTCCAAGGCTATGCGTGGCAACTTCGCCATCGCTAATGTCGAGCCGAAGTCGAAGCTCGTTGAGTTTCGCGTTTCCGAAGAAAATTTGATCGACGTCGGCACTGAGCTGAAGGCTGGTCATTTTGCTGCTGGTCAGCTGGTGGATGTCACCGGCACTTCGATCGGTAAGGGTTTTGCCGGTGCTATGAAGCGCCATAACTTCGGTGGTCTGCGGGCGACCCACGGTGTTTCCGTGTCGCACCGTTCGCACGGTTCGACTGGTAACAACCAGGATCCGGGCAAGGTCTGGAAGGGCAAGCGCATGGCTGGTCACATGGGCCAGACGCGTATCACCACGCAAAACCTCGAAATCGTCTCGACGGATGAAGACCGCGGACTGATCCTCGTCAAGGGTGCCGTTCCCGGCTCCAAGGGCGCCTGGATTGAAGTTCGCGACGCCGTCAAGTCGGCCGCGAAGTAAGGGAGCCAGCTATTATGGAATTCAACGTCAAGACCCTCGAGGGAAAAGACGCCGGCCAGGTTTCCCTGTCGGACGCGATTTTCGGCCTCGACCCACGCGAGGATATCCTCGCACGCATGGTGCGTTACCAGCTCGCTAAGAAGCAGCAGGGCACGCACAAGACCAAGAGCCGTTCCGAGATTGCTCGCACCGGTGCGAAGATGTTCAAGCAGAAGGGTACGGGCCGCGCTCGTCACCATTCGGCTCGCGCTCCGCAGTTCCGTGGTGGTGGTCGTGCACACGGCCCGGTCGTTCGCAGCCACGAGCATGATCTTCCTAAGAAGGTTCGCGCTCTTGCTCTGCGTCACGCTCTGTCTGCAAAGCTGAAGTCTGAAGATCTGATCGTCATCGACAACCTGGTTGCTTCTGAAGCAAAGACCAAGGCTCTCGTCGGTACGTTCGCATCGCTCGGCCTCACCAACGTGCTGTTCATCGGCGGTGCTGAGCTCGACAGCAACTTCAAGCTCGCAGCCCAGAACATCCCGAATGTGGACGTTCTGCCGGTCCAGGGCATCAATGTTTACGACATCCTGCGTCGCGGTAAGCTCGTGCTTTCCAAGGCTGCGGTTGAAGCCCTCGAGGAGCGTTTCAAGTGACCGACATTCGCCACTATGATGTGATCGTATCTCCTTCGATCACCGAAAAGTCGACACTGGTTTCCGAGTATAACCAGATCGTCTTCAACGTTGCCAAGACTGCTTCGAAGCCGGAAATCAAGGCTGCCGTAGAAGCTCTCTTCGGTGTGAAGGTCACTGCCGTCAATACGCTGGTCCGCAAGGGCAAGGTGAAGCGCTTCAAGGGCTTCATCGGCAAGCAGAAGGACGTCAAGAAGGCTGTCGTAACCCTGGCCGAAGGTCAGACGATCGACATCACCACCGGTCTCTGAGGTAAAGAAAAATGGCACTGAAAAGCTATAATCCGACGACCCCGAGCCAGCGTCAGCTGGTTATCGTCGACCGTTCGGGCCTCTGGAAGGGCAAGCCCCTCAAGTCGCTGACTGAAGGTCTGTCCAAGAGCGGTGGTCGCAACAACAACGGTCGTATCACTGCCCGCTTCATCGGCGGCGGTCACAAGCGTACCTATCGCCTGGTCGACTTCAAGCGTCGCAAGTTCGACATTGAAGGCACGGTTGAGCGTCTGGAATACGACCCTAACCGTACCGCGTTCATCGCGCTCGTCACCTACACGGACGGCGAACAGGCCTACATCATCGCTCCGCAGCGTCTTGCTGCAGGCGACAAGGTCATCGCTTCCTCGAAGGCTGTCGACGTGAAGCCCGGCAACACCATGCCGCTGCAGTTCATCCCGGTTGGTTCGATCGTTCACAACGTCGAAATGAAGCCAGGCAAGGGCGGTCAGATTGCTCGCTCCGCCGGCACCTACGTGCAGCTCGTCGGCCGCGATGCCGGCATGGCGATCCTGCGCCTCAACTCTGGTGAACAGCGTCTCGTCCCGGGCTCCTGCCTGGCGTCGATCGGTGCTGTCTCCAACCCCGATCACGGCAACATCAACGACGGCAAGGCCGGTCGTACCGTATGGCGTGGCAAGCGTCCGCATAACCGCGGCGTTGTCATGAACCCGGTCGACCACCCGCACGGCGGTGGTGAAGGCCGTACCTCTGGTGGACGCCATCCGGTGTCCCCGTGGGGCAAGCCCACCAAGGGCAAGCGCACGCGTTCGAACAAGTCCACGGACAAGTTCATCATGCGCTCGCGCCACGTCAAGAAGTAAGAGAGGAAGTCGTTAAATGGCTCGTTCAGTTTGGAAAGGTCCGTTTGTTGACGGCTATCTTCTCAAGAAGGCTGAGAAGGTGCGCGAAGGCGGACGCAGTGAAGTAATCAAGATGTGGACCCGTCGGTCCACGATCTTGCCGCAGTTCGTCGGTTTGACGTTCGGCGTCTACAACGGCAACAAGCACGTGCCCGTCAGCGTCAACGAAGACATGGTCGGACACAAGTTCGGTGAATTCGCTCCCACCCGGACCTATTACGGTCACGGCGCGGACAAGAAGGCGAAGAGGAAGTAATCATGGCGAAGGCAAAGACCGAACGCCGGCTGAAGGACAACGAAGCACAGGCAGTCGCCCGTACGCTTCGCGTCAGCCCGCAGAAGCTAAACCTCGTTGCCGCCATGATCCGCGGCAAGAAGGTTGAACGCGCTCTGGCAGAACTCGAGTTCTCCCGCAAGCGCATCGCAGGCACGGTGAAGAAGACTCTCGAGTCTGCTATCGCCAACGCCGAAAACAACCATGACCTCGACGTCGACACGCTGATCGTAGCGGAAGCCTACGTCGGCAAGTCGATCACGATGAAGCGTTTCCACGCTCGCGGCCGTGGCCGTGCATCGCGGATCGAAAAGCCGTTCGCGCATCTGACGATCGTCGTTCGCGAAGTCGAGGAAAAAGGGGAGGCCGCATAATGGGTCAGAAAATCAATCCTATCGGTTTTCGCCTCGGCATCAACCGTACATGGGACAGCCGTTGGTTCGCCGACAACGCCGAATACGGCCAGCTGCTTCATGAAGACCTGAAGATCCGCGCATACCTGATGTCCGAGCTGAAGCAGGCCGGCATCGCCAAGGTGGTTATCGAGCGTCCGCACAAGAAGTGCCGCGTCACGATCCACTCGGCTCGCCCGGGTCTGATCATCGGCAAGAAGGGTGCGGACATCGAGAAGCTTCGCAAGAAGATCTCCACGATGACCAACTCCGAAACGCACCTCAACATCGTTGAAGTGCGCAAGCCGGAAGTCGACGCAACGCTCGTTGCCCAGTCGATCGCCCAGCAGCTCGAACGCCGCGTGGCTTTCCGCCGTGCGATGAAGCGTGCTGTTCAGTCCGCTATGCGTCTTGGCGCCGAAGGCATCAAGATCACTTGCGCCGGCCGTCTCGGTGGCGCGGAAATCGCTCGTACCGAATGGTACCGCGAAGGCCGCGTGCCGTTGCACACACTGCGCGCCGACATCGACTACGGTACGGCTGAAGCCGAAACCGCATTCGGTATCTGCGGCATCAAGGTCTGGATCTTCAAGGGTGAAATCCTTGAGCACGATCCGATGGCGTCGGAACGTCGCGCGCTGGAAGGCGATGCGCAGGGTCCGGCAAGCCGTGAGCGTGGCGATCGTGGCGACCGTCGCCGCGAACGTGAAAACGCTTGATTAGCGCTGGCGAAAGATAAGCTCGGAGAAGTAATAAAATGTTGCAGCCAAAGCGTACCAAGTTCCGCAAGCAGTTCAAGGGCCGCATCAAGGGCGTTGCCAAGGGTGGCTTCGACCTCGCATTCGGCGAATTCGGTCTGAAGGCTCAGGAACCTAACCGCGTCAACGCACGTGAGATCGAAGCGGCTCGCCGCGCGATCACACGTTACATGAAGCGTGCGGGTCGTGTATGGATCCGCGTATTCCCAGACGTACCGGTCACGGCAAAGCCGACCGAAGTGCGCATGGGTAAGGGTAAGGGTTCTGTCGAATACTGGGCTTGCAAGGTCAAGCCTGGTCGTATCATGTTCGAGATCGACGGCGTTTCGGAAGAGATCGCGCGCGAGGCACTTCGCCTCGGGTCTGCCAAGCTCTCGGTCACGACGCGCTTCGTACAGCGCATCGCAGATTAAGGAGAAGGCACGATGAAAGCCGAAGACGTACGCGGCCTGACCGCCGACCAGCTCAAGGACAAGCTTGCTGACCTGAAGAAGGAGCAGTTCAACCTGCGCTTCCAGAAGGCCACCGGCCAGCTCGAGAAATCCTCGCGCATCACCGAGGTCCGCAAGGATATCGCTCGCGTGAAAACCATTGCCCGCCAGAAGGCGGCAGAAGCCAAGGCCTAAAGGAAGAATAATATGCCGAAACGCATTCTGCAGGGCGTAGTCGTTTCCGACAAGAACGAGAAGACCGTTGTTGTCCGCGTCGAGCGCCGCTTCGCTCACCCTTTGCTTCAGAAGACCGTTCGCCGGTCCAAGAAGTACAAGGCCCATGACGAAAACAACCAGTTCAAGGTTGGTGACGTAGTTTCCATTCAGGAATGCGCCCCGATCTCCAAAGACAAGACCTGGACGGTTATCAACGCCCAGGCTTAAAGACTTCAGGATTTTGCGTCAGGCCCTTGCGTCGGACACAGAATCCTGTAAGAAGCACGCCACTGGCGTAGAACGCTCGGAAACGAGCGTTCTTTTGCTTTCAGCGCACGGAAGGTCCCACTTAGGGAAACCACCTTGGCAAGACCGATCCCGCGCATACTGAAAATGTGTTCATAGCCAGCTCCGTTCGTATTCATGCGCGCGGATAGTTGGTCATTAGAAAAAGGCGACCTGACATGATTCAGATGCAAACAAACCTCGACGTGGCGGATAATTCCGGCGCACGTCGTGTCATGTGCATCAAGGTGCTGGGCGGCTCCAAGCGCAAGTACGCTTCGATCGGCGACGTTATCGTCGTTTCGATCAAGGAAGCTATTCCGCGCGGCCGCGTGAAGAAGGGTGACGTGATGAAGGCGGTGGTTGTGCGTACCGCCAAGGACATCCGTCGCGCCGACGGCAGCGTCATCCGCTTCGACAACAACGCAGCGGTCCTCATCGACAACAAGAAAGAGCCGATCGGCACCCGTATCTTCGGACCGGTTCCGCGCGAACTTCGCGCTAAGAACCATATGAAGATCATCTCGCTGGCTCCTGAAGTTCTGTAAGGAGCGAGAGATATGCAGAAGATCAAGAAGGGCGACAACGTCGTCGTACTGACCGGCAAGGACAAGGGCCGCACCGGTGAAGTAATCCAGGTTATGCCGAAGGAAGACCGTGCGGTCGTTCGCGGCATCAACATGGTGAAGCGCCACCAGCGTCAGTCGCAGACGCAGGAAGCTGGCATCATCAACAAGGAAGCGTCCATCCATCTGTCGAACATCGCGGTTGCCGCGAAAGACGGTAAGCCAACTCGCGTTGGTTTCTCGGTCGTCGACGGTAAGAAGGTGCGTGTCGCCAAGCGTACGGGAGATGTGATCGATGGCTGAGTCCAAGTATGAGCCGCGGCTCAAGGCGGAATACGTTTCCCGCATCCGCGCCGCGCTAAAGGAGCAGTTTTCCTACTCCAACGACATGATGATCCCCAAGCTGGACAAGATCGTCATCAACATGGGTGTGGGCGAAGCAACTGCCGACAGCAAGAAGCCAACGGTTGCAGCAGCCGACCTCGCAGCGATCGCCGGCCAGAAGCCGGTCATCACAAAGGCACGGAATTCCATCGCGGGCTTCAAGGTTCGCGAATTCATGCCGATCGGTGCCAAGGTTACGCTTCGCGGCGCCCGCATGTACGAATTCATGGATCGACTGGTCAACATCGCGCTTCCGCGCGTTCGCGACTTTCGCGGCCTGAACCCGAAGTCCTTTGACGGCCGTGGCAACTTCGCCATGGGCATCAAGGAACACATTGTGTTCCCGGAGATCAACTACGACAAGGTTGATCAGATGTGGGGCATGGACATCATCGTTTGCACGACGGCTACCAACGACGACGAAGCACGGGCTCTCCTGAAAGAGTTCAACTTCCCGTTCCGCCAGTAACCGTAACGACGAGCGTTTAAAAGGAACTCCGATATGGCGAAAACCAGCGCAGTTGAAAAGAACAAGCGCCGCCGCAAGACCGTCGCGGACCATGCAGCCAAGCGTGCTGTATTGAAGGCGACCATCATGAACCAGGAACTTCCGATCGAAGAGCGGTTCAAGGCAACTATCAAGCTCGCTTCTCTGCCGCGCGATGGCTCGAAGACGCGTATCCGCAACCGTTGCGAAGTCACCGGTCGCCCACGCGCTTTCTATCGCAAGCTTAAGATGTCGCGTATTGCACTTCGCGAACTCGGCAGCCTCGGCAAAGTGCCGGGCATCGTCAAGTCGAGCTGGTAAGGAGATCGTTAGATGACCATGACTGATCCCTTGGGCGATATGCTCACACGTATCCGCAACGGCGCTTCCCGCCGCAAGTCGACCGTTTCGACGCCAGCCTCCAGGCTGCGCGTTCGCGTTCTCGACGTGCTGCAGGCTGAAGGCTACATCCGCGGTTACACTGAAACCGATTTCGGCAACGGCAAGGCCGAGATCGAAATCGAACTGAAGTACTACGAAGGCGCGTCGGTGATCCGTGAGATCGGCCGCGTGTCCAAGCCGGGCCGCCGAGTTTATGTCTCGGTCAAGTCCATCCCTCAGGTCGCGAACGGCCTCGGCATCACCATCCTTTCGACTCCGAAGGGCGTGATGGCCGATCACCAGGCTCGCGAACAGAACGTAGGCGGCGAGGTTCTTTGCTCGGTCTTCTAAGACTGCGCAAGGATCTCCCTAGCGAACAGACAGGATTGAATAATGTCTCGTATCGGTAAAAAGCCCGTTCAGGTTCCTGCAGGGATCACGGCCTCGGTTGATGGCCAGAAAGTCACTGCCAAGGGCCCGAAGGGCGAGCTTTTCTTCGTCGCTAACGACGAAATCAAGCTTGAAATCAAAGACAATGCCATTTCGGTGACTCCGGTCAACGATTCCAAGGATGCTCGTTCGAAGTGGGGCATGTCCCGCACGATGATCGAAAACATCCTGAAGGGTGTGAAGGACGGTTTCGAGCGCAAGCTTGAAATCAACGGCGTTGGTTACCGCGCGTCGCTGCAGGGCAAGAACCTGCAGCTGGCTCTCGGTTTCAGCCACGACGTGGTCTATCAGACCCCGGAAGGCATCACCATTGCCGTGCCGAAGCCGACGGAAATCATCGTCTCCGGCATTAATAAACAGCAGGTCGGTCAGGTAGCAGCGGAAATCCGCGAATACCGCGGTCCAGAGCCCTACAAGGGCAAAGGCGTCAAGTACGCTGAGGAACGGATCGTCCGCAAGGAAGGCAAGAAGAAGTAAGGACGCGGGATCATGGCTACCAGAAAAGAAGCACTCACAAAGCGTGCGAGCCGTGTTCGCCGTCAGATCAAGAAGGTCGCAAATGGCCGTCCGCGTCTGTCGGTTCACCGCTCCTCGAAAAACATCTACGTTCAGGTCATCGACGACGTGGCCGGCCGCACGCTTGCAGCCGCTTCCACGCTCGACGTCGATCTGCGCAAGTCGCTGAAGACCGGTGCGGACGTTGCAGCAGCTGCTGCCGTCGGCAAGTTGGTTGCAGAGCGCGCTGCCAAGGCTGGCGTGACGGAAGTCGTGTTCGACCGCGGCGCCTTCATCTACCACGGCCGCATCAAGGCTCTTGCTGAAGCTGCCCGCGAAGGCGGCCTGAGCTTCTAAGAAATTTCGCCCGGTCTGCCTGAAGAAGGGGAGGCCGGGCGATTTGCGGTTTTACCGCATCACGTCCGGTACGCCGGACAATCTCAACCTGCCGTTCCACCCGCAAAAGAAAAAGGAAAAGGACAATGGCACAGGAAAGAAGAGGTTCGGGCAACGATCGCCAGAACCGCGAAGAACGCGATAGCGAATTCGTCGACAAGCTGGTCGCGATCAACCGCGTCGCCAAGGTCGTCAAGGGCGGCCGTCGTTTCGGTTTTGCTGCTCTCGTCGTCGTCGGCGACCAGAAGGGTCGCGTTGGCTTCGGTCATGGCAAGGCACGCGAAGTGCCGGAAGCCATCCGCAAGGCAACCGAATCTGCAAAGCGCGATCTGATCTTCGTACCGCTGCGTGACGGCCGTACGCTGCATCACGACGTCAATGGTCGTCACGGCGCCGGCAAGGTTCTGCTGCGCTCGGCCAAGGCTGGTACCGGTATCATCGCCGGCGGCCCGATGCGCGCTGTATTCGAAACGCTCGGCGTCCATGACGTTGTTGCGAAGTCGACTGGTTCGTCGAACCCATACAACATGGTTCGCGCAACGTTCGACGCTCTGAAGCACCAGGTGCATCCGAAGGACGTAGCAGCTCAGCGTGGCCTCAAGTATGCCACCCTGCAGTCGCGCCGCGCCGCTTCCGGCAATGCGTCGGAAGAATAAGAGGAGTCTGAACCATGGCTAAGGCTACGCAGAAGACTGAAGCAAAGACGGTTACCGTTCAGCAGATCGGCAGCCCAATCCGCCGCCCGGCCGAACAGCGCGCGACGCTGATCGGTCTTGGCCTCAACAAGATGCATCGGACCAGCACTCTGGAAGATACTCCTTCCGTTCGTGGCATGATCCGTGCTGTCCAGCATCTCGTTCGCGTCGTCGAAGAGAAGTGAGACGGAGGAATTGACCATGAAACTGAATGAGATCAAGGACAACGAAGGCTCTTCGAAGGACCGTATCCGCGTTGGTCGCGGTATCGGTTCCGGCAAGGGCAAGACCGGTGGACGTGGCGTCAAGGGTCAGAAGGCCCGTTCAGGCGTCTCGATCAACGGCTTCGAAGGCGGTCAGATGCCAATCTACCGTCGTCTTCCGAAGCGCGGCTTCAACAACATCTTCGCATCTGAATACGCAACCGTATCGCTCGGCCGTATCCAGACTGCGATCGATGCTGGCAAACTCGACGCAAACGCGACTGTCGACGCAGCAGCTCTCAAGGCTGCCGGCGTCATCCGTCGCCTCAAGGACGGCGTTCGCGTCCTGTCCGGCGGCGAACTGACAACCAAGGTTTCGATCGAAGTCGCCGGTGCCTCCAAGGCTGCCGTCGAAAAGATCGAAAAGTCGGGCGGCTCGATCAAGCTGCTCGTGGTTGCTGAAACAGCCGCTGAATAAATCGTTTGAAAATCACCCGGTGTGAGCTTCACACCGGGTGATTTTATGTCCATATGTGAGCCTCACGATCCCCAAGGCAGTCCGGCCGGTCAGCTACCGGGATCAGACGGAAAAATGGGTGAGGCAGGCGATTGCGACAGCATCTCGCGCCCCCAGCTTTCTGAAAACAGAATCAAGACTGCGTTCCGGAAGGCACATGCCGCCGGGGGATGGGTCGGGCGGAGAATTGCATGGCTTCTGCAGCTGAACAACTGGCCTCAAATCTGAATTTCAAAACTTTCGCCAAGGCGGAAGATCTCAAGAAACGCCTGTGGTTCACGCTGGCAGCGCTTCTTGTCTATCGCTTGGGCACGCATATTCCGCTGCCAGGCCTCAACCCTGAAGCCTATGCGCAGGCCTTTAGCGGTCAGTCGGGTGGCATTCTCGGCCTCTTCAACATGTTCTCCGGCGGTGCTGTCGAGCGC
Source organism: Rhizobium sp. CFBP 13726 (assembly GCF_014841925.1). NCBI lineage: Bacteria > Pseudomonadati > Pseudomonadota > Alphaproteobacteria > Hyphomicrobiales > Rhizobiaceae > Rhizobium > Rhizobium sp. CFBP 13726. The sequence goes on from NZ_JACYUU010000001.1 coordinate 731,933, forward strand.
ATGGCGATCTTCGCCCTCGGCATCATGCCTTACATTTCCGCTTCGATTATCGTGCAGCTGATGACTTCGGTCGTCCCGTCGCTCGAGAACCTGAAGAAGGAAGGCGAGGCGGGTCGCAAGATCATCAACCAGTACACTCGCTACGGCACTGTGATTCTCGGCGCGCTTCAGGCCTACGGCATCGCTGCCGGCCTTTCGAGCGGTCAGGGCATCGTGTCCAACCCGGGCTGGTTCTTCACGCTCTCAACGGTCGTCACGCTGCTTGGCGGCACGATGTTCCTGATGTGGCTTGGTGAGCAGATCACCTCGCGCGGTATCGGCAACGGTATTTCGCTGATCATCTTTGCCGGTATTGCCGCAGGTCTTCCTGGCGCGCTCGCCAACACAATGGAACTCGGTCGTACCGGCGCTCTGCCGACGGCTCTGATTCTCACCGTTATCATCGTCGCGATCGCCGTCATTGCGCTGATCGTGTTTGTTGAACGCGCCCAGCGCCGGCTCCTGATCCAGTATCCGAAGCGTCAGGTCGGCAACCGCATGTTCCAGGGCGATACCTCGCACCTTCCGCTGAAGCTCAATACAGCGGGCGTTATTCCGGCAATCTTTGCATCCTCGCTTCTGCTTCTGCCGGCAACGGCTGCAGGCTTTGCCGGCAATTCACAGCTGCCAGACTGGGCGACGGGGATCATTGCAGCTCTTGGCCACGGCCAGCCGCTGTTTATGCTGTTCTACGCCATGCTGATCGCGTTCTTCGCCTTCTTCTACACGGCCATCGTCTTCAACCCGAAGGATACGGCTGATAACCTGAAGAAGCACGGCGGCTTCATTCCCGGCATCCGTCCCGGCGAGCGTACCGCGGAATATATCGATTACGTCCTGACCCGAATCACGGTCGTCGGCGCTATCTATCTCGTCGTGGTCTGCATTCTTCCCGAATTCCTGGTGGCCAGAACGGGCGTTCCGTTAGCCCTTGGTGGTACTTCGCTTTTGATCGTGGTCAGTGTAACCCTTGATACGGTTGCGCAGATCCAGGGACACCTCATCGCGCAGCAGTATGAGGGATTGATCAAGAAGTCGAAACTACGCGGTGGAAAGAGGGGACGATGAGACTGATTCTTTTAGGACCGCCGGGCGCGGGCAAGGGGACCCAAGCCCAGCGGATCGTGGAGAAGCATGGCATTCCGCAGCTCTCCACTGGTGATATGCTGCGGGCAGCCGTGGCAGCTGAGACCGAAGTCGGCAAGCGCGCCAAGGCAGTCATGGATGCGGGCAATCTCGTCTCTGACGAGATCGTCAACGCGATCGTCTCAGAGCGCATAGACGCGCCTGACTGCGCGAACGGTTTCATCCTTGACGGTTTTCCCCGCACGCTCGTGCAGGCGGACGCCACTGAGGCGATGCTGTCTGCCAAGGGGCTCGATCTTTCCGTCGTGATTGAACTTCGCGTCGACGATAAGGAGCTTGTCCGTCGCGTCTCCGGTCGCTATTCCTGCGCCCAGTGCGGGACGGTCTACCACGACTCGGATAAGAAGCCTTCGTCGGAGGGCACGTGCGACAAGTGTGGCTCGACCCACTTCAAGCGTCGGCCGGACGACAACGCTGAGACCATGACCAAGCGTCTCGAGGTTTACTACAAGGAAACCTCGCCGCTCATTGGTTACTACTATGCCAAAGGCAAGCTCAAGGTTGTCGATGGCATGGCCGAGATGGATACTGTCACGGCCGATATCGAAAAGATCCTCGCCAGTCTCTGAGACTGTCTTGGATGGGTTAAAGAATCTTGGGGTGGAGCAGTTGCATTCAAGCACTGATTCCGCTACACACCGCGCCAACTCGCGACAGTTTTACAGCGATCGGCGCGGATTCCCGCAAGGACATCCGGGGCGATCATTTTGCCTGTCTCGTATGAAGTTTGAACTGGCGACCGTATCCAAAGGTCGCTTTCATGGAAGAAGTACCGCTTGCCGGATGGCAACCGGAACGCAAGGAGAATAGACGTGGCACGTATCGCTGGCGTCAACATCCCGACTGCGAAGCGCGTTGTCATCGCGCTGACCTACATTCACGGGATCGGCCCGAAATTCGCACAGGAAATCATGGAGAAGGTTGGTCTTGCCGCTGAAAAGCGCGTCCATCAGCTGACCGACTCGGAAGTCCTTCAGATCCGCGAAACCATCGACCGCGATTATCGCGTCGAAGGTGATCTTCGTCGCGAAACCGCGATGAACATCAAGCGCCTCATGGACCTCGGCTGCTATCGCGGCCTGCGTCACCGTCGTGGCCTTCCGGTCCGCGGTCAGCGCACGCACACCAATGCCCGCACCCGCAAGGGTCCGGCAAAGGCGATTGCTGGTAAGAAGAAGTAATTTTGGATCGATAGTCGCAAAGCGGGCAGGGCTCCTGTCCGCTTTTTCGTGACTGTCCGATCTGAGGTGGAGCCGCTGGCATTACGGCGGTGCAGAGATCAACGAAAGGAATACCATGGCCAAGGAAGCCACACGCGTACGCCGCCGCGAACGCAAAAATATTACGTCGGGCGTTGCCCACGTCAACTCGACGTTCAACAACACGATGATCACCATCACCGATGCACAGGGCAATGCAATTGCCTGGTCGTCTGCTGGTGCCAAGGGCTTCAAGGGTTCGCGCAAGTCGACCCCGTTCGCCGCTCAGATCGCTGCCGAAGACTGCGCCAAGAAGGCCCAGGAGCACGGCATGAAGTCGCTCGAAGTCGAAGTTTGCGGTCCGGGTTCCGGTCGTGAATCGGCTCTGCGCGCTCTCCAGGCTGCCGGCTTCATGATCACCTCGATCCGCGACGTGACCCCGATCCCGCACAACGGTTGCCGCCCGCGCAAGAAGCGCCGCGTCTAATGGACGTTTTTGGAGCTCGCTTCGCAGCGATCTTCATCTGAACCCGGTAATAGCCGCTCCGTCTCCTGAAAGAGTCGAGGCGGCTTTCACCGTATAGCCGGAAGGGTATTTCCGGTGTTCCTCGTGCTCGGTTACCACGATTGGATGGTGGTAACGAACGGAAGGTAGTAGGTCATGATCCAGAAGAACTGGCAGGAACTGATTAAGCCGAACAAGGTGGAGTTTTCCTCTTCCGGCCGTACAAAGGCAACGCTCGTTGCTGAGCCTCTCGAGCGCGGCTTCGGCCTGACGCTCGGCAACGCGCTTCGTCGCGTACTTTTGTCGTCGCTGCGCGGTGCTGCTGTTACCGCAGTGCAGATCGACGGCGTTCTGCACGAATTCTCCTCCATCCCCGGCGTTCGGGAAGATGTGACGGACATCGTGCTGAACATCAAGGAAATCGCCATCAAGATGGATGGTGACGATTCCAAGCGCATGGTCGTGCGCAAGCAGGGTCCGGGTTCGGTTACCGCTGGTGACATCCAGACGGTTGGCGATATCGAGATCCTCAACCCCGACCACGTGATCTGCACGCTCGACGAGGGTGCTGAGATCCGTATGGAATTCACGGTCAACAACGGCAAGGGCTACGTCCCTGCTGATCGTAACCGTGCGGAAGACGCTCCGATCGGTCTCATCCCGGTCGACAGCCTGTATTCCCCGGTCAAGAAAGTGTCCTACAAGGTGGAAAACACCCGTGAAGGCCAGGTTCTCGACTATGACAAGCTGACCATGACCATCGAAACCGATGGTTCGGTCTCGGGTGAAGACGCCGTAGCCTTCGCCGCTCGTATCCTTCAGGACCAGCTGTCGGTCTTCGTCAACTTCGACGAGCCGCAGAAGGAAGCAGAAGAGGAAGCCGTCACTGAACTCGCGTTCAACCCGGCACTCCTCAAGAAGGTCGACGAACTGGAACTTTCCGTCCGTTCGGCCAACTGCCTGAAGAACGACAACATCGTCTATATCGGCGACCTCATCCAGAAGACCGAAGCCGAGATGCTCCGCACTCCGAATTTCGGTCGCAAGTCGCTGAACGAGATCAAGGAAGTTCTGGCATCCATGGGCCTCCATCTTGGTATGGAAGTTCCTGCATGGCCGCCGGAAAACATTGAAGATCTCGCCAAGCGTTACGAAGACCAATACTAACAGGATCAGACTGCAGGCGAATGCCTGCAAGTGAAGGAGACACACCATGCGTCACGGAAATTCGGGCCGTAAGCTCAACCGCACCGCAAGCCACCGCAAGGCCATGTTTGCCAACATGGCGGCTTCGCTCATCACCCATGAGCAGATTGTAACAACCCTGCCGAAGGCGAAGGAAATTCGCCCGATCGTCGAAAAGCTTGTCACCCTCGGCAAGCGCGGCGACCTGCACGCTCGTCGTCAGGCGATCTCGCAGATCCAGGATCAGGACGCTGTTCGCAAGCTGTTCGATGCCATCGCTTCGCGTTACGCAACCCGCAACGGCGGCTACCTGCGCATCATGAAGGCCGGCTATCGTCAGGGCGACAACGCTCCGATGGCGGTCATCGAATTCGTCGAACGCGACGTCGATGCCAAGGGCGCAGCCGACAAGGCTCGCGTTGCTGCTGAAGCAGAAACTGCCGAAGCCGCATAATTCGATCCGAGGATCGCACTTTTCGAAAAGGCCGGGTGGAAACGCCCGGCCTTTTTCTTTTGGGAAATGAGGGGGGCGGGCTCGAGCATGACTGCACCACGATCCATACGCGTTCAGCGATGCCTCGCCACGCTGCTTGTGATCTCCGCGGGGCTTCTGCTGCGCCGCTTCGGTTACGATCTCGGTCTTTCCTTCTTTGTCGTGAAATACGGTGGGTCAGTTCTCTGGGGTGCGATGGTGTTTCTTGCGTTGGCCACGCTGACCGCATCGGTGAACATCGGCAGGCTCGCCTTTGCGGCATTCCTCATCGCCCTTATCGTCGAATTCTCAAGGCTCTATCACCCGCCCGAGTTGGATGCGTTTCGACTGACGACGGCCGGCAAACTGTTGCTCGGACGGGTGTTTTCCCTGTGGAATATCGCAGCTTACGCTTTCGGTATCGGGACTGCCGCATTTGTCGAGGCGTGGGGCCTCAAACGGGGACGTAGATCTTCTGTTTGATATGCTTGAGGTTGGCGACGATCGTGAATGTCATCACCACCAGCAGAGACCACGAACTCCATTTGCCAAGATGCACGACCGACCACGCCCCGATCTGGTTCGGATATTGCCAGATCCCGAAAAAGGTCGAGATGTTCTCCGCCAGCCAGATGAAGAAGCCGATCAGCACGAAGGCGACCAGAAGCGGCATCCGTCTGTCACGATCATAGGGTCGGTAGGTGACGGTCGTGCGGGCGTAAAGGCCGAGCGCGCATGCGGCGATATACCAGCGGTAATCGCCGATGAAATGGTGGGTGAAGAAGTTCGCGTAGATCGCGATTGCGACCAGGCCAGCCATCCAGTAGCTGGGGTGGTGGTGGATCCGCAGATCGAAAAGCCGCCAGGCCTGGATGATGTAGCTCCCCACGGCGGCATACATGAAGCCGGAAAACAGCGGCACGCCCAGCACTTTCGTATAGGCGAAGTCAGGGTATGACCATGACTGGATGCTGCCGGAGGTCTTGAACACTTCGAGCGCAAAGCCAACCACGTGGAAAAGGCCGATCGCTTTTGCCTCATCCCAGGTTTCTAGCTTGCTCCAGATCATCAGGGACTGGATTGCCAGCGCGATGATTAGCAGAACGTCGTAGCGCGGGATGCCGAACACGCCCGTTCGCGGAACGATGAAGATCGACACAAAAAACAGGCCGGCGAACAGGCAGGCCCGCGCTTCTTTGATGCCGAAGTATAGAAACTCGATGACGAAACGCGTGATACCGTGGATCTCTCCGAACGGCCGATGGTTGCAAAGATAGACATCCAGCAAGGATAGTCGTCCGCCGTCCGCAGTCGATTCTGGTGTCATCAAAACATCTCCATTGCGCGGACTGAAGCCCGTGGGGACTGTGACTGTCAAGTCCGGGGGCCGGCAGGCTGACCGGCCTGCCGAATGACTGAAGCTCCCTATATCGCTGTTGCCACATCCCGTTTTTTTAGCGACAATCGAGCCGTGACGCATTTGGTGGGAGGAGCCCGATGCATGACCCTGTTTCCCACGCCGACCAAGTCTACGCGTCGGCCAATTCCCCTGTCGCGAGTTCGGCTGTAGTCGCGTCATGGCGCCGCTGCATGACCATGCATCACTTGGCGCCAGAGGACCGGCGGATGCCGGAGCGGGTGACAGAGCAGGAACTGGACGTCGCCCGAAAACAGTCGGAGCGTCTTATCGGGCAAGCGAGGGACGAGCTCGACCGGCTGTTCATGGTCGTCGGTCGCGCCGGCTGCTGCATCCTGATGACCGACAGCAAAGGTATCGCGCTTGACCGTCGCGGCGCAGCGGGCGACGACAAGGATTTTCGTGCGCTGGGCCTCTGGACCGGCTCGGTCTGGACCGAGGAGAGTATCGGCACCAACGGGATCGGCACCGCAATCGCCGACGACCGGCCGATATCGATCATCCGCGACCAGCACTTCTTTGCATCCAATATCGATCTGAGCTGCACGACTGCGCCCATTCGTGATCACCGTGGAGTTCTGGCCGGCGCGCTCGATGTCTCGACGTGCCGAAGTGACGCAAACGAAGGCACGATCGCCATCCTGTCGCAGACGGTGCGTGAGGCGGCATCCCGGATCGAGCTGAACCTGTTCCGAAACGCGTTTCAAGGTGCCCGCTTCGTGATGGTGCCGAGTGAGACGGGATCTCCAATGGCGCTCCTGGCTGTAGATCGCGACGACCTTGTGATCGGTGCCACGCGGGCTGCACGATCGGCGCTGCGTCTGGACGACGATCGGATTGCGGAAGGGATCCCGGCCTCCGATCTGCTTCACGAATCGAGCCGGGATGCGCGAGAACTCCTGGGCGATGCCGAGCGCTCGGCGCTTCTTCGGGCGTTGTCTCGTGTCCACGGCAACGTCTCGCTGGCAGCGCAGGTGCTCGGCGTCAGCCGTTCCACTCTGCATCGCAAGATGAAGCGATTTGGCATTCAATGACGGGGAGTTTTGTCGCAGACTTGCGACAGAGTGCATCGCGGTATCGCGGGTGAGGCCTGTTTTCACCACGCCAGAAGCGCAGATTCTGTTCCATCGGGTTCGCTTTGAACCTGTTCATCATGGGAGGATGACATGCTGCATCAGAAAATCGTTGAGTCACCGTTCAAGCTGAAATACGGCAACTATATCGGCGGTGAGTGGAAAGAACCGATCAGCGGCAAGTATTTCGACAACGTCACGCCGATCACCGGCGGCAAGATCTGCGAGATCCCGCGGTCTGACGAAAAGGATGTCAATGCGGCGCTCGACGCTGCCCACGCCGCCAAGGAAAAATGGGGCCGCATGGCGCCGGCTGACCGCTCGAACATCCTGATGAAGATCGCCCAGCGGATGGAAGACAAGCTGGAAGTTCTGGCGCAGGCCGAAACCTGGGACAACGGCAAGCCGATCCGCGAGACAATGGCAGCCGACATCCCGCTCGCCATCGATCACTTCCGCTATTTCGCATCCTGCATCCGTGCCCAGGAAGGTTCGATCAGTGAAATCGACCACGATACGGTCGCCTATCACTTCCACGAACCGCTTGGCGTTGTCGGCCAGATCATTCCGTGGAATTTCCCGATTCTGATGGCCGCCTGGAAGCTTGCACCGGCGCTTGCCGCCGGCAACTGCGTTGTCATCAAGCCGGCCGAGCAGACGCCGGCCTCGCTTCTGGTCTGGGCGGAACTCGTCGGTGACCTCCTGCCACCCGGCGTGCTGAATATCGTCAATGGTTTCGGTCTCGAAGCCGGGAAACCGCTTGCCACCAGCAACCGGATCGCCAAGATCGCCTTTACCGGGGAGACCACAACAGGCCGGCTGATTATGCAATATGCCAGCCAAAACCTTATCCCTGTCACGCTCGAACTTGGCGGCAAGTCGCCGAACATCTTCTTCGCCGATGTGATGAGTAAAGACGACGATTTCCTCGACAAGGCGCTGGAAGGCTTTGCGATGTTCGCGCTGAACCAGGGCGAAGTCTGCACATGCCCCAGCCGCGCACTGATCCAGGAATCGGTTTACGATCGTTTCATGGAGCGGGCGGTCAAACGCGTCGAAGCAATCACGCAGGGCAACCCGCTCGATAGCTCGACCATGATTGGCGCGCAGGCATCCTCCGAGCAGATGGAGAAGATTCTGTCCTATCTCGACATCGGCAAGCAGGAAGGCGCGGAAGTGCTGACTGGCGGCGTCAAGAACGATCTCGGCGGGGAATTGGCGAACGGCTACTACATCAAGCCGACGATCTTCAAGGGCCACAACAAGATGCGGATCTTCCAGGAGGAGATCTTCGGACCGGTAGTGTCGGTGACGACCTTCAAGGACGAAAAAGAGGCGCTGGAGATCGCCAACGATACGCTGTACGGGCTCGGCGCCGGCGTGTGGACGCGCGACGGCAACCGCGCCTACCGCTTCGGCCGGGAGATCCAGGCCGGCCGCGTCTGGACAAATTGCTATCACGCCTATCCCGCGCATGCGGCATTCGGCGGGTACAAGCAGTCTGGGATTGGTCGCGAAAACCACAAGATGATGCTCGACCACTACCAGCAGACCAAGAACATGCTGGTGAGCTACAGCCCGAAGAAGCTCGGGTTCTTCTGATCGATCTCAACCGAAGCATGGGCTCCCGGCTGCAGGGTCGGGAGCCTTTTCAATGTCTCGATGCGAACAGGAATGACATGATGGATGCAACAATCAACGGCGAACCGCGCGTCACGGCCACGGATTCCGCGCTGACCCTCATTGCCGAGATCCAGGCGGACCACCCAGACATCCTGTTCCACCAATCCGGCGGCTGCTGCGACGGGTCGTCTCCGATGTGCTATCCAAAGGGCGATTTCATGCTCGCCGACCACGACGTGAAGCTTGGCGAAATCGGCGGCGTGCCGGTCTATATCAGCGGCAGCCAGTTCGAGGCCTGGAAGCACACGCAGCTGATTATCGATGTCGTGCCCGGAAGGGGCGGCATGTTCTCGCTCGACAATGGGCGTGAAAAGCGCTTCCTCACCCGGTCGCGACTATTCGGCGGCGGTGAGGCCTGCCCGATACCTGCCATACGTTGACGCCGCCCACTATGTCGTGGTGGCGGGACGTGCCGGACGGCTCTTGCCGCGCTTCCAGTTGAGGAACGGCTTTCGGAGCGGCCGGTAGGCGAGCAGCAGCCCGATCGCTGCGATATGGATAAACGGAACGAGCGTCACCGACTTCACCGCGAGCACATAGTGGAGCGCGCCGCCCAGTGCCACGAGATAGATCAGCTTGTGCATTTTCACCCAGGTCTGTCCGAGCTTGCGGATCGACCAGTTGTTGGATGTCACCGCAAGCGGGATCAGCAGCAGCAGGCAGGCAAAGCCGATCGTGATATAGGGGCGCCGCACGATATCGCTGCCAACAGCGCCAAAGTTCAGCTGCAGATCGAGCAGAAGATAGACGCTGAAATGGAACACGACGTAATAGAAGGCGAGCAGCCCTAGCGCACGGCGATAGCGGATCCAGTTGATCCCGAGAATATCGCGTAGGGGCGTGACGGCGAGCGTCAGGATGATGAAACGCAACGCCCAGATGCCGATCAGATGCTCGAACGTCTTGACCGGATTGAAACCCAGCCCGCCCGTCGCGGCCTGATAGAAGTACCACGCCGCGGGACAAAGCCCCACGACGTAAAGTGCCCAGATGCTGGCGGCATGATATCGGCGGGGCAGGGCTGGGATCGAGAGCATGGTCAGTAGTTCGCTTTCAGGTCCATGCCGCTATAGAGGCTCGCCACTTCGTTAGCATAGCCGTTGAACGGCAGCGTATCGACGCGCTTGGTTCCGAAGAACCCGCCTTCGCCGATCCGCTGTTCGGTCGACTGGCTCCAGCGTGGATGGTCCACTGCCGGATTGACGTTGGAATAGAAACCGTATTCCCGGGCGTTCGAATTCTTCCAGGTGGTCTGCGGCTGCTCTTCGACCAGCTTGATCTTGACGATCGATTTGATGCCTTTGAAACCGTATTTCCACGGCACCACGAGCCGGATCGGCGCGCCGTTCTGGTTGGGCAGCGTTTCGCCGTAGAGACCGACGGCAAGAATGGTCAGCGGATGGCGCGCTTCGTCAAGGCGCAGGCCTTCGACATAAGGCCAGGGTAGGGCCTGAAAGAGGCCGCCTTGGCCGGGCATTTCCTCAGGACGAACGACGGTCTCGAACGCCACATACTTGGCGCTGCCGAGCGGCTCGACCTGGTCAAGGATCGATGCCAGCGGAAAACCGATCCACGGGATCACCATGGACCATCCCTCGACGCAGCGCATGCGGTATGTCCGCTCCTCGAGCTTCATCTTGAGGATCTCGTCGAGACCGAATTCCTTCGGCTTGCCCACCATGCCCTCGACCTTGACGGTCCAGGGTGTCGGTTTGAACGCGCTGGAATTCTGCGAGGGATCTTCCTTGCCGACGCCGAACTCGTAGAAATTGTTGTAGGTGGTGACGGCTTCTTTAGGCGTCAGCTTTTCGTCCAGCTTGTAGGGGCCGGGCGATGCGCTGAGAGCCGCAGCGAATGCGCTTGAGCCTCCAAGGACTGAAAGGCCGGCGCCCGCGGCGACGGTGCCCACGAAATTCCGGCGCGACAGATAGATGTCGCGCGGCGTGATCTCAGTCGGCGAAATGCGGGGTGGGCGAAATGCGGGCATGGCGGATCTCCTTCAGGCAAAAGCCTATCCTGTGCTTATACGTACCGCCGACAGGTTTGGTTTCACAGAGGCGGAGGAAAGGCATTAAACCACGTTTGCGTGAAAGAATTAGCGTTGAAACATACGCTAAGCCTTGAACCGGGAAATCGCATGCTCATTTCAGCTTTGACATTAATCAAGGATAGTGAGTATGGCGACGAAAACCTGGGATGCTGCCAGCGAACGCTTCACGGAAACCGATGCGGGCCGGATCGATCGACTGCGGCGTTTGCGGCGTATCCACGGCGTCGCCCGTATGATGGATACGGCGATCGGTATTCCCGGCACCCGGTTTCGGTTTGGTGCCGATTCCATCATGGGCCTTGTTCCGCTCGTGGGCGATGCCGGGGGCGCATTGATTGGCCTCTATATCGTCAACGAGGCCCGCCGCATGGGTATGCCGAACGACAAGCTTGCAAAGATGATCGGCAACCTTGCGGTCGATTCTGTCGTCGGCAGCGTGCCGCTGGCCGGTGATCTGTTCGACGTCTTCTTCAAGTCGCACCGCCGCAACCTCAACATCGTTCTCGACCATTTCGGTGTGACGGCGGACGAGCTCCGCGCGAAGCGATAGCGGACACGAGGAGAGGGTGAGGGACGGTGACGTTGCCTCGCTCCCCAAACGCCACGCCGGAGCAGAACCGCTATGAAACTCCGACCGCGCCTACATCGCCGGGCCGATTTCTAGTGCGCTGGTGAGAACCGTACCGTACCGTACTGTTTTTCGCCCCATTGGTAGTGACACTGGCTTTAGCCTGCAGTAGGACGGAGAAAACAAGGTCCTTTGCGCCGCGTGATCCGACGCGGTAAATAGCAATGGCTGAACGCGATCGAGGAAACATCATGCCAGTCTATCGTTCAAGAACCACGACCCACGGCCGCAACATGGCTGGCGCGCGCGGCCTTTGGCGCGCCACCGGCATGAAGGACGGCGATTTCGGCAAGCCGATCATCGCGGTGGTCAATTCCTTCACGCAGTTCGTGCCGGGCCACGTCCACCTCAAGGATCTCGGCCAGCTGGTTGCCCGCGAGATCGAGGCCGCCGGCGGTGTCGCCAAGGAGTTCAACACGATCGCCGTCGATGACGGCATCGCCATGGGCCACGACGGCATGCTGTACTCGCTGCCATCGCGCGAGATCATCGCCGATTCGGTCGAGTATATGGTCAACGCCCACTGCGCCGACGCCATGGTCTGCATCTCCAACTGCGACAAGATCACGCCTGGCATGCTGAATGCCGCCATGCGCCTGAACATCCCGGCCGTCTTCGTCTCCGGTGGCCCAATGGAGGCCGGCAAGGTCGTCCTCCACGGCAAGACCGTTGCGCTCGACCTCGTCGATGCCATGGTTGCCGCCGCCGACGACAAGATGTCGGACGAGGACGTCACCGCCATCGAAAAGGCTGCCTGTCCGACCTGCGGCTCGTGCTCCGGCATGTTCACCGCCAACTCGATGAACTGCCTGACCGAAGCGCTCGGCCTGTCGCTGCCCGGTAATGGCTCGACGCTCGCCACCCATTCGGACCGCCGTCGCCTGTTCGTCGAAGCCGGTCACCTGATCGTTGATATCGCCCGCCGTTACTACGAGCAGGATGACGAACGGGTCCTGCCGCGCAATATCGCCACCAAGCAGGCGTTCGAAAACGCCATGTCGCTCGATATCGCGATGGGCGGCTCGACCAATACGGTTCTCCACATCCTGGCTGCTGCCTACGAGGGCGGCGTCGATTTCGGCATGGAGGATATCGATAAGCTGTCGCGCAAGGTGCCGTGCCTGTCCAAGGTCGCGCCTGCCAAGAGCGATGTCCACATGGAAGACGTTCACCGCGCCGGCGGCATCATGCGTATCCTGGGCGAGTTGGAGCGCGGCGGTCTGATCAACCGGGACTGCTACACCGTGCACGAAGCAACGCTCGGCGATGCGATCGACCGGTGGGACATCACCCGCACCAATTCCGAGAGCGTCCGCAACTTCTTCAAGGCAGCACCCGGCGGCGTTCCTACTCAGGTCGCGTTCAGCCAGTCTTCGCGCTGGGACGAGCTCGATACGGATAGCGACACGGGCATCATCCGCTCGGTTGAAAATCCCTTCTCCAAGGATGGCGGCCTGGCGGTTCTCTACGGCAACATCGCGGCCGACGGCTGCATCGTGAAGACCGCGGGCGTCGATGAGTCGATCCTGAAGTTCAGCGGTCCCGCTGTCGTCTTCGAAAGCCAGGATGCGTCCGTCAAGGCGATCCTCAGCAACGAGGTCAAGGCCGGCGATGTCGTCGTTATCCGCTATGAAGGTCCAAAGGGCGGCCCGGGCATGCAGGAAATGCTCTATCCGACCAGCTATCTGAAGTCGAAGGGCCTCGGCAAGGCCTGCGCGCTGATCACCGACGGCCGCTTCTCCGGCGGTACATCCGGCCTTTCCATCGGTCACGCTTCCCCGGAAGCAGCCCAGGGTGGCGCGATCGGACTGGTCCGCCAGGGTGACATGATCGAGATCGATATTCCGAACCGGACAATCCATCTGGCGGTGTCGGACGCTGAACTCTCGGCGCGTCGCCACGAGCAGGATGCACTCGGCTGGAAGCCGTCAGCGCCCCGCAAGCGCAACGTCACGACGGCCCTCAAAGCCTATGCGGCATTTGCGTCGAGTGCTGACAAGGGCGCGGTCCGGATCCTGCCCGAGTAAGTCTCGGGTCGAACCAACCCCGCAGACAGAGATCTAAAAACTTCAAAGGCCTCGGTGCACAACACCGAGGCCTTTGTCTTTGATCGTTTCCAGTGAACGTCGATTAAGGACTAAAGCGGCTCTTTGCTCAGTCCGCTAAACGCTTCCTGCAACTGCTTCATCCGCTCCGCATAGGCCGTCGTCAGGCATTGGACGTCTGCCTCGCAAGCCCGACGCTTCTTCAACCAGTCGCTTTGTTCCTGGCGCAGCTGGTCGCGATTGCCCATGGCGAGCAGGCTGGTCAGGATGTCGAATGTGGTGACCATCTTCACGTCGGCATCGTTCAGCGTGCGTGTGTCGCAGATCACCTTCTCGTCGGCGACCAGATCGGTCTTCTCGCAATCGAAGCTCGCCGCCGCTGCCGGGCGAGGTGCAAGGGAAAGGCCGGCGCTCAGGACAAGTGCAGCCACGCCGGTGGCCGCGAATAAGGTTTTCATGCTGGAACGCTCCTGTGTGCAGTCTCTGGAGCCGATCCCAAACGGCATCGTAAACTCCCAAGGACAAACATGATGCACATGCGCGAGATAGCAAGGATGATGGAGGCTAGGATCGTGCTGAAAAGCCGATGCTTTTTGCGGATCAGCTGGAAGCAGCAACACCCGCCCGCGGGCTTTGTCGGGTACCGTCTTTCCCTGCCTGTGCCAGATACCCGGTCGCAAGGACGCGTCATCGGGTTCCGGGCACCTTTCTTTTGCCGCTTGCGGCGCTACAACGTCATCCAGCAATTTGTAAGAGGAATCACATGTCCAGCACGCTCAAGCGACCGTTCGAACGGCATCTCAGGCAGCTCTTGCTCAGCGTCGTCCTGCTCGCGGCATTGGCCCCCGCTGGCGCCTATGCGCAGGACCAGAAGACGGTGCCGCAAAGCCGGCAGGAAATGCAGCTTTCGTTCTCGCCGCTGGTCAAGCAAACCTCCGGTGCCGTCGTCAACGTCTATGCCGAGCGCGTCGTTCAGCGCCCGAACCTGTTTTCCGGCGACCCCTTCTTCGAGCAGTTCTTCGGCCAGCGCATGCCGAACCGTTCGGAAAAGCAGTCTTCGCTCGGTTCCGGTGTCATTCTCTCCGGCGACGGTCTTGTCGTTACCAACAATCACGTCATCGAAGGCGCTGATGATATCAAGATCGCCTTGGCGGACGGCCGGGAGTTTCCCTGCGAACTCGTCCTGAAGGACGAGAGCGTCGATCTGGCCGTGTTGCGGATTAAGGCAAAGGAAAATTTCCCGGTCCTGCCGCTGGCCGATTCGGACCGCACAGAGGTCGGTGATCTGGTGCTCGCGATCGGCAATCCGTTTGGTGTCGGCCAGACAGTCACCAGCGGCATCGTGTCGGCGCTTGCCCGCAACCAGGTGTCGTCGGGAGATTTCGGCTTCTTCATCCAGACCGACGCGTCGATCAATCCCGGTAACTCCGGCGGCGCGCTGATGAACATGAATGGCGAACTGATCGGCATCAACACCGCGATCTTCTCGCGCGGTGGCGGATCGAACGGGATCGGCTTCGCCATTCCGGCAAATCTTGTCAAGGTCTTCCTGGCGGCTGCCTCCGAAGGCAAGTCGGTCTTCGACCGTCCCTATGTCGGCGCGACCTTCGATGCCGTGACCTCTGACGTCGCCGAAGCGCTCGGCTTGAAGGCCGCCCGCGGCGCTCTGGTCTCGCGTGTCGTCGAAGGCGGTCCGGCCGACAAGGCAGGATTGAAGCCCGGCGAGGTCGTGACGGCCGTCAATGGCATTCCAGTCGAGCATCCCGATGCGCTCGGCTACCGGCTGACGACGGCTGGCCTCGGCAAGGGAGCGAAATTGAGCGTCCAGACGCCCGACGGCATGCGCGACCTTCAGCTAGCACTCAATTCCGCGCCGGAAAGCACGCCGCGCGACGAGCGGGTGCTGGAAGGCCGCAATCCCTTCGCCGGTCTTCGGATTGCCAACCTGTCACCGAAACTCGCCACGGAACTGCGCATGCCCACAGACAAGAGCGGCGTCGTCGTCACCGACGTCTCGCGCGGCTCGCCTGCCGGTCGTCTTGGCTTCCAGCCACAGGACATCGTCGTCTCGCTGAACGGCGAGGCGGTCGCTTCGACGACTGTCATGGAAAAGATGCTCCGCACCGATCCGGGGTTCTGGCGGGTCGAGATCGAACGCAAGGGCCAGCGTATCCGGCAGTTCTTCCGATGAACGGTAAGGGCTGATGAGCGACGACCTGTTTGCACCGAAAGTCCCAGAAGAGGTCGCCAGCAGGCGGCCGCTTGCCGACCGGTTGCGGCCTAAGACGCTTTCGGAGGTGACAGGTCAGGCCCACCTAACGGGTGACGATGGTGTGCTTCGTCGCATGATCGATTCTGGCTCACTTGGATCGATGATCTTCTGGGGTCCGCCCGGTACCGGCAAGACGACCGTCGCCCGGCTGCTGTCGGGTGAGGCGGGTCTCGCTTTTGAGCAGATTTCGGCGATCTTTTCCGGCGTCGCGGATCTGAAGAAGGTGTTCGAATCGGCCCGGCTGAGACGCATGCAGGGCCGCCAGACGCTTCTCTTCGTCGACGAGATCCATCGCTTCAACCGTGCCCAGCAGGACAGTTTCCTGCCCGTCATGGAAGACGGAACGGTGATCCTCGTGGGCGCTACCACCGAGAACCCCAGTTTCGAACTCAACGCCGCTCTTCTCTCTCGCGCGCGCGTTCTGACCTTCCGCAGTCACGACGAGGACAGCCTCAGCGAACTTTTGGAACGCGCTGAGCAAGTGGAGGCAAAGCCGCTGCCGCTCGACGACGGCGCGCGCGCAAGCCTGATCCGGATGGCGGACGGAGACGGCCGTGCGGTTCTGACGCTGGCCGAGGAAATCTGGCGTGCGGCAAGGACGGGCGAGGTCTTCGACACGGTTGGTCTGACCGAGATCGTCCAGCGTCGTGCCCCCGTCTACGACAAGGCGCAGGACGGCCACTACAATCTCATCTCCGCGCTCCACAAGTCGGTGCGTGGCTCGGATCCCGATGCAGCACTGTATTACCTCGCGCGGATGTTCGATGCCGGCGAGGACCCGCTCTATCTCGGCCGACGTCTGGTCCGGATGGCCGTGGAGGATATCGGCCTTGCCGACCCGCAGGCGCTTGTCGTGTGCAACGCCGCCAAGGATGCCTACGACTATCTAGGCTCGCCTGAAGGGGAGCTGGCGCTGGCGCAGGCCTGCGTCTACCTGGCGACCGCTCCGAAATCGAATGCGGTCTATATGGCCTTCAAGGCGGCCACCCGCGCTGCCAAGGAAAACGGCTCGCTTCTGCCACCCAAGCATATCCTCAATGCCCCGACCAAGCTGATGAAGGCAGAGGGCTATAATGACGGGTATCGTTACGACCACGACGAGCCCGACGCGTTTTCGGGCCAGAACTACTTCCCGGAAAAAATGGGCCGCCAGACCTATTACGATCCGCCGGAGCGTGGCTTCGAGCGTGACATCAGAAAGCGTCTCGACTGGTGGTCGAAGCTGCGCAAGGAGCGCGGCGGCAGCTAAGCCTCAGGAAGCCCTGGCGATGCCTGGTTTCTGCGCCTGACCCGGTGCCGCGACGAGCCTCACCGAAGACTCGGCCAGAGCGTGATGCCCTTCCATATCCACCACCAGATGCCAGTGGCCGTTTTCCGGAACGGCGATCCGCAGCGGCGATTTCTTCGCAACGCCGCCGACGAACTTGAAATCGAGTTGTTCCGTAAACCGCTGGTAGTTCGAAGCGGTCATCAGGCGGACGTTGTTCACGCCATTGAGCGTGACTTCGATGATCGTGCCGGCGCGCTGCGGTTTGAGATCATAATGCGTGTAGCGAAAATTCGGACCTGCCATGCTTGCCTCATTCATGCCAGTATATGGGTACAACAATCCTACAGACACCCGGTTAAAGATCTATGGAACCTACTGCGTTCCTGGGTGTTATTTAAGCATGATGCCGACGCGCTGAGCCACCAGCCCGCTGGCAAGACAGATAAAGCAAGGCGATGTTTCCCCCCGCGTCGCCCAAAAACGACAAAATATTTGACCTCCAATCTACCTGGTCCCGCTGTTCCCCGCAGCGGGACTTTTCTTTTTTCGGTTTCGTAAAAAGCTGTCTCTACAAAGACTTGAAGCAATTTCCGGACTCAGGTCGAGAGCGATTTGATTCAGTTTGTGAGGTGCTGGCGGTCCAGTTGGGCGGTCAGCGCAAAGATGGTTTCGCACACGGGCGTCGGCACGCCGGCCAGTTTTCCGAGCGACACGACCATGCCCGTCAACGGCACGATCTCCAGCGCCTTGCCCGCAAGTAGATCCTGGAGCATCGAGGTTTTTACTGGCCCGAAACCTTGCGCTCTCGCAAACATTTCATCGGCGGTCTGGCTGAACCTCGCACCAAAGGCGGTGCCGACGGCCTGAACCTCGTTGATGATTTTCCGAACGATTTCGGCGATATCCGGGTTTGACATCATGTCGATCATCAAGGCGCGGGTGAGGGCGCTGATGGGATTGAAGGCGGCGTTGCCACGAAGCTTCGCCCAGATCTCGTCTCTGATCCGCGGCGTTGCCTTGGCATCGAGATCGCAGCGCTGGAAAAGGTCCACGATCGACGACAGTTCGCCGGACATCTCGCCGCTGGGTTCTCCGAGAAAGAAGTGGCCTTTGCCGTTCAGGCGGGTCTTGCCGGGCTCGATGATTTCCGCACCCTGATACGCGACGCAACCGATCACGCGTTCCGGACCGATGGCGTTCCAGATGCAACTGTCTGCGTCGAGCTCGGGGATCTGCCGGCCTCCAAAGCCGCTCTCCATGTCCCCATGGAAATACCACCAGGGAATCCCGTTCAGGATCATCACGACGCGCGTGCTTTCGCCAATCAGTGCTGCCAGACCATCTGTTGCGGCTGCGAGCTGATGGCCCTTCAAACCGGTAATTATAAGATCCTGTGGAGGCAGACTGAACGGATCATCCGTCGCGGCAATCCGTACGCGGACCGGATCGATGCCCGTGTCTTCATAGACGACATTTAACCCGTTCTCTCGGATTGCCTTAAGCTGTGCGCCTCGCGCCACAACCGACAGCTCCGTGTCGGCTCCTGATCCAGCCGCTATCTTTGCGGCAAATGCACTTCCGAGCGCGCCCGCGCCATATACGCAAATTCTTCTGAACGTCATCTGTCCTCGCTGCATTCCGACGTAAGTCGGAAGCAGTGTAGGGGAGCGGTAGAAGCGAGGCGACCGATAATTTCGGCCGGTCCTAGTGCGAGGGGTTGTTCGGCAGCAGTTCGTTCATTCGCAGTTCGTCGATTGCTGTGACAGCCTCTTCCGCGGTCCAGCCGGCCTTCAGGGCCGCTGCAATCATCCTTACTTCCGCCTCTTCCTCAAGCGCAAGAAACAGCGGCTCGAGCGCTTCCTGGACGGTCAGGACATTCTCCTCCGGCGACGGGACGGACTGCCGTGCGGTATTCGTCAGCATGTGCGGTTCTCCTCTGTGATGGTCGAATCTATCCAATTTAACGACCCCCGAAAAGGTTCCCAAAAAACGTCGATTTTGCGGGCTTTCTGGCATCCCAATATCGTGATCTGAAGATATCGCACAAAGGTCGTTCCGGACGGACGCAGTTAACGATGCGTTTATGAATTCGTGAAAATAAATCGCAATACGGTGCGGGATTGTCCTCGCTATCTGGGCTGGGTTGCCTGGATCGTCCCGCGGCTTTCAGCCGGTTGTATCGCCTGCGCATCCGCCACTTGCAGGCTTTGTATGGAGTAAACGCAATGACCCAGAAGACACTTGCCCTGGCGCTCGTCGCCGCCTTTGCCGCCAGCCCCGTTATGGCTGCGGATCTCACCAGCGCCTATGAGGCGCCCGCCTACAGCGAACCTGCGAGCGAACCGGCCGGTTGGTCAGGTGCTTATGTCGGTGGACACGGCGGTGTAACGTCGCCGAGGATCAACCCGTTTGCCAGCGGCAAGGGCCTCAACCTCGGCGTTCACGGCGGCTACAACCACGACCTGGGCGGCGCTATCGTTGGTGGCGAACTCGATTACTCCTATCTCGGCGATGCCGATGTGAAGGCCCGCGGCGGCAAGCTGTCCGAGCGTCATCGCATGGCCGCCAAGGTCAAGGCTGGTGTTCCGCTCGACCAGACGCTGCTTTACGGCACGACCGGTCTTGCCATGACGAAGTATCGCGATGGCGACAATGTTACCGGCCCGGACGGCTGGAAGCCTGGCCTCCTGCTGGGTGCCGGCATCGAGCAGAAGCTGACCGGCAACATCTCGGCCCGCGTCGAGTACAACTATGTCATGACCGACAACGTCAAGAGCTCCTACCAGGGCGTCGAAACCCGTAAGGACGTTCATGACCACTCGGTTACCGCTGGCGTGAACTACAGGTTCTGATTAATCCGGTCACACCCGGAACGGAAAAGGCTCGCTCACACGCGGGCCTTTTTTCGTTGGAGACTTGGGCTGAGCCGCCTCAACGGTTTGCCTATCGATGTCTGTCGGGAAACGCTGCGAGCCACAACTTCTGCCCCATCGCTCACTACATAAACTCGAAAGGCCCGCAATCGCGGGCCTTTTTCATGATCGCTATGAAAACGATGGGTCTGAACCGGTGGCCGATCAGCCGTCCGACCAGAACCGGCTGTGATCGAACTCTTCGGCAATACCGAGCGGCAGAGGCTCGGCACTGTCCGGCTTGGCAGTCAGATCCGTCAGCGTGCGGCCGACGACGAGCGGCGCGGTCATTCCGGTCGATGCGCCGGGGGGCGAGATCGCCCAGGAGATCAAAACGTCTTCGCCATCAAACTCGTCTTCCGGATCGATCTGCGGCCCGGTGATCGGCAGCGATGCCAGCGAGTGTCTTGGTTCTGGAAGTCCTTTCGCCGGCGCAGCAAGGGCGAGGGCGGGTACGAAGCCCGGTGCAGGGCGAGGCAGCATCGGCATGCTGTTTCCGAGCGCGGACGCCGATGCAGCCGTCGGTGCCGGACCAAGCGAGGCGGTTTCGATGACGGCGGCAGGAGCCGATGACGCGGTTTCAGCCGCCGGACGCAGGCCCGGGGCCGGGATTGCGAGAGATGCCAGATCGGCAAAGGCGGGTACCGGCGCCACGGCAACCGTCGCACGCGCCGATGGCCGTGGCGTCGTCTGCTCGTCGAGTGCTGCAAGCGCGCGGCTGCGTGGTGTTGGCAGCATCGCGGTGATCAGGCCGCTGCCGACCCGTTTTCCGGCACCTGCATCATCGTCGGCCTCGATATCTATGGTCGCACGCGCAATAGCGATCGACTTGCCGCTGCCACGGCGTTTGAGATCGGCCATCGCGACGCTATAGCCCTGGAGCGGTCTTCCGTCGGCGGGAACATGGATGGTTCTGCCGTTCGGGAAGATACGCGCCAGCTCCTGCCGCGACAGACGTGGCCAGGCTCGGACATTGCCGACATCCACATGCAGGAAGGGCGAGCCGGATGTCGGGTAATAACCGACGCCGCCGCCCTGTATCTGAACAGCGATGGCCCGCAGCGTCGAAAGCTTGACGCCGGGAATGTAGAGATCGATCGCCTTGCCAAGCATATGCTGGCTCTTGCGCGCAACCCCGGTGGAGCGTGAGCGACCGCGCAGCATGTTGTTGGTGGCAGGCGAACGATAGGCCGATACGACGTGGATGTAATTGTTGGTGCCGGAACGCTCGTAGATCTCCCAGACGAGATCGAGCAGGTTCGGATCCATTCGCGCCGTCTCGTTGCGGCGCCAGTCGCGCAGGAACCGGTTCATCTGGGCAAGACCCTTCTGATCCAGCCTGCCGTCCCGCTTGTAGGTAATCGTCGCCTTTTCGCCCGTATGGGTAAAATAGAGCTTGAGAGACCGATCCTCGGCAAAGGCAAACGACGCCGATCCCAACAGAGCCGCTACCGCAAGCCCGGCTGCGCCCGCAGACCGTGCAGCCTTGCCGGCCGCTTCCGAGGCGAGGTTCACAAGTGCGCGTGCAGCACCGGGTACAGACTTAATCGACAGAGACTGGGACACGACAAACCCGCTTTACGCAAACTGTGACAGCGGGATGCGAAAACCGCAGCCCGGCGAATACGGGACCATTATGGTCAACGAAAAGCTAACGGGAGGTTGATGGCCGCAAGGCGAAGTGCGGTGACACGGCTTTGTGAAGTGGGGTGGGCCACGCTCGCACCAAACCGGATTGCAGGTCATGCCGTTGCTGGCCGTGGGTCGCCAGCGCTCTAAGCTCGGTTCCTCGCTTTTGGCATACACGGGAAAGACTGTTTCGAGGGAACAGCTACGAACAGCGTTTATTCAGTGTTTGAGGAAAAGGCCGCAAGAAAAATCCCCGCACTGAACATCATCAGTGCGGGGATCAGGTTAGACTAATTTGGCTCAGTTGAGGGCTAGCCGCTCACTCACCAATCCCGTCTCAACTCAGCTGCAGCCGCTCGTTGCGCCGCAGGTGTCGCACTTTTCGCATGTTCCGTTGCGGACCATGGTGAAGTTCTGGCACTCGGTGCACATGTTGCCGGTGTAGCCCTGCATGATCGACGTCATGCGGCGATCGGCTTCCTTCTTCTTGGCTTCCGCCTTGGCAGCGGCAGCGTCTGCCTCAGCCTTGTCCGAGAAGAGGGCGGTTGCGACCTGCTGGCCTTCGTCGGCAAGCTGCTCGTCGGCGATGTCATCTGCCACTTCGCGAGGCCGCTCTTCGTAGTCGCGTTTGAAGGACACGACTTCCGATGTGGAGATCGCAAGCGTGGTCTCGAGCTTGCGGGCAGCCGAGCCGGCAAACGATGTGACGTTGCCGCCGCCGCTGCCGACCGAGGCCTTTGCCGCGGAGCCCCCTGCCGAACCCTTCGGCTCGTTGCCAGCCAACCGGTCGGAACCACCCGAGACGAGGGTCGGCTTGTAGCCGCGCGTCCAGCCGGTGGAGAGAAGGTTGGTCTTGCCTTCCTCGATACCCTTGCCAAGTGCCGTCTGCGAGAAGTCCGACGTATCCACATGCGCCAGATCGTGACGGCCGAGATAGGACACGGCCAGTTCGCGGAACACGTAGTCGAGGATCGACGTGGCGTTCTTGATCGCGTCATTGCCTGTCACGATGCCGGCCGGCTCGAACTTGGTGAAGGTGAAGGCCTCCACATATTCCTCGAGCGGCACGCCGTACTGGAGACCGAGCGAGATGGCGATAGCGAAGTTGTTCATCATCGCGCGGAAGGCGGCGCCTTCCTTGTGCATGTCGATGAAGATTTCGCCGATGCGGCCGTCACCGAATTCACCTGTGCGCAGATACACCTTGTGTCCGCCGACATTGGCCTTCTGGGTGTAACCCTGGCGGCGGTTCGGCAGCTTTTCCCGTTCGCGGGTGACGCGTTCGACAATCCGCTCGACTATCTTTTCGGTGATCGTCACGGCCTGCGCGGCACTCGGCGCTGCGATCAGCTCCTCAATCGCGTCCTCTGCATCGTCTTCGTCGATCAGCGAGGCGTTGAGCGGCTGCGACAGCTTCGAACCATCGCGGTAGAGGGCGTTGGCCTTCAGAGCCAGCTTCCAGGACAGCATGTAAGCTGCGCCGCAATCTTCGACGGTCGCCTCGTTCGGCATGTTGATCGTCTTGGAGATCGCGCCGGAGATGAACGGCTGGGCCGCCGCCATCATGCGGATGTGGCTTTCAACCGACAGGTAGCGCTTGCCGATCTTGCCGCACGGGTTGGCGCAATCGAACACCGGCAGATGCTCGTCCTTGAGGAACGGTGCGCCTTCCAGCGTCATCGCACCGCAGACGTGGATGTTGGCAGCTTCAATGTCCTTCTTCGAGAAACCGATATGCTCGAGCAGGTTGAAGCTCATGTCGGCCAGCTGCTCGTCGGAAACCTTGAGGGTTTCCTTGAGGAAGTCGGTGCCGAGCGTCCACTGGTTGAACACGAACTTGATGTCGAAGGCAGCCTTGGTTGCGCCGTTGATGGCAGCGATCTTCTCGTCGGAGAAGCCCTTTGCCTTCAGCGAACCGGGGTTGACGCCGGGAGCCTGGTTGATGTTGCCGTGACCAACCGCATAGGCCTCGATTTCCGCAAGCTGGCTCTCGGTATAGCCGAGGCTGCGAAGCGCTTCCGGAACGGCACCGTTGATGATCTTGAAGTAGCCGCCACCGGCGAGCTTCTTGAACTTGACGAGCGCAAAGTCGGGCTCGATGCCAGTCGTATCGCAGTCCATGACGAGACCGATCGTGCCTGTCGGCGCAATCACGGTCGTCTGGGCATTGCGATAGCCGTGCTTTTCACCCAGCTGCAGCGCCTTGTCCCAGGCAGCCTTTGCATGGATGACGAGATCCTGGTCCGGGTTTTCCGAGTGGATCAGCGCAACCGGATCGACCGACAGCTGCTCGTAGCCGGAGGTTTCGCCGTAAGCTGCGCGGCGGTGGTTGCGGATGACCCGCAGCATGCTTTCGCGGTTCGGTGCGAAATTCGCGAACGGTCCGAGTTCGCCGGCCATTTCGGCAGACGTCGCATAGGCAACGCCGGTCATGATCGCGGTCAGCGAGCCGGCAATGGCGCGGCCTTCCTTCGAGTCATACGGAATGCCCGACGACATCAGGAAGCCACCAATGTTCGCATAGCCGAGGCCGAGCGTGCGGTACTGGTAGGAGAGCTCGGCAATTTCCTTCGACGGGAACTGCGCCATCATGACCGAGACTTCGAGAACGACGGTCCACAGGCGGACCGAATGCTCGTAATCGGCAATGTTGATGTTCTTCGTCGCCGGGTTCTTGAACTGCAGAAGGTTCAGCGAGGCAAGGTTGCAGGCCGTGTCGTCGAGGAACATGTATTCCGAACACGGGTTCGAGCCGCGGATCGGTCCACCGGCCGGCGACGTGTGCCAGTCGTTCATCGTCGTGTTGAAGTGGATGCCCGGATCGGCAGACGCCCATGCGGCATAGGAAATCTGTTCCCACAGGTCCTTGGCCTTCAGCGTCTTCATGACCTTGCCGTCCTTGCGTGCGGTCAGGTTCCAGTCGCCGTCATTCTCGACCGCCTTGAGGAAGTCGTCCTTCAGCGAAACGGAATTGTTGGAGTTCTGGCCGGAGACCGTGAGGTATGCTTCCGAATCCCAGTCGGTGTCGTAGGTCTTGAACTCGAGATCCTTGTAGCCCTGACGGGCGAACTGGATGACGCGCTTGACGTAGTTTTCCGGAACCTGGTCCTTCTTGGCGGCCTTGATCTCGCGCTTCAGGGCAGGGTTCTTCAGCGGGTCATAGCACTCGTCGCCATCGGCCTCGCAGTTGACGCAAGCCTTCATGATCGCCTTAAGGTGACGGCTGACGATCTTGGAGCCGGTGACGAGGGCCGCAACCTTCTGCTCTTCCTTGACCTTCCAGTTGATGTATTCCTCGATATCCGGATGGTCGATATCGACCACGACCATCTTGGCCGCGCGACGCGTCGTGCCGCCCGACTTGATGGCGCCGGCTGCACGGTCACCGATCTTAAGGAAGCTCATCAGGCCGCTGGAGCGACCGCCGCCCGAAAGCTTTTCGCCTTCGCCGCGCAGATGGCTGAAGTTGGAGCCGGTGCCGGAGCCGTATTTGAACAGGCGGGCTTCGCGAACCCACAGGTCCATGATGCCACCTTCGTTGACGAGATCATCGCCGACCGACTGGATGAAGCAGGCATGCGGCTGCGGATGCTCGTAGGACGACTTCGACTTGGTCAGCTTGCCGGTGAACGGGTCGATATAGAAATGGCCCTGGCCGGGACCGTCGATGCCATAGGCCCAATGCAGGCCGGTGTTGAACCACTGCGGGCTGTTCGGCGCAACGCGCTGGGTGGCAAGCATATAGGCAAGCTCGTCCATAAACGCGGACGCGTCGTCTTCCGACGTGAAATAGCCGCCCTTCCAGCCCCAGTAGGTCCAGGTACCGGCAAGACGCGAAAATACCTGGCGCGCATCGATTTCCGAACCGTAACGCTCGCCTTCGGGAAGATCGCGCAGCGCCTTTTCATCGGCAACCGAACGCCAGAGGAACGACGGAACGTCGTTTTCTTCGACTTTCTTCAGGCGCGCAGGCACGCCGGCCTTGCGGAAATACTTCTGCGCCAGAACGTCCGTCGCAACCTGCGAGAACTGCGTGGGCACGTCGATATCCGCAAGCCGGAAGACGATCGAGCCATCCGGATTACGGATCTCGCTGGTTGCCTTGCGGAATTCGATCTCTCCGTAGGCGCCCGTTTCCGGCTTGGTGAAACGACGTTCGATGCGCATTGCCTAATCCCTCGTCAGTGAGGCGCCACTCGATGGGGCGCACGTGTTCATGCCGGCTGCTCGCCATCATGGGCAGCCGGTCAAAATTTTATCACCCAGTGAAACATCATGGATGGCATGTCTGTATCTTGTGATGGATGGTGGCTGCAAACACTAAATATAGTATTAACAGTTTCTTTCCGCCAGCGCCAGCACCGTTTCAGCAGACCATCGAGCGGCCATGGAAATCCGTCACCAGGCGATCCTCAAGAACCGCCACGACCTGCAGGAAACCCATTTTGACTCGAAAAAGAACCGGCCTCGTTACTCCCGGTCCAGTCGCCGCCGCAACCTGATGGCAATGTCGACCTCCAGGGGAGATTCGTCAAGCCGTAGTTGTTAGTGGTTTCGTAACCACAAGATATTGTAGGTTTGGCTGTGGATAACGGGGAAGAAAAAACGTTGAGGAATCTCAGTGATTTACGACGTCAAGTACCGGACTGCGCGAAGTTCACGCAATTGGACGGCGTTCGCGATCAGGACTGCTTCGACAGTGCGACGCCTGTAAAGCAGGGACTTTGCCTATGCTCTGAAGCATCTGTGTGACACTGGCGACAATTTCGGATTATTTTCGAGGTTGGGAAAATGCGGTTCGCTCTGTTGACAGCCGGAAATGTTTCCAAACGGCACGTCTTGCAGGGGTAAGTCCATCGCTCCGATTTCTCATCCCTCGTATTCCGCAAATGTACCGTAAACGGTTTTCGTATATCTAACCGGGATGGAAGTAGGTTTCGCAAAAAGCGAGTTCAAAAGAGGGAGCCCGTGATGTTCGGCGACGTCGTTGCGCGGCATAGTCGTCAGGCAATCTTTCGCACACTCGGGCTCGCGCTGATCTGTACCTCCGGCTCGCTCCCCGCGTTTGCCGATGCGACGCAACGACCTTCGTATCGTTGCGAATTTGCGCATACCATGGATACTGCAGTTTCGAGATCCGCCTGTAATGCTGTCCGCTCCACAGTCGAGCAGATGACGGGTCGAGGACCTGGTTATGGACAGTTCGTCTTCGAGGTGACGCGCGCTCGCACAAACAGCGTGTCTGCGAGATTGCGCTGGAAGGCAGACGGAGCTGCTGGCTGGCGTTCCGGACCGGTCGTGACGACCGTCGTCTCGGACGCGGCTTTGAATGACGATATTCTGAAGGCATTTGCCCGGCAGCTTGTCGAGGCATCAGGATTTTGAATGGCCACAGGAAGGCCGGGGGAGACTTGAATGGCGACTTACACGGAAGAGACTGACGCAGCGGCTAGCCGTTCCACGGCCTACAAGATCGCTGCCGGCGACACGTTCACCGGCGCGCTGGCGACCGGAGAAGCCGATTGGATCAAGGTATCGCTTACGGCAGGCAAAGCCTATCAGTTCGACATGTCGGGGACGGTCGGCTGGGCCGGTCTGCAGGTCATGGACGCGGACGGCATCGCGATTGATATCGACGAGAACAGTCTCGACACGGACTTCGAGAAGTCGACGCTCAGCGTCTTTGCCGAAAAGAGTGGCACCTACTATATCCGCGTCGGCAGTCACGACGACGAATGGTCAGGCGACTATGCGCTGAAGACGACGGTTGTTACCGCCCCGAAATTCGCAAGCTACGATACGATCGCCAAGCAGTTGACCACTGATTTCTGGACCAGCGACGGCGGCACACCCTTCAAGTTCAATATCGCGGCCGGCGGCACGTTGACCGTCAACGTCGGTGCGCTGACCGCCCAGGGCCAGCAGCTGGCCAAGTGGGCTCTCACTGCCTGGACGGAAGCCTCCGGCATCAAGTTCAAGTTCGTGACCGGTTCGGCACAGATCTCCTTCGACGACAAGGAGGGCGGCGCTTACGGCGGATCGACGTCGATCATCGGCGGTTTCACCACGGCGTCTTTCGTCAATGTTTCGGCAAGCTGGATCACCGACTACGGTGCGGGCGCAGACAGCTACACGATGTCCACCTATGTGCACGAGATCGGTCATGCGCTGGGGCTCGGCCATGCGGGCAACTATGACGGCAACGCCACCTGGGGCATAGACAACCGGTTCGAAAACGATTCCTCACAACTGACGGTGATGTCCTATTTCGACGATCAGGTCAGTGTCTGGGCCGGTGGCTCCGGCACCACCTCCATCACGCTGATGATGGTGGACGTCCTCGCCATCCGCAACCTCTACGGGACCACGGCGATCAGTCCGGGCAACACGACCTACGACCTCAAGTCCGACTTCCTCGGCAAGGATGTCGCGATGAATCTGGTCGATACCGGCGGCAGCGATACGGTGAATTTCAGCTGGGCGTCGGGAAACCAGCGGATCGATCTCAATGCCGAAAAATTCTCGAGCGTCTCGGGCGGGATCAACAATCTCTCGCTGTCGCGGGGCACGGTGATCGAGAACGCGATTGGCGGCAAGGGCGTGGATGTCATCGTCGGCAACGCGGTCGCCAACATCCTCGAAGGTCGGGCTGGACAAGACAAGCTGATCGGCAACGGCGGCAACGACAAGCTGATCGGTGGTACCGGAAACGATACCCTGACCGGTGGCAGCGGCAAGGACACGTTCGTCTTCAGTTCGGCGCTGAACAGCTCAACGAATGTCGATACGATCACCGACTTCTCGGTCGTGGACGATCTGATCCATCTGGAGAACGCGATCTTTACCGCCTTCACCAAGAACGGAGCGATTTCCAGCGGCAATTTCCTGAAAAGCACGTCGCCAACGGCGAAGGACAGCAACGATTTTCTGGTCTACGAAACCGATACCGGAAATCTGTTCTACGATGCCAACGGCAGCAAGTCCGGCGGCTCGATCATGATCGCGCATCTCGATAAGAGCCTGGCGCTGAGCTATCAGGATTTCCTGATCGTCTGAAACCGGTTGCGCGAAGACAGACCGGCACGGGTGGGCCGGTCTGGATGTCGTATGGCAGTTCAGCCCTTGTGGCCCTTGGCGATCGGCTCCTGGTAGGTGAAGCCCATATCCCAGGGGAAATAGATCCACGTATCCTGGCTGACCTCGGTCACGAACGTATCGATCATCGGCACGCCCGACGGCTTTGCATAGACGCAGCCGAAATGCGCCTTTGGCAGCATGGCACGCACCTCGGAGGCTGTCTTGCCGGTGTCGGTCAGGTCGTCGATCACGAGGATGCCAAGCCCACCGTCTTCGCAGAGCTCGGGCGAAATCCCTTTCAGAAGGTTCATCTCGCCCTGGTTGACGTAGTCGTGGTAGGACGCGATGCAGACGGTCTCGATCAGGCGGATGTTCAGCTCGCGCGAAATAATCGCCGCCGGCACAAGGCCGCCGCGCGTGATGCAGACGATGGCTCTGAAATCCTGACCCAAACCGGCGAGACGCCACGCCAGCGCGCGCGCATCACGGTGGAACTGGTCCCAGGAGACGGGGAAAGCTTTTTCGGGAAGAGACATTGGAGAGCCTTGGCTTAGATCTGCTTTGGCTCTCGCTAATAGCGGGAAACGGATGTTTCTGGCAAGGTGGGTAGGACGACTTCGGTCCGACCCTTCATCGCGACAGAAGCGTCAGCGCGGTCATTGAATCCAGAACGCTGCGTGTCGTCCCTCCGAACAGCATTTCCCACCAGCGGGAATGGCCGTAGCCACCCATGACCAGCAGATCGATACTGTCGTCCAAAAGCCGGTTTTCGATGGCCTTGGCTGGCGTCTCGCGGCTACCGATCCGCGTGGTGACAGTGACGTTGACGCCATGTCGCGCAAGACTTGTGGCAATCTCGGTTCCCGCAAACTCGGCCGTCTGGTCGCCGCGCTCCGGCGGGTCGACGACGAGCACTTCCACACTTGCGGCGGTCTTGAGGAAGGGCAGGGCGTCGAAGGTCGCGCGGGCCGCTTCCTTGGAACCGTTCCAACCGATCAGAACACGCTCGATCGGCTTGAAGGCGGTCATCCGGTGGGGAACGAGCAACATCGGGCGACCGCTCTCGAACAGGAATGTTTCGAGATCGGCCCGGTGATCCGAATGCGAAGGGTCGCTCTGGCTTGCAATGATGAGGTCCGCGGTCCGGGCAGTCTCCATCACCGAACTCGCGCCATATCCGGCAGAGGAGACGAAACTGCGCCATTCGCGCGACAGTCCCTCACGCGTGGACACCGTGTTGAAGATGTCGGCGACCATGGCCGTTTCCTTCTGGGCAACCTCCTGCAGGACCTGGACCGCTGCGGGATCGGGGATCTCCATCGGCGCGATCAACGGCACGGCGGCAAGCGTCTCGGCATGCACGCCAATCAGGTGGGCGGAGAACGTTTCAGCCAGGGCCGCGCCGAAATCCGCCATTTGCCGGGCGTTCTGCGGAATGTCGAGGACAGCAAGAATGGTTTTGTAAGCCATGGCGTCATCTCCCTTGTTGACCGGCGCCGGGGAGCCGAAATCCGGTCTCTAATTGTTACGTGATGCCCAGATCGGGCTTGGTCGATCGACTTGGGGAAGGCCAGCTCGCGCAGGTCTCTCTCAGGCGTCCGCCGTCGGGTTGTCGGCAATCCGGGTGCCGTCGATATTGGCAATCATGTCCGCGACAGCCTGCGCGGCCCCGTCCAGAACCTGCGGATCGCGGGCGCGGACCACCAGCTCGGTTGAAAAGCGCTTGCCGTCGTATTTTGGATAAGAGCCGATGCTGGTCTCCGGATGCGCCTTCTGCACAGCCGCAAGCGGGGTTCCGATATCGCCCTCGCCATAAGGGCAGGCAATTGCCCGCGACAGCACTTTCGAGCCCGATTTGAGCGTCGGCAGAACATTGTCCATCATCGCCTGGAACACCTGCGGTACACCGGCCATCACGTGGACATTGCCGATGACGAAGCCGGGTGCCGTTGAAACCGGATTGGCGATATGCGTGGCACCCTGCGGCATCCGCGCCATACGCTGGCGGGCCTCGGTGAATTCCATTTCGCGGCGCTCGTACATCTCGGCGAGCAACCGCATCGCTTCCGGGTCGTGAATGCAGGGCACTTCGAATGCTTTTGAGACTGCATCCGCTGTGATGTCGTCATGGGTCGGGCCGATGCCGCCGGATGTGAAGACGTAATCGTAGCGGGCACGCAAAGCGTTCAGAGCCTCAACGATCGCGTCTTCTTCGTCCGCAACGATGCGCACTTCCTTCAGGTCGATGCCTGAAAGCGTCAGCAGGTCGGCGAGGTGGCCGATATTCTTGTCCTTGGTCCGGCCGGAAAGAAGCTCGTCGCCGATGGCGAGCATCGCCGCGCTGACGAGGGTAGGTGAGGATGACAGGGTATCGGACATGGAGGCGCTCGCTTTCTCATTGCACGGGAACGTTAGCGCGCGCCGGGAAACGATTGCAATCGTTCAATCCAAAAACTGACGTGCGAATGAAACGACAGACATTCGATCGCGTTCAGCAATTGTGGACAGTCCGTGCAGAGATCGCCCTCTGGCCGGTGCCGTGACACTGCGCTAGCTAAGCCTTGAGGCCTGTTAACGGAAAGCGTCCTGCTTGCCATGATCGTGACGTGGTCCGTCGCCGCCTTGCGATCATCATTCCAGCACCTGCAAAGGAATTGAAAACAATGACAAAAGTACTGGTTCTCTACTATTCCTCGTACGGCCATATCGAGACGATGGCGTATGCTGTCGCCGAAGGCGCGCGCTCGGCCGGTGCCGAAGTGACCGTCAAGCGCGTTCCGGAACTGGTTCCTGAAGAGGTTGCCAAGGCATCGCACTTCAAGCTTGATCAGAAGGCTCCGATCGCCACACCGGACGAGCTCGCTGAATACGATGCGATCATCGTCGGTGCCGGCACCCGCTACGGTTCGGTTGCCTCGCAGATGCGCAATTTCTGGGATCAGACCGGTGGCCTGTGGTTCGCCGGCAAGCTGATCGGCAAGGTCGGCTCTGTGTTCACCTCGTCGGCCACCCAGCATGGCGGCCAGGAATCGACGATTCTCGGCTTCATCCCGACCTTCCTTCACCAGGGCATGGCCGTGGTTGGTTTGCCTTACTCCTTCCAGGGCCAGATGGGCACGGAAGAAGTCATGGGTGGCTCCCCTTACGGCGCCACGACCATCACCAACGGCGACGGCTCGCGCCAGCCTTCCGAGATTGAACTCGAAGGCGCACGCTTCCAGGGCGCCCATGTTGCAAAGACTGCAGCCAAGCTCTGCGCCTGATCTGCCCACTTCAAGTGAAAAGCGCGGGGCCTCGGCTCCGCGCTTTTTTGTTGCGCGCCTGCCGCCGCCTGCAATTTCCGTCCTTGACGTCGAAGGCGAACTTCACGAAACAGGAACCCAGGCGGACGTGGCGAAATTGGTAGACGCAGCAGACTTAAAATCTGCCGACCTCAGGTCTTACGGGTTCGACCCCCGTCGTCCGCACCATCATTCTTAACCTTTCCAAATTGAATTGATCTCCTTGCTCTCTACTTCCATCAGGAGCGGTAGGAGAAAAACGTATGCTCAGGGCAATTTTGATCGTTGTGGCCGGTCTATTCGTCAGCGCGAATGCATTCGCGGCTGGCGTCGTGAAGGAAGGCCAGGTGATGGCGAGCCGGATCCTCGGCAAGAATGTCGAGTTTACTCTCTATCTTCCTCCAGGCTACGGATCCGACGAACGGCGATACCCGGTCATCTATCTGATGCACGGTGGTGGCGATGGAAAGAATCAGGACTGGTACCGGTATGGGAACGCCAACCTGATCTTCGACAAACTGATCGAAAGCGGCGAAGTACCGCCCTTCATCGCCGTGACGCCTGAGGGTCGGCGGGACGAGGAAAACAAGTTCAACACCTATTATATGAACGATGCCGACGGAAAATATCTGTGGCAGGATATGTTCGTGAAGGAATTCATTCCGCACGTTGAGGGCTCGTTCCCGGTGATCGCAGGCAAGAAGTCGCGCGGCATTCTGGGCCTTTCCATGGGTGGTTATGCAGCCATGGCCTACGCGCTGAAATATCCGGATCTGTTTGCCGGTGCTGCGGCGCTGAGTGCTGCGTTCAGAACCGATCAGCAGATTGTGACGATGGATCAGGCAGGCTATGACCGTCGGTACGGCAAGGCATGGGGTGAGGGGTTGAGTGGCACGGATCGGCTGAACCAGCCTTACTACGCCAACAGCGTTCTCGATCTCGTCGACAAGACGCCTCCAGACGCAATCCGCAAAACGGAACTCTTCATCGATTGCGGATCGTCCGACAGCTTCTTCGTGGGCAATGCGGAACTGACGGTCAAGCTGCAGAAGCTCGGCGTGCCGCACCGCTTCATGGCGCGTGAAGGTGGCCACGACTGGACCTATTGGCGATCGGGTCTGCCGGAAGCGACCCGGTTCATCGGCAAACTCCTGCATCAATAGTGCCGCGCAGAGCGCGTCGCCATTGCACGAAGATTCTGGGGCATCGATGTTTTTGTTCCCAAAAACGCGCACAGAACGGAAAGTCTGCAAAACGGCCTTGGTCTTGTTACGGCACGTGTGGCATAGCGGATGAAATCGTGAAGAATTGGGATGTTTAGCGTGACGAAGCTCGGTGTCGACGAAGCAAAAGCCGCAATGCGGACGATCTTTCCGGAGACGCCGCTTCAGCTCAACGAACATCTGAGCCGTAAATACGGCGCAGAGATCTGGCTGAAGCGCGAGGACCTGTCTCCGGTCCGCTCCTACAAAATCCGCGGCGCCTTCAACTTTCTTCGCAAGGCGATCGCCGACGGGGCAAAGGATCGCACCTTCGTCTGTGCCTCAGCCGGCAATCACGCGCAGGGATTTGCCTTCGTGTGCCGGCATTTCGAAGTGCCGGGCGTCGTCTTCATGCCGGTAACGACGCCGCAGCAGAAGATCGACAAGACGCGGATCTTCGGCGGCCAGTACATCACCATCAAGCTCGTCGGCGACATCTTTGACCAGTGCTATGCCGCGGCACGCGCCCATGTGGAGGAGACCGGTGGCATGATGGTGCCACCGTTCGATGCGGCTCATATCATCGAGGGGCAGGCGACAGTCGCTGCTGAAATCCTCGAGCAACTGCCGGAAGGCGCAACGCCTGATCTCGTCATCATGCCGGTCGGCGGTGGTGGGCTTGCGTCAGGACTGAGCGGCTATCTTTCCGACGTGGTGGCGAAGGAAAACTTTATTTTCACCGAGCCGACAGGTGCCCCGAGCCTGAAAACCAGCCTCCAGACCGGGTCGCTCGTCACACTCCCGAAGGTCGACAACTTCGTGGATGGCGCTGCGGTTGCGCGGATCGGCGAACTGAATTTCGAGATGCTGAAGGGATTTTCTCCCGATCAGGTTCTGCTCGTTCCCGAAAACGCGATCTGCGTGACGCTCACGGAGATGCTCAACCTCGAAGGCTTTGTGCTGGAGCCCGCCGGTGCTCTGTCGATCACCGCGCTCGAGATGCTCGGCCGCGAGAAGCTGGCCGGAAAGCGGGTAGTCTGCATCGTTTCCGGCGGCAACTTCGATTTCGAACGCCTTCCGGACGTCAAGGAACGGGCGATGCGCTATGCGGGGTTGAAGAAATACTTCATCCTGCGCCTTCCGCAGCGTCCGGGCGCCCTGCGAGACTTTCTCAATCTTCTCGGTCCGGAAGACGATATCGCTCGTTTCGAATACCTGAAGAAGTCGGCCCGCAACTTTGGCTCGATCCTCATCGGCATTGAAACAACCGAGTCCGGAAACTTTGCCGGTCTGCACGAGCGCTTCGAGGCGGCGGGGCTTGGTTACGAGGACATCACCGAAAACGAGATCCTTGCCAACCTGATCATCTGATTTTGTCGAAATCGCACCGGAATGGTCTTCGGATTCCGCCGGTGCCGAGCAAAGGGTAGCACTCATCCATGGCTTCGTTTCTTTCCTCTCTTCTTTCGATGTTTTCCGGCCCGAAATCCGAAACCGCGCCCGCACGGGAAGCCGAGCCGCAGATGCATGCCGAATGCCGCATCTATCCTGCACCGATCAAGGAAGGCAGCCAGTTCCGGCTTGCCGGCCGCATCGAAAAAGATGTCGCTGGCGAAACACTCATCCGCACTTTCGTGCGGGCAGACATGTTCACCTCTGCGGAGGACGCATCCGAATATGCCGTTCGCAAGGCACAGCAGATCATTGATCAGAACGGCGCCTCGCTGTTCTCGGATGGCGCCGTTTCGCGCTCTGCCTGATTGTTCGTCCGTCCCGTGAGATCCTCTATTGCGCCGCAGCAATTTACCGGCATAACTGGCGTTGCGATTATCTAACAAAGTCATGGCTTTGGGATGTGAACGCGAGGTCCGCCAGGCTTAAAAGGCGTGATGATGCAGGTTTTGAACCTCTTTCTGTTCGTTGCAGAAGCGATCGTCTATTTCACGATCATGGCCGCCTTCCTGCATTTCAGGCGCCAGCTTGGCCTTGGCGTGTTCTTGGCTGCGCTCGGTGTGATGCACTTCATGGAGACCTACCTCGCGGCGGTCTTCTATGTCGAGCTGCCGTTCGGGCTGGTATCGCCCGGATCGTCCGTCTTCTTCGCGGGCAAGCTGATGATGATCCTCCTCTTGTACTTGAAAGAGGATGCCTCGACGGTGCGCCAGCCCATCTACGGACTGTTTCTCGGCAATCTCCTGACGGTTCTCATCGCGCAGATCCTGCAGGCGCATCCGGTCGTCACCCTTCCTGCGGGACGGCCTGCCGACATGGTCTTTCTCAACGAGATGGGCTCACTCATGGTATGGGGCACGGCGCTGCTCTATATCGACGCCATCGCCATCATTCTTCTCTATGAGCGTTTCGGCCGGATCTTCAGGCGCCATATCATCCTGCGCTTTGCCGTCAGCGGTGCGATCGTTCTAAGCTTTGACCAGCTTGCCTTCTATTCCGGACTGCGATTGCTGTTCGACGCGCCGCTATCGGTCCTGTTCGGCGGTTGGTACGCCAAAATGCTCGCGGTGATCATCTATTCCGTGCTGCTGCTCGCCTATCTCAAGGTCGAACAGATCCCGAGGCTTGCCTTGTCGCGGCGCGAAATTGCCGACATTTTTCACGATCTGACGTTTCGCGAGCGGTATCAGGCGCTGCTTG
Organism: Rhizobium sp. CFBP 13726; assembly: GCF_014841925.1. NCBI lineage: Bacteria > Pseudomonadati > Pseudomonadota > Alphaproteobacteria > Hyphomicrobiales > Rhizobiaceae > Rhizobium > Rhizobium sp. CFBP 13726. Next base: position 767,670 of record NZ_JACYUU010000001.1, read on the forward strand.
CCACAAGCGGCGTCGATCGGTTGACCGGCGTTTTCGATCGCAACCGGCTGGAAGCCGATGCGCCGGCGATGATCAAGCAAAGTATCGACATGCGGCAGCAGCTCAGTCTCGTGATCATCGACGCAGACCGGTTCAAGGACGTGAACGATCTCTTCGGTCACATGAAGGGGGACGAGGTGCTCAAGGACGTGGCAGCACAGCTCAAGGCCCGAACGCGGCCGCGCGATCATCTCTCGCGGTTCGGCGGCGAGGAGTTCGTGCTGATCCTGCCGAACACGAACCACGAAGGAGCCTTGGCGCTCTCCGAACGGCTTCGCCAGGATATCTGCGCGTCTGTCATCAGGCCGGACGGCAAGTGCATCACCGTATCGATCGGAGTGGCGACCACGTCTGACGATGGCGACACATTCGCCACGCTGTTCGGCGTTGCGGACCAACGCCTCTATCACGCAAAGAAAGACGGCCGGGACAATGTCCACGGCCGTCAGGGGCGTCTCGTCTCACCAACCGGTGTGGACGTCTAGGATCAGGCGGCCAGTGCAAGCTGCTGCGTGCGATCCTGTGCGGCGGCAATCGCCTTCTCGTACGCTTCCGGACCGAATGCGGTACCTTCAATGTAGATCACTTCGACATCCGTCATGCCCATGAAGCCAAGAACCGTCTTGAGGTAAGGAACGGCGTGGTTCATCGCCATGGCCGGGCCTTCCGAATAGATGCCGGCGGCCGACAGAACCACATAGACCTTCTTGCCGGTCGCAAGTCCCTGCGGACCTTCGGCTGTGTAGCGGAACGTCATGCCGGCGCGGGCAACGTTGTCGATCCAGCTTTTCAGCGTCGAATAGATATTGAAATTGATCAGGCCCGTGGCAAGCACGACCGTATCGGCGGCGAGCAACTCGGCGACGAGTTCGTCGGACAGTTTCGCTGCTGCCGCTTCCTCGGAATTGCGAGCGTCTGCGGGCTTGCGGATCGCAGATGTGGTCACGGTGTCGAGATGGGCGATCGGGTTCTGACCCAAATCACGGGTCACAACGGTCGCGCCTGGATGCTGGACCTTCAGCTTGTCGACAAATTCCGTAGCAATCTTTGTCGACAGCGATTCGTTGCCGCGAGGGCTGGATGTCACGAGAAGGATGGATGGCATTGCTTTGTTTCCTATGAATTTCTCGACGGTGGGAGACTGGAGGTCGCCTGTCTGAGAAGACAAATAGGAGTAGACGGCAATCGATGGAATGGGGATAATGTCGAAGCTTTCCATCTAAAATCTGGATAGGTCACATGGACGCGAATCCCACCCTCGATCAGCTGCAGGTCTTCATCGCAGTTGCCGAAAGCGGCAGTTTTTCGGCAGCCTCACGTCTGCTGAACCGGGCTCAGTCGGTTGTCAGCTACACGATTGCCAACCTCGAGACGCAGCTCGAAATTCAGTTGTTCGACCGGGCCGGGGCGCGTCAGCCAAAACTGACCGAGGCCGGACGGGCGATGCTGATGGATGCGCGGCGAATTGTTGCCGACCTGCAGATCATGCGGTCTCGGGCAAAGAGCATCACTCAGGGATTGGAAGCCGAGATCACGCTGGCCGTCAGCGTGATGGTGCCGGCCGACGCGGTGGTAAGCCAGCTACGCGAATTCCGAGAGAAATTTCCAAGTGTCGCCCTCAACCTCAGCGTCGGGGAACTCGGCATGGTGATGGGCCAGGTCATCAGTGGGCGGGCCGGTATCGGCATCGGTGGCGCTCTCCTGAAGCAGGACGATTCGCTGGTTGCCGAAAGGATCGGTCATTCCTACCTCTTGCCGGTCGCAGCGCCGGATCATCCATTGGTGGAGCTCAACCGCACACTCACCCTTGCCGATGTGCGCGACGAGACGCAACTGGTCGTGACCGACGCGTCAGGGCTTACCGCAGGGCGTAACTTCAATGTCTTGTCCTACAAGATCTGGCGCATCAGCGACATCGCCACCAAGTATCAGCTGATCAAGGGTGGGCTTGGTTGGGGTGGGCTTCCAGCCTCCCTGGTGCTCGATGACATCCGCAACGGCGATCTGGTCGCGTTGGATATCGACGCGTACGAGCAGGGGCAATATCCGATCTACGCCTTGCGAAAGGCATCCAATCCGCCCGGACCCGCGGGACAGTGGTTGATCGAATCGTTTGCAGCCAAGCTGTCCTCATGTCCAAACCATGATGACCTTCCCGAACTCCTGAAGCAGGAGCCGGAAAGGACGTATTGGCAGGCTGCCGAATAACGCGGGTCCTCGGCCGGACGACTGGATGGGACGCCTCAGAGAACCAGTCTGAACTTCGCGAAACCGTTCTCGCCGTCGCCTGCATCCTCGATCTTCGTCCCCTTCAGACTGCCGGCAAACTGGCGCGCCTTGGGTCCGGTCTCGAACAGGGCCGTGGATCCGGGCTGCGCCTTGAACGACCAGTTGTCGTCGGCCGAAGGATTGATCGTCCCTTGATCGATGATGTAGCGAACAACGACGTCGCGGTTGGTGTCGGGTGCGACGAAAATGACCTTGTCGCTGGCGATCTCCGGAAACTTGCCGCCACCGCCGGCACGGTAGTTATTGGTGACGACGACAAACTTCTGTGCAGGATCGATCGGCTTGCCGTCAAACATCAGGTCGACGATACGGTGAGCATTCTCGTCCAGTACCTTTCCGTCCTTGTCGAAGCGCGACGGCTGGGACAGGTCGATCTGGTAGGTCACGCCATCGATCACGTCGAAATTGTAGGACGGGAAACCGGCGTTGAGCAGCGGAACATCCTTTGATCCCGGCTTGACCTGGTTGAACATGCCAGCCGACATTTCCAGCCAGTTCTTGACCTGCGCGCCCGATATCAGCACGGCCTGAACCGTGTTGGGATAGAGATAGAGATCCGCGACATTCTTGATGGCGATGTCGCCGGTCGGGACGTCGGTGAAGTAATCCGCACCGCCGCGACCGCCGGCCTTGAAGGGAGCAGCGGCGGACAGCACCGGGAGGTCCTTGTACTCGCCATCCTTCAGCATGTCCTTGATGTACCAGGTCTGCGCATTCGAAACGATCTGCACCGATGGATCATCCGCGACCAGCGCGAAGTAGGAATAGAGCGGCGCGGATGTCTTGCCGACCGGACGGCGAATATAGGCAAGCGTCGCCTCGTGTTCCGGCTTGATGGCCGCGGTGACCTCAGGCTTGTCCTTGACGTCGGCAACGATCTTGCGATTTTCGTCGCGGTGATAGATCGGTCTGACTTCCGAGGTGGAATCGACGATCTTCCAGCCGCTGCCATCCTTTTCGATCAACAGGTCGATCAGACCCATATGGGAGCCCCAGAACCCGGCCATGACGGCGGGCTTGCCCATCAGCGTGCCTTTCTTGGCATCAGCGCCGGCAATGCCCTCGAAATCCTTTGGACCCGGGAAGACCAGATGCTGGTGGCCGGTGAAGATCGCATCGATACCCTCGATCCCTGCGAGATAAAGAGACGCGTTTTCCATCCGATCGCTCTGGCCGGAACCATCGATGCCGGAATGGGAGAGGGCGATGACGATGTCGGCGCCTTCCTCCTTCATGACGGGCACCCAGGCCTTGGCAGCATCGACGATATCGCGCGTCTGCGCCTTGCCCTCAAGATTCTTGCTATCCCAGGTCATGATCTGTGGCGGCACGAAGCCGATGAAGCCGACCTTGATCGGGGTCGACTGGCCGGAACCGTCGCGGATCTGCTTTTCGATGATCACGTAGGGTTTGAAGAAGAGATCGTCGTCTTTGGCGTTGGAGGCAAGCTGGCCCTTGGTCAGGTTGGCGCAGACATGCGGAAAGCCGGATCCTGCAAGAACCTTGAACAGGAAATCGAGGCCGTAGTTGAATTCGTGGTTTCCAAGCGTGCCGACGTCATATCCCAGCACGTTCATCGCAGTGATCACAGGATGCTTGTCGCCCTCCTTCATGCCACGCTCATAGGCGATGTAGTCCCCGAGCGGATTACCCTGCAGGAAGTCACCGTTGTCGATCAGCATCGAATTTCCGGCTTCGGCTCGAATCGAATCGATGATCGAGGCGGTACGGGCCAGTCCAAGTGTGTCGTTCGGCTTGTCGGCATAATAATCATAAGGGAAGACATGCACGTGGATGTCTGTCGTCTCCATCAGCCGCAGATGCGCCTGGTTGGCGGCCGCGCGTGCCGCAAACGGGTGGAGCATGACCAGCGCCGATGTGGCCGCAATGCCACCGAGAAGGGATCGGCGCGAGACCGCATGATTTTCGAAAAGGTCTTTGGTAAAAAGCGACATCTAATATCTCCCTCCGGATCACTGATGGAGGCGAGCTTAGGCACAATAGCCCAAGGACGCATCCCTTAAATGACGGTCGGCGAAAGTTCGGTGACTGCCGGGTAATGACGCGACGGTCAATCCGGATCGGCCGCACCGCGCGCCGCAGATAGCTCGAAAAAAATCCGCCACAAAAACCAAAAGGATATGACTTAGATATATCTGGCAGCTTGCAGCGTTGCGAAAATGTGCTAGTTTTAGATATATCGAAAGATACTCTAAAGGAGAGTAAGATGTTTCAACGATTTGAAGCCCACAGAAGCTGCAACGCCGATCGCTCGGGCTTCGAGGGACTGTTCACCATACGGGGCGGTCCGTTCAGCAAAGGCTTTGCGGGTAGGGGCTTTGGCGGAAAAGGCGGGCCGGGCGGTGGTCGTGGCTTCGGCGATGATGGCGAGGGTCGTATCGGTCGCTTTCTGATGCAGGGCGATCTCAGACTGGTCGTCCTGGCCTTGATCGAGAAAGAAGCCCGCCACGGCTACGAGATCATAAAACATATCGAAGATATGACGTATGGTTTCTACGCACCCAGCCCCGGCGTCATCTATCCGACGCTGACCTATCTTGAAGAAGCCGGTTACGTGACGGCTGAAGCGGATGGCAACAAGAAGCGTTACACCATCACTGACGAGGGCCGTGCGCACCTCGATGAGAACCGCAGTTTCGCAACGACCATCCTCGAGCGCTTGTCCGAGCTGGCTGAAAAGATCAAGCAGAAGCAGGAACGGCACGAACACCACCGCGATCACGACAGGGGGCCACATCATGACCGCGGCCCGGCTCTGCCGCGCAGTGTGGAAGCGGCGCTTCTCAACCTGAGAGAAGTGTCGGCTCGCAGGATCGAACAAAACGACAAGGCTGCGGGCGATCTCGTGCGGCAGCTCCTCGATTTTGCCGAAAAGCTGGAGCGGGACGGCGGAGACCCGCAGGCATAAGGGGCTCCTGCTAAGCCGCGTCAATCCGGCACTGGAAACAGTTGTTGCGGGCCGAACGAACGTGGACATAGGCGATATCGGCGCGTTGAAGCAGGTCTTCGGCGCGCCGCATGATTTCGGACGTCGGGGTCACCGCACCCGTGCCATAGACGATCCTGTTATCTTCTGCATAACCCCGGACGATGTAATCGGGACTGACCAGAATTGGCGGTAGAACCTCTTCCGCGATAAACCGTGGGCAGGGCGTCTTATGCAGGAAGATGGGACCGGTTTCGGCATAGGGCTGCGTTGTCGGAAACGGTCGATAGGCAAGAACGAACAGGCTTTCGCCCGCGTCGATATTCCTGAGACAATGGCGGCAGGGATATCCGGGACCATCCGAGATCATGGTCTCCGGCTGGTGTCCGTAGGAATCGCTGCCTCCGTTCCATAGATGCTCTGCGTGGTCACCCGGGATCGCGTTGAAGATTGGCATGGTCGTCTCCTTTTCTATATATAGGAGATGACCCGTCGGGCTTTGAAGCGCCACCCGATCCTTGCGCGAGCTAGCTGTCCAGCACCTTTACCAGTTCCGCGCTGGTCATCGGCACGATCTCGGCCTCGTATGTCGAGACGGGCGAAAAACCCATCATCTGGTAGAGCTGCAGCGCTCGGGGATGGTCGAGCGAATTGGTGGTGACGGTGACCTTCTCCGGGTTGTTCTGCCACGCAGAATAAAGAGCCTGCGTCAGGAACCACTTGCCGATGCCGAGCCCGAGGGCCCGTTCGAACAGGCCGAAATAGGACAGCTCTACGACGTTGTCGTCAGTAGAGTTCAGCTCGTAGAAGCCGGCTGGCGATCCGTCGACTAGAAGGATCGTGATCGAACAGCGCGGGTTGTGGATCGCGGCCGCAAGCTCGGCGTCGGACAGCCGCAGCCTATCGTACCAGTGCCAGCGTTTGCCGACTTGCCGGTATAGGTACCGGTAGAAATGCAACGGCACTTCGGTAGCGCGTATGATGGCGGTTTGAATGTTGGCCGGAATCGATATGCTTGTCTTGGGCGCGGCCGTCATTTCCAGAACGGTGACGCGCGCCTTCAGCGGTACGGGCTTTTTCGCCATCGTTACGCCTGCGACGAGATTGCAGGGGTAGGCTTAGCCGGTCCTGTCTCGATCGGCGTGTCCGAGCGTCCGCCCCATTCCGTCCAAGACCCGTCATAAAGCGCGTTGTCCTCATGCCCGAGCGATTCCAGCGCAAGCGTGATGATCGCAGCGGTAATGCCCGAACCGCAGCTCGTCACGACCGGGCGCCCCAAATCGATTCCCGCGGCTTCAATAGCCTGGCGCAGTTCGGGTATCGTCTTCAGCTTGCCGTTTGTCGAAAAGCTGCTGGAGGGAGCGTTGACGGCACCCGGCATGTGACCGGAGCGCATGCCAGCGCGGGGTTCCGGCTCTGTGCCGGTAAAGCGTCCGGCCGGCCGTGCATCGGCGATCTGGCTTGTACGATCGCTGACGAACGACATCATCTGATGGTAGTCGATGACCTTGTCGAGGCGAAGCTCCGAATCGAAATTGGACGCAACCGGCGAGGGGATTTCGGTTTCGAGCGCGCGCCCTTCCGCCTTCCAGCCATCGAGGCCACCGTCCAGGATAAACACCTGTTTCGCACCCATGATGCGGAACAGCCACCAGCCACGCGGCGAAGAAAAGATGCCCGGACCGTCATAGATGACGATGCGGTCATTCTCGCTGATGCCGAGCTTGCCGACAGCATCGGCAAACACATCGGGCGAGGGCACCATATGTGGGAGGCCGGTGGAATGATCCGCGACTTTGTCGTGATCGAAACGCACGGCACCGGGAATATGCCCTGCCGCATATTCGGCATCTGCATCGCGGTTGTGGGCAGGCAAGTAGAAGGAGGCGTCGACGATTCTCAAATCCGGGCTTCCGAGCTCGTTTTCGAGCCACTCGGACGAAACGACGAAACGGCTGGTGTCGCTCATGTCAAAACTCCTACCTTGATAAAACGCGGTATTCGGTGAGAAACCGGTTCGGACAAACGAGTGTCTTCAGGCATCCGCGGCGATATCGCCGAACCGGATCCGGAAGCGACGGTTTTCCTTGCCCTTTTTCTCGATTTTGGAAATGTGGATAGCGCCCACTTCCCCGGTGTTTGCAACATGTGTGCCGCCGCACGGCTGGCTGTCAACGCTCGAATCCTCGCCGATGCAGACAAGGCTGACGCGCCCGAGCCCGACCGGCGGCCGGACGTTCTTCGATTTGACGATGCCAGGGTTGGCCGCCAGTTCCGCGTCGGTGATCCATTGCAGGTAGACCGGATGGTTCTGCGTGACGAGATCCATCAAGCCGGCGGTCACCTCGTCCTTGTCGATCACGGCCGTCATGTCGAAATCGACACGCGATTCGTCTTCGCCGACTGCGGCACCGGTGATCGGGTAGGAGCAGACGACCGACAGCAGATGGCAGGCCGTATGCATTCGCATCAGCTTGTGCCGTCTGTCCCAGTCGACATGCATGACAACAGTTTCGCCGACCGTCGGCCGCGGCTCGCCTTCGAGTGGAACGTGGACGACGATGTCCTTCGTCTCGCCGTGCCGTGTCTGGCCAAGCTTGATCCTGGTTCCGTCGGCGCGCTCCAGACTGCCGGTATCACCAGGTTGCCCCCCAGATGTCGCATAGAAGCAGGTGCGGTCGAATTCGATGCCGCCATCCTCATGGATCGCGGTAACAACCGCCTCCAGTGTCGAGAGATAGAAGTCGTCGCGATAGAGGAGTTCGGTTGCCATCGGTTCTGTTCTCTGCGGTCGGTTTCAGACGGTTTCGAACGGAATATCGATCTTGGTCTTCTTCGTGAGCCAGCCCGGAACCGGCAGGCCCTTGGACTGCAGAAAATCCGGGTTGAAAAGTTTGGACTGATAGCGGTTGCCGTAGTCGCAAAGGATCGTCACGATCGTATGGCCGGGACCGAGATCCTTCGCGAGGCGCATCGCGCCAGCGATGTTGATGCCGGAAGAGCCGCCAAGGCAAAGCCCCTCGTTCTCGATCAGATCGAACACGATCGGCAGCGCTTCAGCGTCCGAAATGCGATAGGAAAAGTCAGGCGCAAACCCTTCGAGATTGGCGGTGATACGTCCCTGACCGATGCCCTCGGTGATCGAACTTCCCTCGGATTTCATCTCGCCGTGCGCATAAAATTCGTAGAGTGCGGCGCCTTCCGGATCCGCTATGCCGATCTTGACGCCGGGCTTAAGCGCCCGCAACGCCATGGCTGTACCGACCAGCGTACCGCCGGAGCCGACTGCGCAGACGAAGCCGTCCACCTTGCCGCCCGTCTGTTCGAAGATCTCGGGGCCCGTCATCTCGATATGGGCCTGCCGGTTGGCAACATTGTCGAACTGGTTTGCCCAGATCGCGCCCGCAGGTTCCGTCTTGGCAAGCTGCTCGGCAAGGCGACCGGAAACCTTCACATAGTTGTTCGGGTTCTTGTAGGGAACGGCTGGTACTTCCACGAGCTCGGCGCCCATCAGTCTCAGCGCGTCCTTCTTCTCCTGGCTCTGGGTCTCCGGAATGACGATGACGGTTCGATACCCCAATGCCTTTGCGACCAGGGTCAGACCAATACCGGTATTGCCGGCGGTCCCTTCGACGATCACTCCGCCCGGCTTCAGAAGCCCCTTCTTCTCGGCATCTCTAATGATATAGAGCGCTGCGCGATCCTTGACCGACTGACCGGGATTGAGAAATTCGGCCTTGCCGAGAATCTCGCATCCGGTTGCAACGGATGCAGCCGCCAGCCTGATGAGCGGCGTATTGCCGATGAGGTCGAGAACAGAAGATTGTATTGCCATGGGAAATGCCTTCTTTTTCAAGGATCATGTAATCAGGCTGCATTCGGCGGGCAAGGCATCCGCGCCAAGAAAATCCTTTCCGCGCATCGCGCGCGATGTGATCGCCCCCGCATACCGAGGACTGTCATCTACCGGACAATACCGGCAGGTTTATCGACATGGCTCGGATGCAACTGTATAATACATCCTTCGCCCTGCACTACGCAGAGTGGAGCGCTCGGTTTTGGTTTCAGACGATTCGACCTGATGGCATTGATTTTGAGAACTGAATTTCGTTCACGCCAACGATTGTGGCTTAGTTTATGCATCTGAATATTGAGAGAGTCGATTTTCTGATCTCGCAATACGTAGCCGGCTCTCTGCCAAAGGCAGCCCACGTCTTGTTAGGTTCCCATCTGCAGATGCAGAAACCCAATGCCCAGCTTGTCGATGCCCTTCAGCGACTGGCCGGCGATGGGTTGGAAGACATGACCTGCGATGAGACGTTGTCCCGTGAATTTCGAGACAGGGCCATCAGCGATATTGTCAGATCGGACCCGCCGGAATGGAGCGTGTTGCCACGGGAGCAAGGTTCCCAGTTGCCGGCCCTGTTGCGGGATTATACGGGGAAAGACCTGACCTCTATTCCGTGGCGGCGCAAGCTGCCGGGACTGCGCGAGCATGTTATCGAACGGTCGCCCGACGTGGAAGCAAGTCTCCTCTGGGCCCGTCCTGGGAGGGCACTTCCAAACCATGGCCACAACGGTCTTGAACTCACGCTGGTGATCGAAGGCGAATTCCACGATCACCGCGGAAACTTCACGCAGGGCGACATATCGGTCGCTGACGAGACGCTCGATCACCGGCCGATCGTTGGTGATTCGGGGCCGTGCGTCTGCTTTTCCGTCCTGTTTGCACCGATCGCTCTCAGCGGATCGCCGATCCAGCTCATGGGCGATATGATCGGACTTTAAAGCCGAACACTGTCATCGAATGGTTGGTCCGCTGCCAACCATTCGTCAATCGGCCAGAACTGAAGACGCAGCAGTCAGACCAATCAGTTTACGTGCATTTGCGCTTCGCTCACGGCCTGCTCGAAAAACTGTCGCGCGTCCTCCGGCGAACGACGGCCGTCGAGGGCAGCCCGGCAGGCACTGCGCGCCCGCACGAAATGCGGACCCCGAAGATCCGGCCAGTGGTCCAGTAGCAGGATGAGGGCCTCGGATGGCCCATTGATTACCTCGGTCCCAAGATTCCCAAACGCGACTTTGACCGGTTTTTGCCAGTTCGGCTGCGGCATAGTTGTCTCCTCCCTAAGTCAACTGTCCTCTACCTCCAGCCTAGCGCAATGTTCCATTAGGACAAGCGGATTTTCCGGGTTCGGATGTGTGGGGGCATTTAAGGGCCGGCATCGCCGGGCACTGTGCCCAGGGACGGGTCGTCGTGACACCGCCTCAAGGAACGCGATCGAATTAGCCTGTCTGCTCATTTCAAGGCACGAGAACAACTGTCGCCACTCGCGACGTCCGCGGCATCTGCCGGCAACAGTCGCGCCGGTTCAGGCGTCTCCGCTGGACGCGGAACTTCGGCCAGATACGCATGTTCTGGTTTCAGGAGGAAAAATAATGGCTAATTACATGTGGTTTATCGTCGTCGCAGGCGGAGCAGCAATGCTTGGGCTCGCACTTGCGTACGGTTCCTACAAGGAGAGCCGACATCGCTCTCTGATTCCGTTGGCCGGCTTGGCCGTTGCGATCGCCGTCGGCGTCGCGGTTAGCATCGGCGTCACGCAGGCTCCGACCGCCAACAGTGTGCCGCCCGATCCGCAGGGCACGCATTACGATACGCCGGCTGCCCCATCCCGCGAAAACGCGCTTCCCGGCACGCCCGCACCCTCGGATCAGAAGTGAAGACGACTTTGAGATGAGCGCGAGCAAACAGAAGACTCACGTTGCAACTTGGCGGATCGCGACCGGCTTGCTTCTTTAGCTGTGGAACTGCACGCAACAGCGTTACACATTCCCGAACGCGAAACCGCTCGCGATATCAAGTTGCTTTTTCGCTTTGTCAAAATTCGGGAAGTGGAAAAGCGCCTGTCTTCGGATACGGATCAACAAAAACAGGCGCTCATCGCAGAATTTGGCTCCCCGGGCCGGATTCGAACCGGCGACCTGTCGATTAACAGTCGAATGCTCTACCGCTGAGCTACCAGGGAACAACCGCGCTTGCGGTGTGAGCGGGGTAATACAAATGCTTCACGCATTTGCCAAGCGGTTTTTTCAAAAAAATTAGGTCCGGCTTGTTTTATCCCCATGCATCCCCATCTCGCCCCTACAAAAAAGCGTTTAGTTGGAGCCGTATACGTGGTGGAAAAACCTCAAGGCAGGCGGTTTGGAATGGATCCGGGGCAGGGTCGTCTCTTCATCGCAGGGCGGTCCATTCCGATGCCGCGCTCGCGCGTGGCGCGGCTCTGCATCGGAACCGTTCTTATCGTCGGCGGCATTCTGGGATTCCTGCCGATTCTGGGCTTCTGGATGGTGCCGCTGGGTATCTTGATCCTGTCGCAGGATCTCGCTTTCGTCAGACGACGACGTCGTCGTCTGGAAGTCTGGTGGGGTCGCAGGCGCCGCGAGAAACAAGCGGCTTCGCTTCGGAAATGACATGATGTCAACCATACCGGGAGAAGCTGTCGCCTGGTGCGAGAGCTTCTTCCGGAATGAGGCTTATCCGGCGAGTGACGCCAGGCCCTGGCCGGCGGCGAACGCGCCATAAGCAAGCGCCCCGAAATAGACGATCGTTGCAAGGTTGAAGAAATAACCGCCGAGAACGACGAGACCATCCCGCTGAACCATGCCTGTCGACAGAAGCAGAATAGCAATGCCGGGCAGCGTGTTGGACAGGGGGATGAGGCCGAGCGGAAACATCAGGAGCACACCGGCGAACGTGATTGCGAGGCCATTGACCCTGTTGGCAATGGGCCCGGTCGTGATGCCGGCCATGCGGTGCTTCAGATATTTGTCGAGCCTAGAGACGATTTTCACGCCTTTCTCAAGGGTCGGCACCAGCTTTGCGCTGTCGAGTTCCCGATCGAGAATCGCACGAGGAAGCCACGGCATCCGGTTGAGCACCACAGCAATGCTGATCATTATGATGGCCGCGCCGAACACGGTGCTAACACCCGGGATCGAAACGGGCAGCAGAAAGGGGAGGGAAGTGACCGCGCAGATCAGCAGCAGACCCTGTTCACCGACGCCATCCATCAACTGACGCAGCGTCACGGTGCCGCCGTCAATCCGACCGATCAATTTCCTCAGCGTTTCGCTGAGACCTGCCGATGTATCTTCGAATTCCGCGTTATCCTGCAAAGCTGCACCTCTGTCATGAGAAATGCAGTCTGAATAACAGCAGAAACAAGCAACTCAAAGGCAACAAAACGAACTCGCGCGACGCGCGGCGCGTCAGTCGACCATCAAGCCGCCTCCAGATGTACCGGTTTTCGAACACGAGCAACGCCTCGCGGTTTCCCGGCTGCGCATGCAATCCACTATTTCGGTTGCGCCCAGCGATCATAGAGGCCGCAGGCTACCACGACACCAAGAGTGCACAAGACGAATGGATTCAATGCGGCTACAAAATCGAGATACTGCATAACGGTCTCCTCTTCCCGTTAGCCAAGCCGCCAGATGTCTCCCACACCTGACTTCAGACACTCTAACACGATTTTGATCCGTGAGCGAGAATGTTGATCAGGGCGAGCGTGCGGCTTGTGGGGGACGAGGAGAGGCCGTCAGTCAGCGTGTCTCGGTGAGACCGTCAAAACAGGGCAACGAAAAGATGCCCCACATAAATGATGCTGACGAGGGATATAATAGTCGTGAACGCCATGACGGCGTCGGAAGATGAGAGCTTCATATCGAACCATCGCCGTCATGGCGATCCTCTGACAAGGGTATGGCGGCAACATCGCCGTCTGCCTATTTCTAGGACAAATAGTTTAACGCAGCCCTATGGAGGAACGTTAATATCTGGTTACGAACCGATCGTGAAATGTTGCGGCTCGTGTCGCTGATATGGGCAGGGCACCCCCGCAGACCCCATATCGCTGCGCGACCACGTGATCACGGCAAGCTTGTCCGATACGAGCCGTTCAAATCTAATTGACGCTGTTTGGGAGAGGGGTTTTGGGCTCGTCCGGCTTCTCGCGGCCGGCCGGCAGAAGCTGACCGGACAGTTCCACCAGCGGCGTCTGCGACAATGCCTTGGCTGCCTCCGCAAGCAGTGCGAGTTGCCGCGCAATATCTGCGAGTTGTGTGGCGGGATCATCCTTCAAATCGGCCTCGCTGCGATCATTCCGTGAGGGGCCGGAAATAGTCGCGCCTGCAGAAATGTAAAGGAAATTTGCTAATAGAAGCAACAAATCAACGGCGTAAAGGACTGCTCTACAGTTTTTCGGGTTTGCCGGTTTCCTTGGAAACAGGGGCAGAGCAGAATCTGTCCGCCGTCAAAGACATGGACTACCGGCTTCTCCAGTAGTAGACCGTTTTCATCCAGAATCGGCGCGCACGGCACCGGTCAGCGGGCCGCTAAGCGGTCCACACCCTCAATCCACACTCGTCGACATGAATTTTGAGAATCGAAATGCTCCCACCCCACGCCTACGCTGTTACTTCCCGTCCTTGGTATCTTTTGACACTGGCATTGGTCGGGGCTGCCGTTCTGTTCGCTATAGACCTTTCGAGTAACGGTTTTACGACAGCACTGACGAAGGAAACCGGCGCGCTCGAGATTTCGACGGCCCTTCTTTACGCCTATACCGCAATGGTGTGGCTGTGGACCCGCACCGGCGACATATGGCGGCGGGACTGGCAGGTTGCGGCCATCATGCTGTTGATGATGGGGCGAGAACTCGACCTCGACAAGCGGCTGACCAGTGTCGGCATGCTCAAGAGCAACCTTTACCTGACGAACATGGCGCAACCTGTCGAGCGCGTCTTTGGCGTCCTGGTGATCCTGTTCGTGGCGACCGTCGCGTTCCGGCTGATCGTTCGCAACGGCCCTGAGCTTCTCTCCGGCGTCAGGTATCGCGCGTCCTGGGCTTGGAACATCATCGCGGCGATCGGTCTTGCCATTGTGTCCAAGTCGATCGATGGGCTGGATCGCAAGCTTGCGCCTTTTGGCGTCATTGTCAGCGATCACACCAATCTTCTGTTGGGTATCGTCGAAGAAGTGCTGGAATTCGGCATTCCGGTCATGTTCCTGGTGGCGACCATAAGCTCGATCGATCTTTCCGCGGCAGCCAGGGGACGCAAGCCGGCCGCGGCGTCTGCTCTCTGACATCATCACGCTTCGCGCCCAATCCTTGAATTCTTGACACAAACCAGCGACCGGTGCCGATAAACGTCCGGTCTCTGGCATCCCGCTTATTGCCTCGAACGCAAAGCGCGGTAGTTGTTCCGGTTCACAGGAGCCGAACATGCAGCCGGAAAATCGCGTCCAACGCTATAAAGACACTATCCAAATCCTTCGTGCGGACATCGAGTGGCTGACCACGAGCGGGTTCAGGACGCAGACGACATCGAACGAGACCCTCATCGCGGAGTTGGAACTGGCCGCAGAGGCGTATCGTGGCTTGGTCGAAGAACTGGTGCGGCCGGTGGGCTGATCCGGGCAGGCGACAGCTCCAATCGCGAATTGGCGGAAAGCTGGCGGGCGTGAAAGACGATCCGCTGGCGTTCTCGTGCGCCAGTCGCAATACCTAAATAATATCGAGGAATGTGCGCGACCGGTTGCGATCGGATATATCGTGTCTATCGGCTGAAGCCGATGCTAACCTATTGCGATATATCAAGAAAGGGATGGAGGCCTCGCCCGGAATTGAACCGGGGTACGAGGATTTGCAGTCCTCTGCGTCACCACTCCGCCACGAGGCCATCCGATGCTAAAAAAGCGAGTGGTGGCGCCGAATTAGAACGAATCTCCGATGGGTGCAATACCCTTCTGTTCAATCCTCGACGTTTTTATCCACTTCGTCAGCGGCGCCTGTCTGTACCGGTGATGAAGGGCGCCTGCAAAACGCGGCGTCCTCGGAAGATACCCCTGCGGGGGAGGCTGTATGCAGCGTGTTCGCGTCATCTGGCTGTGTTGATCCTATGGTAAATATTTCACGAATATTCCTCGCGGTCAGGGGAACGGAACCGAGCTCTTCCGACTTTAGTGAGCGAAGCCCAGGGAGTGAAAAATGCTGAACCGATTGATCACCGCACTCTACAGACCCGTCACCGAAGATGATGCGACTGGCACGTTTGCAGATGGAGCCTTTCATCTGAGTGCTGCCGAGCAGCTGGCATTCGATCGCAGCCATAGCCTGCGCAAATCCTACGGACACGATGTCGTCCTCGCCAAGAAGCGCGAGCTTCCGACCCTTATCCTGCACTAAGCAAGAGTTGCACGAGCGCCTGCATCACCGTGTTTTTTCCAATCGATGCGCGCGCTATCTTGAAAGCGCAGCAAGAGGCAAGTAACACGGCTGAAGGATTGGCCGGTACGCCGGCGCTGTGAGGCAGATGACATGATTGATTTCGAAGCAGCCCGTGTGAAGATGGTCGAGAACCAGATCCGCACGACAGACGTGACGGCACATTCCGTGCTTCAGGCGTTTCTCACGGTACAGCGCGAAAACTTTGTTCCGGCCAAGTCGAAGTCACTGGCCTATATCGACAACGATGTTGAAATCTGTCCCGGTCGCTTCCTGATGGAAGCCTCGCCTCTGGCCAAACTTTTGCAGCTGGCTGCAATTACCAAGTCGGATACGGTGCTCGAGGTCGGCACAGGCAGCGGATACATTTCTGCGCTTTTGTCGCTTCTTGCGAAATCGGTCGTGTCGATCGAATCCGATGAAGCGCTCGCCGAGCAGGCAATCGCCAACCTCGCGGGCGCCCATAACGTGACTGTCGTCACGGGCGACATGGAAAGAGGCGTTTCGGATCAGGGCCCTTACGATGTCATCTTCATTGCTGGCTCGATCGAAGACGTGCCGGCTGAACTAAGTGCGCAGTTGAAGGATGGCGGGCGTCTGGTCGCTGTTCTCGGATACGGAAATGCCGCGCAGGCGACGCTCTTCGTCAAAGAGCAGGGTGCACTGTCAAAAAGCGCCCACTTCAACGCTTCGATCAAACCGTTGCCGGGATTCCGCCGCGCGAAGGATTTCGTATTCTAAATTCGGCTTGCTGACGGTTTGCGAAGTTTAGAAAGGGGGCCTTGGCCTCCTTTTTGTTTTTCCAGCGCGATACAAATCGGCAGCGGGGATTCACGTCGGCAACAAATCTGTGTATCGCTAGAGTCGTTGATGCGCCCGTCGTTGTATCGCGAGACGAGGTTCGTAAAGTGAAAACGAATCAGACCTTTGAAAAGAGGTCGTCTGCCGACCTGGCACCCAGTCGGCGAGAACGGGGATGAAAATGGCTCAGCCAAGTGTAGCGCGTGAACCGTCAATGGAAGAGATCCTGGCTTCGATCCGCCGGATCATCGAAAGCAACGAGCCGGTCGGCGAGGGTTCACCAGATCAGGCATCGCGTTCGCCCTATGCGGATGACGATCTGATCGACGATATCGACGATACGGACTTTGCGTCCGATCTTGCCGCTGGCATCGCTGCAAACGACCCGGGCCTTCCTCTTCGTGCCCATTCACCGGCCCCGATGCCGTTCCAGTCGGAACCCTACGCCCCCGCATCCGCAAACGACGCACCCAAGCCTGTTTCCGCATCGACAGTCGACCCTGAGATTTCATCATCGGGTGAGCGCTCGCTCTCGCTTGCCGACGTTGCGGCCCGCGTCCGCGCCGCTTCGGCCCGCCAGCAGGAAAATGCGATGAGCCGCCCGGCACCGGCGCCGCGCCTGTCGATGCCCGCAGCCGAGAAGGCATCCGCTGCAATCTCGGCCTTTGCCGGCGTCGCGCTGCGTGACACCATCGCCCCTCTCGAAACCAGGCCTGCGGCAATGGTATCCAAGCCGATCGAGACCCCTATGGCGAAAGACGTCGAGCCTGCAGGACCATCGCCCATTCCAGCGCTGAAGCCGCAACCGGCAGTCGCGCAGCAGCCGGAGATGTCCGAGCCGGTCGAACAGCCGGCACCGAAGGCGCAACCGGCTCAACAGGAAAATCTTCCTGCGATGATCGAGGAGGCCGCTGCAACGCTCCTTTCGGTCGAAGCGGGCGCGCAGGTGACAAAATCGTTCAACGAACTTGCAGCCGTCTTCGATGGTCTCGAGCGTCGCTCTGTCGAGGATATGGCGCAGGAAATGCTGCGTCCGATGCTGCAGGAATGGCTGGACGACAACCTGCCGACACTGGTGGAGCGTCTCGTGCGCGAGGAAATCGAGCGCGTTGCCCGCGGCCCGCGTCGCTAAATCGCCTCCAATGCCTGTCATCAAGGGCCGCTCCACACGGGGCGGCTTTTTTATTGACTTCACGGCCTCCACGTCTTTAACACCGCACCATCTCATTCAAAAAGAAAAACGGGTCAGGAAATGCTCGAAAAGACCTACGATTCCGCCGCCGTCGAACCGAAGATCGCCAAAGCCTGGGACGATGCGGACGCCTTCCGTGCCGGTGCCAACGCAAAGGCTGGTGCGGAAAGCTTCACCATCGTCATCCCGCCGCCGAATGTGACCGGGTCGCTGCACATGGGGCACGCGCTCAACAACACGCTGCAGGATATCATGGTCCGCTTCGAGCGCATGCGCGGCAAGGACGTGCTGTGGCAGCCGGGCATGGACCATGCGGGCATTGCCACGCAGATGGTCGTCGAGCGCCAGCTGGCAGAGCGGAAGCTTCCCGGCCGACGCGAGATGGGCCGCGAGGCCTTTGTCGAACGCGTCTGGGAATGGAAGGAAGAGTCGGGTGGCCTGATCTTCAACCAGTTGAAGCGCCTCGGCGCATCCTGCGACTGGTCACGCGAACGGTTTACGATGGACGAGGGTCTGTCCAAGGCCGTTCTCGAAGTCTTCGTCACGCTCTACAAGGAAGGCCTGATCTACCGCGGCAAGCGGCTGGTCAACTGGGATCCGAAGTTCGAAACGGCGATCTCCGATCTTGAAGTCGAGTCGCGGGAAGTCGAAGGCCATATGTGGCACTTCAAATACCCGCTGGCCGGCGGCGAGACCTATACCTATGTCGAGAAGGATGCGGACGGGAATATCGTCCTTTCCGAAGAGCGCAATTATATCTCGATCGCCACGACGCGTCCGGAAACCATGCTGGGCGATGGCGCCGTTGCCGTCCATCCGTCGGACGAGCGGTATGCACCGATCATCGGCAAGCTGTGCGAAATCCCTGTTGGGCCAAAGGAACATCGCCGCCTGATCCCGATCATTGCGGACGAATATCCGGAACCGGATTTCGGCTCGGGCGCGGTCAAGATCACTGGCGCGCACGACTTCAACGACTATCAGGTCGCCAAGCGCAACAAGATCCCGCTCTATCGCCTGATGGATACCACCGCCTCGATGCGCGACGATGGCGACGCTTATTCTGTCTATGCGGCGAAGGCACTGGAGATAGCCAAGTCCGGCGAACTGCCGGGCGAAGCCGATATCGACGAGATCAATCTGGTTCCGGAAGAGTATCGCGGCCTCGACCGCATGGTCGCCCGCAAGAAGATCATCGAGACGATCAATGCCGAAGGCCTTGCCGTTACCGTCAAGGACAGCGAGGGCAACGACATTCCGTATGTCGAGGCAAAGAAGATCATGCAGCCGTTCGGCGACCGCTCCGGCGTCGTCATCGAGCCGATGCTGACGGATCAGTGGTTCGCCGACGCCAAGACGCTGGCCGAACCGGCGATTGCTTCGGTTCGCGAAGGCCGTACCAACTTCGTCCCGAAGAACTGGGAAAAGACCTATTTCGACTGGATGGAAAATATCGAGCCCTGGTGCATTTCGCGCCAGCTCTGGTGGGGACACCAGATCCCGGCGTGGTACGGTCCTGATGGTCAGTGCTTCGTCGAAAAGTCCGAGGAAGAAGCACTCGACGCGGCCATCCAGCATTATCTCGCACACGAAGGCCCATGGAAGGCCTGGGTTCAGGAGAAGCTCGAGAACTTCAAGCCTGGCGAGATCCTGATCCGCGACGAGGACGTGCTCGACACCTGGTTCTCGTCGGCACTCTGGCCCTTCTCGACGCTGGGCTGGCCGGACAAGACACCGGAACTGGAGCGCTATTATCCGACCAGCGTTCTCGTCACCGGTTTTGACATCATCTTCTTCTGGGTTGCCCGGATGATGATGATGGGCATGCATTTCATGAAGGACGGGGAAGGCGAGCCTGTCGAGCCGTTCCACACCATCTACGTTCACGCGCTGGTCCGCGACAAGAACGGCCAGAAGATGTCGAAGTCGAAGGGCAACGTCATCGATCCGCTCGGCCTGATCGACGAATACGGTGCCGATGCCCTGCGCTTCACGCTCGCCATCATGGCAGCTCAGGGACGCGACGTTAAACTCGACCCCGCCCGTATCGCCGGCTACCGCAACTTTGGCACCAAGGTCTGGAACGCAACGCGCTTCGGGGAGATGAACGGCGTCAAGCGTGATGCGGGCTTTGATCCTGAGAATGCGAAGCTGACCGTCAATCGCTGGATCCTCACGGAACTCTCGAAGACCGTGGCCGACGTCACCACCGCGATCGAGACGCAGCGCTTCAACGAGGCTGCCGCTTCGCTCTATCGCTTCGTCTGGAACCAGGTTTGCGATTGGTATGTCGAGCTGTTGAAGCCGATCTTCATGGGCGAGGATGAAGCCGCCAAGGCCGAGGCGCAGGCCTGCATGGCCTATGTCCTGGAGCAGAGCTACGCGCTTCTCCACCCGTTCATGCCGTTCATGACTGAGGAACTCTGGGCTCACACGGCAGCGCGTGACGGATTGCTCGCTCATGGCGACTGGCCGGTCTCCGGTTTTGCGGACACTGACGCGGCTGACGAGATCAACTGGCTTGTCGATCTCGTATCCGGTCTTCGCTCTGCGCGGTCCGAAATGAACGTCCCGCCATCGGCGACAGCACCGCTTATCATGGTTGGTGCCAATGCGGTCACCTCGTCGCGGCTCGCGCGTCACGAGGCGGCAATCTGCCGGCTCGCGCGTGTCGAGAGCATCTCGACAGCTGACGTCGCCCCGAAGGGTGCGGCACAGATCATCGTCGGCGAGGCGACGGCCTGCCTGCCGCTCGGCAACCTGATCGATCTCGGCACGGAGAAGGCCCGAATCGAGAAGGCGATCGTCAAGAACGAGCAGGAAAAGGACCGTCTCGGCAAGAAGCTCTCCAACGAGAAGTTCATTGCCAATGCCGATCCGGACGTGGTTGCGGCTGACCGGGAGCGCCATGCCGAACTGGAAGTTCAGCTCGAAAGCCTCAAGATCGCTCTGCAGCGGGTCATCGAAGCCGGCTGATGACCAAGGTCTCCGCCGTGCTCTAGGCCGGCGCCAACGAACGAATCTCTGAAAGCCGCGGTCCTGTGACCGCGGCTTTTTGCTGCGCTTCGATCCAGAAGTTCCGTTTGCGTGCACATGCACAACGGGAGAAAGCCGCAATGTTGCCGCATTGTCACATCGCCGCGCCCATGCGGGATGGTGTTCTAATTCCAGCTACGGTACGGCCCCAGATTAGGTAATTTTGTTCCCAACCACCGATTCGGTGGCGATTGTTCCTCCGCTTACGTAAATTAGCGACCGTTTTGCAGCGCAAGATCGGGGACAGCCGAAAGTTGTTATTTTGGGCAGAGTATTTAGAATTGTCTCAATGACTTGCCTGGGAGTGGGAGACGAGATGCAAAGCAATTACATCGCCAAGGGCGCCTTTGTTCTGATGGCTGGATGGAGCATTTATTCGCCGGCGTTAGCGGGCGGACTGGAACGTGGGGGATACAATATCGACCTTCTGTTTGACAGGTCGCCCTATGCCGCCGAAGCGACGGCAACCTACGTCATGCCGCAGCGGAAGCTGAAGAACGCGCAAGACACGATCACCGGACCGGACGGCAACCTCAGCACAACACCCGGCTATTCCTATTCGAGCACTGCTGACGACAGCGAGAGCTACTGGTCGCCGCGGATCGGCATCAAGGCGGGTATCGGCGATTCCGTCGACTGCATGTTCGACTATTCTCAGCCCTATGGTGCGCATACCAATCCTGGCGCCAACTGGGCGGGTGCCAACGACAACATCGAGACGAAGGTCGACAGCGACAACTACGCAGCCACCTGTTCCTACCGCTTCGATGCCGGCCCAGGCCAGCTTCGCCTGATCGGCGGCGCGAACTATCTGCGCATGGATGGCTTCAAGGAACGGCTGTTGATCGCCCCTGAAGCGCTTGGCTTCGCGTTCAGCGGTGTTGGTCGTCTGGACCTGGAAGGCGACGGTTGGGGCTGGCGCGCCGGTGCGGCCTACGAAATCCCGGAATACGCATTCCGCGCGAGCCTGATGTATTATAGCCAGGTGAAGCTCGACGAGGTCACCGGTACTGTCGATCTGACGCAGGTCCCGGTCGGCAGCGTCTACGCCGGTACCGTCGTGCCGGTTGAGGGCTCGACGGCTATGCCGGATGCTCTCGAGCTGAAGCTTCAGTCGGGTATCGCACCGGACTGGCTTGCTTTCGGTTCGGTCAAGTGGACCGACTGGAGCCAGTTGCAGCGCATTCCCTTCTACAACAACGGTGTTGAGATCACATCGCTCGATCTCGGCTATCGCGACGGCTGGACGATCACCGGCGGCATCGGCCACAAGTTCAACGAACAGTGGAGTGGGGCCCTGAGCCTCACCTGGGATCGCGGCACATCGCAGGAATTCGGAACGCAGACAGATACCTGGCTATTCAGCGCCGGCGTTTCCTATGCCCCGACCCAGCACGTCGAGATTCGCCTTGGCGGCGTGCTCGGCATCCTGACGGGTGGCGAGTCCAGCGCATCGTCCATTGACGGCATCCCCGTCGGCGACGAAGCGAGCTACGAATACGATAGCGACCTGGTTGCAGCACTTTCTACGTCGTTGAAGGTAAAGTTCTGAAAACAGTTACTAATTAGCAAAAGCCCGGTTCGAGCCGGGCTTTTTCGTTTGTGGCGCGTTTTCGCCGACCCCTCCGAATTTGTGACGATTTGGCAACAGTCTTGTGCCACGATGAGCGGGTCGGCGAACAACGGAGATTTTGTCCATTTCCCGCCACAAACAGGGAGCAGCGGTAAAGGAATAACGGACACGGACCGCGGGGGCGGCGCGTGTGAATTGGAGTACCATGGGCGGGTTTTTCAATAGAATACGGGGCTTTGGCCGCGTTGTCGCAGGCGGATCGGATCGCCGTGCACAACTTCGGCGCGTTTTGCCGGCAGGTCCTACTCTTGCCGAAAACGGGACGTACAGTTTCCATTCTAGAACGGCAGCGA
Source organism: Rhizobium sp. CFBP 13726 (assembly GCF_014841925.1). Classification (NCBI taxonomy): domain Bacteria; kingdom Pseudomonadati; phylum Pseudomonadota; class Alphaproteobacteria; order Hyphomicrobiales; family Rhizobiaceae; genus Rhizobium; species Rhizobium sp. CFBP 13726. The sequence goes on from NZ_JACYUU010000001.1 coordinate 790,189, forward strand.
TAGCTGGCGTCTCGCTGATCGCCGGTTGGCTGATCAGGCCGTGTAATCGGTCGGAGATGGCAAGCTCTATGACTTCCGGGTGTATGGGAAGAAACTGAAACATGTCGAAGTTTGGCATTGTGTCCATGAAAGTATTGCTTCTTGGCGTGTCGCTCACCTCGGCTGTGGTGGGCTCGGCAGCTGCGTTCGACATCCAATCCGGCGTGACCAAGGAATCGGGTCCCTTCGACCTCTTCAAGTTCGGCTTCAAGGCCTACAAGAACGGCCAGAAGGAAGACGCGGTCGAAGCGTATCGCTATGCCGCCGAGAAGGGACATACCGGTTCCCGCTGGGCATTGGCGAACATGTACGCCTTCGGCGATGGCGTCACGAAAAACGATCTCGAGGCGTTCAAGATCTATAACGAGATCGCCACGCAGGGCGTCGAACCCGGCTCGGAAGATACCGGTTTTTTTGTCAACGCGCTTCTGTCGCTTGCGACCTACTATCGCCGCGGCATCCCCGATACACCGGTGAAGCCCGATCTTGCCCAGGCGCGGCAGATCTATTTTCAGGTCGCTTCGACCTTCGGTGTCGCGGAGGCGCAGTTCCAGCTTGCCAAGATGATTCTTGCAGGCGAGGGCGGATCGCCAAACCTTCAGCAGGCGAAGAAGTGGCTGAACCAGGCCCGCAAGAGCGGCCATCCGGGCGCCATGGCCGTTTTCGGCAACATCCTGTTCGACGAGGGACAGACGGTCCGCGGTCTCGCCTTCCTGACGGCTGCACTCGACAAGTGCAGCACGAAGGACTGTATCTGGATGGAGCCCTTGCAGGAGCAGGCTTTTTCCATGGCAAGCGAGGAAGACCGTCGCGGTGCGATCGCGCTTTCGCATGAGTTTGCCAAGGGTATGGACTGAGGAAGCGGCGTTCGCTGCTTCCTGTCAGATCCGGGCGATCAGGGACAAGAATCGCTCAGACTGGCGCGAAATCGAAAATCCCGGCGACCGGGACATGGTCGGACGGCTTTTCCCATCCGCGCACATGCTTCTCGATGACCGTCGCCTTCAACCGGTCGGCAGCTTCCGGCGACAGCATCAGATGATCGATGCGGATGCCGTTGTTCTTCTGCCAGGCGCCCGCCTGGTAATCCCAGAACGTATAGAGCTTGGTGGCATCCGTGGTTGCGCGAACGGCGTCCGTCAGGCCGAGATTTTCGAGCGCACGGAATGCCGCCCTCGTTTTCGGCAGGAAGAGCGCATCTGTCGCCCATGCGGCCGGATCGAAACAATCATGCGGCTCGGGAATGACGTTGTAGTCGCCGGCGAGTATCAGTGGCTCTTCGAGTGCCAAGCATTGCTGGGCATGCAGCCGCAGCCGTTCCATCCAGGCAAGCTTGTACGGGTACTTGACCGGGTCATCGGACGGGTTGCCGTTGGGCAGGTAGATCGACGCAACGCGGATCACGCCGCCCTGAACGGAAAAGACGCATTCGATGTAGCGCGATTGCTCATCAATTTGTCCGTCGGGACCGACGGCACCGGGTAGACCGCGCATCACTTCGTCGGGTTTTATCTTCGACAGGATCGCCACCCCGTTGAAGCCCTTCTGGCCGTGTGTCTCGACATGATAGCCGAGCGATTCGATCTCGAGCCGCGGAAAGCCTTCGTCGACGGATTTGATCTCCTGGAGGCAGGCGATGTCCGGCGACGAGTCGGCGAGCCATTGACGCAGATTATCGATCCGCGCCTTGACGCCGTTGATGTTCCAGGTGGCAATCTTCATTGCAGTCGTCCTTCCGTCTTCAGCCTATCCTTTTATCGAAAGACAAGCTGATGGGAAGGGTCGAGTGGCAATCTGATCGGGACGATTGGAAGATCTTAGATGGCGAAGCTGGTACCGCAGCCGCAGCTTGCGACCGCGTTCGGATTCTTGATCTGGAATGACTGGCCAAGCAGATTATCGACGAAGTCGATCTCTGAACCTTCCATGTAGACGATGGACAGGCTGTCGATCAGCACCTTGGCATCGCCGTTGGCGATCACCACGTCATCTGCTTCCGGCGCGCCCGCGAGGTCGAACTTGTAGGAGAAACCGGAGCAGCCGCCGCCTTCAACAGAAACACGCAGAGACTGCTTTTCGGATTCTGCCGCAACGATTTGGGCGATCCGCTTGGCTGCAGCATCGGAGAGAGTTACGTTCATCGTCATTTCAATGGTCTCCTGCCGGGGTAAAGGCCCGGTGAGTCTTGGGTAAAGGCACCCTGATAACTCGAAGATGGATGTCACTGCCGTTGCACACGGCAACACTATAGGTATGAAGACCTGAACGGCGCGTCAATGGGGCGTACCCATACACGACAACACGCAGGCACGCTTGAGGCATTAAGGACGGTTATGGCGATCGATACGGGGGTACTTGGTTTCGGTGGGGGCGAGCGTGCGTTATATGCATCCAATCCCTGGGCCTCGCGGGGCCGCCTGTTTCCCGAAGCGAGCAGCCTGACGCGCTCGGAGTTTCAGCGCGATCGTGACCGTATCGTCCATACGACGGCGTTTCGCAGGCTCAAGCATAAAACACAGGTGTTTATCAGTCCTGACGGCGACCATTACCGAACGCGGCTGACCCATACGATCGAAGTGGCGCAGGTGGCCCGCGCGTTGGCCCGTGCCCTGAAGCTGGATGAAGACCTGGCAGAAGGCGTCGCGCTCGTTCACGATTTTGGCCACACCCCCTTCGGACATACGGGTGAGGATGCGCTCGATGAGCTGATGAAGGCCTATGGCGGGTTCGACCACAATGCACAGTCGCTGCGGATCGTCACCAAGCTTGAGCGGCGATACGCGGAGTTCGACGGTCTCAACCTGACATGGGAAACGCTTGAGGGTCTCGTCAAGCACAATGGCCCTTTGATGATGGCCGACGGCAGCGAGGGTTCCCACGGTCCTTTGCCGCAGCCGATCCGCGACTACTGCCTCCTGCACGATCTCGAGCTTTCGAGCTATGCCAGCCTGGAGGCGCAGGTCGCGGCGATCTCCGACGACATTGCCTACAACACCCACGATATCGACGACGGGCTTCGCTCTGGCCTGCTCACTTTCGATATGCTGGAGGAGGTGCCGTTCCTCGCCGGACTGATGCAGGAAGTGAGGACGAAATACCCCAATCTGGACCCGACCCGCTTTGCCTACGAAGTGACGCGCCGCCAGATCACCCACATGGTCGAGGACGTTATCGCGGTCTCCCAGAAGAACCTTAGAGAGCTTGCACCCGAGAGCGCACAAGATGTGCGCATGGCGGGAAGGGTGATCTCGACCTTCTCCAACGAGATGGCGCAGACCGACAAGCAGATCAAACGAGTGCTGTTCTCCCGGATCTACCGGCACCCCGAAATCATGCGCATCCGGGCCGGTGCCTCGCAGATCGTCGTCGACCTGTTCCATCGCTACATGGACGACCCGGCGCTGATGAAAGGCCACTACTGGGTCAAGCAGATGAACGGCGTCCCGGAGGCGGCCCGTGCGCGCCACGTTGCAGATTATCTTGCCGGTATGACTGACACCTACGCAACCCGCGTCCATGCCGAGTTGTTTGACCAGACTCCTGATTTGCGCTAGGGCCTGCCCGACACCAATGGCTTCGAGGGGCCCGCCCAAAAACACTTTGAGCGGATGTAGACATATGAATCTTTTTGCCGAATTCGACAATAGAATTAAGAACGCGCTAGAAACTCTCGAAATCATTCGAGAAAATCGAAGTGCGGTTGATTTCGGACGCCTCACGGTCGAGCCTCCGCGCGATCAGAGCCATGGCGACGTCGCGACCAATGCAGCGATGGTGCTTGCCAAGCCTCTCGGCACCAACCCGCGCGCGCTCGCCGAGATCATCGCCGAAGCGTTGCGTGCCGACGCGGATATTTCGGAAGTCTCCGTTGCCGGTCCCGGCTTCATCAATATCAGGCTTTCCACCGGATACTGGCAGCAGATGCTCGCCAAGATGATTGCGCAAGGGACGGACTACGGCCGCTCGGATGTCGGTGCCGGTCGCAAGGCAAACGTCGAGTATGTCTCGGCCAATCCGACGGGGCCGATGCATGTCGGTCATTGCCGCGGCGCTGTCGTGGGCGATGCGCTCGCCAATCTGATGGCCTTTGCCGGCTATGACGTCACCAAGGAATACTACATCAACGACGCTGGCAGCCAGATCGACGTTTTGGCCCGCTCGGTCTTCATCCGGTACCGCGAGGCGTTGGGCGAAGCAGTCGGCGAAATTCCGGCTGGCCTCTATCCGGGCGACTACCTCGTCCCCGTCGGGCAGGCTCTGGCCGCTGAATACGGCCCCCGGCTGCATGCCATGCCCGAAGACGAGTGGATGCCGATCGTCAAGGAGAAGGCCATCGACGCGATGATGGCCATGATCCGCGAAGATCTCGAAGCCCTCAACGTGCATCACGACGTGTTCTATTCCGAGCGCACGCTGCATGCGGACGGCGCGCAGCGCATCCGTGCGGCGATCAACGATCTGACGTTCAAGGGCCATGTCTACAAGGGCAAGCTGCCGCCGCCGAAGGGCCAGCTTCCCGAAGACTGGGAAGACCGCGACCAGACGCTGTTCCGCTCGACCGAAGTCGGCGACGATATCGATCGCCCGCTGATCAAGTCGGACGGCAGCTACACCTATTTCGCCGCCGACGTTGCCTATTTCAAGGACAAGTTCGACCGCGGCTACGATGAGATGATCTACGTGCTCGGTGCCGACCACGGTGGCTACGTCAAGCGGCTCGAGGCCGTGGCGCGAGCCGTCTCCGAAGGCAAGGCAAAGCTCACTGTTCTTCTCTGCCAGCTCGTCAAGCTTTACCGCAACGGCGAGCCGGTCAAGATGTCGAAGCGCTCCGGCGACTTCGTGACGCTGCGTGACGTCGTGGACGAGGTCGGTCGCGACTCAGTTCGCTTCATGATGCTCTACCGGAAGAGCTCGGAGCCGCTCGATTTCGATTTTGCCAAGGTGACCGAGCAGTCGAAAGACAACCCTGTCTTTTATGTCCAGTATGCCCACGCCCGCTGCATGTCGATCTTCCGCCAGGCAAGGGAGGCGTTTCCGGGTCTGGATACCGAGACGCTGGATTTCGCTGAAAACATTGGCGAAATCACCGACAAGAGCGAGCTTCAGCTGGTCGCGAAGCTTGCGGAATATCCGCGAATCGTCGAAGCTGCAGCTCTGGCCCAGGAGCCGCACAGGCTCGCATTTTACCTCTATGATCTGGCCAGTTTCTTCCATGCTCACTGGAATAAGGGCAAGGACCAACCGGAATTACGGTTTGTTAACGATAAAAACCGACAATTGAGCATTGCCAGGCTTGGACTGGTGCACGCAGTCGCCTGTGTCCTGAAGTCGGGACTTGCAATCACAGGTACAGCGGCACCTGAGGAAATGCGGTAGAAACGCCCTCATTTCCCCACATTGCACTGGCAGATGAGTTGTAATGGTGGTGAGTGGACGAGCGAATGGCGGACAACAACCTAGCGCGTAGCCGGAATGACGCCCCGGAATTTTTTGCTGACGGCGATCCTCTGGCAGAGCTCGCTCGCATCGTAGGCTACGAGGAACGGACAGTCGCGAATCCGGCTGCCCCTTCCGTGGGTTCTGCGCCAATGGCGGCATCTGCCCGCCGCGAGCCGGCCTTCAATCTCGAAGACGAGTTGCTGCGGGAATTCGAGCAATACGATACTCCGCGGATCGATCCGGTCAACGATATCCCGCTCGACGCCAAGCCTTCCCGCGTGGAGGCGCCTTTGCCGGTCGATCACGGCTATCAGGCTGCGCCTTCTATTGCCTATGAGCCTCCCATCGAACGCGAGCCGGTTTTCGAACAGCCGGTCCAGCCGGTGGTGTCGCAGAAGCAGGAAGATCTCAACCCTTTCGATGCTCCGGAATTTTCCGTCGATCCATTTGGTGCAGCACCTGCAGAGGCGGAAGCTGTTTCCCCTGCCGTCGATGCTCACCGTGCACCGGCCGAGCCGAATTTTGACCCGTCAAATTTCCATGGCCTTCCGACACTCCGTGCGGAGGTAGAGGGCACCGATGACTATCAGCCTGCGACTCAGTCCAGGCAGGAACCGTCGGTTGACGCTTTTGATCTGGCCGCTGAGCTGGAGAGCTCGTTCGCCGTTGCAGCCGAGCCAGTCGCTGCAGCTCCCATGGTTTCGGCGCCGGAGCCTGTTCGGGCTGAACCCCGCAAGAGCACCGGTTACACGCCGGGCTTTCGCATGCCGCTTGCGAATTTCGGTCTGAACGCCGGTGTCACGCCGCTGGAACGCCCCGTCGAAAAGCCGCCGGTTGTCCAGCCCAAGGCCGTTGCTTCCCCGGTTGAACAGCCTCGCGCTGCTGAACCGGTCGCTGTCAAAGAGGTCGTCCAGCCAACTTTGGAGGCGCAGAAATTTTCGCCGCTTGACGAGCTGGTTTATGACGTTGCCCGTTTCCCGGTCAGCCAGGAAGCGCCTGCGACTGTTCGCGCCGAGCCGAAACTCGACCTGCCGCAGGCTCCGGTCTCCAAGCCGCAGCCAATCGCCGTCGCTCCGATCGTTGCCGCTGTGGCGGCGCCCGTGATCCCGACGCCGGTTCCAACGCCGACTGTTCAGGAGGCGGCACCCGTCGCCGACCTGGCCGATGACTTCGATCCTTTCGCCGACGAAGACTTTGAACTGGCGCTTGACGATCTCGAACTCGATCTAGCCGACATCGTGGTGGCGGAAAACTCCGTTCAGCCGGTGGCGCCTGCCGCGGCAATCCCTGCCGCCGTCTTGACGCCCGCGGCTGCGGCAGCACCCATCGTTGCAGCAGCGCCTGAGCCGGAAGAAGAAGTCGCCGTCGTCGAAGCGGAAATGCCGTTCGATGCGGCGATGATTTCCGAATCGGAAGAGCATGTCGAGGCTATCGCCGATCTCAACGTGCCGGACCTGCCGGTCGAGCAGCCGGAAGAAGAGCCTGCCTACGCGTCCGAGTACGATATCGATATCGATGCAGAACTCGCGGCGCTCTTGGTAAACCCGACGTCGCAGACTGCTCCGGCACCGCGGCATCAGGAGGCGGCTGCCCCGGCTTCCGTCGCTGCCGGCAATTTCCCAGAGCAGCCTCGGCAGACATCGGGCAGCGCTTACCCCGACCTCGACGATTTCGAGCGGGCCCTGGAAGAAGACTTCCGTCGCAGCCTTGTCGCGCCGCTTCCGGCCAACGACCATGACAGCGATCTCAACGGATACGAAAACGACCTCGACCAGCGTTCGCCCCGGTCGGCGTCCCGGACGTGGCTTCTTCCCATCGCCGTTGTCGGCGTCCTGGTCGTTGCCGGCGCAGGTGCCTACACGATGCTGGGTAGCGGACCTTCGCGGATGATGGGCGGCGAGCCGGTCGTCATCGCAGCCGATACCGATCCGGTAAAGGTTGTCCCGGAAAATCCGGGTGGCAAGACCGTTCCGAATCAGGACAAGGCTGTTTACGACCGCGTTGCCGGCGCTGCATCCGAAACGCCGAAGCAGGAAGCGCTGATCTCCAGCGAAGAGCAGCCGGTCGATGTCGTCCAAAAGACGCTGATGCCGGAAAGCCTTCCGCTCGAAGGCGAAAACGATATCGATCCGACTGATACCGGCGAGACCCAGGATGCACGTCTGCTTCCCGATCAGGGCCAGCAGGTTGCTTCGACGGGCGGACAGGATCCTCTCACCGTTACACCGCGTCGGGTAAAGACGATGATCGTGCGTCCGGATGGCAAGCTCGTCGAACAGGAAGTGCCGGCTCCGGCGCTTGCTGCGGCGCATACAGGCAAGATGCCGGCGGCTTCGGTGAAGTCTCCGGAACTGGCCCAGCCAGTCACTCCGGCCGCTGCGATCGCCGCATCTGCACCTGCTGCCAGCACGGTTGCCGAAATCATCCCGGCGTCTGCGCCGATGACGGCAGCCACTATGGCGCCACTGGACACTTCGGCACCTGCTGCTGTCGCGAAGGCGCCGGTCCCGAAGGTTCGTCCTTCGCAGCAGCCGGTCAATGTCGTCGCATCCGTCAGCGATCAGGGCAACGTTCGCGCTCCCGCAGCACAGGTTCAGCCGGTTTCGGCAACTCCTGCCGCTGCTAATGCACAGGTCGCGTCGGTCGGCGAGGGCGGCTACGTCATCCAGATCGCATCGCTGCCGTCCCAGGCTGACGCTCAGAGGTCTTACCAGAACCTGTCGTCGAAGTTCGGCAACGTGATCGGCGGGCGTGGGGTCGATATCAAGGCTGCTGAAATCGCCGGCAAGGGTACCTTCTATCGCGTTCGGATCCCGGCCGGCAGCAAGACGGAAGCCGTAGCACTCTGCGAAAAGTATCGCGGTGTCGGCGGCACCTGCCTCGTCGCTCGCTGAGATCTTTGACGAGAAACCATCGAACGGGGCGCACAGCGCCCCGTTTTCTATTCTGCTCCCAGCATTCTAGGATCGAACATGACCGAATCGAAAGCGATGATCCTGGGCTCCAGCGGCCCGCAGCTTACCCAGGACGAAATCCTGCTCTACCGGGATGAGCGTCCCTGGGGTTTCATTCTCTTTGCCCGCAACTGTGTCGAGCCGGCCCAGATCACTGATCTGGTTGCAGCCATGCGCGACGCCGTCGGCCGCCCGGATGCGCCTGTCCTGATCGACCAGGAGGGTGGCCGCGTTCAGCGTATCCGTCCGCCGATGATCGAGCGTTATCCGTCAGCCGCCGCCTTGGGGGCTCTCTACAAGAATGACCGTGAAATGGGCTTGCGCGCCGCATGGCTGATGTCGCGGCTGCACGCCTTCGATCTCATGAAGCTCGGCATCAACGTCGACTGCCTGCCGGTCCTGGACGTACCGGTGGAAGGCGCCAGCAACGTCATTGGCGACCGGGCCTATGGCTTTGATCCGAAGACGGTGTCCGAGATGGGGCAGGCTGCGGCCGATGGCCTCAAGGCCGGCGGCATGCTTCCTGTGATGAAGCACATCCCGGGCCACGGCCGCGGCTTGGCCGACTCGCATCACGAACTGCCGGTCGTATCGGCATCGCGGGCGGAACTCGAAGCGCATGACTTCCTGCCCTTCGTGGCGCTCAAGAACGAGCTGATGGCGATGAGCGCGCATATCGTCTTCACCGCGATCGACACGGAAGAGCCGGCGACGATTTCTCGGAAAGTCATCGAGGATGTCATTCGCGGTCATATCGGCTTCGATGGCCTGCTGATGTCCGACGACAGCTCGATGAACGCCCTAAAGGGCACGATCGGCGAGCGCGCGGCGAGAATCGTTGGGGGCGGTTGTGATATCGTCTTGCATTGCAACGGCCTGATGGACGAAATGAGGGCAGTGGTGAATGAGGCGATCCCGCTTGGCGGCGAGGCGCTTCGACGTGCCAAAGCGGTGGAGCAGGGTTTCCCGGTTGCTGATGATGCACAGGAAGACACGCTTCGCGACGAATTCCACGGACTGATTGGGGTCGCCTGACCGCCGACAGTGAAGACGGATCGGAATGGCGATGACAAAAGCTGAAAATGCCATTCCGATGGACAAGATGTGGCAGGACGTGACCGAGCGGGCGATCGATGATCCTTCACTGGTGATCGACGTCGCGGGCTTCGAGGGACCGCTCGATCTTCTGCTGCATCTTGCTCGCAGCCAGAAAGTGGATCTGTCGCGGATCTCTGTCCTGGCACTCGCCGAGCAGTATCTCACATTCGTCGACAGCGCGCGGCGCGTCCGGATCGAACTGGCGGCCGACTATCTCGTGATGGCAGCTTGGCTCGCCTATCTGAAGTCGCGGTTGCTGATCCCCAAGCAGATCAAGATCGACGACGGCCCGACCGGCGAGGAACTGGCGGCAACGCTTGCCTTCCGGTTGAAACGGCTGGAAGCAATCCGCGATGCAGCCGCCCAGCTCGTCAACCGTAACCGACTCGGTCGCGATATTTTTGCACGTGGGGCACCGGAGCATATCCCGCAGCACAGGCCGTCGGCCTATGACGCATCGCTCTACGACCTGTTGTCGGCCTACGCAAATCTTAGACAGCGCAACGCCATCACCCATGTCACGATCGAACGCCGCAAGGTCTGGTCGCTGGTCGAGGCGAGGGACCTTCTCAACCGCATGCTGGGCGAGATCGGCGATTGGACGGCCCTGCAGCAGTACCTTCTGCCGTATCTGCCGCCGCAGGATCGCGTCACTGCGACTGCCAGCGCCTTTGCCGCCTCGTTGGAACTGGTGCGCGAAGGACAGCTCGAGATCCGCCAGGATGGCGCTTTCCAGACGATCTATCTCAGAAAGGGACCAGGACGGCCGAAGGCCGAGACGTTGCCTCTAAAGGCAGGGACAGCCGAATGAGCCAGATCGAGGACGCGATGGACGACGACGCGGCAGTGGATACTATTGTGCCGGTGCCCTACTCGTCGGAGGAGATCGAGCGGATCGCCGAAGCCCTCGTGTTTGCATCGGCCGAGCCTGTCTCTGAAGCGTTTCTGGCTGAGCGTCTCCCACGGGGAGAAGATATCCAGGCCGTGATGCAGAGACTGGCGGGCATCTATGCCTCACGCGGAGTGAACCTGGTCAAGGTGGCCGATCGCTGGGCTTTCCGCACGGCAGCAGACCTTTCCTTCGTCATTCGCAAAGACGACAGCGACGTGAAGAAGCTGTCGAGGGCCGCCCTCGAAGTGCTTGCCATCATCGCCTACCACCAGCCTGTGACCCGCGCCGAGATCGAGGATATTCGCGGCGTCCAGACCTCAAGAGGTACGCTTGACGTACTGATGGAAGCCGGCTGGGTTCGTTTCCGCGGTCGGCGTCGGTCGCCGGGCAGACCGGTGACACTCGGAACGACAGGAGATTTTCTCGATCATTTCGGGTTGGAAGAGCTACGCGATCTTCCTGGTCTCGAAGAATTGAAGGGCGCGGGACTTCTATCCGGTCGCATTCCATCCGGCTTTTCGGTGCCGGTTCCGGGCGGTGAGGACGAGCTTTCGGACGAGGAAGACCCCATTACCCAGCTTGATCTGGAGGAGCTTGGCTTGCTGCCGCCAACCGGCGACGGTGATGGCTAGCAGGGCTTTCAGCCAGCTTTCCCCTTATTATTCCCGTGTTCCCGAATATGGACCATGCGTGATCGTCCGTTGCCGACAGCAGCGTCGCTAGATCGCGAAAGTCATCCGTTCATAGCTTTTCGTGCAACGTATTTGGTGTTTGAAAAACAAACTTAAAAAGCTTACATCGGGGTCACGTTCCAATGGAGTTAGACTATGGGTTCTTTTAGTGTGTGGCACTGGCTGATCGTTCTAGTCATCGTGCTTGTCCTGTTCGGACGCGGCAAGATTCCTGAGCTGATGGGCGACTTTGCCAAAGGCATCAAGAGCTTCAAAAAAGGCATGGCGGACGAGGATGCCCCTGAGGCAAAGCCTACCGATACTGTGAACGGCGGCAGGACGGTCGATCACAAGCCCGACGAGATCAAGGAAACCACCCGGTCTTAATTGGTCGGGAGGGTTTCAGGAGCCTCGCTGAATGTTGGATATCGGTTGGACCGAGCTACTTGTCATTGCCATTGTGCTTATCGTGGTCGTAGGTCCCAAGGACTTGCCGCCCATGCTGCGCGCTTTCGGGAAGATGACATCAAACCTGCGCAAGATGGCGGGTGACTTTCGGACGCAGTTCGACGAGGCGCTTCGCGAGGCAGACATGGATGACGTCCGGAAGACGATTTCGGACGCCAATAGCCTCAATCCCGCCAACAGCCTGCGCGACGCGATAAATCCGCTTCGCCAGATGGGGCAGGACATCCGAAACGATCTGCAGAAGGCGACGCATATGCCGTCGACGCCGACGCCGGTCAGCACGGATGTCGAAGCGCAGCATGCTGTCGAAGGTGCTCCGGTCGCCGATACGGCGCCTGTTGTTGCGGCTGTGCCGGTGACGCCCGTCACGGCATCTCCTGTTGCTGCGCCGACGTCCTCAACTGTGACGCCGGCACCAGCGGAGGCGACAACGCCTGCCGAACCCGGCCGCGTTAGAAAGCCTCGCGCACCGAAATTGGCGGCCACGGGTGAACCGGCAGCTGTGGATAAGCCTGCAACGACACGCAGATCCACGAGGGCGGAGAAGCCTGCCCCAGTGGCGACGTCTGCCGAACAGCCGAAACGTGTTCGGGTGGCCAAGGTCCCGGTGTCCGCACCTGAAACGACTGAGACGGCCGTCAAGCTTGCAGCCGCCCGCAAGCGTACCCCGAAGAAGCCTGTCGATACCCCGAAGGACGATGCCTGATGAGCGGTGATTACGAAGATAAGCCGCAGCCGCTTATCGAGCATCTGATGGAGTTGCGGACAAGGCTCATCTGGTCGATCGGCGCTTTCTTCCTCGCCTTCGTCGTGTGCTTCTTCTTCGCAAAACAGCTCTTCAACCTTCTCGTCATTCCCTACAAGTGGGCGGTCATCTGGGCGAAGCTCGATATCGCGAAATCCGAACTGATCTACACCGCGCCGCAGGAATTCTTCTTCACCCAGGTGAAGGTTGCGATGTTTGGCGCGCTGGTCATTGCCTTTCCGGTGATTGCCTCGCAGATCTACAAGTTCGTGGCTCCCGGGCTCTATAAGAACGAGCGGGCAGCCTTCCTGCCGTTCCTGATTGCCTCGCCTGTGCTGTTCCTGCTTGGAGGGGCACTCGTCTACTTCTTCTTCACGCCGATGGTGATGTGGTTCTTCCTGGCCATGCAGCAGGCGCCGACCGAAGGTGAAGTGGGGATCTCGCTTCTTCCGCGTGTTTCGGAATATCTCAGCCTCATCATGACGCTGGTTCTGTCCTTTGGACTGGTTTTCCAGCTTCCGGTTGTCACGACGCTGCTTGCTCGCGTGGGCATCTTGTCCAGCAAGTGGCTGCGCGAGAAGCGTAAGTTCGCGATCGTCATCGCCTTCGTCGTTGCCGCCGTCCTGACGCCGCCGGATCCGATGTCCCAGATCGGTCTTGCTATACCGACCATCCTTCTCTACGAGATTTCCATCTACGCCGCGCGACTCGTCGAGCGCAGACGCGATGAGGACGCTTCGAGTGATGAGGCCTCGTCTGACGTCGCAGAGACGGAGAAGGCCTGAGGTTTTTCTCTCGATCGATATCGCAGCGGCCTCATGCTTTGAAGGCCAAGAATCATGCTCGATATCAAGTGGATCCGCGATAATCCGGAAGCTTTCGACGCAGCGCTGAACAAGCGCGGCGCCGAGCCGATGGCTGCCACCCTGCTTGCGATGGACGATACCCGCCGCAGCGTCATCCAGACGCTTCAGGATATGCAGTCGCGCCGTAACGCCGCCTCCAAGGAGATCGGCAATGCGATGGCGCAGAAGAATACCGAACTCGCCGAGAAGCTGAAGGCGGAAGTCGCCACCATCAAGGACACGATGCCGGCCGCCGAGCAGGAAGAACGGGCAGCTGTCGCAGCGCTCGATGACGCGCTGTCGCGCCTTCCAAACATTCCTCTCGACGATGTCCCTGTCGGCTCGGACGAATCAGGGAACGTCGTCACGCGCACGATCGGAACGAAGCCCGGCTGGAATCATCCCGCCAAGGAGCATTTCGAGATCGGCGAAGCGCTCGGCTATATGGATTTCGAGCGAGCCGCAAAACTCTCGGGCTCGCGCTTTACGGTGCTGACCGGACCGCTTGCCCGTCTTGAGCGGGCAATCGGTCAGTTCATGATCGACATGCACACCAGCGAGCACGGGTACACGGAAGTGTCGTCGCCGCTGATGGTAAAGTCCGAGGCAATGTACGGCACAGGCCAGTTGCCGAAGTTCGAGGAAGATCTCTTCAAGACGACGGATGGCCGCTACCTCATCCCGACGGCTGAGGTGACGCTGACCAACCTCGTGTCGGGCGAGGTTCTGGACGCCGAAAAGCTGCCGCTGCGCTTTACAGCGCTTACCCCGTCCTTCCGATCGGAAGCCGGTTCTGCGGGTCGCGATACGCGCGGCATGTTGCGCCAGCACCAGTTCTGGAAATGCGAACTCGTCTCGATCACGGATCAGGAATCATCGATCGCCGAGCACGAGCGGATGACAGAATGCGCCGAAAACGTCCTCAAGCGTCTCGGCCTGCATTTCCGGACGATGACGCTCTGCACCGGCGACATGGGCTTCAGCGCCCGCAAGACCTATGACATCGAAGTCTGGTTGCCGGGACAGGATGCGTTTCGGGAAATCTCGTCCTGCTCGGTCTGTGGTGATTTCCAGGGCCGCCGGATGAACGCGCGCTATCGCGGCAAGGACGACAAGGCTTTGAAATTTGTTCACACGCTGAACGGCTCGGGCACCGCTGTCGGCCGCTGCCTGATCGCAGTCCTCGAAAATTATCTCAATGAAGACGGCTCCGTTACGATCCCGGACGCGCTTCTGCCCTATATGGGCGGCCTGACCAAAATAGAAAAAGCATAAGGCAGCCCTGAATGCGCATCCTGCTCACCAACGACGACGGTATCCACGCGGAAGGCCTGGCGGTTCTCGAACGGATTGCCCGCCAGCTTTCCGATGACGTCTGGATTGTTGCGCCAGAAACCGACCAGAGCGGTTATGCGCATTCCCTGACCCTGTCGGAGCCGCTGCGCCTGCGCGAGATCAGCGACCGGCACTATGCCGTGCGCGGCACGCCGACGGACTGCGTCATCATGGCGATGCGCCACGTCATGGGGGGCAAGCCGGATCTCGTTCTGTCGGGTGTCAACGTCGGTGCCAACCTTGCCGACGACGTGACCTATTCTGGCACGGTCGCAGGCGCCATCGAGGGCACTCTGCAAGGCGTCCGGTCGATCGCGCTCAGCCAGGCCTACCGCAAGGAGAACGGCCGCGTCCTGCCTTGGGATACGGCCGAATCGCATGGCCCGGGCCTGATCCGCAAATTGCTGGATACGGACCTTCCGGCCGGCACGTTTCTCAACGTCAATTTCCCGGCCTGCGCGCCTGACGATGTCCAGGGGACGGAAGTCACGTCTCAGGGCAAGACCGATTTCGACGTGGCGATCGACGAACGCCAGGATGGTCGAGGCTTCCCATACTATTGGCTGTACTTTGCCTCGCGTGTCGGCCGCCAGGCGGAGGGCACCGACATCAACGCCATCAAGGCCAATCGCATTTCAGTAACACCGCTGAAACTGGACCTGACCGACTATTCGGTGCAGGATCGCTTGATGAAGGCGCTGGGTTGAACCCAGATAACGTGGCAGGCGGAGTGACAGCTTGAAATCGGGCATGGTCGAGAAGGAAGGGTTTGCTGCACTTGTCTTGCGGCTCCGGTCCGCAGGCATTTCTAATATCGACCTTCTGACTGCCGTCGAGCAGACGCCTCGTTCGCAGTTCGTGCCGCCCACGCTTTCTCAGGAAGCCTATTCCAGCCGCACGGTCCCCATAGATTGCGGTGCCTTTATGGAAGGAGCAGATCTTGCGGTTCGCCTTCTGGCCGCTCTGCAGGTGAAACCCGGTCATCGTGTTCTCGAAATCGGTACCGGCAGCGGTTTTACAGCCGCCGTGATCGGCCGCATCGCAGAACGGGTGCTGACCGTAGATCGCTATAAGACGCTCACCGTTGCGGCGCAGGCCCGCGTTGACGCGCTTGGAATGCGCAACGTCATCGTACGACAGGCGGATGGCAGCAACGGGATGCCGGGCGAGGGCACGTTCGATCGGATATTCGTGACCACGGCATTTACGATTCTGCCGCGATTCTATGCGGAGCAGCTGACCCATGGCGGTTCGATGGTTGCGCCGCTGATCGGCGACGACGAGACCTGCATGATGGTTAGGCTCACCAAGACCGGGAGCCGATTCGAACGGGAAGACCTGTTCACCGTGCCATTCCTGCCGATCATTCCGCAGATGGCGGCAGCGCTTTAAGCTGGTTCGGCTTTGGTTCCCCTCCTGCCAAGCGCTTCCAACTCATGGTTAGCGAATTATCAAAAAAATCGCATCTCTTCCGACACTTTAACCCCACAGTAAGACTAACGCGCTTTAATGACTCCCACGATGGTTGCGTGAGTGTAGGTCGAGTCCATGCGTGTCAACAGTGCACAAAAAGTCGGAAAATCAGTAGCTAAGCTCGCAGTTGCGGCTTTGCTGGCGAGTGCGGCCACTGGCTGCAGCTCGGATTCGAGCCGTTTCTCCGGGCTGTTCTCCAAAGATGAGCTGACAACGGCTTCAATACCCCAGCGTCCGGTCGGCGGGGCCTATGGCCAGGCGCCAATGCCGCGCGACGATGTGCGGTCGGGCCAGGCGGTGGCACCGGTCCAGCAGGATTACGGTTCGCGAAATACCGCGATGAACCAGCCTTACCCGGCCCAGTCCGGCGGCTATTCGTCACCGGCCCGCGCCGCTTCGGCGCCGATGGCCGTCCAGCGCAACGAGTTGGCAGCTCCCGGCATGCCTTCGGCTCAGGCGTCCGCTCCCATGGCGTCCCGAGCACCGATGGCGGCTGACCGCGGTCAGGGCACTCGCCAAGAATCCATGGCCCAGTCATACCCGGGTCGTAGCGGTGGTTCGCAGTCTCTGACGGCTCCCACACCGTCGACCGCTCGAGGCGACAACCTGACAACGGCTTCGACGAAGCCGATGTCAGGCTGGTCTTCGGTCAACGCTCCGCGGGTAACGCTCAGGGCAGGCGAGACCGCATCGACCCTGTCTTCCCGCTACGGCGTTCCTGAAAAGGAAATCCTGAAGGCCAATGGCGGCGCTGTGAAGCCGGGCCAGACGATTGTCATCCCGACCTTCGGTCCATCGCGCAATTCGGCCAAGACGGCTGCATCCGATATCGACCTGCAGAACAAGGCCCCAGCGCCCACCCAGCAGACCGAGCAGAAGGTTGCCGTTCTGCCGACGCCGACCCGCGACAAGGCGATGGCGGAGCCTGGCAAGATCACACCTCCGGGCGGCAAGCCTCTCGGTGGCACCTACACGGTCAAGCCTGGCGACAGCCTTGCAAAGATCGCTCGCGAAACCGGCACACCGATTGATCAGCTGAAGGCCGCAAACGGTCTGACGACGGACGGTGTGCGGGTCGGCCAGAGCCTGAAGGTCGGTGGTAGCTCGGTTGCGACCGATCCGGTCAGAACCGCATCCATCCCGGAAAAGCCGGCTGCCCAGCCGAAGCCTGCTGCACCGTCGCCTGTCGCCGAAGCAGCACCCGCAAAGCCTGCGCCACAGGAAACAGCATCGCTGTCGGACGTCGAGAAGAAGTCCGATGTGTCTGCCGCTGCACCGCAGTCGACCGGCATTTCGAAATATCGCTGGCCAGTCAGTGGCGCGGTCATCGCCGGCTACGGGGCCAACGTCAACGGCAGCCGCAATGACGGTATCGACATCTCGGTTCCCGAGGGCACGCCGATCAAGGCCGCTGAAAACGGCGTCGTCATCTATGCCGGCAACGGCCTGAAGCAGCTCGGAAACACCGTTCTGGTTCGCCACGACGATGGCAAGGTCACCGTTTACGGCCACGCCGGCAACATCAACGTCACGCGCGGCCAGAAGGTCACCCGCGGCCAGACTGTCGCGGCGTCCGGCATGAGCGGCGACGCTCAGCGTCCGCAGGTCCACTTCGAGGTGCGCAAGGATGCGACACCGGTCAACCCCATCACTTTCCTTGAATAATTGTAGTGCGTTTCAAGGGGACGGGAGAAAAGCGCAGCTTCGGCTGCGCTTTTTTCGTTTTGGGGCTGCTTCAAGAACTCACGGCGTGAGTGTCTTGCGCATCCGCCCGGCGAGATCCTGGATATACTGCCACGCGACGCGGCCGGAACGCCCGCCGCGCGTCGTCGCCCAGGCGAGCGCCTCGTGGTGCAGGGTTTCGCGGTTGAGGCCGAGATCGAAATGGTCGGCATAGCCGTCGATCATGGTCAGGTAGTCGTCCTGACTACACTTGTGGAACCCGAGCCAAAGCCCGAAACGATCCGAGAGCGAAACCTTCTCCTCGACCGCTTCGGACGGGTTGATCGCCGTCGACTGCTCGTTTTCCAGCATATGCCGCGGCAAAAGGTGGCGCCGGTTCGATGTGGCGTAGAACAGGACGTTGTCCGGCCGGCCTTCGATGCCACCGTCGAGCGCTGCCTTCAGAGACTTGTAGGCCGTATCGTCATGGTCGAAGGACAGATCGTCGCAAAACACGATGATGCGATGGCCGGATGCCTTGAGGATGTCGAGTAGCGCCGGCAGCGAGGCGATATCCTCGCGGTGGACTTCGACCAGTTTCAGCGAGACACCGGTCGACGCGCGGATATCCTCGTGCACGGCCTTGACCAGCGACGACTTGCCCATGCCGCGCGCGCCCCAGAGAAGGACGTTGTTTGCCGGATAACCTTCGGCAAACCGCAACGTGTTTTCCTGCAGGATGTCGCGCACGTGGTCAACGCCACGGATCAGGGTGAGGGCGACGCGGTTGGGGCGTGGCACGGGCTGCAGGCGCTGGTTTGTCGGCACCCAGACAAAGCAATCCGCGACAGTCCAGTCGTTGACCGCTGGTGGAGGGCCCGCCAGCCGCTCGACTGCGTCGGCGAGCCGGCGCACTTCAGACAGGATCAGGGCGTTGAGCTCGTCGGTCATCTGGTATTCCTCAAGACTTTTTGTCATCGGTCGCGCCCTCTCGGCCGCTTTTTTCAGCAGGTAACATGCTCGTTATTGCATCAAAAGCCGTAGAGCCGTGGATTCAGTACGCGGGAGGACCGCTTTCTGTTGCATTCCCCCGTGTCACAACTATATTCCGGCGGCTTATGACAGGGGGCTCGGCGCCTCCGCTTATCGTTTAGGAGTTCTTGATGTTCATTACTGAGGCATTCGCGCAGGCGGGTGGAGCGGCGCCGGCGGCTTCCGCAACAGACTCGATTCTGCAGATGGTGCTGCTCTTCGCACCTCTGATGGTGGTCTGGTATTTCTTCCTGATCCGTCCGCAGCGCGCCCAGGCCAAGAAACGCCAGGAGACCCTGACGAGCATTCGCCGTGGCGACCAGGTTGTGCTGGGCGGCGGCCTCGTCGGCCGGGTTTCGAAGGTTGTCGATGACAACGAAGTCGAAGTCGAAATCGCCGACGGCGTCAAGGTCCGCGCAATGCGCGCCTACATCGCCGAAGTCCGTGTCAAGGGCGAGCCGGTCAAGGCCGACACCGCGTCCTGACATCCGGCAGGCCCGCTCTGGCGGGCCTTTCCATTTTCTAATCAATCAAGGACGCGGTGATGGCAAAAGGGATCGAGATACGCGAAGCCCATTTCCCCGGTCGCGCCCAGATCGATGCCTACGGCAATGGCGGTTTCCGTTTTGCCGACATGTCGCATCGCGGGTCGATCCTCTGCCTTCCCTCAGGGATACACGGCTGGGATCTGAGCGAAGGTGAGCCCCTGACGGTATCCTCCCTCTACAAGGTCCTCGACGAAGCCTCAGGCATTGAGGTCTTGCTGATCGGCACGGGCCAGAACCTGAAGCCGATACCTGCAGAGGTGAAAGCCGCATTGAAGGCGAAGGGCATCTCTTCCGACCCGATGAGCACCGGTGCTGCCGTGCGCACCTACAATATCATGCTCGCCGAATCCCGTGCCGTCGCCGTCGCGCTGATTGCCGTCTGACCCATGAGTGACGATCGTGCAACGAATGGCGAACTCTGTCTCGCGACGCTGCGAGACACGGACCGCGATCGCTATCTCGCATGCCTCCTGTCTCCGGAAGACAAGCGCCCGGCATTGGCCGCGCTCTACGGCTTCAACGCCGAAATTGCGCGCGTCCGGGACATGGTCCGCGATCCTCTCCCGGGAGAGATCCGCCTGCAATGGTGGCGGGATTTCCTTGAGGGTGGAAGTCAGGCAGACGGGCTGGGAGACACGGGCGGCAATCCGATCGCTGCGGGACTGCAGGATGCGATCGAGACCTATCGGCTGCCGCGTCAGACGCTTGTCGCCATGACGGAAGCGCGAATCTTCGATCTCTACGACGATCCGCTCACTGACCGCAACGCGCTGGAAGGCTATGCTGGCGAAACCGCCTCGGCTTTGATCCAGCTTGCAAGCCTCATCCTTTCGCCCGAAGATGCCGCAAGGTCCACGCAGGCGGCCGGCCATGCGGGTGTTGCGCAGGCGATCGCCGGTTTCATCCTGCTTTTGCCGATCCATCGGCGCCGCAACCAGCTTTACCTCCCGCTCGATCTTCTGGCTGCCACCGGTCTTGACCGCGACAGCTTTCTGGCCGGCAGCGACAAACCTCGCATTTCCGCAGCAATTCAGGCCTTTGCCGGCCTTGGCCTCGAGCATCTCGACAAGGCACGACGTGCGGGTGCTCTTCCGCCCGCGCTCGTGCCGGCCTTCGTGCCGGCAGCGCTTGTCGAGCCGGTTCTGAAGCGCGCTTCACGCCGGGGTGCCGATGCTCTCGACGGAGACATGCAGTCTCCCCAATGGCGTCGTCAGTTGCAGATGCTGAAGGCCGCCGTCCTCAAACGCTTCTAGCAATCACCAGTCGCCACGCTTCACGCAAGCCTTGAGGGATAAATGCCCTCTATCGGCAGGTGCGCATCTGCCATCAGTGGAGAAGCAGTCTTGAGCCCTTTGGTAGTTTGGTCGATCGCCATCGGCGTGATGCTGGCCTTGGCCTTTTATGTTACCCGCCTGGTCAAGCACAGTGACGAGCACAGCCTTCACGATATGGGACTGGCGATACTCGAATTCGGTCGCGCCTATCCTGCCGAAGCCATCAGGAGCCTGCACAGCACAGCCGATGCGAACACGATCTTTGTGCGACTGCACGACAATAAGTCAGGCATCATGCGCAACCGTGGCAATCATTTCGCATGCCACGTAATCCGGCCCGGCCGCGTGCGGGTCACGCCGACGCCCGAACCGAAAGGCTTTTCGGCCGAATTCCTGGACTCCCCGACACAGAACGGAACTTTCGTGTTCAAGAATGAAAACGAGGCGGCAGAAGTGTCGCTTTGGCTTCTCGACAATTACGTGAGCGTTGCCGATCGACAGCTTCCGGCCGAACCGCAGCCGGCTTCAAACACCGGCCGCTCCGATTAGGCCTTTAAGCGATACCCAGCCACTCACGGCAGTCCTTCAGCGCGCGAACCGACATCAACTGCCGTTTCATGATCGTCTTGTCCTTGCCGCGAAAGCGTTTGACGCCTTCGGGTTTGACGATCGAGCCGGGAGCAAGATCCGGGAACAGGCCGAAATTGACATTCATCGGCTGGAAGGACCGTTTGCCGGGCTCTTCGTCGTGGACCAGATGCCCCCCGGTGATATGCCCAAGCAGAGAACCGAAGGCCGTTGTCGCCGGCGGCGGGACGATTTCTTCGCCCTTGCGCTCGGCAGCCGCAAAACGACCAGCCAGAAGACCGATTGCCGAACTCTCCACATAGCCCTCGCAGCCGGTGATCTGACCGGCGAATCGCAGGCCCGGCCGGCTCTTCAAGGTCAGCGAGTGATCGAGCAGCATCGGTGACTGGATATAGGTGTTGCGATGGAGGCCGCCGAGCCGTGCGAATTCCGCGTTCTGCAGCCCCGGGATCATCCGGAAGATCTCGGCCTGCGCGCCATACTTCAGCTTGGTCTGGAACCCGACCATATTGTAGAGCGTGCCAAGTGCATTGTCCTGCCGCAGTTGGACGACGGCATAGGCCTTGACGGTCGGATTGTGGGAATTGGTAAGCCCCATCGGCTTCATCGGACCGTGGCGCAGCGTTTCGCGCCCACGCTCCGCCATGACCTCGATCGGCAGGCAGCCATCGAAATAGGGCGTGCCTTCCCATTCCTTGAAGCCGACCGTATCGCCCGCAATCAGTGCATCGAGAAAGGCATTGTACTGCGCTTCGTCGAGCGGGCAGTTGATGTAATCCTTGCCTGTGCCGCCGGGCCCGACCTTGTCGTAGCGCGACTGGTACCAGCAGATATCCATATCGATCGATTCGCGGTGGACGATCGGCGCGATCGCGTCGAAGAAGGCGAGCTGGTCCTCGCCGGTCTCGGCCTGGATCGACTTTGCGAGATCGGGCGACGTCAGAGGACCGGTCGCGACGACGGCCAAGTCCCATTCCGCCGGCGGTAGACCGTGAATTTCCTCTCGCACAACGGTGATCAGCGGATGGTTTTCGATCGCCTGCGTGACTGCATGAGAGAAACCGTCGCGGTCGACCGCAAGTGCGCCGCCGGCCGGGACCTGATTTTTGTCGGCGCAGGCCATGATCAAGGAGCCGGCCAGCCTCATTTCTGCGTGGATGACGCCGACGGCATTGGCCGTCGCATCATCGGAGCGGAAAGAGTTCGAGCAGACGAGCTCGGCGAGACCGTCCGTGCGGTGGGCATCGGTGCCGCGCACGCCGCGCATCTCGTGGAGAATGACGGGGATGCCGGCCTCAGCGATCTGCCAGGATGCTTCGGAGCCGGCTAGGCCGCCACCGACGACGTGGATTGGGGCAGGGGTAGACGAATTCGATATGGTGCTCATGTCCGGCTCATTATCACGGCATTCGAACGGCCGGAATCAAAAAGGCACCTAAAAAGGTGCCTCTGATCATTCCTTGGGTGTCTCTTTGATCTTTTCGGATCATTGCGACTATCGTTCTCTCGCCATCGCGACATCATATCGCGCTGGTCCATCTCAATGGATGGATTAACGGAAGGAACGAGCGGCGATGCCGCGGATGTCGTAGCGGGTCAGACCAATGTCGTTGAGCGCCTGGTTGGAGAGGCTGCCGAGTTCATTGATCGTACGGCGGTAGCTGATCCAGTTCTTAGCGATGCGGATCGGGTTCATTTGGTGTTTCCTCAATCATCTTTTTCCCAGTGATCTATCGTCACCGGCGATGAGCTTCATATAGGTGAGACGCGCGGAAAGGTGCAGTGCAAAAAATGTGCGACTGCCATGCGTTTGTGCAATGAGTTGATGCTTTTTGCAGCTTCGTACGAAAAAGCAGCAGCAGCCGTTTCGCTGCGTGAAGCACTATGCACAAACGAAAAACGCCTCCCGAAGGAGGCGCTTTTAAACGGTAGACCGTTGGTCGTTCTTTAGATTTTAGAAGCCGACTGCCGTGCGTGCAACGCGACGGATGTCGGAGCGGCCAATACCGAGGTCAGAGAGTTCGCGGTCCGACATGCGGCCGAGTTCCGAAACCGTTTCGCGGTACTTGCGCCAGTCGTTCAGCTTCTTTGCGATTTTCATGGTCGTTTCCTTCGATGGTCAATGCCGGCTAATTGCTTCCGGCTGCGTTGCTAATCGTTTTAAATGCTGCGCTGCGAAGGAAAAAGCGCGCATTTCGTATGCCACCTATGCATCTGTTGCATTGCATGCAGAAGGATCGTGCGGAAACTAGCTGTATCTGACCATAATTTGATCAGGCGCTGAATTTTACGTCTATTACACCCACAATGAAGGTGCGTCGGGCCGTTTCTGTCCTGCTCACCAGCTCCACCCGAGGCGAACGCAGTCTCGCTTCTGATCATCATCAAACAGGCGTCACAAACCTTCATTTTTCCTTTGCGTGTAGGAAAACGGGTGTTATAGAGACGCGCGCTCCGGAAGGCCTCTGGCCGCTAGAGTTTCGATGCCTAGGGGCGCGGGTATGGTGAAATTGGTAGACACGCCAGATTTAGGTTCTGGTGCCGCAAGGCGTGGGAGTTCAAGTCTCTCTACCCGCACCAGGATCGCTGGACGCGCTGTTCGCCGGTAACGGCAGGACGCGCTGCTTATGAAAGCCGCGGCTGGTCACTTTTTAGTTCCGGTGGTGTGCTCACGAAAAACACGAACGGCTGTATGGGCGCCGCCGCCACGATAAGAAGGTATAAAAATGCAGGTTACCGAAACGCTCGCTGAAGGGCTGAAGCGCGAAATCAAGGTCGTTATCCCTAAGCAGGATATGGAAGCCGAGCTCAACGTTCGTCTGGCCGATGCCAAGGACAAGGTTCGCATCAACGGATTCCGTCCGGGCAAGGTGCCGCTTTCACACCTCAAGAAGACCTATGGCAAGTCGATCATGGCTGATCTCGTCAACGAGATCGTCCGCGAACGCCCCACCAAGATTCTCTCCGAGCGCGGCGAGAAGTCGGCAACGCAGCCTTCGGTATCGATGACCGAAGACGAGGCGGAGGCCGAAAAGATCCTCAATGCACAGGCTGATTTCGAATTCACCCTGACCTATGAAGTGATCCCGCCGATCGAACTGAAGTCGACTGACGGTATCACCGTTGAGCGCGAAGTCGTTGAAGTGTCTGAAGACGAAGTCAACGAGCAGATCCTCAAGATCGCCGAAAGCGCTCGCACGTTCGAGACAAAGGATGGCGTTGCCGCTGAAGGCGACCGCGTCACCATGAACTACCTCGGCAAGGTCGATGGCGAAGCCTTCGATGGCGGCACTGCTGAAGACGCAGAACTGGTCATCGGTTCCGGTCGCTTCATCCCGGGCTTCGAAGACCAGCTGGTTGGCGTCAAGTCGGGCGACGAAAAGCAGATCACCGTGACCTTCCCGTCCGAATATCCGGCTCCGAACCTGGCTGGCAAGGACGCGACCTTCGACATCACCGTCAAGGATATCGCTGCTCCGGCTGCCGTCGAGATCAACGACGAACTTGCTTCGACGCTCGGCATCGAATCGGTCGATCGTCTGAAGGAAATCGTCCGCGGCCAGATCGAAAGCCAGTACGGCAACGTCACGCGTCAGAAGGTCAAGCGTCAGATCCTCGACCAGCTCGACGAGATGTACAAGTTCGACGCGCCGCAGGGCCTCGTTGACGCCGAGTTCGACAACATCTGGCGCCAGATCAACACCGATCTGCAGCAGTCGGGCAAGACGTTCGAAGACGAAGAAACGACTGAGGAAGAAGCACGCGAAGAATATCGCAAGCTTGCCGAACGTCGCGTCCGTCTCGGTCTGGTTCTCTCCGAAATCGGCGAAAAGGCCGGCGTCGAAGTAACCGAGGAAGAAATGCAGCGCGCACTCTACGCACAGCTGCAGCAGTTCCCGGGCCAGCAGAAGGAAATCCTTGATTTCTTCCGCAACACCCCAGGCGCTTCCGCTTCGCTGCGTGCCCCGATCTTTGAAGAAAAGGTCGTCGACCATCTCCTGTCTGAGGTCAAGGTCACCGACAAGACCGTGACGAAGGAAGAGTTGCTCGCCGAAGAAGAAGGCGAAGACGCCGACAAGCCTGCCAAGAAGAAGGCCTCGCCGAAGAAGGCAAAGGCTGAAGCTTCAGAGGCTGCAGAAGGCGAAGAAGCCGCTGCTCCGAAGAAGAAGGCAGCACCGAAGAAGAAGGCCGCTGAAGACAGCGCCGAGTAATCTTCTCAAATACGAATTGACGAAGGGCCGGGCAGGAAACTGCTCGGCCTTTTGCGTTGTGTTGCAAGCCCGCTGCTTGCGAAATCAACATGAATGCATCCGGCTGGCGGCATCCTGAAACCCCAAGACATCCGGCCCATCCCGTGACATAAGGCTCGCCGAACGCGTCCTCACTTTCCGGCAGCCATGATCCGCATCGAGAATATCAGCAAGTCCAACAGTTCCCGCATTCTCTACATCGAGACCTCTGCGGCGCTCAACCGCGGCGAAAAGATCGGTCTCGTTGGTCCGAACGGGGCGGGCAAGACGACACTGTTCCGGATGATCACCGGCCAGGAACTGCCCGATGAGGGACAGGTCACGGTCGAGAAGCATGTGACGATCGGCTATTTCAATCAGGACGTCGGAGAAATGTCGGGCGTCAGCGCCGTCACCGAGGTGATGGACGGGGCAGGGCCAGTCAGCAGCGTTGCCGCCGAACTGCGCTCGCTCGAAGCCGCGATGGTCGATCCCGACCGGATGGACGAGATGGATGCCATCATCGATCGCTATGGCGAGGTACAGGCGCGTTACGAGGAGCTGGACGGCTATGGGCTGGAAAGCCGCGCTCGCGAGGTTCTGGCAGGCCTCTCCTTCAGCGAAGAGATGATGGACGGCGACGTGGGCAAACTGTCCGGCGGCTGGAAGATGCGCGTGGCGCTTGCCCGCATCCTCTTGATGCGCCCGGACGTCATGCTGCTGGACGAACCGTCCAACCACCTGGATCTCGAAAGCCTGATCTGGCTTGAGGAGTTCCTCAAGAACTACGACGGCGCCTTGCTGATGACCTCGCATGACCGCGAGTTCATGAACCGCATCGTCAACAAGATCATCGAGATCGATGCCGGATCGCTCAACACCTATGCCGGCGATTACGGCTTCTACGAACAGCAGCGGGCGCAGAACGAGAAGCAGCAGCTGGCGCAGTTCGAGCGGCAGCAGGCGATGCTGGCGAAAGAGATCAAGTTCATCGAACGCTTCAAGGCGCGCGCGTCGCACGCAGCCCAGGTGCAGAGCCGTGTGAAGAAGCTCGACAAGATTGAGCGGGTGGAACCGCCGCGTCGCCGCCAGACGGTCGCCTTCGAATTCCAGCAGGCACCCCGTTCCGGTGAGGATGTCGCAAACCTGAAGGGTGTCCACAAGGCCTATGGCAGCCGCGTGATCTATGACGGACTGGATTTCATGATTCGCCGCAAGGAGCGCTGGTGCATCATGGGCATCAACGGCGCTGGCAAATCGACGCTTCTAAAGCTGATCGCCGGTTCGGCGGCACCCGATGTCGGATCCGTCTCGATCGGCGCCAGTGTAAAGATGGGCTATTTCGCCCAGCATGCCATGGATGTGCTGGATGGCGAGCAGACAGTGTTCGAATGGCTGGAATCCGAGTTCCCACGGGCCGGGCAGGGCGCGCTTCGAACCCTTGCCGGTTGCTTCGGCTTTTCAGGCGATGATGTGGAGAAGAGATGCCGGGTTCTGTCCGGTGGTGAAAAGGCCCGTCTCGTCATGGCGGCCATGCTGTTTGATCCGCCGAATTTCCTGGTGCTGGACGAGCCCACCAACCACCTGGATCTCGATACCAAGGAGATGCTGATCAAAGCCTTGGCTGACTATGACGGCACGATGCTGTTCGTCAGCCATGACCGGCATTTCCTGGCCGAACTGTCCAACCGGGTGTTGGAAGTGACCGCCGACGGCGTGCATCGTTTCGATGGCGGTTACACTGAGTATGTGGAGCGCACCGGCTACGAGGCGCCGGGTCTCGCAAGCTGATCCTGGACTGACCGACGCATCGTGACCAGGTCAAAGTGAGCAGCCTACATCACCGGGTGGTGATGTAGGCACGGTGTCATTCGTGGATCGTGTAGGATCCCATCTTGCAGAGGTCCTGCGAGTCCTCGAGGTCTTCGAGACCGGAATCCTCGGTGAATTCGAATCGCAGATCGTATTTGCAGACCTTGCGTCCGTCAGCGATGGTGATCTCGATGCTTTCGCCGGGCTCCAGAACATCCTTGCCGAACACATCTTCTTCCCAGTCGTCAACACCGACGGGCGACGTATAGAAACGCTCAAGCGTGCCGCTGGTCTTGTTCTTCAAGGTAAAGACGAGATCCGAGGCGTTGGATGTAGTGGTGCATGCAAAAAGAGCCGCCAGTGCAGCGGCCGCAATAAGTACAGTTTTTCTCACGGTAGTGTCCCTCAACCCAGAATTGGGGTAGGGAACATCTATCATTTCCAAAACCGCAGACAACGAGCATGTTGGTTCATCATTAATTGTAGAGTATTGATAAACCGCAACTAATTAAGCCGTGCAGCATTGTCGGTGTCATCGGCGGAGCGCGAGGTATCGCTGTGAAACCCGGCAGGAATACTGCTGAAAGTCCGGTTTAAGCCGCTGTGCTGTAGCGCCGCTCAGAGCGGCTTGCGATACTGGATAAACCCAGGGGCAACCGCGACCCGGTCATAGAGACGCCTCGCGGCTGTGTTGTCTTCCTGCGTCAGCCAGTAGAGCCGACCGGCATTCTGGTCGCGCGCGAGCAGCGCCACCTTCTCGATCAGGGCTTCCCCCACGCCGCGTCCACGCTGGCTGCTGTCGACGTAGAGGTCCTGCAGATAGCAGGTCATGTCGGGTAACCAGGTCGAGCGGTGGAAGACGACATGCACGATGCCGACCATCTTCCCGTTCTCGTCGAAAGCGCCAAGTGCCTGCAGGGGCTCGTCATCATGGTGAAAGCGGGACCACGTGATGTCGTACTGTTCTTTCGGCAGTTCCGACTCGTAGAACTCGAGATAGGCTCTGAACAGGGGTTCCCATGCGGCACGGTCGGCAGGCTCAAGCGGGCGGATTGTCGTCACGGGCATCTCCTCGAGCAAAAAACAGAAACGGCGGGGAGTATACCCCGCCGTTTGCTGAATTCTACTGAAGAGATGAGGCTTAGGCAGCCATGGCCGTCTTCAGGTTTTCATCGATCTTGTCGAGGAAGGCAGTCGTGGACAGCCAAGGCTGTTCCGGGCCGATCAGAAGCGCCAGATCCTTTGTCATGTAGCCCTGTTCAACCGTGTCGACGCAGACGGTTTCGAGCGTGGTGGCAAAGGTTGCCAATTCGGCGTTGTCATCCAGCTTCGCGCGGTGCGCAAGGCCACGGGTCCATGCGAAAATCGAGGCGATCGAGTTCGTCGAGGTTTCCTGGCCCTTCTGGTGCTGGCGGTAGTGACGCGTCACGGTGCCATGCGCAGCTTCGGCTTCGACCGTGCGGCCATCCGGCGACAAGAGAACCGAGGTCATCAGGCCGAGCGAGCCGAAGCCCTGTGCAACCGTGTCGGACTGGACGTCACCGTCGTAGTTCTTGCACGCCCAGACGTAACCGCCGGACCACTTCAGAGCCGATGCGACCATGTCGTCGATCAGGCGGTGTTCGTAGGTGATGCCGATTTCGGCGAACTTCGCCTTGAATTCGGTCTGGTAGACTTCTTCGAAGATATCCTTGAAGCGACCGTCATAGGCCTTGAGGATGGTGTTCTTGGTCGACAGGTAGACCGGCCACTTGCGCATCAGGCCGTACATCATCGAAGCGCGCGCGAATTCGCGGATCGATTCGTCGAGGTTGTACATCGCCATGGCAACGCCGGCGCCTGGGGCGTCGAACACGTCCTTCTCGATGACCTGGCCGTCTTCACCGACGAACTTGATCGTCAGCTTGCCCTTGCCGGGGAACTTGAAATCGGTCGCCTTGTACTGGTCGCCGAAGGCATGACGGCCGACGACGATCGGCTTGGTCCAGCCGGGAACGAGGCGCGGTACGTTCTGGCAGATGATCGGCTCGCGGAAGATAACGCCGCCGAGGATGTTGCGGATCGTGCCGTTCGGGCTCTTCCACATCTGCTTGAGATTGAATTCCTTCACGCGGTCTTCGTCCGGCGTGATCGTCGCGCACTTGATGCCGACGCCGTGCTTCTTGATCGCGTGGGCAGCATCGACCGTGACCTGGTCGTTCGTCGCATCACGGTTCTCGACGGAAAGGTCGTAATATTCGATGTCGAGATCGAGATAGGGAAGGATCAGCTTGTCCTTGATGAGCTGCCATATGATACGGGTCATCTCGTCGCCGTCGAGATCGACGACCGGGTTCGCTACCTTGATCTTCTGCATGGACTTCCTCTTGCCGTAATGGGCCGTTTAGGCCTCAAAAATGATCAACGGGGGCGCTATAGCATCGCGGGGAAGAGAACGCAAAGATGGTGCGGTCTGATATGGCGCGATTCGGTTAGAAAATTGGAACATGCGCTCGCCATCATCATACTGCCTGAAATTGGCCCTCAAGATTGAGCATTGCCAAACATCGGGCGCGGCGTAATGTCCGCCAAAACTCATCGCAGCACTGGATCTATGATATGCGGATACTCCCGCTTCTTTCTCTCTTCACCCTAATTTCCACCGGCGTTCTGGCGGCGGATGTGACCGATCCGGTAAAGGCGGTGATGAAGATCACCGAAGACAACTGGAATACCGTCGATAGCGACTGGAAGTCGCTGTTCGATCCCGAGCCGATCCAGCAGAATTTTAGCAAGTCGTTCCAGACTGCCTACTCGGAAGCGTCCAAGCACCCCGCTTACGAAACCGAAAACAATGCCCCCGGCGATCCGTTCGGCTACGACGTCGTCACGAGTTCGCAGGACGGCTGCCCGCTGAAAGACGTCACCATCGTGCCGGCACCGGCGGCAAATGGCGTGTCGGATGTGAAGGTCACGTTCAAGCAGTGGGCCTGCATCGATGATGCGGAAATGAAGGACAGCGTTTCGGAAGTGCATTTCGACGTCATCGAGGAAGACGGCAAGCCGGTCATCAAGGACATCCACCGCGTTGTCGAGAATGAAAGCGATTCGCTCGTCGAAGAGATGCAATCGATCGCCAAGGGCGAGTAGAGGGAAGCAAACCTTCTGAAAGCCTTGCTCTTCATCCATCCGGCGGCTATCTGCCCAGCCTGAAATTGTTGGGATTAAGCGATGTCAGGTACGAATAGCGAGCGCGAGCTCATTGCCGAGGGCCCGGCCATCATTCTGGTGGAACCGCAACTGGGCGAAAACATCGGCATGGTGGCGCGCGCCATGGCCAATTTCGGCTTGGCGGAACTGCGCCTCGTCAGTCCTCGTGATGGTTGGCCGAACGAGAAGGCGAGGTCTGCCGCGTCGAAGGCCGACCACGTCATCGATGGAGCCGTCGTCTTCGAGACGCTGGAAGACGCGACCCGCGACCTGAACTTCGTCTATGCCACGACGGCGCGCGAACGCTACGGCTTCAAGCCCGTTCGGTCACCGGTCTATGCGGCGTCCACATTGCGTGAGAAATTCAAGGCGGGTGAAAAGACCGGCATTCTGTTTGGCCGCGAACGCTGGGGTTTAAGCAACGAAGAGGTGGCGCTCGCCGACGAGATCGTCACCTTCCCTGTCAATCCGGCCTTCGCCTCGCTCAATATCGCCCAGGCGGTTTTGCTGATGTCCTATGACTGGATGAAATCCGGCATGGACGATATCGAGGAAACCCGCTTCCAGCCGATCGAGCAGCGGCCCTCGACGAAGGACCAAGTGTTCGGCATGTTCGAGCAGATCGAGGAAGCGCTCGATGCCCGAGGCTACTTCCATCCGCCTGAGAAGAAGCCGAAGATGATCGACAATCTGCGCGCGGTCCTTTCGCGGCGGAGCTTTTCGGAGCAGGAAGTCAGCGTGTTTCGCGGCGTGATCAAATCGCTGGATGCCTTTCCTCGTCAATGGCCACGAAAAACGACGCCGAGGCAGAAGAAGGCCGACGTGACCGAGGAGACCGAAGGCAATGGCGGCGACGAATGACCTGAAGCCGGTGCTGATGTTCGATTCGGGCATCGGCGGACTGACTGTGCTGCGTGAGGCGCGCGTGCTGATGCCAGAGCGCGGTTTCATCTATGTCGCCGACGACGCGGGCTTCCCATACGGCGGATGGGAGGAGGAGGCGCTGACGGCGCGGATCCTGTCGCAGTTCGAGCGCCTGCTGAACGACTACCAGCCGGAAATCTCCATCATCGCCTGCAATACAGCGTTCACGCTGGCAGGGGCGGCGCTTCGGGAACGGTTTCCCGAAATGACATTCGTCGGCACCGTGCCGGCGATCAAGCCTGCAGCCGAGCGAACCCGCTCCGGCCTCGTGTCCGTCCTCGCAACGCCCGGCACCGTCAAGCGCGCCTATACGCGTGATCTGATCCAGTCCTTCGCCACCCAGTGCCACGTCCGGCTTGTCGGATCGGAAAACCTCGCCCGCATGGCGGAAGCCTATATCCGCGGCGAGACCCTGTCGGACGACTCGGTCCTAGCCGAAATCATGCCCTGCTTCGTCGAGAAGGACGGCCGCAAGACCGATATCGTCGTTCTCGCCTGTACGCATTATCCCTTCATGGCGAACCTGTTCCGCCGCCTGGCACCCTGGCCGGTCGACTGGCTCGATCCGGCGGAAGCGATCGCCCGACAGGCCCGGCGCAAGGTGCCGCTTCTGGAGGGTGCACAACACCCCGGCGAATTCGACTTCGCGGTGTTCACCTCAGGCAATCCGGATTTCGCCACGCAGCGGCTGATGCAAGGGTTTGGTTTGCGGGTCTAGCCCTCTTGTCATCGGCTGAATTCGGTGGCTTGCTCGGCCTATCGGATCAGGAGCAGACACGATGTCGATTGAAAACTGGCTGGCCTTCGTCGCCGCATCCGCCATTCTTCTGGCCATTCCCGGACCGACGATTTTGCTCGTGATCTCCTATGCGATGACGCACGGGCGAAAGGTTGCGACTGCGACAGTCGCTGGCGTGGCACTCGGGGACTTCACGGCAATGACCGCCTCGATGCTGGGGTTGGGCGCCTTGCTCGCCACATCGGCGATGCTGTTCACGATCCTCAAATGGGTGGGCGCCGCCTATCTCATCTATCTCGGCATCAAACTGTGGCGCGCACCCGTGATGGATCCAGAGGTCGCAGCCGGCGAGGCGGAGTTGCCGCAAGCCAGACCGTTGCGCATCCTGCTGCACACTTACGTGGTCACCGCGCTTAATCCGAAAGGCATCGTGTTCTTCGTCGCCTTCCTGCCGCAGTTTCTCGATCTGTCAAAACCGCTGTTCTTTCAGATGGCTGTCTTCGAGATGACGTTTCTGGTTCTGGCGACGATCAACGCCACGCTCTACGGGCTTCTCGCCTCCCTGGCCCGCAACCAGATCCGCAGGCCACGGGTACAGAAAATCGTCAACCGGACCGGTGGTTCGCTGATGATCGGGGCAGGGCTTTTGTCGCTCGGCTTCAAGAGGGCAGCGGCCTGACCGCAAAGCCTGTGCATTTCCTCTCTTGCACGGCGAAACGAATCCCTTTCTCTGTTAGTGAGAATGTTTGGCGGTCATTGACCGCGTGTAGACGGCATACGAGGTAAGGCATTGCAGGTCGGCATCGATATGGGAACTCTGACCGGGGGTGATCCGGCCAAGCTCGATATCGAGGAGCTTCTGGCAACGCGTCTCCTCGTCCAGGGCAACTCGGGCTCGGGCAAGTCGCATCTTCTGCGGCGGCTGCTGGAACAGTCCGCACCGTGGGTCCAGCAGGTCGTGATCGATCCGGAAGGTGATTTCGTCACGCTGGCCGACAAGTACGGTCATGTCGTCGTCGATGGCGAGCGCACCGAAGCCGAACTCGCGGGCATTGCCAACCGTATCCGCAAGAACCGCGTGTCCTGCGTCCTGACCCTCGAAGGCCTTGATCTCGAAGAGCAGATGCGCGCCGCCGCCGCCTTTTTGAACGGCCTGTTCGATGCCGATCGCGACTACTGGTATCCGGTTCTGGTCGTGGTCGACGAAGCCCAGATGTTTGCGCCATCGGTTGGTGGCGACGTCTCCGAAGATGCCCGCAAGATGTCGCTCGGGGCCATGACCAACCTGATGTGCCGTGGCCGTAAGCGCGGTCTGGCCGGCGTCATTGCCACGCAGCGCCTGGCAAAGCTTGCCAAGAACGTCGCAGCCGAGGCCTCCAACTTCCTCATGGGCCGCACCTTTCTCGATATTGACATGGCCCGCGCCGCTGACCTGCTCGGCATGGATCGGCGTCAGGCGGAAATGTTCCGCGATCTGAAGCGCGGCAACTTCGTCGCGCTCGGCCCAGCTCTGTCGCGGCGGCCGCTGCCGATCATCATCGGCAATGTCGAGACATCGGCCCGTTCGTCCAGCCCGAAGCTGATGCCGCTGCCGGACGCGCATCTGGATGTCGAAGGTCTCATCTTCACGCCGGATCCAGAAGAGTTCACCCGGCCTTTGACGGCGAACCGCCGCCAGGCGCCGGCGCCACGACCGACCACCGATATTCTGGCGGAACTCTCGCGCTCGACGCCTGCTTCCCTTCAGCCGGCTGCCGCCGAGCCGCGGACGCCGCTGCCCGTGCTTACGGTCGAGGAGCGTGAGGATCGGCTGATGGCGGTCATGGCGGAGATCCTCGATGATCCGCAATCTGCCTATCGAACGGATGCGGTTCTCTATCAGGACTTCCTCGTTCGCGCCCGCATGCGTCGTCTGCCGGGCCCGCCGCTGTCACTCAGCGATTTCCGTCGCCGCACGGCGATTGCCCGTTCCGGCGTCGATGCTGCGATGGCATCGAGCGAAGCCTGGACGACGGTGCTGTCCATGTCGAACAGTGTTTCGGATGATCTTCAGGGCGTGTTTCTGATGATGGCAAAGGCGGCACTCGGCGGCGAACCATGCCCGTCCGATGCACGCATTGCCCGCGCCTACGGCACGCACTCCGCGCGCCGCGCACGCCGTCTGCTGGGCTATTTCGAAGAGCAGGGGCTGGTCGTGGTCCATTCCGACTTCACCGGCAAGCGCATCGTCGCGTTTCCGGAGCTGCAGGCGGAAACGGCGCCCGGCAGTGCCGAAGCGCCTGACGAGGGCGATCTCAAGATTGCTGCGGAATAAGCCCGCAGCGACCCGGCTGCTGTTGACATTTTGATGACAGCCGCCTAAAGACCCGCCAACGCCGGGTGGCAACACCGGGTGTTTCAACGACATGTCCCGTGGCACTCTCCGAACGCTTTTCGTGAGAAGCCTGTCAGAACCTCTAAATCGAGGTTCAGAGGAGGGCGTGTTTCCTTCATCCGGTTCGGCAACGAACCGGTGTAACTTTCTGAAAGGAAATACGATGAGCAAGCGCGAATCGTCTAAGTACAAAATCGATCGCCGTATGGGCGAAAACATCTGGGGCCGCCCGAAGTCGCCGGTTAACCGCCGCGAATACGGTCCTGGCCAGCACGGTCAGCGCCGCAAGGGCAAGCTTTCCGACTTCGGTGTGCAGCTGCGCGCCAAGCAGAAGCTGAAGGGCTACTACGGCGACATCCGCGAGAAGCAGTTCCGCGCGATCTATGAAGAAGCCAACCGCCGCAAGGGCGACACCGGCGAAAACTTGATCGGCCTGCTGGAATCGCGTCTGGACGCCATCGTCTACCGCGCAAAGTTCGTCCCGACGGTTTTCGCTGCTCGTCAGTTCGTCAACCACGGCCACGTCACGGTCAATGGCGTCAAGGTCAACATCGGTTCGTACCGCTGCAAGGCTGGCGACGTTGTCGAAGTTCGCCAGAAGTCGAAGCAGATGGTCACCGTTCTGGAAGCCGTTTCGCTCGCAGAACGCGACGTTCCTGACTACATCGAAGTCGATCACAACAAGATGGTTGCCACCTTCGCTCGCATCCCGAGCCTGGCCGATGTACCCTACGCGGTCATCATGGAACCGTCGCTGGTCGTCGAATTCTACTCGCGTTAATAGCGACACCATTTCAGACAAATGGCCCCGAGAGGGGCCATTTTTGTATCTGGTGTCATGTCGGACCCACAAAAAAGCCGCTCCTTTCGGGGCGGCTTTTTGCTTGTCTCTTCCGGTCATTCTTACCTGGAAGAGGTTTTCTTCTTTTCCGACTTAACCGACGTCTCGACGGTAGTCGACGTGTTGGTGTCCGTCAGCTGGACCGTCTCGTGTTGTGCGTCGCCCTTCGGCAGCTCGCCCATCCGGTTCCACGCATCAAGCCCGGCGATCTTGTAGGCTTCCGCAAGCGTCGGGTAGTTGAAGGTATTCTCGACGAAGTACTCGACGGTGCCCTTCAGGTTGAGAACCGCCTGGCCGATATGCACGAGTTCGGTAGCGTTCTCGCCGATGATGTGCACGCCGAGGAGACGTCGCGTCTTCAGAGAGAAGATTAGCTTCAACATGCCGTGGTCGAGGCCCATGATGTGGCCGCGCGAAGTCTCGCGGAAACGGGCGATGCCGCATTCGTAGGGAATGCCGCGCTCCTTCATTTCCTCTTCCGTCAGGCCGCAGGTCGAAATCTCCGGCACGGCGTAGATCCCGTAAGGAAAATACTTCGGTGGCTCCTTGGCAATTGCGCCGACGGCGACGCGAGCGGCAATTCGGCCCTGTTCCATCGATGTCGAGGCAAGGCTCGGAAAGCCGATGACATCGCCCGCGGCATAGATGCCGGGGACGGAGGTCTCGAAGGTTTCCGGATTGACCTTCAGACGGCCGCGGTTATCGGCGTCGAGGCCGGCTGCTGCCAGGTTGAGGCTGTCGGTCGCGCCCATGCGGCCGGCGGCAAACAGCACCATGTCGGTGATGATCTTGCGTCCGGTATCGATCGTGACCGAGACCTTACCGTCGGCAAGGTGCTCCACCTTCTCGACCTTCTGGCCCAGCAACAGCTTCATGTTGCGGTCGCGCAGCTGGTAGGTGAAATCCTCGATGATCTCCTTGTCGATGAAGTCGAGCATCGTCGCCTTTGGATCGATGACGGTGACGGCGGTGTCGAGAGCGGAAAAGATCGTCGCATATTCGATACCGATAACGCCGGCACCGATGACGACCATCGAGCGCGGCAGTTTTTCGATTTCGAGCAGTTCGTCGCTGTCGATGACCGTCTTGCCGTCGAAGGGCATGTAGTCTGGGCGGAACGGGCGCGTGCCGACAGCAAGCAGGATGCTTTTGGCTTTGACCTGAACCGCCTCTCCGTCGTCCTTCAGCACTTCCATCGTATCGGTCGACAGAAAGCTCGCCTTGCCACGAAGGTGCTGGACGCGGTTGCGGGCGAACTGGTGTTCGAGCACCTCGACTTCATGGTCGAGCGTGATCAGTAACCGGCGGCGAAGGTCTTCGGCGCTGATCTCTTCCTTGACCCGGTAGGATCGGCCGTAGAACCCGCGCTCGCGCCAGCCGGAGAGGTTCAGCGCGGTTTCGCGCAGCGTCTTTGATGGGATGGTGCCGGTATGCACGGAAACGCCGCCCACCCGTCGGCCCTGCTCGATGACGAGCACTTTCCGGTCGAGCTTGGCGGCTTGAATGGCTGCGCGGCGACCGGCAGGGCCGCTTCCGACAACAATGAGGTCGTACTGGTTCATGGACTGCTCCGCTTCTCGAATCCGGCTGTTACGCTGCAATAGCCTACCTGCGTCGTCTCCTACCAATCTATTCTGAATGTTTGATTGCAGGAAAGGCCGCAAGCGTAGAACGGCTGTCTCGGGTTGCGTATGTTTTGTGCAGAAAAATAGGATGCACAAAAAACGTCTTGACCCTCGCCGGGAAATGTCTTTCATTCGAACCAATCATGAATTGGTCCGGACAATGGTACGTTCAATGCAGACCGAACCCCAAGACAATTCCTACTACGCGTTGGAGAAGCTCCGCGATCTGATTCACTCGGAGAAATTCGGAGCGGAAGGGCGGCTGCCGACGGAGCGGGCGCTTGCTGAAACGCTCAATGTCGGGCGCCGTGCTGTTCGACGGGCGCTTGAGGTGCTCGAGTCGGAGGGGCTGATCTGGCGCCGCCAGGGTGCCGGAACCTTTGTCGGCGAAAAGCCTGACGGCTGGAGCGACCACGTCGACGCGCTGGTTGCCGGTACCGACATCATGGAAATCATGGAGGTTCGCCTTCGCCTGGAGCCACAGCTCGCCCAGCTTGCAGCGATGCGTGCAAAGCCCGCCGAAATCGAGCGCATGCGCTACCTGGCAGACAAGACCGGCCAGAGTTCGGATGCGGATTCCAAGGAACTCTGGGATGGATCGCTGCACCGCCAGATCGCGCAAAGCGCCGGCAACAAGCTGTTCCTGTCGATCTTCGACGTGGTCAACCGCATCCGTCAGGATGCCGCGTGGCAATCCATTCGTGAGCGTGCGCGCAAGACCGGAACCAATGGCCGCACGTCGTACCAGCAGCATATCGCAATCGTCGACGCCATCGCCGCCCGCGATCCGGGCCGGGCAGGCGAGGCGATGCGCGAGCATCTTCTGATGCACCAGGAGCGGCTGATCCGGGCCACCTCGCTCGAGGCCCTCGATGACCATTCGCCGGAAGGCGAGCAGATCGGTATCCGCGACGACGACACGCTCAGCGTTGCGTCCTAGCCATCCCAGACTGCCGGCCACAAAGGCCGGCCAACAAGAACAATGACCGACAAACCTGAATGGACCAGAGGAACAATGATGAAGAAATTTTCCACGCTCACTGCCGCACTGCTCGCCAGCGCGATCATGTCTCTGCCTGCCATGGCGAGCGAATTGCGCATCGGTCTCAATGACGATGCCGACGTTCTCGATCCGGCGCAGTCGCGCACCTTCGTCGGCCGCATCGTCTATACCGCGATGTGCGATAAGCTGGTCGACATCTCGCAGGATATGAAGATCATTCCGCAGCTTGCGACCGAATGGAACTGGTCTGAAGGCGGCACGGTGCTCACCATGAAGATCCGCGACGGCGTCAAGTTCCACGACGGCGAAACGCTGGATGCCGCAGCCGTCGTCGCAACGATCGAGCGCAACATGACGCTGCCGGAGTCGCGCCGCAAGAGCGAGCTTTCCTCGGTCGCCAAGGTCGAGGCCAGCGGCCCGCTTGAAGTCAAGTTCACGCTGAAGTCTCCGGACGTGACGCTTCTTGCCCAGCTTTCCGACCGTGCCGGCATGATCGTTGCGCCGAAGGCCGCCAAGGAACTCGGTGCCAATTTCGGCTCGAAGCCCGTCTGCGCCGGTCCTTTCAAATTTGTCGAGCGCATCCAGCAGGACCGTATCGTGCTCGAGAAGTTCGCCGACTACTGGGACAAGGACCGGATCCTCGTCGACAAGATCACCTATCTGCCAATCCCGGACACGACCGTAAAGCTCGCCAACCTGCGGTCGGGTGACCTCGATATCGCCGAGCGCATCTCGGCGTCCGATGCCGAATCGGTAAGAAGCGACCCGAACCTCACCTATGCCGACGTCATCGGCCCGGGCTACATGGCGATGTATGTCAACCTCGCCAACGGTCCCCGTGCGGACAACCCGCTCGGCAAGGACAAGCGCCTTCGCCAGGCCTTCTCGCTGGCGATCGACCGCGAAGCAATCGGCCAGATCGTCTTCGAAGGCACGTCGCTTGCCGGCAACCAGCCGTTCCCGTCGTCCAGCCCCTGGTTCAACAAGAACCTGCCGGTGCCGGCGCGTGATATCGAAAAGGCGAAGCAGCTGATGAGGGAAGCGGGCCACGAGACGCTCGACATCGAGCTGCAGCACGCCAACAGCACGACCCAGACCCAGATGATGCAGGTCATCCAGTCGATGGTGGCGGAAGCGGGCTTCAACGTCACGCTGAAGGCAACCGAATTCGCGACGCTTCTGTCGGAACAGACGGCCGGCAACTACCAGCTCAGCCGCTCCGATTGGTCGGGCCGTATCGATCCCGATGGCAACCTGCACCAGTTCGTCACCTGCAAGGGCGGCATCAACGACGTGAAGTACTGCAATCCGGAAGTCGACAAGCTCCTGAATGAAGCCCGCACATCGCCGGATGAAGCGGTCCGCAAGGAAAAGTACGATGCCGCAGGCGTCATCCTCAACGACGACATGCCGATCATCTACCTCGGCCATCAGCCCTACGCCTATGCCATTTCCAACAAGGTCGAAGGTTTCGTGCCGTCGCCGGATGGCATGATGCGCTTCCTTGGCGTCTCCAAGAAGTAATTTCCCATCGCATACCGCGCGGAAGACATTCCGCGCGGTCACCTGAAATCACGAGGGCGATGCCATGCCTGTCTATATCGGAAAGCGCCTGCTGGTCGCGATCCCGACCCTGCTGATCATCTCGATCTTCGTCTTCTCGCTGCAGAAACTTCTGCCGGGCGATCCCATCCTCGCCATGGCCGGTGAAGAGCGGGATCCAGCGACGATCGAATTCCTGCGCGAAAAGTATCACCTCAACGATCCCATCATCACCCAGTATCTCTCCTGGGTTGGCGGCATCCTGGTCGGCGACTTCGGCGTCTCGCTGCGCACCAACCAGCCGGTGCTGGAACTGATCGGCCAGAAACTGCCGGTCACGATCCAGCTCGCGGTGATGGCCATGATCCTGGCCATGCTGATCGGTATCCCGGCCGGCATTCTGGCAGCGGTCTACAAGAACCGGACGCTCGATTACGTCGCCAATGTCGTCGCGCTGTCTGGCCTCTCGATCCCGAATTTCTGGCTGGGAATCATGCTGATTTTGCTGGTGTCGGTCAATCTCGGCTGGCTGCCGGCATCCGGCTACGAATCGATCTTCGTCGATCCCGTCCGCTCGTTCAAAACCATGATCATGCCGGCCTTCGTCCTGTCGACGGCGCTTGCGGCGCAGCTGATGCGCCATACCCGCTCGGCCATGCTCGGCGTGTTAAGTTCGGATTATATCCGCACCGCCCGCGCCAAGGGTCTGTCGCCGCGGGAAGTCATTCTCAGCCATACGTTCCGCAATGCGCTGCTGCCGATCATCACCCTGTCGGCGCTGCTGTTCGGCGAGCTGCTCGGCGGTGCGGTCCTCACGGAGCAGATCTTCACCATCCCGGGCTTTGGCAAACTGACCGTCGATGCCGTCTTCACCCGCGACTATGCCGTCGTCCAGGGCATCGTCATGTGCACGGCCATCGGCTTCATCGTCATGAACCTGATTGCCGATATTCTCTACGTTCTCCTCAACCCCCGCCTGAGGGCAACGCTATGACCGCTATCGAACAGACCGCACCGATCGCAAAGCCGCGCCAGAAAAGCAGGGCATGGCGCAAGATGCGCGCCAACCGCGGATCGATGGTCGGAATGGTGATCATCGCCTTTTTCGCGATCATTGCCATCGCCGCTCCGATCCTGCCGATCGCCGACCCGATCGCGACCAGCTGGTCGGCACTGCGCAAGGCGCCGTCCGCCGCCCATTGGCTGGGCACCGACGATCTCGGCCGCGATATTCTGTCGCGCATGATCTGGGGCGCGCGTGCATCGCTGATGGCAGGCGTCGTCTCCGTTGCCATCGCGGTTGCCATTGGCGTGCCGTTTGGATTGCTGTCCGGCTATTTCGGCGGCTGGGTCGATCAGGTCATCCAGCGTGTGACGGAAGCGTTGCTGGCGATGCCGTTCCTGATCACCGCGATCGCGCTTGCCGCCTTCCTCGGCCCGAGCCTCACCAACGCGATGATCGCCATCGGCCTCTCCGCCATGCCGGTCTTCGTGCGTCTCACCCGCGGCCAGGTGCTTGCGGTGAAGACGGAGGATTATGTCGAGGGCGCACGGTCGATTGGCCTCAACCACGTCGACATCATGACCCGCTACATCCTGCCGAACGTGTTTGCCCCGATCATCGTTCAGGCCACCTTGACGGTGGCGACCGCCATCATCGCCGAAGCCAGCCTGTCCTTCCTCGGCCTCGGTCAGCAGGCGCCGGCACCAAGCTGGGGTTCGATGCTGAACACGGCCAAGAACTTCCTGAGCCAGGCGCCGTGGATGGCGATGTGGCCGGGGATTGCGATCTTCCTCGTCGTCATCGGCTTCAACCTTTTGGGCGACGGCCTGCGCGATGCACTGGATCCGCGCGAGGCGTAACGCCCGGCGGACAAGAGAACTATATAAGGAATACCTGGAATGACCGAATTCACCACGCGCCCCGAAATCCTCGGAACCTTCGGTGTCGTCACCTCCACCCATTGGATTGCCTCCGCCGTCGGCATGGCGATCCTCGAAAAGGGCGGCAATGCCTTCGACGCAGCGGTCGCGACGGGCTTCGTTCTGCAGATCGTCGAACCGCATCTGTGCGGCCCGGGCGGCGACATGCCGGCCGTCTTCTACTCGAAGAAGACCGACAAGGTCGAAGTCATCTGCGCTCAAGGGCCGGCGCCGGCCGGTGCCACCATCGAGCACTATACGTCGGAAGGTCTGAAGCTCATTCCCGGCGACGGCCTTCTCTCGACCGTCATTCCAGGCGCATTCGACGGCTGGATGCTGATGCTGCGCGACTATGGAACGATGACCGTTCGCGAGGTTCTGGAGCCGGCGATCTACTACGCCGAGCATGGCCATCCGGTGCTTCCGCGCGTGTCGAACACGATCAAGGGCCTGGCTGAATTCTTCCGGAAGGAATGGCCGACATCCTATGAGACATGGCTGCCGGGTGGCGTTGCGCCGGAAGCACTCTCCAATTTCAGGAACCCCGTTCTCGCCGAAACCCTCAAGCGGATCATCTCCGAATCGGAAGCGAAGTCCGGCCGCGAGGAACAGGTCCAGGCGGCCCGTGACGCGTTCTATCGCGGCTTCGTGGCCGAAGCGATCGACACCTATCTGAAGACTGCCGAGGTGATGGACGCGAGCGGTTCCAAGCACAAGGGCGTGCTGACCGCCGAAGACATGGCCAACTGGAGCGCCACGATCGAAGCGCCCCAGACGCTCGATTACCAGGACTGGACGATCGCCAAGACGCCGGCCTGGGGGCAGGGGCCGGTGCTTCTGCAGTCGCTGGCACTCCTCAAGGGCTTCGATCTGGAGGCAATGGACCCGACCGGTCCCGATTTCGTCCATACGGTCGTCGAGGCAATGAAGCTCGCATTCGCCGACCGCGAGGTCTATTACGGCGATCCGGAATTCAGCCAGATCCCGACCGAATACCTGCTGTCGGAAGGCTACAACGCCGAACGCCGCAAGCTGATCGGCAGCACCGCTTCGATGGAACTGCGCCCCGGCACGGTTCCGGGCTATGAGCGCCAGGTCGATGCGACGATGGCGATGCTGGCGGAGATGAGCGGCACCGGCACGGTTTACGAGCCGACCATGTCGCACCTCACCGAAAAGCGCGGCGACACGGTGCATATCGACGTCATCGATCGCTGGGGCAACATGGTCTCGACCACACCGTCGGGCGGCTGGCTGCAGTCGTCGCCGATCGTTCCGGGTCTCGGTTTTGCACTCAACTCGCGTGCCCAGATGTTCTGGCTGAAGGAAGGCCTGCCGACCTCGCTTTCGCCTGGAAAACGCCCGCGCACGACGCTGACACCGTCGCTTGCTCTTCATCAGGGCAAACCCTCCATGGTGTTCGGCACACCCGGCGGCGACCAGCAGGACCAGTGGCAGCTGCCGTTCTTCCTGCGCTACGCCCATCACGGCAAGAACCTGCAGGCCTCGATCGACATGCCGCTGTTCCACACCTCGCATTTCCCCGGTTCGTTCTATCCGCGCACGAGCTCGCCGGGCGAGATCATGGTCGAGAGCAATATCGGTGAAGCCGCACTCGAAGACCTCCGCCGTCGCGGCCACAAGGTCACCGTCGCCGATCCATGGACGGTCGGCCGCCTGACGGCTGCGCGTCGCGATGCAGACGGTCTGCTGAGGGCGGCTGCAACGCCACGCCTGATGCAAGCCTATGCGATTGGACGGTGAACCATGACCTGGTCAATCGTCGCGCGTGATCGAGACACGGGACATCTGGGCATAGCCGTCGCCAGCCGTTTCTTCGCGGTTGGATGCGCCGTGCCGCATATCAGGGGCAGGGTGGGCGCTATCGCCACCCAG
Organism: Rhizobium sp. CFBP 13726; assembly: GCF_014841925.1. NCBI lineage: Bacteria > Pseudomonadati > Pseudomonadota > Alphaproteobacteria > Hyphomicrobiales > Rhizobiaceae > Rhizobium > Rhizobium sp. CFBP 13726. Next base: position 833,349 of record NZ_JACYUU010000001.1, read on the forward strand.
GCCTTCGTCAGCCCGCTTTATGGAACCGATGGCCTGAAGCTTCTCGAGGAGGGCAGGTCACCGGATGAGGTCATTGCAAGCCTAACTGCGCGCGACGACGGCCACCGCCAGCGGCAGATGCACCTCATCGACGCCCATGGTCGCAACGCCGCTTTCACCGGTGAAAACTGCGTCGATTGGGCCGGTCATCTCGTGGATCGCAACGTCTCGGTTGCGGGCAACATGCTGGCGGGACCGCAGGTGATCGCCGAGACCATGCGTGTCTACAACGAAGCGGCTGCACGCGGCGCACCGCTTGCCGAACGCCTGCTCGATGCCATGGACGCGGGCGAGGCGGCAGGCGGCGACAAGCGCGGCCGCCAGTCGGCAGCGCTCGTCATCTACCGCGACCAGGATTATCCCTGGCTGCGGATCAACGCCGATGATCACCCCGAGCCGCTTTTCGAACTGCGCCGCCTCTATGCCGTTGCGCAGGAGCGCTTCCTGCACGTCGCTGAGACCATGCCGACCCGGGAAAACCCGCACGGCATGATCGACCGCAGCATTATCGACGAAAAGATCGCCGCGCTCGAAGCGCAACGGCTGGCCGAAAAACGTCCGTCAGCCTCCTACGCCACTCCTTTGACGCTCAAGTAAGGGTCACCCGATGAGCCAGACCTCCACGCCGACTGTTCCTGTCCTTTCCGTCAAGAACCTCACCACCTCTTTCCTCGTCGATGGCGATTGGAAGAGCGTCGTCCGAAATGTCTCCTTCGATGTGATGCCTGGCGAAACCGTTGCCATCGTCGGAGAATCCGGCTCGGGAAAATCCGTGACGTCCCTGTCGATCATGCGCCTGCTTGCGTCCAACACGAGCCGCATTGAAGGGGAGGTTATGCTGAACGGACGCGACCTTCTGTCCATTTCCGAAAAGGACATGCGCGGGGTGCGCGGCAACGAAGCATCGATGATCTTCCAGGAGCCGATGACCTCGCTCAATCCGATCTTCACCATCGGCCGGCAGATTTCCGAGGTTCTCACCCGTCACAAGGGGATGTCCAAGCAGGAGGCGCGCGCCGAAACCGTGAGGCTGCTCGAAAAGGTGCGCATCCCCAACGCGCAATCCCGTTTCGACGAATATCCGCACCAGTTCTCCGGCGGCATGCGTCAGCGCGTGATGATTGCCATGGCGCTTGCTTCGAAGCCCAAGCTTCTGATCGCAGACGAACCGACCACGGCGCTCGACGTCACCATCCAGGGACAGATCCTCGACCTGATCAAGGTGCTTCAGGAAGAGGAGGGCATGTCAGTGCTCTTCATTACCCATGACATGGGCGTCGTCGCCGAGATTGCCGACCGTACCATCGTCATGTTCCGCGGCGACGAGGTCGAGACCGGCCCGACCGAGGAGATTTTCCATCGCGGCAAGCATCCGTATACGCGGGCACTGCTCTCGGCGGTGCCGAAGCTGGGTTCGATGCAGAACCACGCCTGGCCCACCCGCTTCCCCGTGGTCGACATGAAAACCGGGTTGGCCGTCGAGCCGATCGAAGTGGCCGGCACCGTGGAAAAGGGCCGCACACCGGTCCTTAGCGTCAAGAACCTGGTGACCCGTTTCCCGATCCGCTCCGGCCTCCTGTCGCGCCAGACCGGCGCGGTGCATGCGGTGGAAAATGTGTCCTTCGATCTGTTCCAGGGCGAAACGCTGGCCCTGGTCGGTGAGTCCGGCTGCGGCAAGTCGACCACGGGCCGCTCGATCATGCGCCTCGTCGATCCGACCGGCGGCGATATCTCGCTAGATGGCTACGATGTCCTGCGGCTCGACCAGGTCAGCCTGCGCAACATGCGCAAGTCCGTCCAGATGATCTTCCAGGATCCGTTTTCATCGCTCAATCCGCGCATGACGGTAGGATCGGCCATATCCGAACCCTTCATCAAGCACCGGTTGGGTACGGTGAAACAGGCGAGGGACAAGACCGCCGATCTTCTCGAAAAGGTCGGTCTTTCCCCCGACATGGCAAAACGCTACCCGCACGAATTTTCCGGCGGCCAGCGCCAGCGCATCGCGATCGCGAGAGCGCTTGCCCTCGATCCGAAGGTGATCGTTGCCGATGAAAGCGTGTCGGCGCTCGACGTGTCGATCAAGGCGCAGGTCTGCAACCTCCTGCTCGATCTGCAGCAGAGCCTCAACCTGTCCTTCCTGTTCATCAGTCATGACATGGCGGTGGTGGAACGGGTCAGCCACCGGGTGGCGGTCATGTATCTCGGAGAGATCGTCGAGATCGGTCCTCGGGCGGCCGTGTTCGACAATCCGCAGCATCCCTATACGAAGAAGCTCATGGCCGCCGTGCCTGTGCCGGATCCGGCAAGGCGTGGGATCAGACGCGGCATTTCCAACGACGAACTGAAAAGCCCGGTGCGGGGAATGGATTACCGCCCACCGGTTCGCGAGTACCGCGAGGTTTCAGAAGGCCATGTCGTGCAGGTCGCGTGATCGGCTGTCGCTGAAGGTCAGATCAGCTTCAGGCCCTTTAGGCTGGCATGACCGTCCTTGCCAATGATGATGTGGTCGTGGACGGTGATGCCGAGTGGCTTTGCCGTCTCCACGATCGTCCGCGTCATGTCGATATCGGCGCGTGACGGGGTAGGGTCGCCACTGGGATGGTTGTGGACGAGGATGAGCGCAGTCGCCGAAAGCTCCAGGGCTCGCCGCACCACTTCGCGCGGATAGACTGGCGTATGGTCGACCGTTCCATGCCCCTGGATTTCATCCGAGATCAGGGCGTTGCGCTTGTCTAGAAAGAGCACGCGGAACTGTTCTCGGGCCTCATAGGCCATGGCGGCATGGCAGTAATCAATCACCGAAGACCAGGACGAAAGCACCTGCTTGCCCCGCAACTCGCTTCGCAGCATCCGCTGACCCGTCGTCGCGACAAGCTTGAGGTCGAGCGCGACGGCCTCGCCGATACCCTTGACCTCCTGCAGCAATCCGAGCGGCGCGCCAAGCACGCTGGCAAGGTTTCCGAAGCGAGCAATCAATGCTTTCGCGAGCGGCTTGGTATCGCGCCTCGGGATGGAGCGGAAAAGCAGGAGCTCGAGGATCTCGTAGTCTGCCAGCGAAGCGTCGCCGTGGTCTCGGTACTTCTCCCGCAACCGCTCACGGTGGCCGTGGTAATGTTCTTGCGTGACGGCAGGGGATCCGATTTGCGGAAGTTTGGCCGTCGGCCTCTTGGACTGCGTCTCGGCAAAGAACCGTCGTTCATCGACAGACAGGGCCGCCCCGTCGTCCTCTTTTGCTTCCATAGGGTCATGCGAGGAGACGGGCGGGTTGGTCATGGTCAGGCCTGCAATGGAGGCAGGCCGGGCCGGTCGAGACCGCCGGGCGACAGGGTGAACACCTCGCATCCCGTCGCGGTGACACCGACCGCATGCTCGTATTGTGCCGACAGCGACCGGTCGCGGGTGACGGCGGTCCAGCCATCGGAAAGAACCTTCACATGCGGCTTACCGAGATTGATCATCGGCTCGATCGTGAAGATCATGCCTTCCCGGATTTCCGGCCCTTCGTCGGCGCGGCCGTAATGGAGGATGTTCGGAGAGTCGTGGAACAGACGACCGACGCCGTGGCCGCAGAAATCGCGCACGACCGAGCAGCGCTCGGCCTCCGCATAGGACTGGATCGCTTCGCCGATCGCGCCGGTGCGGGCGCCGGGCTTCACGGCTGCGATGCCCCGCAGAAGGCATTCGTAGGTCACGTCCATCAACCGTTCGGCAGCGCGTTTGATCTGTCCGACCGGATACATGCGGCTGGAATCGCCGTGCCAGCCATCGAGGATATAGGTGACGTCGATATTGACGATATCGCCCTCGCGCAGCGGCTTGTCCTCAGGCATCCCGTGGCAGACGACATGGTTGATCGAGGTGCAGACCGAGTATTTGTAGCCGCGATAGCCAAGCGTTGCGGGAAGGGCGCCATTGTCCATGCCGAACTCGAACACGAAACGGTCGATCGCATTGGTGGTGATGCCCGGCTGAACGATCGCCGCAAGTTCGTCGAGGCAGCGCGCCGTCAGCTGGCAGGCCTTGCGCATGCCGTCAAAATCCTGCGCCGTATCGTAGAGACGGATAGCACCCGTGTTTTTTGAGGGGGCGGAAACCGCCTCGATGTAATTGACCATGATATTTCTCTCGCAACTCCCACAGTTCATAAAACAGAGGGGCGGGGTTCGTCCATCATAACCATTCCCGACGCTATGATTTCCTCTCGCGTGACGCGGCAGCGGAGCGCATAAGCCTCGACGCCGCGCGCTTTGGCACGATCGAATGCGATCGCATACATCGGGTCGAGATCGCCGCAGATCGAAAACCGCGTACAGTCGTGACGCTGGATCAGGTAGATCATCACCGCCCGGTGACCTGCCTCCACCATATCGCCGAGCTCCTCGAGATGCTTGGCGCCACGCTTCGTCACGGTGTCAGGAAATTCGGCGAGCCCCGCTGAACGGCTGAAATGGACGTTCTTCACTTCCACATAGGCATCCGGCAGATTTTCCTGCTTGAGGAGAAAGTCGATGCGGGAATTGCGGCCGTATCTCTGCTCGCGCAGGATCGTGCCGTAGCCGGAAAGGCTGGGGATCAGGCCGGCACGGATCGCTTCTTCCGTCAGCCTGTTGGGCAGTCCGGTATTGATGCCAACCATCTCGCCGCCGGCCTCGACCATTTCGAACATGTGACGGTATTTGCGGGTCGGACTGTCATGCTCCGATACCCAGATCTTCGATCCGGGCTCCGTCAGTCCCCGCATGGAACCGGTATTGGGGCACGACCCGGTGAATGGCGTGCCATCCTCCAGCACAGCGTCGAACAGGAAGCGCTTGTAGCGCTGGACAAGCGTTGCAGAGACGAGCGGCGGATCAAAGCGCATGAGGTTCTTCTGGAATGCTGGGAAGTGTCAGTCGCGGACGAGAACGTAGGTTCCCGGTGCGTCGGCCAACGCATTAAGCGCGGATCCGCCGGGCTTGCGGGCGGGCACTTGTTCGCCCGCTTTCGGGCCGATCCAATCCTGCCAATGCGTCCACCACGACCCTTCATGCTCCTGCGAGCCGGCAACCCAGTCCTCGAGCGTGTCCTTCGATTGGCCATCGGTCCAGTATCGGTACTTCCGTCTATCCGGCGGATTGACGACACCGGCGATATGGCCGGATCCCGCCAGCACGAAATCGACCTCGCCGCCGAACAGCGACGAGCCGAGAAACACGGACTTCGCAGGCGCGATGTGGTCTTCGCTGGTGGCAAGATTATAGACGGGAATGACGATGTCCTTCAGCGACAGGCGCTCCTCGCCAAGCTCCATCAGGCCTTTGGAGAGCTTGTTATCGAGGTAGCAGTTGCGCAGGTAGTAGGCGTGGTTGGCAGGTGTCATCCGGGTCGAGTCCGAATTCCAATACAGCAGGTCGAACGGAAGCGGCTCCTGTCCCTTGAGGTAGTTGTTGACCACGTAAGGCCAGATCAGCTCGGACGCACGCAGCATGTTGAATGCCGCCGCCATCTTCGACCCGTCGAAATAGCCGGTCGCGTTCATATAGGTCTCGATCGTCGAAACCTGCGCCTCGTCGACGAAGACCTTGAGGTCGCCTGCATGGGTGAAATCGACCTGGGTGGCGAGGAACGTCGCCGATGCGATCCTGTTCACGTTTGTCTTGGCGTGGTAGGCGAGGGTGGCGGCCAGCAACGTTCCGCCGACGCAGTAGCCGATCGCATCGACCTCGCGTTCGCCGGTCGACGTCTCGATCGTGTCGAGCGCAAAATCGATGCCCTCGTGCATGTAGGCTTCCCATCCCTTGGCCGCATGGCGCCTGTCCGGATTGACCCAGGAGATCACGAACACGGTGTGCCCGCGGTCAACGCACCACTTGATGAAGCTCTTTTGCGGCGTCAGGTCGAGAATGTAGAACTTGTTGATCCAGGGCGGCACGATGACCAGCGGCCGTTTGAAGACCGTCTCCGTCGTCGGTTCGTATTGCAGAACCTCGCAGAGGTCGTTGCGGGCGACGACCTTGCCGGGCGTGAGCGCGATATTGAGGCCGAGCGCAAACTTGGAGGCATCCGTCTGGCGAAGTCTCAGCTCGCCGCCGCCGGCCATGATGTCCTCGGCCAGCATTTTCATACCGGTGACGAGATTGGCTCCGTGCGAGGCGACCGTCGCGCGATAGACTTCGGGATTGGTGATCGCAAAATTTGCAGGCGACAACGCAGCGGTCACCTGCTTCACGTAGAATGCCGCCTTGTGCCGCGTGTGCTCGTCCAGCCCCTGCGCCTCAGCAACTAGCGTCTCGGCCCAGGTAGCGGTAACCGTGAAGACTTGCCGCATGAACGCAAAGAACGGATTCTTCACCCAGTCCTCGTCGGCGAATCGCTTGTCTCTCGGCAGCGGCACTGGCTCGCTCTCTTGAGGCGCGCCTCCGAATTGCGAGAGCGATCTCGTCCAGATCCCCATATAGCTTGAGAAGAGCAGGGTTTGTGCTTGCAGCGTCCGTTGCGGCTCTGAAATCCAGTACTCGGTGACCTGCGAAAGCGTCTTGATGAGATCACTGAGCGGATCGAGCGCGGGGTCTGGAATATCGCCGCGCTCCCTTGGCGCGAGCCATTCCGATGCGGCCTTGCCGAGGTTTTCCATGGCACGCGCGAAATTCATCGCCATCTCGTGCGGGTCCTTGACGATGTAGGCCTCGACCGCCTTGGGGTCGAAGCCCGGAAATTCCGGACTGCCTGTCCCCTTATCCCCGGAGTTTTGCGCCACGCGAGCCCTCCTCGTCAGCTGTCGTCTGATTTCATTTGTACATTGTGGCTGAAACCGAATACAAGTGCCAGCGGCTAGGCTGCCGGGTAGATGGCCCCGGCGACAGAAAATGGGTACGGACATGGAAAAACTGAGGCGTCGCATCGGCTGGTTACCGCTTTTCATCGGTATCGGCGCCATGCCTCTTGTGTCCGGCTGCAACAGCAACAGCTTTGCGCTGGATGATGGTATTCCCAATACGCCGCCACCGGCCGTCATCACGCAGACCAGGACGGCACCGCCTCCGGGTCCGATCGTCAAGCGCGACACCGGCACATATCCCACATTCGACTATACGCTTCGCGCTGCCAACGAGCAGATCGAAGACGCCGACTATCAGAAGACCGAGCCGCGCATGGCATCGCTTGCCCGAGCCCGCAAGTCCGGCACCATCTCCGAAGCGGAGTATCAGCGTCGTGTGGTCGAGTACCGCAAGCTCGCCACCGATCACGGCAAGGATGCCCAGGCCGGTATTTCCGGCCAATAGGGCGACGAGCCGATCCGGCCGGATATTGCTATTGCGTTTGAGGACATTTGGCCGCAAAGCAAAAATGGCATAAAGTGAGGCTCGAGCAGCGGGACGAGCTCTGCTTCGATTTCATCCTTGAGGAACAACATGGAAGAGTTTCATAAAGTCCGGCGTCTGCCGCCCTACGTTTTCGAACAGGTGAACCGTTTGAAAGCAAGCGCGCGAGCGGGTGGCGCGGACATTATCGATCTCGGCATGGGCAATCCCGATCTACCCACTCCGCAGGCGATCGTCGACAAGCTCTGCGAAGTCGTCCAGGATCCGCGCACGCACCGCTACTCCTCCTCCAAGGGCATTCCGGGTCTTCGCCGCGCGCAGGCTGCTTACTATGCGCGCCGGTTTGGTGTGAAGCTGAACCCGGATACGCAGGTCGTGGCAACGCTCGGCTCCAAGGAAGGCTTCGCCAACATGGCGCAGGCGATCACCGCGCCCGGTGACGTAATCCTCTGCCCCAATCCGACATACCCTATCCACGCCTTCGGCTTCCTGATGGCGGGCGGCGTGATCCGCTCCATGTCTGTCGAGCCGGACGATAGCTTCTTTCCGCCGCTGGAACGCGCGGTGAAGCATTCGATCCCCAAGCCGCTGGCACTCATCATCAATTACCCGTCCAACCCGACGGCGCATATCGCTTCGCTGGATTTCTACAAGGAAGTGATCGCGTTCGCGAAGAAGCACGAGATCATCGTGCTCTCCGACCTTGCCTATTCGGAGATTTATTTCGACGACAACAACCCGCCGCCTTCGGTTCTCGAAGTGCCCGGTGCGATGGATGTGGCCGTCGAGTTCACCTCGATGTCGAAAACCTTCTCCATGCCCGGCTGGCGCATGGGCTTTGCCGTTGGCAACGAGCGGCTGATCGCAGCGCTGACGCGCGTCAAATCCTACCTTGATTATGGCGCGTTCACGCCGATCCAGGTGGCTGCAGCCCACGCGCTGAACGGTGACGGTGCCGATATCGCGGAAGTGCGCAGCGTCTACAAGCGTCGCCGTGACGTGATGGTCGAGAGCTTCGGCAAGGCCGGTTTCGACGTACCGCCACCACCGGCGACCATGTTTGCCTGGGCGAAAATTCCGGAAAAGTTCCGCCATCTCGGGAGTCTGGAATTCTCCAAGCTTCTCGTCGAGAAGGCGCACGTTGCCGTCGCACCCGGTGTCGGTTTCGGTGAGATGGGCGACGACTACGTTCGCCTCGCACTGGTCGAAAACGAGCATCGCATTCGCCAGGCCGCCCGCAGCATCAAGAAGTTTCTGTCGACGGCAGACGATACGATGCACAACGTGATTACGCTCAACACGCGTCGCTGACAGCGAACCGGGCCGCCGATCACGATTTGAGGGGCGGCCGTTCTGACCGCCCCAGTCTCCCAAAATACCAGGAAAACTATCATGGCAGATGCCCTCAAAGTCGGCATTGCGGGTCTTGGCACTGTCGGTGCCTCGCTCGTTCGCATCATCCAGACCCGTGCCAACGAACTTGCGGTCACCTGCGGACGCCCGATCGAGATTGCCGCCGTGACGGCGAGAGACCGCACCCGCGACCGCGGGATCGATCTCTCTGCCGTGACCTGGTTCGACAGCGCCGAAGAACTGGCAGCAAACGCTGAGATCGACGTGTTCGTGGAGCTGATGGGCGGCGCCGAGGGCGCCGCTGCGGATTCTGTGCGCGCAGCCTTGCGGCGCGGTCTCCATGTGGTGACAGCCAACAAGGCGCTGCTCGCCGCATCCGGCGTCGAACTCGCAAGGATCGCCGAAGAAAACGGCGCACTCCTCAATTTCGAGGCAGCAGTTGCCGGCGGTATCCCCGTCATCAAGGCCCTTCGCGAGTCTCTGACCGGCAACACGATTTCGCGTGTCTACGGCATCATGAACGGCACCTGCAATTACATCCTGACCCGGATGGAGAAGGAGGGCCTGTCCTTTGCCGACTGCCTCAAGGAAGCGCAGCGGCTGGGCTATGCCGAAGCCGATCCGGCCTTCGATATCGAGGGCAACGACACGGCACACAAGCTGGCAATCCTAACGACGCTTGCTTTCGGCACCCAGATCGCCCCCGACGAGATCTATCTCGAAGGGATCACCAATATCTCGATCGACGATATCCACGCCGCCGCCGATCTCGGCTACCGCATCAAGCTGCTCGGCGTCGCGCAGCGCACCGAAACAGGGATCGAGCAGCGCGTTCACCCGACCATGGTGCCCCGTGATTCGGTTATCGCGCAGGTCGATGGCGTGACGAATGCCGTGGCGATCGAATCCGATATCCTCGGCGAACTGCTGATGGTCGGCCCAGGCGCCGGTGGCAATGCAACGGCATCCTCGGTGCTCGGCGATATCGCCGACATCGCCAAGAGCCGCCCGGGCGCGCAGCAGGTTCCGGTTCTCGGCACACCGGCGGCTTCGCTGGCACCTTACAAGCGCGCCCAGATGCAGAGCCACGAAGGTGGTTATTTCATCCGGCTGACCGTTGCCGACCGGACCGGCGTCTTCGCCTCGATCGCTGCCCGCATGGCCGAGAACGCCATCTCGCTGGAATCGATCGTCCAGCGCTCGAAGCCCGATTCGTCCGTGATGTCGAAGACGATCATCCTTGTCACGCACGCGACGATGGAGGACTCGGTCCGCAAGGCCGTCGACGCCATCAAGGCCGAAAGCTATCTGGTTGGCGAGCCGCAGGTCATCCGGATCGAACGGCCTAAGGACATGTGACCCACGCAGCCGTTGAGCCGCACTAGACTGGCCCCAGTGTTTTTTCGCCGAGGCCACGTCCGCTGCCGAAAACAGATTACTGTTGATGCGCCGATGCGCTAAAACGGCTGAATGACCACCCAATCGACCACCTCAATCGCCAGCAGCCTCTCCATGACAACGTCACCGGTCGATCCGGTACCGCGCGCGTTCCTGAACGTAGAGCAATCGGTGAGTGGCCAGCGCTGGGTGTCGCGGCTCGACCAGGCGGCGCAGAACCGCGCGCTTGCCATCAGCCAGATCCATGGCATTCCCGAACTGGTCGCTCGCGTGCTTGCCGGCCGCGGCGTGACGCTCGACGATGCCCCGGCCTTCCTTGATCCGACCATCCGGTCACTGATGCCCGATCCGTTGACGCTGACGGATTGCGGCAAGGCTGCAGCAAGACTGGTTGCGGCGATCAACCGGCGCGAGCGGGTTGCGATCTTCGGCGATTACGACGTGGATGGCGCGGCCTCTTCCGCGTTGCTCTACCGTTTCCTGACGCATTTCGGTGTCGAGGCGGAGATCTATATTCCGGATCGGATCTTCGAAGGCTACGGCCCTAACCCGAACGCGATCCGCCAACTGGTGGCGAACGGCGCGCAGCTGATCGTCACGGTCGACTGTGGCTCGACGAGCCAGGACGCGCTGACGGCGGCCAGGGACGAGGGCTGCGATGTGGTTGTCATCGACCACCACCAGGTCGGTCATGTGCTGCCGCCCTGTGTGGCGCTCGTCAATCCGAACCGCCAGGACGATCTCTCGGGGCAGGGGCATCTCTGCGCGGCAGGCGTCGTGTTTCTGGTCATGGTCGCCACCCTGAAGCAGCTGCGCGAAGGTGGCGATAGCCGCGCCCAGTCGCTCGATCTCCTCGGTCTGCTGGATCTGGTGGCGCTGGCAACCGTTTGCGATGTCGTGCCACTAAAGGGGCTGAACCGTGCCTATGTGGTGAAGGGGCTGATCGCCGCCCGTCACATGGTCAATCCGGGACTCACGGCGTTGTTTCGAAAGGCGGGTCTTGGCGGACCGGTGACGCCCTATCATTTCGGCTTCATGATCGGCCCACGTATCAATGCCGGCGGGCGAATCGGCGATGCAGCACTCGGCAGCCGCTTGCTGACATTGGAGGATGATATCAAGGCGGAGGAAATTGCCGGCCGGTTGGACGATCTGAACCGCGAGCGGCAGGCCATGGAAGCCGCCATGCTGGCGGAAGCCGAAGCCGAAGTTCTTGGCGAATACGGTGACGCCGAGGGCGCGTCCGTCATCGTCACAGCGCATGAGAAATGGCATCCGGGCATCGTCGGTCTTCTCGCTGCAAGACTGAAGGAGAAATTCCGGCGGCCTGCCTTCGCGATCGCTTTCGACCCGTCCGGCAAGGGCACCGGTTCCGGCCGTTCGATCAACGGTTTCGACATGGGCCGGATGGTTCGCGGCGCAGTCGAATCAGGGCTTCTGCTAAAAGGTGGCGGTCACGCCATGGCGGCGGGACTGACCGTCGAGCGCGCCAACCTCGGCAAGCTGCGCGCCTATTTCGAGGAAGTGGCGGCTGAGGGCGTTCCGGCTCTCGTTGCCAACCATGTGCTGAAGATCGATGGCGCGCTTTCGGCATCAGGAGCCACGATCGCGCTATTCGACCAGCTGGAACAGGCGGGCCCCTACGGCTCTGGCCATGCGCAGCCCGTCTTTGCCATTCCCGCCCATCGTCTGAGAGATGTGCGGCTGGTCGGTACGGCGCATGTGAAGATCACGCTGGAATCACTCGATGGCACGCGTCTGGAGGGGATCGCCTTCAGGGCGGCCGAAACGCCGCTCGGCCAGATGCTGCTCAACTCCCGCGGAAAGCAGATCCATGCCGCGGGATGCCTCACGGCCGACCAGTGGCAGGGAAACCGGCGCATCCAGCTCAGGCTTCTCGACGCGGTCGAGTCGCGATAAATTACGGCTTAATCAAAAGGGGAAACTGGTACGCCCTAGGGGAGTCGAACCCCTCTTTTCAGAATGAAAATCTGACGTCCTAACCGATAGACGAAGGGCGCGTACAGTGAGCGCTCGTATAGTCAGGCTTGCCCGATCCGGCAAGTAGGAAAATCGATATTTCTCTGTTTTTAAATGAAATAATCCAAGCCAAGGCATGCAGCGGGAAAACGCGCGAGCGAACAAGCCTGAAGATATGGAAGAAGGGGGAAGTGGTACGCCCTAGGGGAGTCGAACCCCTCTTTTCAGAATGAAAATCTGACGTCCTAACCGATAGACGAAGGGCGCGTACAGGAGCGTCTTATAGGGACGCTTTTTCAAACAGACAAGCCAAAAAACGGTATTTTTCGGAAGATAAACAGAGAAAATTGCGCGGCTGGATGCTCCAAGAGAACTTAGAGGTTCTTGTGCATAATCAACAGTTTGAAGGAAGGAACTGGTACGCCCTAGGGGAGTCGAACCCCTCTTTTCAGAATGAAAATCTGACGTCCTAACCGATAGACGAAGGGCGCGTACAGTGAGCGCCCTTATAGAGGCGTGATTTCGTTACCGCAAGCGCAAAAACGATGTTTTTTGCGAAAAATTAGATGCGCGGAAAATGCGGCTTCAGTAAGCGTAAAGCCATGCGAAATCAGCAGCTTATCGGATTTGACCAGCTCGCTCTTTTCGCTCCCGCACGAGGCTGATGGTTAGAGCTGCGCCTGCTGCGACGGGTCCGGCAGCGGCTGGCGGGGCGTGAAGACGCTGCCATGCGCTGCATTGATGCCGCCGGCCGGAGCGGCGACGGCTGTCTGCCCGTCAGGGGCAGCAGCAGGTGCCGTCGTCGCCGATGGGAATGGCGATGTGTTGGACGAAAAGATGCTGTAGCTGCTCGCGCGCACGCCAGTCGGTTGCGTGACGAGCCCGGCGATGGAGTTCGACGGCTGCTCCGGCGCCGGAGGGAAGGCGCCGGGGGCGGCGTTGGCGCCCGGCGCATCAGACGTCGCAGCTGGCGCGGATTTGGCTTGGTGCGCCTGTGTGGAGACGAGAGGATCGACATAGAGGCTGGCGCCGCTCGTGCCGCCTTTGGCAAGCGGTTTTGCCGCGCCATCTGGTTGCTCCGCGGCCACCGCCTCTGCTGACACCGGTTCGGCGTCGGCAACCTTGCGGGTCATCGAGCAACTGCTCATCATTAAAGCTGCTATCGCCACTGCGAGGAGCGGAAAACTCGGCCTTGAGATCGATCTTGCTGGCGAAACCGGCACGTGATGCCCTTCATGTGCGTCGCGGACACTCTGTCGCGAATCATGGAGATGAGCATCACGTGTCCTGTTTCACTCGGCAAGAGAGGGGCGTCGGCCTTGGTCAGGCCGACGCAAGCCTCAATTACCAGCTGCCGGTATTCGGCATCGATGCCCACGGCTCGGCGACCGGCAGGTTGTCGCCCTTCTGCAGGATCTCGAAAGAAATGCCGTCCGGCGAAAGTACGAAGGCCATCCGACCTTCGCGAGGCGGACGGTTGATCACGATGCCATTGTCCTGCAGGTGCTGGCAGAATGCATAGACGTCGTCGACCTCATAGGCGAGGTGGCCGAAATTGCGTCCGCCCGTGTAATCCTCGCTGTCCCAATTGTAGGTAAGCTCGATGCACGGCGCCATATTTTCCTTAGCCTGCGAAACGTCGTCGCGTGCAGCCAGAAAGACCAGCGTGAAGCGGCCCTTGTCATTTTCGATGCGGCGGATCTCCTCCAAACCCATCAGTGTCTTGTAGAAATGGAGAGACGCGTCGAGATCCTTGACCCGAACCATTGTGTGTAGATAGCGCATGTGTCGCAAGCTCCGCGATGTCGTTGGCAAACTGTCGAGCGGATATGGTGCATTGCAGGAGGTCAGCAAGCTTGGGGCAAGCCGTCAGCCGTAGAAAGATGCTGATAAAGTCCAGACGGGGACTTGCACTGGAGGGTTAACGGGATGTTAATCTAGGCGCGAAGAATCACTTCCACCGTCATGTCGTAACGCGTAATCGAGGGGCCGATAGGATATGGCAGACAGGATATCGTTGAAAGGCGTAGCCGAATACGAGGAATTCGCGGGCGATCCGGTCGAGCTCATCGAAATTACGGGTGTGGTCAAGTGGTTCGATGTTGCGAAGGGGTTCGGCTTCATTGTGCCCGACAACGGTATGCAGGATGTGCTTCTGCATGTGACCTGCCTGAGGCGCGATGGATACCAGACCATCCTTGAAGGAACCCGTATCGTCGCGATGATCCAGAAGCGCGACCGTGGCTATCAGGCCTTCCGCATTCTTTCCATGGATCAGTCGACCGCAGTTCATCCCTCGCAGTTGCCGCCGGTTCGCACCCATGTTCAGGTTACGCCAACGAGCGGCCTGGAACGGGCACTGGTGAAATGGTTCAACCGCACCAAGGGCTTCGGATTCCTGAGCCGCGGTGAGGGGACCGAAGATATCTTCGTCCACATGGAAACGCTGCGCCGCTACGGACTGACAGAGCTCCGTCCCGGCCAGACCGTGCTGGTCCGGTTCGGACCTGGCGACAAGGGCTTGATGGCAGCCGAAATTCATCCCGACAATCCCAACCCTGTAAGCCGGTCACATTGATGTTGAGAATGCAGTCATTCGGGCGGATCACGCCCTTTGCAAAAGGCGCCCTTGCGGCGCTTTTTCTGTTTGTCGCCTACGCTGCCGCAGCCCAGCAGGTCATCTTTCCAAAAGATGAGCTGTCGATCCGCACGGCAGCGGGCAAGACCCATGCCTTTGTGATCGAGCTCGCTCTGACGGACCAGCAGCGCTCGCAGGGCCTGATGTACCGCAAGGAAATGCCTGACGATCACGGCATGCTGTTCGACTTCGGCGAGACACGCCGTGTTTCCATGTGGATGGAAAACACCATCCTGCCGCTCGATATGCTGTTTATCGAGGGCGACGGGACGGTCTCTCATATCCGCGAAAATGCGGTTCCTTACTCTCGTGACGTGATCGATTCGCGGGGACCGGTAAAATTTGTCCTCGAACTGAATGCCGGTCGGACGAAAGCGCTCGGAATCAAGGTTGGTGACAAGGTGGTTTCCAAACGGATCGGCAACGCAGGATAGGTGTTTGGCCGCTTTCCCACAGTTAGTTCGCTAGACAGTTCGAACAATTGGGAAAATCCACTTTTTGCAGTTGCGGGCTGGTAGGGAACCGTGTATCTCGCATTCTTGTAAGGAACGGAGTGTAGCGCAGTCTGGTAGCGCATCTGGTTTGGGACCAGAGGGTCGGGAGTTCGAATCTCTCCACTCCGACCATTGCCTTCAAAAGAGCGTCGCGCTCAGCAGTTGCCGAAGCGTCACGCTAGCAAAAGTCGGATGTTTCAGTTCATGACGGCCAAGATCTATCGTCCCGCAAAAACTGCAATGCAATCTGGCAAAGCCAAGACGCATCTCTGGCTCCTCGAATTCGACCAGGAAGAGCCACGCCGGATCGATCCGATCCTTGGCTATACATCTTCCGGAGACATGAAGCAGCAGGTACGCCTGACCTTTGAAAGTCAGGAACTTGCCGAAGCCTACGCAAAGCGCGAAGGCATCGAATAC
The DNA here is from genome assembly GCF_014841925.1 of Rhizobium sp. CFBP 13726. NCBI lineage: Bacteria > Pseudomonadati > Pseudomonadota > Alphaproteobacteria > Hyphomicrobiales > Rhizobiaceae > Rhizobium > Rhizobium sp. CFBP 13726. Next base: position 848,975 of record NZ_JACYUU010000001.1, read on the forward strand.
CGCGTCGTTCAGCCGAAAGAACCTGCGCGTCAAGCTGCTTCCTACACCGACAATTTCCGCTTCAATCGCTCGCAGCCCTGGACGCACTGACATCCTGTCTGCGTTCTGTTAGAAGCGTCTTAGCAGGCCCCTTAGCTCAGCTGGATAGAGCACCTGCCTTCTAAGCAGGTGGTCGCAGGTTCGAATCCTGCAGGGGTCGCCAAAACCATCTCCCAAAAAATTGCGACTGCCGCTTGAGCGAAGGGATATCGCCTTGAGCAAAGCGCTGCTTTGGAGCTGGATATAGAGATCAAGAATCGCTGGCGTATTGCGCCCCGCCCGGCAAGGTCGGCTAACCATTGCTTCATTTTCGAAATCAGACCCTAGAGAAAGCGCAACCCTCCAAAGGCCGCAGCCGACGACGACCTGAGTTAACTCGTCGTGTGTTGGTCGGATATCGGCTTGGCGACCCGCCTGTGTGTTCGAGGGAATGAACTACTGATCGAGGCGCGTGAGGCTTTCATCGCGGTTGTGTGCACATGCGATGATGCAAATGTATGACTTTCGCGAGGGTCGATGAGGCCAACAGACGTCCGACTCGGATTTCGCATTCCGCGTAGGTCCTCGCGAGCACGTCATCCTCAACCTGCGTCAACGGCTCGATTGCGTCGCGCGACCGGGTCGAACAACCGTGACGGCAACAAAAAACCGAACAATGGAGGTCCCATTGTTCGGCGAGTTGAGTGCTGGAACCAAGAGATGGCGTCCGAGCTTTTGGGTACGATCTGGATGTTAACCTGGGGTGAAGACCTCAGGCGAATACTCGAGTGAGACTACCTGCCGGCCAATCGTGCAACGACGTTACCTCATGACCCGACTTGGTTGCATCTCGCAATGCCAGCGATCAGCAAGTGGTAGCAGCGCCGCCGCAATTCAACTTCTTGCTGAGGTTCGTGAATTGCGTGCTTAGTGCACCGCCGAGCGTCTGTGCACCAGCGATCAGCGCGACAGAGATAAGAGCGGCGATAAGCCCGTATTCGATGGCAGTGGCGCCAGACTCATCCTTCATAAAGCGTGCAAAAACCGACATGCAAATCCTCCTTGATTCGTGCCGTGGGACAAGTCGTCCCGACGTGTTGTTCTTTTACCGAACGTCAAAAGAGTGTTGCGTTAACAGGATCGGTTAATATGTTCCTATTGGCTAATGTGAGTTCTGAATGGTTAAGAAGTTGTTTTCGCGGTTCCGTGACTTGTGCTCATCGCCCGCCGGCGACCCGGTCGAATTGGATCCTTTCATTGTAGGATAACGCATGGTCATGACCAAACCGGGCCTAGAATGCTGCCACCGGTACTCGTGGTGCCAGAGCGTTGCAGTGGGGTAGGACCTACCATTCACTCCTCCGCGTACCCAGCCTAACCACGTCATGTTGCGATGCAGCAACAGCGGGGGTTCACATCTTCGGGAAACCGATCGTGATCCCGCAATCGCATTTCAGCCGCAAAATCGATTCGAAGCTGCCTCATTCGAGCGTATATTCGCGGCGGTCAGTTCCGTTGCATCGGCAGGGGAAGGCACGTGGCGAAAACGGACCATTGGGTCTGACAAACTCGCCTCCATCGCATTGAAACGGGTTTTCCAGGTGACCTCGCGGTCGCTTGCGCCTCAACATTGTCTTGAGCCTTCGAGTGGGGATCAAATGAACAGAAGTCTATTGGCCGGCGGCGCCGCGCTGTTTGCGGCAATCTTTGCGGTTGGCCCGTTTTCGGCATCCAGCGCCCATGCGGCGGACAGGCCGCTGATCTGGCAGCCCGTCAAGAATTCGGACAGAAGCTATTCCGTCAAGCTCGGCTTCAGGTTGCCGACAGAGCTGGAGCCCGAGGCGGGCTTCAACGTCGGTGTCGATGCGAAGAAGGATGGGTCGATGAACACGCCGCTCCGGCTGTGGGGCAGCATGAAGATGAAGTCGATCCAGAGGCCCGCTTACGAGGTCGAACGCAAGATCGGGATCGATTACGACGGATTGGCCGAAACGGCCGCCGTCAGCATGAACTACCACCAAACGCAGATCGTCACGTCGACGATCGATGTCGAGCGCAACGCGAGCTATGTCATGCGCTACGACGGGCTCAATCAGGACTGGAGTGGCCTCGACGCCAACCAGACCCTCAGGCTGTCCCGGGCAAACACCGGCACAGCCGTGGTCGTCCGCGCAACGGCGATCGATACGTTTCGTATCGGCGGCGCGGGGCTGGGACTCGAGCAGAAACTGGGTGACAGCCTGACACTCAGCGGCTCCGTCGATCGCTATTCGGACGCGACCGCAGCAGTAACCAGCGTCAATGCCCGCTATTCATTCCAATGGTGATGGCGCCCTGACGATTGTTTCGACGGGAAACGAAAAAGGGGCGCTCGTGGCGCCCCTTTTCTTTTGCAGGTCATTCCCGTTGGCGCAGTCTGCCTAGTGCAGGATCTGGCTAAGGAACAGTCTGGTGCGCTCGTGCTGCGGATTGTCGAAGAACTCCGCCGGTGAATTCTCTTCGACGATCTGTCCCTGGTCCATGAAGATCACCCGGTTGGCGACCTGGCGGGCAAAGCCCATTTCATGGGTGACGCACATCATGGTCATGCCTTCTTCGGCAAGGCCAACCATCGTATCGAGCACTTCCTTGACCATTTCAGGATCGAGAGCCGAGGTCGGTTCGTCGAACAGCATGATCTTCGGCTTCATGCACAGCGAGCGCGCAATCGCCACGCGCTGCTGCTGACCGCCGGAGAGCTGGCCCGGATACTTATGGGCCTGTTCCGGGATCTTGACACGCTTGAGGTAGTGCATCGCCACTTCCTCGGCTTCCTTCTTCGGCATCTTGCGAACCCAGATCGGTGCAAGCGTGCAGTTTTCAAGAATCGTCAGGTGCGGGAAGAGGTTGAAGTGCTGGAACACCATGCCGACTTCTCGCCGCACTTCGTCGATCTTTTTCAGATCGTTGGTAAGTTCGATATTGTCGACGACAATGCTGCCCGACTGATGTTCCTCGAGGCGGTTGATACAGCGGATCATCGTCGATTTTCCGGAGCCTGACGGCCCGGCGATGACGATGCGTTCGCCTTTCATCACCTTGAGATTGATGTCGCGCAGCACGTGAAAATCGCCATACCACTTGTTCATGCCGATGATCTCGACAGCGACATCCGTGGAGGAGACGGTGAGGTTTTTGGGTTGGGCGTCAGCCATTGTTTTTCCCCTTGTTATCGCTTGTGGCCGGTATCGAGATGCCGTTCCATAAAGGCGGAATAGCGTGACATGCCGAAGCAGAAAATCCAGTAGATAAGACCAGCGAACACGAGGCCGGTAAGCGGCGTCATGGGCGTGATCCAGGTCGTATCCGTAAAGTTGAGCCGGATGATGTTCAAGAGGTCGAACATGCCGATGATGGCAACGAGCGACGTATCCTTGAACAGGCCGATGAAGGTGTTGACGATGCCAGGGATCACGAGCTTGATCGCCTGTGGAAGGACGATCAGGCGGGTTTTCTGCCAGTAGCTGAGGCCGAGCGAATCGGCACCTTCGCCCTGACCTTTCGGAATAGCCTGCAGGCCGCCACGAATGACTTCTGCCATATAGGCGGAGGCAAACAGCGACACACCGATCACGGCGCGCAGGAAGTTGTCGATGCTCCAGCCGGTGGGCAGGAACAGCGGCAGCATCACGTTTGCCATGAAGAGAACCATGACAAGCGGTACGCCGCGGATCACCTCGATGAAGACGACGCAGAGCGTCTTCAATACGCGCATGTTGGAACGCCGTCCGAGCGCCAAAAGGATGCCGACGGGGAAGGAGACCGCGATGCCGACGAAGGAGAGGATCAGCGTCACCATCATGCCGCCCCAGAGCGGGGTCTCGACCCGCTGCAGGCCAAGAACATTGCCATGCATGAGGAAGAACGAGACGACCGGGTAGACGAGAAACAGCAGAACGGCGTTCAGCGCCTTGTACGGCAGTTTCGGAATGAGGAGAGGCACGAGCAGCACGATCAGCATGAACCCGACCAGCATGACGCGCCAGCGCTCCTCGATCGGGTAGCGGCCGAACATGAACTGCTGGAACCGGTCACCGACAAACGCCCAGCATGCGCCTTTCCAGCCATCCGGCTGGGTGCCGCCCTGGACGACGGTGGCGCAGACCGAGCGATCGGCACCGACCCAACTCGCATTGATGAACAGCCAGTTGATGATGCCGGGCAGGGCGAAAGCCAGCAATGCGATGGCGACGATGGTCAGCACCACATCCTTTGGCGTTGCCAGGAGATTGGTCCGGATCCAGCCGCTTGCCGAACTGGCGCTGACCGGCGGCGGTTCCGGTGCAATCATGTCATTGCGAACGTAAGAGAGCTTGTGTGTAGACATGTCTTATCTCTCCACCAGAGCCATCTTGGCGTTGAACCAGTTCATGAACAGCGATGTCGCGATGCTGATGCTCAGATAGATGGTGAGCATGATCGTGATCATCTCGACAGCCTGACCGGTCTGGTTGAGCGAGGTGCTCCCGGTCGAAAACAGTTCGGGAAAACCGATTGCAACGCCGAGAGACGAGTTTTTGGTCAGGTTGAGATACTGGCTTGTCAGCGGCGGAATGATGATGCGGAAAGCCTGCGGTACGACAACCAGTCTGGTGATCTTGCCCGGCTGGACGCCGAGTGCAGCGGCGGCTTCCGTCTGTCCCTTGCCGACGCCCTTGATGCCGGCTCGGATGATTTCCGCGATAAACGCAGCCGTGTAGAGCGAAAGCGCCAGATATAGAGCCACGAATTCCGGACGGATATTGGCGCCGCCGGAAAGATTGAAACGGCCTTCGACGGGATAGTCGAAGGTCAGCGGCGAACCCATGGCGATGAATCCGAGAAGCGGCAGACCGATGATGATGGCGGCGGAGATCCAGCCGTTGGGCAATTGCTGCCCGGTTGCCATCTGGCGCTTGACCGACCACGTGCGGAAGACGAACGCGACAACGATGCCGACGAGAATGGCAACCGGAAGGATCCATGCGCCTTCGCCCCAAATCGTCGCCGGAAAGGTGAGGCCACGGTTGCTGAGGAAGGTCGAGAGCGGGCCTTGGATAGCATCACGCGGCTGCGGCAGAATGGCGAGAACGCCAGAATACCAGAAGAAAATGACCAGCAGCGGCGGAATGTTTCTGAACACCTCGACATAGACGGTGCAGAGCTTGGCGATCAGCCAGTTTTTCGACAGACGGCCGATACCGATGATGAAGCCGACGATGGTTGCCGTGATGATGCCGGTGACAGCGACCATCATCGTGTTCAGGAAGCCGACCAGGATCGCCCTGCCATAGGTCGAATCGCTCGTGTAGGCGATCAGGGATTGCCCGATATCGAAGCCTGAGCGACCGGCGAGGAAGCCAAACCCGGTGGCGGTGTTGCTGCGGGCAAGGTTGACACTGACATTGTGTGCGATCGACCAGACGAGCGCAACGAGAATGACCAGCGTCAGCACCTGGAAGAAGATGCTCCGCGCTTTTGGATCGTAAATGAGTGACGTGGACGCGCGCTTAGTCGCAGGCGCACGGATCGAGTTGTCCGTCATGCTTTGCCAATCCCCTGTGGCCCGTTGTGGGCCCTTATTGTTTTTGATTCTTATTGATCGTGGAGAATGTCTCGCAGGGCGGACGGAGCCACCCTGCGAGACGTCAGTCTATCAGTCGATTAACGGATCGGCGGTGCGAACTGCAGGCCACCCTTGCTCCACAGAGCATTCAGGCCACGTGCGATCTTCAGCGGGCTGCCGGAACCGATATTGCGCTCGAAGACGTCGCCGTAGTTACCGACGCCCTTGACGATGTTGTAGGCCCATTCGTTGGTCAGGCCGAGATCGGTACCGACCTTGGTGTCCTTCTCGGTGCCGAGGAAGCGGCGGATATCCGGGTTGGTCGAGTTCTTCATCTCGTCGATATTGGCCTGGGTGATGCCGAATTCTTCGGCCTGAACCAGGGCGTAGCCTGTCCACGAAACGATATCGAACCACTTGTCGTCGCCCTGGCGAACGGCTGGGCCAAGCGGCTCCTTGGAGATGATTTCCGGAAGAATGACGTGTTCGTCAGGGTTCGACAGCGCGAGACGCGTTGCATAAAGGCCCGACTGGTCCGTCGTGTAGACGTCGCAACGGCCGGCCTGGTAGGCGGCGTTTACTTCTTCGAGCTTTTCGAAGACGACCGGGTTGTACTGGAGGTTGTTGGACTTGAAGTAGTCGGCGAGGTTGAGTTCGGTTGTCGTGCCCGACTGAACGCAGACGGCAGCGCCGGACAGTTCAAGCGCCGACTTCACGTTCAGGCTCTTCGGAACCATGAAGCCCTGGCCGTCGTAGTAGTTGACGTAGCGGAAGTTGAAACCGAGCGCGGTATCGCGGCTGATGGTCCAGGTGGTGTTACGTGCGAGCACGTCGACTTCACCCGACTGCAGTGCCGTGAAGCGGCTCTGGGCCGTGGTCGGCGTGTACTTCACCTTCGTTGCATCACCGAAAACCGCAGCTGCGACGGCCTTGCAGAAATCGACGTCGAAGCCTTTCCAAGCGCCGGCCGAATCCGGCTGCGCGAAGCCGGCCAGACCGGTGTTGACGCCGCACTGAACGAAGCCCTTCGCCTTGACATCATCAAGCGTGGCCGCGGAAGCTGCCGAGGCAAAGCCAAGGACCGCTGCGCCAAACGCGGCAGACAAAAGCGTCTTTTTCATTTTCCCAACCTTATCTGTTGTTTTGTGTGATCTCTCGACACAGGCCGTTCCCCTGATTTTATGAATACGACCGGTCCCCCGCTGACCTCCCGGCGCGGGTGTTTATATCTCATTCGGAAACGAAGGCAGGGTCAAGGGCCACCCGTTCAAATTGCGTCCAAATTACGGTGTATTAGACTTTACCGCCTACGCGCTGGGCAAATGCTCAAGTCGTGTGCGAGTTGTGGCGGTTTTTATACCGAACGAGCATGCTAATATTGCACCGGTACTTGGAATTGGGCAGCGGGGTTGACCAGCCTGGAGGGCGGCGGCAAAACTGGCACCATTGTCAACGAAAGTGCATTCCGGACATGTCCCAGAAAGATAAACTGATCGAAGAAGCGGGTCAGAACACGCGCCTTGCGCATATCGGAAACGATCCACGCGCGTATCATGGCTTCGTCAACCCGCCTGTCGTCAAAGGTTCCACGGTCCTTTTCCCGAATGCCGAAGCGATGGAAAAGCGCAGCCAGCCATACACCTATGGAACCCGCGCGACCCCGACGACGGACGCCCTATGCGCTGCGTTCGACCAACTCGAGGGTTCTGCGGGTACGATCCTCGTTCCATCGGGACTGGCTGCGATCTCAATCCCGTTCCTGGCTTACCTGTCATCTGGCGATCACGCGCTGATCGTCGACTCGGTCTACACGCCCTGCCGGACTTTCTGTGACACGATGCTCACGAGACTGGGGATCGACGTCGAGTACTATGATCCGGAGATCGGGGCAGACATCACCAAGCTGATGAGGCCGAACACCAAACTCGTTCATACGGAAGCGCCCGGCTCGAATACGTTCGAGATGCAGGACATCCGCGCAATCACGGACGCTGTGCACGCCTATTCCGCAGACGTCGTGGTGACGCTGGACAACACCTGGGCGACACCGCTTTATTTTCGTCCGCTCGACTTCGGCGCCGACGTTTCGATCCATGCGACCACGAAGTACCCGTCGGGGCATTCGGATATCGTCATGGGTTCGGTGTCGGCCAATGCGAAGCACTTTCCGGCACTTGAGGCGGCGCGGATTGCAATGGGCATCTGCGGTGCGCCGGAAGATTCCTACCTGATCCTGCGTGGCTTGAGAACGATGGGTCTGCGGCTGGACCAGCATCAAAAAAGCGCCCTTGAAATCGCCCAGTGGCTGGAAGGCCGCGACGGCGTTGCGCGCGTCCTGCACCCAGCATTGCCAAGCTTTCCTGGCCACGAGATCTGGAAGCGTGACTTCAAGGGATCGAGCGGGATCTTCTCCTTCGTGCTGCAGGCCGAGCCTGAGAGGGCAAAGGCCAAGGCGCACGCCTTCCTCGATGCCCTGAGCTTTTTCGGCCTCGGTTACTCCTGGGGAGGATACGAAAGCCTTGCTCTGGTCGTAAATCTTTCCGACCGCACCATCCGCAAGCAGCCCACCGAGGGTGCAGTCATCAGGCTTCAGATCGGTCTCGAAGACGTGCCTGATCTCAAGAAAGATCTTGAAGCGGGGTTTGCCGCGACGGCCGCGGTCTGATCGCTCAACCTCGACGCTACTCGGCGTCGAAACCGTAGAGCCAATCCAGATCCGCCGCGAGCGATTGCGGCGGACGCATTGAGAGAACAAAGTTGCGACCGAGCTTCAGCGGGCCGCGCGCATGATAGGCAAAGCGGTTGAATTCCCCGCGTGCTCGCACCTTGGCGACGCGACCGGCCCGTTCGGTCTCGTAGGCTGATAGCGCCTGTGTGAGCGAGGGCAGGGCGGCCACGCGGTTTGCCAGGATGAACGCGTCTTCGATCGCCATCGCCGCGCCTTGGGCCGCAAAGGGCAGCATCGCATGGGCGGCGTCGCCGATCAGAACAAGATCGCGGCCATTGTGCCAACGGCCCGGTGTCACCTGATAGAGCGGCCAGAAGGTCGGCTTGTCGGATGCGGCCAGTGTTTCGGCTATGCTCGGATGCCACCCCTTGAAATGACGCAGCAGCAGGTCTTTCTGGGCGGCGCTCGCTTCCGTATTCCAGCAATTGCCGGTGTTGCCGCCGGACGCGATGGCGACGATGTTGAAACTATCCTTCTCCTTGAGCGGATAGGCCACAATGTGTGCCGAAGGTCCGAGAAATGCACTGACGGCATTCGGCTTCAGCCAGGAAGGTGCCGCGCTCTTTGAAACCATGAAGCGCCAGGCGACACTGTTGGAAAAAACGGCTTCCGGATTTTTGGGAATTGCGGTGCGAATGCCAGACCAGACGCCATCTGCGGCGACGATCAGGTCATGGTGGCGTCCGGAGATCTCCGCAAGTTCGTCTCGAACGGCGCTCCCAATCTTCGAGCCCAGCCGAAGCGTGCAGAGCGGGTTGGCGTTAACGGCGTGGAGAAGCGCGTCTTGCAGCGTTGCCCTATGGAGGACGCCATAGGGCGATCTCCACCGCTCGCGGGCGAACCGGCCGGATGGCACATAGGCCAGCCGATGAAGCGAACGACCCGACACGAGCTGCACTTCATCCGGCTCGGTCCATAACGGTTCCAGATCGCTAAGAATGCCAAGCTTGCTCAGCACGCGCGAAGCGTTCGGCGACAACTGGAGCCCAGCGCCGACTTCCTGAAGGGAAGGCGCCTGCTCGAAGATGTCGCAGGTGATGCCATGGCGGGCAAACGCGAGCGCAGCGGTGAGACCCGCCATGCCCGCACCCACGATCGCTACTGTCTCGACAGCCATTTCTGGCTGCCGATCAGGCGGCCTTGACGTTGAAGACGCAGCCCGGAGGGTCGGTCTGTTCGGCCTTCATGGTAGGGTTGTATTTGTACAGAGTGGAACAGTAGGAGCAGACTTTTTCGACTTCGTCGCCCATGTCGATAAAGATGTGCGGATGATCGTAAGGAACGGATGCACCAGTGCACATGAATTCCTTCACGCCGATCTGGATCGACGGGAAACCGCCGTCGTTCTGGAAATGGGGAATGCTGTGGCCGGCCATGGTCGTCTCCAATGCGTACAATAGGGCACGTCTGATTTGGCGCGGACATTACCGCCGCCGCATTCAAAAGTGTAGTGCAAAAACCGCGATGCGAGGTGTCTTTCAGGGTTCAATCGCAAGCACCGATATCTTATGGTCCGCCGCCAAAACAGGATATCCCAGATGAACCTCAATGCCCCGGCCTTTTCCACCTTCAGCCATGACGGCCTGAGCCTCGCCTATCTGGATGAGGGGGATCCGGCGGGCGATCCTGTCCTGCTCATCCACGGTTTCGCTTCCAGCGCGACCGTGAACTGGGTGCACCCGGGATGGGTAAAGACGCTCGGCGATGCCGGTTACAGGGTGATCGCCATGGACAATCGCGGCCATGGCGGCAGTGACAAGCCGACCGATCCGGACGCCTATCGCCCTTGGGTGATGGCAGCGGATTCGGTTGCTCTGCTCGATCACCTGCGCATCCCGGCAGCGCATCTGTTCGGCTATTCGATGGGCGCGCGTATCTCGGTGTTTGCAGCGCTCAACGATCCGGACAGGGTCCGGTCGCTGGTGCTCGGCGGTCTCGGAATCGGCATGACGGACGGGGTCGGTGACTGGGATCCGATCGCGGATGCGCTCTTGGCGCCCTCGCTTGAGAGCGTCAGCCATGATCGCGGCCGTATGTTCCGCGCCTTTGCCGACCAGACGAAAAGCGACAAGCAGGCACTCGCCGCCTGTATCCGCGGTTCGCGCGATCTGGTCGAACGCAGCGATATGGGCAAGATCGACGTTCCCACGCTGATCGGCGTTGGGACGAAGGACGATATCGCGGGCTCACCGCAGGATCTGGCCGATCTGATGCCGAATGCGACAGCGCTCGATATTCCCGGTCGTGACCACATGCTTGCGGTCGGCGACAGGGTTTTCAAGAAAGCGGTACTGGAGTTTTACGCGGCGCAGGCCTGAGCCCGGCTCAGCCACGGATTGGCAAGACTTCAGGTTTCCTTGAATTAACGATCAACGAAATGCGATTTCGCCGGCGTTGGTGTTGTCGTAAATCTAATCTATATATCGTGGCTTACGCCAAAGAGGAGACGGCCATGGCCGCGAGAACCGAAGTTCGCCAGACCGAGGACATTCGCCAGACCGATAGTGTCGCTAGCGTCGACCCCATATGGGACACGCTGCGGCAGGAAGCACGCGTCGCAATCGACCAGGACCCGTTGCTGGCCGCCTTCCTCTATTCAGCCGTCCTGAACCACCGTTCGCTGGAAGAATGCGTCGTTCATCGGATCTGCGAACGGCTCGATCATCCCGATCTGCAGGCCGTCCTGCTGCGGCAGACATTCATGGAAATGCTGGACGAATGGCCGGATTGGGGTGCTATTCTGCGCGTCGATATCCAGGCCGTCTATGACCGCGACCCTGCCTGCCTGCGTTTCGTCGAGCCAGTCCTCTACTTCAAGGGATTTCACGCCATCCAGACGCATCGCTTGGCGCACTGGCTGTTTTACCGCGGCCGTCGCGACTTCGCGCTCTATCTGCAAAGCCGCGCCTCAAGTGTCTTCCAGACAGACATCAATCCGGCGGCTCAGATCGGTAAGGGGATCTTCCTCGACCACGCGACCGGGCTTGTCGTCGGCGAAACCGCGATCATCGGGGACAATGTCTCCATCCTGCATGGGGTCACTCTCGGTGGCACCGGTAAGGAGGGCGCAGATCGTCACCCAAAGATCGGCAACGGCGTGCTGATCGGCGCAGGCGCAAAGATCCTCGGCAATATCGAGGTTGGTGCCTGCTCGCGTGTGGCGGCGGGCTCCGTCGTCCTCAAAGCTGTTCCGGAGAAATCCACCGTCGCCGGTGTTCCGGCAAAGGTCGTCGGGACCGCGGGTTGCTCCGAGCCGGCACGCCTGATGGACCAGCTTCTGCGCGCCGAGGACTAGTCCGCGCCCGGACCTACTTGTTCTAGGAAAACTCGGGGCAGGGTCGTGCGGTGTAGAGAACGGCGGCTTTACTTTCGCCTTTCTCCCGTGCCAAAAGCGCATCGATTTGATCGCAAAATCTGACGGAGAAGATCGTGAACCCCGACGAAATCAAGAAGATCGACGACTATTTCAAGCGCCTTCTGAACCCCCAGATCGTCGTCAAGGCGCGTCCCCGCAAGAACGATTCTGCCGAAGTCTATCTTGGTGATGAATTTCTCGGCGTCGTCTATCTGGATGACGAAGATGGAGAGCGTTCCTACAATTTCTCCATGGCGATCCTCGACGTCGATCTTTGATCGCAGGATCCGACTGGTTTTCAAGAAAAGTTGTCGAGAGGCCCTCCGTGGGCCTCTTTTGTTTTGGACGTAAGCCTCGAGCATGCAAGTTTCATTAGCATCTACTCTTCGACGGAATTGTGAGCGACAGGCGATCGCCGTTCGCGCGTCGGATCCGTACGCATGAAGCTGCAGCGTCTGAGGCTATGGCCATGATGCCGCCCGCCTTTTGGGTCAGTATGGCGGCAGAATTTGAGTTGCCGAATGTGGTACTTTTGGCTCGTCGCGAGCCCCTCTCGGCGGAATAGTGATTGCACAGCGGGAAAGGGGGCTTAAAATCCTTTCCCAAAGAACTACCTTTAGCAAGACTGAAGTCCTGTCGACCGGTTGTTCGCTATACCGCCGCTGGATGACTAGGGAATGAAAGACGATGATCGCACTGCCGATCTTGATGGAAAATGAAAAGAACGGCGACGGAGACAACGCGGGCCGCGGAACCTCCGTCATCACGCGAACGAAACCGAAAACCAAACGGCCTAACCTGTACCGCGTTCTCCTTCTGAATGACGACTACACGCCAATGGAGTTCGTCATCCATATTCTGGAGCGTTTTTTCCAGAAGGACCGCGATGCGGCAACGATTATCATGCTCCACGTCCATAACCATGGCGTCGGAGAATGCGGAATTTTCACCTATGAAGTAGCGGAAACCAAGGTGTCCCAGGTCATGGACTTCGCCCGGCAACACCAGCATCCGCTGCAATGTGTCATGGAAAAGAAGTGAGGAACCCGACGTGCCAACATTTTCGCCTAGTCTTGAAAAGGCTCTGCACCAGGCACTGACCTTCGCGAACGAGCGGCATCACGAATATGCCACACTCGAACATCTGCTTCTGGCGTTGATCGACGACGCCGATGCGGCGGCGGTCATGGGAGCATGCAGCGTCAACCTGGATACGCTCCGCAAAACCGTGTCTGAATATGTCGACAATGAACTCGCAAACCTGGTGACAGGCTATGACGAGGACTCCAAACCGACATCCGGCTTTCAACGCGTCATCCAGCGCGCTGTGATCCACGTCCAATCCTCCGGTCGTGAAGAAGTGACCGGAGCAAACGTGCTCGTCGCAATCTTCGCAGAACGTGAGAGCCACGCAGCCTTCTTCCTGCAGGAGCAGGAAATGACCCGCTACGACGCGGTCAACTATATCTCTCACGGCATCGGCAAGCGTCCCGGTTCCTCCCAGGCCCGGACCCCGCGTGGTGCTGATGAGCCCGATTCAGACGCCAAGCCTGTTTCGCGCAACGAGGAGGAAGGTCCCGGCAAGAAGCAGCAGGATGCCCTCAAGGCATACTGTGTCAATCTGAACGAAAAGGCCAAGAATGGCCGTATCGATCCATTGATCGGTCGTCATTCCGAGGTCAACCGCACGATCCAGGTCCTGTGCCGCCGCTCCAAGAACAACCCGCTTTACGTGGGCGATCCGGGCGTTGGCAAAACTGCGATCGCCGAGGGACTGGCAAAGCGCATCGTCGAGGGCAAGGTGCCGGAAGCGCTGGCCGATGCCACGATCTTCTCGCTCGATATGGGCACCCTGCTTGCAGGCACCCGCTATCGCGGCGACTTCGAGGAACGTCTGAAGCAGGTCGTCAAGGAACTGGAAGATTTTCCAGGTGCTGTCCTGTTCATCGACGAAATCCACACCGTGATTGGTGCGGGTGCAACGTCGGGCGGTGCCATGGATGCGTCCAACCTGCTGAAGCCGGCTCTGTCCTCTGGCCAGATCCGCTGCATCGGTTCGACGACCTACAAGGAATACCGCCAGTTCTTCGAAAAGGACCGGGCTCTGGTTCGACGCTTCCAGAAAATCGACGTCAATGAGCCGTCGATCGATGATGCGATCGAAATCATGAAGGGCTTGAAGCCGTATTTCGAAGAGTATCACAAGCTGCGCTACACCAACGACGCGATCAAGTCGGCGGTGGAACTGTCAGCACGGTATATCTCCGACCGCAAGCTGCCGGACAAGGCGATCGACGTGATCGACGAGACCGGTGCAGCCCAGATGCTGCTGCCCGCTTCCAAGCGTCGCAAGCTGATCACGGAAAAGGAAATCGAGGCGACAATCGCCACGATGGCCCGCATCCCGGCGAAAACGGTTTCCAAGGATGACGAGATGGTTCTCGCCAACCTCGAGAAGGAACTGCGTTCCGTCGTGTACGGCCAGGACGTCGCGATCGACGCGCTGTCGACGGCGATCAAGCTGGCACGTGCAGGTCTGCGCGAGCCGAACAAGCCGATCGGCTCCTATGTCTTCTCCGGTCCAACCGGCGTCGGCAAGACCGAAGTCGCGAAGCAGCTTGCCGCCTCGCTCGGCGTCGAGATGCTGCGTTTCGACATGTCGGAATATATGGAACGCCACACGGTCTCGCGACTGCTTGGCGCACCTCCCGGCTATGTCGGCTTCGACCAAGGCGGCCTCCTGACCGATGGCGTTGATCAGCACCCGCACAGCGTGGTTCTGCTCGACGAAATCGAGAAGGCGCATCCGGATATCTACAACATCCTGTTGCAGGTGATGGACCATGGATCGCTGACCGATCACAACGGCAAGAAAATCGACTTCCGCAACGTCATCTTGATCATGACGACGAATGCGGGTGCATCCGAGATGGCCAAGTCTGCGATCGGCTTTGGATCATCAAGACGCACCGGCGAAGATGAGGAGGCGATCAATCGCCTGTTCACACCGGAATTCCGCAACCGTCTCGATGCGATCATTCCGTTCGCACCGCTGCCGACCACGGTTATCCACCAGGTCGTCCAGAAGTTCGTGATGCAGCTGGAAAGCCAGCTGTCGGAGCGTAACGTGACGTTCGATCTGCATGAGGACGCGATCGCCTGGCTGGCGGAAAAGGGTTATGACGAGAAGATGGGCGCAAGACCATTGTCTCGCGTGATCCAGGAATACATCAAGAAGCCGCTCGCCAACGAGATCCTTTTTGGCAAGCTTCGCAAGGGTGGCATCGTCCGCGTCACGGCCGGCAAGAAGGAAGATGGCACCGACGGTCTTCTTCTGGAGTCCATTTCGGAAACGGCCCGGGTAAAGCCGAAGCCTGAAGCGGAAGTGGAAGAGGCTGCCGACGAGATCAAGGCCAAGACGACAAAGTCAAAGCCTTCGAAGAAGTCTGCGCCGAAGGCCAAGGACAAGGACGGCGGTTCCGCGAAGGCAAATGTCGTCGACGATGGCGACGTGATTGCCGAGGAAGCCCCGGCAAAGTCCGCGCCCCGCAAGGGTAGCACCGTGCCACGCGTCCCAAAGAGCAAGTAGCGCTCTTTTCCATCCGAGAAATCGATGCCGGGCTTGTCCCGGCATCGTCGTTTTTGTAGGTCCCGTAACGTCAATCATTTACGGGCATGCCAATGACCACCGAAAGCTCCGAGCGCAGCGGCCTTGCGTGGTTTCTTAAGGGCATGCGCGGCATCTTCTCCTTGCCGGCTCTGATCCTGATGACGTCCTATGTCGGTTTCAGCGCCTTTGCGGTCGAAGCCGGCCTGACACGAGGGCAGGCTGTCGCGATGACGCTCGGTATCTGGGCCCTGCCGGCCCAGATGATCCTGGTGGGTTCGATGTTGGGCGGCGCCAACATCGCCGCGTCCTTCCTCGCCGTGACGCTGTCGTCGATCCGGATGATGCCGATGGTGGCGTCGATCATGCCGGAGATGCGCACGAAGAAGACACCGCTGCCGGTTCTCCTGTTTCTCTCTCATTTCATCGCCATCACGTCCTGGGTCTTTGCGAGCCTCAATCTCCGGCATGTGCCGAGAGAGCGCCGGGTTGCCTTCTTTGCAGGTTTTGGCATCACGCTGACCTGCACCAATGCGCTGATCGTCGGCGTCAGCTTTGGTGTCGTGTCTCAGTTTCCGCCTGTTGTGGCGGGTGCCTTGTTCATGCTGACCCCGGTCTATTTCATATCCTCGATCTGGGCGAGTGCAGCGCAGCCGGTCGTCCGGATTGCCTTCGTGATCGGCATCGTCTCAGGACCGGCGCTGGCGCTGGTAGCGCCGCAGTTCGACGTGCTTCTGGCTGGGATCGGCGGTGGCACGGTGGCCTACCTGATCGACCGCTATCGCCGCAAGCGCGGATCTGATCGGGGTGCCGCATGATGTTCGATGGGTACTGGACCTATATCGTCATCGCTGTCGCGGGTTTTCTCGCAACCGATATCTGGCGCTGGCTCGGTGTGATCGCAGGCCACCGGCTGAAAGAGGATTCCGAGACGCTCTACTGGGTGAGGGCGGTTGCCACGGCATTGGTCATGGCAGTGACGGCAAAGCTGATCGTATTCCCGACGGGAACACTGGCGCTCTCGCCCCTCTGGCTCAGGCTTGCGGCGGCTGGTATCGGCTTTGCCGTGTTTCTCCTGACCGGCAAGCGGGTCGCGATCGGCGTGCTGACACCGATCGCCATTCTCGTCGCAGGACTACTCCTGCTTCAACCCTGATCAGAACCCAAGTTCGCCGATGATCTTCTCGGCATTGGCAGCGAGGACTTCCTTGTCCTCCATCTTGCCCGTATGCGGCTTCAACGGCTGATTCTCGTAGCGCGGAATGACGTGGAAATGCAGGTGAAAGACGGTTTGGCCGGCCGGCGCTTCGTTGAACTGCGTGATGGTAATTCCATCAGCATCAAACGCATCCTTGACGGCCCGCGCCAGCTTCTGCACCACCGGAATGACCTTCGAAAGCACGGCCGCATCCGCATCGAGCAAATTGCGTGAGGGCGCTTTCGGAACCACCAAAACGTGACCCGGCGTCTGCGGCATCACATCCATGAAGGCGAGCGTGTCGTCGTCCTCGTAGACGCGGTGGCAGGGAATTTCGCCTTTGAGGATCTTGGCGAAGATGTTGTTCGGATCGTAGTCGTGACCGGTCATCGGTGGCGTCTCCCTGATGGTGCTGCTCAGTCTTGTTCTTGCCGTTCACCCTTGCGGAAAGGGCTATGCTCGGAGAGGTACTCGTTCATGTATTCCACATCCTCCCGCTCTCGCTTCAGGTAGTCAGCAATCGCGCTGCGAAGGCCGGGATGGGCGATGTAATGCATCGAATGGGTGGTGACGGGCAGGTAACCGCGCGCAAGCTTGTGCTCGCCCTGTGCACCCGCCTCGACCCGCTTCAGCCCATGCGCAAGCGCATAGTCGATCGCCTGATGGTAGCACACCTCGAAATGCAGGAAGGGATGGTCTTCGATACAGCCCCAGTGGCGCCCGTAAAGCGCGTCACCGCCGATGAAGTTGATCGCACCGGCGACGTACCGCCCTTCGCGCTTCGCCATGACCAGAAGAATGTCGTCCGCCATGCGTTCGCCGATCAGCGAATAGAAGGCACGGGTAAGGTACGGCCGGCCCCATTTGCGCCCGCCCGTATCCATGTAGAACGTGTAGAACTGGTCCCAGATGTCCTCGGTCAGGTCCTTGCCTGTCAGCCAGTCGATCGTGATACCGTTCTCGAGCGCGGCTCGCCGTTCCTTCTTCAACGCCTTGCGCTTGCGAGACGCGAGCGTTTCCAGAAACGCATCGTGATCGGCATAACCGTCGTTGATGAAGTGGAACTGCTTGTCGGTTCGGTGCAGATATTCAGCGTCTTCGAAAGCGATGACTTCATCATCCGGCACGAAGGTGACATGCGCGGACGATATGCCGAGCTGCCGTGTCACCTCCTGGAGACCTTCCGCGAGCGTGGTCTGCACCATGTCGCGATCATAGCCCGACGCAACGAGAAGGCGCGGACCGGTTGCGGGCGTAAATGGGACCGCACACTGCAGTTTAGGGTAGTAACGGCCGCCGGCGCGCTCGAAGGCGTCGGCCCAGCCATGGTCGAACACGTATTCGCCCTGGCTATGGCTCTTGAGATAGCCCGGCACGGCGCCGATCAGTTGACCCTTGTCATCTTCCAGCAGGAGATGCTGGCCGTGCCAGCCTGTTTTTGCCGTTGCCGAACCGGATTCCTCCAGTGCGGACAGGAAGGCATGTGACAGGAACGGATTGTAGGGAACGGAAGATGTCCCTAAGGGATCGGCCTCCTTGGAGGCGCCGGAAAGCCGCGACCAGCTTTGTGGGCTGATCGCGGCAATGGATTTTTCGATGCGGATTGTCAGGTTGCCGGTCATTGGATCCAATTATGCGGCAGGGTTCTCCCGTGGGTCGAACCCTTCGAAGGTCATCTGCTTTGCATATTTATAGGTATGTTCGACGGCCTTTGCATCCCTCACCGTCCAGGTAATGATCGGAATTCCGGCATCAGCCTGCGCAGTGACGAATGAGTTGGGCAGATGCGCCCAGTGATAGGAGATGAAATCGAGGCCGAGCTGCATCGCTTCGTCGTGATTGAAGAACTCCTCCGGCTTTGAGCCTTCGGCGGTGAGGCCCAGCGGGTAGGGCGCCTCGGCCTGCTTCAGTGCACGCAGGATGTGGTAGTCGAAGCTCATCAGGGCAACCTTGCCCTCATACCCTTCCAATACGTCGAGAACGTCGTCAACGAAGCCGTCGTCCTCATCCGCTTGGCGACCCTTGATCTCGATGACAAGAGGAACGCGACCGGCGACAAGCGTGAGCATCTGCTTGAGCGTCGGTATCTTGTCCGCGGTGCCACCAATCGAAAGCATTCCGAGTTCTGCCGCGGTCCGTTCGCGAACGTCGCCCTTGATGCCGCAAAGGCGCTCCAGCTTGTTGTCGTGGAACACGACCGGGACGCTGTCTGCGGACAGCTGTATGTCGCACTCGATCGCGAAACCCGCATCAATGGCCCGGGAAAACGCTGACAGCGTATTTTCCCAAACCGTCTTGTTCATGTCGTGATAGCCGCGATGCGCGACCGGAACGTCCTTGATCCAGTCTGCAGATGTCATGCGGAGATCTCGATGATAGCCTCGATCTCGACCGCGGCGTTAAGTGGAAGTGCTGCCATGCCGACGGCAGCGCGGGCGTGCTTGCCGGCTTCCCCGAGCACGTTCGCAATGAGGTTCGAAGCGCCATTGGTGACGATATGCTGTTCCGTGAAGCCCGGTGCAGACGCAACGAAGCTCGACAGCTTGACGACGCGCTTGATCCTGGTGAGATCTCCGCCAAGAGCAGCCTTCGCCTGCGACAGAATGTTGATGGCGCAGAGTTCCGCGGCACGCTGCGCTGCCGGGACGTCGACATCGGCACCGACCAGGCCGCTGACGGCTATCTTGCCGTTTTCGGTGGGCAGCTGACCGGAGATATAGAGCATGTTGCCGCTGATCACGTAGGACACGTAATTGGCGGCGGGCGCTGCTGCCTCAGGCAGAACGATGTCCAGTTCCTGCAGGCGCGTCTCGATCGGGTTCGACATTTCGGTCTCCGGTTTTATTGTAAATTGCCCAAAAATCCTGCATCAAGGTCATAACCTCGGCTGATGGCGTTCTTACAACATCATGCATTGAGTCCAATAGGAGAATGTGAATGCTGCGCACGAGCCTTGGGATGTTCCTTGCCGGCGTGATGAGCGTGCCAGCGGCCTCCGCTGCCCCGATGAGCGCCGATACGGCGGCCCGCCTGCTCATTCCGCATCGCGCCGTCTACGACCTGAAACTCAAGGATGCGTCCGAGCGGTCCGGAATCGAAGGGATGGTCGGACGAATGGTCTACGAGTTTACCGGCTCGGCCTGCACGGGGTTCACGACCAACTTCCGTCTCGTCACAAAGATAGATACTGGCGAGCAAACCCGCGTCAGCGACCAACAGACCAACACGTTCGAGGATGTATCGGCGCAGCAGTTTCACTTCGAGACCAAGTCGTTTACCGACGAACAGTTGGACAAGGAGGTCGCCGGTGACGCGACGACCGGCGAAACCGGCGTCAAAGTGGACCTGACCGGTCCCGAGGGGCGCGAAGTCGACCTTCCAGCCAGCGCGTTCCCTACCAATCACATGCTTGAAGTGATCAAGAATGCGAAGGATGGCAACCGGTTTTTCGAGGCACGCGTGTTCGACGGTTCTGAGGATGGCGACAAGTCGCTTCTGACCACGACAGTCATTGGAAAGCAGCAGGACCCGCAGAAGGAAGATCTTGATGCAGCCAAAGCCGGCGAGTTCTCCAAGGCCGCGTATTGGCCTGTGACCATTGCCTATTTCAACGAGGCAGCCGCGGGCGATCCGACGCCCGTCTACAACATGTCGTTCAAGCTCTATGAGAACGGCATCACGCGCGACCTGACCATGGACTACGGCGACTTCGTGCTGAGCGGAAGCCTGAGCAAGCTTGAGCTTTTGCAAAAGAGCGACTGCCAGGCAGATCAACGACCCGTTACCAAGTGACGACGGGGTGAATTTGCTGCCGTCCTTCTCTATATAAGCGGTAGTTGAGTATGCACGTCCACCGAGGCGTGGAGAGGAGCGGTGTCTATGAGTTCGATTGGTACCATTCTTTCTGTCGCGATCCTGACAGGAGCCGCCGCGCTGACACTCGCGCCGACGACGGTCTCGGCGCAGGAGTGCCGTACCGATCCCTATCCCGGGATCAACTGGTCGAGTTGCGCCAAGCGCAATCTGATGCTGAGCGGATCCGATTTCTCCAAGGGTAGTCTTGCGGAGGCGGACTTAAGCTTTACCGATCTGCGCGATTCGAATTTTGCCGGTACCAATCTCACCAAGGCGAAGCTCATCCGCACCTGGATGGCAGGCAGCAACGCCGAGGGGGCGAATTTTTCAAAGGTCGAAGCATATCGGTCCGACTTCCAGAAAGTACGCGCCAACGACGCGAATTTCACGAGCGCGGAGTTGGAGAGGTCCAATTTCTCGAAAGCGGAGTTGAACAACGCACGCTTCGAGAAAGCCGAACTCGGCAGGTCGAACTTCGACGGGGCCGTCCTGACCGGCGCAAGTTTCGCCTTCGCAAACCTGGCACGCGCCGACCTGACGAAGGCCGAATTCAAAGGTCCCCTCAATTTCCAGAGCGCCTTCTTCTTTCTGACGCGCATCGAAGGAGTGGACCTGTCGTCTTCGATCGGGCTCGATCAGCACCAGCTGAACGTGGCCTGCGGCGACCGGCGCACGAAACTGCCGGCCGGCCTGACACTGCCGGAAAGCTGGCCCTGCGGCGACCGCGAAATGGACTAGGGCTTCGGCCAGTCCCGCTCTTCCCAAAGACGGGCAGCGTCGAAAAACGCTTGCCTTTGTGGCCGATGCCTAGTATGGGCACCGGCATTCCACACGCAAGGCATGGGATGGTCCGGGAGAAATCCGGTCCGTTCCGCCCGGTGGCAGCCTCGACGAGGTTGCTGTTCGTCTTGCGGAGGTTCAACCGGAAAAGGATAACTAGGCATGGCATTGCCCGATTTCTCTATGCGCCAGCTTCTCGAAGCAGGCACCCACTTCGGCCACCAGACACACCGCTGGAACCCGAAGATGAAGCCGTACATCTTCGGCGATCGTAACAACATCCACATCATCGATCTGGCTCAGACCGTTCCGATGCTGTCGCGCGCCCTTCAGGTCGTGTCCGACACCGTTGCTCGTGGCGGCCGCGTTCTGTTCGTTGGCACCAAGCGTCAGGCTTCCGAGCTTATCGCTGACTCCGCCAAGCGTTCGGCGCAGTACTACGTCAACTCCCGCTGGCTCGGCGGCATGATGACCAACTGGAAGACCATTTCGAACTCGATCGCCCGTCTGCGCAAGCTCGACGAGATCCTGAACTCGGAAGCTTCCGGCTACTCCAAGAAGGAGCGTCTGAACCTCGAGCGCGAACGCGAAAAGCTGGACAAGGCTCTTGGCGGTATCCGTGACATGGGCGGCGTTCCGGACCTGATGTTCATCATCGACACCAACAAGGAAAAGATCGCGATCGATGAAGCAAAGCGCCTGGGCATCCCGGTCGTCGCCATCATCGACTCGAACTGCGATCCGGACCTGATCGACTTCCCGATCCCTGGCAACGACGACGCTTCGCGCGCCATCGCTCTCTACTGCGACCTGATGGCACGCGCTGCCATCGACGGCATTGCCCGTCAGCAGGGCGCTTCGGGCCGTGACCTCGGCGCGATGATGGAGGCTCCTGAAGAGCCTGCTCTCGAAGCTGAAGGCGCAGCCGAAACGGAAGCTCAGGCTTAATTGTCTGAGTCTGGAGCGTTCTGAGACGCTCCGTCTTTTCGAATTCGACCAAGGCCAGAGATATCAATCCCTGGCCTTGGTCGTTTAAGACGATACGTCGCCGTCTACCGTCAGGTGGACGTGGAGACGGTCGCAACCGTGATGGCTTCATCACGATGTCATATTTCCGGGTACATTCGTCCCAATCTTTGGTATCGCCGACGGTTTTCCGGCGACACGCAACTTGAACCGACAAGAGGCACGAAAATGGCTGAAATCACCGCTGCACTGGTGAAGGAACTGCGCGAAAAGTCCGGCGCGGGCATGATGGATTGCAAGCGCGCGCTTGCCGAAAACAACGGCGACATCGAAGCTGCGATCGACTGGCTGCGCGCCAAGGGTATCGCCAAGGCTGACAAGAAGTCCGGCCGCACCGCAGCCGAAGGCCTGATCGGCGTCGCCTCCAACGGCACGTCCGCTGTCGTTGTCGAAGTGAACTCCGAAACCGACTTCGTAGCGCGCAACGATGCGTTCCAGACCATGGTTCGCGGCATTGCCGATGTTGCCCTGACCACCGACGGTACCGTCGACGGCGTCAGCGCAGCAATCTATCCGGCTACCGGCAAGACGGTCTCCGACACGATCAAGGATACGATTGCCACGATCGGCGAGAACATGAACCTGCGCCGCTCCGCGCTTCTGTCCGTCGAGGACGGCGTTGTTGCGACTTACATCCACAACGCAGCGGCTGACCGTCTCGGCAAGCTCGGCGTTCTCGTTGCCCTGAAGTCGACCGGCAACAAGGAAGCGCTGAACGCCATTGGCCGCCAGGTTGCCATGCACATCGCAGCCACCAACCCGCTCGCCATCCGTTCGGAAGAAGTCGATGCCGCTGTCGCCGAGCGCGAGCGCAACGTCTTCATCGAACAGGCCCGCGAATCCGGCAAGCCGGAAGCCATCATCGAAAAGATGGTCGACGGCCGCATGCGCAAGTTCTTCGAGGAAGTTGCTCTTCTGTCGCAGGCTTTCGTCATCAACCCTGACCTCACCGTCGGTGACGCCGTCAAGGCTGCCGAAAAGGAAGTCGGCGCGCCGATCGAAGTCACCGGCATGGCGCGTCTTCTCCTCGGTGAAGGCGTCGAAAAGGAAGAAAGCGATTTCGCAGCAGAAGTTGCAGCAGTCGCGAAGGGCTGATTGCTGCCTTCACGCGCATCGCAAGGCGCTGTAGTCGTTGAAAACCTGAAGGGCACCGGTGACAAGCCGGTGCCCTTCGTGTATCCGCATCCCGTTTGATCACTCCGTCCGTTTCGCTTTCAAGGAGCCACCATGTCGCAACCGATCTACAAGCGTGTTCTGCTCAAGGCCTCCGGTGAAGCACTGATGGGAAGTCAGGGCTTCGGTATCGACGTTGAAGTTGCAGACCGGATCGCATCGGATATTGCGGATGCCTGCGCCATGGGCGTCGAAGTCGGTGTCGTCGTCGGCGGCGGCAACATTTTTCGTGGCGTG
The DNA here is from genome assembly GCF_014841925.1 of Rhizobium sp. CFBP 13726. Lineage (NCBI taxonomy): Bacteria > Pseudomonadati > Pseudomonadota > Alphaproteobacteria > Hyphomicrobiales > Rhizobiaceae > Rhizobium > Rhizobium sp. CFBP 13726. The sequence continues at coordinate 872,536 of NZ_JACYUU010000001.1, forward strand.
GCCGTAGCTTCCAAGGGTGGCGACCGGGTGACCGGCGACCACATGGGCATGCTCGGCACCGTCATCAACGCACTGGCGCTCGCAACCTCGCTGCGCAAGCTCGACATCGAGACGGTCGTCCTGTCGGCTGTCGCCATGCCGGAGATCTGCGAAAGCTTCTCGCAGCGTCGCACGCTGCATCATATGGCGCAGGGCCGTGTGGTGATCTTTGCCGGCGGTACCGGCAACCCGTTCTTCACCACCGATTCTGCTGCGGCGCTGCGTGCTGCCGAGATCGGCGCAGAAGCGATATTCAAGGGCACGCAGGTCGACGGCATCTATTCCGCAGACCCGAAGAAGGACCCGACCGCGACCCGGTTCGAAACGCTCACCCACAGTGAAGTGCTCGACAAGGGTCTTGCCGTCATGGACGTCGCAGCCGTTGCGCTGGCGCGTGAAAATTCCATTCCGATCGTCGTCTTCTCGATCCACGAGAAGGGCGGTTTCGCACAAATCTTGACCGGCGGCGGTCGCAAGACCATCGTATCCGACAACTGACACGCGGTTCGTTGCCAAGAACCGACCGCCAAGAACAATAGGGAGTTCCTGCTGATGAGTGGAGTAGATCTCAACGACATCAAGCGCCGTATGGACGGCGCGATCACGGCCTTCAAGAGCGACATCTCATCGCTGCGCACGGGCCGTGCTTCCGCAAACATCCTCGACCCTGTCACGGTCGAAGCCTATGGTTCGCGCGTGCCGCTCAACCAGGTTGCAAACGTGACGGTTCCCGAGCCGCGCATGCTGGGCGTCTCGATCTGGGACAAGTCAATGGTGGGTGCCGTCGATCGTGCAATCCGCGAATCGAATCTCGGCCTCAACCCGATCGTCGATGGCCAGAACCTGCGTATTCCTCTGCCGGAGCTCAACGAAGAGCGCCGCAAGTCGCTGGTGAAGCTTGCCCACGAATACGGCGAAAAAGCCAAGGTTGCGGCTCGACATGTCCGTCGTGACGGCATGGACGGGCTCAAGAAGGCTGAGAAGGACGGTTCCATCGGCCAGGACGAAAGTCGCGCCCAGTCGGAAAAAGTGCAGAAGATGACGGATGACACGATTTCCGAAGTCGACCGCTTGCTTGCCGACAAGGAAAAGGAAATCATGCAGGTATAACCTGCTCCGCGACGCCGCAACGTTGCGGCTGCGAAAGGAACGGCATCGATTATGGCGACCCCCGAACTTGCGATCATCCCTCGGCATGTCGCCATCATCATGGATGGCAACGGACGGTGGGCCAACAAGCGTGGGCTTCCCCGTACCGTTGGCCACAGCAAAGGGATGGAAGCCGTTCGCGAAACGGTGAAGGCGGCAGGCGAGGCGGGTGTGGAGTATCTCACCCTGTTCGCCTTTTCGTCGGAGAACTGGAGCCGTCCGGAAGCCGAGGTGAACGACCTGATGGGGCTTCTACGCCGCTTCATCCGCCGCGACCTCGCCGAACTGCATCATTCCAATGTTCGCATCCGCATCATTGGCGACCGCGTCAAGCTGCGCGGCGATCTTCTGCCTCTGCTTCTGGAGGCCGAGGAGACGACGCGCAACAACACGGCGCTGACACTTGTGATCGCGTTCAATTATGGCTCGCGTGACGAGATCGTCCGTGCGACGGTGAGCCTGGCAAAGGACGTGCGCGCAGGCCTTCTCGATCCAGAGGCGATCGATGCGGCGATGATTTGCGGGCGTCTGGACACCGCCGATATTCCAGACCCGGACCTGATCATCCGCACCAGCGGCGAAGAAAGGCTTTCGAACTTCCTGCTTTGGCAGGCAGCCTATTCGGAGTTCCTGTTCATTCCCGAATACTGGCCGGATTTCGACAAGCAGCTCTTCTTCCAGGCCCTCAAGGTCTACGCCTCTCGCGACCGCCGGTTCGGCGCCGTGTCGGCCACTCCCACCGCGGTCGTCGGCTGATGTCGGGAGAATTGAAGAAGCGTCTTCTGTCGGCAATCGTGCTTGCCATCGTGGTCCTGGCCGCGACCTGGGCAGGTGGTCTCCCATTCCGGGCCGTCGCAGCCGTGATCGGCGTACTCGTCTATTACGAATGGTCCACGATCACTCGATTGAAGGACGTGGATTTCCAGGGCAACGCCTTCGGTTGGCTGATTGTCGTCCTTATCGCGTTGAATGTTCTCGGCGGTGACGACCAGATGTCGATGCCGCTCCTTGGCGGCGGCGTGATAACAGCCATGCTGTTTGTCGTTCTGCGAAAGCGTAGCTGGTGGCTGCCATCAGGCATCCTCTACGCAGGCTTGAGTACGATCGCCATTGCCGCGATCCGGGGTGAGAACCAGATCGGCCTGATGGCGATGCTGTTTCTGTTCGCCGTCGTCTGGTCCACGGACATTCTCGCCTATTTCATCGGCCGCAAACTGAAGGGGCCGAAACTCGCGCCACGAATCTCGCCCGGCAAGACATGGTCCGGAGCGATCGGCGGTACCGTTTCCGCCGTCATCGCGGGATCTGCGCTGAGTGGTGTTGTGTTCTCGGACTTCTCGCTGTGGACGGCGTTCATGGCGCTCATCCTGTCTGTCGCGAGCCAGATCGGCGATCTCTTCGAATCCTTCATCAAGCGCCGATTCGGCGTGAAGGATTCCAGTCATCTCATCCCCGGCCACGGTGGTGTGATGGATCGCGTCGACGGTCTCGTTTTTGCCTGTTTCGCGGCGTTTCTTCTCACACTTGCGCACGCCGCCTGGACAAGCCATGTTGACGCAAGCGTCGCGGCCTATCTTTTCGGCCTCTGATAAATGTCGGTCCTTGCGACCGCTGGAAACCGGAAACTGAAATGGCCATCCTGACCTTCGTTACGGGTTACATCATCCCCTTCATCCTCGTCCTGTCGCTGCTCGTCTTCGTGCACGAAATGGGCCACTATCTTGTCGGCCGCTGGTGCGGCATCCGCTCGACTGCGTTTTCCGTCGGCTTCGGACCGGAACTGATCGGGTTTACGGACAAACGCGGCACACGCTGGAAGATCTCTGCGATTCCGCTTGGTGGGTATGTGAAATTCTTTGGCGACGACGATGTCGCGAGCATGCCCGATGCCAAAAGCGTCTCGCATATGACCGAGGCGGACAAGGCTCACACGCTGGCCGGGGCCAAGCTGTGGAAACGCGCGGCGACCGTGGCTGCCGGACCGATTGCCAATTTCATTCTGGCGATCGCGATCTTCGCCGTCCTGTTCAGCGTTTACGGAAAGGTCATCGCCGATCCCGTCGTCGCCGAAGTGAGGCCTGACAGCGCCGCTGCAGAAGCCGGTGTGCAGACGGGGGACCGTCTGGTCGCGCTCGATGGCAGTCGCATCAAGACGTTCGACGACGTCCGCCGCTATGTCAGCGTGCGTCCGGAAACCCCGATCACCGTCACCGTTGAACGCAACGGGCAGGACATCGACCTGCCTATGGTGCCAAAGCGCAGTGAGATCACCGACCAGTTCGGCAACAAGGTCGAGCTCGGCCTGATCGGCATCGTCACCAACGAACAGCTGGGCAATTTCAGGACCGAAACCTTCTCGCCCCTCGAGGCAGTGGCGGAAGGGGTCAAGGAAACCGGAAATATCGTCACCGGCACATTCCGCTACATCGGCAACCTCGTGACGGGTCGCATGAAGGCTGATCAGCTGGGCGGTCCTGTCAGGGTCGCGCAGGCATCTGGCCAGATGGCGAGCCTCGGCTTTGCCGCCGTTGTTCAGCTGGCAGCCGTACTGTCAGTTTCCATTGGATTGTTGAACCTGATGCCGGTTCCTGTTCTGGACGGAGGGCATCTGGTATTTTATGCAATCGAGGCCATCAGAGGCAAGCCGCTGGGGTCTGGTGCTCAGGAGATCGCATTCCGGATCGGACTGGCCATGGTGCTCAGCCTGATGGTGTTTGCGACATTCAACGACATTAGTAATCTCATCGGTTAACCCCGTGAGATCGTTGAAATAACCCTTTATTTACCATGTTTGCATGTGGTGCGTGGCGATATGGCCACGCATCGAAAGGAAGTAAATAGAAATTAACGCGATATCTTGCTTGTAGGGCAAAAGCAGGTAAAACGACACACGTGGCCGGAGTCGGGTTCACCCGCCAAGGGACAACGGGAAAAGGTAAGAAGTGAAAATGAAGGCTGGTTCAAAGTTCTTGAACGCAGTGTCGGCGGTTGCGCTGTCTGCTAGTGTTGTTGCGTCGGGCGCCGGTGTGCTGGTGCTTGCCTCTGCTCCCGCTGCCGAGGCAGCTACCATTCGTAGCGTACAGGTCCGCGGCGCTCAGCGCGCCGGCGAAGAAGCTGTCCGTTCGAACCTTACAATCCGTCCCGGCGTTGCATTCGCCGCGAGCGACATCGACGAGTCTGTGAAGCGTCTCTATGCGACCGGATTTTTCTCCGATGTCCGCATCAGCGTTTCCGGTAGCGCGCTTGTCGTTACCGTCAGCGAAAACAAGCTGATCAACCAGGTCGTCTTCAACGGCAACCGCAAGATCAAGGACGACAAGCTCGCTGGCGCCGTTCAGACGCAGCCACTTGGCCCTTACAACCAGTCCATGATCAACGCCGACATCGAGCGCATCCGCGAATCGTATCGCGCGATTGGTCGTAGCGACGTTGAAGTCACGACGCAGACCGCCGATGTCGGCCAAGGCCGCGTCAACCTTGCCTTCGTCATCAACGAAGGTGACCGCACCAAGATTGCCAACATCACCTTTGTTGGAAACCAGGCCTATGGCGACGGTCGTCTGAAGTCGACGATCATCACCAAAGAATCCGGTCCTCTGTCTTTCCTGACCCGCAAGGATGTCTACAGCGAAGACAAGCTGCGCGCCGACGAAGACACGCTCCGCCAGTTCTACTACAATCACGGCTATCCGGATTTCCGGGTCGTGTCGTCGCAGGCGGTTCTTGATGAGTCGACTAACCAGTACAACATCACCTTCACGGTTGAGGAAGGTGCTCGCTACCAGTACGGCAACATTGCCGTTGAATCGACGGTAGAAGGCATCTCCGGTCAGGACCTGGAGGGTCTCGTCGAGACCAATTCCGGCAGCACCTACGATGCCCGTGAAATCCAGAAGACGATGGATGCGATTTCGAAGCGCGTCTCGTCTGCCGGCTATCCGTTTGCGCGTGTCACGCCACGCGGCGATCGCAACTTTGAAAACCACACGATCGGCGTCTCCTATATGGTCGACCAGGGCGAGCGCGCCTATGTCGAGCGTATCGAGGTTCGCGGCAACACCCGCACCCGCGACTATGTTATTCGCCGCGAGTTCGACTTCTCCGAAGGCGATGCGTTCAATCAGGGGATGATTGCCCGCGCCAAGAAGCGTCTTGAGGCGCTTGGCTACTTCACCACCGTCAACGTGACGACGCAGCAGGGCAGCTCTGCCGACCGTGTCGTCGTGATCGTGGACGTCGAAGATCAGCCAACCGGTTCGTTCGGTATCGGTGCAGGTTACGCTGCTGGCGGTGACGGCTTCCTTCTCGAAGCATCCATCGAAGAAAAGAACTTCCTCGGTCGTGGCCAGTACATCCGCGTTGCGGCAGGTGCCGGTACGGACGACGCGCGCAGCTACAGCATCTCGTTCACCGAGCCTTACTTCCTCGGTTACCGTCTTGCTGCCGGCTTCGACATCTTCAAGAGCACGACCTCTTCGAACGATTACTACGACTATAGCGAACAGGGAATCACCCTGCGCGTAACGGCGCCGATCACTGAAGAGCTGGCGACGACGTTCCGCTACACCTACAAGACGATCAAGTACGAAGAAGACGGTGCTTTTGGTGGTGACGGCCTGCCGTTTACGCTTGATGACAAGGTGTCGCAGACCTACGCGAACCTGATCGACGAAGGCAAGTATACGCAGTCGTCAGTGTCGCAGTCGCTTGTCTACAACTCGCTGGACAGCCAGACGCTTCCACGTGAAGGTCTGTTTGCATCCTTCACGCATGAATATGCCGGCCTCGGTGGCGACTCCGACTTCTACAAGGTCACAGCCCGCGCCCGTTACTTCCACCTTCTTTCGACCGAAGCAGATCTGGTTGGTTCGATTGCCGTCGGTGGTGGTCATGTGTTCAAGACCGGTGATGATCTGAACGTCTTCGATCAGTTCACGATCGGCGGTCGTCAGATCCGTGGCTTCAAGAACGACGGTATCGGTCCGCGCACGGACGACCACGGCGATGCTCTCGGTGGCACCAGCTACTTCAATGCCTCGGCTGAAATGACGATGCCGATGCCGCTCATCCCGGAAGATGTCGGTTTCCGTGCCGCTGTCTTTGCTGACGCCGGTTCGCTGTTCGGCAATGAAACCAAGACTTTCGGTGACAAGGTCAACGGCACCGACATGTCGATCCGCGCCTCGGTCGGCGTTGGTGTCATGTGGGCTTCGCCGTTCGGCAACCTGCGCGTCGATTACGCCGAGCCGGTCGTCAAGGAAGACTTCGACGAGAAGCAGCAGTTCCGCTTCAGCATGGCGAACCAGTTCTGATCGTCTCCGGCCGCGAAAGCGGCCGGAAACCTGTTCTGGAGCTCAGGGTTCATGGACCATAACGAATTTTTCCCGCCTCATGATGGCGTGAGCCTGCGTGAGCTGGCCGCCCATCTTGGGGTTGAACTGCTTGACGAGCGTGCCGGTGACGAACTGGTGCGGTCTGTCTCGCCCGTTGCGCGTGCGCGCAAAGGCGATATCTGCTACATCCTCTCCAGGAAAAGCCGCGCCGATCTCGAGACCTGCGAAGCGTCGGCAATCCTTTGCGATCCGGGCCTGAAATCCATCATTCCAGATCACATTCCGGTGCTTGCGACGAAGAAGCCGCATACGGCTTTCGCAGAGGCCGGCGCGCTTCTGCATCCCATCGCGCTTCGTCCATCTCCGGTAACATCGCAGTCCGGCATTTCTCCGGCGGCCTTTGTCGATCCGACGGCGAGGCTCGAGCCTGGTGTCGAGATCGAGCCCATGGCGGTGATCGGTGCGCGTGTCGAAATCGGCAGCGGCACACGGATTGCTGCTGGCGCCGTGATCGGTGCTGACGTGAAGATCGGCCGCGACTGCACGATCGCCTCGGGCGCCAGCGTGCTGTCGGCATTGATCGGCAACAACGTCATCATCCACAATGGCGCCCGGATCGGTCAGGACGGCTTCGGCTATGCGCCCGGCCCGAAAGGCATGCTCAAGATCGTGCAGGTCGGTCGTGTCATCATCCAGGATCACGTCGAGATTGGCGCCAATACGACGATCGACCGCGGCACGATGGATGACACTGTGATCGGCGAGGGCACCAAGATCGACAATCAGGTTCAGGTCGGCCATAACGTCCGCATCGGTCGCCATTGCGGTATCGTGTCGGGCGTCGGCATTGCCGGATCGACCCGTATCGGCAATGGCGTAATGATCGGTGGTGCGAGCGGCGTTAACGGTCACATCTCGATCGGTGATGGCGTGCAGATCGCAGCGATGAGCGGCGTGGTCGCCGATATCCCGGCCGGGCAGACCTATGGCGGAATTCCGGCGCGGCCGATAAAAGACTTTTTGAGAGACATGGCGGAGATCATGTCGCGTTCCGATGACCGGGCGAAACGCCGAGGAGATAAGAAAAATGACGGATGAGACCAAGCCGGAGCTCGGCGCGGCCGACATTCAGGAAATCATGCGCCTTCTGCCGCATCGCTACCCGTTTCTCCTGGTCGACAAGATCATCGAGATCGATGGCGACAGCTCGGCTGTTGGCATCAAGAACGTGACGGCAAACGAGCCGCATTTCACCGGTCATTTTCCCGAGCAGCCGATTATGCCGGGCGTTCTTCTCGTCGAGGGTATGGCACAGACTGCCGGCGCGATCTGTGCGCGCAAGCAGGGTGGGGCCGGCAATCTCGTCTACTTCATGACGATCGACAACGCGCGTTTCCGCAAGCCGGTCGTGCCGGGTGACCGCGTGGAATTTCATGTCGTGAAGCAGAAGCAGCGTGGCAACATCTGGAAGTTCCATTGTGACGCCAAGGTCGATGGTCAGCTGGTTGCGGAAGCCGATATCGGCGCCATGATGCGCAAGGAAAGCGAATGAGCATGATCTCGGCCAGCGCGCGCATCCACCCTTCGGCCGTGGTCGAGGATGGCGCCGTGATTGGCGAGAACGTCGTCGTTGGACCGTTCTCCCATGTCGGCCCGCGCGTGGTGCTGAAGGACAATGTCGAGCTCATTTCGCATGCGGTCGTCAGTGGCAATACCGAGATCGGCAAGGGATGTCGGATCTTCCCGATGGCGGTCATCGGTGGTGTGTCGCAGAGCCTTCACGAAGCCGGTGAGGATTCGAGCCTGACCATTGGCGATAACTGCACGATGCGCGAAGGCGTGACGATGAACACCGGGACGACGGGCGGTGGTGGCAAGACGGTCGTTGGTGACAATTGCCTCTTCCTTGCAAATTCGCACGTCGCGCATGATTGCCAGCTCGGCAGCCATATCATCATGTCCAACAACGTGATGCTGGCTGGTCACGTGCAGGTCGCCGATCGTGCGATCCTGGGCGGTGGCTGCGCCGTTCACCAGTTTACCCGCATTGGTCGGCAAGCCTTCATCGGTGGGCTTTCCGCCGTCAACTACGACGTCATTCCGTTTGGCATGCTGAACGGCAATCCCGGTCTTCTGGGTGGCCTGAACGTCGTCGGCATGACCCGCGCCGGCATTGATCGCGCAACGATCCATATCGTTCGTCGCGCATTCAAGAAGATCTTCGAAGGCGAGGCAAATGTTCGCGCCAATGCCGCAGCGATCCGCGACGAGTTTGCCGATTGCCCGGAGGCCATGGAAATCATCGATTTCATCACAGCCGATAGTGACCGCGCGATCTCATCGCCTTTCCGCAGGAAGGGCTGATGGTCGCGGCCGGCGCCCCTGGCCAAGCGCGAGAGGGCCGGCTGGCGATTATCGCCGGTAAAGGCTTTTTGCCAGCCTACCTGGCGGATGCCGCACGTGTTGCAGGCGAAGATCCGTTCATCATCCAGCTGAAGGATGAGGCGGATCATCGCTTTGACGGGTTCGACCATGTGTCGCTGGGCGTCGGCGATCTCTCAGGGATCGAGAAGAGTTTTCGCGAAAGAGGCATCTGTCGCGTCGTGATGTCGGGCGGCGTCGCAAGGCGCCCTGAATGGCGCGACATTCATCCAACCTTCAAGACCCTGATCAAATTGCCCTCCGTCGTGCGCACACTGCTATCAGCCGGCGATGACGCAGTGCTGCAGATGGTGATCAAGTTGATCGAGGCCATGGGTTGCGAAGTTCTGGGTGCCCACGACATCGCGCCGGGCCTGCTGGCGAAGGTCGGTCCGCTTGGCCAAGTGTCTCCAGGCGGTGACGATCTGCGCGATATCGAACGCGGTGTCGAGGCTGCGAGTGCGCTCGGCAATCTCGATATCGGCCAGGGCGCTGTCAGCGTCGGCGGCCGCGTTGTGGCACTCGAAGGTGTCGAGGGAACTGACCGGATGATGCAGCGCGTTGCCGAACTGCGCGCCGAGGGACGTATTTCCACGCGTCGCAAGGGCGTGCTCGTCAAGCTCTGCAAGCTCCACCAGGATATGCGCGCGGACCTTCCCACCATCGGACCATCCACCGTCGAACATGCCGTCGCGGCCGGGCTGGCGGGGATCGCCGTGGAAGCGGGCAGGGCGCTGGTGCTGGAAGAAGCAAAGCTAATCAAAGCTGCTGACGCCCACGGCATTTTCGTCTGCGGAATCGATCAGGCCCTTCCGTCGAGAGGATTGTGATGAACCAAGGTTTGAAGGTTGCCGTCATCGCCGGCGAAGTGTCGGGCGATCTCTTAGGGGCGGACCTCATCGCAGCACTGAAGGCGTCCTACCGCGGTCCCGTCGAACTGATCGGGGTGGGCGGTGATGCACTGTCGGCCCAAGGCCTTCTGTCGCTGTTCGATTTCTCCGAACTATCGATCATGGGCATCACCCAGGTGCTCGCGCGTCTTCCCAACCTGATCCGTCGCATCAACCAGACGGCGGCTGCGATCGTCGCCGCAAAGCCCGATGTGCTTGTCATCGTCGATAGCCCTGACTTTACCCACCGAGTGGCAAGAAAGGTGAGGGCGGCCCTGCCGGATCTGCCGATCGTTGATTATGTCTGCCCGAGTGTCTGGGCTTGGAAGGAATATCGTGCCAAGGCGATGCTCTCCTATGTCGACCTCGTTCTTGCCGTGCTTCCCTTCGAGCCGGAAGCGATGCGACGGCTGCAGGGTCCGCAGACAGTGTTCGTCGGTCACCGGCTGACCAATGATGCGGATCTCCTGAGGGTCCGTGCTGCGCGCGCCGAGAGGCCGGTCAAGACCTCCGCCGACAAGAAGACGATCCTCTTGCTTCCGGGCTCCCGGTCAGCCGAAATCAAGGCACTCCTACCCGTGTTCGGCGAGGCTGCGCGCGAGTTTTCGGATCGCAATGGTGAGACCCGGTTCCTGCTTCCGACGGTACCGCGCCGGGAAGAACTGGTGCGTGAGATGGCCGCAGATCTGCCGGTTCATGTCGAGATTACCACGGATACAGCCGGAAAATGGGCTGCCTTCGCAGAGGCGGACGTGGCGCTGGCGGCTTCAGGGACGGTTATCCTGGAACTGGGGCTTGCGACGGTTCCCGTTGTCTCGGCTTACAAGACGGACTGGCTGATCAAGCTTCTGGCCGGCCGCATCAAGATCTGGACCGGCGCGCTTCCGAACCTGATCGCCGACTACCCGGTCGTTCCCGAGTATGTCAACGAGGTCGTGCGACCCGGAAGCCTCAGCCGCTGGGCGGAACGTCTGTCCGCCGACACGCCGGAGCGCCGTGCGATGCTCGACGGGTTCGCACTTGCCTGGCAGAGACTGGACGTCCCTGTTCCGCCTGGAGAGGCCGCAGCAGGTGCGGTACTCGAACTGTTAGACAACAAAAAACCCGTTCATCGCTGAACGGGTTTTTCTTTTCGCAAAGCCTAATTCAGCGCCTAGCGCTTCGAAACGGGCGTGTAGTCACGCTGCGCTTCGCCGGTATAGAGCTGGCGCGGACGACCGATACGCTGCTGCGGATCTTCGATCATTTCGGCCCACTGGGCGATCCAGCCGACGGTACGCGCAAGCGCGAACAGAACGGTGAACATCGTCGTGGGGAAGCCCATCGCCTTCAAGGTGATGCCCGAATAGAAGTCGATGTTCGGGTACAGCTTCTTTTCGATGAAGTAGGGGTCCGTCAGAGCAATCTTCTCGAGTTCCATGGCGACCTGCAGAAGCGGATCGTCCTTGTGACCGAGTTCCGCCAGCACTTCATGCGTGGTCTTCTGCATGATCTTGGCGCGCGGATCGTAGTTCTTGTAGACGCGGTGACCAAAGCCCATCAGACGGAACGGATCGTTCTTGTCCTTGGCACGGGCGATGTATTCCGGGATCTTGTCGACGGTCCCGATCTCGGTCAGCATGTTGAGCGCTGCTTCGTTGGCGCCGCCGTGAGCGGGGCCCCAGAGGCAGGCAATGCCGGCAGCGATACAGGCGAACGGGTTTGCACCCGAGGAACCTGCGAGGCGAACCGTCGAGGTCGACGCGTTCTGTTCGTGATCCGCGTGCAAGATGAAGATGCGATCCATGGCGCGCGACAGGACCGGGTTGACCTTGTATTCTTCGCACGGCACAGCAAAGCACATGCGCAGGAAGTTGGAGGCGTAATCCAGGTCGTTCTGCGGATACACGAAGGGCTGGCCGATATGGTACTTGTAGGCCATGGCGGCGAGCGTCGGCATCTTGGCGATCATGCGCAGCGACGCAACCATCCGCTGGTGCGGATCGGTGATGTCGGTGGAATCGTGATAGAAGGCCGAGAGAGCGCCCACGCAACCGCACATGACGGCCATAGGATGCGCATCGCGGCGGAAGCCGGTGAAGAAGCGGCTCATCTGCTCGTGGACCATGGTGTGCATGGTTACGCGATGATCGAAGTCCTTCTTCTGGGCAGCCGTCGGCAGTTCTCCATAGAGAAGCAGATAGCAGGTTTCCAGAAAGTCACCCTGTTCAGCAAGCTGCTCGATCGGGTAGCCGCGGTGCAGGAGAACACCCTTGTCGCCGTCGATATAGGTGATCTTGGATTCACAGGATGCAGTCGACGTGAAGCCGGGGTCGTAGGTGAAGGCACCGGTTTGCTTGTACAGGGCTGCGATATCGATAACATCCGGCCCAATGGTGCCCGATCGCACCGAGAGGTCGACTGTCTTATCACCAAGTACGAGATTTGCGCTTTGTTCCGTCATTCTGATCCTCCAACCTGTTGGCGGCATGGCGCCCAGAAAGCGCCATAAGAGTTAAGCGTCGCAAGTTAGCTATATGATCCTAAAGGTGATGCCAAGCGCTCCTGCGACATTTTGTGCAGCGCGAAAATAATTTAGGCAGGCCACGTTTAAAAGATGCCCAACCTCATGGTGTAAGAGGCCGTAACGTGAAGGAAAACCGCAGCTTGGCGAATGTGTTGACGAGGAGAATATAAACGCGCAGGTTGCGTTTATCAATCACCGTCTCTGCAGCGGAGCCGGCGGGATAAACCATCATGGCGAATGGCGGAGCGATTTTTGAGGCAGCCAGCAGCAAGCCGATGATGCTTGCTTCGACACCCCACGCAATCGCACTCTGGACGCCCGAATCGGCATCGCAGACAATGCCCGCGGAAGTCCGGAATGATGGTCGAAACGACCATCATTCCGAGGATGTTTTCCTAGGATATGTGGTCAGAGACCGGCCCGTTTCCAAATGGCTGAGCACGTCGTTGAGCGAGGAGGTTTCCCACGGTCATGGGTTCCTCTTCCTGCCTGTCTTGCTGGGCGCCGGCGCTGCGTTCTGGTTCGCACTTCCTTGGACGCCATCGCCATTCATTCTCGCAACCATGCTTGCGATCTCGATGGTGACCGCAGGGCTGACACGGTATCGCGCGCATCCACTGTCTCGTGCCAACCTTGTAATCTGCCTGCTTCTCTCCGGTTCTGCACTGGCGGCGCTCGAAACCTGGCGGTGTTCGACGGTCGTGCTCGATTCGCCCGTCACGACGACCATCAGCGGGATTGTCGAACGACGCGAAGCCGATGCACAGCGCCGCTGGCGCTATATCCTCAGGATCGAGCAGACATCTGAGCCCTCGCTTTCACGACCGCCACAGCGCGTCTCGGTTCTTGCCAGAAGCCAACACGAACCTGCAGACATCGGAGAGCGCGTTTCCGGCCGTGCCCGTCTGTCGCCACCCTCTGGCCCGGCGCTTCCCGGATTGAACGATTTCGCCTTCTCCTCCTACTTCGATCAAATCGGGGCCGTTGGCTTCTTTTACGGCGCGCCTAGCGTACAACCGGCGATCGATGACCAACCCGGGTTATGGTCGGACATGCAGCGAGGGCTTTTTGCGCTTCGCAGCGCAATCGGCAGTCGCATCCGCGATACGGTCAAGGGGGATGCGGGCGCTTTTGCTGCCGCAATCGTGACCGACGAGCGCCGTGCAATTTCCCGTGAGACGACCGAGGCGCTTCGTCTGTCCGGGCTGGCCCATATCGTCGCGATCTCAGGCCTGAACATGGCGCTGGCAGCCGGTATCTTCTTCGTCGGCGTCCGCTCCGTCCTGTCGCTGTTTCCAGGCTTTGCGCAGGCCTATCCGATCAAGAAGTTTGCCGCGTTCGGTGCGCTTGTCATGGCGACCGCCTATTACCTGATTTCCGGGTTCGGGGTTTCCGCCGAGCGGGCCTATATCATGATGGCGGTGATGCTGGTCGCCGTGCTCGTCGATCGACCCTCCATCAGCCTTCGCAACGTCGCCCTTTCGGCAATCATCATCCTCGCCATCTCGCCGTCGGAGATTTTGGGTCCGAGTTTCCAGATGTCGTTTGCGGCAACCGCGGCACTGGTGGCAGGGTTCGCCCTCTGGACGCGATATTTCGCGAAAGGAAAGGAGGAGACAAAAGGTAGCAACCATTGGATAACGGGTGTCGCGGCGACGTTCCATTTCATTGCCGGGATCGTGGTGACGTCGCTGATCGGCAGTACGTCGACGTCGATCTATTCGATCGAGCATTTCCACCATCTGACCACCTACGGCCTCGCGGCCAATCTCGCGGCCATGCCGATCATTTCCTTCGTGGTGATGCCGGCAGGGCTTGTTGGCATGTTGCTGATGCCGTTCGGGCTGGATGCTCCCTTTCTGTTCATCATGGGCGAGGGGCTGCGGATCGTCATTCGCATTGCCGAGATCGTCGCCGCATGGGGCGGCGATATTGCCATCGGCCGGCAGAACCCGCTTTTCCTGCCTCTGGCGACGGCAGGCTTTCTGCTTCTGACGCTGCTGCGCACGCCGCTGAGGTTGACAGGCGCGCTGTTCATGGCGGTGGCTTTGCTCTTTGCGGTCCGCTCAGGCTCGGCGCCGAGGCCTGATATCGTCATATCCGAAGACGGCGCATCGGTCGGCGTGATCCAGGATGACAAGATCACCCTCAATCGAACCCGACCGCCGGGATTTATCTACGATCAATGGCGGCGAGCGCTGGTGCTTGAGACCGGAGAACAACCGCTCGCCTTGCCGGTTCTTGCCTCTTCGGAACCAGCGCGAGGTGCCAGCCTTGCGAAAAGCGATGACAGACCATCTGGACCACATTCGCGACCGGATTTGACGCGCCGGGAAATCGAATATGTCAGGGGTTTTCTTCAAGCATTGAAGCCCGGACGATTCGCCTGTCTGCCGAAAATCCTGTGCGCGGCGCAGACTGCTCAGGACATCCGGATCGTCACTATCGAAGACAACCGATACACCGGTCTTGCCTGCGATTTCGGTCGGATCATCGTCTCGCCCGGCGCACGCTTCGATACTTGCCGCTCCGGCGCCTTGCTTCTCAGCGGGCGGACGTTGCGCCGGACTGGCGCACTGGAAATCACCATTATTCCGAACGCGACAGCGCCAGACATCAAGATTACGGCGGCGATGCGAGACAGCGCACAGACCTCAAGCCGTCCGTGGACCGTCCACCGGTTCTATGACTGGCGAACGCGACAACTCGACTTTGGCATCCCGGAGGCTGTTGCTGCGCATCTCCGGGATGACAGCGTTCTTAATGATAGCGGCGAATAAGGCCGACAAGCTTGCCCTGGACCTTCACCCGGTCGGGCGGGAAGATGCGGGTCTCGTAAGCCGGGTTTGCAGCTTCCAGTGCGATCGAGGCACCCTTGCGGCGAAACCGCTTCAGGGTCGCTTCTTCCTCATCGACAAGGGCAACGATGATATCGCCTGGACTTGCGGTGCTGGTATTCTTGATGATGACGGTATCGCCATCGAGGATGCCGGCATCGATCATCGAATCGCCCTTCACTTCGAGCGCGTAATGATCGCCGGAACCCAGCATCTCGATCGGAACGGCGATGTCATGGGTGTTGTTCTGGATCGCGGAGATCGGCACGCCGGCAGCGATTCGACCCATGACCGGAATGTTTGTCGAGAACGGATTGTCCGCCATGACCGGCGCCGGCTTCTGAGCGACGACCGGTTGCGTTTTGCCGAGGCTTCCCTCGATGACACTGGGAGAAAATCCCCGTCGCGGATGAAGGTTCGCCACATAGGCGTCAGGCAGCTTGATCACTTCGAGCGCGCGTGCTCTGTTCGGCAGACGGCGAATAAAGCCACGCTCCTCGAGCGCGGTGATCAGCCTATGGATGCCGGACTTCGATGCAAGGTCGAGAGCGTCCTTCATTTCGTCAAACGACGGCGGCACGCCTGATTCTTTCATCCGCTCGTGGATGAACAGAAGTAACTCCTGTTGCTTGCGTGTCAGCATGGACGGGACCCTCAGAATTGGAAACAAATGCAGAACGGACGCTATATGTTCTATCTGTGTTCCGCAAGCCCCAAATTTCTGCTCAAGAATAGTCTCATTTCAGCGTTCGATCACGTATTCAGTTCGTGCGCAGCACTTGCCGAGTTTCCCGCGATAGCCAATGTTCTGCGGAATAAGACTTTGGGGGTGTAAGTGGGTAACAAGTCAGTCGATCATTTGGTTCTGCCCGTTGCAGATCTGGCGTCAGCGCGGGGGAGGTTGACCGCTCTCGGCTTTACTGTGGCACCTGAAGGTGTTCACCCTTTCGGCACAGCCAATGCCTGCATATTCTTCGCGGATGGCTCGTACCTCGAGCCACTGGCCATTGTGAACCGTCGGCAAGCCTCGCTTGCGGCAAAACGAGGCAACGTGTTCACCGATCGCGACATCCGCTTTCGCGGCCAGCGGAAAAGGGAAGGTCTATCGGCGGTGGTCGTCGGGACGCAGGATGCAGCGGCCGATCATAGCCGTTTTGTGGACGGGCACATGTCTGCGGGCGAGATGCTTCAGTTCTCCCGCCCGATGCAGTTGCCCGATGGTGGGGAGAGCGAAGTCTCATTCCGTCTGGCGTTCGCGGCAGTCCCCGAGGTCGATGACATCTTGCTGTTTTCCTGCCAGCGAATGGCCGCATTACCGGCAGATCGCGGTGGTCTAGATGAGCACGCAAACGCCGTTACAGGCCTTCGAGAGATCGTCTTTTCTGCAGATGACCCGCTGGAGTTTCTGCCGCTTCTCGAAACCGTGTTCGAGACGCAACCCGAGCAAGGGAAAGACGGTCTGCGGATCGAAGCTGCCAATGCCAGCATCCGCATTCAATCCAACGACACGTTCAGCGACGAGTTCCGGTCTTCGATGAAGCCCTTGTTATCGTCGCGCCTCGCTGCGCGCGGGATCATCTTCAAGACCACCGATCTCGCCGTGACAGAGATCACCCTTGCTGCTAATGACGTCGCATTCATCCGCAGGGATGGCCGCGTGATCGTGTCGGCAGCCCCGGGGCAAGGTGTGGTTTTCGGTTTCGAGGAATAGTGAAATGACAGTCTCCGCCAATTCTGAAGTGTCCGTGGGCGAGGGGAGTTCGAAAGTCGTTTTCTCAAACACGGCAAAGCTCTCGCTGATTGCCGGTCCCTGTCAGATGGAAAGCCGCGATCATGCGTTCATGATCGCCGGCACGCTTGTCGAACTCTGCAAGAAGCTCGGCATCGGCCTCGTCTACAAATCCTCCTTCGACAAAGCCAACCGCACGTCGATCTCCGGCAAGCGCGGCATCGGCTTGGACAACGCGATGGCAATCTTTGCCGATCTCAAGAAGGAATACGGCTTTCCGGTTCTGACCGACATCCACACGGAAGAGCAGTGCGGCCTCGTGGCCGACACGATCGATATCCTGCAGATCCCCGCCTTCCTGTCGCGCCAGACCGACTTGCTGGTCGCGGCTGCAAAGACGGGTTGCGCGATCAACGTCAAGAAGGGGCAGTTCCTGGCACCCTGGGACATGAAGAATGTTCAGGCGAAGTTCCTAGAAAGCGGCAATCCCAATGTGATGCTCTGCGAGCGCGGTGCGTCGTTCGGCTACAACACTCTCGTTTCCGACATGCGTTCGCTGCCGATCATGGCGTCGCTCGGAAGCCCTGTTATTTTTGACGCAACCCATTCCGTCCAGCAGCCAGGCGGCCAGGGCGGCTCTTCCGGCGGCCAGCGCGAGTTTGTCGAAACGCTTGCCCGTGCAGCCGTCGCAGTCGGTGTTGCCGGCGTCTTCATCGAAACCCACGAAGATCCTGACAACGCACCGTCTGACGGTCCGAACATGGTCTACCTGAAGGACATGCCGCGGCTTCTGGAAAAGCTGCTGGCCTTCGACGCCATCGCAAAAGGCTGACGGCGTCGAAAAACCGCCGAATTGACTGGACTGTAATCCGCGTGTCATCGACGATCGCACAATGTCGATGACACGCCTGTTCGCTGAGCCTGCGAATTCAGGCTCGCACATTAACCGAGGAGAGACCCTTGACCGCCATTACCGACATCATCGCTCGCGAAATTCTGGACAGCCGTGGCAATCCGACCGTCGAGGTGGATGTTTATCTGGAAGACGGCTCGATGGGCCGCGCCGCCGTTCCGTCCGGTGCCTCCACGGGTGCGCATGAAGCCGTCGAACTTCGCGATGGTGGCAAGCGCTATGGTGGCAAGGGCGTCGAAAAGGCTGTCGAAGCCGTCAACACCGAGATCTTCGACGCGATCGGCGGCTTCGATGCCGAAAGCCAGATCCACATCGACAAGACCCTGATCGCGCTCGACGGCACCCCGAACAAGTCGCGCCTGGGTGCAAACGCCATTCTCGGCGTCTCGCTTGCCGTTGCCAAGGCCGCAGCCGAATCGTCCGGCCTGCCGCTCTATCGCTATATCGGCGGCGCCTCCGCCCATCTTCTGCCGGTCCCGATGATGAACATCATCAACGGCGGCGCTCACGCCGACAACCCGATCGATTTCCAGGAATTCATGATCATGCCTGTCGGCGCCGAGACGCTGAAGGATGCCGTGCGCATGGGTGCGGAAATCTTCCACGTCCTCAAGAAGGAACTGGCAGCGCAGGGCCACAACACCAATGTCGGCGACGAAGGCGGTTTCGCACCGGGCCTGAAGAGCGCGCCGGAAGCCCTCGACTTCATCATGAAGTCGGTCGAAAAGGCCGGCTACCGGCCGGGCGATGACGTCCACCTGGCGCTCGATTGCGCAGCCACCGAGTTCTTCAAGAACGGCAAGTATGAGCTGGAAGGCGAAGGCCGTTCGCTGGAGCCCGAAGCAATGGCTGATTACCTGGCAGAACTTGCCGGCAAGTACCCGATTATCTCGATCGAAGACGGCATGTCGGAAGACGACTGGGCCGGCTGGAAGTATCTCACCGACAAGATCGGTTCCAAGGTTCAGCTCGTCGGCGACGACCTGTTCGTGACCAACTCGGCCCGTCTGCGCGATGGGATCCGTCAGGGCACAGCCAACTCGATCCTCGTCAAGGTCAACCAGATCGGCTCGCTCACCGAAACGCTCGATGCTGTCGAAACAGCGCACAAGGCAAGCTACACGGCCGTCATGTCGCACCGTTCGGGTGAGACGGAAGACTCGACAATTGCCGATCTCGCAGTTGCCACCAACTGCGGACAGATCAAGACCGGTTCGCTGTCGCGCTCGGATCGTCTGGCCAAGTACAACCAGCTCATCCGCATCGAGGAAATGCTGGGTCCTCAGGCTGCCTACGCGGGCCGCTCGATCCTCAAGGCCTGATCATTCCGGTCGACTGAGGCAAAATATTCGAGAGCCCGCGCCACTTGCGCGGGCTTTTGCGTTTTACAATTCGTGATCACACCGTACCAAAAACCGATAGGTCAGTATTGTTGACCTGTCGGAACTTATGTAAACCGAAGCCAAGAATATTGAAATAAAAGGAAACGCCCGTGCTTGATTGGGACCATATTTTCGCGACGCGCTCCAGCCGCATGAAAGCCTCCGAGATCCGCGAATTGCTGAAGCTGCTGGAGCAGCCGGACATCATTTCGTTCGCCGGCGGCATTCCGGATCCGGCACTGTTTCCGGCCGAGGAATTCCAGAAGGCCTATGCGGATATCTTCTCAGGCGCTCAGGTGAACTCGGCGCTGCAGTATTCGGTCAGCGAAGGCTACAAGCCGCTACGCGACTGGATCGTCGCCGATGTCGCCAAGATCGGCATCGACTGTACCGCCGACAACGTTTTCATCACGTCAGGCTCCCAGCAGGCGCTCGATTACCTCGGCAAACTGTTTCTGTCGCCGAACGATACGGCGCTGGTGACATGGCCGACATATCTAGGTGCGCTCTCCGCATTCAACGCCTATGAGCCGACCTACGATCAGCTCTCGGTCAACGGCAACCGCACGCCGGAAGCCTATCGCGAGACGGCGTCGAAAGCCGGTGGCTCGGTGAAGTTTGCCTATCTGTCTGCCGACTTCTCCAATCCGACCGGCGAGACGATCGATCTCGCAGGCCGCGAAAAGCTTCTGGCACTGGCCGACGAACTCGATATCGCGATTCTCGAAGATGCCGCATACCAGAACCTGCGCTTCGATGGCGAACCGGTCTCGCCGATCCTCGCTCTCGACATCGCCCGCAGCGGCGGCATCGAAAAGACCCGCACGATCTACAGCGGCAGCTTCTCAAAGACGCTTGCACCCGGTCTGCGCGTCGGCTTCGTCATCGGAGCGATGCCGGTCATCCGCAAACTGGTGCTGTTGAAGCAGGCGGCCGATCTGCATTCGTCGACGATCAACCAGATCGCCGTCGAGCATGTCGCTTCGCGCGGTTTCGATGAACAGGTTGCCAAGATCAAGCGGGTCTATAGCGGCCGCCGCGATTCCATGCTGGCGGCACTCGCGAAATACATGCCGAAGGGAACGACATGGACAAAGCCCGAAGGCGGTATGTTCGTGTGGCTGACGCTGCCGGAGGGCATGGACGGTGCCGAGCTTCTGGCGAAGTCGCTGGCAACCGAAAAGGTCGCCTTCGTGCCCGGCAAGGCGTTCTACGCCGACGGCAGCAACGCCAACACGCTGCGCATCAGCTTCTCCTGCGCCAACGACGAGATGATCGACGAGGGTATCAAGCGGCTCGGAAGACTGATCGGCAATGCCGAGACCCGCGAGCACGAAGCGCTCCCGATCATCTGAATATCGGTGTACTGAGAAAGGCGAACCAGCGATGGCTCGCCTTTCTCACATACTGTTGGCGACCTGTTCACCTGCAGGTGACGCTCGGCTTGGGGCGCCGCCTATCGTGCCGACGCGGCCTTCTCCGAGGCGCCCAGCACGTCCGACCGTAAACGACGCCAATCAAATCACCAGGCGGTGACGTTGATCAGGGGTTGCGCCACGGGACGCCGTCGGGCAGTTTTGCGCCCGGTATATGAGGAGGAGTTTGCATTGGCGCGTCCCTACAGCATCTATGACGTTTTCACCGACGCTAAGCTTTCCGGCAACCCGCTTGCGGTCATCTTCGATGCAGATGGTCTCGACGATGGCGCGATGCAGGCCATTGCCAAGGAAATGAACCTCTCGGAGACGGTGTTCGTCCAGTCGTCGACAAACACCACCCATTCGGCAAAGCTGCGAATCTTCACACCGGGCCGGGAGCTTCCGTTCGCGGGACATCCGACGGTCGGGACGGCCATCGCCCTTGCCGAGCGCACCAACGGGCGCGACAGCGATCTCGATCTGGTCTGCGTCCTTGAAGAGGCGGTCGGTCCGGTTCGGTGCGCCGTGCGTTTGCGCCAGGGGGAGGTGGGGTTCGCCGAGTTCGATCTGCCGAAGAAGTCGCAGCGGATCGACCTAGCTTTGAACCGTCAGGGCATCGCGGACGCGCTCGGCGTCGAGCTGACGGATATCGGGTTCGAAAACCACGTCGCGTCGATCTGGAGCGCCGGTGTGCCCTTCCTGATGATCCCGCTGCACAATCTTGCAACTGTCCAGGACATGGAATTCGATGCGCCGCTTTGGGAGAAGGTCGCTCCCTTCGTCGAGGGTGCGCTCGCTTCGGCCTATGTCTATTGCCGCGGCGGCGTTCATCATCAGGCGAAATTTCATGCCCGAATGTTCTCGCCGGATATGGGCATCGCTGAAGACCCAGCCACGGGTGGGGCGGTAGCGGCATTGTCCGGCGCGATCCATCATTTCGACGGCCTGCCAGATGGGCATTACCCTTTTCTGATCGAGCAAGGCGTCGAGATGGGACGTCCGTCCTTTATCCATCTCCATATCGATGTGCAGGAAGGGGCCATTGCAAAAGCCCGGATCGGCGGACAAGCGATCCGACTTGCCGAAGGCATTATCGAAATCTAGGCGATATTTTTCAACCCGTTGATTTTGTTACCATAAGTCCGGATGTCCTCGCAAAGGCAGTTCGCTGGCGCAAAAAAGACGCCGCTGATCCAACAAATTTCGCGGGAGGTGCTGGACAAGCCCAAACTTCCTCTTTATACGGCCCTCACACCGGCGGAAACGACGCTTCGCCAAACCGGTTACGGGTGATTAGCTCAGTTGGTAGAGCAGCTGACTCTTAATCAGCGGGTCGTAGGTTCGAGCCCTACATCACCCACCAAATCAATCCTTTACATCGAAATGTTCAAATGCCGGTTTCACCGGCAGATGGCGTTTCCGTTACCGTTGACGACGCAGTTTCGCTGCGTCGCGCCGACGCTTCCGGGGCGTGGTGAGGGCCGTTCCTCGATGACACCGGGTCTGCGTCCACCCATATGTCCCGAGACGCCATCGCCTTGTGGCCGTCCTTCAAAATTCTCGTTTCCATAGGTGCCGTAATATCCGCCCGTCCCATCCGGCTGAATTTCGGTATTGCGAAACTGCTGTGCTTCAGCCGGCAAGGCGGCGAGCGTGACCGCAAAGGCAGCGATCAGGGTTCTCATCGGAATCTCCTCCCGTATGATAGTCTATCACAATCTGAATAGCGCAACTCTGGGGCCTCCTGCCGAGCAAATGTCGGCTTTTTTGTACCACCCTGCATTTGTCTCGGGCGAGGTTGCAATTCGTTCGGAACCCTCTGCGCGCGCATGCATTTTGTCCGCATGTTGAAAATCTGCGGAGCATCCTCGTCGTGAAAGCGATCCTTCTACTTCTGAGCGGGCTTGTCTTGGCCGTCACGGTCTTCTTGAGTGGCGTTGCGGCTACGGCCTATCTCATTGCCGAGCCGGCGCCTCATCGCTTTTCCAACGTTGACCATCCTGATCTCTGGACCTCGACACCCGTGGTCGTGAGCAGCGGCGATCAGCGTTACGAGCGGATTGCTGCCGTGACCGCAAAGATCGATCTGCCGGCGTCGGATGCGCAGGGGCAGCCCGTAGCTGCCCAGGACCAGGCGACGGATGCGGTGGATGGCGTCCAGACGGCTTCCTTGGATGAGGCAGACCAGGCGTCGGTAGATCCTGTGTCCGATGCATCGGTTAACCAGGCGCATGCCGACTGGTGCTTCGCGCGCTACCGTTCCTACAGGCTCGAGGACAACACCTACCAGCCTTACAGGGGTGGCCAGCGTCGGGCTTGCCAGTCACCGGTCGCCATGTCGCATGGTCAGGACAACATTGTTTCTGGCAACGAAGACACCGGCATCGAAGAGCAGGGGCTGGTTCAGCAGGTCAGCGCCACGAGCACGATGATCGGGCGTGGTCAAGACGGCCGTCTTGTGCGTGAAACTGACCGCTCGTCTTCGCCGCAAAACGCCTCATACGACGCAACATCCATGGGGAACCCGGCGCACGAAGAGTGGTGCCTGTCGCGCTATCGTTCATACCGCCCCAATGACAACAGCTACACGTCCTACGGCGGCATGCGCCGCACGTGTCAGTCCCCCTACGGCTGAGACCTAACTCAGCCCGTTTTCAGCAATGTGACCGTCGGCTGTTCGTCTTCCTTCAAGCCTTGAACCAGTTTGGCAAGCCAATCCACGAAGACCCGGACCTTGTTGGAAAGGTGCCGGGTTTGCGGGTAGACAATGTAGAGCGGCAGCGGTTCGCACTCCCATTCGGCGAAGATCTCGATGAGTTCGCCCTTTTGCACGTGGTCCTGGACCATGAACCGCGCCGCCTGCGCGATCCCGAGCCCCGCGACCGCCGCGTTGACGTAGGAGCGCGCATCATTCACCGAGACAACGTAACGCGGTATGATCTCCAGCGTCTCGTCCTCTTTGCAAAAGTCGAAGGTCATGATCCGGCCGGCCGTCGCGTTCAGGTAACCGACAGAGAAATGGTCGGTCTCCAGATCTCGCGGATGGGTCGGCATACCGAATCGCTCAAGATATTTCGGGGATAGGTAATTGCGCATGCGAAGCTCGCCGACTTTACGCGCGATCAGCGACTGGTCCTTGGGCGTGCCGCCTCGAAGAGCACAGTCGACATTTTCAGCAATGTAATCAACCAGCCGGTCGCCGACCCCGATATCCAGCTGGATCTGCGGGTAGCGCTGGTAGAATTCGCACAGGTTGGGGATCACCACGAGGTCGGCGAACGCGCCTGCCATCTCGACACGCAGTCGGCCGGTGGGCTGGTTCTGCGATTTCGACATCGTGCCGTCGAGTTCTTCAAGCTCCGACAGGATCTGCACGGCGCGCTCGTAGTAGAGTGCTCCATCGGTCGTGACCATCACCCGACGTGTCGTGCGGTTGAGGAGCTTCGTGCGCAGATGCGCCTCCAGACCCTGGACCATGTTGGTGGCCGTGGTCTTGGGAATATTGAGGGTCGCGGCAGCACGCGTGAAGTTGCCCGTTTCGACGACGCGCACGAAGACGCGCATAGAGGAAAGCTGGTCCATCGTTATCCCGTTCGAAAAGTTGTATTATTCGCCTATCCGGAACAGTGTTGCCGATTTCAGCGACTTGCGAGTTCTGTCAGGAACAATAATATCAGGGTCAAGTTATTCGGCAAGATGCCTTTCGCCAATGTGGCTTTTTGGCTCCATAGCGAGGAGGACTGGATGACGGACTGGAACAAGAACGCGGATATCGAATGGGCAGGCCTGCCCGTTTGCATACACCGTTACGAAGGCCAGCCGGCAGCCAAGGTCGCGCCGATTATACTCTATCTGCGCGGCTCCGCATTCCAGCAAGATGGCGTGCGGGACCGTGAAACGCCGATCGGCAGAGTCTTTTCGGAGGCGGGTTCGATCGTTGTCGAGGCGGATTATGGTGCCGCCTCCGGCAATTTGTTTCCGCAGGCAATGGAATGCGCCTTCGCGGCGTTGACCTATCTCAGCAGCAACCGCAAGCGCTTCGGGTCCACCCGTTCTCCGCTTTTCATTGCAGGCGACGAGGCAGGCGGAAATGTGGCAGCGGGCGTGGCTTTGAAGGCGCGAGATCAATTGCCGGGCGAACTTCGGGGGCAGATCCTTCTGTCGCCGATGATCGATCCGATGATGGCCTCGAAATCGTTTCGTCGGGCCGACGAAATCGGCATGCGCGAAATATGGTCCGACGGTTGGAGCCATTATTTGCGTTCGGCCTGCGGTTTCCAGCATCCCTATGCTGCGCCCTGTCTGTGTTCGCGGCTATCCGGTCTTGCGCCGGCTCTGGTCGTGAGCTCGGAAGACGATCCGCTGCATGACGAGGTTGTCAACTATGCGGACCGGCTCGAAGCCTCGGGCGTCTCGGTCAGGCAGAAAATATTCCCGAAAGGCGCAGGCTGGACGGGTGTTTACAAGGGCGGGCAGGGGAACTGGATGGCGGGTCTATCCGCCGAGTTCAAAGGCTTCGTCGAAACGTTGAGTGAATAAGCAGACGTCGATTTCTAGCGTTTGACAACGGTTTTCTCCTCCTCCCTGGGGCAGGACCGTCAGGAGATCATGATTATGTTGAAGATCAAAAACTGGGCCCCGTGGGGCGCCGGAATAAGTGTTGCTGCGCTCATTGCAGGCGCTTCGCTCTCTATCGATACGCCGACAGGCGCCCATGCGGCCCCCGCGGAAGCGGCGGCTCAGCCGGCGGTGCCGGTCACGGTTGCCGCCGTGCAGCCGAAGAACGTCACCACCTGGCAAGAGTTTTCCGGCCGTCTGGAAGCTGTTGATCGCGTCGAGGTTCGCCCAAGGGTGGCCGGCGCAATCCTGTCCGTGCATTTCCGTGAAGGCGGTCTCGTAAAGGAAGGCGATCTTCTGGTCTCGATCGATCCCGAGCCCTACAAGGCAGCCGTCGCTCAGGCGGAGGGACAGATGGCATCCGCCCAGGCAAGGCTTGATTATGCCGACACCGAGCTGGAACGGGGCAGGACGCTCGCCTCGCGCAACACCATATCGCAGAGCGATCTTTCGCAGCGTCAGAGCGCCCGCGCCGAAGCGATCGCCAATGTACAGGCAGCGAGGGCAACGCTGAAATCGGCGCAGATCAATCTGGATTATACCCAGATCCGTGCCCCGATCTCCGGGCGTGCAGGTCGCATTGAAGTCACCGTCGGCAATCTCGTGGCGGCAGGCTCTGCCTCGGCGGTGCTGACGACGCTCGTGTCGAGCAGCCCGATCTACGCAAGCTTTGATGCAGCCGAAGAACTGGTGGCCCGCACACTGGCCCAGGTCGACGTCAAGGACGGCGTGCCGGCGATTGGCGACGTTCCGGTTGAGGCCAGCACGCTCGCGTCAACGACGCCTGTCCGTGGCAAGCTGCAGCTGATCGACAACGAGGTCAACGCGGCGAGCGGCACGATCCGCGTCCGCGCTGTCTTCGACAATCCGGGCGGGCGCTTGATCCCCGGTCAGTTCGTGCGGGTCCGCATGGGTGAACCCAAGGCCGAAGATCGCCTTCTCGTCAGCGAAAAGGCGATCGGCACCGATCAGGACAAGAAGTTCGTGCTGGTTGTCGAGGCGGGCGACAAGGTCGGCTACCGGCAGGTTCAGCTCGGATCGGTGATCGATGGTCAGCGGATCGTCGAAAAGGGCCTTTCTGCCGGCGATCGTGTCGTCGTCAGCGGGCTACAGCGCATCCGCCCGGGCGCGATCGTGGCACCGCAGGACGAAGTCGCCACCAAGTGACTTGATGCGGTCTGCTTTTTCCTAACTGGAAGGGGCGGGCCGCAACCAAAACTACAATTGCGAGACACGGTAAGCACTCGCGGCCTGCACAGGCCGCGAGAGGGGAGCCTGTTGTTTCTGTTCGACCCTGGAGAGAGGGCTTAGACAATGAATATTTCAAGATTTTTCATCGACAGACCGGTTTTTGCCGGCGTCCTGTCGATCCTGATCGTGGTCGCCGGCCTGCTTGGCATGCGCGCACTTCCGATTTCCGAATATCCGAACGTGGTTCCGCCTTCGGTCGTGGTGAAAGCGACCTATCCCGGCGCCAATCCGGTCGTGATTGCCGAGACGGTTGCGACTCCGCTAGAAGAGCAGATCAACGGCGTCGAAGACATGCTCTACATGTCGAGCCAGGCCACATCGGACGGCGTTATGACGCTGACCGTGACCTTCAAGCTCGGCACAGATCCGGACAAGGCGCAGCAGCTGGTGCAAAACCGCGTCAGCCAGGCTGAACCGCGCTTGCCATCCGAGGTGAGGGCGCTCGGCATCACCACGATCAAAAGTTCGCCCGACTTCATCATGGTCGTCAACCTTGTCTCGGATAGCGACCGTTATGACCTCACCTACCTTCGCAACTACGCGACGCTGAACGTCAAGGATCGCCTGGCGCGGATCGAGGGCGTCGGTCAGGTCCAAGTCTTCGGCGCTGGCGACTATTCCATGCGTGTCTGGATCGATCCGCAAAAGGCTGCCGAGCACAATCTCGCGGCAAGCGATGTGACGGACGCAATCCGTGCGCAGAACGTCCAGGCCGCAGCCGGCATTATCGGTGCCTCGCCGAACCTGCCGGGCACCGATCTGCAGCTCAACGTCAACGCGCAGGGACGTCTGCAGTCGCCTGAAGAGTTCGCCAACATCATCGTCAAGAGCGGCTCCAACGGCGAGATCACCAGGCTTCGCGACGTCGCAAGGGTCGAGATGGGGGCCGCCGACTATACGCTGCGTTCGCTTCTCGACGGACGTCCGGCAGTCGCCATCCCGGTCCTGCAGGCTCCGGGCTCGAATGCGATCGAGATCGCCGATACGGTCCGCGCGACCATGGATCAGCTCCAACTGGCGATGCCGGAAGGTGTGAAATACGAGATCGTATATGACACCACGCAGTTCGTCCGTTCGTCGATCGAAAAGGTCGTCGATACGCTGCTTGAAGCTATCGCGCTGGTCGTCATCGTCGTCATCGTCTTCCTGCAGACCTGGCGTGCCTCGATCATTCCGCTGATCGCGGTTCCGGTCTCGATCATCGGCACGTTCGCCGTGATGTATGCACTCGGCTTCTCGATCAACGCGCTGACGCTGTTCGGCCTGGTGCTGGCGATCGGTATTGTCGTGGATGACGCGATCGTCGTCGTCGAGAATGTCGAGCGCAATATCGAAAACGGTCTCAATCCGCGCGACGCCACCTACAAGGCAATGCGCGAAGTCTCCGGACCGATCATCGCGATCGCGCTCGTTCTCGTCGCCGTGTTCGTGCCGCTCGCCTTCATCTCGGGCTTGTCCGGCCAGTTCTACCGCCAGTTCGCGCTCACCATCGCCATCTCGACGGTGATCTCGGCGATCAACTCGCTGACCCTGTCGCCGGCACTGGCAGCTCTTCTGCTCAAGGGGCATCATGCCCCGAAGGACCGGCTGACGCGTGGCATGGACTGGCTGTTCGGCTGGTTCTTCCGCGGCTTCAACCGGGTCTTCGGTTCCGCTTCGAACGGTTATGGCCGCACGGTGGGCGGGCTTTTGTCGCGCAAGAGTATCGTCATGGTGATCTATCTCGCCCTGATCGGTGCAACCTACAGCGTGTTCAACGCGGTGCCGGGCGGCTTTGTGCCGGCGCAGGACAAGCAGTATCTGATCGGCTTTGCACAGCTGCCGGATGGGGCAACGCTCGACCGTACCGAAGATGTGGTGAAGCGCATGAGCGACATCGCCCTGAAGCAGCCGGGCGTCGAGCATGCGATTGCATTCCCGGGCCTGTCGATCAATGGTTTCACGATCGGATCGAATTCCGGCATCGTCTTCGCGGTGCTTGACGACTTCGAGAACCGCACGACGCCGGAGCTTTCGGGCGGCGCCATCGCCATGGCACTGAACCAGAAGTTTGCCGGTATCCAGGATGCCTTCATCGCCATGTTCCCGCCGCCGCCGGTCAACGGCCTCGGCACCACGGGCGGCTTCAAGCTGCAACTCGAAGACCGTGCCGGTTACGGTTACCAGGCACTGGACGATGCAACCAAGGCCGTGATTGCCAAGGCCATGCAGGCTCCGGAACTGGCGGGCATCTTCTCCAGCTTCCAGATCAACGTCCCGCAGCTGTTTGCCGATCTCGACCGTGCCAAGGCCGAACAGCTGGGCGTATCCGTCACCGACGTGTTCGAGACGCTGCAGATCTATCTCGGCTCACTCTACGTCAATGACTTCAACGCCTTCGGCCGTACCTACAGCGTAAGGGTGCAGGCGGATGCGCAGTTCCGTGCAAAGCCCGAGGATATCGGTGCATTGAAAGTCCGCTCGCAATCGGGCCAGATGATCCCTCTATCGGCGCTCCTCAAGGTGGACGCCCAGACGGGACCGGAACGCACCACGCGCTACAACGGCTTCCTCGCCGCCGATATCAACGGAGCGCCGGCACCTGGCTTTTCCTCCGGTCAGGCGGAAGCGGCGATCACCAAGATCCTCGACGAAACACTGCCGTCAGGCGTTGCCTTCGAGTGGACCGATCTCACCTACCAGCAGATCCTGGCCGGCAATTCGAGCATCATCGTGTTTCCGCTCGCCCTGCTGCTGGTCTATCTTGTGCTGGCGGCGCAGTACGAAAGCCTGACGCTGCCGATTGCGATCATCATGATCGTGCCGATGGGCGTGCTGGCGGCACTGACGGGTGTCTGGCTGACGGGAGGCGACAACAACATCTTCACCCAGATCGGGTTGGTGGTGCTGGTCGGACTGTCGGCGAAGAACGCGATCCTGATCGTGGAATTCGCCCGCGAGCTGGAGTTCGAAGGCCGAACGCCGTTCGAGGCTGCAGTCGAATCCAGCCGCCTTCGCCTTCGCCCGATCCTGATGACGTCGATGGCCTTTATCATGGGCGTGGTGCCGCTGGTCGTGTCCACCGGTGCCGGTGCGGAAATGCGCGTCGCCATGGGCATCGCGGTATTCTCCGGCATGATCGGGGTGACCTTCTTCGGCATCTTCATGACGCCGGTCTTCTATATGCTGGCGCGCCTGATGACCGGAATGCGGCCCCTGCGGCAGCACGGTTTGGAGGCGCCGCCCGCTCTCTCTCCAGCGGAGTAGCTGGCCTCCAAGCCCTGCGGGTTCTTCCTCTGGAAGGATCCGCAGGGCATTTTCAATTGTGCCAAGCCATAATGGGCCAGGGTTAACCTTACCCCGTAACCATTGGTAAAGGCTGTGATTGCGCTGCTTACCAATCGGTGGCAATCAGTTCGCACGCCCCTCGTAGCTCAAAGCCAGAGCAGCTGCTTCGTTTGCAGCCGATCCAGGTTCGATTCCTCGGCAGGGGCACCATCTTCCTTTCCCGCTAGATCGCGCCACCATCGATCACCAAGGTCTGCGCGGTCATGGCAGCCGCGGCGCTCGACGCGAGAAACAGACACGGGCCCACGACATCCTGCGCCACCAGGCTGCGTTTGAGGCACTGGCGCCCAATCATCGCGGCGATGTCCTCATCCTTCAGCCACAGGTCCTTTTGCCGCTCGGTGACGATCATGCCGGGCAGGATGGCATTGACCCGGATATTTTCCGGCCCAAGCCTGCCGGCGAGGCTTTTGGTCAGACCGACGATACCGGCCTTGGCGGTTGTGTAGGATGGCATGCCACCCATGTTGAGCATCCAGGCGATCGATGAGAAATTGACGATCGCACCACCGCCCGCCAACCGCATATGCGGCACGGCGGCTTGCGATGTGAAGAACACCTGCTTCAAATTGATCGCCTGGCTGAGGTCCCAGTAATCTTCGGTGATATCGTCGAGATCCCGGCGATCGTCCCAGGCGGCATTGTTCACGAGCACCGAGAGTGACCCAAGGCTTGCTGCCGCATGATCGACCGCATGTTTGATGGCGTCGGTATCGCGCAAGTCCGCCCTTATATACTGGACTGGATGATCGTTGATCGCGGAAAGCCGGTCCGCCAGTGCTGTGCTGGGTTCGTCGGCAATGTCGATAAACGAGACCTTCGCGCCATGGGCCGCGAACCCCTCGACCAGCGCCGCTCCAATGCCGGATCCGCCGCCCGTAATCAGCACGCCGCGGCCGCGCAGATCCGCGTGCCCCATCAAATCCTCATTCATAGGGTTTTCTCCATTCCCATTCTCAGTTCTAACGCTTCGAACCTCGCCGTCAATTGCGCCGGCTCCCTCCTATCTGTAGTCCGGATGCCTATCCGGTCCTGCAAATCCCGTCAGTCTCTCCAAAAGGAATTCCGCATTGTCAGTCTCCCAAAACGTCATCGTCCTGCCGACCAGAGGTTATCGCGGCTTTCTCTTCGACATGGACGGAACGATCCTCAATTCGATTGCTTCCGCTGAACGTGTCTGGGGACGCTGGGCGGCAGAGCAGGGGCTCGACGTGGAGAAATTCCTCCCCTTCATGCACGGCAAGCGCGGCATCGACACGATCACCAGCCTCAACCTTCCGGGTCTTGATCCCGCAGCGGAAGCCGAGAAGGTTCTGCGCGGCGAGATCGATGACGTCGAAGGTATCGTCCAGATACCGGGCGCTGCTGAATTCCTGGCGAGCCTGCCCGCGGGCCAATGGGGTGTCGTGACGTCGTCGCCGCTGGAACTCGCAAAGGCAAGACTTGCCGCAGCTGGCCTTGCGATACCGTCCATGCTGGTCACTGCCGAGAACGTCACGATCGGCAAACCGGACCCGCAGGGCTACAGGCTCGGCGCGAAACGGCTTGGCGCAGACCCTTCCAACGTGATGGTGTTCGAGGACGTCCCTGCCGGCATCAAGGCAGGCGAGGCGGCGGGTGCCGATGTCATGGTGATCACCGCCACCCATACCCACGACGTCGAAGGGGGGCACTTCCGAATCCCGGATTACACCGGGGTTTCCGTAAGCGTCGCCAACGACGGCGTCATCACCTTTCAGTCCAGAGCGTGAGAGGCTGACGCCGGTCGTCTGGTACCGGTCAGGCAGCCCTGCTGGATGTTTTCATGAACTGGACGGTGGCGATCCACAGTATGACGCCGAGGCCAAGCAGGGCGGCGGCAATGGCATACTGGACCGGATCGCGACCGGCCCAGGGGCCTGCAAGAAACACGCAGGAGATCACACCAAGAACCGGCAAGATCGTTGGTGTCCGGAAGTGCTTGTGATCTACCTTGTCCTTGCGCAGCACCAGCACGGCGACATTGACGATCGCAAAGACGCAAAGCAACAGTAGTGCAGTCGTCCCGCCAAGAGCGGGCACGCCGCCGGCAAAGAGAATCAGACAGACGGCGAGAAGCGATGTGAAAACGATTGCGATATACGGCGTGCGGCGTGTTGCGTGCACCTTGCCGAGCATGGCGGGAAGGACATTTTCGCGGGCCATGCCGTAAATCAGCCGGCTTGCCATCATCATGTTGATCAGCGCCGAATTGGCGACGGCAAACATCGTGATGATCGCAAAGATGCTGATCGGGAACGCGGGCGCTCCGGCCTGGATGACTTTCAGAAGCGGTGTCTCCCCTTCGCCCAGTTCGTTCGCCGGCACCAGAGTAATCGCTGAGATTGCCACGAGAATGTAGATCACGCCGGTGATCGCGAGACCGGTCAGCAGCACTCTCGGGAAGAGACGGCTTGGCTCCTTGCACTCTTCGGCCATGTTGACCGAGTCCTCGAACCCGACCATCGCAAAGAAGGCAAGACCGGTTGCGGCGACCACTGGCCAGAACGTTCCGCTGCCTTCCGGTGTGGCGAACGTCCAGGCACGCGACACATCGCCCTCGCCACCAGCAATCGCCCAGAGGCCGATGCCGATGATGATGAGAAGGCCTGTCAATTCCACAACGGTCAGTACGACGTTGAGCTTTACGCTTTCACCGACACCGCGGAAATTGACCGCCGCCACCAGCGCAATGAAGCCGACGGCGATCAGCGGTACGCCCCAGACCCCAAGATCCAGTCCGAGCGACGTCGAGAAGTTAGCGGCAAACGCCCGCGATGCCGTCGCCGCAGACGTGATGCCTGATGACATCACGGCGAAGGCGACGAGGAACGTGACGAAATGGACGCCGAAGGCTTTATGGGTGTAGAGCGCAGCACCAGCTGCCTGCGGATATTTGGTGACGAGTTCGAGATAGGAGCAGGCGGTGAGCAGGGCGACAAGAAAAGCGATGAGGAATGGAAGCCAGACAACGCCTCCAACTTCGGCGGCCACTTGTCCGGTCAGCGCGTAGATCCCCGTTCCGAGAATATCGCCAACGATGAACAGCAGCAGCAGGCCGGGGCCCATCACGCGCTTGAGTTCAGGTGTTTCTTCTTTCGCGCCGAACGCCTCTGCCATGACTGCCTCCCAACATGGTCCTACATGGCAACACTAATGGGAACATCACACGATTGTTCCATGTTTGGTATGGTTTAACCAATCACGCCAAGCGTCACAGCCGCGACGACGCCATAGCGAAGCGTCTTGCCGATGAAGACCAAAACAAGAAACGTTGGCAGCGGTTCTTTAAGAACACCCGCGACAACGGTGATGGCATCGCCGCCGATCGGTAGCCAGCTCAGGAGCAGCGACCACTTTCCGTATTTGCGATACCACGTCTTCGCCTTCTCGAGCTTGTCAGGCTTGACGGGGAACCAGCGTCGGTCCCGGAACCGCTCCACGCCCAATCCCATCAGCCAGTTGACGACCGAGCCGAGCGTATTGCCGACGGAGGCCGTGAGCACGAGGGCCGCAAGCGCATAGCGATCCGACAGGATGAGGCCGACAAGGACCGCTTCCGACTGCATCGGAAAGATCGTGGCAGCGATGAATGCAGCAAAGAACAGGCCCGCATAGGCGGCAAGATCGACCATGGAAAACCGGGTTTAAAACGTGGAAATGAAAAAGGGCGGGAAACGACCCGCCCTTTTGTCCGGATGGTAGAACGCCTCAGACGTTGCCGATCTGCTTGGAATCGACGGCTGTATCGTCTGCAACAGGCTTCTGAGCCTGGTGGCGGGTACGCCAGTCGCCAAGGAACAGCAGGATCGGCGCCGCGATGAACACCGACGAGAGGGCAGCGACGAGAATGCCGAACACCATCGGGATCGCGAAGCTGGAAACCGCGCTACCACCCCAGATCGCCATCGGCAGAAGCGAAAGGAACGCTGTCGCCGAGGTGTAGAGGCTTCGCGCCAGCGTCTCGTTGATCGACAGGTCGATCACGTCGCGCAACGGCATCTTCTTGTAGAGGCGCATGTTCTCGCGCATGCGGTCATAGACCACGACCTTGTCGTTGACAGAGTAACCGACCAGCGTCAGCAGCGCGGCAATCGCTGTCAGGTTGAAGTCGAGACCGGTGATCGCGAAGAAGCCGATCGTCTTTGTCACATCGAGCACGAGGGTCGCGATGGCACCGACGGCGAATGGCCATTCGAACCGCACCCAGATGTAGATCATCATGGCAATCGAGGCGAGCAGGACCGACAGGAAGCCGGCCGTTGCAAGTTCGCCCGATACCTTCGGACCGACGACTTCAGTACGCTCGACCTTGGCAGTCTGGTCGATCTTCAGGACTTCGGCCTTGAGCTTCTCGACAGCCTCCGTCTGGGCAATCTCGCCGCCCGGCTGGCGTTCGACACGGACCAGGAGCCTGTTGTGGGCACCGAATTCCTGCAGTGCCACTTCGCCGAGACCGAGCTCGTTGAGGCCCGAACGGAAGGACGCGAGATCCGCTTCGTTGGCGGTTACGACTTCCATCTGGATACCGCCGCGGAAGTCGACGCCGTAGTTGAGGCCCGGCGTTACGAACAGCACGAGCGAGGCGATCGACAGGAGAACCGACACGCCGATACCGATGAAGCGACCCTTCATGAACGGGATACGCGTACCATCTGGAACGAGATTGATCGGTAGAAGCGGCTTGATCTCGATCTTCTTCAGCTTGCGCTGAGCGGCAATGTAGATCATCGCGACGCGAACGACCGACACGGCGGTGAACATCGAGATCATGATGCCGAGGCCCATGGTGACCGCGAAGCCGCGGACAGGAC
Organism: Rhizobium sp. CFBP 13726; assembly: GCF_014841925.1. Classification (NCBI taxonomy): domain Bacteria; kingdom Pseudomonadati; phylum Pseudomonadota; class Alphaproteobacteria; order Hyphomicrobiales; family Rhizobiaceae; genus Rhizobium; species Rhizobium sp. CFBP 13726. The sequence continues at coordinate 907,180 of NZ_JACYUU010000001.1, forward strand.
CGGAGCCGAACCAGAACAGAAGGACGGTCGCGATCAGCGCCGTGACGTTACTGTCGACGATGGTCGAGTAGGCGCGGGCAAAGCCCGAGTCGATTGCCGCAAACGCGCTCTTGCCCTTGCGGGTTTCTTCCTTGATGCGCTCGTTGATCAGAACGTTCGCATCGACTGCAAGACCAATGCCGAGCACCACGCCGGCGATGCCGGGCAGGGTGAGCGTCGACCCGATCAAGGTGAGGCCGGCAAAGGTCAGGACGACGTTGATGAGAAGCGCAGCGTTGGCCAGAATGCCCCAGCTTCCGTAAAGGAAGAAGATAAAGCAGACGACGAGGACGAAGCCGATGAGGCCGGTGAAGATGCCCATTTCGATCGCATCGGAGCCAAGGTCGGCGCCGACGGTGCGTTCTTCGATGACAGTGAGCTTGGCGGGCAGGGAGCCGGCGCGCAGCAGCGCGGAAAGGGTGGTCGCGTCCTCAGGCGTGAAGCTGCCCGAAATCTGACCGGAACCGCCGGTGATCGGCGTCTGGATGACGGGTGCACTGAGCACCTTGTTGTCGAGCACGATCGCAAACGGACGGCCCACATTGGCCTGTGTGATCTGGGCAAAGCGGGCTGCACCGGCACTGTCGAACCGGAAGGTGACGATCGGCTGGCGGCTCTGCTGGTCGAAGGCAGCGCGGGCATCGGTCAGGCGGTCACCGGAGAGTTCGACGCGGTCGAGCACCGGATACTGCTGACCGCTCTCGTCTGCGATCATGGTTACGCCCGGCTGGCCCTGGTCACCGAGAAGGTGGAAGCTCATCTTGGCGGTCGAGCCGAGAAGCTGGCGCAGGCGCGAAGGGTCCTGTTCGCCTGGAAGCTGGACGAGAACGCGGTCCGAACCCACACGCTGGATCGTCGGCTCGGCGACGCCGACCTGGTCAACGCGCTGGCGGATGATCTCAAGGCTTTGCTCAACGGCAGCGTTGATATGGGAGGTGATCCCCGCATCCGTCTGGGCGATGGAAATCGTGTTGTCGCCCTGGCTGGTGATGGAAAGGTCGCTGCCACCAACCGTCGTGCCAAGCCCGATCGGGTTCGCGAGCGTCTGCAACTCGGTGACGGTCTGATCGCGCTGCGCTGGATCGCGAAGCGTAACAAGCACAGCCTCGCCCGAGCGACGGATAGCCGATGTTGCGAGGTTCTTTTCGCGCAGAACGCGGCGTGCATCCTGGATCAGGCCCTGGACACGCTCGTTGATGAGATCAGCGCGGTCCACTTCCAGCACCAGATGCGAACCGCCGCGAAGGTCGAGACCGAGCGACACACGGCTGTGAGGCAGGAAGGAAGGCACGCGGTCGAGGACCGATTGCGGCAGAATGTTCGGCATCGCCACCAGGAAGCCGAACACGATGACAAGGATATAGCTCGCCACCAGCCAGGGTGAATTTCTCATGTTTTAAGATCCTGCTTCGCCCCGGTTGCGCGTTTCGCAGCAAGGGGCCGTATGCGTGTGAGGTTCGACTATCGCGCTCAGGAGACGACGGGCGGTGCGCGCGGCAGCGGAACCGGCCAATGCGTGCCGATAGGATTGGCATCGGTGAGCGCGGATGCAATCGCCTGAGCAAATTCCGGAATCGTCAGTGTCGAGGCGGTGAAAGCCAAAGCGCCGTCTGCGCCGCTCCACTGGCTGGGACCAGCCTCCCTGCGGTCGGCAGTCGCCAGCGTGCGAATAGGATCGCGTTTGCTGGCTTGTGGTGTCTCCGAGCTCTTCTCGCTGGAATGCGCAATGCGCAAAATTGCCTGGCTGTCACGAAGGCCACCAGACAGAAGAGCGACGAAGGCGATCAGCAGTGCCGCGACAAAGACTGCCCATTGCGACGGGAGCTTGTCCTGCGCGCACCGGGCCGTCTCTCGTGTTCCTGCCGGAAACACCGCCATCCGTTCCAACTCCGGAATACTCGTCACACCGAAGAGCCTGCTTCGGAAGAATGCCGCTTCTAAAGGAGAGTGCTGGTACGGTCAATCTCATCACGGCGGGGGATAACCGAAGTTTGACCCGCCTCGCGTCGGGCGCGAACCGGCCTTGACCTCAGTCAGCGATTGGACGGGGCTCACCAGCACTTTCGAGCTGGGGGTCCGCGAGCCCCTGACCGGTTATTGCCGGCTGCGACCACCTAACGTTGCTAGCCGGCCTGCTTCAATGGCAGCGCTCTGATTCAACGGTCAATCTCGATTGTATGATAATGAGCGTTTAAACCGCTGTTTCAAAACGAGCCGAAACGACTAGGCAGACTGGATCAGCGGCAAGACTTCGATCATGCCGTGATAGATCATGGTGATTGCGACATAGACGATAACGGCGAGGCCGAGATAGGCGATCCAGCGGTAGCGGTTGAGCAGGTTCGCCACAAAATTGGCAGCGATACCCATCATCGCAATCGACACGACGAGACCGATGATCAGGACTGCGGAATGCTCCTGAGCAGCTCCGGCAACGGCAAGGACGTTGTCCAGTGACATGGACACATCAGCGACGACGATCTGCATTGCCGCTTGAAAAAACGTCTTTTGCGGCTGGTTGGCGGCCGCAGCGTTGAGCGCGTCGGCGTCTGCCGTATCGTGGGCACGCAGTTCGCTCCACATTTTCCAGCACACCCAGGCGAGCAACAGGCCGCCGACAAGCTGCAGCCCGACGATGCCGAGAAGGTATGAGGTGACCGCTGCAAAGATCAGACGAAGCACGGTTGCGGCCGCGATGCCGAACAGGATTGCCTTCTTGCGCATGTCCGCCGGAAGGCCGGCAGCGGCAAGACCGATAACGATCGCGTTGTCGCCGGACAGCACGAGATTGATGGCAATGACCTCGACGAGGGCAGCCAAGCCAGCAGCGGTAAATAGATCCATGATAGGGAGGCCTGAATGGGAAGGATTGGAGGTAATTTCCTCTATCCGCTTCTTCGCGGTTGCGCACAAGCAATTTACAATTGTCTTTCCGCAAACCGTGGAACGGATGGTCTGCCGGAAGATCAGCAACGGCGCTGGCGGGCAGGATATTTACATTCCCCAATTCCACCGTCATCAATGAGGCTACAAACGGGGAAATACCATGACGCTTGAACAGGATATCGCCAGGATCGCCGAGCAGGAAGCGGCCCTGATCTTCGACCGCTTTGGTCCGGATGAAGCCTGGCGACTCGGTTCTTTGCTGCGCGACATGGCGATCGAGAAGGGGCTGCCAGTCGCGATCGGTATCCGGCTTCACTCGATGCCACTCTTTTACACGGCGTTGCCGGGGTCGATGCCTGACAACGAAGACTGGGTTCGGCGCAAGAGCAATGTCGTCCTGCGCTTCTTTCAGTCGAGCTATGGGATGGGTCTGAGAATGACCAGGCAGGAGACAACACTCAAGGCAAAGTTCTCGCTTCCTATTGCCGACTATGCACCGCATGGCGGCAGTTTTCCGATAAAGGTGAACGGCGCGGGCTGTATCGGCGCAGTCACCGTATCGGGTCTCCCGCAGCGAGACGATCACAGGCTCGTCGTGGAGGCTCTGCTGGTGATGATGGGCAAGTCGTCCGACGGTGTTCAACTGGAGCAAGCTTGATGAGTTCTGAAGCGGTTCGTACCCCTGAAGACGTGCTGAATTTCTGGTTTGTCGAACTGGGACCGGAGAAATGGTTCGAAAAGAACCCTGCGCTGGACGTCGCAATCTCGAAGCATTTCGCAGCGACGCACCTGTTTCTGGCGCATGGAGATCTGGATACGTGGCGAGGTTCACGCGAGGGGCAGCTCGCGGCCATCATCGTACTCGACCAGTTTTCTCGCAATATCTATCGGGGCACACCGCTGGCGTTCGCAACAGATTGGATCGCGTTGCGGGAGGCGAGGCTGGCAGTCGACGAAGGTGTCGATACGGGCGTTGGTCTGCATGAGCGGTGCTTCCTGTATCTGCCCTTCGAACATTCGGAAGCGCTTGAAGACCAGGATCGCGCAGTCGAGCTTTTTGCTCTCCTCGGCGACGAACGATATCACGACTACGCGGTCAAGCACCGGGAGGTGATCCGTCAGTTCGGCCGCTTCCCGCATCGAAATGCTTTGCTCGGACGCAATTCGACCCCGGAAGAGCTCGAGTATCTTGCTCTGCCAGGGTCGGGTTTTTGATCAGATCTGATCTAATCAGCGCTTAGCGTCTAAAGGCGCGCGCAACTGCAATAAGTATGCAGGCGCCGATAAAGCCGGCGATGAGGTAGCCAATCCAGCCGCCCAGCACAACGCCGAAGAAGCCGAGAATGGCGTTGGCGATGATCGCGCCGACGATGCCGAGAAGGATGTTCATGAAGACGCCCATATTGCTCTTCATGAACTGTTCTGCCAGCCAGCCTGCAATGCCGCCGATGATGATGGCTGCGATCCAGCCGATGCCTGCTTCTTCCATGTCTTACCCTCACGTTTTGAATTTGCGATTGGTAACGCAGCAGAATGTTCCAAAGTTCCCAAGGAATTTTCAGGCTGTGCAGGACGTCCTTTTCTTCGCCTTGAAGTGCCTCTATTCGTGCCTGCGATTCCGATTGTCCTGAGAAGAGTAGAGACCGGTGCGCGTGAACTCCTTCGATCCCTTGTCACTGATGACGCGAACGATCCGCGCATCCATGATCGTCCTGCTTGTGACCGCAGCAGCGTTCACGGCCAATGCGCAGGCTCCGCAAAACGGTACGACGTCAACCCAGGCTGCACCGACCCCGGCTGCGCCGACCCAGGCTGCACCGACCCCGGCTGCGCCGACCCAGGCTGCACCGACCCCGGCTGCGCCGGCGCAGGCTGCACCGACCCAAGCAGCACCAGCACAGACCGCGCCGGGCCAGGCAGCCCCCGGGCAGGCCGGGCAACCGCAGGCATCTGCTCAGCAAAATCCACAGTCGATGGTGACGGTCGACTCGATAAACCATGAGATGAAGGAGACATTGGACAGCCTTCGCGGCCGGCTGACCACGTTCAACGATCAGGTCAGGCAGGATACGACCGACGACGGCCGACTGGCCGAGCTTCGCCTGCAGGCGGAAGAGATCGTCGAACAGATGCGCAGCGCGTCTGACACGCTGAAGGCACGTGTCACGCAGATCCAGTCCAGGTTGACGAGCCTCGGAGAACCACCGGCCGAAGGGCAGCCGCAGGAAGCGCCGGCCGTCGCCGAGGAGCGCGGCAAGCTGGTCAATGAGCGTTCCGAGCTGAACCTCATCGTCGATGATGCCAACAACCTGGCCAACAGCGCGACAAATCTCGCGAACACGATCACCAACCTGCGCCGTGCCCTGTTCGCGCAGACGCTGTTTCGTCATACGGAATTGAACGCCGATCTATTCATCGAGGCGGGCAATGCCTTCGTAACTGAAGTGCACAACTTCAACGCGACGCTTGGCAGTTGGATCGGCTTTGTCATCCGCTTCAAGCTGCTTCAGCTTCTGAGCGCCATCGCGCTGTCCATCGGTGCTGCGGCCCTATTCCTCTGGGGCGGCTACCGCATTTTCGGCCGCTTCATTCGTCGCAACGGTCAGGAAGATCCATCCTATATCAAGCGTCTTTCGGTCGCCTTCTGGTCGACCGTGATCCAGACGGTCTCGATCGCGGCCTTTCTGGTGACCTCCTATCTCTTCCTCGATGGGTTCAATGTTCTCAGACCCGATGTGGCGCCGATCATTGCTTCGCTGTTCGGCTTCATCTGGTTCGTCTCGTTTGTCTGGAAGCTCACCTATGGCGTAATGGCGCCGGGAGAGCCGGCATGGCGACTGGTGCGCATCACCGACAAGGGCGCGCGGCTGCTGACATTGGCCGTGCTCGTCATGGCGGTGGTCAACGGACTGGATTACCTTCTCGGCGCGATCAGCGAAGCATTGAACTCGCCGCTGGTTCTGACGATCGTCAAGAGCCTGTTCGCCGCTGTCATCGTTGGTCTCATCCTGATCGCCATTTCCTTTGTACGGCCGCGCGTTGCCGAGGGCGAGGATCGTGGCGGCAGTACCGGCCATCCGTGGCCGCGGTTTTTCTCCGGTCTGTTGAAGATCATGGGCGGGCTGCTTCTGCTTGCTGTCCTGACGGGCTATATTGGTCTTGCCCGTTTTGTCGCGACACAGATCGTGCTGACCGGCGCGGTTGTCGTCCTGGTCTATCTGGGCTTCCTGTCGGGCAAGGCGATCTCCAAGCAGGGTGCGTTCAAGAACACCGGCGCCGGTCGGCAGCTGGCGGAGCGCCGCAATTTTGGCGAGGTCGCGCTCGACCAGACAGGGCTTGTTGCCGGCCTCGGCATCTATGCGTTCGCCCTGTTTCTCGGCATCCCGCTCATCCTTCTGACCTGGGGCTTCCAGACCACCGATATCGAGGCATGGATCTACAATTTCTTCACCGAAATTCGGATTGGTAACGTCTCCATCTCGATCGTCGGCATTTTCGGCGGCATCCTTCTGTTCGGATTGGGCTTTGTCGTCACCCACTGGGTTCAGAAGTGGATCGACAACAACGTTCTTGCCCGGAGCCAGGTGGATCTCGGTGTCCGAAACTCGGTGAAGACGGGCATCGGCTATCTCGGCGTCGGACTTGCCGTCATCGTCGGCGTGTCGGCTGCGGGCATTGACCTCTCAAGCTTTGCTCTTGTCGCGTCTGCACTGTCGGTCGGTATCGGTTTCGGCCTGCAGAACATCGTATCGAACTTCGTTTCGGGACTGATTCTGCTTGTGGAACGTCCGTTCAAGGTGGGTGACCACGTGGTGACGGGTGCAAACGAAGGTATCGTCAAGCGGATTTCTGTACGTGCGACCGAGATCGAGACCTTCCGCAAACAATCTATCATCGTGCCGAACTCCGACCTGATCAACGCGGCGGTCGGCAACTGGACGCATCGCAACAAGATCGGCCGTTCGGAAATTCCGATCGCTGTCAGCTACAACGCTGACCCGCAACGGGTGATGGACATTCTGCTGGAACTCGTCGACCAGATCCCCGAAGTGCTGCGGAATCCGGAGCCTCACGTCGAGTTCCTGACATTCGGGCCGTCGTCGCTGAATTTCGAGCTTCGTTTCCATCTCGCTGACATGGGCGATGGTCTTCGCATCCGGAACAACCTCAGGATCGCCATTCTGCAGCGCTTCCGCGCGGAGGGCATCGAGATTCCGTTCCCGCAGCAGGAGATCGTCTTCCACCGCGGAAAGCCGGTCCTGCCGGATGAGGGAGATACGGCGGGTGGCGCGTAAAGCCACACGCCGAGAATGGTAAGGTACCGGAATAATACATCATTCACTTTAGGCAGCGGTAACTCGATGACCGCTGCGCTCAAGATGTGAAAGTACTGCCTAATTAACGCTTCTGAAAATTGCTTCGCATAGAGTTAAACAAATGGGGCAAGGATCGGGGTTAAAAGGGTACCATGACATTTCTCGGCATTTCCGGCATGCAATATTCCGGCGAATCTTTGGCGAATGCGCGCATATTGCTTGCGGAAGATTCTAACGTATTTACGTCGATGGTCGGGACCCGACTGAAAGAACTGTTCGGCATCGAGATTGAGATCTGCCGTAACTTCGAAGATCTGCAGCTTGCTTACGATCGCTCCACCGAGCCTGTCACGCTTGCGATCTCCAACATCAACCTCCCGGGTGCTGAAAACGGAGAGGCGCTGGAATACCTGATCGATCTGTCGATCCCGACCATCGTCTTTACCGGCACCTTCCAGCAGGAAACACGCGATAGGCTACTGGCCAAGGATATCGTGGATTATATCCTGAAGGACAACGTCTTTGCGGTCGACATGCTGGCGGAATCGGTTTGCCGGTTCCTGACCAACCACCGCCATCACGTCCTGATCGTCGATGATAGCATGACCGCCCGCGCATTGCTGTCGAGTCGTCTGAAGCGCTATAACTTTAGGGTCAGTGTCGCCGAGAACGGCGCCAAGGCCCTCGAGATCCTGAAGAAGAGCCCCGATATCGGTCTCGTCGTCACCGACTACAACATGCCCGATATCGATGGTTTCGAACTGACGCGCCGCATCCGCTCGGTTCGCGGTTCCCACGAACTGCGCGTGATCGGCGTGTCTTCGTCGTCGGACCGGCTGCTTTCCGCCCGATTCCTGAAGGCCGGCGGCAATGACTTCATGTTGCGGCCCTTCATCGACGAGGAGTTCTACTGCCGCGTCAACCAGAACCTGGATACTCTGATCCAGATCCGCACGATGCGCTCGAAGGCTCCAGCAGCCGACGTCAGGAACGTTGCCTGATTTCTTGAGAGCTGCTGAGTGTGCAAAGCGAGCAGCACCTCATATCGATGGGGTGCCGCTCTTTAAAAAACTTACACCACGACCCCGGTGCGTGCGGTGTTGAGCGAAAGCTTGCGCTCTGCGCGTTCCTGCTGGGGTGAGCGGTTGTAGACCTCGCGGTAACACTTGGAAAAATGAGACGCCGACACGAACCCGCAGGCGACCGCAACCTCGACGACCGGCATCGAGGACTGCACCAGCAGATGCCGGGCGCGGTCAAGGCGGATCTCGAGATAGTAGCGGGCAGGGGATCGCCCCATCTCCTGCCGGAACAGCCGCTCAATCTGGCGGCGGGACAGGCCGACATCGTCGGCGATTTCAACCAGTGACAGCGGCTCAGCCAGATTGTTTTCCATCAGCTCAATGATCTGCAGAACCTTGGAGTTCTGGACCCCGAGCCTCGCGCGCAAGGGAAGACGCTGGCGGTCATGCGGGTTGCGGACGCGATCTGTCAGCTGCTGTTCGCAGACCCGGTTGACGAGATTGTCGCCGAAATCCTGGCCGATCAGGTTCAGCATCATGTCGAGTGACGCGGTGCCGCCAGCGCAGGTATAGAGGTTGGAGTCGACCTCGTAGAGATCCGCATAGACTTCCGCCTGTGGAAACGCTTCGGCGAAACCCGGGAGGTTCTCCCAGTGGATCGCGCAGCGCTTGCCATTCAGGAGCCCCGCCTGCGCCAGAATATGCGCGCCGGTGCAAAGACTTCCGACAGCCGTGCCGCGGTTATAGGTCTCGCGCAGCCAGGCGTTGACAGACTTGTTGTTGAACTCCTCCACATAGATGCCGGAACACATCAGCACCATGCTGGGGCGATGCTCACCGCTCAGGTGACGGCGTTCGTCTGCAAGAGAGGAATTGACTTCGAGACCGATACCACTGGACGAGTAGACCTTCTCGCCATCGACGGAACAGAGGCGCCAGGTATAGGCGGCGTAGCCAAGCATGCGGTTTGCGATCCGCAGGGTTTCGACGGCGGCTGCAAAGGGCAGCATCGTAAAATGCGGCACAAGAAAGAAAACGAGCGCGCGTTTCTTCGCGTGCCCACGGTTTGTTATATCCATGTCGCTGTTCCCTTCGCTGGCCGCCGTTGATCCGGTCGTTTCTTTAAAAGCGACATTGACACGGAAGGCGGTGACGGAGAAGGACATTTGACGACGGCGAAATGTCAAATTTGCGACGTCCAAAGGTCGCACACACTATAATCTCGTTAACAGGCGATCAAAAAAGACGCAGCATCAAGACCTGCCTGCATGTCGCATGCAGGCCATGAGTATTGGGCATCAATGGCGCTTGAGGTCGTTGTCGGTGGATGGCCAACCGATATCCTTGCGGATTTCTGGTGGCAGGCCCTCAAGGACTTGTTCATTTTGACGGCGGCGCCATGCGTCCCGCAGGTTTGAAATGGTGCTCAGGGCAAGCCCGACGTATGTCGCAAACGACGACTGCGATGTTCGTGGCTGTACACTCTCACGATAGGTCATGTTGCTCATCGACTTTCTCCTTGGGGCTCTCGTTCGAGCACTGGACGCCGATTCAATGTGAACTGCGGTCAGTCATCAAAAAAGAGAATTAAAATAATTCATCCCATCAAGATTCGTTTTGTTTTGAGATGGCGTGTCGTGTTTCCAAGGGTGCGACCTGTTTGACTTTCAATCAAACGAAATGATATGGTGCTTAGGTTCAATTTAATTGATGGTGATGACGATGACCGTTCCGTTTCGACCGCCTCTTCCATTGCTCGATATCGACATCCTCAGAACCTTCGTTGCCATTGCCGAGACGGGCAATTTTTCGACTGCCGCAGAAGCGGTTCTGCGAACACCGTCGGCCGTGTCCATGCAGATCAAGAAGCTCGAAGAACAGTTGAAGACGACGCTGTTCCTGCGGGACGCGCGCTCGGTGTCGTTGACGCAGAACGGCGAAATGCTTTTGTCCTATGCGCGCCGGATGCTCGCTCTATCGAACGAAGCGGTCTCGCGATTCGTCATGCCCGATCTAGCGGGCGTCGTTAGGCTGGGCGCTCCCGATGATATCGCCGAGCGGTTACTTCCAAAGCTCCTGAAGGATTTCGGAGAGAGCTTTCCGGGGATCATGGTCGATGTCACCGTCGACCAGAGCCTGCAGTTACGCCGGCGGATGGATGAGCAGCGGCTGGATCTCACCCTGATCAACTGTGCGACAAGGCCGTTCCCGACCACCGGTGAAGTGATCCATTCCGAACGGCTTGTCTGGGCCGGTGCTAAATGCGGCAATGCCTACTTGCGTGATCCGCTACCGATCTCCGTCTGGGAGGATGGGTGCGTGTGGCGGCAGGATGCGATCTCTCAGCTCGATCGCCACAAGCGCTCTTATCGTATCGCCTATGCGAGCTCCCATACGATGGCGCAGCGCGCAGCAGTCGTGTCCGACCTTGCGATCGCACCATTCCCGCTTTCCTATGTCACGAGCGACATGCAGGTTCTGGGCGCCAAGGAAGGGCTGCCCGAACTCATCAGCTTCGACATTCGGCTTCTAACCGCGCCCCATCTCTCGGCCCCGGCCAAGGCTGTCGCGGAAAGCATGAGGGAAGCGTTCGGCGCGCTGGCAACGGCGGCCTGAACTCGGGCATTTCCGTTAGCATCACCAGATCTTCTTGGTGATGCCGTGATAAAGCCATGTCCAGATCGGCGGCGGAAAGCGCAGGGCTGATGGCCCGGCTGGTTCATACGGCTTCAGATTGCCCGTGATCGCATCCTGGATTGCTTTGATTGCGATATCCGTCGCGGATGCCGTCATCAGGAGCGGATAGGTTGCCATCGTGTCGGAACGGGCCGGAGATATCCGTTTCTCGTAAAGCGTTCCGCCGGTATCGACCCCGTTGTCAACGAGATGGACGGTTGCCCCGAAATTCTGCGCATCGCCTTCCACGAGAGCCCAGTACCCGCCCATCTGGCCACGATACATCGGGTTGATGCCGGCGTGGAAGTTGATCACGGGGCAGGGGATCGCGGCAAGCGTTCTGGATGACAGGATACGGCAGGATATCGTGAAGACGACTGCCGGTCGGATTGCACTTACCGCAGCGTGACACGAAGCGTCATTCAGGGACGATACGGATGTCACAGGAACTGCCGGGTTGGGAGCCGCTATCAACCCGTGCTCGTGAATGATCTCTTCAGACCGTCTCGCTGCGATGCCTTTGCCGAGCCGTGACGCAATCATCGTAGCCAGCTGACCAAGCGCATGCATCCATCCAAACCGCTTCGCGCGCCGCTTCAGAAGCACCGATTTCGGTTCCGCTTCCTCCTGGATAACGTGGAGATCAGAAAACTCCCGATGGATGGCATTGATCATCACCTGCGGGTTTATGCCGCCAGCAGTCATGATCAAAACCCGAGAAGATGAATGTTCCGTCATGGGCTTGCCCCGTAATTGACCGCGTAGCGTTCGCGCTCACAGTAACGGGGAAAGATTGGCAAATTCACACCGACCTCTCGGTTCGCGCGCTGCGACAACCAATTTGTCCTGTATCAGTGTCCTGGGACCGGCGGTGGGGTCATCGGGCGAGGTTGCGCTGTTGCCAAAAAGCATCACAGCGTTCGCTAAGAGACACATCACATTTGATCACGTGAACTTTTTCCGAGCTGGAACGTTCCTGTGCCGGAAATTGATTTTCCGAACGATTTGATCTTCATCCAGGGAGTTTTCTAACATGACGGCAAAGACAGTCACGGTTATCGCCGCACTTTTCGTAACGGCAGCTTCGCTCAGCTCGTGTGGCAACACGATCCGCGGCGTAGGCCAGGACACGGCGAACACCGTGAACGCCACCCAGGACGCCGGCCACCGCGTTGGCAAGGCTGCACAGTAATTAGTTACTCCCCAGCTCCGCTGTCGGCCATCACGTGCCGGCAGCGAGGCTGCTGAGGTGCCCCGCAGCGAGGGGCAGGGCGGTCTTGGCCTACAAGCTAACGCCAGTTTCGATGCGCTTTGCTCGACTTGATCAGACTCGAGCCTTCGGATAGGCGCGCTCGAAGCCGCCTGACTGATCAAGACCCTTCTTGAACGCCTGATAAGCCGGGTGCTGGCTGGATTTCGCCGCTTCCGCAATGCGGATCTGAAGCCGCGCCGGCGCTGCATTGCCGAGCCATCCACCAGATTTTTCCAGTTTCAAAGAGTTGAGAAACCGTCCTTCACTCGCCTGATCCAGGTAGAGACGCAGACCCGACAGTAGAAGGTCATCGCTCGACGGGTTCTCCATCAACAGTACAAGCCAGGACTGCAGTTCGGCCGACCGGTTCTCGAAACTCTCGGCAACGGTCTCGCGGCTGCCAATTGGCGAAATGTTGCTCACGTCTTCATCCTTTACCGTGATCGTTTCACGCCAGATCCACGCCTCCACACCGTGGGGAGCGCCGTCCTGACCTTTGTCGATCTTATCGCCCAACATGTCGACCTTGTCGATAAGGACGTCGGCATATGGCGGCTTGGCGTCAGAACGGTCCGACGCCGAGCCCTGTCATTCCGCAGCGATCCGTGCCTCCTCGGATGATGCAGGGCTGACCATGGCAGAAATGATGGTGTGCAGGTCGAGCGTCCCGACAGGCGCTCCACCCGGATCTGTCACCGTTGCCCGTGTCAGGCTCGCCTCGCAGATCGCTCTCGCAGCGGCTTCGATCGTCGTGTTGCCCGCAAGCCTGATGCCGTCAGTCAGACCGTCGAACGGTTTCATGACGGTTTTTGCCTGCAACACACGCCCTCGGTTCACCTCCTTGACGAAGGCGGTGATGTAGTCATCAGCCGGTGACAGGACGATATCTTGGCCGGTTCCCTGCTGCACTACCTCACCATCGCGCAGAATGGCGATCTTGTCGCCCAGCCTCAGGGCCTCGTCGAGATCATGGGTGATGAATACGACGGTCTTCTTGAGCTCCGCCTGGAGATCGAGAAGCACGGTCTGCATGTCGACGCGGATCAGCGGATCGAGCGCGGAATAGGCCTCGTCCATCAAAAGGATGTCGGCATCGTTGGTCAGCGCCCGTGCGAGGCCGACGCGTTGCTGCATGCCGCCGGAAAGCTGGTTCGGGTAGTGGTTCTCGAAGCCGGAGAGGCCGACCCGCTCGATCCAGTACTGACCTTTCTTGAAGCTTTCCGCGCGAGGCACGCCCTGGATATCCAGTCCGTAGACCGTGTTCTCGATCACGGTCCGATGCGGCAGGAGCGCGAATTTCTGAAACACCATTGCCGTCTTGTGCCGACGGAATTCCCGAAGATCGTTTTCGCTCATCGTGCACACGTCGACGCCGTCATAGACGACTTCGCCGTAGGTCGGGTCGATCAGCCGGTTGATATGGCGGATCAGGGTCGATTTGCCGGAACCAGACAGACCCATGACGACCGTGATGCCGCCCGCCGGCATGGATATGTTGATGTCTTTGAGGCCGAGCACATGACCGTGGTTCTTGTTGAGCTCGGTCTTCGTCATGCCCGCCTTGATGGCGTCGATATACTGGCGACCGTTCGCGCCGAAGATTTTGTAGAGACCTTTGATCTCGATGCCGTGACTAGCCATGGACCACCTCCGAATGTTTTTGCAGGCGCTTGCCGAATGCCTGGCTTGTTCGGTCGAAAATGATGGCGATCGCAACAAGCGCGAAACCGTTCATGATGCCGAACGTAAAGAACTGGTTGTTGATCGCCTGCAGCGTGTTGCGGCCAAGCCCGCCGACGCCGACCATGGATGCGACCACGACCATCGCCAGCGACATCATGATCGTCTGGTTGATCCCGGCCATGATTGTCGGCAGGGCCAGCGGCATCTGCACGTTCTTCAGCTTCTGGCTTGGCGACGAACCGAACGCATCCGCGGCTTCGAGCACTTCCTTGTCGACAAGCCGGATGCCGAGATTGGTCAGGCGGATCATTGGCGGGACCGCATAGATGACCACTGCAATCAGTCCCGGAACTTTGCCGATACCGAAAATCATCACGACGGGAATGAGGTAGACGAAGCTCGGCAGGGTCTGCATCACGTCGAGAACCGGGTTGACGCTTGCCTGCGCCCGGTCGGACCGCGCCATCAGGATGCCGATCGGGATGCCGACGATGATGGAGATCAGAGTTGCGACCGTGGTGATCGCGAGCGTGATCATCGCATCGTTCCAAAGGCCGATAAAGCCGATGAACGACATTCCGAGCGCGGTACCGATGGTGATGCGGATGCTGCGGCTGCCGAGATAGACGATGGTGAGGATGACGGCGAGGACGATGATCCACGGCGAGTTGGTGAACAGCCTTTCCAGGAAGTTCAGGAACCATTGCAGGGGCTGGACGATCGTATCGATAAAGCCGGTATATTCGCGAACAAGGCTCTTGAACCCCTCATCGATGACCTTGCGTGCTTCACGGATGGAAGCGTCGCTGATCGCCGGAAAGCTACACAGAGCGTTCGGCAGGAAGTTGCAGGTTGCCATGATGTTCCCCTTTATAGGTTGGATTTTTGGCGTAACCCGGCATGGCTGCCCGAGCGCCTTCCTGACCAAATCAGCTTCATGCACGTCTGCAATGGATAAGGCGTCGGGTTCGCGCGACCGTCAGCGGTGGACGGCTTGTCGCGACTTCTCACGCGCCTTGAGAGGGAAGCCGCAGATCGGCTTCCCTCATTGGCAAGGCTAGGCTCAGAGAGCGGCCTTTACCTTTTCGGCGACGTCGGCACTGACCCACTTGCTCCAGATTTCCGGGCTGGTTGTAAGGAAGTGCTTGGCGGCGTCTTCATTGGTGCCCTGGTTGTCGGTCTGCCAGGCGAGAACGCTGTTGATCGTGGCGTTGCCCCATGTGCGGGCCTTGATGTAATCCATCGCGACGCCGGCCTTGTCGGCGAACTTCTTCGTTACGACCGTGAAGGCTTCCGAACTCGGATAGGAGTTGACCTTTGGGTTCGGGCAATCCGGAACCGCCGTGCAGGCATCCCAGTTGGCCTTGTCATGCGGCGTATCGAAGGACAGCTTCACCATCTCGTACTTGCCGAGAATCGCGGTCGGAGCCCAGTAATAGCCGAGCCAGCCGGTCTTCTTCTCGAATGCGCCGGCAATCGAGCCGTCGAGCCCGGCAGCAGAGCCGGTATCGACCAGTTCAAAGCCTTTTTCGCTTGCACCGAGAGCCTTGTAGAGGTTGGCGGTCGATGTCTGGCAGTTCCAGCCGGACGGGCAGTTGGTGACCGCGCCCTTGGATTTGTCTTCCGGTGCCGGGAAGAGTTCGGGATGAGCAAGCGCCTGCTGAACGGTCTTGATATCCGGGTGCGCGTCCGCAAGGAATTTCGGGATCCACCATCCTTCGACAGCGCCGTCGGCAAGGATTTCCGCAGCGATGACGAGGCGTCCTTCCTTGACAGCTGCGTCGAGCGGGGTGCGCACGGCGTTGACCCAGAATTCGGGTGCTAGATCAGGCTGACCTTTTTCATTCATCGATGTAAAGGTCGGCATCGTGTCGCCGGTCACCATTTCCACCGAGCAGCCATACCCGTTTTCGAGAATGATCTTGTCGATATGAGCGGCAACCCCTGCGGACGCCCAGTTCATCTCTGCGATGGATACCGAACCGCAGTCGGCATGGGCAGTGCCGGCAAAAGCGTAAAGACCGGCGGCGAAGGCTGCGGAAGTGAGGAGTTTCTTCATGTGTAAGACCTCCCAGTCTTATTCGTGACAGTGTTCAACTCTGGAGGCGCCGATAGCCGGCACCCGATGACTGCGGCTTTGTGCGATCAACCGGTAGATGTGATTGCACCGGCCAGCTGGCCTCATGCGTCTTTTATACGCCAGCGAATGATGTCACAGGCGTTGCGCAATTGTGTGTCAGCAGTATCAGCCTACGTTTTCCGAAGCAGAAATCAACTGTCCGCGAGTAACCCTACAATAACGGGCATATCACCAAGCCCTTGTAAGATATCGTGTTCGCGTCTTTTGTGACGACAAAAGCGCCATCGCCGGCAATAACTAAGCAAACTCTCCAACCAGCAGCAGCCCGTTCATGCAGTCGGCACTTTGTCACGTCCGATATTTGACGTTTAGTGGCTGATTAGCGCCCTCGCTGTCGCAAAGAAAAATTCACGCAGTGTGGGGAAAAAATTGAAACTGCAGGCATTGGTAACGCGCTAATAACCATACGGTAAGAATGTACGCGTAGATGTTGCCGCCATGGTCGTCCTCGAACGACTTGGCGCCGGATCAGGTAGTGCATACCGGCCGCCATAACCATTTTGCAGTGACGCAAGTGATCTCGAAATGAAAGATCGCGTTATGGTTGCGTTCATATCGACTTTTGGGTTGTCATTTCACATCAGCCAGCGCTGAACGTACGGATAAAACCGAGCAGCGAAAAGCGCGTGTCGAGTTCCATGGCGCGGGTCTGACGGTCACGACGCGGAAGGCTCGAATTCCAGGCAATCTGAACGCCGTCATTGTTCTTGAAGATGTAAAGCATCGGTGTTTCCTCAGAGGCTTCGTAGAACGAAGCCATGTCGTTTTCATATGCGCTCAGATACGCGGCGAACCAGCGCGTTTCAACGCAACAAGTCGGCAGCGGATGTCGCAAACAGAATGCCCATTGAGAAAGTTGTGAGATCGCGCCCCGAAATGTCTAACCCGCATGGGATTGACGGGCGACCTTCAACGAGTCAACATGGCGCTGCAATGCAAATCCAGAGCAAACACCAGCAGGGCCGGACGCCTTCCTCATCTACGAATCGTCCGGTCCCTTTCTCTGCGATCGGACTGCTGCCATGACCCGCTCCGGGCGCGTCGTCCTTGTCCTTGGCGGCGCCAGATCCGGCAAGTCATCCTTCGCTGAAAAACTTAGCGGCGAAACCGGTCTCAACAGGCACTATGTTGCCACAGGCCGCGCCTATGACGCCGAGATGGAAGAACGCATTCTGCGCCATCAAGACGAGCGTGGCACGGGCTGGATCACCCACGAAACACCATTGAACCTCACAGCCAACCTTCGCAGCGTAGACTCTGATGATGTCGTCATCCTCGTCGACTGCCTCACGCTGTGGGTGACGAACCTGATGATGGCGGAGGCAGACATTGCCTCAGCCTCTGAAGGACTTCTGTCTTATCTGAGGGATACTGCTTCGACCGTCATCCTGGTGTCGAATGAAGTCGGTCTTGGTATCGTGCCGGACAATCGCATGGCGCGAGACTTCCGCGATCATGCCGGCCGCCTGCATCAGGCAATCGCAGCCGTGGCAGACGATGTATTTTTCGTGGCCGCCGGCTTACCGCTGAAGATGAAGGGGTGACGGGCTATACTGGTTTCGGTCGGGAGATAATCTAGAACCCCAGCCAGATACGAACCGGATGAGCCGGATTGGCGATCAGTTTGGTCGCAAGCGCAATGCATGAGATCACCAGCAGCGGCTTGATGATTTTCGCACCGTTCCGCATCGCCAGTCGCGACCCGATCTGCGCACCGACGAACTGGCCAACGCCCATCATCAGGCCGATCTTCCAGAGCACCGATCCCGACGCTGCAAACACCAGAAACGACCCGAAGTTGGAGCCGAGATTGATGAGCTTCGTGTGGGCGGTCGCCTTGAGCAGTCCGAAGCCGGCGAGCAGAACGAAGCCCAGCATGTAGAATGATCCAGCGCCTGGCCCGAACACGCCATCGTAGAGCCCGACGATCGGCACGGCGGTCAGCCCGAAAACGAACGGCGTCACCCGTCGGTGACTTTCCAGATCGCCGAGATTGGGTTTGATCGCAAAGAAGATTGCGATTGCCACGAGCAGAAAGGGGATCGCGGTCGTCAGGAATTCGGCTGGAACGATGGAGGCAAGCAGCGCACCGATGGCGCCGCCGAGCGCCGCCATGGCTGCCATCGGCAGCTGCTCTTTCAGCTTCACATGGCCCTTGCGCGCATAGGCGATTGTTGCCGATGCCGAGCCGAACTGGGATTGCAGCTTGTTCGTCGCGATCGATTCCAGCGGCGGAATGCCGGCAATGAGCAAGACGGGGATGGTGATCAGCCCGCCGCCACCCGCAATCGAATCAACGAACCCCGCGAAGATGGCTGCGAGGAAAAGAAGAAAAAGCAGCTGAAATGCAATGTCGCTCAAGGCTGGCGCTCTGCGTGAAGGAGAGGAGGGGAAATGGCGAAGGGATGCGCGCCGGCTTGTGGCACCGAATCGGTGATCCGGCAATAGGAGGGGCGCTGGCAGCGGTTGCAGATTGCGGCTGCATTGCAGTAAACCGTTGCGGCGCTATGTTGCGCGATGAACGGCCGCTGGCAGGCGGCGAGCATTTCAAGGTATTCGCATGCAAAAAGTCATATTCGATACTGACCCCGGCGTAGACGACGCCATGGCGCTGCTGTTTCTGCATCGCCATCCGGATATCGATCTTCTCGGCGTGACGACGGTGTTCGGAAATGCCTCGATCGAACTGACCACGCGCAATGCGCAGTTCCTGCACAAGGAGTGGGGCATCGACGCGCCCATCGCCAAAGGGGCGGGCAAGACGCTTGATCCGTCGCGGGTCGAGCAGCACTCGCCGACGATCGTGCATGGCGAGGACGGCCTCGGCAATATCGGCGTGCCTCTCGAAATCGATTGGCCGCTCGATCCGCGCGAGGCATCGCAATTCATCATCGATACGATCAGGGCCAATCCCGGCGAAATCACCATTGTCGCGGTCGGTCGCATGACCAACCTGGCTTTGGCGCTGCAGGCTGATCCGGAGATCGCAGGCCTGACCAAGCAGGTGGTGATCATGGGCGGCGCTTTCGACGTCAATGGCAATGTGACACCAGCAGCCGAAGCAAATATTCACGGCGATCCGGATGCCGCCGATATCGTCTTTACCGCGCCGTGGAACGTCATTGCTTTCGGCCTCGACGTCACCATGAAGACGATGATGTCGTCAGATGATATGGCTGAGTTGGCCAAGGGTGGCGATAAGGCGCTAACACTCCTGTCCGACCTTTCGCAGTTCTATATCGATTTCTACCGCCAGGGCGCGGGTCTCGATGGAATGGCAATCCACGACAGCTGTGCCTGCGTCTATCTGGTGGCGCCCGATCTGTTCAAGCTCCGCAGCGGCCCTGTCCGCGTGGTCTGCGGCGGCATTGCCGATGGCGAGACGATCCAGGCGCCTGACACAGGCCGACGGTTCGTCGATAGTCCTTGGGATGATCAGCCAAGCCAGAAGGTCGCGGTCGGTGTCCAACCCGAAAAGGTCCTGGACGTTATCCGTGTCGCGCTGACGGCAGGTCGGCCGGCCTAGCCCTCTTCAAATTTGAGGGTGGTTTGGCATTCTGACCGATCGGCAATCGATGTTTACGCAACAATGTAGCGGCAAATTGGCGCCGTCTTGTTGGAACCCATTGGCATTTTCGATTGGTTTCCTTATGTGGAACACCGAATACAGACTTTTTAAAAGGACATGGGCGTGACTGCTACATTCGACAAAGTTGCCGACATCATCGCTGAAACCAGCGAGATCGACCGCGAGACGATCACGCCGGAGAGCCACACGATCGACGATCTTGGCATCGACAGCCTGGACTTCCTCGACATCGTTTTCGCGATCGACAAGGAATTCGGGATCAAGATTCCGCTCGAGCAGTGGACCCAGGAAGTGAACGAGGGCAAGGTCTCGACGGAGGAATACTTCGTTCTGAAGAACCTCTGCGCCAAGATCGACGAACTGAAGGCGGCAAAGGGCTAAAGCCCAAAGCCGACGCAAGTTCATGCTGCTTGAATATTTCCAGATGATTGATCGGGTGGAAACGCTTGATCTCGCGGGAAAGACGCTGACTGCACGCTCGGTCGTTCCTGAAAAGAGCCCTGTTTTCGAAGGGCACTTTCCGGGAATGCCGCTCGTGCCGGGCGTGCTTTTGATCGAAACCATGGCGCAGGCATCCGGAATGCTGGTACTTGCGGCGACCGATTTCGCCGCGATGCCATTTCTGATGTCGGTGGACAGTGCCAAGATGCGTGCGTTTGTCGAGCCGAACGCCGTGCTCGACATCGAGGCGTTTCTGGAGCATGAGGGTTCCGGCTACATGGTGACAAAGGCAAAGATTACGTCGGGCGGCAAGAAGGTGTGCGATGCGCAGCTCAAGCTGCGGACCATGCCTTTCAGTGAAGTTCCGCTGGCGCCGATCGTGCGCAAGCGCGCCGAAGAGATCGGCCTCATTGCGGCGATGCAAGCCGGCACCTGACGCAAAGCCTTCGGGAATAATGCGGCCCGGACGGACCGGTTCTAAAGTGTGCCGTCGTGCCTGATGTCGTCGCTGGTCAATGGCCGCGCAAAGAGGACAGTTATGAAGTCTGACAATGATGTGGTGATTACCGGGGTCGGCATCGTGACCTCGCTCGGCGTCGGCATTGAGCCGCATGTCGCGTTTCTGACGGGATCGTCCATCGACGAGCCCAAGGTCGAAACGGAGCGTTTCAAACCCTATCCTGTCCATCCCATGCCTGAGATCGACTGGTCGGCCCAGATCGCCAAGCGCGGCGATCAGCGCCAGATGGAGAACTGGCAGCGTCTCGGCGTTTTCGCCGCAGGGCTCGCTCTCGACGACGCCGGCCTGAAGACGGATGCGGATGCCTGCGCCTCGATGGACATGATCGTTGCAGCCGGCGGCGGTGAGCGCGACATCAAGGTCGACTCGCTGATTGTCGACGAAGCCCTGAAGCGCAACGATCGCGACATGGTCTTGAACGAGAAGCTGACGACGGAGCTCCGTCCGACATTGTTCCTTGCCCAGCTTTCGAACCTGATGGCGGGCAATATCTCGATCGTCCACAAGGTCACCGGCTCGTCCCGCACCTTCATGGGCGAAGAATCGGCCGGTATCTCGGCCATCGAAACCGCCTTCCACCGCATCAAGGCGGGTCAGTCGAGCCACAGTCTCGTCGGTGGCGCCTTCGTGGCGGAACGGGCTGATATTCTTCTGCTGGTCGAGGGCATCCGTGCCCACGCGACAGGCGGCTGGCAGCCATTGTGGTCTCGCTCGCCGGACAATGGCGGCGGAATGATCACCGGTTCGGTGGGCGCCTTCCTGGTGCTCGAATCCCGCGGCTACGCGCAGGCGCGTGGTGCACGGATCTATGCAACGATCGATGCCGTCGAAGGCGATCGCGGCGACCGCGACGATGGCGGGCTCGAGAAGCGCATGTCGCGGCTCACCGCCCACGGCACGCAGGGGGCGGAAACTGTCGTGTTCTCCGGCGCGAGCGGCATGGTCGATCTCGCGAAGCGCGAAAAGACAGCGCTCGAGCAGGCTTTCCCGGGTTCCGCGATCCGCGGCTTTGGCGGCGTTACGGGCCACGCGATGGAAGCGCAGTTCCCGCTCGGCATCGCCCTTGCAGCGCTGACGCTCGAATCGACTGCCAAGGTCCCGGCCTTCGACGCCGCAAACGAGACGCCGATGGCGTCCCCGGCAAAGCAGGCGATTGTCACTACAGTTGGATATACACGCGGCGAGGGGATTGCTGTCCTCTCTGCTGAAGCGTGAAGGAGACAGTCATGAGTGACAACCGCTTCACGGATCATCTCGGCCGGCCCATCGTCGCGGTCACCGGCATGGGCGTCATCACCTCGCTCGGACAGGGTCTTGATGACAACTGGTCAGCGCTGACCTCTGGCACGTCGGGCATCCACAAGATCACCCGTTTTCCGACCGAAGGCCTTTCGACCCGCATCAGCGGCACGGTGGACTTCATCAAGGTTCCAGCCGAAAACTCGGTCGAGCGCTCGTTTGCCTTCGCCCGCGAGACAACGGCGGAAGCGTTGGCCCAAGCCGGCTTGTCCGGTGATTTCGACGGACCGCTGTTTCTGGCCGCTCCGCCAGTCGAGCCGGAATGGTCCGACCGTTTCGCGCTTGCAGACCGTGCACCGCCATCGACGCAGCAGGGCGATGCCTACGATCGCTTTCTGACGGCCATGCGCGAGCGTCCTGATCCTGTCTTTCTCGAAGCCGTCCAGTTCGGTTCGATTTCGGAGCGCCTGGCCGACAAGTTTGGTACCCGTGGCCTGCCCGTAACGCTTTCCACCGCCTGCGCCTCTGGTGCAACCGCGATCCAGCTCGGCGTCGAAGCGATCCGTCAGGGTCGTACCGACAAGGCGCTGGTCGCTGCGACCGACGGTTCTGTCAGCGTCGAGGCACTCGTGCGGTTCTCGCTTCTGTCTGCGCTTTCGACGCAAAACGACCCGCCGGAAAAGGCGTCCAAGCCGTTCAGCAAGGATCGTGACGGCTTCGTCATCGCTGAAGGCGCGGCAACGCTCGTTCTGGAGTCCCTGCAGTCGGCTATCGCGCGCGGCGCCAAGGTGCTCGGCATCGTCAAGGGTCTTGGCGAAAAGGCCGATCACTTCCACCGCACCCGCTCGTCCCCGGACGGCGGCCCGGCGATCGCCACGATCCGGGCGGCGCTTGAAGATGCGGGCATGGACGAAAGCGGCATCGGCTATATCAACGCCCACGGCACATCGACGCCGGAAAACGACAAGATGGAATATAGCTCCATGCTGGCGGTGTTCGGCGAGGGGTTGAAGGGGATTCCGGTGTCGTCGAACAAGTCGATGATCGGTCACACGCTGACGGCAGCCGGCGCTGTCGAAGCCGTGTTCTCGATCCAGACGATGCTGACCGGCACTCTGCCGCCGACCATCAACTACACCAATCCCGATCCGACGATCGAGCTGGATGTGGTGCCGAATGTGAAGCGGGACGGTGCGCCGAGGGCGGTTCTGTCCAATTCCTTCGGCTTCGGCGGCCAGAACGCCAGCCTTGTCATGACGCTTGAACCGGCGTAAGGCGAGCCCCCAAGAGATTTTATAGACTTTTGAACGCCCAAACGGGCGGAGGATGACCTGTTATGCGCGCGCTGCAACTGATTGATGACCGCAAGCTCGAAGCCGTCGACATTCCCGAGCCGGAGGCGCCGGGTCCCGGCGAAGT
This sequence comes from Rhizobium sp. CFBP 13726, assembly GCF_014841925.1. NCBI lineage: Bacteria > Pseudomonadati > Pseudomonadota > Alphaproteobacteria > Hyphomicrobiales > Rhizobiaceae > Rhizobium > Rhizobium sp. CFBP 13726. The sequence goes on from NZ_JACYUU010000001.1 coordinate 930,402, forward strand.
CACGTTGCGTGTCAAGGCCGTAGCACTCAATCACATCGACGTCTGGGGCTGGCGCGGTATGGCATTCGCCAAGCGCAAGATGCCGCTGACGATCGGCGCCGAGGCCTCCGGCGTCGTGGAAGCCATCGGTCCCGGTGTTTCGAATGTTCTGCCCGGCCAGCTTGTGTCGATTTACGGCGCCCGTACCTGTGGTCTCTGCAAGGCGTGCCGCGAAAAGCGCGACAACCTTTGCGAAAATGTCTCGGGTGTTCATGGCTTCCATCTCGATGGCTTCGCGCAGGAAAAGGCCAATCTTCCGGCCCGTCTTCTCGTTCCGGCACCTCCGGGCGTCGATGCCGTTGCAGCAGCACTCGCGCCTGTCACGTTCGGCACGGTCGAGCATATGCTGTTCGACAACGCCAAGCTCCAGCCCGGCGAGACGATCCTCATTCACGCCGGTGGCTCGGGCATCGGATCTGCCGCCATCCAGCTGGCAAAGAAAATGGGCTGCACGGTTATTACCACGGTCGGTTCGGACGACAAGATCGAAAAGGCCAAGGCCCTCGGCGCCGATCATGTCATCAACTACCGCGTCGATCGGTTTGAAGGCGTCGTGCGCAAGCTGACCAAGAAGAAGGGCGTTGATGTCGTCTTTGAACATGTCGGCAAGGATACCTGGGCGGGTTCCATGCTGTGCATGAAGCGCGGCGGACGCCTCGTCACTTGCGGCTCCACCTCGGGTGTTTCCACCGACCTCAACCTGATGATGCTGTTCCAGCAGCAGCTGAAGCTCATCGGCTCGTTTGGCTGCCGCATGGAGAACATGGCCGATGCCATGCAGAAGATGGCCCAGGGCATCGTTCATCCGGTGATCGACACAGAAGTCACGTTCGATGAAATCCACAAGGCACTTGCCCGCATGGAGAGCCGCCAGATCTTCGGCAAGATCGTCCTGAGGATGGACTGACCACGGATGAAGATGGTCATTACCCGGATTGTTCTGAAGCTTATCCACTTCCGCCAATGGCTGGTGGCGCAGCTCACGTTCGGGCTGCTGAATTTCCTGAAGATCTTCCCGGCGGATCCGGCGATCCGGTTTGCCGATCGCTTCGCACGCTACATCGGGCCGAAATTCTGGCGTCATAAACTGATGATGACCAATCTGCGCAACGCCTTTCCGGAAAAGGGTGAGGCGGAGCTGCAGGAGATCGCTGTCGCGAGTTGGGGACACATGGGCAGGCTCGCCGCCGAATATGTCTTCCTCGACCGGCTGTTCGATTTCGACCCCGAACAGGCAGAGCCGGGCAGGGTGGAAGTCTCGGGCACCCCGATCTTCCTGGACCTGCGCGACAACCCACGTCCGTTTATCGTCTTTACCGCCCACACCGGCAATTTCGAGCTCCTGCCTGTCGCCGGCAAGGCCTTTGGTCTCGAGGTCATGGTGTTGTTCCGTCCGCCGAACAACCCTTACATCGCCGATAAGGTCTTCTCGTTCCGCAGTGCCCGCATGGGGCAGCTCGTGCCGTCGCATGCGGGGTCATCGTTCTCGCTGGCAAGGCGCCTGGACGCGGGCGGGGGGGTCGGTGTCCTCGTCGACCAGAAGTTCAGAAAAGGCTTGTCGACCAATTTCTTCGGACGCCCTGTTAAGACGAACCCGCTTCTTGCCAAGCTCGTGCGTCAGTTTGATGCGGATGTCTATCCGGCCCGCTGCATCCGTCTCCCGAACAATCGTTTTCGCCTCGAGATAGAGCCTCGCATCGAACTTCCGCGAGACGAACGCGGCAATCTCGACATCCAGGGCACGTCTCAGGTCCTGAACGACAAGGTCGAATCCTGGGTGCGGGAATACCCTGAACAGTGGCTGTGGTATCACGACCGCTGGCACATCAAGAAAACGGTCACAGATTGATTTCCTGAGGCCACAATTCTCGTGGGTTGCAAGCGTCTACGGGTATTTACCGGCCATTTTTAGGGGCCGTTTTTGAGACTACATTTAACGTGTGATGTATTATACGAGATTGGACGCAGTCGTCTCAGAGGGCCACGGCTGACGTGAGGCTCGTGTGGAGAGGGCATTGTCTTGCAAGCATTGATCGATCTTTTCTGGTCGAAATATGGAGAGCTACAGCAGGCGATCGACCGCGAAGACGAGGCTTTGACAGCCAGTCTCGACCGCGAACTTGATCCTTTGCTCCTGGCGATCTTTGGCAGCGCCGAATCCGATGCCGGCAGCATTCAGGCCCAGTTCCGTTTTGCGCTCGACCTCCTGAATGAGGAAGCGGACGATCGCAGCTGCGTTCGGCGCAACGCTCACCTCCTGCAGACCCTGGTCGAGCGGTATCTTGCACCGCAGACGACCTGTGCGGAAGCGCCGGGAGCTCCCGGTGAGGGGCAGGACCAATCGTCGCCGATCGACCAAGCCGTCTCCAGCGGCATTCTCGACGATTCCCTCCTGAACCAGCTTTCGGACCGCATTCTTGTCGTCGCTCCCGGTTATCGCATTCTCTATTCCAACGAGACGAACGCGCAGCGGCTGAACATTCCCCGTGAGGAACTCGTCGGCCGGCATATCGGGGAATTTGTCGGTCTCCATCGATTTCGAAACGAGTTCAAGCCGAACCTGGACCGCTGCTTCGAAGGCGAAAGCACGTCGGTCACCTATGCAGATCAAGTCGGAGGCGAGACGCTTGTGCTTCGCTGCCGCATGTCGCCGTTCCAGCGGTCTTCAACGATGATCGGTGTTCTCCTGGTCATTCAAGAGACCGCCGATCGGCGGAAGAGGCCTGCGGCCTGACGCTCAGCGTTCCATGATTGCCCTCAACGACTGCAGATCCTTGAGGACATGCGCGGCATCCGCTTCGTGCGCCGCATCGTCGGTACCGGGTTGGCGCAAAAGAGTGAACAGAACTTCAGCTCCATCACCGTTCGGTATGATACGCAGCGCGTTGTCCATCGACATCCCGTTTTCCAACGTGACCCTGTGATCGATCACGCCGAAGTCGTTGTCGGGAGCGAAGTGAACACGGATTGTTCCAACCGGACCGCCATCGCCGATCCAGTCTTCACCTTCGGCGCGCAGGTCTGCGGCAAGGCCTGAAGCCCAGCTTGCCATGTTTTCCGGACGCCTTGCAAATGCGTAGACATCCCTCCAGTTCCGCTCGATCGAGAGGTGGATTACGCGTGCGGGCATGACCGTCATGAAGGCCTCCTTGGGTTCTACGCCGAGTGGCATGCCACTCGGAAATCCTCTTGATCGCACAAGCCGGCGCATCCGCGAATAAACGGGCTCGCTTTCGTCTTAGCCTTGCCGTTTGGAAACGAGGATGCCAAAACAGCGTCAAATTAAAACTGGAGGCATATCCGTGGAACAGGCAGAAATCGGTCTTATCGGTCTTGGCGTTATGGGTGCAAACCTCGCGCTCAACATCGCGGAAAAAGGCAACAAGATCGCCGTCTTCAACCGGACAGCGGAAGTTACCAAGAAATTCTACGCCGAGGCGGGCGCGTTGCAAGGCCAGATCGTTCCTTGCGAGACCTTGGAAGAATTCATCGCTGCAATCCGGCCCCCACGCCCGATCATCATCATGATCAAGGCCGGCGATCCGGTCGATCAGCAGATGGAGCTCCTGAAGCCCTATCTTTCTCAGGGCGACATCATGATCGATGCCGGCAACGCCAACTTCCGCGATACGATGCGCCGTTTCGAAAACCTCGAAGGTTCCGGCCTGACCTTTATCGGCATGGGCGTATCCGGTGGGGAAGAAGGAGCACGCCATGGACCGTCGATCATGGTCGGCGGTGCTGAGGAAAGCTGGAAGCGCGTCGAAAAGGTGCTGACCTCGATCTCCGCGAAATTCCACGATGAACCCTGCGTCGCCTGGCTCGGTGAAAACGGCGCCGGCCATTTCGTGAAAACGATCCATAACGGCATCGAATACGCTGACATGCAGATGATTGCCGAAATCTACGGCATCCTGCGCGATGGTCTCGGCATGGGCGCCACCGAAATCGGCGACGTCTTCGGCAAGTGGAATACCGGCCGCCTGAATTCGTACCTGATCGAGATTTCGGAAAAGGTCCTGAAGGCAAAGGACCCGATCTCCGGCAAGCCGATGGTCGACGTGATCGTTGATTCCGCCGGCCAGAAGGGCACCGGCAAGTGGTCGGTCATCGAAGCCCAGAACATGGGTGTCGCGGCAACCGCGATCGAGGCCGCCGTCGCCGGGCGTGTTCTGTCGTCTCAGCGCACCGAGCGCCTCGCCGCAGAAAAGCAGTTCGGATTGCCGAAGTCGATCGATGCGCCGGCAGACAGCGCGGCGTTCCTCGCCGATCTCGAAAACGCGCTGCTTGCGGCCAAGATCGGCGCCTATGCGCAGGGCTTTGCAGTGATGGCTGCCGCCTCCAAGGAGTACGGGTGGAACCTGCCGATGCCGACGATCGCCAAGATCTGGCGCGATGGCTGCATCATCCGTTCGGCCTTCCTCGATGAGATCACCTCGGCCTTCTCGAAGGACCCGGATGTTGCAAACCTGATCGTGACACTGGCATTTGCCCAGATGGTCGCAGACACCGACGGCGCACTTCGCCGCGTTGTCTCCTATGCCGTCATGTCCGGCCTGCCGGTTCCGGCACTCTCGTCCGCGCTGTCCTACTTCGATGCCTACCGTCGTGGACGCGGCACTGCGAACCTCATCCAGGCGCAGCGCGACTTCTTTGGTGCCCACGGTTTCGATCGCCTCGACGGCGTCGACAAGCACCATGGCCCGTGGGGCAGCGGACTAGCCGACTTCGCCTAAGACTATTTTGCAAACACCGAAAGCCCGGCCAAGCGCCGGGCTTTTTGCATTCGATCAGTCCTGTGGTGACTTGATCGACCATTCCGGTTGGCTGACGCTTTGCAAAAGCTCTGGGGCCGCCCCATCGATTCGGGCCAGCAAGGCCTTTGCAAGTTCCCGTCCCGCCCAACGGATATCCTCGTTTACAGCAAGGATTTCCGGCCTGATCCAGTTGAGAAATTCGGCCGACTGCTTTGACACGATATCGACATTGCGGCCGAGTTTTCGACCGGAAGCTTCAAGGCCTGAGGCGATCGCGATCGTTGCAGAGCCGCTCATCGAAATGATTCCATCAGGCGGTTGCGGAAGCCGCGACAGCTTCTCCGAATAGGCTCTGATATCCTCCAGCGACGTCTCCGTCGTGATCCGTCCCATCGGCACCTCGCTCAGGCCAAAGTCGGCTAGCGCCCGTTCGAAGCCGATGCGGCTATGGGTATAGTAGGCAAACCTGCTCTGTGGGGCGAGCAGACAGATATGCCGCCTGCCTCGCTTGGCGAGCCGCTCGACCGCCTGATAGGCAAACGCCGTGTTGTCGAAGTCGTGGTAGGGGTGCTCGATCCCCATACTGGTTCGGCCGTGGGTGACGAAAGGCAGGTTGCGCTCCGTCATCAGCCGCACACGCGGATCGTCCGGCTCGATCCTCGAGATGATCACGCCATCTGCCGATCCCGTATCGAGGATATAGCGCACCGGCACCATCGGGTCTTTCTCGAACGAGTGGGGCGTCAACACGAGGTGGTATTGCGTGCCCCCGAGAACCTCGGAAATGCCCTGAACCATCTGGCTGGAAAAGCCCATCAGTTCCTGTTCGATACTGAGCACGAGCGCGATCACATTGGTCTTGCCTGTGCGCAACCGGACGCCCGCCCGGTTCGGGTGATAGCCGAGCTGGCCGGCCACAAGTCGAACGCGTTCCTTCGTGTCGGCCCCAATGTCGGGTGCATCCTTGAGGGCCCGCGACACCGTCGTGATACCCAGCCCCGTCATGTAGGCAATTGTCTTAAGGGTCGGGCGTTGATTGCCGATCGTCCCGAAGGATCTACGTTTGTCTTCATCCATGGCTGCAGCTTTCTTGGAGATCACCGGCGACTGCGACCTTCTCCACAAGCACCGTTCATACGGGAAAAAACTGCAACGATACAGTCCTATTTTCGCTGAGAACCAACGACTTGCCGTCGATATACCCGTTACAACGCAGACGCACAATTCTTTTGCGGCTGCGAAGAAGGATCAATTCGATAATTCTATAAAGTATTGTTATGTAACGAGATAAGTGCATCAACACGAAGCACGCGGGCTGCTGTCGGACATCGCTGCGAACCTGCTCCAAATCTTTCACGCGATTTTCGGTTGCCCTTCATCGATGTTTGTCCTAGCCTTTTACTGCAACGTTTCAGTGAGGGAGGAGACTCATGCGCATCCGTGCTTTTGCAGCCGTTATGGCTGCCACCGTGGCATTGCCGTGCTTTGTTCAGGCAGCCGATCTTGAGGTCACCCATTGGTGGACGTCGGGGGGAGAGGCTGCAGCTGTCAAGGAACTGGCAAGCGCTTTCAATGCTACCGGCAACAAATGGGTTGATGGTGCCATCGCAGGTTCGGGAGGAACCGCGCGGCCGATCATGATCAGCCGGATCACCGGTGGTGACCCGATGGGTGCCACGCAGTTCAACCACGGCCGGCAGGCCGAAGAACTGGTTCAGTCAGGTCTCATGCGAGACCTGAGCGATGTGGCTGAGAAGGGTAAGTGGAAAGAGGTTATCAAGCCAGCCAACCTGCTCGACAGCTGCACGTTCGAGGGCAAAATCTATTGTGCTCCGATCAACATCCACTCGTGGCAATGGCTGTGGCTCTCGAACGCAGCCTTCAAGACGGCAGGCGTTGCCGTTCCGAAGGACTGGAACGAGTTCGTCGCAGCAGCGCCCGCGCTCAAGAAGGCCGGTATCCAGCCTTTGGCACTGGGTGGTCAGCCGTGGCAGGCCAATGGCCTGTTCGATACCTTGCTGATCTCGCTGGGCGGCAAAGACCTCTACGAGAAGGTCTACAAGGACAAGGACGCAAAGGTTGCTGCAGGGCCTGAAATGGCCAAGATCTTTGCAGCAGCCGACAAGGCACGCGAACTCGCCAAGGGTTCGAACGTACAGGACTGGAACCAGGCAACCAACATGGTGCTGACCGGCAAGGCCGGTGGCCAGGTCATGGGTGACTGGGCACAGGGTGAGTTCTCGCTGGCAGGAAAGACTGCCGGCACCGACTACACCTGCCTGCCAGGGCTCGGCATCAATGACGTGCTCACCACCAACGGCGATGCGATCTATTTCCCATTGCTGAAGGACGAGGCAAAATCGGAGGCGCAGAACGTTCTCGCCGAAACGATCGTCGATCCCAAGCTACAGGTCGCGTTCAACCTGAAAAAGGGATCGGTTCCGATCCGAGGCGATATCGACATGGCAGCCGCCAACGACTGCATGAAAAAGGGTATCGCGATCATCGCCAAGGGTAACACCGCCACCAGCACCGACCAGCTTGTCTCTGCCGATACGCAAAAACAGAAGGAAGATCTGATGTCGGAGTTCTTTAGCAGCTCCATCTCCGTGAAGGATGCTCAGGCGCGCTTCGTCGATATCATCAGCTCTGCGGACTGACACCGCTTCAAATCGCTGACCTTGACCGGCCCCGCATCAGCGCGGGGCCGGCCCGGAAACCTGCGGCCTTCACGCTGCAGCCGATCGAGGACAACACATGGCGAAAACCCATCAATCTGCCAGACCAAACCAGCTTTTTCGCAACCTGAACTCGAAAATTGCCTCCATCCCGATGATCTTCGTCGCGCTGGTAATTTTCCTCGGCGGTTCCGTCTGGACGGTCATCTACTCATTTACCAATTCGAGACTTCTGCCGCGCGCAACATTCGTCGGGTTTGATCAGTACGAGCGCTTGTGGGGCTCGGCACGTTGGCTGATCTCCATCCAGAATCTCGCGATCTACGGCATCCTGTCGCTGATCTTCAGCCTCGTTGTCGGCTTTGTGCTCGCCGCGCTGATGGACCAGAAGATCCGCTTCGAAAACGTTTTCCGGACGATCTTTCTCTATCCGTTCGCGCTGTCCTTCATCGTCACCGGCCTCGTCTGGCAATGGATCTTGAACCCCGAATTCGGCATCCAGCACATCGTCCGGTCGCTCGGTTGGGAGACCTTCGAATTCAATCCGGTCTATGACCCCGACATCGTCATCTACGGCATCCTGATTGCCGGGCTGTGGCAGGGCACGGGGCTCGTCATGTGCCTCATGCTCGCAGGTCTTCGCGGCATCGACGAGGATATCTGGAAAGCGTCGCGCGTCGACGGCATTCCGATGTGGCGGACCTACCTCTTCATCGTCATCCCTATGATGCGTCCGGTCTTCATCACCACGCTGGTCATCATCGCGAGCGGCATCGTCAAGCTCTACGATCTCGTCGTGGCGCAGACCTCAGGCGGACCCGGCAACGCGTCCGAAGTGCCCGCGAAATACGTCTACGACTACATGTTTCAGGCGCAGAACCTTGGCCAGGGCTTTGCCGCATCGACCATGATGCTGCTGACCGTCGCCATCATCATTGTCCCATGGGCTTATCTCGAATTCGGAGGGCGCAAGCGTGGCTAACGTTTCCACTTTCGACACCACATCGACCGTCGTCACAGATGCCGCAGTGCTGGCGACAACACCGTCACGCGCACTGGAGGGCCCGAGTGGTCGCAAACCAAAGCGCAGGCTCTCACGCCGCAACATCATCCTCTACGGCACGCTCGGCCTTGCGGCGCTTTACTACCTTCTGCCGCTTTACGTGATGGTCGTGACATCGCTAAAGGGCATGCCGGAGATACGGATGGGCAACGTCTTCTCGCCGCCCATGGAGATCACGTTCGAGCCCTGGGTAAAGGCATGGGCAGAAGCCTGCACCGGCCTCAATTGCGACGGCTTGTCACGCGGCTTCTGGAACTCCGTCCGCATCCTTTTGCCATCTGTGGTGGTCTCGATCTTCATCGCCTCGGTCAGCGGCTACTCGCTCGCCAACTGGCGCTTCAAAGGGTCGGAGCTGTTCTTCTCCATCCTGATCATCGGAGCCTTCATCCCCTACCAGGTCATGATCTATCCGATCGTCATCATCCTGCGTGAGATCGGGATCTACGGAACCCTGACCGGGCTGATCATCGTCCATACCATCTTCGGCATGCCGATCCTGACGCTTCTGTTCCGCAACTATTTCACCTCGCTGCCGGAAGAACTGTTCAAGGCGGCGCGCATCGATGGGGCCGGTTTCTGGCAGATCTACGGGCGCATCATGTTGCCCATGGCACTCCCGATCTTCGTGGTGGCGATGATCCTGCAGGTCACCGGCATCTGGAACGACTTCCTGTTCGGCGTCGTCTTCACGAGGCCCGACAGCTACCCGATGACGGTGCAGCTCAACAACATCGTCAACTCCGTGCAGGGGGTGAAGGAATACAACGTCAACATGGCGGCGACGCTTCTGACGGGTGCTGTCCCTCTCATCGTCTATTTCGTATCCGGCCGCCTTTTCGTCCGCGGCATCGCCGCTGGCGCAGTGAAGGGATGACCCCATGACCACTCTTTCCGTCCAGACACCACACACCAACGCATTTCCCCCAGGGGCAACCTCGTTGCCCGAAGCCTCTGCCGAATCGGGCGAGCACAGCGTCTCGATCCGCGACCTGTCGCTGTCCTTCGGGGCGGTCACGGTTCTGGAAGACCTGAACCTCGACATTCACGATGGTGAATTCCTTGTTCTGCTCGGTTCCTCCGGCTGCGGGAAATCGACGCTCCTCAACTGCATCGCCGGCTTGCTGGAGCCGACCGATGGCCAGATCTTCATCAAGGGCCGCAACGTCACCTGGGAGGAACCCAAGGATCGCGGCATCGGCATGGTGTTCCAGTCCTATGCGCTTTACCCGCAGATGACGGTCGAAAAGAACCTGTCCTTCGGCCTGCGGGTTGCCGGACTGCCGAAGGAAGACATCGCCAAACGCGTCGCGCGTGCTTCGGCGATCCTGCAGATCGAACCGCTTCTGCAGCGAAAGCCGGCAGCTCTTTCCGGCGGCCAGCGGCAGCGTGTCGCCATCGGCCGTGCGCTGGTGCGCGATGTCGACGTCTTCCTGTTCGATGAGCCGCTTTCCAACCTGGACGCAAAGCTCAGATCCGAGCTGCGCGTCGAGATCAAGCGGCTGCATCAGCAGCTCAAGAACACGATGATCTACGTGACCCACGACCAGATCGAGGCGCTGACGCTGGCAGACCGCATCGCCATCATGAAGAGCGGCGTCATCCAGCAGCTCGCCGATCCGGTCACAATCTACAACCGACCGAAGAACAAGTTCGTCGCGGGCTTCATCGGTTCACCCTCGATGAATTTCCTGGATGGCGAGCTGGCGGAAGAGGGCGGCCGTCCCGTGTTCAAGACGAACGGCGTCAGCTTCCTGCTCGACGGTTACAGCGCATCTGAACCGTTAACGCCCGGGCGCAAGGTCGTCCTCGGCGTCCGTCCAGAACATATCAAGGTCGATGCCGATATCGCCGGAGAGGAAATCCATGAGGCGATCGTCGACATCGAGGAGCCGATGGGTGCAGACAATCTCATCTGGCTGAAACTCGCCGCTCACACTCTGTCCGTTCGCGTCGGCGGAGCCCGTCGTTACGCTGTCGGATCGAAGGTCCGGCTGGGCTTCGACATGACCATGGCGTCGCTGTTCGATGCGGCGACCGAGGAGCGGATCTGATCCGCAGCTTTTCAACAGTTCACCTCTCCCCAGGAGGGTGACCAGCCGTGGGAGCGGTATTCTCGCTTTCCGCGGACCAAAGTTTCATTGCAAGGAGAATGACATGACGACGCTCGGTTTCCAGCTTTACAGCGCCCGCAATTTCCCGCCGCTATCCGATGTTCTGAAACTCGTGGCCAGTCACGGCTACCGTGAGGTCGAGGGCTATGGCGGTCTCTACGGAACGCTCGACGAGGCCGGTCTTCAGAAGTTTCGTGCAGAGCTCGATGCCAACGAACTCACGATGCCCACAGGCCATTTCGGTCTCGACCTCCTCGAACAGGAGCCTGACCAGGCACTGCTGATCGCAAAGACGCTCGGCATCAGTGCCATCTATTGCCCCCACCTCGCAGCCGATCAGAGACCCACGGATGCGGAAGGCTGGTTCGCCTTCGGTCAGCGCCTGCAGGAAGCCGGAAAACGCTATCAGGATGCCGGCTATACATTCGGTTGGCACAACCACGATTTCGAGTTCAAGCAGTTGCCGGATGGCTCCACGCCCCAGGAACAGATCTTTGCCGGCGGCCCTGATCTGAGTTGGGAAGCGGATATCGCCTGGGTCGTCCGTGGCGGCGCCGATCCGTTCACCTGGATCGAAAGCTACGGCAAGAAGATCTCGGCGGTTCACGTCAAGGACATCGCGCCAGCGGGCGAGAACACGGATGAAGACGGATGGGCCGATGTCGGCCATGGCACCGTGCCGTGGAAAGATCTGATGGCGGCACTGAAGAAGACACCCGCCAAGCACTTCGTGCTGGAGCACGACAACCCGAAGGATATCGAGCGGCTCGCATCCCGTTCGATGGCCGCCTTCAACACCTACTGAATTCAGATATTGGATCGGAGTTTCCCATGACCAAGGAACTTGGCGTCGGCATCATCGGATGCGGCAACATTTCCATGACCTATTTCGCGCTGTCTCCGCTGTTTAAGGGGATCAAGGTTCTGGCCTGCGCCGACCTCAATCCGGAGGCGGCGCGGCAGCGGGCAACAGAATACGGCGTGAAGGCGCAGACCATTCCGGAGCTGCTCGCTAATGACGAGCTGGACGTGATCGTCAACCTGACGATCCCGGCCGCGCATTTCGAGGTCTCGAAGGCCATTCTCGATGCCGGCAAGCACGTCTATTCCGAAAAGCCACTGACCATCACGCTGGAAGAGGGAAAGCAGTTGCAGGCGCTTGGACGGGAAAAGGGGCTGGCGATCGGTTGTGCGCCGGACACTTTTTTGGGCGGCGCACACCAGCTGGCCCGAAAATTCATCGATGACGGCGGCGTGGGACGCATCACGTCGGGTACATGCCATGTCATGAGTCCGGGCATGGAAATGTGGCACCCGAACCCCGGCTTCTTCTTTCTCAACGGCGGAGGTCCGATCCTTGATCTCGGGCCGTACTACATCGCCAACCTCGTCAACTTCCTCGGCCCCGTCAAACGGGTCGCGGCATTGACGTCGATGGCCAATCCGACGCGCACGATCACCAGCGAGCCTCTGAAGGGCCAGAGCATCCCTGTCGAGACCCCGACCAATATCCACGCTCTGCTCGAGTTCGCGGCAGGCGCAACGATCACGCTCTCGGCCAGCTGGGATGTCTGGTCGCATCGTCATGCCAATATGGAACTCTACGGCACGGAAGGCTCGATCTACGTCCCCGACCCGAACTTCTTCGGTGGCGTGGTGGAAGCAAGCGGCCGCGACAAGGATATCCAGCCGCTCAAGGACTGGGATCATCCTTTCAGCAAAAACAACCAGGAGCATCCGACGAACGGTCCGCGTGCAAACTATCGCACCGCAGGTCTGGCCGACATGGCAATGGCACTGATCGAGGGGCGCGACATCCGCTGCTCGATCGACCGGGCGCTGCATGGCGTCGACGTGATGACCTCGATCCTGAAATCCGGGAAAGAGGGCAATTTCGTCGCGACCACAACGACCTGCACCCAACCGGCCGCGCTCGGCATCGATGAAGCGCTGGCGCTTCTTGTCTGATACTCTATGACGTGCACGGCGCCGAAGAAGAGGTCGGCGCCGTTTTTCATTCGGAGGATTTTTCAAAGATGGCTTGGCACCCGGCGGACAACCGCTACGACACAATGAAATATAATCGCTGCGGCCGGTCCGGCCTCAAACTTCCGGCGATCTCGCTCGGCCTGTGGCACAATTTCGGCGACGACACGCCGCACCAGCGCAAGGTTGATATCTGCAGAAAAGCCTTCGATCTCGGCATCACCCATTTCGATCTCGCCAACAATTACGGCCCGAAGGCTGGCAGCGCCGAAACGGCCTTCGGCCAGATCCTGCGCGATGAGTTTCATGGACTGCGGGATGAACTGATCATCTCGTCGAAAGCCGGCTACAACATGTGGCCCGGCCCTTACGGCGAATGGGGCAGCCGCAAGTACCTGATCGCGTCCTGCGACCAGAGCCTGAAGCGCATGGGTCTCGACTATGTCGATATCTTCTATTCGCACCGCTTCGATCCGGATACGCCGCTGGAGGAAACCTGCGGCGCGCTGGATCACATCGTTCGCTCGGGCAGGGCGCTCTACGTCGGCCTCTCGTCCTACAATTCGCAGCGCACGCGGGAAGCTACGGCGATCCTGAAGGCTCTGGGCACGCCTGTTCTCATCCACCAGCCGAGCTATTCAATGATCAATCGCTGGGTCGAGGAAGACGGTCTGCTCGACACGCTGGATGATCTCGGCGTCGGCTCGATCGTGTTTTCGCCGCTGGCTCAGGGCATGCTCACATCGAAATATCTGGGCGGCATTCCAGAAGACAGCCGTGCCGCCCAGGGCAAGTCGCTGCGCCCGGCCTTCCTCAACGACAAGAATGTCGAGAACCTCAAAGGTCTGAACGCGATCGCCGAACGGCGAGGTCAGACGCTGGCGCAGATGGCGCTTGCGTGGGTTCTGCGCGGCGGCCGCGTGACCACGGCGCTGATCGGCGCCAGCCGTCCGGAACAGGTCGAGGATTGCGTCAAGGCGCTTGAGAACCCGGAATTCACGGCAGCTGAACTGTCCGAGATCGACGGTTACGCCAAGGAGGCCGATATCAACCTCTGGGCAGCGTCGGCCGAACGCGAGGGTCCCGCCCGCAAGTGAACCTCCCCACAGCGGGAGACACGGGTGCAGACTGAGGAGAGAGCAGTATGCGCCCTGAGACTTTACGACCACCGGAGGAAATCTATGATCCGCAATCCGATCCTGCCGGGTTTCAATCCCGATCCATCGATCTGCCGTGTCGGCGAGGACTATTATATCGCGACCTCCACATTCGAGTGGTATCCGGGCGTTCAGATCCACCACTCCCGCGACCTCGTGAACTGGACGCTCGTGCGGCGGCCTCTGGAGCGGAAAAGCCAGCTCGACATGCGCGGCAATCCCGACAGCTGCGGCGTCTGGGCACCGTGCCTCTCCCATGCGGATGGATTGTTTTGGTTGGTCTATACCGACGTGAAACGGTTCGACGGCAGCTTCAAGGACGCTTACAATTACATTGTCACATCGCCGACGATTGAAGGTGAATGGTCGGACCCGATCTATGTCAATTCCTCCGGCTTCGATCCGTCGCTGTTTCACGACGACGACGGGCGAAAGTGGTTCCTGAACATGCAGTGGAACCACCGGACCGAGAGCTTTGGCGGCGCGCCGAAATCGCCCGCGTTCGATGGCATCCTCATGCAGGAATGGGACGCCGAGACGAAGACGTTGAAGGGTCCCATCATCAACATCTTCCCGGGCAGTCCGCTCGGGCTCGTCGAGGGCCCGCATCTCTTCAAACGCAATGGCTGGTACTATCTGACGACGGCAGAAGGCGGCACAGGCTATAACCACGCCGTAACGATGGCCCGGTCCAAGTCGATCGGCGGCCCTTATGAGCTTCATCCCGCGAGCCACCTCATCACGTCCAAGGATGCACCGGAAGCTTTGCTGCAGCGGTCCGGACACGGGCAATATGTGGAGACGCCGGAAGGCGAGGTCTATCACACCCACCTCTGCAGCCGACCGATCGAACCGCATCGCCGCTCACCGCTCGGGCGCGAGACGGCGCTGCAGAAATGCGTCTGGAAGGACGACTGGCTCTATCTCGAACATGGAGGTGTGGTTCCCGTTGTCGACGTCCCCGTGACGAACGGCACCGAGGTGGCTCAGGATGCTGGTCGGGTGGCGCAGGGGTTCGACAAGGCAGTGCTGCCGAGCGAATTCCAGTGGCTGCGCACGCCGGAGCCGGAGCGGATCTTCAGCCTGACGGAGCGCCCCGGACATCTGCGCCTGATCGGCCGGGAAAGCATCGGTTCCTGGTTCGAGCAGGCGCTCGTTGCCCGCAGGCAGGAGCACCATCGCTTCCGCGCCGAGACGGTCGTCGATTTCTCGCCCGATACCTATCAGCAGGTGGCAGGCCTTACCCATTACTACAATCGCCACAAGCTGCATGCCGTTGCCGTCACGCTGCACGAGAAGCTTGGCCGCGTCGTAACGGTGCTGTCATGCCCCGGTGACTTCCCGCATGCAAAGCTCGTCTGGCCAGCCGGAAGCGGCGTGCCGGTGCCGGATGGACCGGTGCATCTGGCGATCGAGGTCCATGACAATGATCTCCAGTTCTTCTGGCGCGCCGGTGGAGCGAATGACTGGGAACCGATCGGGCCGAAGCTGGATGCCTCTGTCATCTCAGACGAAGGCGGTCGCGGCGAGCATGGCTCATTCACCGGCGCATTCGTGGGCGTGTTCGCCTTCGATACCTCAGGTCGTGCGAAAGCCGCTGATTTCGACGACTTCGTATACGAGCCAATCGTATGAGAAGCTCCCGTAGCGCTTAACTTCCTGCGATAAGATATGACGCCAAGGCACTAGGATCATTACGTAAGTTTAATCTTGCATTCATATCGCGTTCATCGGTTGGGCTCTAATTCTCTCGTGTGTTCAATACGAGGAAACAACCATGAAGAAGTTCATCATTGCCATGCTCGCCGCTACCGTTCTGGTCGCGCCGATCGCCTCCACAGCGCAGGCGCAGGATTGGCGCAAGGGTCCGGAGCATCACCGCCCGGCCGGCAAGCATGTCGTCATCGAAAAGAAGAAAGTCGTCGTCACCAAGAAGCGCTGGGTGCGGGGTCATCGCATGTCGGCCGCTGAGCGCCGCCATATGGCGGAAGTCCGCGATTATCGCCGCTACCGCCTGTCGGCCCCGCCGCGCGGTCAGCGTTGGGTGAAGGTGGATAACGACTTCCTGCTCGTCGGCATCACCAGTGGCGTGATCGCAAGCATCATTTCCGGCCGATAAATTGAGTTGGGGGACGTCGAGTGTTCGACGTCCCCCACCTGTTTCTCTCAACACGCGGCACTGCAGGTCGCAGCACCGCGAATGTCCTGGAGATCAGGAAGCCTGCGAGAGGCAGGTCTTCAACGACGTTGCGAGACCACGCATCAGATCGAAGTAGAGATCCGGCCCCTCGGTCAGTGCGCCTGCTTCCGGATCAAGAACGCCGGAACGCGCCTTGCTTCCTTCCGTCACCACCTTCACCAGCTTTGGCTCGAACTGCGGCTCGGCGAACACGCAGGTGGCGCCAAGCTCCTCCACCTTCTGGTGGATTTCCTTCACGCGCTCGGCGCCGGGAATGGATTCCGGGCTCACCGTGATCGATCCCGCAACCTTCACGCCGTAGCGGTTCTCGAAATACTGGTAGGCGTCGTGGAATACGATGAAAGGCTTGTCCTTGACCGGCTCGAGCGTGGTCTTCAGTTCCGTGTCGAGCGCATCGAGCCGCTTCATCATATCAGCCCCGTTCGCCTGGTAGGTCGTGGCGTTTTCCGGGTCGGCCTGCACAAGCGCCTTTTCAATATCCTCCACCATCGCCTTGGCATTCATCGGGTCGAGCCATAGATGCACGTCATTGCCGTCATGGTCGTGGTCGCCGTCGTCCTCCGCGCCGGCTGCGTGATCCTCGCTGCCGTGGCTATGACCGTGATCATGGCCTTCCTCTTCGGCTTCCGGCTCGAACACACCGCCCTCGCGGAACTTCAGTTTGGTCAGGCCCGGCGCGTCTTCCAGGCTTACCACGGCAGCCTTGGTGCCGAGCGCTTCCAGCGGCTTTTCCAGAAACGCTTCCATTCCATGGCCGACCCAGAAGATCAGGTCGGCTTTCTGCAGGGCCGACGCTTTGGATGGGCGCATGTTGTAGGTATGCGGGGAGGCCGCGCCCTCGACGATCAGCTTCGGCTCCGCCACGCCTTTCATGACCGAGGCGACCAGCGAATGGATCGGCTTGATCGAGACCACGACGCTGGGTGCATCGGCAAATGCGTTCGATGCGGTCATCAGGGCCGAGCATGAGAGGAGGAGGGTTGCGGCAAATTTCATCGGATAGCTCCTTGTGACATTACGTAATGTTATTACATCAATTGCGTTATGCTATAACGTGTGCCATGAGGGTCTGCAAGAGGCCTGACAACAGGATTTTTAGACGACCATGCTGATGAGAAACCGGGCCGACCTGCCGCTTGGAGATCATGCAAAGGCCGCAGCGAAACTCGTATCGCTGTCGAATGCCGGCATTTTCCGGGATAATCGCTGGCTGGTGCGCGGCGTCGATCTGTCGATAGCCCGCGGCGAAGTGGTGACGCTGATCGGACCCAACGGCGCCGGCAAGTCGACGACCGCCAAGATGGCGATCGGCGTCCTGAAGGCCGATGAAGGCACCGTTACCCGCAGCAGCGACCTGCGCATCGGTTATGTGCCGCAAAAGCTCTCGATCGACTGGACGATGCCGCTTTCGGTGCGGCGCCTCATGCGGCTGACAAGCTCGATTTCCGATCAGGATACGATGGCAGCGCTCGAAGCGACCGGCATCGCGCATCTGGCAGACGCCGAAGTCCGGCACCTGTCGGGCGGCGAATTCCAGCGCGCGCTGCTGGCCCGCGCCTTGGCACGCAAGCCGGACCTGCTGGTGCTGGACGAGCCGGTGCAGGGCGTCGATTTCGCTGGCGAGGCAGCGCTCTACGATCTGATCCGCAAGATCCGCACCACGACGGGTTGCGGCATCCTGATGATTTCGCATGATCTGCACATGGTGATGGCGGGGACCGACACGGTGATCTGCCTCAACGGTCATATCTGCTGCCGTGGCACGCCGGAAGTGGTCAGCCAGAGTTCTGACTATGCCAAGCTGTTTGGCGCCAATGGCCGTGCGCTCGCCGTCTATAGCCACAACCACGACCATACCCATCTGCCGGATGGTCGGGTCCAGCACCGCGACGGCTCGATCACGGATCATTGCCACCCCGAGGACGGCCACCATCACGAGCATCACGCCGGGCACGACCACGAGCATGGTGACCACAAGCACCATCACGATGGTGCTCACGACCATCGCCACGATGGCGACCACGCCCACCACCATCACGGCGAGGGCAAGCCTCATGCTTGACGACTTCTTCACTCGCGCACTAATCGCCGGCGTCGGCGTAGCGCTGACAGCCGGACCGCTCGGCTGTTTCGTCGTCTGGCGCCGCATGGCCTATTTCGGCGATACGATGGCGCATTCGGCGCTGCTCGGCGTGGCGCTGTCGCTGTTTTTCGAGGTCAATCTTCTTCTGTCGGTGTTCGGCGTCGCCGTCCTCGTCTCCGGCCTGCTGCTCCTCCTTCAGCGTCGCCAGTCGCTCTCAGCGGATGCTCTGCTGGGGATCCTCTCGCATTCGGCTCTGGCGATCGGCCTTGTCCTCGTTGCCTTCATGACCTGGGTTCGGATCGATCTGATCGCCTTCCTGTTCGGCGATATCTTGGCGGTCACGCCATCCGATATCGCGCTCATCTGGGGTGGCGGTATCGTCGTTGTCGCAGCGCTCGCATTCCTCTGGCGCCCGCTCATCGCATCGACAGTGAGCGAAGACGTGGCGGAAGCCGAAGGCATGCGGCCGGCGCAGGCAAAGCTGTTCTTCATGCTTCTGATGGCCCTGGTCATCGCGATCGCCATGAAGATCGTCGGCATCATGCTGATCACCTCGCTGCTGATCATACCTGCAGCGACCGCCAGACGCTTTTCGGCAAGCCCGGAATGGATGGCGGTATTCGCTTCGCTGATCGGTGCTGCAGCTGTCGTCGGCGGTCTTTTCGGCTCTTTGACCTATGATACGCCGTCCGGCCCTTCCATCGTGGTGGCCGCACTCCTACTTTTCATCATGAGTTTGCTTCCCGCCTTCGGCCGCAAAACGAATGAGCGGGCAACCAATAAAGGAGTGCGCGGATGAACGCCCCGATCGTCAATCCGGCCCTGACCAAGAACCAGTCGCTGGTGTTTGATGCGCTGGACCGTGCCGATGGACCGCTCAGCGCCTACACGATCCTGGACAAGCTGCGCGACCACGGCTTTCGTGCACCGCTTCAGGTTTACCGCGCGCTCGACAAGCTGACCGAATTCGGCATGGTGCACCGGCTGGAAAGCCTCAATGCATTCGTGGCCTGCGCGCACCGAGAAAGCGCGTGCTGCGGCAAGGGTCATGGCCACGGTACGGTTGCCTTCGCGATCTGCGAAAGCTGCAGCCAGGTGCTGGAATTCCACGATCACGAGGTCGATCACCACCTCAGCGACTGGGCGTCCAGCAAGGGCTTCAAGCCATCAAAGACGACGATCGAGATCCGCGGCATCTGCGAGAAATGTGCCGCGTAGTCCGTTTGGTCAGAGCGCTCTAAGATCTCGGGAAAACCGCTTCCAGTTTTCTACATAGCGCGCCGCAGATTGCCGCAGCCGCTCGACGGCGTCATCGTCGAGCGTACGGATCGCCTTGGCGGGCGAGCCGACGATCAGCGAATTGTCGGGGAAGTCCTTCCCCTCGGTCACAAGGGCATTGGCGCCCACCAGGCAATTGCGGCCGATCCTTGCGCCGTTCAGGATGGTCGCACCCATGCCAACAAGCGAATTGTCGCCAATGATGCAGCCATGCACGATCGCATGGTGGCCGATCGTACAGTCCGAGCCGATCACGACGGGGTAGGCGGGATCGGTATGCACCATCACGCCCTCCTGAATGTTCGACCGCGCACCGACAGTAATCGGCTCGTTGTCGCCGCGCAGCGTCACGCCGAACCAGATGCCGACATCCTCGCCCAGTTCCACCTTGCCGATTACGTTCGCATCCGGCGCGATCCAGAAGCGGTCGGGTGCGGGGAGTTTGGGCTGGAATTCACCAAGCGCGTAGATCGGCATCTGTTGACCTCCGGTTCGTGCTTCAAACCACCGTGAGAGAGAGTTTGCCGACACCCTCGGCGCTGCAGGTGATCGTGTCGCCCTTGACGACCGGGCCGACGCCCGCCGGCGTCCCGGTCATGATCACGTCACCCGGTGCCAGCACGAAGAGCTTCGACAGTTCGGCGATGATTTCCGGCAGCTTCCAGATCATCTGGTTGAGGTTGCCGGACTGCTTGCGTTCGCCGTTGACCTCAAGCCAGATCGCACCTTCCTGCGGATGCCCGATCCTGGCGGCCGGGACGAGTGCGGAGACGGGCGCTGAATGTTCGAACGCCTTTGCCGATTCCCACGGCCGGCTCATCTTCTTCGCCTTGTCCTGCACATCGCGCCGCGTGAAGTCGATGCCGATCCCGTAGCCATAGACCTTGGACAGGGCCTCCTCGACCGGAATGTCGGCGCCGCCACCGGAAAGCGCCATCACCAACTCGACTTCGAAATGAACATCGGAAGAGACCGGCGGGTAGGGAAAGGTGTCGCCATGATAGAGATTGTCGGCATTTTTCTGGAAGAAGAAGGGCGGCTCGCGTGACGGATCATGGCCCATTTCGATGGCGTGGTCGGCATAGTTGCGGCCGACGCAATAAACCCGGCGCACCGGAAACTGTTCGGTCTCGCCCTCGACATCAAGAAGCACGGGCTGCGGGGCAGGGATCACGGTAGCGCGCATCGAAAAAAATCCTCCGGTCATCAATATGCGTCCTTTGTCCACCAATTCGGCCGACAATCCTAGCCCGATTTCTGCACAGCCGTACGGCTGGCGTGAATTTTCGCTTTGCTATAAGGGAAAGCGCATTCGGCAAATATGCCGGCCATGCAACCGAACAAGGGCCGGCGTGTTGAGCTGGCGTCTCTCTAAAGACAGCACGAAAACGAAGGTTCTTCACCGATGACGAAACAGCCCAAACTCGAACATTCAGAATTCGCCGGTGAGTTCGAAGACGATGGCGTCACCGTGCTCGTCGATATCTATCGCCCGGCCGATACCAATGGCGACTGGACGCTCGAGGTCATCAGCCAGACGGAAGTCGTAACCAGCTGGGAAGAGACATTCGCGACCGACAAGGACGCCTGGGAAGAATTCCTTGCCACCGCCGAGCGCGACGGCATCAAGAGCTTCCTTGAAGAAGACGACGGCCAGTCGGTCCACTGAACGGGCGGTCATGCCGGCAACCTGCAGGTTGAGGTCATTGACCGCAGTGGGGGCAGGGAACGTCGTTTCAGAGCGGATGAATGAAGAGAGCGCGAGCGCTTTCGTCAGCCATCTTCGACAGTCGCTTTCGTCAGCACCTGTTGCACGGCGCGCGCAAGATGATCACGCTCATAGGGCTTCTGGATGACGACCTCACTTTCCTTTCTGCGCGCGATCGCCAATTCGTTGCCGTAGCCGGTCGCGAAGATAAACGGCGTTCCTGCTTGCCCGAGCTTGGTCGCAAGATCGAAACTTGTGCCGCGACCGACATTGATGTCCAGCATAGCGAACTGGAAACTCTGCTTGGCAAGCAACTGTTCGGCTTCGGCAATAGTGGAGGCGAGGTGAACCTGAACCGCGCCCAGCTCGTACAGCATGTCCTCGGCCTCCAGTGCGATGAGCATGTTGTCCTCGACCAGCAGAACCTGCGCATCGTGCAGTAGTTGCTTTGGGGGGACGCTGGTAGCTTTCAGGGTATCGGGCTCAATC
This sequence comes from Rhizobium sp. CFBP 13726, assembly GCF_014841925.1. Lineage (NCBI taxonomy): Bacteria > Pseudomonadati > Pseudomonadota > Alphaproteobacteria > Hyphomicrobiales > Rhizobiaceae > Rhizobium > Rhizobium sp. CFBP 13726. The sequence goes on from NZ_JACYUU010000001.1 coordinate 951,951, forward strand.
ATCGTCTGCGTCGGCGCCGGGTCTTCAGGCGCAATGATCACATAATTCAGCGGGATGAAGAAATCCGCTTCCAACCCGGGCAGCAGGAAGCGGACCTCTGCCGTTCCCTTCAGATCGAACGGAATCGTTTTCTCGACGATGACAGAACCAAACCCTCGCCGTGTCGGCGCAACCACGGCCGGGCCGCCGATTTCCTTCCATTTGATGTAAACGCCTTCGCCGTCGACCGAGTCGACCGTCACCTCTATGCGGCCGTTTGCCGAAAGCGCGCCATGCTTGCAGCTGTTGGTGACGAGTTCATGAACAACCAGCGCAATGGTCGACATCGCCTGTGGCTGCAGCAGAACGTTCGGTCCCTTCAAGGTAAATCGACCGCGTAAGCCGTCATGTGCCGCGATCTCATCCTGAAAGATGCCGGCGAGCGGCGCGGGGCCCCAGCTTTGGCGCGTGACGCGGTCATGGGCTCGTGCGAGCGCCTGCACCCGTCCGCCGAGCGATTCGACATAGCTCGCGACATCAACGGCCGTGTGGCTTGTCTTCGTCATGAGACTGCGGATCAGCGCAAGGATGTTGCGGACGCGGTGATTGAGTTCGGCAATCAGCACTTCCTGACGTTCGGAAGCACGTCGTCTCTCGTCGCTGGCGCCGTCCGAATAGCGCAGGATGACTTCGATCAGTGCCTGTCTGATCGCTTCGCCGATGCGCTGATCGCGGTCGGAAAAAGGGTTGGACTTGCCGCGGACAAGTTCGGCGAATGCTGCGAAGCTTTTGCGGGGCGATATGCGTTCGCTCTCGGTGCCTGCTTCCGCTGGCTTTGCAGGATTGCCACCCCACCTGATCTCGCTCAGCCGCTCGCGGCGGAACAGCAAGATATAGTCGCGCGGAACCCGCGAGATGGGGATCGACAGCATGCCAGCGGCGCGGTCCGCTGTCTCGCTGCACGGCGCATGGACCGAAGCCAAGTTGTCGGTCGTGAACACCCGGCTCGGCGAGGCGGCGTTCAGATGATGGGCCAGAGAGATGACATTATGTTCCGACGGCGTGGCCCCGTGAAGATGAGCTTTGCCGCGACGGTAAATTGCGACACCATCGCAATCCAACATGTCGCGCGTCATGTCCTGCAGCCACTGAGCATCTTCCATCAACGATTCGTCACCAGCAATCATCGTAATGACGCGATCAGCCAAAGCACGTGCGCGATGCTCGTGCTCCTCGCTGCCGCGCCGCAGACGGCTCTCCAGCATCATCGAATACATCGCGCCGAACAGTTCCGATGCCGTCCGCATGATGAAGCTCGGCAGGCGCGGTCCATTGGCATGGCATGCGATAAGCCCCCACAGCTTTTCCTCGACGACGATCGAAATGGATAGGGAGGCACCAACCTCCATGTTGCGCAGATATTCGATATGGACGGGAGACACGGCGCGGCTGATCGACATCGACAGGTCAAGCGGTGGCGTGACCGCGTCCGCGGGAGGCAATAACGCCACGGTTGGTGCCGCGACGTCGGCTATGATGCGGAAAGGGTTGCGCAAGTACAATTCGCGCGCCTGGCGTGGGATATCCGACGCGGGATAATGAAGCCCGAGGAAGCTATCCACCCCGGCGCGTGTTGCTTCCGCGATGACTTCGCCATGACCGTCTGTGTCGAACCGATAGATCATCACTCGATCAAAGCCGGTGATCGCCAGGACCTGTCGGACCGCATCTCTGTGGAATTTCTCGATTGAAGGAACTTTGGTCAGACGCGCAGCCATTGCGCGAACCATCGAAGCCGCCTCCACCCGTTCGGTCTTCTGTGTCCGTTCTCCTTCGACAATCAGAAGATCGCCCTGAAAATGGATCGACAGATCGACGTTGGGCAATCCCTGCACCAGCTTCACGTCGAAGATTCTCTCTCCTGTCGTTGACGCCAAAATCGCCATCCGGTTCCGGATGTCGTGGAGCGCCGTCTCACTGATCCACGTGTCGAAGCGCGTGCCCAGGAGTTTCTCCGGTTTGACGTTGAAGAATGTTTCGCAGTTCTCGGATACGCGAACGATCGTCCAGTCGTTCGACATCGCAACGAGGAACGCGAAATTCTGGATCTCTTCGAGTCGCGTGATCGGCTCCCTATCGCAGACGATCAGACTGGCATCTGTGTACTCATAGCCCATTGGTGGCCCCCGCCATTTTGCCTAACGTTGCAGACGATATTTCAGCGGCGAGGTCCCCATCACCTCATGAAACGCCCTTCGAAACTGTGGTGTGCCCTTGTACCCGACTGCCCCGGCAATCGCGTCGATGGGCAGGTCAACCTGAGCAAGGAGCGTGACAGCTCGCGAGATGCGCCGCCGTTGAACAAACGAGTGTGGATTTTCCCCGGTCGTTGCCTTGAAGGCGCGGGAAAAGTGAAAACGGCTGAGCCCGGCGACAGCTGCCAGCTCCGCCAGGCCGACTGTTGCCTGCAGATGCCCCTCCACGAAATCCGTGACCGCGGCGATCTGCCGGTCCGACAGACGCCCCTGCCTGTCGGCCATGACCCCGAAAACCTCAAGCGATGCCAGAAGGCAGACGCTCTCCGCGTGGAGCTCGTCCACATGAGGCGCCCTGAGAACCGCTTCAAGCTTCTTAAGTGTGGCGCGTAACTGTGGATCGCGCGAGTAAGCGAACGGCGCAGGATCCCACTCGGAATATCTACCAGCCAGATCGTCGCGGATCGCCTTTGGATCGAAATACATAGCGACAAATCGGTTGGTTCGTGGCTGAGGCTGGCACCAGCCCTCGATGCCGCAGCCTTTGGGCACGAAGGTGATCGTGTCGCGCAAGTCCTTTTTATGGAGCGTCGGAAGACCGTCCACGCGCAGCTCACCATCAGTGAGAGTGATATCGTGCAACGCGAGATAGTGGTTCTCGCCACGGCTTCTGAAGTCATACGGTTCAGCACCGCTCAGCTCGACATACTCGGCCGAAAATCCGTTCAAGTCGAACGCCGCCCGTGTGACATGCGCCATGGCCGGCTCTGCAAAATCTATCTCAAGACCGCGAGAAGAACTCATATGCCTGACTAGCACGCATTTTGCTCGGATTAAACAAAATTTGCTACTGAAGGGTAGGGTTTGCACCTTGGTTGGCGACCGCTCACCTTCGATGGCATCTCGTCCGTCCAAAGTCGAATTCCCTGTAGAAGAGGCTTTCACCTCGAGACACAGCCCATCTACGCTCCAGCCGGTTCCAATCCGCACCAACCTGGCGACAACGCATTTTTGCCGTTTGTCTTTCGCCAGGCTCAAAATCTTGTTATCCGTGCCGCCACGCACCGGAATAGTCGCTCGGAACCAATGCCAACGCATCCTCATAAAAAAGTCTTCGCTGTCGCCCCGATGATCGACTGGACCGATCGTCACTGCCGTTTCCTGCACCGGCAGCTGTCGTCGCGCGCGCTTCTTTATACGGAGATGGTCGTCGCCGATGCGATCATCCATGGGCCGCGGGAGCGGCTCTTGTCCTATTCGCCGGCAGAACATCCTGTTGCCTTGCAGCTCGGCGGCTCGAATGCGGAAAAGCTGTCCGAGGCGATCCGGATCGCCGGTGATTACGGTTACGACGAGATCAACCTCAATGTCGGATGCCCCTCGGACCGGGTGCAGTCGGGGACATTCGGTGCCTGCCTGATGCGCGACCCTGCGCATGTTGCAGATCTCGTCACAGCCATGAAAAAGGTTTCACAGGCGCCTGTGACCGTCAAATGCCGCATCGGCGTTGATGATCAGGTGCCGGCCGACGTCCTGCCGGACTTTCTCGCGCGAATGATTGGTGCCGGTGCCGACGCGATCTGGATCCATGCCCGCAAGGCCTGGCTGCAGGGACTGTCGCCAAAACAAAATCGCGAGGTTCCTCCACTGGATTACGATCTGGTCCTTCGGATGAAGCGTGAGAACCCGGATGTGTTTCTCGGGATCAACGGCGGTATTGCCGATCTTAAGCAAGCTGCTGAACACCTTGAGGTGATGGATGGCGTCATGCTCGGCCGCGCTGCCTATCACAACACCGGCTTGCTGGCGGGCGTCGATGCGCTTCTGGATGGAAGACTTGAGTATCCAGACCCTGACTGGATGGCGCTGCGCGACGCGATGATTGCCTATGCGGATCAGGTTATCGCCTCCGGTGGCAGATTGCATCACGTGACGCGTCACATGGTTGGTCTGTTTCAGGGTTATCCCGGTGCGCGTCGGTTCCGCCAGATCCTGTCGTCGGAGGCGACGAAGCCTGGCGCTGGGACCGAAATCCTGACCGCTGCGTTCGCGGCGGTGGATTTGAGCTCCGGGCTTGAAAAGGCGGCCGGATAAGCCTTTTGGGATCGATAGCCCGTACCCAAGGCGCGTTCCTGGACACGTGCATGCCGGCACTGTATATTATTATTTCCTTAAATATTAACACCTAATGTTTTGCTGACAAGTCGATGAAATTGTTCGTCGTGCGTTCTTGTGGTGGCATCCATGTTTCGAGTTCTCGAATGCGTCGTGGTTCAGCATGATCGAAGCACTGTTCTTCTCGCGGCCGGCATCTGCGTCGTCGGCATGCTCGCATTTTTTCTGATCCATAGACGGGCGATCGAGTGCAACGAACGTCGGCGGCGGATCTGGCTCCTTGTCGCCAGCGCCACGGGCGGGCTTTCCATCTGGTCGACGCATTTCGTGGCAATGCTCGCCTACCAGGGCACGATAGCGATCGAATTCGAGCGCGTCCTCACCCTTGTCTCGGCTCTGACTGCCGTCGCCGGCTTCTGGTTGGCGCTGCAGATTGCCGATCGATCGAAGACGGTTTCTTCGCTCGCAGCCGGCATGGTCGCCACCGTCACGGTCGCCGCCATGCACTTGATCGGCACCGAAGCGATCCGTGCCGCGGCAACGACCCGCTACGAAATGACGCCCATCTTGATCGGCTCTGTTGTCTCTTTCTCTCTCTTCACCGCGGCGTTCGCCTCCACGACGCTTCGAAGAAGCACCCTGCGCCTGATCTGTGCAGTCGCTGCCAGTGTTGCTGCCATTTGCATCCTGCATTTCACTGCAATGTCGGCGACCGAGCTGATCCCCGATCCGACGCTTCCAGAGGCCTCGCTCGACGGTGGCGGGCGGATCTGGCTCATTGGCGCGGTTTCGATCGTCATGAGTGTGATCGTGCTGACGACTGTTGCCGCGAGCTTCATCGACCGGTACCTGACGGATTTGCGTGGCTTTGCCAACGCGACGCTCGAAGGCCTCGCGGTGGTTCGCGATGGCCGCGTCATCGAGACCAATGCTCGCTTTGCCGACTTGCTGTTGCTGCGCGACCGCGACATCCTCGGCCGCGATCCCGACGATCTGCTGGCTGCAGCCGACGGTCTTCCGCTGACGGCTCAAAGGAATTCCGCAGTCGCTGCCACGCCGAAAGTGACGGACCGTGAGGTCTTTCTGGAGGTTGCCGTCCATACGATCGAGTATCGCGGTCGCTCCTGTCAGGTTCTGGCTGTCCGCGATCTGACCGAGAAGCGCATTGCGGAGCGCCGCATCGAACACATGGCTCGCCACGACGCTTTGACTGACCTTCCCAACCGTACGCTCTTCAACGATCGGCTCGACGGTGCCTTGAGGACGGCTGCACTTTCCGGCGATGTGCTGGCGGTGCTTGCCCTTGATCTCGACCGCTTCAAGGCCGTCAACGATGTGTTCGGCCATGCAGAAGGCGATCGTGTCCTGATCCGGGTCGCCGATATCCTGCGGCGCTGTGTCGGTCCGGCCGATACGCCGTCCCGCATCGGCGGCGACGAGTTCATCATTCTCCAGACAGGCGTCGAACAGCCGGCGGGCGCAAACCTGCTCGCCGAGCGTATCCTCGAAACCTTCCGCACCGAAATGAATGTTGCACTCGATCCCACCGCCGCGGGCGTCAGCATCGGCTGCGCGGTTTATCCGGACGACGGAGAAACGCCTGATGACTTGCGCAATGCGGCCGACATGGCCCTCTACAATGCGAAGTTCTCGGGACGTGGTACGGCAGCATTCTATTCCGCGGCAATGGACGCAGAGCTGCGCGAGCGGCGCGAGATCGAGAGCGAGTTGCGCTACGCCGTACTGCGCTCGCAACTCAGCATGGTATTCCAGCCACTCTTTGATGCCACAAGCGGCCTCTGCTCGGGCTATGAGGCCCTGATGCGGTGGAAGCATCCGCAATGGGGCAATGTCTCACCGAGCGTCTTCATTCCGGTTGCCGAGGAAACCGGCATCATCGTGCCGATCGGTGAATGGGCGATGCGCGAAGCCTGCAGGGTCGCCAGTACCTGGGATGACGGCCTGGCGGTAGCGGTCAACGTTTCGGCCATCCAGTTTCGCTTCCCGAACCTTGTCGACATGATTGCGTCGGCACTGGATGAGAGCGGCCTGGAGCCCCACCGGCTTGAACTCGAGATCACAGAGACCTCGCTGCTCAAGGATCGCGACACGACGCTCGCGACCTTGCTCCGGTTGAAGGCGCTGGGAGTCCATGTGGTGATGGATGACTTCGGCACCGGCTATTCGTCGCTCAGCAACCTGCACAGCTTCCCCTTTGACAAGATCAAGATCGACCGCAGTTTTATCAGCGAGATGGAGGAAAGCGACAGCGCCCGTGCCATCGTCAAAGCCATCATCGGTCTCGGAAAGAGCCTGGACTTGCCCGTCGTCGCGGAAGGCATCGAGACCTTCGGGCAGCACCGGATGGTGGTCGAAGACGGCTGCGAACAGCTGCAGGGTTTTCTCCTCGGCAAGCCGAAGAGCGAGGACGAAGTGGAGATCCTCTCAAGAATTCGCAATCTTCCGACTTATCGCCGTCGAGGTTGAGGTGGGCGATCATACGGGCTGTTTCGTCAGCAACCCGCTGGCAAGATGACGGAACGCTTCGACGGCTTTTTCCAACACGGCCGGCGGATCGTCGGCCGCAGCGATCCACAGTGCGGCGTTGAGTGCCGCACCGTTGATGAGACGTGCGGCGGCCTCCGCATCCATACTCTTGACCGTCCCTTCGGCGATGAGAGCGCTGATCGTATCCGCCGTGGTGCGCAGACAGGCGTTCTGATTGGGCCAACGCGATGGGTCGCCGAGGACAGCAGGACCATCCAGCAACATGATGCGCTGAATTTCCGGCTCCAGCGACATCTCGATATAGGCGACCGCCTCGGCAAGAAAGCCGTCCCAAAGTGTCCCGCCAGCGTGGTCTGCTGCAGCACGCATCCGCCGCAGCATCTCGGAATCGATCTGATCGATCACCGCTTGTAAAAGACCCTTCTTGTCACCGAAATTATGGTAGAGCGCACCCCGCGTCAGGCCGGCGGACGCCGTGAAGTCGTCCATGGACGAGCTGGCATAGCCTTTCTCGGCGAAGGACTTGCGCGCCGCGCTGATCAGCTTGACCCGCGTTTCTTCCATCATCGTTGTACGCTTGCTCGGCGCCATCGCTCACCCCTAAACCGGATTCTTACAGCAGTTGACATACGCAGCGTATCTGAGATACGTAGTTGCATACGGAGCGTATATCAAGATTGACGTGGTCAGGGAAGGCTCCTGCAACGCCGTGGACGCAACAACCGATTGGAGACGAGCTATGATCGAACGAGAAGCAATTTTCCCCGCAGGCCGACAGGCCCTTTACGACATCAACAAATACTCAGCCGCGATAAGGTCGGGGGATCTTCTCTTCGTGTCCGGACAGGTTGGCAGCCGTGATGACGGAACGCCGGAACCGAATTTTGAGAAACAGGTTCAACTCGCGTTCGACAATCTGCGAGCGGTTCTCGCAGCGGCAAGCTGCGGGTTCGACAACATCATCGACGTCACCACGTTTCACACCGACCCTGAAAATCAGTTCGGGACGGTTCAGGCAGTTCGCTTGGGCATAATGGGGGAAAAGCCGTACCCGAATTGGACAGCGGTTGGGGTAAACTGGCTCGCGGGATTCGACTTCGAGATCAAAGTGATCGCTCGTATCCCGTAATCCCGAGCGGGCCGCGATTGCAGCACGGTCAGCGCCCGATATCAGGCTACGGCGAGTTGCCGTAGCAATCGCTTCAGTTCGACCGATTCCGGCAAAGGCTCGGGCGGTTCGGACTTGAGGTTGTTGCGATCATTCAGTTCAAACTGGTACCAGTTGAAAAGACCCGATGCGACAGTCTGAGCCTCCTCGCTCGACACGTCCACATGTCTCTCCTCGCACCAGGCTTCCAGGAATCTCTGAAGAAGTTCGAGATCATCCGAACCTAGCACGATCGCCGATGAGGCGTTGTCCTGACACATTCTACCCTCGCATCCTTGACAGGCACTCTCCTGATATCGGCGTAGCCGGATGATCAGAAAAGACTGCGGGGCGTCTTTGAAAAGGCGACACCTGAGCGCTGCATCCCAGAGTGTGCATGCGTCCCGCAGTGCAAGTTAACGCAGAACCAACGAATTGGTTCAATTCGGGAAAAGCAGTCGGGAGTAAAACGAAAGATTAGGAAGTCTTGACCGCGCGCTTGGTCTTCGTCGCCGCTTTTTTTACAGGGGCGGGGGCATCAGCGGTCTGCTGGAGCCGCAGAGCACGTAGTTTTTCTGTCTTCTTTTCACGAGCAATAACTTCGGCGTCCAGGATGTCACGCACCACGGAGTTGGTCTGCTCCGATTTGGCTTGTGCCGACATTTTCGCGGGCTTGAAGAACTGGTCCTTGGTCGCTGTCATGCTTTCCTCCTGGAAACGGCCGATGTCTGCCGTGGACCGCGAGAATGGCATAGACTGCCATCCTGCGATTGGTTGCGTGGCTCTGGCTTGTGCTCAAAACCACGCTCATGTCGGAGCCTAGCGGGCGCGAGCTACGATGACTTTTTTCTTCGGAGCCGGAAGCAGGCCTTCGCGCTGCATCTGCTTGCGAGCAAGCTTGCGCGCGCGACGGATCGCATCTGCTTTTTCACGTGCACGCTTCTCGGAAGGCTTTTCGTAAGCGCTACGAGCCTTCATTTCGCGGAAGATACCTTCGCGCTGCATCTTCTTCTTCAGGACGCGGAGAGCCTGATCAACGTTGTTATCTCTGACGAGTACCTGCAAAATATCTCCTTACGCGGCGAACCGCTATCTCTTGAAATTTGTCGGACGCGGGTTGATCGGGAAGCGATCTCACATCCGCTCTCTTTTCACCCATTCGAAGTTAAACCGTCTAGCACAGTAAAACCTCAGAATGGACGAAAAAACAAAAGGCCGGGAGATGAACCCCGACCTTCCACCATCATCGCCGCCTTCGTGCCAGTACATCCGTGGTCACGCGGGGCAATGACAAAACCTTAAGCAGCGCGCAGGTTGTCTGCGGAGCTCTTGCCAGAACGCTTGTCCTGGACGATTTCGTAGCTGATCTTCTGACCTTCGTTCAGGCCATTCATGCCAGCGCGCTCAACAGCGGAAATGTGAACGAACACATCCTGGCTGCCGTTGTCAGGCTGAATGAAACCAAAACCCTTGGTGCTGTTAAACCACTTTACAGTGCCGGTATCCATAACGATTTCCTTTCAATCGTAGTAAGTTGCCAACCCTGAAATACGGGGTCGGGGGTAGATCGACGTTGAGAGGAAATCAGAAAGAGCTCCAAGTTTTCCGGGAGCTGCGGACGAGTCGCTAGCAAAGTTCGATGAAACTCAAAATAGAGAATAATTGCACTTAAACAAGGGCTGCGCGAAAATATATCCCGGAGAGGCCCAAAGCCCGGGCCTCTCCGTTATTCGTGTTACTCCGCGGCCTCCGCGTAGTCCTCAAGCGGCGGGCAGGTGCAGAGCAGATTGCGGTCGCCATAGACATTGTCGACGCGGTTGACCGGCGACCAGTATTTGTCGACACGGAAAGCGCCCGGCGGGTAGCAGGCCTGTTCGCGGCTATAAGGACGATCCCATTCGCCGACCAGGTCTTCCACCGTGTGCGGGGCGTTCCTCAGCGGGTTGTTGACCCTGTCCATGCGACCGTCTTCGATCGCACGAGCCTCTTCGCGGACTGCCAGCATCGCATCGCAGAACCGGTCGATCTCGGCCTTCGTTTCCGATTCCGTCGGTTCGATCATCAGCGTACCGGCAACCGGCCAGCTCATGGTCGGGGCGTGGAAGCCGCAGTCGATCAGGCGTTTTGCAACGTCGTCGACAGAGACGCCGGCCGAGGCGTTGAGCGGGCGGGTGTCGATGATGCACTCATGCGCGACGCGTCCGCTTGCGGACTTGTAGAGCACATCGTAGGCGCCCTTGAGCCGGGCTGCGATATAGTTGGCGTTGAGGATCGCAACCTTCGTCGCCTGCGTGAGCCCTTCGCCGCCCATCATCAGGCAGTAGGACCAGGAGATCGGCAGGATCGAGGGAGAGCCGAACGGCGCCGCCGAAACCGCACCTTCGCTGCCGAGTTCTCCGGCCCATTGCGGGTGACCGGGCAGGTGGCTTGCCAGGTGCGCCTTGACGCCGATCGGCCCCATGCCGGGACCGCCGCCGCCATGCGGAATGCAGAACGTCTTGTGCAGGTTGAGATGCGAAACGTCGGAGCCAATGTCACCCGGGCGGGACAATCCGACCATGGCGTTCATATTGGCACCGTCGAGATAGACCTGGCCGCCATTGGCATGGGTGATCTCGCAGATCTCCTTCACCGTCTCCTCGAACACGCCGTGTGTCGAAGGATAGGTGATCATGCAGCAGGACAGATTTGCCGCATGCTGCTGCGCCTTGGTGCGGAAGTCTTCCAGATCGATATCGCCGTTCTCGAGCACTTTGACCACCACGACCTTCATGCCGACCATCTGCGCCGAGGCAGGGTTGGTGCCATGGGCCGAAGTGGGGATGAGGCAGACGTCGCGATGCGTATCGCCATTGGCGATATGGTAGTTGCGGATCGTCAGCAGGCCCGCATACTCGCCCTGCGCACCGGAATTCGGCTGCATCGAGAAAGCATCGTAACCGGTGATCTGGCAGAGCTTTGCCGAGAGATCGTCGATCATCTCCTTGTAGCCGAGCGCCTGGTCGACGGGCACGAACGGATGGATGTCGGAAAACTCCGGCCAGGTGATCGGAAGCATTTCAGCCGTCGCGTTCAGCTTCATCGTGCAGGAGCCGAGCGGGATCATGGCACGATCGAGCGCCAGGTCGCGGTCCGACAGGCGGCGGATGTAGCGGGTCATCTCGCTTTCGGCGCGGTTCATGTGGAAGATCGGATGGGTCATGTAATCCGATTTTCTGAGAAGTGCGTTGGGCAGGCGGTATTCGACCGCGAAGTCCGACACGTTGAAGTCGCCGCCGAATGCGCGCCAGACGGCTTCCAGCGTTGCCGGACGGGTGCGTTCGTCGAGCGACATGCCGATCTTGGTTTCACCGACCTTGCGCAGGTTGACGCCTTCAGCAACGGCCGCCCGCATGATCACACCCTGCATGTGGCCGACCTCGACGGTGAACGTGTCGAAGAACGTATCGGGTTCGATCGTGTAGCCGAGCTTTTCGAGGCCCTTGGCCATCAGCACGGCTTTCTTGTGGACGGCCTGGGCAATCGCCTTCAGGCCTTCCGGGCCGTGGAAGACGCCGTACATCGAGGCCATGACGGCGAGCAGAACCTGCGCCGTGCAGATGTTCGACGTCGCCTTCTCGCGGCGGATATGCTGTTCGCGGGTCTGCAGCGACAGGCGGTAGGCACGATTGCCGCGGGCATCGACGGAAACGCCGACAAGGCGGCCGGGCATGGCGCGCTTGTGCGCATCCTTGACCGACATGTAGGCCGCGTGCGGGCCGCCGTAACCGACAGGCACGCCAAACCGCTGCGACGAGCCGATCGCGATATCCGCACCCATTTCGCCGGGCGATTTCAGAAGCGTCAGCGCCAGAAGATCGGCCGCCATAGCAGCGACCGCACCGGTCTGGTGCAGGCGGGAGATAAGGCCCGAGAAGTCACGCACTTCGCCGTTCGTGCCGGGATACTGGAAGATCGCGCCGAACACGTCGACCGGGTCGAGATCGGTCATCGGATCACCGACGATCACGCTCCAGCCGAGCGGGGCTGCACGTGTCTCGATCAACGCGATCGTCTGCGGATGACAGGCGTGATCGACGAAGAAGGCGGTTGCCTTCGATTTCGCCTGGCGCTGGCAAAGCGCCATGGCTTCGGCAGCCGCCGTCGCTTCATCGAGCAGCGAGGCATTGGCGACGTCGAGGCCGGTCAGGTCGCAGATCATCGTCTGGAAGTTCAGGAGCGCTTCGAGGCGGCCTTGGGAGATTTCCGGCTGGTAGGGCGTGTATGCCGTGTACCAGGCAGGGTTTTCCAGAATGTTGCGCTGGATCACAGGCGGCGTCACGGTGCCGTAATAGCCCTGTCCGATCAGCGTGGTCAGCACCTGGTTCTTGTTGGCGGTCTCGCGCAGCTTGTCGAGCGCTTCTCGTTCGGTCAGCGCCGCACCCCAGGTCAGCGGGTTCTGCTGGCGGATGGAGGCGGGGACCGTGGCATCGATCAGCGCGTCGAGCGACTTGTAGCCGATGACCGCAAGCATATCGCTCATCTCCGTCGGGGAGGGACCGATATGGCGACGATTGGCAAAGTCGTACGGGTCGTAGTCGGTGAAGTGGAAGTCGGTCGAGTCGCTCATCCGATCAGTTCCTTGTAGGCAGCTTCGTCCATCAGCGCGTCGGCGTCGGCCGCATTCTTGAGCTTCAGCTTGAAGAACCAGCCGGCAGCCTGCGGATCGGAATTGACCAGCGACGGGTCGTCAACGATCGCCTGATTGACTTCGGTGACTTCGCCGTCGAGCGGCGAATAGACGTCGGAGGCTGCCTTGACGCTTTCGACGGTTGCGGCATTGCCGTCCTTCACCAGCTCGGCACCGACTTCCGGCAGTTCGACAAACACGAGATCACCGAGCTGCTCGGCAGCATGGGTGGTGATGCCGACGGTGGCAACGCCGTCTTCGAGTTTCAGCCATTCGTGTTCGGCGGTGAATTTCAGCATGGGAATGTCCTCTTGAGGAAAGCGTGAATGGGGATGACGTGGGGGAGGCCGGGGGTGGGGCCAGGCCGCCCGCGCATGTTTATCGCTTGTAGGTCGGCGTGATGAATGGCAGCGCGGCCACCGTCATCGGCAGGTATTTTCCACGGACCTCGGCAAAGACCTGCGTACCCGCTGCTGCATGACTGACGGGGACGTAACCCATGGCAACCGGACCTTCGACCGTCGGGCCGAACGTACCAGAGGTGACTTCGCCAAGTTCCTGCAGCCCGTCCGCATCGGCAAACAGTTTCGCATGCGAACGCACCGGCGCCTTGCCTTCCGGCTTCAGGCCGACGCGGCGGCGGCTGGTACCGTCTGCCAGTTCGCCAAGGATGCGGTCAGCTCCCGGAAACCCGCCTTCGCGGTCACCGCCGGCCTTGCGGGCCTTCTGCAATGCCCATTCGAGCGATGCCTCGATCGGCGACGTCGTAGTGTCGATGTCGTTTCCATAAAGACACAGACCGGCTTCAAGCCGCAGGCTGTCACGGGCGCCGAGGCCGATGGCTTCGCAGTCTGGGTGCTCGAGCAATGCCTTGGCAACTGACACGGCATGGTCTTGCGGGATCGAGATCTCGAAACCGTCCTCGCCGGAATAACCGGAGCGCGAGATGATGCAGGGAACGTCGTGCAGCGGCACTTCGCGCACATCCATGAACTTCATCGAGGAGACGCCAGCCCAAAGCTCGGCCAGAACAGCTTCGGCGCGTGGCCCCTGGAGGGCGATCAGCGCGCGGTCGTCGAGCAGGGTGACCTCGCAGTCCGGAAGGTGCGCCTTCATGTGCGCAAGGTCGGCATCCTTGCAGGCGGCGTTGACGACGACGAGAAGATGATCGCCGCGATTGGTGATCATCAGGTCGTCGAGAATGCAGCCATTGTCGTCGGTGAAGAACCCGTAGCGCTGGCGGCCTTCCTTGAGCGACAGGATGTCGACCGGAACGAGCGTTTCCAGCGCAAGTGCTGCATCTGCATAGTCGCCGGACTTCGCTCTGACGATGACCTGACCCATGTGTGAGACATCGAACAGGCCTGCGGCGGCGCGCGTATGGAGGTGCTCCTTCATCACGCCGAGCGGATATTGCACCGGCATGTCGTAGCCCGCGAACGGCACCATCTTCGCGCCAAGCGAGAGATGCAGCGCGTTGAGCGGTGTGGTCTTGAGAACTGAGTGATCGTCCAAAAAGGCGCCTCCAGGTTTTGGGCGCTCGCTGCGTAAAATCAGCTCACACGCCGGCTCTGATCAGGGCGCGGTTACGCGCCTGTTTCGAGCCCCCTCTGTCCTTTTCGCCTGAGATTGTTATCCCTTCGGCGAGCCCCCGATGACGGTTGCTACTCTCCAGAGTTCCGGTTGGTCGCCCGTGGTCCTTTTGCCTGAGAGTTTCCGGGGCGGTTGCTCCTTCGGCACCGCATCGAAGCGGCTTCTCCCAACGGGTATGAGGTTCATTATCGAGGAGGCGACAGGTTTGACAAGGGGAGAATGTCGTCGTGACCAAGATATTTGTCGTACACCATAGGTTTAGGCATCGCGACTGAGTGCCGAGCTTCAAGCTTTCCGGACGTTCAGGAATCTGCTCTACCCGTCGTCTTGAAAGACGATGGGAGGCGTTGTCATGAAATTTCTTGCGACTCTGGCGCTGTTTGCAGCGACACTTGGTGCGGCGGCAGATCAATCCTATGCCCAGGCGGGCGATGCCGGTTCCGGAAGTGGTGGCATGCACATGCACGGATCGTCCGATCCGGCGGCCACATCGGGCGCCACAGTCAAAGTCGGTACGCTCGAGATTTCCGGCGGCTATGTTCGCGCCATGCTTCCCGGCCAGCCGGTCGGCGGTGGCTATCTCGTGATCCGCAACACGGGCAGCGAAGACGATAGACTCGTCTCTGCCTCATCGCCTCTGTCGCCTGCCGTGGAGATCCACGAAATGTCGATGCAGGGCCAGATCATGAAGATGCGCCGGCTCGAAGGCGGTATTGCGGTCCCAGCCGGCCAGACCGTCGAGTTGAAGCCCAGTGGACTGCATCTGATGTTCACCAAAGTCGCGACTCCTTTCAAGCAGGGCGACAGCGTGCCCCTGAAGCTGGCCTTCGAGAAATCCGGCAGTTTCGATCTCACGCTCCCGGTCCAGGGTTTCCGTCCCGGCAACCAGCATAACTGATCACGCGGGATGTGATCTCAGGCGTAATATCTCGTTTAGCTCCGCCATCTATTCTACCGATGGGTTGGCTTTGTGGGGACGAAGATCGTGGATATTTCCAGTGCACCGGAGCCGGACGCCGGCATTTACCGACGCCTCAGCACGCTTGCAGAAATCGACACGGTTGCCGACGCCTGGCGGGCCCTTGAAAGCCGGTGCGAAGACCGGCTGACCTATTTTCAGAGTTTCGATTGGTGCCGCGGCTGGGTCGCAGCCTTTGCCGGCAATGGCTCCGCGTTCGAATTCCGGATCGAGACTGTGTGGCGCAACGGCAGTCTCGTCGCAGTCTGGCCTTTGATGGTTCAGACCGTCAGCGGCATAAGGGTGTTGGAAAACCTCGGCGCACCCCACTCGCAATACTGCAATCTCCTGTGCGACGACGCCCATCTTGCCGGATTGCTGATGGGCAAGTTGCTCACCCGTATCGAGATGATGCCCGATTGTGATGTCGCGGTCTTTCACCCCGTTCCGCATCAATCCTCGCTGGGTCTCCTGCTTCGCTCACAGCCGACGATCCGAGGCTACGGCGGAAGCAGCGCCGTGCTCGATCTCACGCAGTTTGCGGGCTCGGACGCATACCGCTCGCACGGCGGCAAATTGAAGAAGCGCAATCGCAACCGTCGGCGCAACCACCTGGCGCGGCTCGGCGAACTCACCTTCGAGATGATCTGGCCCTCCGATCGAAGGTTTGCCGAATACGTTCGCGACTGTGCGGCGATGAAGCGGGTCTGGCTGCGCGAGACCGGGAGAAGCAGCAGCGGTTTTTCCTTCGATGGCCTGGACGATTTCCTGGCGAGCCTGACGGGTGATGCCGCGTTGCTAGAGGGTGCGTGCCTTTCGATCCTGCGGGCTGGCGATGCAACGGTGGCGATCGAGCTCGGCTTCGTGCGGGCAGGGCACTACTATGCCTATCTCGGAAGCTTCGACTGGAGCCTGCGGCATCTCTCCGCCGGCAAGGTGCAGATGGAAATGACCGTCTGCTGGCTGATCGACAACGGTATCAAGACCTACGATCTTCTCGGCGGCGATGGCGCCTACAAACAATCCTGGGCAAACCAGAAACTGGTGCTGAACGGCTATAGCCTGCCATTCTCGTGGAAAGGGCGCCTCTACGCGCAGGCTTGGCTTCCGGTCATCCGTCCATTCGCCAAGCGGATGTATTTCACGATACCCGAAAGCTGGCGCCGCTTCCTCAGCGGCATTCAGGGTGTCGGACTTCTTGTACTCGGGGTCTGAAGGTCACTCTTCCGTGTCACGATAGGCGGCTTCGGCCATGTGCAGCGATGCCTGCTGCTGCGGAGGCTGCTGGCCGGCATCGAGGAAATCGAGAGACAGGCTGGTCGCAAGGGTCATCGCCCCGGTGACCGTCGGATCGGTCGCACTCTGATCACGCGCAGAAGCGCGTTCGGCGACACGTTTGGCCTCACCAATTCTCGCTTTGACGGACAGTTGCGGCGGCGTTCGTAACGTCTCTATGGCGAGCGCTGCCATGCTTGCCGAAATTGTCGTCACCTGAACCATAGCAACCGCCTTCAACCCATTCGGCACATATGTAATATGCGTCGAGTTTGCCGCGATTTAACCGAAATCCCGGCATTTTAACGGTAGGCACGATTTAGGACTTTTCTGGATATCTCGATGATCAATATCATACTTGTCGCACTCGGCGGCGCATTCGGTTCCGTCGCCCGCTACCTCGTGGGCGTCTGGACGCTGCGCCGGTTCGGGCCGAACTTTCCCTGGGGAACGCTGACCGTCAACATCGTCGGCTGTTTCGCAATCGGTTTGCTAAGCGAGGTGATTGCCCGGCGCCTCAACGCCTCGCCTGAGATGCGTCTCCTGCTGGTGACTGGATTTCTCGGCGGCTTCACGACGTTTTCGGCCTTTTCGCTGGATGTCATCTCGCTGTTCGAGCGCGGCGCGACCGTGGCGGGGGCAAGTTATGTGATCGCAAGCGTTGGTGTGTCGCTGTGTGCGGTCTTTGCTGGGCTGGCGCTCGGGCGGGCAATGCTCTAAAGGGCAGGACTGATCACAGATAAGATGAAAGAGCTTTGATGGCAGGCATCGAGCATATCCGCGTCGAGGCGGACGAGGCAGGCATGCGCCTCGACCGTTGGTTCAAGATCCATTTCCCGGGTCTCGGCTTCGGCCCTCTACAGAAACTACTGCGCTCCGGGCAGGTGCGCATCGACGGTGGCCGTGTGAAAAGCGACACGCGCGTCGAGCCCGGCCAGATGGTCCGCATTCCCCCGATGGATACCGACGCGAAGAACAGCGGGCCGATCGCGGGCAAGGATCTGAAGCACGCCGGCGACTACGAGCTTCTGCAGCGGATGATGCTGCATGAAGACGACAAGGTCTTCGTACTGAACAAGCCCGCGGGTCTGGCTGTACAGGGCGGATCCGGCGTGACCCGCCATATCGACCAGATGATGGATGCCTTCACCAACAAGAGAGGCGAAAAACCGCGTCTCGTCCACCGGATCGACCGCGACACATCAGGCGTCCTGGTTGTTGCCCGAACCCGCGGCGCTGCACAGAAGCTGACCGCGGCATTCCGCGAGCGCGATACCAAAAAAACCTACTGGGCGCTGGTCAAGGGCGTTCCGCGCAAGCGCGAGGACAAGATCTCCAACTGGCTGGTCAAGGAACAGACGCCCGACGGCGACCGTATGCGGATCGCGAGACATGGCGAGGAGGGCGCCGATCACGCGGTCTCCTACTACCGCGTTCTGGAAACCGCCGCGCAGACGATGGCGTGGCTGGAGATGGAACCCTATACCGGCCGTACGCACCAGCTGCGCGTCCATGCGCTGCATCTCGGTCACCAGATCATCGGCGATCCGAAATATTTCGACGACGACCACAACTGGCCGTTCCCGGGCGGCATCCAGAAAAAGCTGCATCTGCACGCGCGCCACATCGACATCCCGCATCCGGATGGCGGTCGTCTGCGGGTTACGGCTCCGCTGCCGCCGCACATGGTGCAGTCCTGGAACCTTCTGGGCTTCGACATGGAGAACGGTCGGCGGGAGGACCAGGAATGAAGCTTGTCCTGTTCGATTGCGACGGCACGCTGGTCGACAGCGCCGAACTGATCCACGAGACGATGCTGCGCACCTTCCGTCACTTCGGCAAGGCTGAACCCACATTGGCGCAGACGAAGTCGATCATCGGCCTGACGCTCGACATCGCGATTGCCCGCATCGACGGCAAGCCGCATGCCGATGAAGAGGCCGTCGAGATGATGGCCTACTACAAGTCGCTCTTCTCCGTCGTCCGCCAGGATCTCGATTTCCGCGAACCTTTGTTCGAGGGAATAAAGGACCTGATCGACACGATCGGACCGCGAGACGACCTGTTGATCGGCGCTGTCACCGGCAAATCCCGTCGCGGCCTCGACATGATCATGAACACGCACGGCTATGCAGACCATTTCGCCGTCAGCCGCACGGCAGATGATTGCCCGTCCAAACCACATCCGGCGATGGTCACCGAATGCTGTGACGCCACTGGAATTCTGCCTGCCGACACTCTTGTCATCGGCGATGCGATCTACGACATGCAGATGGCAAAGGCGGCCGGTGCAACGGCAATCGGTGTTTCCTGGGGATACGCCTCGGTTGGCGAGCTTCAGAAGGCCGGAGCCGACCACATCGTCCATCATCCAAGCGAATTGCTGCCGTTGATCGGCTGAGGGTTTTCCATGCGCGACATACTATCCGACCCGAACGCCGGTTTGAGCCACGAAGACCCGACCCGGCGGGCACAGATCCAGATGCACAAGCCTCTGCCGAAGCGCTTCTACAAGGAAGTCTCGGTTGAGGCGGGCGAGGGTGACTTTGCTATCCTTCTCGACGGGCGGCCGGTGAAGACACCCGCCAAGAACGCCTTGAGAATGCCGACCACACGGGTTGCCGAACTCGTCCGTGACGAATGGGCATCGCAGGTGGATGTGATCGATCCGCGCACGATGCCGGTGACACGGCTCGTCAACACCGCGATCGACGGCATTGCCGCCGACCCGCAGGCCGTGTTCGAGGACATCCTTCGCTTCTCGTCGAGCGACATGCTGTGCTACCGCGCAGAAACACCTGCAAACCTTACGCTTCGTCAGGCCGAGCAGTGGGATCCGGTCCTGGACTGGGCCGCCAACGCGATCGGCGCTCGCTTCGAGGTGATCGAGGGCGTCATGCCCAAGGAGCAGCCTAAGGAAGCGATCGCCGCCCTTTCCGGGGTGTTGCGCAAATATGCGTCCCCGATCGAGCTTGCGTCTCTCCACACGGTGACATCGCTGACGGGCTCCGCAATCCTAGCGATTGCTTTCGCCGAAGGCGAACTCTCCGTCGATGACACATGGCGGCTTGCGCATCTGGAGGAAGACTGGGCAATCGAGCATTGGGGATCCGATGCCGAGGCCGAACATCGCCGCGCAAAGCGGTTCGAAGAGATGCAGGCCGCTGCTGCGGTTTTTGACGCAACCACAGGGCGGATTTAATCCTTCTCTAACCCTGTTGGGGGAAGATCGGTACAGTCTGCGTATCGAGTTTCCCCATGCGTTCCGGTGTCCTGCGCCTAGCCCTGATCTTGACCCTGACGCCATCGCTGATGGCGTTTCGCATGCCGTTGGAAGATGGTGTGCGCGACAAGCTTCTCTACGACGTCAGGGGAGCTTTCGTGACGGCACGGCCCGACGTGCCACAGGGCCTCGTCATTGCCACCGACATGCTGATCGATGAGGCTGTCCGCTCGACGATGCGGCCGAGCATGCTGCCGAGAACCATCATCTCCGTCCGGATCGACCGGGCAGCGCCCGTTCCCGTCGTCTTCGGTCGGCGGCTGGAGGCGAGGGTCACGGTTCAGGCCGTCTCCGTCTCGACAGGCGAACCGGTCGCAACCGGCTCGTTCGAAACATCGGTCTTTTTCTTCGGCAACAAGGATGCCGATGCAGCTCTTGCCAGAAAGATCGCCGACCGGGTGGCAAGCGAGTTCCGTCTGCGCAGCGGACATTCCGCAACCATCACATCTGCCCTGTTCGAGCCCTGATTCTTGACGAAATGCATTTGATTTCCGCAGGCAAACCGAGCTTAACTCGTTTGCTGCCGCGCAGCCGCGGCAATGCTACGAGAGGGATTTGACATGCAGTTTTTCAATAGTCTGGGACAATACCGTCCGCAGGCGCTCGCCGTGCTGCGGATCATTGCAGCCCTGCTCTTCATCGAGCACGGCACTATGAAGTTGTTCGGTTTTCCGGCACCGATGGGCGACGGTGCTTTGCCGCCGCTTCTGCTGATTGCAGCGCTGCTTGAAGTGGTCGGCGGCGCCTTGCTGGTTGTCGGCTTCATGACCCGCCCGGTCGCGTTTCTCCTGTCCGGCCAGATGGCCGTCGCCTATTTCATGGCGCATGCCAGCAAGGGCTTCTGGCCGGCGCTGAACGGCGGCGAAGGCGCCATCCTGTTCTGCTTCATTTTCCTGTATCTCGTCTTCTCCGGCCCCGGTGCCTGGGCAGTCGACAAGAATTGAGATTTTACGCCCGCGAGCGATTGCGCGCGGGCGTCCTGATTCTCGAACGGGAGACTAGGCCAGACGCTCGGCGTGCCAGCGCAGATGGTCGTCCATGAATGTCGAGATGAAGAAGTAGGAATGGTCGTAGCGCTCATGCATCCTGAGCGTCAGAGCAATGTCCTTGCCCTCGATTGCCTGTTCGAACAGCCATGGCCGCAGGCCGCTATCGAGGAAGTTGTCGGCGTTGCCTTGATCGATCAGGAATTCCGGAAAATGCGCCCCGTCCTTCACCAGCGCGCAGGCGTCGTATGGCCGCCACGTTGACCGATCGGCACCGAGATATTTTTCGAGTGCCGGCGCAGACCAGTCGGCGGTTGTCGGCTCGACTATGGGCGCAAAGGCCGAGCAGCTCTTGAACCGGTCGGGGTTTTTGAGAGCAATCGTCATGGCGCCGTGACCCCCCATGGAGTGGCCGAAAATTCCCTGACGGCTCATGTCGACGCGGAATTGTTCGCCGATGAGGGCGGGCAGTTCCTGCGTGATGTAGGTGTACATCTGGTAGTTCTCGGCCCAGGGCTGCTGAGTCGCATCGAGATAAAATCCGGCACCCTTGCCCATCTGCCAGTTGGTCGCCTCATCCGCGACGTCGTCTCCGCGCGGGCTTGTGTCGGGGCAGACGATGACGAGACCGAGCTCTGCAGCCAGCCGGCGATACTCGCCCTTGTCCATCACGTTCTGATGGGTGCAGGTGAGACCCGACAGATACCAGAGAACCGGGCACGGCTGCGACACCGCCTGCGGCGGCACGAACACGGCAAAGGTCATATCGCATTTGCAGGCATCCGAGGGATGCGAATAGACGCCCTGCATGCCGCCAAATGCGGTGTTCTGTGAGATGATCTTCATCGGTCATGTTCCTCGATGTTGGGACTTCAGCCGGCCAGCGAAACGACGGCATTGACCGCAGCGGCTACCAGCACCGTGTTGAAAAAGAAAGACACGACCGAGTGGAGGAGATTGATCCTGCGCATGTCGGTCGCCGTGATCGCGACATCGGACGTCTGGGCGGTCATGCCGATGATATAGCCGAAATAGAGAAACTCCCAGCCGCCCGGACGATCGGTTCCGGGAAAGTCGAGGCCGCCAACCGGGCCTTCGACCTTGTCGTCGCCGGGGCGCCAGTAAAGGTGGGCGTAGTGTAGGGCAAACATCATGTGCAGCGAAAACCAGCCGAGAATGACGGCGGCGAAGCCGACCATCACATCCAACGCACCTGACGTCTGCTTGTCGTTCATCGCTTCAAACAGCGTCACCAACGAAATCGCCGCCGCTGCGAGCGTGACGGCCAGGATAAGCGGTGCCGGTTCGTCGGTGTTCTGGCCGCTTTTCTCGAAGCGGTCGGCGTCCAGATGCGGGATTCGGAATGCCATCAATCCAAGATAGACGACGAAAAAGATGATCGCCGTCAGCGCCGCGGCAAGCTCCGGCAGCTGCCAGATCAGCACAGGCAACGCGACGACTGCGACGATCGCCGACGCGAAGAAGGGTCCATGCCGGCGGCGGCGCCAGTGCCACAGCGATGCCTTGCCCTGTTGTGTCGACATCCGCCCTCCCGTACCGACTTGATAGCGCGGTCTAGCCGTTTGATTTGGCGCGCCGGCAGAGCCTGTCCAGCGTCTCCAGGAATTTGGATCGGTCGCGTGGCGAGAAGGCTGCGTTATAGCCCTTGCTTTCGCCCGTCTCGCGCAGATGCTGGCCAAGATCGCGCATGGCGCTCGCCATGCCGATATTGGTCTCGTCGAACACGCGCCCGGTCGGTCCCGTGACAAAGGCACCGGCGGCCACACAACGCACGGCAAGCGGCACGTCGGCCGTAATGACGATGTCGGCAGGGCCGGCGCGCTCGGCAATCCAGTCGTCGGCGGCGTCGAAACCGGCCGAGACGATGACGTTCTTCACCATCGGATCGCGGGACGGACGCAAGCCGGAATTGGCAACAAACGTCACCTCAAACGCGTGACGCTCAGCGACTTTAAGGATTTCCGCCTTCACGGGGCAGGCATCAGCATCGACATAGATCAAGGCTTTGCCCTCAGCATGTCCACATGCGGAATACCGTCCTCCAGATATTCCTCTGATATCGGCGAGAAGCCGAACGAGGCGTAGAATTTCTGAAGATGCGCCTGCGCGGAAATCTCGATCGTTTCTCCGGGATAGGCCTGTTCGCAGACGGTGATCGCTTCGCGCATCAGCGCTTCGCCCAGCCGCTTGCCCCGATGATCCGGCGAGACGGCAACGCGCCCGATACGCGGATTGTCTGAGGGCTCTGGCCGCCAGATGCGGGCGCAGGCGAGCAGATCGCTGCCATCGAGAAGACGCAGATGCAGACAGGCCGTATCGTTGCCGTCGAGTTCCGGATAGGGGCAGGTCTGCTCGACGACGAACACGTCCACGCGCATTTTCATCATGGCATAAAGGTCGAGTGCGGAGAACTCTTCGAGTCTCCGCACGTCGGTCGTGTAGGACGGCCCGGTGGTCAATAGACCACCACGCCACGGATGCTTTCGCCCGAATGCATCAGCTCGAAACCCTTGTTGATGTCTTCGAGCGGCATTGTGTGGGTGATCATCGGATCGATCTGGATCTTGCCTTCCATGTACCAGTCGACGATCTTCGGCACGTCGGTGCGTCCACGGGCGCCGCCGAAAGCCGTGCCCATCCAGTTGCGGCCGGTGACCAGCTGGAACGGACGGGTCGAGATCTCCTGACCGGCGCCGGCAACGCCGATGATGACCGACTTGCCCCAGCCGCGGTGTGACGATTCGAGCGCCTGGCGCATGACCTTGGTATTGCCGGTGCAATCGAACGTGTAGTCGGCGCCGCCGATCAGATCGCCGTTGCGCTTGGTCATGTTGACGAGATAGGGCACGATATCTTCGCCGACCTCTTTCGGGTTGACGAAATGCGTCATGCCGAACTTCTCGCCCCATTCCTTGCGGTCGGGATTGATGTCGACGCCGATGATCATGTCGGCACCGGCAAGCCTCAGGCCCTGAAGGACGTTAAGGCCGATGCCGCCGAGACCGAAGACGATCGCGGTCGAACCGATTTCAACCTTGGCCGTATTGATGACGGCGCCGATGCCCGTCGTGACGCCGCAGCCGATGTAGCAGATCTTGTCGAAAGGCGCGTCGCGATTGACCTTGGCAACGGCAATCTCGGGCAGAACGGTGAAGTTCGAGAATGTCGAACAACCCATATAGTGGTGGATCTTGTCCTTGCCGATCGAAAACCGGCTGGTGCCGTCAGGCATCACGCCCTGGCCCTGCGTGGTGCGGATCGAGGTGCAAAGGTTGGTCTTGCGCGATGTGCAGGAATAGCACTCGCGGCATTCCGGCGTGTAGAGCGGAATGACGTGGTCGCCCTTCTTGACCGAGGTGACGCCCGGTCCGACATCAACGACGATGCCGGCGCCCTCATGGCCGAGAATGGCAGGGAAGAGGCCTTCCGGATCGGCGCCCGACAGGGTGAAATCGTCGGTGTGGCAGATGCCGGTCGCCTTGATCTCGATCAGCACTTCGCCGGCGCGAGGGCCTTCCAGCTGTACGGTCATCACTTCGAGCGGTTTGCCAGCCTGAACGGCAACGGCGGCGCGGACATCCATGGTGTCACTCCATTTTATCTATAAGATTCTGCCGGGACTTTTGCACGGCAAGTGGTCCGGGCTCAAGCCGGAAGACGGTATGAATAGTCGCAATCGGGTGATCGGTCAGAGCTCGATGATCGGCGCCTGCGGAGAGGCGCTGCGCGGCACCAACCCCGTCAGCCGGACATCATCGACGACTTCGACCATCATCTTGAAGGGTTTGAAGCCGGAGCGCTGGTAGAATGGCAGCGCCTGCGCCGAATCGAGATGGCAGGTGTGAACCCACAAGCGGGAGATCCGCCGCGACCACGCCTTTTCGATTGCAGCGTTCATCAGAAACCGGCCGGCTCCCTTGCCGATTGTACCGGCGGCAAGACCGAAATAGCCGATCTCACATTCGCCTTCCTTGCGAAAATCGAGTTCCAGAAGCCCAACCGCGCGATCGCCATCCATTAGGGCATGAACTTCGATCAGTGGGTCTTGAAGGATAGCGGAAAGCTCGCTGTCATCCATGATGAGGCGCGAAGTCCACATCCAGTGTTCGCCGACTGATCTGTAGAGCGCGCGATAATCCGCGATCGACGGCGACGGCCAGTGCTCGACGGTGAGCGATCCTGAAGGAGGATTGGAACCGGGTTCCGGTCGTTCCTGCATCTCCAGACAGGTCACCACGGTGGCGATCATTCCCGGCGGAACATTGGAATATCCGCTCAAAATCATGGGATTGTCAGGGGACATCGGGTCTTGGCTCATAAGGTCTTTTCACGATGTTTGATGGTTGTTGTCAACGAAGATCACGCAGGTACGAGCTGTTTCGACTGCGCGTGTTCGCGCCAGATGATGAACAGCCCCGATGCCACGATGATGAGGATGCCGAACCATTTCGATGCCGTCGGAAAGTCACCGAACAGCGCATAGCCAAGGACGGTCGCCGAGATGATCTCGAAATACTGGAAGGGCGCGAGCAGCGACAGGGGTGCCATCCTGAACGCCTTGACGACCAGGAGGTGCATGTATCCCGAGATCGAACCCAGGACGACCAGCAGCAGCAACCCGAGCGCGGAGGCGGGCAGGGACGGCTCGAAGTCCGCCACGCCGAAACTGCTTCCAGCAGTCATCGCGAGGCCCATGAAGACGGTGCCGCCGAGGCCTGCGATGGTTTGCATCACCAGCGGCGAATCACTCTCACCAATGGCGCGGTTGAGAAACAGATAGAGCGTGAAGAGAAAGGCGCAGGCGACCGGCAGAAGCGCCGTCCAGCCGAATATCGAATAGCTCGGCTGGATCACGATCATCGCACCGCCGAATCCGACGACGATAGCAAGCCAGCGCCGCCAGCCGACCCTCTCTCCGAGAAAGATGGCAGACATCATCGTCAGCATGAACGGTTCGACGAAGTAGATCGCGAACACGTCGGCAAGCGGCATATATTTAACGGCTGCGAAAAACATCAGGCTTGCCGACGCATGCAACGTGCCGCGCAACAGGTTCATCCACGGGCGATTCGCATGGATGAGCGACCTGGTGGAAAGCAGTGCCAGCGGCAGCAGGCTCAGGAACTGGAACAGGAACCGATAGAAAGTGACCTGTCCGGGCGACATGTGCTCGAAATTCGCCATGTATTTGGCGATGGCATCCATGACAGGCAGAATGGCCATACACGAGGCCATGATCGCCATGCCCTTGAGCGGGTTTTCGGAAGTCTTTGGGGGCATCGGCCTGCGCTTTCAATTGAACCTGAGTTCAAACACAGGCTGACCTTGTCGGCAAGCCGCAGGTGCGGGCACATCAGCAACGCTTGGTGCTGCAAGCACCGGAAAACATATCCGATGCTCAGATACAGAGGTCGCGGTATCTTAGGCCGCGAGTTCCGTGGTCTCGCCGTGTTCGATGAGAAGGCGCGGGGAGGTCATGTCGCCGGTCTCTTCGTCCACCATTACCGAATAGGCAGCGACTCCGATGACGCGCACCGACATGGCCGTCGCGATCTTCTCGGCGGAGGCCGCGTTCGAGGCTTGGCGCATTTCACCGGGGACGACGTGGCCGCGGTTCTTCTTGAATTGGAGAACGATGAATTTTTCTGCGGTTGCCATGTTACGCTCCTGTGTTGTTCTGTTTATGTTCCATAAGGAGCAAGAAGTCAATTCGTTTGTGAAGATGTGAATTGGGTGACATGACGAGGCTTGAAACGTCGCTTGACGCCAGAAACGAAAAAACCCGGCCGAAGCCGGGTTCTTTTGGTGCGGTCGAGAAGACTCGAACTTCCACGGGTTGCCCCACAGCGACCTCAACGCTGCGCGTCTACCAATTCCGCCACGACCGCATCCGTGGTAGAGCCGAATTGCTCCGGCGAGCGAGCATGTAGCAAAAGGATTTGGGGTGCACAAGTGCGTCGTGACAGATTTTTGAAGGATTTAAACGGGTTGGGGATAACCTTATATAAAGTCCCGGAAAACAAGGCTCTTGCCGCCCTTGTTCGCTTTTGACAGAAGACTGGCCATGCTGACACGCACCGATCTCAATCTCTCCATGCTGCCGCAAGCCGACTGTCCGCCCGTAAGATGGCGGGTTTCGGACGAACTCGTGCCTTACGACGTGGCGATCGCCACGATGGAGGCGGAGGTGGCAGCCATTGCCGACGGCCATGCCGACGAACTCGTCTGGCTGCTGGAGCATCCGCCGCTTTATACAGCGGGTACCAGCGCCCAGTCGGCCGACCTCATCGAGCCGGATCGGTTTCCCGTCTTTGCGACGGGTCGCGGCGGAGAATACACCTATCATGGCCCGGGCCAGCGCGTTGCCTATGTTATGCTGGACCTGAAGCGCCGGCGTCAGGACGTTCGAGCCTATGTGGCGGGCCTCGAGGAGCTGGTCATTCAGACGCTCGACATGATGAACGTTCGCGGCGAGCGGCGCGAGGATCGTGTTGGCGTATGGGTGAAGCGGCCGGACAAGCCCACCATGTTTGATGGGTCTGTCACCGAGGACAAAATCGCCGCACTGGGTATTCGCCTGCGCCGCTGGGTGAGCTTTCACGGTCTGTCGCTCAACGTCGAGCCCGACCTGTCGCATTTCTCCGGCATCGTGCCTTGCGGTATAACTGGATATGGTGTGACCAGCCTGATGGATCTCGGCCTGCCGGTCATGATGACGGATGTCGATATCCGGCTTCGTGAGGCGTTCGAGCAGATCTTCGGCCCGACTGTGAACGAACGAGAACAGGTCACCTCACGGTGACCTGTGCAATCGTCTGATCGTTGGAGGCGACGGTCATAACGACCGGCTTGCGAGTCTTAGTCCTCGTCGGGCATACGTCCATCGACGCCGCCAGCGCGCAAGTTGTTGACGACGGATTTCACGCCGGAAATGCTTTTTACCTTGGCAGCGATGATGCGCACGGCAGATGCCTCGTCGACCAGGCCTTCGAGCGTGACCTCTCCGTCATCGACATGCACGTCGATGGCATCCATCATGGCGATATCGAGCGATTCGATCGCGTCCGTGATGCGCTCTTCAAGATCGTCTGATTCTTCGACCCCGATCGTTGCGGGCGTATCGCTGTCGACAAGCCGTTCCTGCTGCCCGTCGGCCTCGATGCCTTCTACCTGGTAGCCTTCGTTACGATCGCTTTCGAAGTTCGCAGCAGGCTCGCCATAGGCGGCGTTGCCGACCGGACGCGCACCGGCACCGGCTGCATCGTCATAAGGCCAGCCTTCGTCGATGTTGCGGTCGTCGTAATCGCGGAAATCTTCTTCGCGGGAAATATCGTCGGGCTTGCGGGTGGCGGGCATTGTGGTTCCTTCCGTAAGGTTCGTCAGTCGGTAGAGGGTTGCCTCGATAACCGTCAGGAACAGCCTTGGTTCCTCTACCGACCTTTTTCCCACTTGCGGACCAACCGGTCGCGTTTCAACCTCGATAGACGCTTCAGCCAGAAGACGCCGTCCAGCTGGTCGATCTCATGTTGCATGCAGACGGAGTAAAAGCCCGTGGCGTCCTCTTCTGCGTGCGTCCCGTCCAGGCGCTGATAGCGGAACCGGATCATGGCGGGACGCTCGACCTCTTCGGTCGCACCTGGCATGGATACGCTTCCCTCGGTGTAGCGCATGGGCTGTTCACCGAACGAAAGGATTACCGGGTTGGCATAAAAGCGCGGACCGTCTTTCGCCGACAGTTCGAGCACGACAAGCCGGATGTGAACCCCGACATGCGCGGCGGTGATTCCGACGCCCGGTGCAGCCCGCATGGTGGCGAGCAGATCCTGCGCGAACGTCTCGAGTGCTGCGTCGAACACGGTAATCGGCTGACACGGCTTTGACAGGCCGGGATCCGGATATCGCAATATCGTCAGGGGTGCCATTCGTTATCCTTCCTCGTCTCTCAAGCGTTCCCATTGGCATGGCGAGAACCGTTTCGCCACAGATGTTTGACCATTGCGCACTGGACCATCCCGACCATTTGCTCTAGCTGGAATGAAGCGGCAAACGCGTTCGATCTAAGACGGTTATCTGGTTGTTGAAAATCAGTTTCTGCCGTTATCTTCAACCTGCGAGATGCGGATAGCGAGGGCGGCAATGAGCGATATCGGCGAAGAGACCCGCGGTCGCAGCAAGGCCAACGAACCGGCCCACGACATCTATACCGAAGAAGGTGCGGTTCGGCCCGATTTCCTCGCGAGGGTCGGGGCAGCAATCGCCGATCGCGATGTTCTCTATCTGCGCCAGCATGTAGCGCGCCTGCACGAATCCGAACTAGGCGACCTTCTCGAATCGATCATGCCCGACCAGCGCCGGGCGATGGTTCGGCTGCTGGGCACCGACTTCGACCTGACGGCTCTGACCGAGGTGGACGAGGCGATCCGTATGGAGATCGTCGAGCATATGTCCAACGCGCAGATCGCTGCGGGTATTGGCGGTCTCGATTCCGACGACGCGGTCTACATTCTCGAAGATCTCGACAAGGAGGACCGCGAAGAGATTCTTGCGCAGCTTCCGTTTACGGAGCGCGTTCGTCTCAGACGCGCGCTCGACTATCCGGAAAGCTCGGCCGGACGCCGCATGCAGACCGAATTCGTGGCCGTGCCGCCGTTCTGGACGGTCGGCCAGACGATCGATTACATGCGCGAAGATGAAGGCCTGCCGGAAAGCTTTACGCAGGTCTTCGTCATCGACCCGACCTTCAAGCTGCTCGGCGTCATCTATCTCGACCGCATCCTGCGCACCAACAGGCAGGTGAAGATCGAGACGATCATGCGGGAGACCAACTATCCGATCCCCGCCGACATGGACCAGGAAGAGGCAGCACAGCTCTTCGAGCAATACGACCTTCTCTCGGCCGCTGTCGTCGATGAAAACGGCAGGCTGGTCGGCGTCCTGACGATCGACGACATCGTCGACGTGATGCAGGAAGAGGCCGAAGAAGACATCATGCGCCTCGGCGGCGTCGGCGATGAAGAACTGTCCGACACCGTGGTCGATATTTCGCGGTCTCGCGTGCCCTGGCTGCTCGTCAACCTCTTGACCGCATTTGTAGCGGCCTCCGTGATCTCGCTGTTCGAAGCCACGATCGAAGAAGTGGTCGCGCTGGCGATCCTGATGCCGATCGTCGCCGGCATGGGCGGCAATGCGGGGTCGCAGACGATGACGGTCACGGTGCGCGCCATCGCGACCCGCGATCTCGATATCCACAATGCCTGGCGCGTCGCGCGGCGTGAAATCTGCGTCGGCCTGATCAATGGGTGTCTGATCGGCACACTCGTCGGGCTGGTGGCGGGCTTCTGGTTTCAGGATCCGAACATCGGCGGACTAATTGCGACGGCGATGCTCATCAACATGGTCGCGGCCGCCAGCGCCGGTCTGATGGTGCCGATTCTCCTCAACCGGGCAGGGGCGGATCCCGCCGTTTCCTCCGCGGTATTTGTGACTGCGATCACCGACACGACCGGGTTCTTCTCTTTTCTGGGCCTCGCCACTTGGTGGTTTGCGATCGGGTAACGAAAGCAGCAAACATCCGAAAAATTGACTGTTACGTAAAAGTCAATTATTTGAGGCAGAAATGTCAGGATGTGGCCGTGAACAAATATTACAGCATCACCGAGTTGACCCGCGAGTTCGGCGTCTCCACGCGCACCTTGCGCTTCTATGAAGATGAGGGCCTGATCCATCCGGAGCGCCGCGGACGTACGCGTCTTTTCAGGGCTGCAGACCGCCGTCTGATCATGGAAATTCTCCGTGGACGTCGCATCGGCTTTTCCATCGCGGAGATCCGCGAGATCGTCCAGATCTACAAGGAGCCTCCAGGCGAAATGGGCCAGCTCAAGCTTCTGATGAAGAAGGTCGACGAGAAGCGCGATGACCTGCGCCAGAAGCGCAAGGACATTGAGGAAACGCTGCTCGAACTCGACAATGTCGAGGAGGCCTGCCTGACCCGTCTCGCCGAAATCGGCGTCGGCACCTGAACTCTCAGGGAGGCGGCGAAGCGATGGCGCATTCCTGTGCGATCATCTGGATCCGGTCGTCCTGTGGCGTGATCACGCCTGACTGCATGGGCGTCATGAGGTTCTGGGCAATCAGCCGATCGGCCGTGCAGGTGCAGAACGCGCGGCAGATGTTGGCGTCGGCATTCTCTATGCAGCCCCTCTCGCAGCTCAAGATGTAACTTTTGCGGACATCCGGCGGCGGAGCGGGGTGGACCAGCGAGAAGAGATAGACGAGACCGATCAGGATCGGCTGATGCACGAGATAGATCAGCAGGCTGTGCTGACCGGCCTTTGAGAGTAGGTTCTGTCTTGTCTGGACCTTCGCAATGCGCGGCAGCACGTTGCGTGACATCAGGAACTTGGTTGCGGCGATACCAGCCAATAGAGCGGCAACCCAGGGAAACAACGGCACGTAATCGTTCGAACGGGGCGGAGCCTCGGCGAAGCCCATCCAGGCAAGCCAGCGCGTGTCGAACAGAGCCGAATCGAGAGTTCCCGGCATAGCGACGTAATCGACCAGCATCAGAACAGCGATCATCGCGGCGACCGCAGCCGTGAGCGCCGGAGGAAGCCGCAGGAACGCCAGGCCGATAAGGCTCGACAGGGCGATGTTATGCAGAATGCCGAAATAGATCCATTCGCCCGGGAAGGCGACGAATGTCGCGACGCTGATGGCAAGGGCTGCGCCGGCAACGATGCCGAGCCGTTTCGCAAAGGACTGCCAGCGGATCTGCGGCGTATGCGCAAGGACCAGACTGACGCCCGCGAGAAACAGAAACGAACTGGCGATCAGTCGCGCATAGATCTTGAAGAAACCCTGCGTCGCTGTTCCCGGATCGAGATAGCCGAAGAATTCGAGATCCCAGGTGAAATGATAGGTCGCCATGGCGATCAGTGCCACGCCGCGCAGCGTATCGATCAAGACAATGCGCGGCACGCGGGGGGCATTGGGTTGGATCTCTGATGATGTCACGTTCGCATGTCCCGCTCTTGTTTGTCTTTGGTGTCGCTCACCGGGTCCATCAGCGCGAGACGGGCGTCGGAGAAATACTGGCGGCGTGTCAGAACGAAGACCACGATCGCGGTCATCGCCATGAACATGTAGGGCCCGGCGAACCAGCCCAGGTAGCCGATGGAAAGAAACAGCGCCCGAAGGCCGGCATTGAAGTGGCCGGCGGCGATCGTGTTCATCTGGATGACTTGATCTGCGGCGATCTCAGCTTTGGCACGATCAGCATTCGTGTCGTGCATCATCGGCAAGGCGCCGAACAGGATGGTGCAGTAGTTGAACAGACGGTAGGCCCAGCCGAATTTGAAGAAGGAATAGCCGAACAGCACCGTTAGACCGGCAACCTTGAGCTCGAACGCGGTGCGCCCGCCGTAATAGACAAAGGGCAGATTGCTGAACACGTCCTCCACCTTGTCGGTCGAGCCAAGCAGCGCAAAGCAGCCACCAATCGCGAAGATCGAGGTCGAGGCGAAAAAGGCCGTCCCGTTCTGCAGACCGGCCAGGATTTGCGTGTCGATCATCTTGAGATCGCGCCGAAGCGAGTTGTAGATCCAGTTCCGACGCCGCTCCGCCATGGCCCGGTTAAGGCTCAAGCGGGGGAAAAAGCGACTGCCAGACCCCGCTGTGAGCCAGGAATAAAGGGCCCAGAGGGCGAGAAACAGTGCCAGCGCGATATAGTCCGCAGTCGTCATGGGTCTCGCCACAAATCGTGTATGCCTCGTTTCGTCTTGCTTTGTTTCGGCTGTCCGGGCAAGAGGCGTGTGCCTGGTATAGGTTTTTGCAACACCTATCTGTAGAGCGTGTCTCTGTGATGCATGTCGCTCGTGTCCAAGCGGATGTCGGGTGATCGCCTGAGCCGAACTCAGGTTTGGCGTAGCCTCTGCCCAAACGAACGGTCCCGTGAACAATCATGTTTCTTTCAGTTTTCGACGTTTTCAAAATCGGTATCGGTCCTTCCAGCTCGCACACGATGGGGCCGATGTCGGCAGCCAATCGTTTCCTGGAGCTCCTCCTTTCCAATGACTGGCCACGCCCGACGGGTGCTGCCGTCGCGGCGCTGAAGGTCAGCCTCCACGGGTCGCTCGCCTTTACCGGCATTGGGCACGGAACGGGCAGGGCAGTTATCCTCGGTCTTGTCGGCGAAGAGCCGCACAGCGTGGATCCCGATCGGATGGACGCGATCATTGCAGACGTCGAACGCACCGGTCGCGTCACCCCGCCGGGCCACCCCAGCTACGAGTTCAAGCCGGCAACGGACCTGATCTTCGACAAGAAGCAGCCGCTGCCCGGCCATGCGAACGGCATGAGCTTCTCGGCGCTGGATCGGGACGGACGGCTGCTCTTGAAGCGCATCTACTATTCGATCGGCGGCGGCTTTGTCGTGACCGACACCGAACTGGAGGCAATGCGGGCGTCCAAGAAGACGGCAAGCGATGCGCGCGTGCCCTATCCATTCTCGTCCGCCAAACAGATGCTCGAAATGTCGCAGGGTTCTGGCCTGACGATCGCTCAGATGAAACGCGCCAACGAGCTGACAAAGATGAGCGCGGCCGAACTCGACGAAGGCGTCGACCGGATCTGGGACGCGATGAGGAATTGCATCGATCGCGGTCTGAAGGTCGACGGCATCATGCCGGGTGGCCTCAAGGTGAAGCGCCGTGCGCGGGCGATCCACGACCGCCTTAACGAGGAATGGCGCAGCAATCGGCTCAACCCGCTTCTCGCCAATGACTGGCTTTCGGTCTATGCGATGGCGGTCAACGAAGAGAATGCCGGGGGCGGCCGGGTCGTGACGGCGCCGACCAACGGTGCTGCCGGGGTCATCCCGGCCACGGTTCGCTATTATCTGCATTTTCACGACGACGCGACGCAGGAAGACATCCGTACCTTTCTTCTGACCGCGGCAGCGATCGGCGGCATCATCAAACACAATGCCTCGATTTCTGGTGCCGAAGTCGGTTGCCAGGGTGAAGTCGGGTCGGCTGCGGCCATGGCCGCTGCGGGTCTCGCCGCCGTTATGGGCGGTTCGCCGGAGCAGATCGAAAATGCTGCGGAGATCGCGCTCGAGCATCACCTCGGCATGACCTGCGATCCCATTGCAGGCCTCGTCCAGGTGCCGTGTATCGAGCGCAATGCGCTTGGCGCCGTAAAGGCCGTGACGGCGGCATCTCTGGCGCTGAAGGGTGACGGCAGCCATTTCGTGCCGCTTGACGCCTGTATTGAAACCATGCGCCAGACTGGCATGGACATGAGCGAGAAGTACAAGGAGACCTCGACCGGCGGGCTTGCCGTGAACGTGGTCGAGTGCTGAGAGCTTCCTGTGGGGCGTTGTCCGTTTTGAAAGATCCGACTTGACCCGGCGCAGTCCTTGCGGCTTTGAACGGACATGGCTCTACATCTGATCAAGCTCTGCGTCGGCGCCGACTCCATCCAGGACCTGAGGGACTGGGTGGCCGAGCGGTCTCTGACCGCCATGTCCGCCGGCCTTGAACCCCACAGCATCCACACGACGCGAATGATGCCGAAGCGCGTGGAAGAGCTCGTCGATGGCGGGTCGCTCTACTGGGTGATCAAGGGGCAGGTCTCTGCGCGCCAGAAGCTTCTGGAGGTTCGCACAGTTAAGGGCGAGGATGGTATCGGCCGTTGCCAGCTGGTGCTCGGTCCCGAAGTCATCGAAACCGCGCCGATGCCGAAGCGGCCATTTCAGGGCTGGCGTTATCTCCTCGATAACGAGATCCCGAAGGACCTCGGCGGACTGGGAGATGATGTCACCCAGCTGCCGGAAGAGTTGCGGCGACACCTCGCCGAACTCGGTCTTCTCTAGCTATTCAGCCCAGTCTCAGTCAGCGAAGTCTCAAACGGACCGACGCGCGTCCGGCACGCAGCCCGACATGCAGATGGATCTGAGCCGGTGGCTGCGACTGCCGCCACGCACGGGCTCCATGGCTGAGCAGCAGGGTGACGAGATCCTTGGTCTTTTCCCGGGAACGCGAAGACAGGTTCATTCCCGCCATTCCCATTCCCGCAAGCCGCATGGCCGCTTCGTGCAGCGGATTGAGCGCAATGCCGCGGGCCTTGGACTTCGTCGCGTTGGCGACGAAGCCGATACTGTTTTCATTCATTCCCATAGGAAACCCCGTTTTACGCATTACTATCGAGATTTCACTGCGCCGGCGGATACAAAACACGGTGGCTGGCGCAGCTTTTTTCAGTGGTCGTCTGATGGGCCGATTACTGTATCGACGCCCAGCAGTTCACGCCTTTCTTCTTCAGGATATTGCAGGCATCGATCGCGGACTTCTGGTCGCCGAAGCCTCCGAAACGTGCCCGATAGACCTGGCCGCCATTGGTGCTGAAGGCGACTGTGAAGGGTTTGGCGGAACGCAATACCTTGCCGCCTTTATCCTGCGCATCCTGCAGGAGTTCGTTTGCCATCGAAGGATTGGGCGAGACGCCAATCTGGATGACCCAACCGGACACATCACCCTTGAGAGACACTTTGGGCGTATCGCGGGTGGATGCCGTGGTGACGGAATCGATTGCCGCCATTTCGGTCCGCTCGCCGGCGCCACTGCGCTTCGGAACATATTCCGGGGCAGGGGTCGGGACAGCACCCGAGCCGAGCATGGCGGAGTTCATCGCTGCCGAAGCCGTCCGCTTCTGCGACGGTTCGCCGAGATAGGCAGTCGCAGCAGGTGCTGCCGTCTCGTCATAGCGAGCGCCGGGCATGGGGCCACTGTTAGGAAGGTCGAGAGCCGAAACCTGACGGGCATCGGATACTGCAGCAGCGACACGCGGCTGGCTTGCAACGGGAAGCGATGGTGTCGGAACCGGAGCGGACGGAGCCTGCGAGATCAGGTTGCTCTGACCGCCGCGGGAGGCTTTCGGAAGATATTCCGCTACAAGCTTGCGCATCGTTGCATCACGAGCAGCGCTGGAGCGGCCACCGAGCACGACTGCAACGATCGAGCGACCGTCGAGCTGTGCCGACGTTGCCAGATTGCTGCCGGCTGCGCGGGTATAACCGGTCTTGATACCGTCGACGCCGCGGACAGTTCCGACCAGGCGATTGTGGTTGCCGATCGTCTGCTTGCCGAAATTGAAAGTGCGGATGGAGAAGTAACCGTAATACTGCGGAAAATGCTGGCGAAGAGCGATGCCGAGACGCGCCTGATCACGTGCCGTCGTCATCTGCGCCGTGTTGGGCAGGCCGTGTGCGTTCCGATACGTCGTACGCGTCATGCCGAGGGCACGTGCCTTGTTCGTCATCATCTGCGCAAAGCGGTCTTCGGATCCACCGACGAACTCGCCGAGAGCTGTCGCCATATCATTGGCCGACCGCGTAACGAGTGCACGGATCGCCTGATCGACATTGATGGCGCCGCCGGGGCGCACACCCAGTTTCGAAGGCGGCTCGGACGCAGCATGCGCAGAAACCGGAACCCTGGTGTCAAGCGTGATACGACCAGCCTCGAGCGCTTCGAAGGTCAGGTAAAGCGTCATCATCTTCGTGAGCGAAGCTGGATAGCGAAGACCATCCGGATCCTCGCCGTAAAGAACCTTTCCAGACTTGGCGTCGACGACGATCCCTGCATATTTCGGATCGGCATGCGCCGGACTGGCGAGGCTCGAAAAGGCCAAGATCACCGTAAAAAGACAACCGAGAAATTTTCCCGGCACTGCCACGCGTCCCTTGGGGAGGATTGTGGAAAACATGCTCTTCGACACTGCCGCACTCATCGCTTGCATGGTGGTTGTATTACGTCCGGGCTCAGCGCCCCCGATGGGCCCGTTGTCAGGCAATCTAGGGGAACAGCGTTACCAAGAGGTTTATGATGAACGTTTGGTTGCTTCGCAGAGGACCATTTTACCGATTGACCTGCGTTACCGGGTGCCCGGTCACAAGGCGGGTTTGGACATATGTCCGAACTCCGGCGTCAATCTTCTGCCAGTCGCGCAAAAGCACGCTCGAGAATCGATAAAGCACGGTCAGATCCTGCCCGACTCGAATATCGCGCTGGCAGTCGCCGCTGGTAGGGCGCTCTCCCGCCGATGGAAAAAGGCAACGCACGGCGTAGGGGGAGGCGGCACCAGGCTGTGCGCCCGTCAGAATCACTTCGTTCCCGTAACCGCTGTCCGCCCGGAGGCGATGCAGTGTCAGCCCATGCTCAGCCGGTTCTGCCGGGCCTTCGAAAAGTCCCTCGTAGATCGGCTGAAGCCGCCCCGACATGTCGCGCGACATGGTGCTCTGCGACATTTGTACGAAGATCAGAGATGCCGGCTGGGAGACGGTGTCGAATCGCGCCCGATTTGTGGCGCTGTAGCCCATCATTTCCGGCCAGGTCAGATAAAGATCCGCCCGTTCAGTTGCACCGCTCCGTCTCTGCTCTTTGAAACGGAGCGTGTTGGCTGAAAGCTGGATCGTATCCTGACCGATCACCAAGTCGAATGTCTCGGTGCTCTCGGAATGGCCACCCAGCATCATCCGCTCGCCGAGCCATCGGCCGCCAACGCTGATGGCGCTGGTCACTATGCCAAGCGCAACCACGATGCCGGTGATCTTGTACAGGGTTCGCCTGGATAGAAGCGGGCTGTCCGTTTCACTAAGGCTGTCGGGTTGCATGCGGCCGGGCTCTCGTCACTGGAGTGGCCGGCGGACCGAACGAGGGGTGCGACCGCGCCGGCAGCGATACCGCCATTGTTGCGGATCTGTGGTTAATGGATCGTTAGTCATAGTCGCGCGACAGCGGTGAGCGCCATAAACGGAAACGCCGGCAGGATACCTCCTCGGAGGCCTTGCCGGCGTTCTGAATGATGACATGGTCGATCGTTCGTCGGGGTAATCTTGACTTACTGGCTGACACTGCCGACTGCGGTGGCGCGGCCGTCCTGGAGTTTGACCCAACGCGCCGGATCATCGGTCGCCTGGCGCTTCAGGTATGTGTATTCCGTATCGGTCCAGATCATGACCTTGTTGCGCATGTTGTCGAGGACAAAGTCGCCGCGATCAGTGCGGACGGTCAGAACTGCATGACCTTCGCCATTCGGCTGCAGCACGACCGTGATCAGCAGGTTGGATGGCGAAATGCCCTGCTGCGTCAGCATCTTCCGCTTCAGGAGCACGAAGTCCTCGCAGTCGCCGACGGTCCGCGGGTATGCCCAGCGCTCTTCGACGCCGTAGATCTCCTGGTCGGTCATCGGTGTGATCGAGGTGTTGACCGTGTAGTTGACGTCGAGGATCGTGCGCCAGGTGTCTTCGGTGAGTGCCACGGGGCCGGCGTCCTTGTAGGATGCCACGCATTCGCTCGTGTAGGTCTTGCAGAATTCGTAATGACCGATCGGCGGGTTTGCCTTGCCGATAACGCGCATGGCGCCGGATGGCATCGCAAAGGACTGGACGGTCATGGAGCCGATCATTGCAGCGGCGGCGATTGCGAATGCGAGAGCTTTACGGCAGTTCATTTTTCTTGTCTCCCCGTTGTGGGGAAACAATGCCTCAGACCCTTTGATTGACCGCGAAATACCGCAGTAAAATCAGATGCTTATTCTAATCAACTTTGGCGAAAATACGCGTCGAATTCGACGTGCTTTTTCATAAAATACGCACTGCTTTTTCGGCGAATTTGCATAAAATGCGAGGTAAATTTGACCTATCCGCTCCTATCTCCCTGATACTGCATCGCTTTGATGAAACGTGACATCATCGAAAGGTGAGCGGAGTCTTAGATCTGCCTGTGCCTTTTGCTTTGCTTCGCCGCGTTCCGGGAAAAAATCGCGAGCAAAACAGCCCGTTTCGCCGCCTAAAACTGCGCGAAAAAAATCCCGAAAAGACACAAAATAATTCTGTCGACGTGTTTTTTCGGGATTTTGTGTGTCGGACCAGCGAGTCCAGCGCCGCTGACGATGGCGGTGATCGTAAGAATTCACGCCGGAGCAGACACAGCACAACTCAGCTGCGGGCAGGCGGGTTAGAAAATGGATATGATGAGGCTTAGAGGAACTCGGTCAGCGCTTCGCGGGACTGGACCGAGTGAAACTCGATCGCGACGCCTTCCATGAAGTGACGCACCACGCGTCCGCGCATGTTTCCGAGGCGAAGCGGGGTCCCGATTGACGGACGGGTCTCGATGTCGACCGCCGCACCGGAAAGCGATAGGTCAAGCAGCCGGCACGGATAGCGGCGCCCGTCGTCGAGAGTAATCTCCGAACGGGTGTTGCGCGGGGTGAGACGATCGTGGCGACGGTCCTCCGGCAGCCCGAGTTCATGCTTGTTGGCGATCCAGGTCAACTGTGCGGCAAGTTTTTCGCGCTTGCGGTCGGTCGCGTTGATCATCATCAGGAAGCCGCCGCCGGCAACACTGAGAACTGTCCCTTCAAGGCGGCCGACGTGATCGAGATAGGCGATGACCCGCTCGTTGGTCCGTGGACGACCGGCACACTGGAAGCTGACGTCCCCGGGGGACATCTCGATCGCGGTGCAAGCATATTCCTCATGGTCGGCCAGCATCAAGCGGCCGCCGATGTTCACGGAGACGCGTTGGAATGAGCGCTGCGCTGCAGTTGCTCGCGAAACGGATGCCTGAGACGAGGTGCCGGAAAACATGGATGAGCGCTTTTTCAGCTAGAGTCCTAGCCTACATTAGCGACAGGGCGTTAATATATGGTTCCCGAAGCCGTCATTGTGGGAAGAAGCTCGCCGGCAGGAAGCGGCGCAGAAGTCCTGACTGGACCAACTGCGGCTGGTCATGCCCGCAGACGGACAACCCGCCGGTTTCATCGCTTTCGACAAAGCCCCAATCTTGAAGATGCAGCCCACTTGCCGGTCTGGCCGCCACCGGGAACGGGCCGTCGGCAGGCAGAAGTGCTCCGAGTACCCGGTCGCTTCCGGTTTCGGAAGAGCGAAGCGGCATCATCAGCATTTCGCATTCGATTGACGTGCCGGCTACGTTCAGGACTACGTCGGCAATCGCGGGTTTCTCATGGACGAGGATCTGCATGACGACCTCCTGGGCGCGATCGTTTTCTTCGAGATCCCAGATCGT
The DNA here is from genome assembly GCF_014841925.1 of Rhizobium sp. CFBP 13726. Classification (NCBI taxonomy): domain Bacteria; kingdom Pseudomonadati; phylum Pseudomonadota; class Alphaproteobacteria; order Hyphomicrobiales; family Rhizobiaceae; genus Rhizobium; species Rhizobium sp. CFBP 13726. Next base: position 991,831 of record NZ_JACYUU010000001.1, read on the forward strand.
GCGGAACGGCATCCCGCGAAACTCGCCACCGAACAACTCGCATAACCGCGTTCCCGCAAGCCGAAACGTCAATTGGTCGTCTGCCTCGTTTGCGACGATGAAGAGATGAGGCAGAAATCTGCGCAGGGCGACCGGATCGATCTCGTTGCGCATGGGAGGCAACCGCCCGTCGCACAGACCTGTCCAGTATTCGAAGATTTCCGTCGTAGCCGGATTTCGCATTCGCTTTCCCGTGATCCATTTCGAGACGCTTCATCCCGTGCTGAACCGCTTTCTAAGGCACAACACGAGGGTCAGCCTTAACGCTGCGAAAACCATGCCAGAGCGGTGAGCCTAGACGAAAGAATGTCGAACCCGGCGACTAAGTGCTTGTATCCGGTGCTATCTGCAGCTTTTCTTCAGGCGGGTCGTCCTGTAAGCCTGACGCTTCAACAGGGAAGGAATTGTGATGAGCGACAGGCAAGACCTGCCGGGTGCCGCGAACGATACGGACAGGGATGCGGACGCCATCGACGACCAGTCGTCGCAGCCAGTTTTCAATCTTCCCCGAAGTCTGGTGATCTCGGTCCTGTTCCTGGCCGTCGTCTATCTAGTCGATGCTTACTTGCTCGACGAGGAGGCGCAGATCTCGGTGCTGATGTGGTTCGCCTTCACGCCCGTACGCTACGTCGTTCCGTTTGCGGAGCAGAATTTCGAATGGCTGTGGACGCCTGTCACCTATTCCTTCCTGCATGGCGGTATCGAGCATATTGGCTTTAACGCACTCTGGCTGGTCGCCTTTGGAGCGCCGGTCGTGCGCCGCATCGGAACTCTCCGCTATATGCTGTTCTGGATTTTCTCGGCAGCGGCGGCAGCTTTCTTCCATGCCGGCCTGCATTGGGGCGACCAGACGCTACTCGTCGGCGCTTCAGGCGTCGTCTCAGGCTTGATGGGCGCCGCGTGCCGGTTCGCGTTCCCGGACGGCCGCGGATACGACCGCAGTTTCGGCCATCTCCATCCACGTCAGTCCATACTCGGCTCTTTCCGGAACCGGACAGTGGTAGTTTTCACGGCGATGTGGTTCTTCGGAAACGTGCTTGTCGCCATCGGCCTGCCGCTGATCGGATCCGATGTCGGAGAGATCGCCTGGGATGCTCATATCGGTGGCTTTCTCTTCGGCTTTTTGTTTTTCGGCCTGTTCGACAGAATTGCCGCCGATGACCAACCATTGGCGCCCGCTTGATCTCCAGTTGCTGTCGTCTTAAACTTCGCGCCGAGGGACTGTGCCGCAAATGTCTTTGAGGGGAGACGTTTCGGTTCGAATGGTTTTGGAGGAGCGAGCCATGTCGACGACCGTAAAGAGCATGCTGGATTCGAAGGGCCGTAACGTCGTGACCGTCAGCCCGGACGAGACGTTGCGCCAGATCGCGGGCATCTTGAACGACCGAAACATCGGTGCCGTGATCATTGCCGGGATGGAGGGGCGTATTGCCGGCATTTTCACCGAGAGAGACCTCGTCCACTGCATCGCCACTAAAGGCGTCGATGCGCTGGAGCAGCCTGTCAAGGCCGTCATGACAACTTCCGTGCAGCGCTGTCGGGAGGATCAGACGGCAGACGAGGTGATGGGTATGATGACGGCGGGACGGTTCCGCCATGTCCCGGTAGAAGCCGACGGCAAGCTCTCCGGCATCATTTCGATCGGCGACGTCGTGAAATCGCGGCTGCGTGAAGTGGAGATCGAAGCCGAACAGATGAAGGCCTATATCGCCGGGTAAGGCGGCTGGGAGAGCGGCATTTTCGCCCGCATCTCAGCGGGCGAAAACTTCCTGCATGCGCTGAAGCGCCACGATCTGCGACATGGTGGCCTCATAGCCCCGGTCGATCGCCTCGCCGGCGCGGTGGAATTCGGACAGACCGATATCGTTGAGGCGTGGATGCAGCGCCAGATCAGGCGGATCGCCGGCCAGTCTGGCGCGCGATATGCGCTCCTGGATGATGTTGAACGCCTGCACCATGGTGCCGGTGACACCGACGCGGGGGTCGTCCTGATGGCGCGAACGCTCGTGATCGTCCGGCGCATCGGCTGCAGTGTGTTTGACAACCGCGGACCGGCCGAAGACATCGTAGTTGAGGTTCACGGCCACGACCAGCGGCTGCTCGTAGGCGCGACAGACGGAGGTCGGGACCGGATTGACCAGCGCGCCATCGACCAGCGTGCGGCCACTGCATTTCACAGGTTCGAAAATCCCCGGCAGCGCGTAGGACGCCCGAAGGGCTCGGATCAGAGAGCCGGCCGAAATCCACACTTCGTGCCCGGTATGAAGTTCCGTCGCGACTGCGACGAAGGGGCGGTCGAGATCCTCGATGGAGATGCCCTGCAGGTGTTCCTGCATTCGCTTCGTCAACCGCATGCCACCGATCAGGCCGCCGCCACCGATGGTGAGGTCGAGAAGCGCCGCGATCCGCCGCATGGTCAGCGATCGGGCAAAGCTTTCGAGTTCGTCGAGCTTGCCGGCGAGATAACAGCCTCCGACCAGCGCGCCGATCGATGTGCCGGCAATCATCCCGACTTCGATACCGGCTTCGTCAAGCGCGCGCAACACGCCGATATGCGCCCATCCGCGGGCCGCGCCGCCACCAAGTGCTAGAGACAGCTTTGCCTTGCGTGGCTGCTCAATGACAATGGGAGGAGGGGACGTCTGGAGCCGATTTGTGACAGCGTCTGCTGGCGCGGCCTGCCGCTCGTTGCGACTCCAACTCCAATTCATCATCGCCATCACCTCTCAGCTGCACACAGCCACGTACACCAATTAACGCATCGTTTGGTTGCCAATTCGTTATTCAGGTGGGGATGGTATGAAAGCGGTGCAGACGCCTACCGCTTCCCCGTCTCATCATGACCAGAATACACATGTTCTGGATCAAAGTGACGCTGTTGATCCTGTATTTCAAGGACAGCGCCACCGTCACTTTTCTTTACCGCACGATAGAAACAGGAGCGTCGCCCGGTGTGGCAAGCGGCGTCATGGCCGGACATCGAGACCTTGAGCCAGACGGCGTCCTGATCGCAATCGGTCCTGACCTCATGCACAGTCTGCAGATTGCCGGAGGTCTCGCCCTTCTTCCAGAGTTTCGCTCTCGACCGGCTGTAGTAGTGAGCGACGCCCGTCTCGATCGTCAGCGCGAGCGCCTCGGCGTTCATATGCGCCACCATGAGCAATTCGCCATCGCGAATGTCGGTCACGACAGCGGTCACAAGACCGTCGGAATCGAAACGGGGCGTAAAGGCGCCGTCACCCTCGAGCTCGGCCTTATCCGACGACGGCGCTTGAAAAGTCATTGTCATTTCGGCGCTCAGCGGTTGCGGGCCATGGTAAAGAAACGCGCCTGCTCGGCCGCGTCGGTCTTGAACGCACCGGTAAACCGGGTCGTCAGCGTCTGAGATCCCTGCTTCTCCACACCGCGCATTTCCATGCACATGTGTTCCGCCTCGATCAGGACGGCCACACCGCGCGGCTTCAATGTCGTGTCGATCGCGCTGGCGATCTGTGCCGTCAAATTTTCCTGTGTCTGGAGGCGACGACCGTAGATCTCGATCACACGCGCGATCTTGGACAGCCCCAGAACCCGGCCCTGCGGAAGATAGGCAACGGTCGCCTTGCCTTTGATGGGCAGCATGTGGTGCTCGCAATGGGAGAAGAATGGTATATCGCGAACGAGAACCATATCGTCATAACCCGAGACCTCCTCGAAGGTCCGGCCGAGAACCTCTTCGGCCGACAGATCATAGCCCGAAAAGAGCTCGCGATAGGCTTTTGCAACGCGCTTCGGCGTATCGAGCAAACCTTCGCGCTCCGGATCGTCGCCGGACCACTGGAGCAAGACGCGCACGGCGTCCTCAGCTTCCTGCTGGGTCGGACGAGGCTGTTTCTGGCTGGAGGCCGGAAAATTCTTCAAAATAGCATCCATCTTGTGTCCCTCGATGCGGGCCAGGGCCACATCCGATCTCACTATGGTAAAAAAGCTGATCGCCATGGATCACGCCGGAATACCAGTTTCCTGACTTTTCGTCTGCGCGTTCCGAATTTTCAAGGCATACCATCGCCGTTTTCGCGCGTTTCTCGAAAACGTGTTTCCTTGATAATTCCCGTCGCGGACAACATATAGGGGCCTAATCCAGATTGTGGTAGGTCATCCCGGTAGACGGTGCGTTCGATCGGTCGAGCGGATGTCGAGGACGATGACGTGAGCGAGCGACATGGACGAGATCTATAACCAGAAAATTCTTGAGTTTGCGGGGAACATTGGCCGCGCGGGTGCAATGGACGATGCGGATGCGACGTCCGAAAAGCACTCCAAGCTCTGTGGTTCAAAAGTTCGTGTTTACCTGAAAGTCAGTGACGGCGTGGTGAGCGACTTCTCTCACGAGGTGAGGGCCTGCGCCCTTGGTCAGGCGTCGTCGTCGATCATGGCACGGCATATCGTCGGCGCGCCGGTCGACGAACTGCGCCAGGCGAGGGTCGACATGCTGTCGATGCTGAAAGAGGGCGGCGAAGGCCCGGTCGGCCGCTTCGAAGACATGCGCTACCTGAAGCCTGTGAAGGATTACAAGGCCCGGCATCCGTCTACCATGCTGACGTTCGATGCGGTCGTTGACGCGCTCGATCAGATCGACGTCCGCGACCGGGCCGACAAAGCGACCGCCTGATGTGCGGCTCGCCGGATTGTGACCACGACACGAAACGCGGCGGGCCCTATCGATCGCGCAACTGGCAGGGCCCGTTCAAAAAGACGCCCGGACGCCTCGCCGGTATGGGACTGATCCGGTTCTATCAGCTCACTCTTTCCGGCTTTGTCGGAAACGGCTGCCGCCATATTCCGACCTGTTCCGAGTATGGCTACGAGGCGATCGCCCGACACGGGCTCTGGCCCGGTCTCTGGATGACACTGTACCGAGTCGCGCGCTGCGGTCCTGGTGGCTCCGGCGGACTGGACCCGGTTCCGGACCTGCAGAGGCAACGCCAGGTCTGGTGGATGCCCTGGCGCTACTGGCGTCATGGATAAGCGTGACACCAGCCCAGCTATCTCAAAAGGCGTCAGTCCTTGCAGCTCGCCAGAGCTCGGAAGCTAAAGGCTTTCCGACCATCCGTTCGCGGGTTCCAAACCTTTACTAACGGCCCGAAACACACTATCACCGCGCCCGTTGCCGGCCGGTCGATCTGGCCATTTTACCACCACCCGCATTCGTTGGCGGGACTGGACAGGAGATAGAACATGTCCCAGGTTTCCCTTACATTTCCCGATGGCTCCGTCCGCACGTATGATGCCGGCACGACCGGCCGTGAAGTTGCCGAGTCCATTTCCAAGTCGCTTGCCAAAAAGTCTGTCGCGATCGCGATCGACGGGACCGTGCGCGATCTCTCCGACCCCGTCGTCGACGGTCAGATCGAGATCGTTACCCGTACGGACCCCAAGGCACTCGAACTGATCCGCCACGATGCCGCGCACGTGATGGCAGAAGCGGTGCAGGAGCTCTGGCCCGGCACGCAGGTGACCATCGGTCCCGTCATCGAGAACGGCTTCTATTACGATTTTGCCAAGGCCGAGCCCTTCACCCCGGACGACCTGCCGAAGATCGAAAAGCGGATGAAGGAAATCATCCAGCGCAACAAGCCCTTCACCAAGGAAGTCTGGCCGCGCAACAAGGCGCGCGAGGTTTTTGCAGCCAAGGGCGAGGCCTACAAGGTCGAGCTGGTCGACGCCATTCCCGAAGACCAGGATCTGAAAATCTATTATCAGGGCGACTGGTTCGACCTGTGCCGCGGACCGCATATGGCGTCCACTGGCCAGATCGGCACGGCTTTCAAGCTGATGAAGGTGGCTGGCGCCTATTGGCGCGGCGACAGCAACAACGTCATGCTGACGCGCATCTACGGCACGGCCTTTGCGGAGCAGGAGCAGCTCGACAACTACCTGCATATCCTGGCCGAAGCCGAAAAGCGCGACCACCGCAAGCTCGGGCGTGAAATGGACCTTTTCCATTTCCAGGAAGAGGGCCCCGGCGTCGTCTTCTGGCACGGCAAGGGCTGGCGCATGTTCCAGACCCTGACGTCCTACATGCGCCGCCGCCTGGCCGGCACCTACGAAGAGGTCAACGCACCGCAGGTTCTCGACGCGTCTCTCTGGGAAACGTCAGGTCACTGGGGCTGGTACCAGGAAAACATGTTCGCGGTGAAATCCGCTTACGCGTTCACGCATCCGAAGGACGAGGGAGCGGACAATCGCGTCTTCGCATTGAAGCCAATGAACTGCCCCGGCCACGTCCAGATCTTCAAGCACGGTCTGAAGTCCTATCGTGAACTGCCTATCAGGCTTGCCGAATTCGGTCTCGTTCACCGCTACGAAGCGTCTGGCGCGCTTCATGGTCTGATGCGCGTGCGCGGCTTTACGCAGGACGACGCACACGTGTTCTGCACGGACGAGCAGATGGCAGCCGAGTGCCTGCGCATCAACGACCTCATCCTCTCCGTCTACGAGGATTTCGGCTTCGAGGAAGTGGTCGTGAAGCTCTCGACGCGTCCTGAAAAGCGCGTCGGCACCGATGATCTCTGGGATCGCGCCGAAAGCGTCATGACGGACGTTCTGAAAACCATTGAAGAACAGTCCGGCGGTCGTATCAAGACCGGCATTCTTCCGGGCGAGGGCGCTTTCTATGGCCCGAAGTTCGAATATACGCTGAAGGATGCCATCGGCCGCGAATGGCAGTGCGGAACGACCCAGGTCGACTTTAACCTGCCGGAGCGCTTCGGAGCCTTCTACATCGATGCCAACTCGGAAAAGCAGCAGCCGGTGATGATCCACCGTGCCATCTGCGGCTCGATGGAACGGTTCCTCGGCATTCTGATCGAGAACTTCGCAGGCCACATGCCGCTGTGGTTTGCACCGACCCAGGTCGTTGTCGCGACCATCACTTCGGACGCAGACGACTACGGTCGGGAAGTTGCCGAACAGTTGCGCGATGCCGGCCTGCAGGTCGAGACCGACTTCCGCAACGAGAAGATCAACTACAAGGTCCGCGAGCATTCGGTGACCAAGGTTCCGGTCATTATCGTCTGCGGCAAGAAGGAAGCCGAGGAGAACTCGGTCAACATCCGTCGTCTCGGCTCGCAGGCGCAAACGTCGATGACGCTTGAAGAGGCGATTCGGTCGCTTGCGGAAGAAGCGACGCCGCCGGACCTTCGCCGCCGCGCAGCACTGAGAAAGCGCCCGGCCTGATCAAGACCAGCGCCCGCGGGCCATGTCCGCGGGTGCTGTCAAAAAACTGCAATCGTTTTGTAATATTGCCTTCCCATCGGATGCGCCTTTCCGTTGGGAGACTGATTTGCGGTTCAGAGAACTGTCCTACGCCAATGACAGGGATCCGCGCTTCAAGCGCTGGTTCATCCGGTCTATCGAAGGGCTCTCGGGACGCGATCGTTTCGCCCGGCTGTATGATATCTGGCGCACCGACATCGTCGGCAAGAGCGACCGCGTCTTCGGCAAGATGCTCGATATCATCGACGTGGGTCTCGAGATCGAAGGCGCATGGCCTCCCGAAGAACAGCTGCAGTCTCCACTGGTCATCGTTGCAAACCATCCGTTCGGCATCGGAGACGGAATTGCCGTGCTGGCACTTGCCGAACAGCTCGGCCGACCTTTCCGCGTGCTGATCCACAACGATCTCCTGAAGGTTCCTGAGATGGAACACTATTCGCTGCCCGTATCCTTCGAGGAGACGAAGGAGGCGCTGGTGCTGAACATGCACACGCGGAACGAAGCGATACGGCTGCTGAAAGACGGCACGACCATCATTATCTTTCCAGCCGGCGGTGTCGCAACCGCGAAGAAGGGCTTCGGCATTGCCGACGACCTGCCGTGGAAGATCTTCGCCGCAAAACTCATTCAGGCTACCAGGGCCAACGTGGTTCCGGTCTATTTCGAGGGGCAGAATGGTCGGCTCTTTCACCTGGCCAGCCGGATCTCGATGAAATTCAGGCTGTCGCTTCTCATCCGCGAGTTTAAACGCCTGTCTGGAACGTCGATCACGGCACGGGTGGGCAGGGTGATGAGCTGGGACGATATGGCTGGGACCACCGACCGCAAGGAGTTGCTCGGTCTGCTCCACAGTGCCGTCTTCTCCATGCGACCCGTCAGACGTCAGCGGTTTCTCAAGAAGGCCAGTTGACCCAGGAAGCCGATGTCAGTCGGGCACGACGGCAGCGGTCGTGGCATCTGACGGGTTGGCGTTGCGCATCAACACCTCGACATCCACGTTGTTACCAGCCGTCACCTTGAATTCGCGCTGATAGATCTTGTCCTTGTTGCGGGCAACGGCGAGATAGTCGCCCTCGGCCAGCACCATGGAGGGCAGGGCGCTGACGCTTTCGTTGACCACGTCGCCCGCAGCCGTCAGCACCGACCAGGCCGTGTCGGCGATGGCTTCGCCACCCGGCTGAGACACGAGCTTCAGCGACACCTCCGCGGCCTTGTGCTGCAAGACTGCCTGCGTCAGCTTGCCCGCTTCCACCTGGATGTCAGCACGCACGACGGCGTTGATGTCACCGTACTCAGAAACCACGTGATAGGTCCCTGTCGCAAGCCGCACGATGGTGTTGGGCTTCACCTCCGACATCACGAGGGCCCGATCGCCGTTTTCGCGGACTTCGGCCGCATAGACGGAGAAGCTCAGCTGTGCCGGTGGGATAGTCTGGTCCGCTCCGGCAACCGCGTTCAGGATGAACCCGCCGGCATCAAGGACGAGGGTCTGTTTCTGGAAGTCGCCTTCAGAAGGTACAGTTACTTTTTTCGTGACGCCGGCGCGGCCGAACGCGACATTCACGAAATAATCACCCGGCGCCAGCTGGAAAGCGGCGGATCCGCCGTCGGAGCTTGCAACAAGCGGAAGCTTGCCGTCCACACCGGCAATCGGGCTGAACACGCGCCAGGCAAGACCTTCCTGCATCACGTCGCTGTCAGCCGTCAGCCTGGCATCAAACCGCACATCCTTCGCGATCGAGCCGGCGCTTTCGCCCGGTGTGGCCGAGAAGGCGTTCAGCTTGGGCATCTTCCCCGTGCTGTCGAGCTGGCGGAAGCTTCCGAACGCATCGCTTTGCGCGAAACCCAGGTCAGCAGCGGTCAACAGCAGCAGGCCTGCAGCAGCGATACGGGTAACGAACGATAGGCCTGGCATCAGGATATGACCCGTTGACTCTTGTTTTGCGAGAAGCCACTTGAAGACGAACGTCCGGGCATTTTCAAGGCCTACCTCTATATCACGTATCGATCGGAAGCTTTCGACATGGAAAACAACCTGAAGCTCAGCGATTACCTGCAAGAGCGCCACTCGACGCCCGTTGCCCAGATCACAGGCCCGGGCCCATCGCAAGAAGAGCTCGAATCGATCTTGAGCATGTCGGTCCGCGTTCCCGATCATGGCAAAATCGCGCCGTGGCGCCTTGTCGTCTATCGGGGTGACGTTTGCACAAAGCTCGGCGAAACGTTCCTTGAACTCGCGCTCGCCGGTAACCCGGAGATGAATGAACCGGCCAAACAGGCTGAACTGACGCGTTTCACACGTGCACCGCTTGTCGTTGCCGTTGTCAGCACCGCGCAGCCCCACGTCAAAATCCCTGAATGGGAGCAGGTCCTGTCGGCTGGCGCTGTCTGCCTCAACATGCTGATGGCTGCAAATGCACATGGCTATGTTGCCAACTGGCGCACCGAGTGGGTGTGCTACGACGAGCGAGCCCTCGCCGCTCTTGGCATAAGCCCGGGCGAAAAGGTCGCGGGTTTCATTCATATCGGCTCGAGCGATTTCGCGACGCCGGACCGGCCGCGGCCGGCTCTTGCCGACATTGTCACCTATGCAGGTTGAACGCATGTTTTATCGCACCGACACAAACGCCCACGGCATGCGCCATGATCCCTTCAAGGCCATCGTGGCGCCGCGGCCGATCGGCTGGATCGGTACCAAAGGCCGCGACGGTTCGCTGAACCTGTCGCCCTATTCTTTCTTCAACATCGTGTCCGATAGCCCCAAGATCGTGATGTTCTCCTCGTCGGGACGCAAGCACAGTCTGAAGAATGCGTCGGACACGGGTTTTTTCACGGCAAGCATGGCCAGCCGCCATGTTTCCGAACAGGTCAACGCTTCCTCTGCTCCGGTAGATTACGGGGTGAATGAGTTCGACCTGGCTGGCCTCACCGCCAGAATGGGAGAGGTCGTCGACGCGCCCTACGTTGCGGAGGCCTATACCGCGCTGGAATGCCGTCTTACCGAAGTGATCCAGCCGAAGGATCTCAAGGGCGAGCTCACCGACGCTTACATGGTGTTTGGCGAGGTGGTCGGAATCCATATCTCCGAAGACATCATCCGGGATGGCCGAATCGACATGCAGCTTGCCCGACCGGTCGGCCGCATGGGTTACCGTGACTATTCCGATGCCGGCGAGGGCGTGTTCGAACTGATCCGTCCGACGTGAGATTTCATACTCTCGGCCTGGTTCAGGCTACGCGTGAGGTGCGCCGCGCCGGGTGTGGAACATGGTGAACCAATCTTAAACTTTTTGTCTCTACCGTGGCACCAGGCTGTTCCAGACGGAGCAGCAGCGTTGTGTTTCCGGGGCAGGTCGTGATCGTACAGGCATTTCTTCGTTGGGCTGAGACGGCAAGAACTGGGGACCGTTCCCGCGCAGCGGATGCCCTTGGTCGGGCATATCTCCACGCGGCGATGGGGGCGGAAGAGCGCAAGGCTGCCGGAATGGCGATCACTTACCTTCTCGATGACCCTTCGCCGCGCGTACGTCTCGCATTGGCAGAATCGATCGCCGATTCGCCCCAGGCTCCTCGTGCGATCATCCTCGCGCTTGCGGAAGATCAGGTCGAGATCGCCTGTACGGTGATTGCCCGCTCGCCCGTCATAAGCGACTCGGATCTTGTCGACCTGATCGGCCGAGGCGATGGAATGACCCGGCGTCTGATCGCCTCGCGGCCAAATCTTTCCCGCGGCGCCTGTGCAGCACTTGCAGAAATCGGCGACGAGCCGGAAATTCTGATTCTGCTCGAAAGTGGCACTGCGTTGATCACAGGCATATCCCTGCGCCGGATCGCCGAGCGGCATGGACAGCGCCACGACATTCGCAACCTTCTGCTCGAGCGCGAAGACCTTCCTTCAGAAGCGCGCCACATGCTCGTTAGCCACATCGCGGACACGCTTCTCAACTGCGGTCTGGTCCGCTCGACGCTTGCTCGCGGCCGTATCGAATATGTGGGCCGCGAGGCCGACGAAGCGGCAACCGTCGCAATTGCAGGAACGACGTCTCAGCAGGAAGTGCCGGCACTCGTCGAGCATCTCCGGGCATCGGGACGCCTCACACCGTCTTTCCTGATCCACGCCCTCTGCCTTGGCAAGGCGGATCTCGTTGCAGAGGCGGTATCGACCCTTTCCGGGCTCGGAGAGCGTCGCGTGAGGCCTATCCTGGCGACAGGCCGCCTTCATGCCGTTCGCGCCCTTTTTGAAGCCTGTGGTCTGACAAGGGAGATTGCCGCCGTCTTCGTCGAGGCAGTCCTGCTCTGGCGCGACGCGTCGGCGGGTCGTTCCACCGCTGATGTCTGCGGTCGTCTGATCGAGAGGTTTTCAGGGGCTGCAGGGCAGCATCCGGCAGTCTCGGATATGATCCAGATGATCGAGAGACGGCATCGTCTGGAGATGCGGTTCGCCGCACGGGCCTATGCGAGCGAGTTAGCGCTTGCTGCCTGAGCTTAGCGGTCGAAACGCTTGGCAACCCACGAATAACCGCCTTCGACAAGCCTTACGGGCGTCGTCACGAGCGTCTTGACGCCTTCGGTCGTTGGCAAAACGTTGCGAACCCGCTGGATCGCACGGCTGGCCAGACCTTCCTTCTGCTTCTCGCTTACGTCGCTGTTTGGCTCCGGAGCCGCCGCTATCGGCTCGGACGCTTGATCCCGCACGGGAGGGGTTTGCGACTGTGTTGCTGTCTCGATCGCATCGTCCGGATTCTGGCAGACGGCGATGATTACCGGATAAGGCTGATTGGCATAGGACGGTAGCCTGTCTTCGGAAACGGCGTCGCACATTGCGACCGTCGGCCATCTCTGGTCGACCGTCGAGATGTAGCGGCAGTCCGTGGCCGAATCGTTGCAGCCCAAAATAGTCATGACGATGAGCGCGGAATTCATGCTGTTTTCCCCAATGGCGGTTGTTGGGGGTTAGATTGCTCAATGATGGCGCCAGCGAGGCGTCACCGCAGCGGGGCTGAACGCTTAAGGCGTTTGCGCCTTTCGCTTATAGGCCCGCTCCGCCGCTTCGCTCGGCGACACCGCAAGGTCGGCCGATTGCACTTCGGTCGTCTCTGCCATCCGGACCTCGCGAATCCATTCCCGCCATATCGACACAATCAGCGCCATCAGAACCGGACCGATAAACAGTCCGAGAAAGCCCATGGTTTTCACACCACCGACAAGGCCGAAGAATGTGGGAAGGAATGGCAATTTGATGGGGCCGCCAACCAGGCGTGGACGAACTGTCTTGTCGACGATAAACAATTCCACCGCACCCCACGTGAACAGCCCGATCCCTGCGACGAACGAGCCGTTGGCAACGAGATAGGCAGATACCAGCGTAAACGAAAGCGGCGCGCCGCCCGGAATAAGCGCCATTACGCCAGTGATGACCCCAAGTGTCACAGGCGAGGGGACGCCAGCAATCCAGTAGGCCACGCCAAGCACGATGCCTTCGCCGATCGCAATCAACGTCATCCCGGTCACCGTCGAACTAATTGTCGCCGGTACGACACGCGAAATCCGCTCCCACCGCGACGGCAGGATGCGCTCACCAACGAGATCAATCTGGCGTGAAAACGATGCGCCGTCACGATAAACGAAAAACAGCGCGATCATCATGAACAGCATGGTCAGAACAAGATGGAAGACGCCATCTCCGGCAGCAATCACGGCGCGGTAGATATTGCCGATATTGGCTCCGCTAACGATCTGTACAAGCTCGCCGATAGCGCCGGGTGACCCAACATGCTTTGTCCACTGCAACCCGAGCCAATCACCGGCCCAGGGAAGGCCGATGATCCAGGCTGGAGGCGGCGCCCCGAACCTGTTCACTTCGACCGCCCAGCTGAACCACTGGCGCAGTTCACCCGTGGTGTAGCTGATCGCGACGCCGATCGGCACAATCAGAAAGGCGAGGATGAACAGAATGGCAAGCGTCGCGGCGATTGTCGTGTTTCCGCCAACGCGGACCAAGAGCTTCCGATAAAGTGGCCAGCTCGCAAATCCAATGACCAAGGCGGCCAGAACCGGCACAAGGAAGCCGTAGAAGAAATAAATCGACGCAGCAACAATCAGGACCAGAAGCCATCGAGCTGCCGATATCGCCGGTATCAGAGCAATGCGATTGGGAGAGACCGGTCCCAGCCAACGCGGTTCTATAGGGATGTTCCGATCATCTTGCGCGCTCACGATATACTGCCACTCCCGATTGCTGTCGCCGATATGGTGTCTCGGCCATTACGCTGCAAGCCTACCGTGGACCTCTTAACCGAGCCCTTCATCGTCTGCCTATCCTTCAGATACGATACAAATGTGAAAACACCGAACCATAACTTCGTCTAGGGCATTGCGATGGCTAAACCGTCTTTGTCAGCGCCCCTTGTTTCGGTAGAGCAGAACAATAGATAACCGTAACGTACGCGTGTTTTATAAGAGACGAGATCCAAGGACTTTAATGATGCTCAATGCGGAGGCGGTCGACCTCACAAATTGCGACCGCGAGCCAATTCACATCCCAGGGAGCATTCAACCGCATGGTTGCCTTCTTGCCTGCGACTTAACTGGCGCTGAGATTCTTCACCACTCTGCGAATGTCGGAGAGATGCTCGGTGTTGAAGGTGACATCAACGGCCGGAGACTCGAGGACGTCGTCGGTGGCGAAGCGGCCCATTCGCTTCGCAACGCGCTCGCGACCTCCGATGATCCAGCACGCCCGGCGCTACGCCATGCCTTGCGACTCCCGTCAGGCAAAGCTTTCGACATCTCGTTGCATCGTTTCGATTCCAAGGTGATCATCGAGTTCGAGCCGGCTTCAAACGACGCCGACCAGCCGCTCGAAGTTGCGCGCATGTTGATCAGCCGCATTCGCAACATGAAGAGCATCGACAGGCTTATCGAGAACGCTGCAAGGCTGATGTTCGCCATGCTCGGATATGACCGCGTGATGGTCTATCGTTTCGAGGAGGAAGGGTCCGGCAAGGTCGTCAGCGAATACAAACGCCGCGACCTCGAGAGCTTCAAGGGCCAGTATTTTCCTGCAGCGGATATCCCCAAACAGGCACGCATTCTCTACATCAAGAACACCATCCGCGTCATCTCCAACGCTGACAACGAGCGTGTGGCCATCGTCCCTGAGTTGGGCGAAGACGGCCTGCCGCTTGATATGTCCTTCGCACATCTGCGGAGTGTTTCGCCGATCCACTGCGAGTATCTTCGCAACATGGGCGTCTCTGCCTCGATGTCGGTGTCCATCATCGTTGATGGGGAGTTGTGGGGGCTGATGGCCTGCCACCACTATTCGCCAAAGACCTTGTCGATGCCCCAGCGCGTTGCGGCAGAAACGTTCGGCGAGTTCTTCTCCCTGCATTTGAGCGCGCTGAAACAGAAGCAACTGGTCGAAACGGCAAATCTTGCCAGACGTTCGCTTGACCGATTCCTTCAGATCGCTTCCAACCACAACGATATCAGCGGGCTGTTGAGAAGTTCGCTGGATGATTTCGGCGGCATGCTACCCTGCGATGGGGTCGGGCTTTGGCTTGACGGGATCTGGACGGGGCAGGGCCTCGTCCCACAGGAGCATCTCGTTGCCGAACTGGCGGAACTGGTCGGCGGCGTCGCGGGCGGACGGATTTGGTCGACGGCCGAATTGTCTCGGTCGCTACCGTTGTCGATGATCTCGCCGGACGACGTGAGCGGCGTTCTTGCCATTTCCTTGTCCCAGCGCCCTCGCGACTATCTGTTTTTCTTCCGCAAGGAAGTCGTGCAGACCCTTGATTGGGCAGGCAATCCCGACAAGCAGTATACCAGCGGACCGCATGGGGAGCGACTGACGCCGAGGTCGAGCTTCGCCATCTGGAAAGAACAGGTACGCCTCAAGGCTCAACCTTGGACCGATACGGATCTCGAGATTGCCGACGCCATCAGGGCAGTTCTTGTCGAAACCGTACTGCATCATAACGAACTGCTTGCGGACGAGCGCGGTAAGGCGGACGTGCGCCAGCGCATGCTCAACGAGGAGCTCAACCACCGCGTCAAGAACATCCTGTCTGTGATCAAGGCGCTCGTGGGGCATCCTGTGGATGACTCAAGACCGCTGTCCGATTACGTCGGCTCGCTGAAGGGACGCATTCAGGCATTGGCCTATGCGCACGATCAGGTCGTCCGCAGCGGCGATGGCGGACATCTCGCCGACCTTCTCGAAGCCGAACTGCAGCCCTATAAGGGAAGCGGCCGCATCGTGACGATGAGCGGACCGCGATTCTGGCTTGATAGCCGTGCGTTTTCCGTCATGGCCCTCGTCCTGCACGAAATGTCTACCAATGCTGCGAAATACGGTTCGCTCTCGGTATCTGACGGTCGGCTCGACATCGAGTGGGGCCGAAGTGCCGATGGCGATTGCGAGCTGACCTGGAAAGAAACCGGTGGTCCGGTCACAAAGGCGCCCAGTCGCAGTGGGTTCGGCAGTGTGCTTATCAGCCGCAGCATGCCTTTCGAGCTGGATGGTAGGGCATCGGTCGAATACCCGCCCGAGGGCGTCAACGCGGTCTTTGTCATCCCCTCCAAGCACGTTCACGCCGATGACGACGCGGCATCCGAGGACGATCTCCACCTTGATGGGCTCGGCGGACGGACGGCGAGCGAGCGATCACTCGGCAATCTGGAGTTCCTTCTTGTGGAAGATCAGATGCTGATCGCAGCAGATGTCGAGGCGATGCTGGCGGACAATGGTATCGACAAGGTAACGACATCGCCTTCGGTCTCGGACGCGCTTCGCCGCCTCAAGGATTTCACCCCGGACGTCGCGATCCTCGATGTCAATCTGGGATCCGGTACGTCGCTTCCAATCGCGGAAGAACTTCTGCGTCGTCACGTGCCCTTCGTGTTTGCGACGGGATACAGCGATCGCTCGATCATTCCGGCGACGTTTTCAGCGCCGGTTGTGCGCAAGCCCTATGAAGCGACGGCGTTGATCGCCGCCGTCAGCAAGGTTCTGGAACGATAGCTTCAAAATGCGACCGGAAGTCTCGCGGTCGCAGCAATCAGATATCGAGGTTATCGGCAAAGGCGGCGCGTTCCTGGATAAACCGGAATCGCGCCTCGGGCCTCGTGCCCATGAGATTGTCGACCGCCTCGCGCGTGCCTTCGAAATCCACCTCGTCGATCCCGACGCGCAGCAACGTGCGCTTGGCGGGGTCCATGGTCGTTTCCTTCAACTGCGCAGCCATCATCTCGCCAAGGCCTTTGAAGCGACCGATTTCGACTTTCTTGCCCTTGAACACCGTTTCCATCAATTCGGCCCGATGCGCGTCGTTGCGGGCATAGACGGTCTTACCACCCTGCCGGATGACGTAAAGCGGTGGCACGGCCAGATAAAGATGGCTGCCGCGGATGAGTTCGGGCATTTCCTGATAGAAGAACGTGATCAGCAGCGATGCGATATGGGCGCCGTCGACGTCGGCGTCGGTCATGATGATGACCCGCTCGTAGCGAAGATCCTCCTCGCGGTATTTCGTCCGCGTGCCACAGCCAAGCGCCTGCACGAGATCTGCGATCTGCTGGTTGGCCGAGAGTTTTTCGCGGCTTGCCGAGCCGACGTTGAGGATTTTACCTCGGAGCGGAAGAATGGCCTGGTTCAACCGGTTACGGCCCTGCTTCGCCGAGCCGCCAGCCGAGTCACCCTCGACGATGAACAGTTCGGCGCCCTCGGCCGTGTTCTGTGAGCAATCGGCAAGCTTGCCGGGAAGGCGCAGCTTGCGCACGGCCGTCTTGCGATTGACCTCTTTTTCCTTGCGGCGACGAAGCCGCTCTTCGGAGCGCTCAATCACCCAATCGAGCAGTTTCGCGGCCTCGTTGGGATTTCCGGTCAGGTAATGATCGAAGGGGTCGCGCAGAACGTTCTCGACGAGCCGCTGAGCCTCCACGGTCGCAAGCTTGTCCTTGGTCTGGCCGACAAATTCCGGCTCGCGGATAAAGACAGACAGCATGCCCACGGCCGAGATCATCACGTCATCAGTGGTAATCTCGCGGGCACGTTTGTTCTGGGTCAGTTCGGCGTAATTCTTCAGGCCTTTGGTCAGCGCAATGCGCAACCCGGCTTCATGGGTGCCGCCTTCGGTCGTCGGGATGGTGTTGCAGTAGGAGTGAACCTGCGGGTCGCCACCATACCACGTGATGGCCCATTCCATGGCGCCGTGACCACCGGTCTTTTCGGTGCGGCCCGCGAAGATTTCGCGAGTGACGGTGAAATCCTTGCCGAGCGTGGCCGAAAGATAGTCTTTCAGACCGCCGGGAAAATGGAAGACCGCCTTGTCCGGCACGTCGCCACCGGCCTGAACCAGTGACGGATCGCAGCTCCAGCGGATTTCGACGCCGCCGAACAGATAAGCCTTCGAGCGCGCCATGCGGAAAATGCGACCGGCATCGAACTTCGCGTGATCGCCGAAGATCTGCGGATCCGGATGGAAGCGGACGCGGGTGCCGCGACGATTGTGTACGTCACCGAGTTCTTCGAGCCCACCTTGCGGAACGCCGCGGGAAAAACGTTGGCGATAGAGCTTCTTGTTGCGCGCAACCTCGACTTCCAGCATGTCGGACAACGCATTGACCACGGAGACGCCAACCCCATGCAGACCGCCCGAGGTCTCGTAAGCCTTTCCGTCAAACTTACCGCCGGCGTGAAGCTTGGTCATGATGACTTCGAGCGTCGACTTGCCGGGCACTTGCGGATGGTTTTCCACAGGAATGCCACGACCGTTGTCGGTCACAGTCAGGCAACCTTCGGTATCCAGATACACCTCGATGAAATTGGCATGGCCGGCCACGGCTTCGTCCATCGAGTTGTCGATGACCTCGGCAAACAGATGGTGGAGAGCCTTTTCGTCCGTGCCGCCGATATACATGCCCGGGCGCATACGCACCGGTTCAAGACCCTCCAGCACGCGGATCGACGATGCGCCGTAGTCGTCGCCGTCGGCGGCGATTGTAGCCGGACGTCGCGGCGAAGGCGCTGCCTTGACAGCGGGTACAGGTTCCGCTGGCGCTGATCTGGGGAGAGCGGGCGTATCGGCAAAAAGGTCGTTATTGTCATCCATTGGCGGTGTCGGTACTACCTGTCGGGGTGCGGAGGAGATAGCCATACCCATCTCGTGCTGTTTCGAATCACATGCGATTTTGCCAGAAAACCGGCTTTCTCGCGATGCCGTACGCACACGGCGGCTCTGCCAGCAATGCTGCCTCGGCTTTAGCATGGCAAGTTGGAAGACAGAAGGTTCCGAATGAAAGCCCGCATGTCCACAGTTCATTTCTTTTTCGGCACGCTTCTTGCTGGCATGGTCGCGCTTACCGCTTCAGCAAGCCTCGCGCAGGAAGGCCCCATCAAGCCGTTCAAGGACGAGCTTTTCTCCAGGTTCGAGGTGCTGGAGACTAAGGACGGCGGCGCTTACGAGATGATAGACTACCAGGAACTGCGCGACATCAACGGACGTGACAGCGAGCCTGAGCGGCGGGTCAAGAATGCCTATGTGGCGCTTGGACCGCGCCGTGTCCAGGAAAATGAAACCCTGGCCCTCTCCGGCCGGACCCTCGATGTCACCAGGGTGGGACCTTCGCAAGGTGGCGCCTTCACGGTGATCTTCATCCACGGCAGGGGCGGCGACAGGCGGCTCGGCGTCAACGACTACACGTTCGGCGGCAATTTCAACCGGCTGAAGAACCTCGTCACCGCGTCAGGCGGGACCTACTATTCGCCGAGCGTAAAATCCTTCGACGACAAAGGTGCAGCCGATATCGCCGCCCTTATTCGCTATGCGTCGGAGAAATCGGCAGGACGTCCAATCATCCTCGCCTGCGCCTCCATGGGTGGCTTCATCTGTCAGGCCGTTAGCCGTGACGCCACGACGATCCGCTTTCTGGAGGGAATGGTCCTGCTCGGCGGTCCACCTGATCCGGGTCTGCCGTCGACGCCGTTCGCCAAGGCGAAACTGCCGGTCTATATCGCCCATGGCAGTGCCGACAGCGTCTACGCAGCCAGCGGACAGACCGAGATCTACCGGAAATTGCAGAGCGCTGGATACCCGGTCCGTATGTCCGTTTTCAATACAGGCGGGCACGGAACACCCATCCGGATGATCGACTGGCGCAAAGCCCTCAATTTCGTGCTTATTGCCCACAAATAACCGGTTTGGCTGCAATCGCGCGTTTAAATGGTTCTCAACCGATTGAATCGCGGCGTGGATCGCGTCCCACCCGCAACGGGACGACATCTGGGCCATGCTGCGCCATCCATGATCCATGCAAGCACTTGAAATACGTTCATTATTCAGCGTACGAAGTGTGAAAGGATATGTCGGGAGGCATGTCCTGCACGTTTAGGTGGCGGCGCTCAACGGCGTCGGCTGGAGGAGAGGACCAGGGATCGACATGACACCAGAAATTCGCCCGCTTATTGCCGGAAACTGGAAGATGAACGGCACACGGGACAGCCTTCCCGAGATCAAGGCAATCGCGCAGGGCGTGATGGGACCTCTCTCGGACAAGGTCGAAACCCTGATCTGTCCACCGGCCACGCTTCTCTATGTGGCGACGGCACTTTCGACGGACAGCCCGCTGATGATCGGCGCCCAGGATTGCCATCAGAAGGATTGCGGTGCGCATACCGGCGAAATTTCCGCCGACATGATCGCCGACTGCTTCGGCACGCATGTGATCGTCGGCCATTCCGAAAGGCGCGTCGATCATCGTGAAACTGATCGGATCGTTCGCGCGAAGGCCGAGGCTGCGCACACGGCCGGATTGATCGCGATCGTCTGCGTCGGTGAAACGGCGGACGAACGCGACACCGGCCAGACACTCGATATCCTGAAGCGTCAGCTCGCTGGCTCCCTGCCTGACCATGCCACGGCCGCAAACACGGTCATTGCCTACGAGCCCGTATGGGCGATCGGATCCGGCGTGACGCCGACCGCAACCGATGTGGAAGCCGCGCATGCTTTCATGCGCGCAGAACTCGTGAAGCGGTTCGGCGACGACGGCAAGGGGATGCGTCTCCTCTACGGCGGCTCGGTCAAGCCGGGCAATGCGGCAGAGCTGATGGGGATCGAAAACGTCGACGGTGCACTGATCGGCGGCGCCAGCTTGAAAGCCGACGATTTTCTCGCCATCTACGGCGTCTATGAGGCCTTGACCGCCTGAGCCGTTCAATAGGGGCTTGGAAAGCGGGCGGGCCTCATGTAAAGAGCCGCCAAACTTCTTCTATTGCCTCGCCAACGGGGCAGGGATCTTATTCATGCAGACTGTTCTGATCGTCATTCATCTCATGATCGTGCTGGCGCTTGTCGGCGTCGTGCTGATCCAGCGCTCCGAAGGCGGAGGGCTTGGCATCGGCGGCGGTTCCGGCTTCATGTCGGCGCGCGGCACGGCAAACGCCCTGACCCGCACGACGGCGATCCTGGCGACGCTGTTTTTCGTCACGTCATTGGCGCTCGGCATTCTGGCACGCTACGAATCGCGTCCGACGGATATTCTCGACCGCATTCCGCAGAGCCAGCAGGGTTCAGGCAATGGTATCTTGAACCAGCTCGGCCCGGCACCGACCGCTCCGCCGGCAAGCAACGGCGTCCCATCGGATGGCGCGAGTTCAGCGCCTGCTCCGACAGCACCGGCAACGGGAGCACCGGCTCCGGCGACACCGGCCCCGGCAACGCCCGCTCCGACGAACAGCGTTCCAACCGGCCAGTAAGGCACGGTTGAAGGCAACAAACTCCGGCGGGCCAAAAGCCTGCCGGTTTTCGTTTGTGGAGATTCCACAGACTTTTTTCGGAAAAAGAAAATTCCGCTGGCGGAATCAGAAATCAGAAGGTATTCGGTGGCTCCCATGGCGCGATATGTATTCATCACAGGCGGCGTGGTTTCTTCCCTCGGAAAAGGAATTGCGGCCGCGGCCCTCGGAGCACTGCTCCAGGCGAGGGGTTACCGGGTTCGGCTGAGGAAGCTCGATCCTTATCTCAACGTTGATCCGGGAACTATGAGCCCGACGCAGCACGGCGAGGTCTTCGTGACCGACGACGGCGCTGAGACCGATCTGGATCTCGGTCACTACGAGCGGTTCACCAGCCGTTCGGCGACCAAGACCGACAACATCACCACCGGCCGCATCTACAAGAACATCATCGACAAGGAACGCCGCGGCGACTACCTCGGCGCGACCGTTCAGGTCATTCCGCATGTCACCAACGAGATCAAGGATTTCGTTACCGAGGGCAATGAGGACTACGATTTCGTCCTCTGCGAAGTTGGCGGTACGGTCGGCGACATCGAAGCGATGCCGTTCATGGAGGCGATCCGCCAGGTCAAGAACGACCTGCCGCGCGGAACAACGATCTATCTGCATCTGACACTGATGCCGTTCATTGCGGCAGCCGGCGAGCTGAAGACCAAGCCGACCCAGCATTCCGTCAAGGAACTGCAGGCGCTGGGTATCGCGCCGGACATCCTGCTGGTGCGCGCAGACCGGGAAATCCCGGAGGCCGAGCGCCGCAAGCTTTCGCTGTTCTGCAACGTTCGCCCATCCGCGGTCATCCAGGCGCTCGACGTCGCCAACATCTACGACGTCCCGATGGCCTACCACAAGGAAGGCCTCGATTCGGAAGTGCTGGCTGCGTTCGGCATCGAACCCGCTCCCAAGCCCCGTCTGGACGCCTGGGAAGAGGTCTGCAACCGCATCCACACGCCGGAAGGCGAAGTCACGATCGCGATCGTCGGCAAGTACACAGGCCTCAAGGACGCGTACAAGTCGTTGATCGAGGCCCTGCATCACGGCGGCATCGCCAATCACGTCAAGGTCAATCTTGAGTGGATCGAATCGGAAGTCTTCGAGAAGGAAGACCCGGCTCCGTGGCTTGAAAAGGTTCACGGCATTCTGGTTCCCGGTGGGTTCGGCGAGCGCGGTTCCGAAGGCAAGATCCTCGCGGCGCAGTTTGCCCGCGAGCGTAAGGTTCCGTATTTCGGGATCTGCTTCGGCATGCAGATGGCAGTGGTGGAAGCCGCCCGTCATCTCGCCGGAATCGAAGACGCATCCTCGACGGAGTTTGGTCCTGCGGAGGAACCGGTCGTCGGATTGATGACGGAATGGCTGAAGGGCAACGAGCTCGAGAAGCGGTCTACCGCCGGCAACCTCGGTGGCACGATGCGTCTCGGCGCCTATCAGGCAGCTCTGAAGAAGGGCACCAAGATCGCCGAGATCTACGGATCGACGGATATCTCCGAGCGCCATCGTCACCGTTACGAAGTGAACGTCCAATACAAGGACCGCCTTGAAAACTGCGGCCTCGTCTTCTCGGGAATGTCACCGGACGGCCTTCTGCCGGAAACGGTCGAATATCCTGATCATCCGTGGTTCATCGGCGTTCAGTACCATCCGGAACTGAAGAGCCGACCGCTCGATCCGCACCCGCTGTTTGCGAGTTTCGTCGAGGCAGCGCTCGAACAGAGCCGTCTCGTCTAAGACAAGAAAAACCCGGCTTCGGCCGGGTTTTTCTTTGCCCACTTTTCTACTTGAGCGCCTTGTATGCGGCGAGCGCCCGGTCGCGGGCAAAGCCGTGATCGACGATGGGCTTTGGATAGGTCTTGCCCAGCTCGATGCCTGCCTTCTCCAGCACGGCCGCCGGCGCCTCAAACGGCTTGTGGATGTATTTGCGATCAAGCTTCGCCAGTTCGGGCACATGCTCGCGAACGTAATCACCGTCAGGATCGAATTTCTCGCCCTGCAGGATCGGATTGAAAATCCGGAAGAAGGGCGAGGCATCGGCGCCACTGCCGGCCACCCACTGCCAGTTGGCGGAATTGTTGGCAGGATCCGCATCGACAAGCGTATCGCGGAACCACTGCTCGCCCTTGCGCCAGTCGATCATCAGATCCTTGATCATGAACGACGCCGTGATCATCCGCACCCGGTTGTGCATGTAGCCGTGTTTCCACAACTGCCGCATACCGGCATCGACGATCGGATAACCCGTCATCCCCTTTGTCCAGGCCGTGAATTGCTTGGCATTGTATTGCCATTTGAATGCGTCGAACTTGTCGTCCCAGTTTTCGCGATCGAGGCCGGGAAATTCGATCAGCAGACCGTAGCAGAAATCGCGCCAGGCAAGCTCGCGGCGGAAGTGCGACACGTCTTCCGATGTCTTCGCCGGAAGACCTCTCGTCTCGTACCAGATGCGGGCAGGGGAAATCTCGCCATGGGTGAGGTGGGCAGACAGCGAAGACGTGGCGTCGATCGCCGGAAAGTCCCGACCGCGCTTGTAGTCGTGCAGGTCCCTGTCGATGATGTCCTTTAACTTCTCCCGCGCGCCCTGTTCTCCCGGTGTCCACATTTCGGAAAAACCCGAAGCCCAGTCCGGCTTTGTCGGCAGCAGGTCCCAGCCGTCCAGGCTTTCCGAACGGGGAAATTGCTTCGGGGCAGGGATGGACTTTGGGGTATCCATCGGCTCGTGCGGTTCGCCGAGCTTCTGCATCGCGTTCCAGAACGGTGTAAAAACCTTGAATGGCTTGCCTGCCCCCGTGCGGATCCGGTCCGGCTCGTGGAGAAGCTGGCCATGAAAGGCGCTGATGGCGATGCCCTTGTCTTTGAGGGCGACCGCGATTTCACGGTCGTAGTCCGTGCGTTCATAGGCGCGGTTGACGAAGACGGAGCGGGCGCCGGTCTTGTGGGCGATCTCGGACAGAACATCCTCGGCCTTTCCCCTAACGAGGATGAGGTCACTGCCGAGCGCTTTCAGCGCGCCCTTGAGTGCCGTCAGCGAATGATGCAGCCACCATTCCTGCGCCCCACCGAGAGGCCCGATGTTCAGTTCGTCGGGTTCGCGGATATAGACGGGGATGACCGCGCCGCCGGCATCGATCGCGGCATTCAGCGCCGCATTGTCATCGAGACGGAGGTCCTTGCGAAACCATAGGATGGTCGGAATGTCTTTGTCAGTTGAATGATCGGCAGGCACGCGCTTCTCCGTTCGAGGCATCGCAAAGGACGCCTGGAAAGCGCCTTAGGAACGAATGAGCAATATAGGGCAGGGTGCACCGGCAGCCAGCTCCGGAGCGTGCGGAGGACGCACGATAAGGCCGTCGGATCGCGAAAATATCTTCATCATCGACGAATCCTGCTTTCCGAAAGCCTTGGCAACAAGATTTCCCGCCGCGTCACGCGTCACGCTCGCGCGAACATAGTCCTGCCGCTGGTCGTTCGCCTTGATAGGCTCCGCTGTGACACCCATGACCTCGCGGTTCCTCTCGCTGAGATGCGCGAGCTTTCGCAGCAGCGGCTCGAGGAAGAGGAGACTGGTCACAAGGCTTGCGACCGGGTTGCCGGGCAGGCCCAGCACATGCATGCCGTCGAGCGAACCGACCATCAGCGGTTTGCCGGGACGCATCGCGATCCGCCAGAAATCGAGTTCCATACCGGCGCCCTTCAGCGTCGACTGGACGAGGTCGTGATCGCCGACAGAAGCTCCACCGAGCGTGACCAGCACGTCGGCCTTTTCGAGCTGCGCCCGTGCGACAGCTGCAGCGATATCCGCCTGGTTGTCCTTGACGATGCCAAGGTCGAGAACCTCACCGCCGTTGGACCGCACCAGTGCGGCGACGCCGAACGTATTGGAGGCAATGATCTGCGCGGTCGCCGGCACACCGCCAGGAACTACAAGCTCGTCACCGGTCGCAAGGATCGCGACCCTTGGTCGCCGATAGATCCCAAGCGTCGGATGGTTCATCGCGGCGGCGACGGTTAGATGCGCGAAGTCGAGCACCGTGCCGCGCTTGAGGACGATCTCGCCCTCCGCGAAATCCTGGCCGCGGGGCCGCACATGCCGTCCTTCGACGACGGCAAATGCAGTGCGGATCCGGTCGTCCGCGATTCGCTCGGCATCTTCCTGGATGAGGACGGAATCAGCGCCCTGCGGCAGAGGTGCACCCGTGAAGATCCGCACCGTCTCGCCCGGGCCGACAATGCCCTCGAAGGCATGGCCCGCAGACGCCGTCCCGATGACCGACAGTTCCGTGCCGATCGTAGACGCGTCCTCTGCCCGTACTGCGTAGCCATCCATGGCGGACGCGTCGAACGGTGGCTGCGTCAGCCTCGCGGCCAGATCGGCAGCCAGCACGCGACCGTCGGCCTCGCCAAGCGGAACATTCACGATATCGTCGATCGGACGCGCTGCAGAGAGCAGCCGGCTCCTGGCATCCGCCACGGGGAGTAGTGCTTTCATCAGCCCTCCAGGCGGTATGTTCCGGACTTGCCGCCGGTCTTCTCGAGAAGCTGGATGCCGCCGATCTGCATGCCCTTGTCTGCGGCTTTCGCCATATCGTAGATCGTCAGGCAGGCAACGGACACCGCCGTCAGCGCTTCCATCTCGACGCCGGTCTTGCCGGTCAGCTTGGCGGTCGCCGTGACACGCAGACCGGGCAGGGCGGCGTCTTCGGTAATCTCGACCGAGACCTTGGTCAGCATCAGCGGATGGCAAAGAGGAATGAGATCGCTGGTCTTCTTCGCCGCCATGATCCCGGCGAGCCGCGCTGTTCCAATGACGTCACCCTTCTTGGCATTGCCATCCAGAATCAGCGCCAGCGTCTCGGGAAGCATCCTGACATGACCCTCGGCCGTCGCCGAGCGCACGGTTTCGGTCTTGTCGCCGACATCGACCATATGCGCTTCGCCGGCCGCATCGATATGAGTGAGTGTTGCCATTATTCGGCCGCCTGTGCGGAGAGCTCGCCGGACAGCAGCAGCCGCGTCGCCGCAGCAACGTCGTCCTGACGCATCAGGCTTTCACCGACGAGGAAGGTCTCGATATCAGCCTTCTGAAGCCGCTGGCAGTCGGCGTAGGTGAAGATGCCGCTTTCGCCGACGAGGAGTCGATCGGCTGGCACCATCGGTGCAAGTGTCTCACTGATGGCGAGATCGAGCTCGAACGTGCGCAGATTGCGGTTGTTGATCCCCACCAGCGGTGCCTCGAGCTTCAGCGCCCGCTCCATTTCAGGGGCGTCGTGCACTTCGATCAGCGCATCCATGCCAAGCTCGCCGGCGACCTCGTAGATCGCAAGCGCGTCGTCATCCGACAGCGCCGCCATGATGATCAGGATGCAGTCGGCTCCCCAGGCGCGCGCTTCGTGCACCTGGTAGGTCTCGAACATGAAATCCTTGCGCAGAACGGGCAGGGCGCAGGCAGCCTTTGCTGCGACCATGAATTCCGGCGCACCTTGAAAGCTCGGCGTATCTGTCAGAACAGACAGGCAGGCTGCACCGCCGGCCTCATAGGCTGCGGCGAGCGACGGCGGATCGAAATCTGCACGGATCAACCCTTTCGAAGGGCTCGCCTTCTTGATTTCGGCAATGAGACCAAAAACGCCGGCATCCTTCTTGGCCTGCAACGCACGCAGAAAACCGCGCGGAGCAGGCTGGTCGGCGGAACGAGCCTTCAGCTCAGTGAGCGGTACACTCGCCTTGGCCGCTGCGATTTCCTCGCGCTTATAGGCTTCGATCTTCTTGAGAATATCCGCCATTCGCTCAATCCTTCTCGTTCGATACGGCCACAAGCCGATCAAGCGCTGCAGCGGCATTGCCGCTTTCGAGCGCGTTCGTGGCGATCGTCATGCCATCCTTCAGCGTTTCGGCCTTTCCGGCGACGACAAGCGCTGCCGCCGCGTTGCAGAGTGAAATGTCACGGTATGCATTCTTCGCCCCGCCGAGAACCGCCCGCAACGCCTTCGCATTGTGGATGCCGTCACCACCCTTGAGGTCGGCAAGCGTTGCCTGCGGCACGCCAAAATCGGCTGGGGTCAGCTCAAAGGAGCGGATACTGCCGCCCTCCAGAGCGCAGACCTGCGTCACGCCTGTCGTGGTGATCTCGTCCAGACCCTGGCCATGCACGACCCAGACAGTCTCGGAGCCAAGACCGCGCAGCACCTCTGCGATCGGCTGCAGCCATTTCGGATCGAAAACGCCGAGCAACTGACGCTTGGCGCCTGCAGGATTCGAGAGAGGACCCAGAATGTTGAAGATCGTCCGCGTACCCAGTTCGACGCGGCTAGGCCCCACATGGCGCATCGCGGCATGGTGCATAGACGCAAACATGAAACCGATCCCGGCCTCGCGGATACAACGGGCAATGCGGTCCGGACCGATTTCCAGGTTGACGCCGAGAGCCGACAGAGCGTCCGCCGTCCCCGATTTGGAACTCAACGCCCGGTTGCCATGCTTGGCGACGGGAACGCCCGTACCAGCCACGATGATCGATGCCAGTGTCGAGATGTTGTAGGTGCCGGCACCATCCCCACCCGTGCCGACGATATCAACGGCATCGGCTGGTGCGTCGACCCGCAGCATTTTCTCGCGCATGGTCGTTACGGCGCCGGAAATTTCCGCCACCGTTTCTCCTCGTACGCGCAGCGCAATCAGAAACCCGCCTATCTGCGAGGGCGTCGCCTCGCCGGACATCAGAATGTCGAACGCCTGACGCGCCT
The DNA here is from genome assembly GCF_014841925.1 of Rhizobium sp. CFBP 13726. Lineage (NCBI taxonomy): Bacteria > Pseudomonadati > Pseudomonadota > Alphaproteobacteria > Hyphomicrobiales > Rhizobiaceae > Rhizobium > Rhizobium sp. CFBP 13726. Next base: position 1,019,662 of record NZ_JACYUU010000001.1, read on the forward strand.
CATCCAGCGTGAGGCTCTCCCCGGCAGCAACTTTGGCAATGAAGGGTTTCAGCTCAGGCATTCTTTGGCTCTCAAGTCGCTTAGTATTGCGCGGGCGCAGCCGACTGATTGACGGCGGCCTGGTTGATCGAAACACCGTAGGTGTTCTTGAGGCTGTTGACCATCTGATCGAGCATGTCATCGCCGGCAGAATCGGCCATGCGCTGGAGTTGCTCGTCGCCGGCAAGCGCATCGCTCGTGGCCTGATCGACCGCCGTCACCTTCAGAAGAAGGCGGCTCTCGCCGTCCGATCCGAGCGCAGTTCCAGTCACACCGACCGGACCTGCAAAGGCTGCCGCAATCGCCTCGTTGCCGAAGATGGCGTCCTCGCCGTTGCGGCGCAGGCCGGGCTTCGTTTCGATGGCGACGCCGAGATCCTCAGCGATCACTGCCAGCGTCTCGCCCTTGTCGAGGCGACCCTTGAGGTCGGCCGTGCGTGCCGAAAGCGCCTGACGCTGCTGATCAGCCGTCCAGTCGGCAACGGCCCGGTCGCGGACTTCGCTAAGCGGACGTTCCCGTTCCGGCGTGACATTGCGGACCTCGAACCAGACGAAGCCGTCGGTGCCAACCGTCAGCGGCAGCGTATCGGCGCCGGGATCGGTGCGGAAGACGTCGGTCAAAAGCGTGGTACCACTCGGGAGATCCGCAATGCGCTTGTCCTGCGGATCAAGACCGGATGCATTGGCCGTGACCGTGACGAGCTTGAGGTTCAGATCCTTTGCTGCGTCTTCAAGCGTCGTCCCGTTGCTGCGCAACTCCTCGAAGCGGTCATGTGCCGTGTTGAGTTCCTGCGAGGCGGCCGCGACCGCCATCTGCTGGCGCAACTCGCCCTTGACTTCGTCGAAGGCGCGGGTGGTTTCCGGGCGAACGTTGGAGACCCGCAAAATGACGGGACCGAATGTACCTTGGACGGCTGGCGTGATGCCGCCATTCGCGCCAAGCTTGAAGGCCGCTTCTGCAATTGCCTCGTCCGGAACAGCGTCGCGGGTAAAGTCGCCGAGGCGAACGTCGGCTGCGGTTTTGCCCTGGTCCGCCATGACCTGGTCGAACGTCGTCGTTCCGGCGCGCAACTGCGTCGCCGCAGCTTCTGCCATTTCCATGTTGGGGAAGGGCAGCTGCTCGATGGTGCGGGTCTCGCTCGTCTTGAAGCTGGCGATCCGCTTGTCGTATTCGGCCCGCGCCTGCTCGTCGGTGATCGAAGACGCATCCGCGATGTCGGATGGCTGCAGCTTCACATAGGCAAACGTGCGGTATTCCGGGGCCCGATAGCGGCTCTTCGCACCTTCGAACCACTGCGCCAGAATATCATCCGTCGGTGCTTTCACGGGATCGATATTGGCGTTCGACAAAAGCAGATATTCGACTGTGCGGCTTTCGTCCCGATACTGCTTCAATGCATCGATCAGAACCTGCGGCGGCTTGAACCCGTCGGACACCGATTCGACGATCTGGCTGCGGACGGCAACCTTGCTGCGCTCCTTGATGTAATCGTCCTCGCGAAGGCCGGCATTGCGCAGGCGGGATGTGAACAAGGCACGGTCGAACTGACCGTTGACGCCCTGGAATGCAGGGTCTTCGCTGATCAGGATACCGAGCTTGTCTTCTGAAAGACCGAGATTCATGTCGTCGGAAAGCTGATCGAGTGCAGCGCCTGCGGCGAGCTGTGCGAACACCTCGTTCTCGACGCCGAATGCACGTGCCTGTTCCGCGGTCAGCGGTGCGCCGAACTGACGACCGATATTAGCGACCTGTCGCTGATAGGCCAGCCTGAACTCTTCAGACGAGATCTGCTGATCGCCCACCGTCAGGACGGTATTGCTGTTCGATCCGATCAGGGAGTGCGAAATGCCCCAGATGCCGAAGGATGCGGCAAGAACCAGGAGCAGGAGTTTTGCGACCCAGGAGCGGGCTGCGTTTCTGAGCGAATTGAGCATCGGCGATATTACCTATCAGTCGTAGTGCCGCCTTTCCGGCGGTTTGAGCGAATGTCTCTAGAACAATCTGCAACGGAAATGAAGGCGTTGACGCGCAAAAGCGCGCAGGCATCACCATTGTCCGCCCCACTGACTATTTCGTGAAGGTAATGGCAGGGATTATATGACGACGACAGTCACGACAGCCGGGCCCGGTGGGCACTCTATCCCCGCTATTGATCGAAACGACCCGTTTCGCCGAACGCTGCTCAGCATCTCCACGGGCGAGCCGTCTCAGGCCCGGCGTCGCGTCCGCTCATTCGCCGCCAGTGTACGTTTTAGCGCGTTAGTGGTAGGTTTCGGTGGAGACGTCGTCGTCCATGATGCGAAATGCTTCGTAAAGCGCTTCGACGAGCACGTCGGTAAGGCTGTCGCCATCGCCGTCCTGCAGGAAAAGGCCAATGGCCTGTTCGGATGGCTGGCTCGTGTGTTCGGTTTCTTTAGACATTCATTGTCCCCTAACTGTCGCGATTGATTCCGACAAGGGCAGGCTAGATAATCGCGCTTGCGTGGAACTGGAGTTCTTCTGGCGCGAAGAGACGCGGCGCCGACAATCGTAAAGGTGAGCAATCACTGTTTGAGGACCATTGGCATTCATCCGAATCTTGCTCGTGTTTGTCAGCGAATAATGAAGTTGGGACGGCGAAGTTCCCTCGATTCCGAGCCGATGGGTAGCGGCTCGGTTTACATGAATCGTCCAGTTTGTATTTTGGCTTGTGAAACGACAGGACTAATTTAGAAGCCTGTTTGGCTCTGAACCGCGGTGGAATGCGGGCGGAGATGAGGGAGAAAAAGCATTTTGGATCGATCGGAAATCAACCTGGAATCCTGCGCGCAGGAGCCGATCCATATACCGGGTGCGATCCAGCCGCATGGTGCGCTGATCGTTCTGCGGCCGGCTGATCTCACGGTCCTGCAGGCAAGCCGCAATGCCGGCGCGTTTTTTGGTGCCGATCTGCGCCTCGGCGGTCCGGCGCCGGCGATCCTTGATTCACTGAATGACGACATTAGAAATTGGCATGAGTCGAGCGAAGCCGTTTTCCAGACAGATATCTCCGATGCAACACTGACGGCGCATCGATCTGGTGGACTTGTCATCCTGGAAGTCGAACGTTCGGGAACGCAGACACTCGGCAGCCTGTTTGCGCGCTTGCGCGGTTTTGCGCAGGTTCTGTCGACGCAGGCCGATGTGGCGGGTTCGCTTGCGGCGGCCGCTCGCTTTGTTCACGACCTGACAGGGTTCGATCGCGTCCTCGTCTACAAGTTCGACGACGACTGGAACGGACACGTTGTCGCGGAAGCAGGCAATGGCAGGTTGCCATCGTATCTCGACCTGCGTTTCCCGGCGGGCGACATACCGGCACAGGCACGTGCGCTCTACGCCGCCAATCGCTTGCGGGTCATTCCCGACGCATCCTATGAACCTGTGCCGATAGACGCTGGTCGCGAGATCGGGACCACAGGCAGTCCGCTTGATCTGAGCTTCTCGCAGCTGCGCAGCGTTTCGCCGGTGCATCTCGAATACATGCACAACATGGGCACGGCCGCATCCATGTCCATGTCTATCATAATCGACGGACGCCTTTGGGGGCTTGTCGCTTGCCATAGCGCCCAGCCTCACATGGTTCCGGTCAGGGTGCGCGATGCCTGCGACTTTATCGTCCAGTCGCTCGCCATGCGGATCGCAGCGCAAGTTCACTCCCAGGACGCCACCCGCCGCGTCGAGCTGGCGCGCATCTCCGGTGATCTTCTGCGGGCAATGACATCTGCTTCGTCCTGGAGCGAGGGATTGGAGACCTTGCCGAAAGATCTGGTCGCGCAGGTTGGGGCCTCGGGAGCCGCCATTATTGCACAGGGAGAGTGCCACAAGGTGGGGATCACCCCGACGGACGACGAAGTTCGCTCCATCGTCGGCTGGCTTTCCGGCAGAGCGGACGACGACATCTTCGCCACGACATCGCTTGCTGCGGACTTTCCATCGGCTGAAGCGTTTGCCGGCGAGGCAAGCGGCATCATCGCCATTCGTTTGTCCGAGCTTTACGAAAACTGGCTGATCTGGTTCCGGCCCGAGGTGATCCGCACCGTCCAGTGGGCTGGAGACCCGCATAAGATTGTCCAGGAAAAAGGACGTATCCATCCGCGGAAATCCTTTCAGGCCTGGAGCGAAAATGTCCGGCTCCATTCTCAGGCCTGGAGCGAAGCAGAACTTTCTGCTGCACGCGACCTTCGCAACGCGATCGTCGGGATCGTCTTGCGAAAGGCTGAAGAGCTGGGTGAACTCACCAGCGAACTGCAGCGCTCCAACAAGGAGCTTGAAGCTTTCTCCTATTCGGTATCGCACGATCTGAGGGCGCCGTTCCGGCACATCGTCGGCTTCGCTCAGTTGCTGACAGACAGGGAAAACAGTCTCGACGAAAAATCGCGCCACTACCTTCGGACCATCTCCGATTCGGCGCTGGCAGCGGGCAGGCTCGTGGATGGCCTGCTCAATTTTTCGCAGCTGGGGCGTGCCTCGATCATCCATAAGCATGTCGACATGAACAAGCTTGTCGCCGAGGTTGTGAAGAGCGTGATTCTGAACCAGGACGACCGAGCGATCTCGTGGTCGATCGAGCCGTTGCCGAACGCCTGGGGCGATGCCACGCTGTTGCGGCAGGTCTGGTTCAACATTATCGAAAACGCGGTAAAGTACAGCAGGCACCGCAACCCCGCAGAAATCCGCGTCCGGGGCTCCGTCAAAGGCGATGTGACCACCTACAGCGTCAGCGACAACGGCGTCGGGTTCGACATGGCTTATGTCGGCAAACTGTTCGGGGTCTTCCAGCGGCTCCAGCGCGCCGAAGACTTCGAGGGGACCGGTATCGGCCTTGCTCTTGTGCGCAGGATCGTCGAACGCCATAACGGAAGCATTACCGCCCATGGGGAAGTGGACAAGGGCGCAACCTTTGTCTTTGCCCTGCCAGGCCCTGAGAAGAAAGGCCGCGCCCATGCCTGAACTACGCCCGATACTGCTTGTCGAAGACAGCCCACGCGACCTGGAACTCACGCTCGCCGCGTTGGAAAAGTGCCAGCTTGCCAACGAGATTGTCGTTGCTCGCGATGGCGCCGAGGCGATCGATTATCTCTTCGGAACCGGGATTCATGAAGGTCGCCCGTCCGGCGATCCGACCGTCGTGCTGCTTGATCTGAAACTTCCCAAGATCGATGGTCTCGAAGTCCTCGAGCGTGTCAAGAAAGACGAGAGACTGCACCACATTCCGATCGTCATGCTGACGTCGTCGAGGGAAGAGCAGGATCTGGTGCGAAGCTACGAGCTTGGCGTCAACGCCTTCGTCGTGAAGCCTGTCGAGTTCAAGCAGTTCTTCAAGGCCATTCAGGATCTCGGGGTCTTTTGGGCTCTGTTAAACGAACCACCTCCTGGATACCGCGCCAAAGACGGAGGCTAACAGAGTGCAGCACAATCCACGCCTACTCATGCTGGAGGACAGCCCGCTCGATGCCGAATTGATCCGCGAGCAGCTTGAACTGTTGACGAAAAAGCCGGAGATCCGTCTCGTCAGCAACCGCAGTGAATTTGTGAAAGCGCTGGAAGCGCGCGATTTCGACCTCATCCTTTCGGATTTTTCGCTGCCCGATTTCGACGGTATGGCGGCGCTGGACATGGCAAGCCGCGAGGTGCCGGAGATACCATTTATCTTTGTCTCCGGTATCCTCGGGGAGGAGGCCGCGATCGAATCGTTTCGGCGTGGCGCGACGGACTACGTTCTGAAGCAACGGTTGATACGCTTGCCCGCTGCCGTCGAGCGGGCACTGGCGGAGGCTCACGAGAAAGCCGAGCACCGGCGCGCGCAGAACCAGAAGGAACTGCTCGTCCGCGAACTGAGCCATCGGGTGAAAAATACCATGGCCATGGTCATGTCGCTCGTACGCCGGACGGCAAAGAGCAGTCACACGGTCGACGACTACGCGTCGAACGTGCTTGGCAGGCTTCGGGCGATGGCTGACGCACATGCGCTCCTGTTCGAAACGAACTGGAGCAAGGCGGAGCTTGCCGACGTCGTACGTCGAACCCTGGCACCGTATATGGAGGGCCGCGGCAACCGGTTCGTGATCGATCCCGGTCCGACCGTTCATCTTGACCCGAAGTCCGCACTGGCGCTCAGCCTGGTCTTCAACGAACTGACGACCAATGCGGTGAAATACGGCGGGCTGTCACAGGATGGCGGTCATATCGCGATCAGCTGGGTGCGCGACGCCGTGAAGGTGGGAAAGGCAACCATGACCCTCACCTGGCAGGAGATTGGCGGCCCGACCGTCACGCCACCCGAGCAACAGGGTTTTGGTACGACGCTGGTGGAGCGGAGCATCCAGTATGAACTCCGAGGGAACGTCGAAATAGACTATGCCGAGACAGGCCTCGTCTGCCGGATCACCTTCCCGATACCGTCATTCGACTGAAGTTCAGAACTCCGGCGCGGCTGCGCCTTTAGACGCCGCGTCGAAACTGTGTCAGAACGAACTTTGATGAGAGCCCGAGCGCCTAGTTCTGGATCTTCGACGAAGGCGCGTCACGTGGCTCCTGAGTGGCCCCGAATGTCTCTTCCATCAGCGAGGAAAGCTTGTGGGCCGTCCAGGGCTTGGGAAGCAGCGGCAATCCCTGCAGCCTCGTTTTGACTTCCGGCAGTTCGGCGTAACCGGTGCAGACGATGATGGGGACAGAACGTGCCTGCAGTTCCTCGATCACCGGAAAGGACAACTCGCCGTGCAGGTTGAGATCGACCACCGCACCGGCAAGCTCGTTGCGAGGAATGGCATCGAGCGCATCGACCAAACGTCCAAACGGTCCGACGACTTCGTGTCCACGGTCGAGGAGGTAATCCTCCATGTCCATGGCAAGAAGGAGATCATCCTCCAACAGGAGGATTTTCGCGGATTCGGTATAGGCTGTGCTGTCGGACATCATTTCACGCATGGTTAAAACAGGAAGTTGCGAAATGGCGAGCGGTACGCTTTTTTCAAGGGCAAAAAGCCCGCAAGCATTACAGACATGACGTGTATGGAACGCTGCCACTCTTTTCGATGCGATCGGCTGATGGCGGAAGAGGTGGGATTCGAACCCACGGTACGGTCTCCCGCACGCCGGTTTTCAAGACCGGTTCCTTAAACCACTCGGACACTCTTCCTCGCTGTCAGGCTTTATAATCGCAGAACTGCTCTCGTCAACTGGAGATGCGCTTCGATTGCTGCACTGGTACCCTAGTCTTTGGAGGAGAAGGCGGCAATCAAAGTATTAATAGAATATTACTTTAAGTATCCGTTAACCATACTGGATACAATTTTAATTACTCAACAGTTTTCGTTCGCATTTTAGCCACGAAAAAAGCAAATCTAGGCATCCATCAAAGACGGGGCCGAACGGGTCTCGCTTGGTTCATTGATCGGAACGACGAATCGATCTTCGAAGCTCAAGCGCTCGTTGTGGCAAGAAATTATGGGGCGGACAGGTTTTGCGTTTGAGTGGCGGTATTGTTTCGCTAAGTGCGAAGTGGCTTGGCATGACGGTGGTTTTCGCGGCGATGGCATCCTGTGCCACGACAAAGCCGACGCCTGAACCTGCGCAGAAGCAGGTGCGCAGCAAGGAATACTTCTCCGAGAAGGAGTATGGCGTCAAAGCCAGTCCGCGCGTCGTCAAGGACGGACAGCCGGTACCGAAAGGCGGCGGTCGCTTTATGGTCGGCCAGCCTTACCAGGTGAGGGGCAAGACCTACGTTCCCAAGGAAGATCCGCAGTATAACAAGAGTGGTCTCGCATCCTGGTATGGTTCGGCCTTCCATGGCCGTTATACCGCCAATGGCGAGGTCTATGATTCTGCCAGCCTCACGGCAGCCCATCCGACGTTTCCGCTGCCGAGCTATGCCCGCGTCACCAATGTCGAAAATGGCTCGTCGGTCATCGTCCGCGTCAACGACCGCGGCCCGTATCACGCCGGCCGCATCCTCGACGTGTCCAGCAAGACGGCCGAGCTCCTCGATATGAAGCGTTCGGGCACTGCCAAGGTCAATGTCCAGTATGTCGGCCGCGCTCGTATGGATGGTGAGGATACACCGTTCCTGATGGCGTCCTACATCCGCAAGGGCGATCGACTGCCGTCCTTCAATCCGGGTGGCGGTCAGAGTTCAAGCGGCGTGATGGTCGCGTCGAACCAGCCATTGCGTGACCAGATGCAGAGCTTCGGTTCGTCCGTACCGACGCCTGCCGCCTATCCGAGCCGTGCGCAGAGCAACGCATCCTCGAAGAGGGGCTTCCAACAGGCCGAGCAGTATGCGGCGTCGCCGCGCCCGGTCGAGCGTTCGACGGCTGAGACTGTTCGTGCCCAAGCACCGCAGCGACAGGTCGCGGCAGTTGCGCCAAAGCCGGCACCAGTTCAGGCTCCGACCCAGAAGGCGATCGCAGCCCCGGCTCAGCAGCAGGTTGCAAGCCAGCAGCGTTACGTTCAGCCAGTCGCTCCGGCGCGGGCAGAACAGCAGATCCGCCCGGTCGCAAACCGGGCACAGCAGGCCTGGACCTCCGAAACTGCCTATGTCGAGCCGCCTAAGGGCCACAAGCAGCAGGTCATGTTCGGCAACGTCCTGCTGCAGGACTAAGCGGCCCGGCACGGCCCGACCCCCTGAGGCGACGCGTCTGACGTCCCGATCGGCAGCGCGTTGTTCGCGCTGTCTTCCACAAAGCATCCTATCTCCGAAAATTGATTCCTGTTCGCGGATCGATGCTGTAGGCATAGGTCGAAACGTTTCTGGGGGCATGATGCGACGCTTTCTGTTTTCGGCCTGCCTGTGCGTCACGGCAGCCTTTTCCGCGACACAGACCGTGTCTGCGCAGGACGCCGCACCAGCCTTCGCGACCAAGGCCAGACAGGTCTATATGGTCGAGGAAAAGACCGGCACGGTGCTGCTTTCGGCAAACGAAAACCAGTCTCTTCCTGCTGCCTCGCTCGCCAAGCTGATGACCATGGAAGTGGTGTTCAGCGCGCTCCAGCGCGGCGAGATCACGCCCGAAACCAGCTATCCCGTAACCGAGTTCGCCTGGCGCACCGGTGGCGCGCCTTCCGGCACTACGACCATGTTTGCGGCGCTAAAATCGCAGATGAAGGTCGACGACCTGATCCGGGGCGTGATCATCCAGAATGCCAACGACGCCTGCATCATTCTGGCAGAAGGACTGTCCCGCTCCGAGGCCGAATTCGCGACGCGCATGAACGCGCGCGCCAAGGATCTGGGGCTTACGCGCTCTGCATTCGGCAATTCGACGGGCCTACCGTCTGCCGAAAGCCGGACCACCACCCGTGACATGGTGGAACTCGCGCGGCACCTTCAAAAGACATATCCGCAATACTACCCGCTCTATGCCCAGCCGGACTTCACCTGGAACAAGATCTTTCAGCGCAACAAAAACCCGCTGCTTGCTCTAAATCTCGGCATAGACGGGCTTGGAGCCGGCTATGCGGAAGGCGCAGGTTTCTCGTTCGTCGCTTCGGCACAGCGCGAAGGAACGCGGCTTTTCCTCGCCATGGGGGGATTTGCCAGTGACAAGGAACGGGTGGAAGAGGCGCGCCGGGTGATGGAGTGGGGGCTCTCCTCGTTTCAGACCAAGGTGATCTTCGCGCAAGGCGAGGTGATCGGCCAGGCAAGCGTCTATGGCGGCACCAGCCGCCACGTCGATCTCGTCGCGCAGGAGCCGGTCGATCTCTACCTGCCGACCAATAGCCCCGATCGCCTTTCGGGCCAGATCGTCTACCGCTGGCCGCTTCGCGCACCTGTCACGAAAGGACAGGAAATCGGCGTTCTCAGGATCTCGTCCGGAGATCGGCTGGTCCGGGAAGTGCCGCTGATGACGGCGGATGCCATCGAAGACGGGACACTCTTCAACAAGGCGACGGACGCGGTTCTGGAACTGATGTTGTTCTGGCTTTGACATGTTCCGTGACGCGCCAATATGGGCTATGAACCGATCGACAGGCGCAATACGGGACTAGGTGTGACACAACAATCCGGGCTATTCGTGACATTCGAAGGCGGGGAAGGGGCGGGGAAATCCACCCAGATCCGCAGACTTGCCGATCTCCTGCGCCGGCGTGGTTACGACGTTCTGATGACGCGGGAGCCGGGCGGCTCGCCGGGTGCCGAAGCGGTTCGCCACGTTCTGCTGTCGGGTGCAGCCCAAGAGTTCGGGACTAGGCTCGAAGCGATCCTGTTTGCGGCGGCCCGCAACGACCACGTCGAGGAGGTCATCCGGCCGGCGCTCGCAAGCGGCGCAATCGTTCTCTGCGACCGGTTCATCGATTCCTCGCGCGTCTACCAGGGCGCCACCGGCAATCTGGAGTCCGATCTCATTGAGGCCTTGCAGCGTGTCGCGATCGACGGCGTCAAACCGGATTGTACCGTGATCCTCGATCTGCCCGCAGAAATCGGCCTTGGCCGTGCCCGCAAACGCGCGCCGGACGAAGCCCCCGACCGTTTCGAGCGGGAAGAGATCGAGACCCACGAAACGCGCCGCCAGGCTTATCTCGCGATTGCCACCGCCGATCCCGGCCGCTGTCACGTTATCGATGCCGACCGCGATGAGGAGATCATCGCCAAGGAGATCGCAGCGCTGATCGAGCCCATGGCTTTGAGCCTCGGCGCTGATCAGGCCGGCGTCACGGGTTCATCGGAATGAGCGACCAGGATCCGCATATTCTGGACGGCGCCATTTCGCCCGCCAGAAATCCGCACCTGTTCGGCCATCGTGCCGCGGAGGATTTTCTGAGTGCCAGCTACAAAACGGGCAAGGGCCATCACGCCATCCTGATCGAGGGGCCGGAAGGGATCGGCAAGGCGACGCTGGCCTTCCGTTTCGCCAATCATGTCCTCTCCCATCCGGAACCGGAAAGCGCGCCTGATCACATTGCCGATCCGGATCCAGACAGCGCCGTCAGCCGCCAGATCGCCTCGGGCGCCTCGCACAATCTTCTGCATCTCTCTCGACCGGTCGACGACAAGACCGGAAAGATGAAGACGGCGATCACCGTCGATGAAGTGCGCAGGGCCGGGCACTTCTTTTCCCAGACATCCGGAACCGGAAACTGGCGCATCGTCATTATCGATGCGGCCGACGACCTCAACCGCAATGCAGCCAACGCGATCCTCAAGATCCTCGAAGAACCGCCGCGGCGTGCGCTCTTCCTGGTTTTGTCGCATGCCCCCGGACGGCTCTTGCCGACCATCCGGTCCAGATGCCAGCCTCTCAGGCTGTCACCGCTCAGTGATGCCGATCTTGCAAGCGCGCTCGCAGCCCTCGGCAGCCCACTCGATGGCGGCAAGACCGAGGAAATGGTTCTGTCGCAATCCAAGGGAAGCGTCGCGCAGGCACTCAAACTTTTGAACTACGGCGGCGCCGATATCATTTCGGCCTTCGACGATGCCGTCTCTGCCGACGGACCGGCCGCGCGCAAGGCAATGCACCGGCTCGCCGACGTTCTCTCCGGCAAGGACAGCGACGTCATCTTCGGCTTCTTTCTGGAGCATCTGTCGGACCATCTCGTCAAACGGGCGAGGGAGGCCGCATTGTCAGGCGATCTCGCCACGGCGGACCGCAGGGCAAAGCTGGTTTCCGATATGACCGAGAAGGTGAAGATCGCCCAGGCCTATAACCTCGATCGCAAGCAGACGCTAATGTCCATTCTCGAGAGCGCCAGGCTCGCCTGATCGTCGATCCGGACCATGGCGGGAAGTTTGGGTTTCGCTTGTCTGCAACATGCGCTAAGAGCGGCGTGACTTAACATCTGTCCGAGTACAGCCCATGCCGAACAAGACACCTTTCTATATCACCACCGCGATCTCCTATCCGAACGGCAAGCCGCATATCGGTCACGCCTACGAACTGATCGCGACGGATGCGATGGCGCGCTTCCAGCGCCTCGACGGCAAGGATGTCTTCTTCCTGACGGGCACGGACGAGCACGGCCAGAAGATGCAGCAGACGGCCCGCAACGAAGGCATTTCGCCGGAAGCGCTGGCCGAGCGCAATACCGAACAGTTCCGGGAAATGGGCAAGCTGCTCAATGCCTCGAACGACGATTTCATCCGCACGACAGAACCGCGCCACCATCAGGCGAGCAAGGACATCTGGAACCGGATGTCCGCTGCCGGCGACATCTACAAGGATACCTATGCGGGCTGGTATTCGGTCCGCGACGAGGCCTACTATGCGGAAGACGAAACGCAGCTGCGCGACGGCACCCGCTATGGTCCGCAGGGCACGCCGGTCGAATGGGTCGAAGAGTCGAGCTACTTCTTCAAGCTGTCCGAATACGGCGACAAGCTGCTGAAGCATTACGAGGATCATCCGGACTTCATCGGCCCGGCCGAGCGCCGCAACGAAGTGATCTCCTTCGTGAAATCCGGCCTGCGCGATCTCTCCGTATCCCGCACCACGTTCGACTGGGGCATCAAGGTTCCCGATGATCCGGCGCACGTCATGTATGTCTGGGTCGACGCGCTCACGAACTACCTGACAGCGACCGGCTACCTTGACGACCCAAATGGGCCGCGCGCCAAATACTGGCCGGCGGATGCGCATATCATCGGCAAGGACATTATCCGCTTCCACGCCGTCTACTGGCCAGCCTTCCTGATGTCGGCAGGCCTGCCGCTGCCCAAGCGCGTCTATGCCCACGGCTTCGTTCTGGCGAAGGGCGGCGAGAAGATGTCGAAGTCGCTCGGCAACGTGCTCGATCCGTTCGAACTGATCGGCCATTTCGGCCTCGACGCGATCCGCTATTACCTGCTGCGGGAGATCTCCTTCGGCCAGGACGGCACCTGCAGCGAGGATGCGATCGGCACGCGTATCAATGCCGATCTCGCAAACGGCATCGGCAATCTTGCCAGCCGCTCGCTGTCGATGATCGTCAAGAATTGCGACGCGAAGATCCCGGCACCCGGCGAATTGACCGACGCAGACCGGCAGATGCTGGCATCCGTCGATGCACTCCTGCCGATCTGCCGCGACGACATGGAAAAGCAGCTCGTTCACCGTGCGCTGGCGGCAATCATCGCCGTCGTGTCGGAAACCGACCGCTATTTCGCAGCCCAAGCTCCATGGGTGCTGAAAAAGACCGATCCGGCCCGGATGGAGACGGTCCTTTACGTAGCCGCCGAAGTGGTGCGCCAGATCGCCATCCTGTTGCAGCCCTTCGTGCCGGACTCGTCGGCAAAGCTCCTCGATCTGGTGGCTGCACCTGCCGGATCGCGTGACTTTGCGTCACTCGGCGAGGTTGGCCGCCTGACACCCGGCACGGTGCTGGAAGCTCCAAGCCCGGTCTTTCCGCGCTACGTTGCGCCGCAGCCGGCGGCATAGGGCAAGTCATGCTGATCGATACCCATTGCCACCTGGATTTTGCCGATTTCGACGCCGAACGCGACGAACTGATCGAGCGCGCCCATGAAGCCGGTGTCCGGCAGATGGTAACGATTTCGACACGCGTGAGGAAGCTCGACAGCCTGCTGGCGATCACCGAAAAATACCCGTCGGTGTTCTGCTCGGTCGGCACGCATCCCAACAATGCCAGCGAAGAGCTGGATATCCAGGCGGAAGACCTGATCCGGCTTGCCAATTCGCATGACAAGATCGTCGCGATCGGCGAAGCGGGTCTCGATTATTTCTACGACACGCAGACGCCGGCCGACCAGAAGACCGGTCTGATCAGACATATCGAAGCTGCGCGCGAAACCGGGCTGCCGCTGGTGATCCATAGTCGCAGTGCCGACGAAGACATGATCGAGATCCTGACGGCAGAAAGCGGGAAGGGGGCTTTCCCCTTCATTCTGCATTGCTTTTCGGCCGGACCCGACCTCGCCCGTGCCGGTATCGAGCTTGGTGGCTACGTCTCCTTCTCGGGCATCCTGACATTCCCGAAATCCGAGGACATCCGGGCCATCGCGAAAACGCTGCCGACGGACCGACTGCTGGTCGAGACCGACGCACCTTATCTGGCGCCGAAGCGCTGGCGTGGAAAGCGCAACGAACCGTCCTACGTGGTCAACACTGCGGAGGTGCTGGCAGACGTTCACGGCCTGACTTACGCGGACATGGCTGCGATCACGACGGATAACGCGGTCCGCTGCTTTTCCAAGATGCCGAGGCTTTGAGGTGATGGCGGCCCGGGTCGGAACGAGCACCGGATATCGGCGGCGCTTTACCGTTCTCGGCTGCGCGTCTTCGCCGGGCGTTCCGCGGCTGAATGGCGACTGGGGCGATTGCGACCCACAAAACCCGAAGAACCGGCGCACGCGCGCCTCGTTCATGGTGGAGCAGATCGCGCCGGATGGCGGCAAGACCACCGTCGTGATCGATACCGGCCCGGACTTTCGCGAGCAGATGATTGCCGCAAGCGTCCAGCGCATCGATGCCGTTCTGTACACCCATCCACACGCCGATCATCTGCACGGGATCGACGATCTGCGCGGCTATTTCATTCTGCAGAAGCACCGCATTCCGATCCATGCCGATCCGCCGACGATGGACCGCATCCGCCAGGGCTTCGGCTATTGCCTGGAAACACCGGCCGGCGGCAGCTATCCGCCGATCGTCAAGCCGGTGCTGATCGAGACGATGGACGCGCCGATCGTCATAGACGGTCCGGGCGGTGCCATCCGGTTCCAGCCGCTCAGGCAGATCCACGGCGATATCAATTCACTAGGCTTCCGGATCGGCAACGTCGCTTACTGCAGCGATGTCAGCGACTTTCCGCCGGAAACCGTGCCGAAGCTTACAGGACTGGATACGCTCATCATCGACGCGCTCCAGTACCGCACGCATCCGAGCCATCTTTCACTTCAGCAGGCACTCGACTGGATCAGCCATCTGGCGCCAAAGCGCGCGTTGCTGACCCACATGCATATTCCACTGGACTACGATCGCGTCATGGCTGAAACGCCGGGCCATGTCGAACCGGCCTATGACGGTTTGGCGTTCGAAGTCGATGTGACGGCGGATGATCTGCAGCTCTAAGGGAGAAGGCCAAGTTTTACGCTTCCAGCCACATTCTTTAGTTCCATAATCTATCTTATCTGATCTTTGGATGTTGCTGCAAAGCTGGACTGTCACACTCCCCGCATGTGAGTAGCGAGCGCGATCTGCGGCGGATCGAAGTTTCGTCCAAGGCCGGATCTTGCTTGATGACAATAGTGTCACTGGCGCATGGTCTTGACCTGAGCGAGCGCCGGATCCGCCGGATCACATCCCATACGTTTCAGTACCCAGAACATTGATGATCGAACGCAACAACTTTGTGCGCCGTCGGCATCGCGTTCAAACGGTGATCTCGACGGCGCTACCATCCGGCATCACGATGACGGCCTCGTAGAACCCGTCACCGGTCCATCTGGGTCCTGACCGCAGACAGCCGGCCAGTCGGCAACGTTCCGCCAAAGCATCGACTGCACTCTCGCTGCCAAGGGCGATGGCGATATGATCCCAGCCAACGCTTTCTTCTGTGGCGTCCGTCACCCATGGCCCGGACATGAGCTCGATCTGGTCCTCTGCACCGGGCAGGTTGGCGAACCTCGATGTGAACCCTACCCTGTTCTTGCTGTGGTAAGGTTCTCCCACCGTTGCGCCGAAATAGGTCTCGAAAAACCCGGCAGCGGCGTCGAGGTCGCGGGTCCAAAGTGCTGTGTGGGCGATGCGCATGGGTCGTTGAATTCCTCGTTTGACGAACGTGCGAAGCTACGAAAGATGCGGACGTTGCCGCCACATGCTTCACGTCGACGGAGAACCGCCATCTAGTGCGACATGCACCTGGACATCGCACCGCGCGAAGTCTCCGCGGTCGAATTCGCCATCCTCCACGATGAGATGATCGATCATCGACGTGTCCGCGACCTTGAACGGCGCGACTGTGCCGAGCTTCTCGGCCGTCGCGGCGACAACGAGAATGCTGCTCTGGTTCACCATGGTCCGCTTGAGTTCGGCTTCGCTCGGATCGAGCGCAGTGACGCCGGCGATGCTGTCCACGCCGCATACGCCGATGATGAACATGTCCGCATAGACCTGCATGGCTTCACGTATCGCCTGCGGCCCGAGGCACGCGCCTTTCGCCTGATCGTACAGACCGCCGAGTACAATGACCGTGAAGTTCGGTCGGTCTGATAGCGCCGTCGCAATCACCGGCGCGTTCGTGATGATCGTCAGCGTCTGGCTCGGATCGAGCGCGTTCGCGACCGCAAGATTGGTGGATCCGGCGTCGATGAACACGGTCTGGCCGTCCTCGACAAGCCGCGCCGCTGCCCGTGCAAGGCTCGACTTTCGATCCTTATCCAATGCAGTTCTGGTGGCCAGCGTGCCGAAATCCGGCGTCGGCAGCAGCGCGCCGCCATAGACACGACGGCAGAAGCCCAGCTTGGCGAGTTCGCGCAGGTCTCTGCGAACCGTGTCTTCGGAAACGTCGAACTGCGTCGCCAGCTCGCTCGCCACGACCTTGCCGCGGATGGTCAACTGCTCGCGGATGCGGTCGAGCCTCTCTTCTGTCAGCACGTGCCGGGTCCCTCATCAAAGTTTCTGCACGATCTTGCACATTCTTACGCATTCTGTAAACAGGGCACCATCAAGGACGGCGACGATCTCTGCCGAGGTCCAACGCTGTAATCCAGGAGCTACCGAGATGCCGAACGCCCAGATCCTCACAGGACGCCCCCGCACCGGAGGCCGACACCAATGGGCCACGCGCTCCAGCTTTCTCATTGCCGGCTCGGCCATGGCGGCCTGGGCGCCGCTGGTTCCTGTCGCCAAGGCTCGAATCGGCGTAGATGACGGCACGCTTGGCCTGTTGCTCCTGTGTCTTGGCCTGGGCTCTATCGTGACCATGCCAATGGTCGGCATTATCGCGAGCCGCTTCGGGTGCCGGGCCGTCATCGTGGCAAGCACCCTCGCCCTTGCCCTCGTGCTGCCGCTGTTGGCGATCGCAGATACTATTCCAGCCATGGCGATCTCGCTGGCGCTGTTCGGGGCAAGTGTTGGCGCGGTCGACGTCGCGATCAATATTCAGGCCGTGATGGTCGAGAAGGATAGCGACCGCAACATGATGTCCGGCTTCCACGGTCTGTTCAGCGTTGGCGGCATTGTCGGCGCGGGCGGCATGAGCCTTTTGCTCGGCGCCGGCGTTTCACCCCTGACCGCGACCTTGATGTTAAGTGCGCTGCTGCTTGGCCTGCTGGCGCAATCCTTTCGGGGCCTCCTGCCCTACGGAAACCAGGAGACCGGGGATGCGCCGTTGTTCACCATTCCGCGCGGCATCGTGGCCTTCATCGGCTTGCTGTGCTTTCTGGTTTTTCTTGGCGAGGGCGCGGTGCTCGACTGGAGCGCTCTGTTCCTCATCGGCGCACACCTGGTCGATCCGACTCAGGCAGGCTTTGGCTACACGATGTTCGCCATCGCGATGACCGTCGGTCGGCTGACGGGCGACTGGATCGTCAAAACGCTCGGCGGCATGAAAGTCGTGGTCGGTGGCGGCACGCTCGCAGCACTGGGTTTCCTGCTGACAGTCCTGGCTCCTAACCAGCCCCTGGCGTTTGCGGGCTTCCTTCTGGTAGGGCTCGGCGCTTCCAATATCGTGCCGGTTCTGTTCACAGCCGCCGGCAAGCAGACCCAAATGCCACCCAGCCATGCGATCGCTGCCATCACGACGATGGGCTACGCCGGAATTCTCATGGGTCCGGCAGCCATCGGTTTCGTCGCCCATCACTATAGTCTGGGTGTGGCCTTCGTTCTGGTTGCTGGCGGCATGGCGTTCGTCGCGCTCACCTGGCCTTTGACCGCGCGATGGTAACGCGCTGACCCGGCCTAGCCGTCAGCAAAGTCCCTGAGCTTGTCACCCGCCATCCGGTAGCGGATCCACTCCTTCTGCGGTTCGGCACCGATCGCATCGTAGACACCGATCGCCGGTTCGTTCCAGTCGAGCACGCTCCACTCGAACCGTCCGCACCCGCTCTCGACAGCGATCTTCGCGAGATGCCGCAACAGCGCCTTCCCGGCCCCGAGCCCGCGAGCGTTCGGCGTCACGTAGAGATCCTCGAGGTAGAGCCCGTTCCGTGCCTGCCACGTTGAATAATTGAAGAACCAGATGGCCATGCCGACCGGTTCGCCATCGCGTTCGCAAATAAGGCCGCGCGTGACGGATGCCGGGCCGAACATCGATGTCTCGATTGTCTCGACCGTAGCCGCGACCTCATGCTCGGCTTTTTCGAAAATGGCGAGTTCGCGGATGAAGGACAGAAGCGTCCCGGCATCGGAACGTGTTGCTTCTCGGATCGAGAGTGTCATGGAAAAGTCCGTGGGGTTGGCCGCGCCGAAAACGAGAAGGATTGGCCGCGTGAGCGTTCACGACCTATTCGGCCGCGTCCTTCACCTCGACAATTTCGATCTCGTAACTGTATCCATCCAGCATGCCATAGGCCTGCTCAATGGTCTGGATCTCGGAATCGGCCTTGCTGATCGCATCGGCAATCGTTTCGCAGCGGGATTTCAGCATGCGACCCAGAACATCCGTTTCCGGCTTGCGGCCGATCCGGTTGATGTGATTGCGGATGCGGGCGCGGTGGCGCTCCATTTCGAGAATATGGAAGCGCGCATTGACGATCCGGTCCGTGAGCTTGCGCCGCATCGAGGAAACCGGATCAAAGCTGCCAGGCTCGCGCTCATCGAGGATCATCTCGTTGACGAGCATCTCCAAAATGACGAGACCCTGCAGGTCCTTCTTGTCGGCAAGCTCGGGATCGTAACCGGTGTCGTCATAGACTTTTCGGCGGATCGGGTCGTTCAGGAGCTCGAAGGATGCCTTCAGCTGTCCGAACGTTTCCGCATCGCCGCCGGTATCGGGATGGGCGGATTTCACCCGTTTGCGGTAGGCAAGCTTGATCGCCGTCACATCCGCCTCGCGCGAAACACCAAGAATTTCATAGGGATCGATCACAGTGCCACCTGTTTTCGGAAAGTCATATCAGAAAACGCCAATCCAGTCGTAGCGACGAAGTCCAGTCGGCTCAAGCCATTATCCATTGATGTGGCCAATTAGGGGCCATCAGCCGGCAAGTCTTGCCCCTGCCCCAAAACCGACCGGTTTTCCACATGCAAGCGATCAACGCCTGAGACGAAACGGCCGGCGCCCATCGGCCACGGGCGCCATCAGGAAGCTGATGAGAACGGTCGGCAGAAGAACGACGAACGTGGCAACCAGGCTCACATGCTCTGCAATGAAGCCGAGAAGCGGTGGCACGCCGATGGTCGAGAGCATCAGTGTTAAGGCGAGCGCGGCGAGATTGTCGGAGGGCTGTCCCTTGCCACGGGCAATCGTGGTCGAGACTGCCAGGGGAAAGGCCAGCGCGATCCCGCAGCCGATTAGAAACAGCGCCACGCCGGCAACGACGAGGTTTGCGGCGGTCACCAGCAGCACGGTACCGAACGCGACGGCGATAGCGGATCCCCGGATCAGCGAGATCGGTCCTGCGACTTCCCGCAGCTTGTCGCCCGACAGCCGCGTCAGTCCCATGCCGACGGTGAAGACGGCGTAGAGGACGCCGGCCATCGCCGGATCCGCCCCCATTTCCTCGCGCAGAAAGAAGATCGCCCAGTCGTAGACCGCGCCTTCCACGATGCAGAGCCCGAACACCATGATGCAGATGAGGATGATGGTCTTGTCCGGCATGACGTATGCGGATTTTCTTTTCGTCGTCGGCGCAGCTGGCGCCGGGTCGGCGGCCGTCACCCGGAAGACGGCAAAGCAGGCTACGAGGACAAGTAGCGCCGCCACGCTCTGCTGCACAAAGGGCGATACGCCCTGCGCTGCGAGGAAACCGGACGCAAGCGATCCGAACAGAAGCCCGACCGACCAGAACCCGTGGCTTCTCGCCAGAACCTTTGTGCCGGTCCGCTGCTCGATACCGGCGGAGATCATGTTGGCGGACACATCGAAGATCGTGCGAAAAAAGCCGAACAGGAAGAAACCGAGGACAAATAAAGGGAGCGGCGCGGCCGCCAGGATCGGGCTCAGAAGCGCGACAATGGGCAGCGTGATGACCGCGGTCAGCCGTGGCGTAAGCCTATCGGTGATCCGTCCGGCCAGAGGTAGCGCCAGAAACGTGCCAACCGGGGCGCTCAAGAGCGCCATCCCGAGCACCGCCTTGTCGATGCCCATCGATTCCTGAATGGCCGGAAGCCGCGTGAACAGGGAAACGAACAGAAGAGCATTGCTGAAATAGAGCAGAGCCGGCGCAAGTAGGGTCATTACGGAATTCCGAAGCAATCACATCAGACACACTGGTGCACCGCGACTTTGACGACGACAAGACATGAACGTGGGACCCTGCCCTGCGTTAAGGTTTGCCGTCCGACTGGGCAGATCGCGGTGATGCTGAAAATATCCGCAACGCCACCTTTCCCTTTGGTGAGTATGCTCTAAACTTTATGGAAGCCGATGCTGGAGAATGTCAGATGCGCTTTCGAATAGCCTCTCTTGCCGCATTCCTCTTTCTGTCACCCGCAGGTGTCGTCCACGCCGAAGATCCGGTCGCCGACGCCCGCGCCGTCATCTCCGCCCAGATCTCCGCCTTGATGAACGACGATGCGGATAAGGCCTATTCTCTCGCGTCGCCGGGGATCCGCAGTCTTTATCCGGATAAAAAAGTCTTCTTCGCCATGGTCCGCGACAACTATGAGGCTGTCTATCAGGCCGGAACCTATGCCTTCGGCCGCTCCAAACTGGTGGGCGGCGGCGAAGTCGTGCTGCAGGAGGTGATGATCAGCGCCAAGCAGGGCAAGGACTGGACCGCAATCTACGACATGCGGCTGATGGACGACGGATCCTACAAGGTCAACGGCGTCCGGATGATCCGCAATACGGCGAGCCAGGGCATCTAGCCAAAATATGGTCGGCAGGGGCACCGCCCCTGCCCGCTCGAATATTGTCAGACCGGGTCGATATCGCCCTTGGCCCATTCCGCTTGGGTCTCTGCACAGAAATCCTCGAAACGACCATTCGCGATCGCCTCGCGAATACCCTTCATCAGATCCTGATAGTAATTGAGGTTGTTCCACGACAGCAGCATCCCGCCCAGCGATTCGTCTGCGCGGATCAGATGGTGCAGATAGGCGCGGGAATAGTCGCGCGTGGCCGGGCAGCCGGACTCCTCGTCGAGCGGTCGCATATCCTCGGCATGGCGTGCGTTGCGAAGGTTCACCTTGCCACGACGGGTGAAGGCGAGACCGTGACGGCCGGCCCGCGTCGGCATCACGCAGTCGAACATGTCGATACCGCGCGCCACAGATTTCAGGATATCGTCAGGCGTGCCGACGCCCATCAGATAGCGCGGCTTTTCCGATGGCAGAACCGGAAGCGTCTCCTCCAGCATGCGCAGCATCACGTCCTGCGGCTCGCCGACAGCAAGCCCGCCCACCGCATAACCCTTGAGGTCGAGCTGTTTCAGCCCTTCGGCAGACCGCACGCGGAGCGCCGGAATGTCACCACCCTGGACGATGCCGAACATGGCCTTGCCCGGCTGCTCCCCGAAGGCCACCCGGCAGCGCTCTGCCCAGCGAAGCGACAATTCCATCGCGCGCTCGATTTCCTTGGCCTCGGCCGGAAGCGCCACGCATTCGTCGAGCTGCATCTGGATATCCGAGCCAAGCAGGCCCTGGATTTCGATCGAACGCTCCGGCGACATATGGTGCTTGGATCCGTCGATATGGCTCTTGAAGGTCACGCCCTTCTCGTCCAGCTTTCTGAGCGCCGAAAGCGACATGACCTGAAAGCCGCCCGAATCGGTGAGGATCGGATGATCCCAGCGGATCAACTTGTGCAGTCCACCGAGCCGCGCAACCCGTTCGGCGCCCGGCCGCAGCATCAGGTGATAGGTATTGCCGAGTATGATATCGGCGCCCGTATCGCGCACCTGGTCGAGATACATCGCCTTGACGGTCCCGACGGTGCCGACCGGCATGAAGGCCGGTGTGCGGATCGTTCCGCGCGGCATGGAGACTTCGCCGAGACGGGCGCCGCCGTCTGTTGCCTTCAGATTGAACTGGAAATTTTCGGTGGTCATCGGTCGTTCCTGAAAAGCAGGCTTGAGTCGCCGTAGGAGTAAAAGCGGTAGCCGGACGAGATGGCATGGTCGTAGGCTGAGCGCATCGTCTCGA
Organism: Rhizobium sp. CFBP 13726; assembly: GCF_014841925.1. Taxonomy (NCBI): domain Bacteria; kingdom Pseudomonadati; phylum Pseudomonadota; class Alphaproteobacteria; order Hyphomicrobiales; family Rhizobiaceae; genus Rhizobium; species Rhizobium sp. CFBP 13726. The sequence continues at coordinate 1,041,897 of NZ_JACYUU010000001.1, forward strand.
GCCCACAGAAGGCCGAAACCAGCATGAACAGCGTCGATTTCGGCAAATGGAAATTGGTCATCAGCATGTCGACTGCCTTGAACCGATAGCCGGGCGTGATGAAGATGCCGGTCGCACCGCTCCAGGGCAGTATGGTGCCGTCGTCAGCCGCAGCACTTTCAATCAGCCGCAGCGAGGTCGTGCCGACGCAGACGATGCGCCCGCCCCTCGCCCTGACGGCGTTGAGATGCTGCGCGGTCTCGGCACTCACGTAACCGATTTCCTGATGCATCTTGTGGTCTTCGGTATCGTCCACCTTCATCGGCAGAAACGTTCCGGCCCCCACATGCAGCGTCACGAAATGCCGCTCGACGCCCGCCGCGTCCAGCCTGGCAAACAGGTCGGGCGTGAAATGCAGCCCTGCAGTTGGCGCTGCGACCGCTCCCTGCTCGCGGGCGTAGATCGTCTGGTAATCCTTGGCGTCCTGCGCATCCTCAGGCCGCTTGGCGGCGATATAGGGAGGCAGTGGAATATGGCCGACCGACAGGATCGCTTCGTCGAGTGCCGGACCGGAAAGATCAAAACGCAGCGTCACCTCGCCGCCCTCTCCCTTCTCCTCGACTGTCGCGACAAGCGACCCGGACAGGCAGGTACTCTCACCGGAGCGGCCGAACTCGATCCGATCGCCGATCTTGATCCGCTTGCCGGGCCTTGCAAACGCCTTCCAGACATCCGGTTCGGTGCGCATATGCAGCGTCGCCGAAACCTGCTGACCGCCGGCGCCTTCACGATGACGGATGCCTTCGAGCTGCGCGGGAATGACTTTCGTGTCGTTGAAGACCAGCGCATCGCCCGGCTTCAGGAATGCCACCAGATCACTGACCCGCTGGTCGGAGAGGACAGGATCGGCGCCTGCGTCAACGACAAGCAGCCGGGCGCTGTCGCGCGGGTTTGCCGGCCGCAGCGCAATGTTTTCCTCGGGCAGATCGAAATCGAAAAGATCGACACGCATGATGGATGAGCTTCCAGAATAGGCAAGGCCCGCCCCGTCGAGAAGACGGAGCGGGCCAGAAATGGCGGATCAGATCAGACGTCTGCGGCGACGCGGACGGAAACGATCGAGTCCGGATCCTTGACCGGCTCGCCCTTCTTGATCAGGTCGATGATGTCCATGCCTTCGATGACCTGGCCCCAGACCGTGTACTGCTTGTTCAGCCAAGGAGCATCGGTAAAGCAGATGAAGAACTGCGAGTTTGCGGAGTTCGGGCTCTGCGAACGGGCCATCGAGCATGTGCCGCGGATATGCGATACAGCCGAGAATTCAGCCTTCAGGTCAGGCTTGTCGGAGCCGCCCATGCCGGCGCGCGAAGGGTTGAAGTCCGCTCCACCCTGCTTGCCGAACTTGACGTCGCCGGTCTGCGCCATGAAATCCGGAATGACGCGGTGGAATACAACGCCGTCATAGGCGGTTTCGCGGGCCAGTTCCTTGATGCGCGCAACATGCTCAGGTGCCAGATCCGGCAGGAGCGAGATGACGACCTTGCCCTTGGTGGTTTCCATGATGAGGGTGTTTTCGGGATCCTTGATCTCGGCCATGGTATTTCTCCTTGATTATCTCTGTCTCAGGACATCAGCCCTATGGGCCGTTGCCGTTTCAATCGACTGTTAGTCGATCATTTCTTGCCGACGGTCACCTTGACCATCTTGTCGGGATTGGTGACTTCGCCATTGCTGCCATCGCCGCGCTTGATCTTGTCCACGGCTTCCATGCCGGACACGACCTTGCCGATTACGGTGTACTGACCGTTCAGGAACGGGCCTTCATCGAACATGATGAAGAACTGCGAGTTGGCAGAATTCGGGCTCTGCGAACGGGCCATGCCGACAGTGCCGCGCTCGAACGGCGTCTTGGAAAACTCTGCGGGAAGATCGGCAAGATCCGAGCCGCCGGTGCCGGCGCGCGAAGCATTGAAGCTCGGGCCGCCCTGCTTGCCGAACTTGACGTCGCCGGTCTGGGCCATGAAGCCATCGATGACGCGGTGGAATATGACGTTGTCATAGGCACCCTTGGCAGCCAGCGCCTTCACCTGCGCAACGTGCTTCGGTGCCGACTCCGGCATCAGCTGGATCACGACCGGGCCATCCTTCAACTGGATGGTCAGAAAATCGTCTGCCGCCGCAACGGCTGTTCCGACCGTGGCAGCGAGCGCGAGGGCGCCGGCTATGGCGAGGCGAAGCAGTTTCATCAGAAAACTCCTGTTATCTTTTGTCGCAGAATCAGCGTTTGTGCTTTTCGTTCAGGGCGCGCAGTACCACAGCCGGCACGAATTCACCGACATTGCCGCCCATGGCAGCGATCTGGCGGACCAATGTGGCCGTTATGGGCCGGGAGGCGGCCGCAGAGGGCAGGAATACCGTCTGAAGGTCTGGCGCCATTGTCCGGTTCATGCTGGCCATCTGAACCTCATAGTCGAAATCGGTCCCGTCGCGCAGGCCCCGCACCAGGATTGTCGCCCCCTGCTCCCGGGCAGCGTCGATCACCAATCCTTCGAAGGAAACCACCGAAAGACTGTCGCGGCGAGCAGGCAGAGCCTCCGAAAGTGCCGCTGCGATCAATGCCGCGCGCTCCTTGAAGCTGAATACCGGCACCTTGCCCGGATGAACACCGATTGCCACCACCACCCGTTCAGCGATGTTCAGCGCCTGCACGAGAATATCGAGATGGCCGTTTGTCATCGGGTCGAATGAGCCGGGATAAAGAGCGATCGTCATACCGAAGTCGGAGCCTGTTCCAGCTGAATTTCAACGGCCTTTTGTCATGGAAGGCCGCCCGCTGCAAGGCTTTCCCAAAAACTGAACGAAAGATGAATGCGTCGTTCAATGCCGTTTCAGCCGGCTCATGTTTAACTGACAAACATGACAGGGCGAGATCATCGTCCCGCTGAGTTGAGAGACACGGAAATGCTGGCTTTGATGATTTTCGCTGCAATCGTTGCAGCGCTTTTATTGGACGCCGCGATTTACGTATTCGGATCGGCAGACCTCTGAGAAGTGGAAACGCGATCCGGAATCTGAACGCCAGATGAACACGCCATTCAAGCATGCTTCAGAGCCGTTCAGATAGGTCACTCCCATAATGTGGTGTCGCTGCGCGCAGTTCACGCGCTCAGGCAATTAAAAGGATAATCGGATATGATGATCGCAAACAAAAAGATGACTATGCCCGACAAGATCACCATGATTAACCTCGTATGGAGCGCCATGATTGCTGTCATGTTGACGGCGACGGTCACTCTCTACCAGGACCGCTCGGATGTCGACGGCTCCAACTACCCGCAGGTTACCGGTCGTTACAGCGACATCTCCTACTATTGATCGCCTGCCGCAAGGAGCTGGACTGGGACCTCATCCCTTTGGCCGCTCCTCTGAAACATCCGCGATCACAGAAACCGCAATCGTGCCCCCTGCTCTTTGGGCACGTTGTCGGGAAGATCTAGAGCGACAAGCCACAGCATTATTTTCGTGAACGGTAGCGAACAGGGCGCGATGCCCTTTCCGCGCGAAGCGGCTCAAACAAAGCCGGAGGATGGTTTCCCATCCTCCGGCTTTTTCGTTGTTGATGTCCTCTGCCCTCCGGAAGGACGCGACCTACTCGGTCGCATCCCAATCCAATGATCGAACACCGCGCCACTAGTTTGATCGCCGGTGCCAAATACTGGCGAGATGCCCAACCCCATGGAGCTACTCAAACAAAAGCCGGAGGATGGTTTCCCATCCTCCGGCTTTTTTCGTTTTTCTCGTCTTTTGCCGTCCGGGTGGACGCGACCTATTCGGTCGCATCCCCGTCAGCATCAGGCGTATCGGCTTCGGGCGCGTCGGTGTCGGTATCGGGAGCAATCCCGAGGTCACCGGTTTCGGCCGAGATCTCACCCGGCAACTCGCCGTTCTCGTCTTCGTTCTCAGGCTCGCTGATGCGCTCGACGGAGACCACCTTCTCATCCTTGTGGGTCGAGAAGATCGTGACGCCCTTCGTCGCACGGCTGGCAATGCGAATGCCGCCAACCGGAACACGGATCAGAACGCCGCCATTCGAAACGAGCATGATCTGGTCACCCTCGTCGATCGGGAAGGCGGCCACGAGTTCGCCGATTTCCGCAGTCTTCGAGGTATCGGTGGCACGGATACCCTTGCCGCCACGGCCCGAGGTGCGGAAGTCATAGGAAGACGAGCGCTTGCCGTAGCCTTTTTCCGAAACCGTCAGCACGAACTGTTCGTGTTGCTTCAGGTATTCGTAGCGCTCATCGGAGAGCTGTCCCTCTTCGGTGACTTCCTCACCAACCAGAGCGATATCCTCTTCGTCCACTCCGGCAGCACGGCGCTCGATCGCCGAGCGCTTGAGGTAAGCTGCACGTTCCCACGGCTCGGCATCGACATGCCCGACAATCGTCATCGAGATGATGCGGTCGCCTTCGGCCAGATTGATACCGCGGACACCGATGGAATTACGGCCGGCAAAGACGCGGACCTCTTCGACCGGGAAGCGGATCGCCTGTCCAAGCGCGGTTGTCAGCAACACGTCGTCGCCGGGCTCGTTGAGGTCGAGGTTCGGACCGCTGCAGGTCTCGACGGAGAGGATTTCGTCACCCTCCTCCTCGAGCTTCATGGCGATCTTGCCGTTGCGGTTGACCTGCACGAAGTCCGAAAGCTTGTTGCGGCGAACCGTGCCGCGTGTCGTGGAGAACATCACGTCGAGGTTATCCCAGGACGTTTCGTCTTCGGGCAACGGCATGATCGTGGTGATGCGCTCGCCGGCTTCCAGCGGCAGCATGTTGATAAGGGCCTTGCCGCGCGATTGCGGCGTGCCGATCGGCAGGCGCCAGACCTTTTCCTTGTAGACGATGCCACGCGAGGAGAAGAACAGGACCGGCGTATGGGTGTTGACCACGAATAGCCGGGTAACGAAATCCTCGTCACGCGTCGCCATACCGGAGCGACCCTTGCCGCCACGACGCTGGGCGCGATACGTCGCCAGCGGAACACGCTTGATATAGCCAAGATGCGAAACGGTAACGACCATGTCCTCGCGGGCAATCAGGTCCTCGTCATCCATTTCGAGACCACCTTCGAGGATCTCGGTGCGGCGTGGTGTACCGAATTCGTCGCGAACGGCGATGAGTTCGTCCTTGACGATCTGCTGGATGCGAACCCGTGACGACAGGATGTCGAGATAGTCGGAAATCTCGGCGCCGATCTTGTTCAGCTCGTCGCCGATTTCATCGCGGCCGAGCGCCGTGAGGCGGGCAAGACGCAGTTCGAGAATCGCGCGGGCCTGTTCCTCGGAGAGGTTGTAGGTCAGGTCCTCGTTGATCTTGTGACGCGGATCGTCGATGAGCCGGATAAGAGCCTCGACGTCATGGGCCGGCCAGCGGCGCGTCATCAACTGCTCGCGCGCCGTCGCAGGATCCGGTGCACGGCGGATGAGCGCAATGACTTCATCGATATTGGCAACGGCGATCGCCAGACCCACCAACACGTGCGCACGCTCGCGCGCCTTGCGCAGCAGGTATTTCGTGCGGCGGCTGACGACTTCCTCGCGGAAGGACACAAAGGCCTTCAGCATGTCGATCAGCGCCAGCTGCTCCGGCTTGCCGCCATTGAGCGCCACCATGTTGCAGCCGAACGACGTCTGCAGTGGCGTGTAGCGGTAGAGCTGGTTCAAAATGACGTCGGCATTCGCATCGCGCTTCAGTTCGACGACGACGCGGTAACCCTGTCTGTCGGACTCGTCGCGCAGATCGGAAATCCCTTCGATCCGCTTTTCACGGACGAGCTCACCAATCTTTTCGACCATCGAGGCCTTGTTCACCTGGTAGGGAACTTCGGTGATGATGATCTGCTCGCGGTCGCCGCGCAAAGGTTCGATCGTCGCACGACCGCGCATCATGACAGAGCCGCGGCCCGTCTCGTAAGCCAGCCGAATGCCGGCACGGCCAAGGATCATTGCACCTGTCGGAAAGTCCGGACCGGGAATGATCTGCATCAGCTCGGGCAGTTCGATCGCCGGATTGTCCATCATCGCGATGCAGCCGTCGATCACTTCCGACAGATTGTGCGGCGGGATGTTGGTCGCCATGCCGACGGCGATGCCGCCTGCGCCATTGACGAGCAGGTTCGGGAATTTCGCCGGCAGAACCACCGGTTCCGACAGGGTGCCGTCATAGTTGTCGCGGAAATCGACGGTTTCCTTGTCGAGATCGTCGAGTAGCGCATGGGCCGACTTTTCAAGCCTGCACTCGGTGTAGCGCTCGGCCGCCGGCGGATCCCCGTCGATCGATCCGAAATTGCCCTGTCCGTCGATCAGCGGCAATCGCAGCGACCAGTCCTGCGCCATACGTGCCAGCGCATCATAGATCGCGGAGTTGCCGTGCGGATGGAATTTACCCATCACGTCACCGGTTACGCGGGCGCATTTGACGTATTTCTTGTTCCAGTCGATCCCGAGCTCGGACATGCCGAACATGATGCGCCGGTGAACGGGCTTCAGTCCGTCACGAACGTCGGGAAGTGCGCGGCTGACGATCACGCTCATCGCATAATCGAGATAGGACCGCTGCATCTCTTCCATAATGGAAATGGGTTCGATGCCTGGAGGCAGCTTTCCGCCGCCGGGTGTGCTTTGCTCAGTCAAATCGGATCACGATCTCTGTTCGGAATCATTTGAATTTTTATAGCGGAAAGCGGCTCCGGGCGCCAATTTCCACTGAATTTGCTTTGTAGTTGTGAACAGGTTTTGCGGCATTTGGAAGGTGTTTGCCACGATCGTTGGATACATTCGTTGCAAGACTTCCCTAAAGCGCCCGGCTGTCCTAACAATCTTATCATTGAACGGCAAGCCGAGCGTCCTCTAGGAGTATCCATGGCCTCACCCGATGCTCTCATCAACGCGTTGACCACTTTGTTGGTCACGCTCGACCCGCCGGGTCTGGCGCCGGTCTTTCTGGGCCTGACGGTCGGCATGACGACGGCACAACGGCGCTTTGTCGCTTTTCGCGGTGCGCTGATCGCGTTCGGGATCCTCGCGGTGTTTGCCCTGTTCGGATCGAGCGTTCTCGGCCTGCTCGGCATCTCGATCGGCGCCTTCCGCATCGCGGGCGGCCTGCTGCTGTTCTGGATCTCGTTCGAAATGGTTTTCGAGAAGCGCCAGGAGCGAAAGGAAAAGACGTCGCAAAAGGCGGTCACGATCGACCACATCCACGATATCGCCGTGTTTCCGCTCGCCTTGCCGCTGATCGCCGGCCCCGGAGCGATTTCCGCGACCGTCCTTTTGTCCGGAACATTCACCAGCGCTCTCGACCGCGCCCTTCTTATCGGTGTCCTCGCGCTGATCATGGTGGTGCTCTACGCAACGCTTCTGATCGCGGAAAAGCTCGACCGTTTCCTGGGTGTGACAGGGCGCGCGATCCTCACCCGGCTTCTCGGAGTCATCCTTGCTGCCTTGTCCGTTCAGTTCGTGGTCGATGGCATCCGGTCGGCATTCGCGATACCCTGATCCTTTCTGAGACGGACGGCCGAAAGCTCAATCCATGCACATTCTGAACCGTCTCATCGGACAGGCACCGAACCCGATCAGCATGAGGGAACGGCTTCGCTCTGCGGGCGGCGCCTTGCTCGGCATTTCCCTGACGGGACTGGGCGGAAGTCTCGTCGTCGGCTTCGAACCGTCATTGCCGGCACTGATCGCCCCGATGGGTGCCTCCGCCGTGCTGCTCTTTGCCGTCCCCTCGAGCCCGCTCGCACAACCCTGGTCCATCCTCGGCGGCAATATTCTCTCGGCCACTGTCGGCGTCACAGTCGCTGCGCTCGTGCCAGACCCTGCCCTCGCCTCAGGCCTCGCCATTGGCATAGCGATCGCGGCGATGATGGCGCTGCGCTGCCTGCACCCGCCAAGCGGTGCGATTGCCCTGACGGCCGTGCTTGGCGGCCCGTCCATCCACGCGATGGGATACGGATTCGTCCTCTGGCCGGTTCTGGGCAACTCGCTGGCTTTGCTGCTGCTTGCGATCATTCTCAACAATCTGGCAGGCCGGCGCTATCCGCATGCGCCCGCTACGCCTTCCCCTTCGCACGGCACCAAGGATCCGCCGCCGAGCGGCCGTATCGGGTTCCGCCGGGAGGATCTCGACGCCGTCCTCAGGGACTATGATCAGGTCCTCGATATCGATCGCAGCGACCTCGAAACAATTATTCGCCTGACCGAACTGCGCTCCTACCGCCAGCGCGCCAGCCACCTCACCTGCGCCGACGTCATGTCCCGCGACGTGATCGCGGTGTCACCGGATGATCCCCTGGGGAAGGCGCATCAGTCCATGCGCAACCACCGTCTGAAGGCCCTGCCCGTCACCAACGAAAAGGCTGAGGTGGTCGGCATCGTTACGCAGACGGATTTTCTGGACAAGCCAATCTGGACCGGCGGTCGCCCGACGATCGGCCCGCGCCAGCGTTTGCGCCTGATGATGCAAGGCGCAACAGCGCCAAACCATATCGTAAGGGATATCATGACTGCGCCGGTCCGGACGATCGAGCCGTCGGCACCGCTCAACGACGCGGTCGTCATGTTTGCGGAGGAAGGCCTGCACTACCTGCCGATCGTCGGCGAGAACGGCAAACTCGCCGGGATACTCTCGCAGTCCGACGTGCTTGTAGCGATGCTTTCGGACCGTGCCACTCATGCTCCAACCGAACATGAAAAAGGCGCCTGAGCGGCGCCTTTTTTTGATCAGAATGGGATGTCGTCGTCGAGGTCGCGGGAGAAGTTCCCGCCGCCACCACCGGAGGACTGGCCACCCTGGCTGCCCTGAGCACCGCGCCCTGCCGGTGCTCCACCCCCGGAACGCGGACGATCATAGTCATCGCCGCCGCCACCGTAGTTGCCGCCGAAATCACCGCCACCGCCGCCGAAGTCGCTTGCGCCACCACGTGCGCCGCCGCGCTCACCGCCGCCTTCGCCACGACCGTCGAGCATTGTCAGGGTCGAGTTGAAGCCCTGCAGCACGATTTCGGTTGAATAACGATCGTTGCCGGTCTGGTCCTGCCATTTGCGGGTCTGCAGTGCGCCTTCTATATAAAGCTTGGCGCCCTTTTTGACATACTGCTCGACGACCTTGCAGAGGCCTTCGTTGAACACGACGACCGTATGCCATTCTGTCTTTTCGCGACGCTCGCCCGACGTACGATCGCGCCAGCTTTCCGACGTGGCGATGCGCAGGTTTGCAATCGGGCGGCCATCCTGCGTCCGGCGGATTTCCGGGTCGGCGCCGACATTGCCCACCAGAATGACTTTGTTCACGCTGCCCGCCATCGTATTCACCTCGTTTGCCGCCAAGCGCGGCTTTGAAAACCAATTACCCACCTTAAACCATCGACCGCCCGGATTGGGCAATGCCGAGCTTTAATCCACAGTGAATTTTGTTCTTTCTTTGTTCTATTTTCTTCGTATAGTTCTGTCAAGCATTCGGAACCGGGTTGCGTTGCAACAGTTTCGTCTCGACAGGCGGCTTTCGATAACTACATAAGGACCTTCGATCCTCCCCGAAGGCATAACGATGAGCGAACTCAAAACCATTTCCATCCGTGGTGCGCGCGAGCACAATCTGAAGGGTATCGATCTCGATCTGCCCCGCAACTCGCTGATCGTGATGACCGGCCTGTCCGGCTCAGGCAAGTCGTCGCTTGCGTTCGACACGATCTATGCCGAGGGACAGCGACGCTATGTCGAAAGCCTGTCGGCCTATGCTCGCCAGTTTCTTGAGATGATGCAGAAGCCTGACGTCGACCAGATCGAAGGCCTGTCGCCGGCGATCTCGATCGAGCAGAAGACGACCTCGCGAAATCCCCGCTCGACGGTCGGCACGGTCACCGAGATCTACGACTATATGCGCCTGCTATTTGCGCGCGTCGGCGTTCCCTATTCGCCAGCGACGGGTCTTCCGATCGAGAGCCAGACCGTCAGCCAGATGGTCGACAGGGTCCTTGCTTTCGAAGAGGGCACCCGTCTTTATATTCTCGCGCCGATGATCCGCGGGCGCAAAGGCGAGTACAAGAAGGAACTCGCCGAGCTGATGAAGAAGGGTTTTCAGCGCGTCAAGGTGGATGGCCAGTTCTACGAAATCTCCGACGTTCCAGCGCTCGACAAGAAATACAAACACGACATCGACGTCGTTGTGGACCGCCTTGTGGTGCGTTCCGACATTGCCGCGCGCCTCGCCGACAGCCTTGAGACATCGCTGAAACTGGCGGATGGCCTGGCCGTTGCGGAGTTCGCCGACAAGCCTCTGCCGGAGAAGGAAACCTCCGCAGGCGGATCTGCCAACAAGTCGCTCAACGAAACCCATGAACGGGTTCTGTTTTCGGAAAAATTCGCCTGCCCTGTGTCCGGATTCACCATTCCGGAGATCGAGCCGCGGCTGTTCTCCTTCAACAATCCCTTCGGTGCCTGCCCCACCTGCGATGGTCTCGGATCACAGCAGAAGGTGGACCGGAACATGATCGTGCCGGAACCCGGCCGGACCCTGAAGGATGGCGCGATCGCGCCCTGGGCGAAGTCCACCTCGCCCTATTACAACCAGACGCTTGAGGGTCTCGGCAAGGTCTTCGGTTTCAAGCTGACGGACCGCTGGGACAAGCTGTCGGATAGCGCCCGCTCGGCGATCCTCGAGGGCACCGAGGAAAAGATCGAGTTCAACTACGCCGATGGTGCCAGGTCCTACAAGACGACCAAGACGTTCGAAGGCATCGTTCCCAATCTCGAACGGCGCTGGAAGGAAACCGACAGTGCCTGGGCGCGCGAGGAGATCGAGCGCTACATGTCGGCCGCTCCATGCCCGTCCTGTGCCGGCTATCGCCTGAAGCCGGAAGCGCTGGCGGTCAAGATCAATAAGCTGCATATCGGCCAGACGACAGAAATGTCGATCCGTCTGGCACGCGACTGGTTTGCGGCGCTCCCCGAGCACCTGAACGCGAAGCAGAACGAGATCGCTGTCCGTATCCTCAAGGAGATCCGCGAGCGCCTTCAGTTCCTGAACGACGTCGGGCTCGACTATCTCAGCCTGTCGCGAAACTCCGGCACGCTCTCCGGTGGCGAGAGCCAGCGCATCCGTCTGGCATCGCAAATCGGTTCCGGCCTCACGGGCGTGCTCTACGTGCTGGACGAGCCATCTATCGGCCTCCACCAGCGCGACAATGCCCGCCTGCTCGAAACGCTGAAGCATCTGCGTGACATCGGCAATACTGTCATCGTCGTGGAACATGACGAAGACGCCATTATGACCGCCGATTACGTCGTCGATATCGGCCCTGCCGCCGGCATCCACGGCGGCACGGTCGTCGCCGAAGGCACGCCGCAGCAGGTCATGGCAAACCCCAAGTCACTGACCGGTAAATACCTGTCGGGCGAACTCGGGGTCGCAGTTCCCACTGAGCGGCGCAAGGTCAAAAAAGGCAAGGAACTCAAGGTTTTCGGAGCCCGCGGCAACAACCTCAAGAACGTTACCGCGGCGGTACCGCTCGGCGTTTTTACCGCCGTGACCGGCGTATCGGGTGGCGGCAAGTCGACCTTCCTGATCGAAACGCTCTACAAGTCGGCCGCACGCCGCGTCATGGGCGCGAGAGAAATCCCGGCCGAGCACGATCGGATCGACGGGTTCGAGCATATCGACAAGGTGATCGATATCGACCAGTCGCCGATCGGTCGCACACCGCGCTCCAACCCGGCCACTTATACCGGTGCCTTCACCCCCATCCGCGACTGGTTTGCCGGCCTGCCGGAAGCCAAGGCCCGCGGTTACGCACCCGGCCGCTTCTCCTTCAACGTCAAGGGCGGCCGTTGCGAGGCCTGCCAGGGCGACGGCGTCATCAAGATCGAGATGCACTTCCTGCCGGATGTCTATGTCACCTGTGATGTCTGCCACGGCAAACGCTACAACCGCGAAACGCTCGACGTGCATTTCAAGGGCAAGTCGATCGCCGATGTCCTGGACATGACGGTCGAGGAAGGTGTCGAGTTCTTTGCCGCGGTTCCGGCCGTGCGCGACAAGCTGCAATCGCTGTTCGATGTCGGTCTCGGCTATATCAAGGTCGGTCAACAGGCAAACACGCTCTCAGGCGGCGAAGCGCAGCGCGTCAAGCTCGCCAAGGAGCTGTCGAAGCGTGCCACCGGCCGCACCCTCTATATTCTCGATGAGCCAACCACGGGCCTGCATTTCCACGACGTCGCGAAACTTCTGGAAATGCTGCACGAGCTGGTCAACCAGGGCAATTCGGTCGTGGTCATCGAGCACAATCTCGAAGTCATCAAGACCGCCGATTGGGTTATCGACATTGGCCCCGAAGGCGGCACGGGTGGTGGGGAGATTGTTGCCTGCGGCACGCCGGAACAGGTCGTCAAGGAGAAGCGCTCCTATACCGGCCAGTTCCTTAAGGAGCTTCTGGAACGGCGTCCGGTCAAGAAAGTCCAAGCGGCAGAATAGTTTTTACCGCCGCCAATACCTGTTCCGGGGAGATGAGTGATGACACCAGGCATAATTCGAACAGGTATCGGCGGCTGGACCTTCGCGCCTTGGGAGGGCACGTTCTATCCGGACAAGCTGGCGAAGAAACGCCAGCTTGAATATGCGGCGTCCAAGCTCAAGGTCATCGAGGTCAACGGCACCTATTACGGGTCGCAAAAGCCCGAGACTTTTGCGAAATGGGCGTCCGAAGTGCCTGACGGATTCATCTTCTCGCTCAAAGCCAGCCGCTACACTACCAACCGCAAGGTCCTGGCCGAGGCGGGCGAATCGATCGAACGCTTCCTGCAGCAGGGGCTCGTCGAACTCGGCGACCATCTTGGGCCGTTGCTGTGGCAGTTCGCGCCGACCAAGAAATTCGAGCCTGACGATTTCGAAGCGTTTCTGAAGCTGCTGCCGGACGCGCTGGAAGGGCTGCCTTTACGCCACGTCGTCGAGGTCAGGCACGACAGCTTCAAGGTTCCGGAATTCGTCGAGCTTCTCGCGAAATACAATGTCGCGCCCGTCTGCGCCGATCATTTCGACTATCCGATGATCGCCGACGTTACCGCTGATTTCGTCTATGCGCGGCTGCAAAAAGGGTCGGACGAGATCGAAACCTGTTACACGAAGCCGGATATGAAAGATTGGGCGAAAAGGTTGAAAACCTGGTCTGCCGGTAGCGTCCCCGACGATCTGCCTTTGATCGACGAAACGCGTAAGCCCGCCCAGACGGCGCGCGACGTCTACGCCTTCTTCATTCACGAGGGCAAGGTCAACGCCCCCGGCGGCGCAATGGCCATGCAGGAGATGCTAGACGCCAAGAGCTAGGGCTTTCTGTTCGGCATGATCCCTGCTCTCTTGGCCAGATCTTCCGCGGTCATGTCTGGGGTCAGGCTATTGGCCGCTTCGCCGTGCAGGTAGACGCCTGCCGCCGCGGCCTCGAAGGCGGGCATGCCCTGGGCGAGCAGCGCTCCGATCATTCCGGCGAGCACATCTCCGGAGCCTGCGGTGGCAAGCCAGGGCGGCGCATTCGTGTTGATCAGGGCGCGGCCATCGGGTGAAGCGATCACCGTGTCTGCACCCTTGTAGACGATGACGGCGTTGGCCCGCGCCGAGGCTTTCAGCGCCTTCTCGGGCTTGCTGAGTTCTTTGTCCTTAGCCAAATCCGGAAACAGCCGCGCAAACTCCCCCTCATGTGGGGTCAGTACCAGGCGCGTCTCGCCCTCCGAGAAGGCTGAAAACAGCGTATCAGGATCGTCCTTGAACGAGGAAATGCCGTCCGCGTCCAGCACCAGCCGCTTGCCCTTCAGTGCCAGCACGAACTCGCGGGCTTTCTCCCCGACGCCGAACCCCGGGCCGAGCACGAAGGCGGAGAGTTTTGCCGAACCCAGCCAGTCGGCGAGGTCTGCGACATCGTCGATTGCATGAAGCATGATTGCTGTCAGCGAGGCGGCATTGACGGAAAGTGCGTCCGTTGGGCTTGCAACGGTAACGAGCCCTGCCCCGCGCTTCAGACCCGCCGTCGCCGAAAGCCGGGCTGCGCCCGTCTTGTCCGCGGGACCGCTGAACACGACCAGATGTCCACGCGTATACTTGTGGCTGTCACCCAATGGTGACGGCACAGCTGAGCTCCAGATCGACGGCGCGTTCTCGGCAAGACTGCCGGCCTTGCTCAAAACGATTCGACGGGGGATGCCGATATCGAAAACCTCAAGTTCACCGCAGAGCTCGCGTCCCGGCATGAGGACGTGGCCAGGCTTGCGCGCAACGAATGTCACCGTCCGATCTGCACGCAACGCCGCGCCAAGCGCCACACCGCGCCGGCCGCATAGTCCAGACGGCAGATCGACGGCAAGCACGGGTGTATTGGTGGCTGCCAGACGATCAGCGAGTGCCGCCACGCTATCGGAGACGTTTCTGGAGAGCCCTGCCCCGAAGAGCGCATCGATGACGACATCACCAGGCAATGGCACATAATTGTCCAACGGCTGGGTATCGAGCGGGCAGCGTGAACGGGCCTCAAGCGCATCGCCGCGCAGTTGTGCGGGATCCCCGAGACTGTAGACCACGCAGCGTGTGCCGGCCTCGTTCAAGGCCGCCGCTGCGACATAGCCGTCACCGCCATTGTTGCCGGGTCCACACAGGACGACAAAGCGCAACGCGCCGGGAAAGTGTCGAAGAGCCGACGCCGCGACAGCCCGGCCCGCGCGGTCCATCAGCCCTATCGAGGACATGCCTGATGCTGCCGCGGCCGTGTCGACGGCTGCCATATCGTTAGGCGTCAGGAGCAAATGAGCGAATGAATTGGTCATTTGTCTATTCAAAGGCAAAACAGGGGAAATACAAGCGCGATCTTAGTGATCAAGAAATCATCAAATGCACAGAAAACATGCTTATTTAGTAGGTGGACAGGCATGCGCTCGGTGCGGCGGGCGGAAGCGATTTCGGCAAGGATACGGCGTCAGGCGCACAAACCCGGACGTGGCCGACCGCGTTCAGCAGGCAATCCACCGAAAAATGGAAAGTTTTGACGCAAACCCGTGTTATTTTCTGAAAAACGTGAAAGAGTTTGGCACGAATAGTGCATCGGCCTGTTTGGCGGGCATGGGCCTGCGACTGGGAGAAGCGGAGAGTTGGTTTCTCATGAAGAAGATCGAAGCGATCATTAAACCGTTCAAGCTGGATGAAGTGAAGGAAGCCCTTCAGGAAGTCGGCTTGCAAGGGATTACGGTGACCGAGGCCAAGGGCTTTGGACGCCAAAAAGGACATACCGAGCTTTATCGTGGCGCGGAATACGTCGTCGACTTTCTCCCGAAGGTGAAGGTTGAAGTTGTGCTGGCTGACGAGAATGCAGACGCGGTCATTGAGGCCATCCGCAACGCGGCACAGACTGGACGAATTGGAGACGGCAAGATATTCGTTTCCAACGTGGAGGAAGTCATTCGTATTCGCACCGGCGAAACGGGTGTGGACGCTATCTGACCGCACTTTGAAGGCTGATAAGAAGCCGCGCGGACAGTTCATAACAATCATACAGGCGAGGAAAAGGTCATATGACGAGCGCAAGCGAAATCATGAAACAGATCAAGGAAAACGACGTCAAGTTCGTGGACCTGCGCTTTACGGACCCGCGCGGCAAGCTGCAGCACGTGACGATGGACGTCTCGGCCGTCGATGAGGATATGTTCGCCGATGGCGTCATGTTCGACGGCTCCTCGATCGGCGGATGGAAGGCCATCAACGAGTCGGACATGGTGCTGATGCCCGATCCGCAGACCGTGCACATGGACCCGTTTTTCGCGCAATCCACCATGGTCATCGTTTGCGACATTCTCGATCCGATTTCCGGTGAAGCCTACAACCGCGATCCGCGCGGCACGGCCAAGAAGGCCGAGGCCTATCTCAAGGCATCGGGCATCGGCGATACGATTTTCGTCGGCCCCGAGCCTGAATTCTTCGTCTTCGACGACGTCAAGTACAAGGCCGATCCCTACAATACGGGCTTCAAGCTGGACAGTTCGGAACTGCCGTCCAACGACGACACCGATTACGAGACCGGCAACCTCGGCCACCGTCCGCGCGTCAAGGGCGGCTACTTCCCGGTTCCGCCGGTCGATAGCCTTCAGGACATGCGCTCGGAAATGCTCACCGTCCTCACCGAAATGGGCGTGGTCGTCGAAAAGCATCACCATGAAGTCGCCGCCGCCCAGCACGAACTCGGTGTGAAGTTCGATACGCTGGTGCGCAACGCCGACAAGATGCAGATCTACAAATACGTCGTGCATCAGGTCGCCAATGCCTATGGCAAGACGGCTACCTTCATGCCGAAGCCGATCTTCGGCGACAATGGCTCTGGCATGCACGTTCACCAGTCGATCTGGAAGGACGGCAAGCCGACCTTTGCCGGCGACGAGTATGCCGGCCTGTCGGAAAGCTGCCTCTATTACATTGGCGGCATCATCAAGCATGCAAAGGCGATCAACGCCTTTACGAACTCGACGACGAATTCCTACAAGCGTCTCGTCCCAGGTTACGAAGCACCGGTTCTGCTTGCCTACTCGGCCCGCAACCGTTCCGCCTCCTGCCGCATTCCGTTCGGGTCGAACCCGAAGGCAAAGCGCGTCGAAGTCCGCTTCCCAGATCCGGCGCAGAACCCCTATCTCGGTTTTGCCGCCATGCTGATGGCAGGCCTCGACGGCATCAAGAACAAGATCCATCCCGGCAAGGCCATGGACAAGGATCTCTACGACCTGCCGCCGAAGGAACTGCGCAAGATCCCGACGGTCTGCGGTAGCTTGCGCGAAGCGCTCGACAGCCTCGACAAGGATCGCAAGTTCCTCACCGCCGGCGGCGTCTTCGACGACGATCAGATCGACGCCTATATCGAACTGAAGATGGTGGAAGTCATGCGCTTCGAAATGACGCCGCACCCGGTTGAATTCGACATGTACTATTCGGCCTGATCCGCGGACGAACCTGAAAACCAGAAACGGCGGGGCTTACCCGCCGTTTTTCATTCGTGCTTCATCGGAGCAGCAGGCTCCTAACTTGTGGTCACAGGCCCGTGCCTGCGTCACCGCCCCTTGGATTGCCTCATGCGCACCGATACCGGCAGCACGCCCCGTCCCCTCGACTGGCTGATCTTCCTTCTTGTCCCGGTCTTCTTTTCCAGCAATCTCGTTTTCGGTCGCGGCATTGTCGGCGAGATCGGTCCCTATATGACCGCGTTTATCCGCTGGGCAGGCTCGACGCTTATTATGGTGCCGCTGCTCTATATGGATCGTCGCGCTGCTGCGGCCTTTGTGCGGGCCCATACGTGGTTGTGGCTCTGGCTCGGCTTCCTCGGCATGGGCATTTGCGGCGGCTTCGTCTACTGGGCGCTCACCATGACGACGGCCTCGAATGCCACGCTGATCTACAGCACGTCGTCGCTCTTCATCATTCTGCTGGAATGGCTGTTCGCCAGCCGACGCATCAGCATCAAGGAAATCTGCGGCATGGCGCTCGCCTTCGCGGGCGTCGCTGTCATCGTGTTGCGCGGAGATCTGGCTGCCGTTCTTCACATGCGGTTCAATCTCGGGGATCTCGGCATTCTGATCGCTGCGATCGCGTTTGCCTTTTATTCAATTCTGTTACGGCGCCCGGCAGCTCAAGCCGTTCGTCCGCTCACGCTGTTCGGACTGATCGCCTTCTCCGGCTCGCTCATCCTGATCGTGCCGGCGATCTGGGAACTGTTTCACGGCGGTCTTCTTCCCACCAGCCAGTCCGCCTGGATGAAGCTTGCCGGCATCATTCTCTTCGCCTCGCTCGCCGCCTTCTTCTGCTTCCAGCAGGTGGTGCGGATCTTCGGTTCGGTCACGGCGGGGACCACGCTCTACCTCATGCCCCCGGTTTCGATCGTCATGGCCGTGGCGTTTCTCGGCGAAACCTTCGAGGCCTACCATGGTGTCGGCATCGTGTGCGTCCTCGGAGGCGTCATTCTTGCAACGTTGAAGGGAAGACGAGCAGGAACGGGATGAGAACAAAGTGGAACTATCCTTACCACACCGCATTTGCCACTTGAGCAGCAACGGATTTACACCCACATTATGTTGCGAAAGGATGTCGCACCATGAAACAGCGAAATGCCAAGTTTACGATCGGGGAAGTCGTTCGCCACAAGGTGTTCCCGTTCCGCGGCGTCGTGTTCGATGTGGACCCCGAATATGACAATACCGAGGAATGGTGGAACGCGATTCCGGCCGAGATCCGCCCAAGCAAGGATCAGCCCTTCTACCACCTTCTGGCCGAGAACGACGAAACCGAATACGTCGCTTATGTCTCGGAACAGAACCTGGTCCATGACGAGAGCGACCAACCCCTGCGCAACCCGCAGGTCTACCAGATCTTCGACGCCGGCCCCTCCGGCAACCTAAAGCCGAAGGTCATCCTCGCCCATTAATCGGGGCCAGCCTGGTCGAGATAAATCGTTGAAACGAAAAAAGCCCAGTCTTTCGACCGGGCTTTTTTGTTGCTTTGAGATTCGAGCCTTACTGGCCCTGCTTGGCAGCGTTCTGAGCTTCTTCAAGCTTCTTGCGCGCTTCCTCAGCCTTCTTCTGCATGCCTTCTTCCAGGCTACGCTGGCTTTCCGCAAGCTGCGACTGGGTGATAGCGGCACCGTCATAAGCGCCGGTGAAGCCGGTCAGCGAAACCTTGATCGGGTTCGGCGCGCGACGGAAGTTCATCGACGTGAACACGACGTCGGTGCCCTTCTTGAGGCTGGCGATCATCGCATCCGTCAGGGGCACTTCAGCTGTGCACTTGTCGGGAAGGCAGACGGCGTAGTCGAGCTTCTGACCCTTGGCACCGTCGATCTGCATGATGATGCCAGGCTGCACCATACGTGCGGTCGGAACCGAAACCTGAAGGATCTTGCGGTTGACCTTGCCTTCGACACTGATGAGGCCGATTGCCGTGATCAGCTGGCCGTTCTGGGCCAGAATGATGTTCTGCACAACGCAGAGATCAGCATCGTCCTGCTTGGTGCAGGTCTTGAACCAGCCAAGCGGCGGACCGCCGGCACCGGCGCCGCCCTGTGCGGGAGCTGCCTGCTGGGCGAAGGCTGCAACCGGCAGCGCAGCTACGCCGACCGAAACAGCAAGAGCAGACATGGCCGTCCGCATAACTTTGGTTGCCTTGAGCATCATAACGAAATCCGTCTCCTGAAATCCGCGGGCGCAGCATGCGCCGTCCACCCCGTCGAGATGTCCTACTGCCTGTCACCTGTCGCTCAAATGAGGCAATTGAATGACTCGGCGGGTGTTGCCAATCTGTTACATCGACGCGACGGCGATATCCAGCCTTTCTTTTGCTATTTTGACAAACCTCACCGTTGCAACGCAAGTTTGAAGAGCCTGTGCTTGGTGCATTGTCACCTATCCGCTATTTTCCGCCCGAATCAGCAGTATTGAGAGAAACGGAATGCTTTCATGAAGCGCAGTATATCCTTCTTGATCGCAGCGACGCTGTTTGTGCCTGTTATGGTATCCGGGGCGCGGGCGCAGCCTGTGCACGCGATCTCCATGCATGGCGAACCTGCCCTGCCCGCCGATTACCAGCATCTGACCTACGTCAATCCGCAAGTGAAGAAGGGGGGCAGCGTCCGCTACGGCGTCGTCGGCACGTTCGACAGCCTCAACCCGTTCAATCTGAAGAGCATCCGTACCACCGCCCGCGGCGTCTGGGATCCGGCCTTCGGCAACCTGATCTATGAAACGCTGATGACACGTTCCGCCGACGAGCCCTTCACGCTCTATGGTCTTCTGGCCGAAAGCGTCGAGTGGAATGACGAGCGCACATTCATCCAGTTCAACATCAATCCCAAGGCAAAATGGTCCGACGGCCAGCCGGTGACGCCTGAGGACGTGATCTTCTCCTTCGAGGTGCTGCGCGACAAGGGTCGGGTACCGTTCTCCAGGCGTCTCGCCCCCGTGGAGAAGATGGAAAAGGTCGGCGAGCGCAGTGTCCGCTTCACCTTCAACGACAAGGTCGACCGGGAATTCCCACTGATCATCGCCGCCTCCACCCCGATCCTGCCGAAACACGCGATCGACCCGGAGACATTCGATCAGTCGACCCTGAAGGTGCCGCTGGGCTCGGGACCCTATCTCATCAAATCCATCTCGCCGGGCCAGCGCATCGTCTACGAGCGCGATGAGAAGTACTGGGGCAAGCATATTCCGGCCAAAGTCGGTTTCGACAATTACGACCGAATCAGCGTCGAATACTTTTTGGAAGACAACACCCTGTTCGAGGCGTTCAAGAAGGGCGAGATCGACATCTATCCCGATGGCAGCCCGACCCACTGGGCGCGCGCCTATAATTTCCCGGCCATCCGGACTGGAGACGCGGTCAAGGAAGCCTTCACGCCGCAACTGCCGACAGGCATGCTGGGCTTCGTGTTCAACACGCGCCGGTCGATCTTTGCAGACGTCAACGTGCGCGCCGGCCTTTCGCTGGCCTTCGATTTCGAATGGGCGAACAGGAACCTGTTCGAAAACGCCTATACCCGCACCGAAAGCTTCTGGCAGGGTTCGCCGCTGACCTCTCTCGGCAAACCGGCGGACCAGCGCGAGCTAGAAATCCTCGGTGACACCAAGAACCGAATCGAGCCCGACGTACTCGATGGTACCTACCGTATCGAAAAGACCAACGCGTCCGGTGCCGACCGCAAAGTGTTGCGAAAGGCCGTCGACCTTCTGAACAAGGGTGGTTACACGATCAAGAACGGCCGCATGACAAATGCCAGCGGGCGCCAGTTGTCGTTCGAGGTCATGACCCAGACCGTCGATCAGGAAAAGCTCGCCATCGCCTACCAGCGAGCCCTTCGGATGATCGGCGTCGACATGGCGATCCGCACAGTCGATGATTCGCAGTACCAGTCGCGTTCGGGCAGCTTCGACTACGACATGATCGTCAAATCCTATCCGTCGTCGCTGTCTCCCGGGATCGAACAGATGGGACGCTGGGGCTCCACCTCCCGTGACACGCCCGGCAGCTTCAATTTTGCAGGAACAGCGGATCCCGATATCGACCGGTTGATCGGGACCATGACAGCCGTCCGTAGCAAGGAAGATTTCGAAGCAACGGTTCGCGCCTATGACCGCCTGCTGATTTCAGGCCATTACATGGTGCCGCTCTACCATATTGCCGACCAGTGGGTGGCGCGGCGCAAGCAGATACGCTATCCGGAAACCTTGCCGCTATACGGCTATCAGCTCAACACCTGGTGGGATGTGCGGGCGCAGTAGACAGCTCGCCACCTCCCGATCGCAAGCCAAACCTGATTGGAAAGAGAACGCCGATGGAGCGCATCACCGTAGATATTGTCTCCGACGTCGTGTGCCCCTGGTGCTACCTGGGCAAGGCGCGGCTCGAGCTCGCAATTGCCGAAGTCCAGGACGAGATCGGTGTCGACCTGAACTGGCGTCCCTATCGCCTCAACCCGGACATTCCGCCTGAAGGTGTGGACCACAAGGCCTTTCTCGAAGCAAAGCTCGGCGGCAGCGAAACGGTCGCCCGCGCGCACGGGGCGCTGACCCAGCTCGGCCAGGAAGTCGGCATCGCGTTCAATTTCGACGCGATCACAGTCGGCTCGAACACGCTCGATGCCCACCGTCTGATTCAGTGGGCGATGGTGGAAGGCCGCGAGGTTCAGGATCGCGTTGTGACCGCGCTGTTCAAGGCGAATTTCGAGCAAGGGCGCGTTGTCGGGGACCACGCGGTTCTTACAGACATCGCCGTCGAAGCCGGCATGGATCGCACGGTTGTCGAGAACCTTCTGGCAGGTGACGCCGACAAGGATACGGTCCTTGCCGAGATCGACGCTGCGCAGAAGATGGGCGTCAACGGCGTGCCGTTCTTCATCATCGACGGACAGTATGCGGTGAGCGGCGCCCAGATGCCGGATGTTCTCGCGAACGCGTTCCGCGAAATCGCCCAGCTCAAGGCCGAAGCTCGCAAGGGCATGATCTAGCTTTTCGGAAAGTGTCCCCGGTGCAGAAAGACCAGCCCCTCAAGGGTGTCCTCATCGCCTTTGCGGCCTTTGCCGCCTATGCGTGGAGCGATGCCAGCGTGAAATTGATCGAGGGCCAGTTGAGCCCCTATCAATCCTCCTTCCTCGGCGCGGTCTTCTGCCTCGTCGGTCTGCCCTTCCTCATGAAGAAGGGCGACCGCTGGACGGATATCGTCAACACCACCAACCGCCCGCTCTGGATCCTGCGGTTCGTGGCGCAGGCCGGCGGCACGATCGGCAGCGTCACAGCCTTCACCCATCTGTCGATGGCCGAAGCATTCGCGCTGATCTTCCTTCTTCCGTCCTTCGTCACCATCATGTCCGTCCTCTTCCTGAAGGAACAGGTGGGATACAAGCGCTGGGCAGCCGTCGTCATCGGCTTTGTCGGCGTCATGGTCGTGCTCCGCCCCGGCTTTCGCGAACTCTCGATCGGCCATCTCGGCGCCGTCTTCGGCGGCCTGAGCGGGGCCATCTCGATTGTCGTGTTCAGGGCCATGGGACCGTCGGAAAAGAACATATCGCTCTACGGTGCAGGCGTGCTCGGCACCCTCGTCGTGTGCGGCTTGCTCGCCCTGCCCGGCTTTCAGGCGCCGACGGCAATGCAGTGGCTCTGGCTGGCCGGCTATGGGCTTCTCGGAGCGCTCGGCTCCATTCTCGTCATGTATGCCGCGGCCTATGCACCAGCGACCCTGATCGGCCCGACGCAATATAGCCAGATGCTCTGGGCGGTGCTGTTCGGTTACCTGGTCTTCGGAGACCATATCGATCTGGCGATGGTGATCGGCATCATCCTGATCATCGGATCCGGCATGCTGACGCTCATTCGCGAACGTGTTCGCGGCACGCCACTCCCGCCGGCCCTTGGCTCGGATACGCAGGCCGCCGCGGTGATGGCGCCGCAAACGCCAGACACGAAGCCCTGAAAGCCACAGTATCGATGGAACGAAAAAGGCCGGCGAGCTCTGCTCACCGGCCTTTTGTTTGTTGTCAAAGCGACGTGACGCTTCAGGTCTTCGCCAGTTCCGCAAACTGCGTCATCACCTGAGCTGCAGCCGTTAGCCGCTTTGTCGGCGTCGGCAGGTCGCGGTTGAGGAATATGCTCTGGTCCGGCCTGATCTTCGCGAGCGATCCCTGCTTGGCGATATAGCCGACAAGCGCCGCCGGGTTGGGGAACTGCTTGTCGCGGAAGACGATGACCACGCCCTTTGGACCGGCATCCACCTTCTCGACATTCGCCTTGCGGCAGAGTGTCTTGATATAGACGACCTTGAGCAGGTTCTGCACCTCGGGCGGCATCGGCCCGAAGCGATCGATCATTTCCGCGCCGAACCCGTCGATTTCCGACAGTTCCTGGACTTCGCCGAGGCGGCGATAGAGACCCATGCGCAGATGCAGATCTGGCACGTAGTTCTCCGGGATCATGGTGGTGATGCCGACGGAAATCTGCGGCGACCAGCCGGTATCGAGGATCTCGTCTTCGCCCTTCACCTCGGCAACCGCCTCTTCCAGCATCTGCTGGTAAAGCTCGAAACCGACTTCCTTGATGTGGCCCGACTGTTCCTCGCCGAGAAGATTGCCGGCACCGCGAATGTCGAGGTCGTGGCTTGCCAGCTGGAAACCGGCGCCCAGCGTATCGAGCGACTGCAGCACCTTGAGGCGACGGTCCGCCATCTGGGTGAGCGTCTTGTTGACCGGCAGCGTAAACAGCGCGAACGCCCGAACCTTCGAGCGCCCAACGCGGCCACGCAGCTGATAGAGCTGTGCCAGACCGAACATGTCGGCGCGGTGCACGATCAGCGTATTGGCGGTCGGCACGTCGAGACCGGATTCGACGATCGTGGTCGAGAGAAGCACGTCATACTTGCCGTCGTAGAAGGCATTCATGATGTCTTCCAGCTCGCCGGCAGCCATCTGGCCATGCGCAACGGCTACCTTGAGTTCCGGCACGTCCGACTGCAGGAATGCCTGGATATCGGCTAGGTCGGCAAGCCTTGGGCAGACGTAGAAGCTCTGGCCACCTCGGTAATGCTCACGCATCAGCGTCTCGCGAATGACCAAGGGATCAAACGGCGAGATAAAGGTTCGCACAGCCATGCGGTCGACCGGCGGCGTGGTGATCAGCGACAGTTCGCGAACGCCCGTCATGGCCAACTGCAGCGTCCGCGGGATCGGCGTCGCAGACAGCGTCAGCACATGCACGTCGGTCTTCATGTCCTTGAGCCGTTCCTTGTGCTTGACCCCGAAATGCTGCTCCTCGTCGATGATCAGAAGGCTCAAGTTCGCGAACTGGATGCTGTTGCCCAGCAGCGCATGGGTGCCGACGACGATATCGACCTTGCCCTCGGACAATTCCTTCTTCGTCAGCGCCAGTTCCTTTGCCGGCACAAGACGCGAGGCCTGTGCAATCCGGATCGGCAGCCCGCGGAAGCGGTTGGTGAAGGTCTTGAAATGCTGGCGTGCCAGCAGGGTCGTCGGAACGACGACCGCAACCTGAGCGCCGTTCATCGCGGCAAAGAAGGCCGCGCGCAGCGCCACTTCGGTCTTGCCGAAACCGACGTCGCCGCAAACGAGGCGATCCATCGGCCGTCCGGCGGCCAGATCGTCACGCACGGCCTCGATCGCAGTTGCCTGGTCTTCCGTCTCGTCATAGGGGAAACGGGCTGCGAACTCGTCGTAGAGCCCTTCCGGCGTTGCCAGAACCGGTGCACGGCGCACCATGCGTGTCGCAGCGATGCGGATGAGGTCGCCGGCCATATCGAGCAGGCGCTTCTTGAGCTTGGCCTTGCGGGCCTGCCAGGCGCCGCCACCCAGCTTGTCGAGATTGGCTTCCGCTGCATCCGACCCGTAGCGGGACAGAAGGTCGATATTTTCGACGGGCAGGAAAAGCTTCGCCTGATCCGCATAATGCAGTTCCAAACAGGCCCGCGGCGCGCCGGCGGCCTCGATCGTGATCAGGCCGACAAACTTACCGATGCCGTGTTCGGCGTGGACGACAAGCGATCCTTCATCGAGACCCGCGACTTCGGTCAGGAAATCTGCACCGCGCTTGCGGCGCTTGCCGCGCCGAACCATGCGGTCGCCGAGAATATCCTGCTCGCCGATCACGGCGATGTCGCCCGTCTCGAAACCCGCCTCCAGGCTCATTACGGCCGAAGCCGCTTCGCCTTTTTCAAGCTTCTGAAGGTCCGACAGCTTTTCGATAGGCTTGATGCGCTTCAGGCCGCGTTCGTCCAGCACCTGCAGCAGGCGGTCAAGCGAGCCGGCGGACCAACCCGTGATCAGAACCTTCGTGCCTTCGGCACGCTTGTCGGCGATGTGCTTGACGACGAGATCGAAAATATTGACACGAACCTCGCTATCGGAATCGTGTTCCTGGGTCTCGGACCCAGTCTCCGCCTGGCTTTTCGCCCAGCGCGGCCCCGTATGGGCATCCAGCGTCAGAACCGGCCGGCCGGCCGAATCCATCTCGTTGAAGGGCGTGAGCCGGATGGCCGCGACCTCATCGAGGGTTTCGGCAAAAGACTTGCCGTCGAGATAGAGCTGGCCCGGCGATACCGGCTTGTAGGGCGTTGCCTGCGCGGCCGCGCCCTTGCCCAGGCTCGCTTGATCGCGGCGTGCCTCGAAGTAGTCGTTGACGAGCTTGGAGCGCTCTAGTGCCGCTTCGCGCGCGTTGTGATCGGTAACGATCCGGAAGCCGCTCAGATAGTCGAATGCGGTCTCGAGCTTCTCGTAAAACAACGGCAGCCAGTGTTCCATGCCGGCGTAGCGACGCCCCTCGGATACGGCCTGATAGAGCGCGTCGTCACGGTTGGCAGCACCGAACAGCGAAAGGTAATTCGTGCGGAAGCGGCTGATCGTATCCGGCGTCAGCGTCACTTCGCTCATCGGGTTAAGGTCGAGCGAGCGGGCCTGGCCCGTCGTGCGCTGGCTTGCCGGATCGAACGACCGGATGCTTTCCAGCGTATCCCCGAAGAAATCCAGCCGCACCGGTTCTTCCGAACCCGGCACGAACACGTCGAGGATACCGCCGCGCACCGCAAATTCGCCGACTTCGCGAACCGTGGAAACGCGGTCGAAGCCGTTGCGCTCAAGCCGCGCCGCGATGTCATCCATGCGGATCACATTGCCGGGCTTGGCCGAAAACGCGAGGCTTTCGATGACCGAAGCAGGCGCGATCTTCTGCAACATCGCATTGACCGTGACGAGCACGATTGCCGGATGCGGCTTCTTGGCATGCGCGATCAGCCCCGACAGGGCGGCAAGTCTCCTCGCGGAGACATCGGCACTCGGCGACACACGGTCATAGGGCAGACAGTCCCAGGCCGGCAGCGACAGAACCGGGATTTCCGGCGCGACGAAGGACAGCATCTGCTCCAGATCCGGCATCCGCTGGCCGTCCGAGAGAACGTAGGCAACCGACTGTCCGGCCCGCGCCAGTTCCGCAAGAACAAGCGGTTCGGTGCCGGCCGGCACACTGCCGATCGTCAGCGGTGTTGAGGCCGCCGCGATCTTCTTCGCGTTAAATCCGGAAATCATTGGCCGAGTTTCTCTTGCAACGACTCTTTCGTTACCGGATCGAAATCCGGCTTGTAGGCGGCGATACGCGCAAACAGAGGTGTATTGCGCTCCTCGGGCAGCGCCATAGCGCCGGTGATCCATGCGTGCAGGTCGTGGTCCTGCTCATCCATGATCACTTCAAACTCGTCCAGTTCGGTATCGGAGAGGTTGGAAATCTCCGCTTCGGCGAAGCTGCCGAACACGAGATCCATCTCGCGAATACCGCGATGCCAGCAGCGATAGAGAATACGTCGGCGACGGGGGTCGAGATCCGCGCTGGTGCGTGCCAATCCAGTCATAAGCCAAGTCCCTGTTTTGCGGTTCATATAGGATTGTTTTCGGCTCGCGTCACCTTGCCAAATGGGCAAAACTTGCGCCATTTAGCCAACCATGCGTCCTGCCGTCCTCGATCCGCTGTTTGCCTCCGTCTCATCGCTGCCCGGCGTTGGCCCGAAGATCGCCGACCTGATCGCGCGTGTCACCGGACGCGAGGATGCGGAAGACTGCCGGGTCGTCGATCTCCTGTTCCATGCGCCCTATTCGCTGATCGATCGCCGCAATCGTCCGGGCATCGCGCTCGCGCCGCAGGGAGCGATTGTCACCATCGAGGGACGCGTCGACCGGCATCAGCCGCCACCGGCCCGGACCAACCAGCCCTACCGGGTCTTTCTGCACGATGAGACGGGCGAACTCGCCCTCACCTTCTTCAGGGCAAAGGGCGACTGGCTGCACAAGACGCTTCCTGTCAACGAACAGGTCATGGTCAGCGGCAAGGTCGACTGGTTCAACGGCCGCGCCTCGATGATCCATCCGGATTTCATGGTGAAGGTATCGGAAGCCGAAAACCTGCCGCTTGTGGAACCAGTCTATCCTATGACCGCGGGCCTCTCTTCAAAGACATTCCGCCGGACGATCGAAGCTGCAATCGCACGCCTGCCGCAGTTCCCGGAATGGGCGGATTTGAGCCTCACGCAGCGTCAGGGCTTTCCTACCGTAACGGAAGCCTTTCAGGAACTTCACGATCCGCGCGACGAGACGGATATCGATCCCCAGTCCAAGGCACGCCGCCGCTTGGCCTATGACGAATTTCTCGCAGGCCAGGTGTCGCTGGCACTGGTGCGCCAGAAGATCCGCAAGGTGCCGGGACAGCCGATCCGGGTAAAGGGCGAGCTTGCCGCCCGTCTCGTCGCCGCGCTGCCCTTTTCGCTGACGCCCAGCCAGAAATCCTCCGTCGACGATATCATCAAGGACATGGCAGGCGAAGACCGCATGCTGCGGCTGCTGCAGGGCGATGTCGGCGCCGGCAAGACGCTGGTGGCCCTTCTGGCGATGGCAGCCGCCGTCGAAGCCGGCGGCCAGGCCGTTCTGATGGCACCGACCGAAATCCTCGCCCGCCAGCATTTCTCGACCATCTCGAAACTGGCCGGTGCCGCCGGCGTCACGGTCGAACTTCTGACCGGCCGCACCAAGGGTCGCGAACGCGAAGCCATCGTCGAGCGGATCGCCTCGGGCGAGGCCCAGATCGTCATTGGCACCCACGCGCTGTTCCAGGATACCGTCAGCTATCACAGCCTGATGCTGGCGGTCGTCGACGAACAGCACCGGTTCGGCGTGCATCAGCGTCTGCGTCTGACCGCCAAGGGCATCTCCCCGCACATGCTCGTCATGACCGCGACTCCCATCCCGCGCACGCTGGTTCTTGCTGCCTTCGGCGACATGGATGTGTCCAAGCTGACCGAGAAGCCGGCCGGCAGAAAGCCGATCCAGACCGTAACGATCCCGACCGAACGGATAGGCGACGTCGTCGGCCGCCTGCGAAGCGCCGTCGCCGAGGGCAAGAAAGCCTACTGGATCTGCCCGCTGGTCGAGGAATCGGATGTATCAGAACTGATGTCGGCCGAGGAACGCTACGCGGTGCTTGCCCGGGAACTCGGTGCCGACAATGTCGGCCTTGTCCATGGCCGAATGGCCGGACCGGAAAAAGACGCCGTCATGAGCGCCTTCAAGAATGGCGAGATCCGCCTGCTTGTGGCAACCACCGTCGTCGAGGTCGGCGTCGACGTGCCCGATGCGACGATCATGGTGATCGAACATGCGGAGCGGTTCGGTCTGGCGCAGCTCCACCAGTTGCGTGGGCGTGTGGGGCGTGGAGAAGAAGCCTCCACCTGCATTCTTCTCTACAAGGGACCGCTCAGCGAAACCGGCCATGCGCGCTTGTCGATTCTCCGCGACAGCGAGGACGGATTTCTGATCGCCGAGGAAGACCTGAAACTGCGTGGCGAGGGAGAGCTCCTCGGCACCCGCCAGTCAGGCACGCCCGGGTTCAAGATCGCAAGCCTCGAAGCACACGCGGATCTTCTCGAGATCGCCCGCAAGGACGCGACCTACCTCCTCGATCGAGATCCGGACCTCACAAGCGAACGCGGCGAGGCCGTACGCGCCCTGCTCTATCTGCATCGACGCGACGAAGCGATCCGCTTCCTGCGCGCAGGCTAAAGGGCGGTCGGCGGAGTGGTAACAGTGGGCATGTCCTGCGGTGCCGAGAGGATCGGGACCTCGCCCGGCTTCGGCGTATAGGCCGGCGATATAAGCCCACCCGAGATTAACAGTTTGGCGCCCTCTTCCGGCGTCATGTCGAGCATGATGATCTGGCTTTTGCGCACGAACATCAGAAAACCTGCCGTCGGAACAGGCGTCGGTGGCATGAACACCGCCACCATCTCCTCGCCGTCTGCGTTGAGCTTCTCGGCAATCTCGCCCTGTGCATCGCCGGCAATAAACACGAGCACCCAGGTGCCGGGTGTCGGAAACTCCACCATGCCGCACTTCTTGAAGGACGTGGACTGTTCCTTCAGGACCGTCTCGAGGATCTGCTTGACGCTCTTGTAGATCGTCCGGATAAGCGGCATCTGGTTGAGGATCGACTCACCGAAACTGACGATCGAGCGACCGATCAGGTTCCTGCCGAGAAAGCCGATGATGGTGATCATCACCATGGCCAGCAGCAGACCCGTGCCGGGAATCGTTACGTCGAAGTAGTACTGGGGGTCGTAACGCTGCGGAATGTAGGGCGTTACCCAGCTATCGGCCCAGTCGATGAAGGTAAAGGTCAGCCATATGGTGATCGCCAAAGGCGCGCATATGATCAGGCCGGTAAGAAAGTTGTTTCTGAGCCGACCGGCCAGCGATAAGCGCTCTGGGCTGTCGCTCATGAAAATTCCTTACCTGTGACTTGCATTGTCGCATTCATCGAATGCGACAATGCAAGATGCAATGCTGCGATGCAAGGGAAAGCAACCCTTTCCCGATCACTCCACGGTGACGGATTTGGCGAGGTTGCGAGGCTGATCGACATCGGTGCCCATAAACACGGCCGTGTGGTAGGCAAGCAGCTGGATCGGCAGCGAAAAGATCATCGGTGAAATGATTTCGTCTACATTCGGCAGCACGATCGTCGCCATCGTCGGAAGTTTCGAGGCAGCGGCCCCCTTCTCGTCGGTGATGAAGATGATCTTGCCGCCGCGCGCCGCCACTTCCTGCATGTTCGAAACGGTCTTTTCGAAGAACCGGTCATGTGGTGCAATCACGATGACCGGCATGTGCTCGTCGATGAGGGCGATCGGTCCGTGCTTCAGTTCGCCGGCTGCGTAGCCTTCCGCGTGAATGTAGGAGATTTCCTTGAGTTTCAGAGCACCTTCCAGTGCAAGCGGATAGCTCGTGCCGCGCCCGAGATAAAGCACATCCTTGAAGCGCGAAAGCTCTCGCGAAAGCGCCTCGATCTGCGGCTGGATGTCGTTCAATACCCGGCTCATGATCCGCGGCATCTCGGCTAAGTGCTTTACCATCGCCTTCTCGTCGCTCTCCGTCACCGTCCCGCGGACGCGACCGGCACGGATCGAAAGAGCCGCCAGAACCGCGAGCTGGCAGGTGAAGGCCTTGGTCGAGGCGACACCTATCTCCGGTCCTGCAAGAATTGGAAACACTGCATCCGATTCCCGCGCGATCGTCGATTCGCGGACGTTGACGATAGCGCCGATCTTGAGGCCCTGATCCTTGCAGTAGCGCAGGGATGCGAGCGTATCGGCTGTCTCGCCGGACTGCGAGATGAACAGCGCCGCCTGGCTGGGCGACAGCGGCAGTTCGCGGTAGCGGAATTCCGAGGCGACGTCGATCTCGACGGGAAGGCGAGCGTACCGCTCGAACCAGTATTTGCCGATAAGACCGGACAGATAGGCCGTACCGCAGGCGGAGATCGCGAGACCGGACACCGTCGAGAAATCAATCGCCGTATCCGTCGGCTTCACCGTGTTGGTGGCAAAGTCGATGTAATGGGCAAGCGCATGGGAGATGATCTCCGGCTGCTCGTAGATCTCCTTCTCCATGAAGTGGCGATGGTTGCCCTTGTCGACCATGAAGGTCGCGGCCTGCGAGATCTGGCTCTTGCGGGTAACCGGTCGGCCTTCGTAGTCGATGACATCGAGACGATCATGGGTGATGATGGCGAAGTCGCCATCGACCAGATAGGTGATCTCGTTGGTAAAGGGCGAGAGCGCAATCGCATCCGATCCTAAGAACATCTCGCCCCGGCCATGACCGACGGCAAGCGGCGGCCCGAATCGCGCCGAAAAGATCGTGCCGGGCTCGTCCTCGAACATCACGACCAGCGCATAGGCGCCGGAAACGCGGTTGAGCATGGCGAGCATTGCCTCGCGGTGCCCCAGGCCTTCGCGCGTGTAATGCGCCAGCAGATGTGCCACGACTTCCGTATCCGTCTGGCTGGTGAAGACAGCCCCGTCGGCGATCAGGGCGTCCTTGAGTTCGGAGAAATTCTCGATGATGCCGTTATGAACAACCGCGACTCCGTCGACGAAATGCGGATGCGCGTTCGTCTCGTTCGGAACGCCATGCGTTGCCCAGCGGGTATGGGCAATCCCGATCGTGCCCGGCAGCGGCTCTCCGTCCAACTTCTTCTCGAGGTTGAACAGCTTGCCCTCGGCGCGGCGGCGATCGAGCTTGCCCTTGTGGATCGTCGCGACGCCGGCGGAATCATAGCCGCGGTATTCCAGCCGCCGCAACGCCTCGACCAGACGCGTCGCTACCGGCTCATGGCCTACGATCCCGACAATCCCGCACATATAGGCCTCTCCAATTCTTCTCGTTCGATCGCGAAGTCCTAGCCGATTGCCCTCGCCGTGCAATCACCGGCGCGGTCACTTTCGATGTCGAACAGTAACGCGAAATCCTTAATGGGTCGGACCTGCCGCTGCGGCCTGTTCGAAGCAGTTCTTGCCCCTCCCGCAGCGACGGATCCTTCCGTCTTCAATGTAGCCCCGGACGGCTACTTCGCCTTCGATGCCTTGATCGCCAGCGCGCGCTCGCGGATCACCTTTGCGCGGTCCGGCTTCACGTCCTGCCGGGCGCGACCAAGGGCCAGCGCATCGTCAGGCACATCCTCGGTAATTACACTGCCTGACGCGACATAGGCCCCATCGCCGATCGACACCGGCGCAACCAATGACGAGTTGGATCCGATAAAGCTGTTCGCGCCGATCCGGGTCTCATGCTTGTTGACGCCGTCATAGTTGCAGGTGATCGTGCCGGCACCGATATTGGCATGCGCGCCGATGACGGCATCGCCGATATAGGTCAGGTGGTTCACCTTGGCGCCCTCGCCGACCTTGCCGTTCTTCACCTCGCAGAAATTCCCTACCTTCGAGCCCTCGGCGAGATCAGCACCTGGGCGAAGACGCGCGAATGGCCCGACTGTCGCACCCGAACTGACATGCGCACCTTCGATATGGGAAAACGCGTGAATGACCGCACCGCTATCGATCGTCACCCCGGGTCCGAACACCACATTCGGCTCGATCAGCGCGTCCTGTCCGATCTGCGTGTCGAAAGCAAGGAAAACGGTTTCCGGCGCAATCATGGTGACACCGGACACCATCAGTTCATGTCGGCGACGCTCCTGCCACAGGCGCTCGATGTAAGCGAGTTCCGCCCGGTTGTTGCAGCCGGTCAGCTCCGTTTCCGGCGCATCCACGGCAACGACCTTGCCGCCATTGGCGCGGGCGATCTCCACCAGATCCGTCAGGTAATATTCGCCCTTGGCATTGGCATTGCCGATCTGTTCGAGCAGGGCCAGAGCCTTGGCGCCATTGATTGCCATCAGGCCGCTATTGCACCAGGTGACCTTGCGTTCCTCCTCAGTCGCATCCTTCTCCTCGCGGATGGCGACAAGCTCACCATTCTCCACCAGAAGACGCCCGTAGCCGGTCGGCTTGTCCGTGTGGAAGCCGATGACCACGACATCGGCGCCATTCTGCAACTCAGCCCGAGCGGCCATGAACGGGGCAGCGGTGATCAACGGAACGTCGGCATAGGCCACCAGAACGTCGTCGAAACCTTCCGCGATCGCGTCACGCGCCGCGAGAACTGCGTGTCCGGTGCCGAGCCGCTCCGTCTGCAGGAAAGCTTTGACCGATATCCCGCCGATCGCGCCTGCCTTGGCAACCTTGTCTGCGTCGCGGCCGACCACAAGCGCCGCGTCCGTCATGCCGGCCGAAGCGACCGCTGCCATCACATGCGCGATCATCGGCCGCCCGGCAACCGGATGCAGAACTTTCGACATGGACGATTTCATCCTCGTGCTGTCGCCAGCGGCAAGAATGACGGCAAGGCAGGAACGGCTCATTTCAGAATCTCCTTCGGCGATCGCCGCCTGTGTAGCAGCAAGTGTCTTGAAGGGCGATAAACGGCATATGTCCATCAGAAACAAAAAGGGCGCCGATGAAGGCGCCCTTTGAAATTCAGCTTATAGACGAGCTCACTTCGGAAGCTTGTCGTCCACGCCCTGGATGTAGAAGTTCATGCCGAGCAGAACGCCGTCCTCGGCCTTTTCGCCGGCCTTCAGCCACTCGGAACCGTCCTGCTTGTTGATTGGGCCGGTGAACGGATGCAGTTCGCCGGACTTGATCTTGGCTTCGGTCTCTTCCGCCATCGCCTTCACGTCGTCAGGCATGTTGGTGTAGGGCGCCATCGTCAGGATGCCGTCCTTCAGGCCGTCCCAGATCTGCTCCGACTTCCAGGAACCGTCGAGAAGTGCCTTGGTACGCTTGATGTAATAGGCGCCCCAGGTGTCGACGATCGCGGTCAGCTGCGTCTTCGGGCCGGCGGCGATCATGTCGGATGCCTGACCAAATGCGAAGATGCCGCGCTCGGCTGCAACCTGCATCGGTGCCGTCGTGTCAGTGTGCTGGGTCAGGATGTCGACGCCTTGGTCGACCAGTGCCTTGGCGGCATCGGCTTCCTTGCCCGGGTCGAACCAGGTGTTGGCCCATACGACCTTGAGCTTGAAATCAGGATTGACCGACTTCGCACCGAGTTCGAAAGCGTTGATGCCCATCACCACTTCCGGGATCGGGAAGGATGCGATGTAGCCGGCAACGCCCTTCTTCGACATCTTCGCAGCGATCTGGCCCTGGATGTAGCGGCCTTCGTAGAAGCGCGAATTGTAGGTCGCGAGGTTCGGACCAGCCTTGAAGCCGGTTGCATGTTCGAACTTCACGTCCGGGAATTTCGCGGCAACCTTCACGGTCGCATCCATGAAGCCGAACGAGGTCGTGTAGACGATCGCGCAACCGGAGCGGGCCATGCGCTCGATCGCACGTTCGGCATCCGGACCTTCCGGCACGCTTTCGAGGAACGGCGTCTCGATCTTGTCGCCAAGTGCCTTTTCCAGCTCGATACGGCCGCGATCATGCGCCTGGGTCCAGCCGCCGTCGGTCTTGGAACCGACATAGATGAAGCAGACCTTCTTCTTTTCCTGGGCCTGCGCGCCGGTCGAGAAACCACCCAGAAGGGCGGCCGACGCGGCTAGGGCGATAATCAGTTTCTTCATTTCCTAAACCTCTATTGGCTTGAAGACGGGGTGTGCTTACCGCGGTCACCGATCGGGGACGAATGCCTTTCCGAGCGAAGCCGGCGTATTGATGAGCGTCGTGCGACGATTATGCGAGATGATGATGAGGACGACAATAGTCGCCACGTAAGGAAGTGCGGACAGAACCTGGGACGGAATGCCGATACCGAACGCCTGCGCATGGAGCTGCCCGATCGTCACGGCCCCGAAAAGATAGCCGCCGGCGAGAACCCGCCATGGCCGCCACGAAGCAAATACGACGAGCGCAAGTGCAATCCAGCCGCGTCCAGCCGACATGTTTTCCACCCATTGCGGCGTATACACAAGCGACAGCTGCGCACCGGCAAGACCCGCACAGGCGCCACCGAACAGCACTGCCAAATAGCGCGTGCGGATGACGTTGATGCCGAGCGCATGCGCCGACCCGTGGTTGTCGCCGATCGCGCGAAGCTTCAGGCCGCGACGGCTCTTGAACAGGAACCAGTTGATGCCGATGACAAGCGCGATAGACAGATAGAAGGTCAGATCCTGCGCAAAAAGAACCCGGCCGACGAAGGGAATGTCGGACAGGAGCGGAATGACGATCGGCTGCAGCTTGATGCCCGGCTGGCCGACGAAGCTCTCGCCGAGCTGGCCGGAAATGCCGAGACCCAGGATCGTCAGCGCCAGTCCCGTCGCCACCTGATTTGCCACCAGCGTCAGCGTCAGGAACCCGAACAGCAGCGAGAACAGCCCACCGCCGACAATGCCGGCGACGATGCCGATATAGGGCGAACCGGTCATCTGCGTCGCCGCAAAGGCGCAGACGGCGCCCATGATCATCATGCCTTCGACGCCGAGGTTAAGGACACCGGCACGTTCGGTCACGAGTTCGCCGAGCGCCGCAATGACGAGCGGCGTTGCGGCAGTGATGACGGTGAGAAGGATCGCCTCGAACATCAGCTCTTCGCCTCCGCCTGGCTTCCGGCAAAGATCAGCCGGATGCGGTAATGGATCAGCGTATCGCAGGACAGAACGAAGAACAGCAGCAGGCCCTGGAAGACGCGGCTGACCTTGTCGGAGATCCCGATCGAAAGCTGTGCCGCCTCACCGCCGAGATAGGTGAGCGCCAGAACCAGGCCCGACGCGATGATCCCGAGCGGATTGAGACGCCCGAGGAATGCCACAATGATCGCGGTGAAACCGTATCCGGGCGAGATCGACGGCTGCACGTGACCGATCGAACCGGACACTTCCGAGATCCCCGCAAGCCCGGCAAGACCGCCGGAGACGAGCATCGAGAACCAAACCATGCGCCGTGCCGAAAAGCCGGCGAAACGCCCTGCCCGTTCCGACTGCCCGAGCACCTGAACCTCGAAACCCTTCAACATGAAGCGCATCATGAACCAGAGCGCCACCGCTGCGATGATCGCGAAGGCAAAGCCCCAATGGGCCCGGCCGGAGGCCAGCATTTCCGGCAGCACCGCTTCTATCTGGAAGCTCTTCGTCTGTGGAAAATTATAGCCCTGCGGGTCGCGCCAAGGGCCGCGGACCAGCCAGTCGAGAAACAGCTGCGCGATATAGACCAGCATGAGGCTGGTCAGGATCTCGTTGGTGTTGAACCGCGTCTTCAAAAGCGCCGGAATACCCGCGTAGAGCGCGCCGCCGGCAATGCCCATCAGAAGCATCAGCGGCAGGATCATCGGCGAATGCCACTCGGGATAGAGGACCGGCAGGATCGAACCCGTGATCGCACCGATCGTGAACTGACCCTCGGCGCCGATATTCCAGTTGTTGGAACGGTAACAGATCGAAAGCCCGACCGCGATCAGGATCAGCGGTGCGGCCTTGACGGCCAGTTCATGCAGCGACCAGACTTCCAGAAGCGGCTCGATAAAGAAGCTGTAGAGCGCCGATCCCGGGTTCTTGCCGAGCGCCCAGAACAGGATCGCCCCGCCGATCAGTGTCAGCACCAGTGCCAGAAGCGGGGAGAGAACCGAAAACAGGGTCGAGACGCGGGCGCGCTTTTGCAGTTCAATGCGCATGCGTTTCCTCCGGCGAGGACGGCATGGCGTCAGGGATCGAATGGCTCTCGTGGATGCCGCCCATCATCAACCCGATCCGCTCCAGAGACAGACTGCCGACCGGATGCGGCTCCGACAATTTGCCCTCTGAAATAACCGCGATATTGGTTGCCACCTCGAAAATCTCGTCGAGATCCTGGCTGATCACGACAACGGCGGAGCCGGATTTCGCCAGATC
This sequence comes from Rhizobium sp. CFBP 13726, assembly GCF_014841925.1. NCBI lineage: Bacteria > Pseudomonadati > Pseudomonadota > Alphaproteobacteria > Hyphomicrobiales > Rhizobiaceae > Rhizobium > Rhizobium sp. CFBP 13726. Next base: position 1,078,693 of record NZ_JACYUU010000001.1, read on the forward strand.
GATCAGCGCCTGCCGGATACGGCTCGCAGCCCCGGCGTCGACACCCCAGGTCGGCTGGTTGACGATCATGATCGAAGGCTGCCGATCGAGTTCGCGCCCGACAACGAATTTCTGCAGATTGCCGCCTGAGAGCGAGCCGGCCAGCGGATCCTCGCCACTCTTGCGCACGTCCATCTGCTGGCAGATGCGTTTGGTAGCCGAGCGGATCGCACCGGAACGCACGATCGACGCCAGACCACCTGACAGGAATGCCTTGCGGTCCGGCTGGCTGCGCGCCAGAAGCAGATTGTCGGTCAGCGACATGCCGGGCACGGCAGCATGACCATGCCGCTCCTCCGGCACGAAACTGGCACCGAGCAACCGCCGGCCATTGATGCCCGTGCGACCCACGGACTTGCCGCGGACCTTGATCCGGTCATCATCGGCAACCGGATATTCGCCCGACAGCGCGTCGAACAGTTCGCTCTGGCCATTGCCCGCAATGCCCGCAATCGCGAGGATCTCGCCCGCGCGCACACGCATAGAAATATTCTTCAGGCTGACCGCGAATGGCGAGCGCGCCCTCACTGTCAAATCGGTGACATCGAGCTGAATGTCGCCAAGCGCCACCGTCTCGTCCCGATGCACCGCGGCAACTTCCGTCCCCACCATCATCCGGGCAAGTGACGCTGGCGTCTCCTGCCTCGGATCGCAGGCGCCGGTCACCTTGCCGTGGCGAAGCACGGTGGCGCGGTCGCAGATGCGACGCACTTCTTCCAGCCGGTGGCTGATATAAAGCACCGAGCGGCCCTCGGCCTTCAGCTTGAAGAGCGTCTCGAACAACCGGTCCGCTTCCTGCGGCGTGAGCACGGAGGTCGGCTCGTCGAGAATGATCAGCTTCGGGTTCTGGAGGAGAGCCCGCACGATCTCGATCCGCTGGCGTTCACCGACCGAAAGGTCTGCCACATGCGCATAAGGATCAAGCGGCAGTCCGTACGCCTTGGAAAGCGAGGCAGCCTCTTCGGCGATCTTGGCAAGCGGCGTTTTCGGATCGAGTGACAAGGCAATGTTTTCGGCAACCGTCAGCGCTTCGAACAGCGAAAAATGCTGGAACACCATGCCGATGCCGAGCTGCCGGGCTTCCCCAGGCGAACCAATCGTCACCGGGTTCCCCTGCCAGACAATCTGCCCGCCCGATGGCTGAAGCACGCCGAACAGCATCTTTACGAGAGTGGATTTGCCGGCACCGTTTTCGCCGAGCAGCGCATGGATTTCACCCGGCGCGATATCGAGATCGATACCACTGCACGCAGCAAAATCGCCGAACAGCTTCGTCAGTCCACGGACCGACAAAAGCGAAGCAGCCTGCTCGCTCTCGGAAAAAGTCACGACGTCCCCTCGTTCACCCGCGCGCCCGGTCTTGAGTGCCGGTATTTCCGCGTCGCAGTTATTTCAAATGCTGAACCCGTCCGGTCTGACCGGATACTGGGTTGATATTGATACCGTTTTTGTTGCCTTGCACAACAGCAAAGAGACGCGTTGCGAAAAAACGCAGCTATTTTCCAAGTCTTGGAAAAAGCTGCATGATGCCGCCGATGCAATAGAGATAAAGACTGCTGATCACGACGCCCCAGACGAGCCAGTCCGGCGACTGGAAATGCAGGAGCAGCGAGTAGCCGGCGAGCGCGCACCAGAGCAGGCAGATCCCGAGATTGAGCGGCCGCAGGCGCTTGACGCGCACCGGATGGAGGAAATTGATCGGCAGGAAAGTGGCAACCACGGATACGGAGACCACGATCATGGCCGTCGTCGCACTGGCATCGATGACGAACAGCGTCAGCACCACCATGTTCCAGACGACCGGGAAACCGGAGAAGAAGTACTCGTCGGTCTTCATGCCCATGTCGGCATAGTAGATCGCACTCGAAACGACGATGGCGCCGGCCGCAACGAATGACCAGGGTTCGCCGATCATTCCACTTTGATAAAGCGCAAAGGCCGGCAGGAGAACGTAAGTCACGTAATCGATGATATTGTCGAGCGTATCGCCCGACCAGTTCGGCAGGACTTCCTTCACATGCACTTTGCGCGCAATCGGTCCGTCGATCCCGTCAACCAGAAGTGCCAGCCCCAGCCACCAGAACATGTCGACAAATCGATGTTCTGCCGCAGCCACGACACCGAGGAATGCCAGGAACGAGCCTGACGCCGTCAGGAGATGCACGGAGAAAGCCCGGATTTCCGCGTAAGGGACGTTCCGATAATTGAATAGTCGCCTGAACACGCGTCCCCCGCCTTTCCGTGAAGCCTGCGAGATATGCGGCCAATTGTCCCCGTTTGCAACTGCGCATGCCGGCGCACACCTGATTATGACCGGGAAAACCAGGATTTCTCTCGATCCCTCGTGGGCAGCGCGTGCCGAATCTGACGCTGCTACGGCTGGAATTACGGCCAGCACTCTATAAATACGGTGAGAGCGAATGGCTCCGGAGGTGACAGATGCACGAGTTCGAAATTGCCGTCGTTGGCGGCGGCCTGACAGGATCGGTAGCGGCGCTGGCTTTTGGTCGAGCCGGCCGCAAAGTCGCGCTGATTTCGCCGGCATCCGAGCGAGACGATGGGCGCACGACCGCGCTGATGGATCAATCCATCCGCCTGCTCGATCGACTGGGTCTGTGGGATATCATCGCGCCATCGGCCGCGCCGCTGTCGATCATGCAGATCGTCGACGGCACGACGCGTCTGCTGCGCGCGCCCACTACACAGTTTCGCGCGCAGAATGTCGGGCTCTACGCATTCGGCTACAACATTCCCAACAACGCCCTGTCTCCGGCGCTGGAAAAGGCGATCGACCTTGAGCCGAACGTGACCCGGTTCACCCATCAGGTCGACGCGTTTGATTTCTACGGTGATCGCGCCAGCCTCACCTTGTCGGACGGCTCGTCGATGTCCGTTGATCTGGTCATCGGCTCGGATGGGCGCAAGTCGAGCACGCGCGAGGCCGCCAGGATAGGTGTCCGCCGCTGGTCCTACCCACAGTCCGCCCTGGTGATGAACTTTGCCCACACGGTGCCGCATCACAACGTTTCGACGGAATTCCATACAGAAACCGGACCGTTCACGCAGGTTCCCCTGCCCGGCTCCCGCTCCAGCCTCGTCTGGGTTGTGAGGCCCGAAGAGGCCGAGCGGTTGATGGCGACCGATCTCGACCAGCTGTCGCAGCTCGTCGAAGACCGCATGCAGTCGATGCTCGGAAAGGTGACCGTCGAAGCCGCCCCGCAGGCCTGGCCGCTTTCGAGCCTGATGGCAGACCGGTTCGGCAAGGGTCGTGTCGCACTTGTCGGCGAAGCCGCGCATGCCTTCCCCCCGATCGGCGCCCAAGGCCTCAACCTCTCGCTGCGTGATATCATCACGCTGAGTGATCTGGTGACGGACGAACCGGACAGACCGATTGGCGCGGATATCGGCGATCGTTTCAACCGGAGCCGCCGCCCCGATATCATGACCCGCACCTTCGGTGTCGATCTCCTCAACCGCTCACTTCTGTCGGACTTCTTGCCCGTCCAGATGCTGCGGGCGGGCGGTCTGCAGGTCTTGAAAAACGCCCCGCCGTTACGCAATCTGATGATGCGGGAGGGGATCGAACCGGGCCGCGGACTGCGCGAAATTTTTTCTGGCCTAAGGAAGCAAGCCCGCAGATAGAAAACCGGAATGGATGAGATAAAGGATCGCTGGCAGGGTGAAGACAGACGCCAGCGTGATAATCAGGATGCTCGCCGACGCGCGCTCCTGCCAGACGCCATATTGCTGGCTGATGACGAAGACATTGGTGGCTGTCGGCAGGGCTGACAGCAGCGTCGCCGAGTAGATCCAGATCGGTTCGAAACCACCGATCAGCGACAGGACCGAAAACGTCGTCAGTGGCAGTATGATCAGCTTGAAGACGGCGATATAGCCGATCTCGACCGGAACACGCCGCACTGGCCTCAACGCCAGCGTCACCCCCATTGCAAAGAGCGCGCAGGGCGCCGCCGCTTGCGCCAGATAATCGATAAGCCGCTGTACCGGTTCGGCCGGCTGCCACGCCATCGCGGCGAATGCAAAGCCGACAGCTGTCGAGATGATGAACGGGTGCAGCAGAACCTTGCGGGCGATATCGCCCGCCACCGCCAGCGGTGATCGACCGTCGCCGCCGGCTGCCGCCATCATGGCGGGTGCCACGATGAAATGGGCGGCGTTCTCGAAGCAGACGATCAGCGCCACCGGAACGGCAGCCGCTTCGCCGAAAGCGAGCAGTGCAAGCCCCGGCCCCATGTATCCGATGTTGCCGTAAGCGCCGGCAAACGCCTGGATCGTGCAGTCCTCGAATGACGTCTTGCGGATCAGGAACCCGATCAGGAACACGACCGTGAAGATCAGATAGGTCGCGAAGATCTCGCCAAGAATGAAGTCGACCCGCGCCAGTTGCTCCATCGGCGTGCGCGAGACGAGCTTGAAGAATAGCGCCGGAAGTGCCGCATAGATGATGAACGTGTTCATCCATCCAAGCGCCTCGGCAGGTTGTTTGGTGACCTTTGCGGCCACGTAGCCGATCAGGATCAATCCGAAAAACGGTAGCAGCAAGCCGATGATGTCGCCCATGCCGCCTTTAATCCTTACCGCGGTTGACCTTGTGGCCGTTCCGTTAGCCGATTTGCATCAGGATTGGAAAGGTCTGCTGGAACCAGATCGCGGCTGACGTCACGAAACCGAAGATGAAAGCAAGGCCGGTCAGGATCAGCAACACGCCCATCGCCTTCTCGACGTGACCGAGATGCCGTCGAAAGCGGGTGAGGAACCGCATGAAGGCACCGGAGAAACCGGCAGCGATCCAGAACGGCACGGCGAGACCGAGCGAATAGATTGCGAGCAGCATGGCGCCCTCGCCCACCGTATCGCGCGACGCGGCAACACCGAGGATCGCGCCGAGAACTGGACCGATGCACGGCGTCCAGCCGAACGCGAAAGCCAGCCCCATAACGTAGGCGCCAGACAGCGTCGCCGGCTGTCCACCGCCATGAAACCGCGCCTCGCGCGCAAGCAGGCCGATCCGGAACACGCCGAGGAAATTCAGGCCCATGATGATGATGATCACGCCGCCGATCTTGGAGAGCAGGTCGAGATGCTGCCGGAGAAGAACACCGATCGTCGACGCACCGGCGCCAAGTGCAACGAACACGGTCGCAAAACCGAGGGTGAAGAAGAACGCGGCCAAAAGAACCGCGCGGCGCGTATCCTTTGACCGCGACACGGCCGCATGCCCGTCGCGGAACTGGTCGACGGAAATGCCGGCCATGTAGCACAGGTAGGGCGGCACCAGCGGCAGGACGCACGGGGAAAGAAACGATAGAGCGCCGGCAATAAAGGCGCTCAGAAGAGAGATATCAGCAATCGACACGTTTTGGTCCGCAGGTTTTCATCGGCAGTGTCCCACCGTGGGATCGATTGCACCTAAGCATGCCGCGCCCGGAAAGCCAGTCACCTTTTTGCGCGCAGGCGAAGCGGCCGGGGAAAAGCGTTGAGGAACGCAATTTTGCACAGCTAGCGGGGTTGACCGCAAAGAGTGACCTGCATATGTTCCGCGCACTTTCAAAGGATGCCTCGGCAGTCTTTAGGGAGAGCGTAGCTCAGCTGGTAGAGCAACTGACTTTTAATCAGTAGGTCCAGGGTTCGAACCCCTGCGCTCTCACCATTTATCCAGATAATGTGGTGAAACTCGACGCTGGCGAAGATGGACTTCAGATGTTCCGTAGTCTTCGACCTGCATCAAATCATGTGAAATTCCCCCGATGATGAACAACCCTTGGTCAAAACCTGTCGTCGTCCTGATTGGCGAGCCGCCTGTCGAAACGACAGTCGAAACGACCCAGGCTGCGGCCTGGGCGATGATCGAGGACTGGCCTGTCGAAGACGGTCCGCTGATCGACCGTGCGCTGATCGTGTGCGCCGAAGTGGATGGTGGAAAACGCAAGCCGGAAGACGCCCGTGCGGCCTTCGTCGCTGCTGCCGAGGAAGCCGGCGTTCTCGTCAGCGCCTGAGACCAATAGCTGCCTATTGGTCGCTTTCCGCTCACTCGTCACGGAACGTGTGGTTGATCTGATCCATCATCGGCTTGGTCAGATAGGAGATGACCGACCGGTCGGCGACCTTGATAAACACCTCCGCGGGCATTCCTGGATAGAGCGACAGGCCCTGTAACCGCGCGATATCGCCTGCATCAGGCGCAATCCGCACGATATAGGAGGCAGCGCCGCTACGCTGATCGACAACCGAATCGGGCGAGATCGACGAAATCTTGCCCTGGACTTCAGGCGTGGTCTTCTGGTCGAAAGCGCTGAAGCGGATGTCGACGCTTTGTCCCACGCTCAACTGGTCGATGCTGCGCAAAGCGACCTTCGCCTCGACCGTCAGGCTGCGCGTCTCCGGCGACAGCAGCATCAGCGCTTCGCCCGGATTGGCAACGCCGCCCACCGTGTGCAGCGCCAGCTGATAAATGTAACCGTCAAGCGGTGCGCGAACGTCGAGACGGTCGAGCTGGTCCTGTATGGCGATACGGCGTTCTTCTGATTCGGCGATCTTTGCCTCGACATCGGTCAGGTCACGCGCGTTTTCCGTCTGCCTGTCTTCGTCGAGCTGCAGGATCTGCAGGTTGATCTCGTTGATGCGGCCATGCGCCTGCGCCCGCGTCGCGATCATCCGTCCGCGATTGCCGTCAAGCTCGGCGCGCTGGCGCTTCAGCGTGTTGACACGCTGCATCGTCACGAGCTGCTTTTCGTAGAGCGAGCTGATAGCCGTGTGTTCCTCATCGATCAGCACGATCGAATCGTCGATCGACTTGATCTGCAGCGTGGCACCCTCAATTTCTTCGGCCAGCTGGCTCTTCCGCTCGGCGAGCTGCTTCTTCATACCTTCGAGCGAGGCGCGACGGCTGAGGAAGAACTGCTGTTCGCCTTCGATCAGGATGCGGTTCGTCTGGGAATTGATACCCGCGGCCTCGGCTTCCTTGACCGTGAAGTTCTCCTCACCTCGGCGTTCCGCCTGCAACCGCGCGCGCCGCGCGTAAAGCTGTGCCAGCGTGCTGTTGGTAATGCCGAGATTGGATTTGAGCGACGTGCCATCCAGCCGCAGCAGGACGTCCCCCGCTTTGACATGCGCGCCTTCCTTGACGAGCAGCTCGGAGACAATACCGCCGGTCAGGTGCTGCACCTTCTTGGCATTGTCCTCGATCACGACACTGCCTTCGGCCACCACCGCATTCGACAATGTCGTGCTGAGTGCCCAGCCGCCGATGCCGCCGACAAGCAACACGCTCAACGTCGATACGAGCATGATATGGCGCTTCAGCGAACGCTCGGCTGTTGTCATCTTGAGACCTATTGCCTTATCTGTTCCGGGCTTTCCCCGACGACCTTGAGCGGCGAACTTCTCTCGTTCGGCTGGTTCTCGCGCCGAAGCACCTTCGAGAGCACCTCGTCCTTGGGACCAAAGGCCGCAAGACCACCGTCCTTCATCATCAGCACGAAATCCACCGCCGCGAGCGCACTCGGGCGGTGCGCAACCACGATCACGATGCCCCCGCGTTTACGGATGCCGATGATCGCGTCCGTCAGCGCGACCTCGCCTTCCGAATCGAGATTGGAATTGGGCTCGTCCAGAACAACCAGAAACGGCTTGCCGAACAACGCACGCGCAAGCCCGATGCGTTGGCGTTGACCGGCCGAAAGCATGGAACCGCTCAAGCCAATATCGGTATCATAGCCGTTCGGCAGGCGCAGGATCAAGTCGTGGACGCCCGCAGCCTTTGCCGCCTCAATGACATCGGCCGCATCAGGGTTTTCACGAAACCGCGCAATGTTGTCCGAAACGCTGCCCGCAAAAAGTTCGATCTCCTGCGGAAGATATCCGAGATGGCGGCCACGGTCCTCGTCGCTCCACTGGTCGAGCGCTGCGCCATCCAGCCTGACACTGCCGCGATAGATCGGCCAGACGGCCGTCAGAGCCCGCACGAGCGATGATTTGCCGGATGCACTCGGTCCGATCACGCCGAGAGCGCTGCCGGCCTGAAGCGTAAACGATACATTGGAAATCACCAGTTTCTGCAGCCCAGCCGGGCCGCTCGAAAGGCTCTCCACCGCCAGACTTTGCTTCGGTGCGGGCAGCGACAGAGGCATATCGGCCTCCGGCAGTGCATTGAGCATATGCCGCAGCCGCTTCCAGGCCTGCTGGGCCGAAACGAAGCCACGCCAGTTTGCAATCGCCTGCTCGACCGGGGCAAGCGCACGGGAGGTAAGGATGGACGACGCGATGATGATGCCGCCGGATGCCTGGTTTTCGATGACGAGCACCGCGCCGACGGCAAGGACTGCCGACTGCAGCGCGATTCGAAAAATCTTGGTAACGGACAGGTATCCGTTCGAGGTATCGGAATTGGTCTGATAGCTGCTGCGATAGTTGGCGTTTGTCGCAGTCCATTGCCGTGAGAAGTCGTTTGCCATGCCCATGGCCTCAATGACTTCGGCATTGCGTTGTGCCGCCGAAAGAAAGGCGCTGCGCTGGCCCGTCAGTTCGTGCACTTTCTTGGCTGAAACCTGCGTGCTGCGGTTGGTGAGGTAGGTGAGCACCATCAGGATGAGCGCCCCGCCGACTGCCATATAGCCGATGACCGGATGAAACAGAAAACAGATGGCGACATAGAACGGCAGCCACGGCAGGTCGAAAAAGGCCGGCGGCCCCGCGCTCGAGACAAACGAACGGACCTGGTCGAAATCCTTCATGATCGAAAGACCGTCGATCGACGCCTTCGTCTTGACCGGCGCCTTGAGCATCATCTTGAAAACCCGCGACCCCATCGTATCATCGATGATGCCGGCAATCCTTGTCAGCATGCGGCTGCGGGTAAGCTCGAATGCGCCTTGAAATAGATACAGCATCAATGCCAGCAAGCTGAGCGCGATCAGCGACGGGATGCTGCGGCTTGGGATGACGCGATCATAGACCTGCAGCATGAAGAATGAGCTGGTGAGATAGAGCACGTTGACCAGTCCGCTCGCGACCGCGACCGCAACGAGACCGGTTCTGCTCCGCGCAATGGCTTCGCTCATCGGATCTTTGGAGGCTTGCCGTGGGGATCCCGAAGCGGTTTCGGCCATAATGCGCAATCCTGATGCAGGGATCACACCTATTACCCGTAACGGGTTTAAAGTTCAATAAAGCCGCGCGGCAGACAGATCTATCCGGCACAAGTGCCCCGCTCTCGTCCAAGGACGTGCCGGGGCAAACCATTTGTCAATCAACAATTCGCAAAGTTCTTAAATCGGCGGCTATCACGAATTGGTTTACGGAACCTTACTTCAGGACCGCCGTTCTGACGGCAAAGGAGTCTCAGCATGAGAATAGTCTTCGTCGCTCTTATCGGTTCGGTCCTCAGTATTTTGGTGTTCAAGTATTCTGATCACTCGCTTGGCGATACGGAAATACTCGCGTCTCCGACCCAGCTGTCGGCTGCCAACTAGGATCATCACACGGAGGACAAGGACCGGCTTACATCATCGCGATCTCAAGCGATCGCATCACGAGAGGAAGTGCAAGCATGACCATGCGTAATATTCTGCTGGTGTGTTGTTCAGCTGCTGTTGGTGCCGTCTTTGTAATTCTTGTTGGCATTCCAAGCACGCCTGTTGCGCACGAGAAATCCGCTCGCTTGAGTGGCGCCGCGACTGAAACGGCTTTTCTTCCCGAGCGCTTCGGGGTTCCCCATCCAACCCGTTAAAATTTTTGATGCGTAAACAAAAAAGGCCGGCGTCAGAAACGCCGGCCTTTTTGCATGCTGAATTGCTTTAGTGGATCGGCTTGCCGCCGTCTTCTTCTTCGAACGTTACTGCGACGTCACCATCTGCAGAGAGACGGACCTTGTCGCCTTCGACATCGGCAACGAGTTCAAGCGAAATGAAATGGTGATGGCCTTTATGGCTCCCCTCACCGCTATCCTTCTTGGTCAGCTTGATACGGTTTCCTTCAACGCGGTCGACCGTTCCGATGTGGACGCCGTCCGCACCGATCACTTCCGCATGTTCCTTGATAAGGGCGACATCGATCATCTGAGTTCTCCTTTGTGTGTTCAGCCATAACGCACAACCGCGAAGTTCGATGCAGTGCCTCCGATACATTACCGACATTTAAGTTGGCCACCGGCTGCTTTCATGCGAATGCCTCGTTCCAGAGTTGCAAAGCCGCGGTTTCGACGCGATCCCTCGCTAGACCGGAACGGCTCGCGCTATTTCCACCGCATCGAGGATAGCCATTGAACGTCCAGTCCACTCCCCCAGCCAGCCGTAAACAGGATGCGCCTGATCTCGCCGCGATCCTTGCGTCTTCGGGCAAGCGGAAAAAGCGTGGACGTTGGTTTGTCTGGCCTCTCCTCATCCTCATCGCCGCCGCAGCCCTGATGGCTTACTCTTATTTCGGCAGCAGCGGCCCACGATACGATTACACGACGCAGGCCGCAAAGCGCGGAGACCTTGCGGTAGTTGTCACTGCAACCGGTTCCGTCCAGCCGACCGATCAGGTGGACATATCGAGCGAGCTTTCCGGCACGGTCAGGAAAGTCAACGTGACCTATAACAGCGCGGTCAAGGCCGGCGATGTGCTGCTCGAACTCGACACCAGCAAGCAGGAAGCGGATGTGCAGAGCGCGCGCGCTCAACTTGCGTCCGCGAAGGCCAATGTCCTGAAGGCCGAGGCAGAAGCGGCTTCCGCGAAGATTTCATTCGACCGCCTGACGGCACTCGTCGCCAATCGCATTTCCAGCCAGCAGGATCTGGATGCGGCGCGCTATGCCTACGAATCGGCGGTTGCGACGAAGGACATCAATCAGGCCGCGATCCTGTCTGCCGAAGCAAGCCTGAGGCTCGCCGAGGTTAATCTCGGGAAACTGACGATCGTGTCCCCGATCGACGGGATCGTGCTGACCCGCGAAGTCGATCCGGGCGCAACGGTCGCCTCTTCGCTCAATGCACCGGTCCTCTTCACAATCGCCGGCGACCTCAAGCGCATGGAACTCCAGGTCTCCGTCGACGAGGCGGATGTCGGCCAGGTCAAGGACGGGCAGCCTGCGCGCTTCTCGGTCGACGCCTATCCGGAGCGGAGTTTTCCGGCCACAATCGAAACCGTCCGGTTCGCCTCCGAAACCGTGTCCAACGTCGTGACCTATAAGGCGATCCTGACCGTCGACAATGCCGATCTGCTGCTGCGGCCGGGCATGACGGCCACGTCAGACATCACGGTCCAGTCGGTCAAGGATGCGTTGCTTGTCCCGAACGCTGCGCTTCGCTACTCGCCGGCCACCACCGCACGGCAGCGCGGCAACGTCCTCTCCCGGCTGTTCTCGCCGCCGCGCCCCTCGCGCAATCGCAATCGGGGCGAACAGGCAGCAAACAACACGCGCGCTGTCTGGGTACTTCGAAACGGTGAAGCCCAGCGCGTGCCTGTTGAGACCGGGCCGACCGATGGCCAGTTCACGGTGCTGAAATCAGGCGAGATCCGCGACGGCGACGAACTGGTGACGGACGCCGTGGCAAGGGCGCAGTGATGGACCTCGCCGTCACGCCTGCGCCCCTCATCGCATTCGACAAGGTCTCGAAATTCTACGGGCGCGGCGAAGCGACGATCCGGGCGCTGGACCAGATCGACCTTGCCATATCCGCTGGCGAATTCGTGTCGATCATGGGTCCGTCCGGATCGGGTAAATCGACGGCGATGAACATAATCGGCGGGCTCGATATCCCCTCATCCGGCGAGTTTCTGTTTCAGGGCGTGCCGACATCAGATTTCAGCCGCGAGCAGCGGACACTTCTCAGACGTCACATGCTGGGCTTCGTGTTCCAGGGGTTCAATCTTCTCGCCCGCACATCGGCCGTCGAGAACGTGGAACTGCCGCTCGTCTATCGCGGCATGGCGCACAAGGAGCGGCGTGAGCGCGCAACTGCGGCGCTGGCGCAGGTCGGCCTCGCCGGGCGCGAAGGGCATACCACCCAGGAACTCTCCGGCGGCCAGCAGCAGCGTGTCGCGATTGCACGGGCGATCGTCACCGATCCGGCCGTGCTTCTTGCCGACGAACCAACCGGCAATCTCGACACGAAGACCAGCACGGAGATCATGGAGCTGATCACCCGGCTCAACCGCGACAACGGCATCACCGTCATCATGGTCACCCATGAGGAAGATATCGCAGCCTACGGGTCGCGTCTGTTGCGCTTTACCGACGGTCATCTCGTCTCCGACGAACCCAATCTCGAAAGGGCAAGCCATGCTGCTGGAAGCCGCTAAGCTCGCCTGGCGGGCAATCAGCCGCAATCTGCTGCGCTCCTTCCTCACGGTCCTCGGCGTCGTGATCGGTGTCGCCGCCGTCATCGCGATGGTGACGATCGGCAACGGTACGACTGCGAAGGTCCGCGACGAACTCTCGCGTCTCGGCACCAACACCCTGTTCATCCGCCCCGGTCAGTGGGGACCGGGACGCGCGAGCACGGAAGCCAAGCGCTTCAACGACAAGGATGTGCTGGCGATCAAGGAGCAGGTCTCCGGCCTTCGTGGCGTCGCACCGATCAATCGCGGGACTGCCACGGTCATCGCGGGCGGCGCCAACCATTCGTCGAGCGCGGTCGGCACCACCAACGACTATTTCATCGTGCAGGATTGGGATATGGCGCTCGGCCGCAATTTCAATCCGAACGAGGATCGCGGCAGCCATGCGGCCTGCATCATCGGCGAGACCGTCCGCAAACAGCTGTTCGGTGCTGCCAACCCGGTGGGACAGCTGATCCGGGTCAGCAACATCGCCTGCCCGGTCGTCGGCGTTCTCGCCGTCAAGGGTCAGTCCGGCATGGGCGACGACCAGGACGATACCGTCATCATGCCGCTGAAACTGCACCAGCGCCGGATCGGTGGAACGACGACGATTTCCAGCATCGTTATCTCTGCCCAGGACGGCGTCTCGACCGCCAAGGTCCAGTCGGACGTCGAAGGCCTCTTGCGCGAGCGGCGGCGCATCGCGATCGGACGCGATGACGACTTCTCCGTCAACGACATGTCGCAAATCGCGGCGGCGATGACGGGAACGACGGTTCTCCTGACAGGCCTTCTCGGCGCCGTTGCTGCCGTCAGCCTCTTGGTCGGCGGTATCGGCATCATGAATATCATGCTGGTCTCGGTCACCGAACGCACCCGCGAGATCGGCATCCGTCTCGCCATCGGCGCACTCGAAAGCCAGGTTCTCCGGCAGTTCCTCGTGGAGGCCGTGATGCTGTCGATCTTCGGCGGCGTGACAGGTATCATCACCGGGCTTGCGCTCGCCTACGGCGTTGTCAGCTTCCTCCAGGTACCGTTCGTGGCAAGCCCGACGATCATCCTTATGGCCTTCGCCTTTTCGGCAGCGATCGGCATGATCTTCGGTTACTTCCCGGCTCGGCGGGCAGCCCAGCTCAATCCGATCGAGGCTTTGCGCCACGAATAAACGCGCATGAAAAAAGGGCCTCGCGGCCCTTTTTGTTTAACATCTCAAATTACCGCCTCAGGCGGCTGGAGATTGCGTGGTGCGCTGCTGCGCAAGCGCCGCCAGATCGGCAGGCTTCAGTTCGACCGATTCGCCGCAACCGCAGGCCGAAGTCTGGTTCGGGTTCACGAAGGTGAAGCCGGACCGCATCTTGGTCGTCTCGAAATCCATCTGGGTGCCGAGCAGGTAAAGAACGGCCGAAGGCTCGATCCACACCTTGGCACCGTCCCGCTCGATCAGGTCGTCCTTGGCATTCGGCACAGTCACGAGATCGATCGTGTACTCCATGCCGGCGCAACCGCCCTTCTTGATACCGACGCGCAAGCCGAGCGCATCAGGACCGGAGTTCGAGGTGATCTGGTTGACGCGCTGTGCAGCAGCGTCGGTGATCGTCATGACAGCAAAGCCCATGGCATTCTTTCCTTCCACGACCGGGTTCAAGGCCCGGTGTTTCTAGACCTGGTGTTTCGAGAGTACGTCTCGTGAGTCCAACTTAGTACCGGTGCCTTAACCGATCAATACCATCCGACGGCGACCTGCGCCTCTTCAGACATCCGCTCCGGCGTCCACGGCGGATCGAAAGTCATCTCGACCTCGACGCCGGACACGCCTTCGACGGCGCCGACGGCATTTTCCACCCAGCCCGGCATTTCGCCGGCAACCGGGCAACCGGGCGCTGTCAGCGTCATCATGATTTTCACCATCCGGTCGTCCTCGATATCGACCTTGTAGATCAATCCGAGTTCGAAGATATCGGCCGGAATTTCCGGGTCATAGACGGTCTTCAAAGCCGCGACGATGTCGTCGGAAAGCCGCGCCACCTCGTCTTCGGGAATGGCGGACTGGATAATGCCTTCTCGGGCATCCCATTTCGGTATCTGGTCGTCCATGGCCTTCAAAAGTCCTTCAGGAAAAGAAATCGCGGGCGTAGTCGAGCGCATCGGCCAACGCATCCACTTCGGCGCGGGTATTGTACATGCCGAAGGATGCACGGCATGTGGAGGTAACGCCGAAGCGTTTCAAGAGCGGCATGGCGCAATGGGTGCCGGCTCTCACCGCCACACCGCGCCGGTCGATCACCATCGAGATGTCATGCGCATGAATGCCGGCAAGCTCGAACGAGAAGATCCCGCCCTTGCCCGGCGCATTGCCGATGATCCGAAGCGAATTGATCGCACTCAGCCGCTGGGTGGCATAGGCTGTCAGATCCGCCTCGTGCCTTGCAATCGCATCACGCCCGACCTTGTCCATATAGTCCAGCGCATGACCGAGACCGATCGCCTGAACGATCGGCGGTGTCCCGGCCTCAAACCGGTGCGGCGGATCGTTGTAGGTGACGAAATCTTCGGCCACGTCGATGATCATCTCGCCACCGCCCATGAACGGCCGCATCTCTTTCAGACGGTCCGCCTTGCCATAGAGCACGCCGATGCCCGAGGGACCGTAGAGCTTGTGGCCGGTCATCACGAACCAGTCACAGTCGATATCGCGCACATCGATCGGCATGTGGACAGCGCTCTGGCTGCCGTCGACGAGAACGGGAATGCCGCGCTCGTGCGCGATACGGCAGACGTCCTTGACCGGAACCACCGTACCAAGCGCATTCGACATATGGGTGATGGCAACCAGCTTGGTCTTGTCCGTCAGCGCCTTTTCGAAGTCCTCGAGATGAAAGGCACCGTCGTCATCGACCGGGATCCAGACGATCTTCGCGCCCTGGCGTTCGCGAATGAAGTGCCATGGCACGATGTTGGAATGGTGCTCCATGATGGTGATGACGATCTCGTCGCCGTCACCGATATGCGGCATTCCATAACCATAGGCGACGGTGTTGATCGCCGCCGTCGAGTTGCTGGTGAAGATGATTTCGTCGACGGAACCGGCGTTCAGGAAACGGCGCACCTTCTCGCGCGCCGCCTCATAGGCATCCGTTGCCGCATTGGAGAGGTAGTGAAGGCCACGATGCACATTCGCATACTCGTTCGAATATGAATGCGCGATCGCGTCGATCACGGCCTGCGGCTTCTGGGCAGAAGCCCCGTTGTCCAGATAGACCAGCGGCTTGTTGCCATGCACCATGGTCGAAAGGATCGGGAAATCCTTTCGGATCGCTTCGACGTCGTAAGCTGTCGCAGGTGTGATCTGGTCCATGTCATGCCTCATTTGCGGACGCGCGCCTTTGAAATCAGGCGTGCTTTTCGAGCCAGTCGGAGATGACGCCTTCCAGCGCTTCGACGAGCTTTTCTTCTTCCAGTTCCTCGACAATCTCCGCCACGAAGGCGTTGACCAGCATGGCACGGGCCCTGTTTTCCGGAACGCCGCGCGCCATCAGGTAGAAGAGATGGTTGCGGTCGATATCGGAAACCGTGGCGCCATGGCCGCAGATCACGTCGTCGGCAAAGATTTCCAGCTCCGGCTTCACCGAGAAATCGGCGTCGTCGGACATCAGAAGCGTATTGCACGCCATCTTCGCGTCGGTCTTCTGCGCGTCCGGGGCAACCTTGATCATGCCCTGGAACACACCGCTCGCCTTGTCGAACAGGACGTTGCGGATGATTTCCGTCGAGCTCGTGTGCGGAACGTTATGGCCGAGAACCATGGTCACGTCCGTATGGGTATCGCCCCCGAGCAGGTTGACGGCACGCAGCGTGAACTCCGATCCCTCGCCCTGAACCTCGACGCGAAGCTCCTGGCGCACCAGCTTGCCGCCGGCGTTGACGATGAACAATCGCAGCTTGGTATCGGTACCGAGCGATATGCGGATCTGACCGAGATGGGTGTCGTCAGCCCCTTGAGTCTGGAGGATGATCCAGGTGATCTCAGCGCCGTCCTGCAGCGTCAGGTCGCTGATCGACGATACGAGTGCCGCATCCTCAGTCACCGCGCAGTGACGCTCGATGATGGTTGCCTTGGACCGCGCTCCGAACGCGGCCGGAAACCGCGTATGGACCTGACCGGCGCCGTGAACTGCCTGCAGTTCGATCGGCTGCTCGACCGCAACGTCCGCCGGTACGGAAAGCGCAAAGCCGTCCCGCACGAAGCTGCCGTTGATCCGAGCGATCGCGTCGTCCTTGTCGAACGCCGCAAGACCCGCCACTGCCGAACCATCGGCGAGCTGGTCCCTGAAGACCGAAAGCTCGACGCCATCGATCGTCGCGCGGTTATCCGCCACGCCCTGAACGATCGACAGGACTTTCGCCCCTTCGACCAGCGGCGCGACCGGTTGAACCGATACGCCGCCGACGACACGCTCAGGAACCGAGCGCAGCAGGTTCTTGAGATCCGTATAGTGCCAGGACTCGATGCGTCGCGTCGGCAAGCCGGACCGCTTCAGGTCGTCGAGAAGACGATCGCGGGTTCCCGTGACGGCACCGTTGCCCGGCAATTCGCCGACCTGGGCCGCAAAAGCCTCAACGAGCGCCGTTTCGGCGGCCGTCAGCCGGACGGGCTGATTCATTTGCATGTTCATGCCAAATTCCTTCCCGCGTCTCAGGCTGCTTTGCCGATGATGTCCGCGTAGCCATTGGCCTCGAGTTCGAGCGCCAGCGCCTTGTCACCGGTGCGGATGATCTGGCCCTTGTAGAGAACGTGGACCGTATCCGGCACGATATAGTCGAGCAGGCGCTGATAGTGGGTAATGACGATCGTCGCACGATCCGGCGACTTCAGCGCATTGACGCCATCTGCCACGATCTTGAGCGCATCGATGTCGAGGCCGGAATCGGTCTCGTCGAGCACGCAGAGCAAAGGCTCGAGCAGCGCCATCTGCAGGATTTCCGCACGCTTCTTCTCGCCGCCGGAAAAACCGACATTGAGCGGACGCTTCAGCATGTCCATGTCGATCTTCAGCTCGGCAGCTGCTTCCTTGACGCGTCGGATAAAGTCCGGCGTCGTCAGTTCGGCTTCGCCGCGCGCCTTGCGCTGCTCGTTCATGGCCACCTTGAGAAACTGCATGGTAGCGACGCCCGGGATTTCGACCGGATACTGGAAGGCGAGGAAGATGCCCTTGGAGGCACGCTCCGCCGGATCGAGTTCCAGAATGCTCTCACCGTTCAGAAGGACTTCGCCCTCGGTGACTTCATAGTCCGGACGTCCGGACAGGATGTAGGACAGCGTCGACTTGCCGGAACCGTTCGGCCCCATGATGGCGGCAACTTCGCCAGCCTTCACGGTCAGGTTCAGGCCACGGATGATTTCGGTGCCGTCTTCGGCAATGCGGGCATGCAGGTTTTTGATCTCAAGCATAGGTCTATCTTTCCGGATACTCTTTAGTGACGCGCCAGGCGCGCTATTCAAATGACAGGCCGATCAGCCTACGGAGCCTTCGAGCGAAATCCCGATCAGCTTCTGCGCTTCGACCGCAAATTCCATCGGCAGCTGCTGGATGACATCCTTGACGAAGCCGTTGACGATCAGGGCGATCGCTTCTTCTTCGGGAATGCCGCGCTGCATGACGTAGAACTTCTGGTCGTCGGAGATCTTCGAGGTCGTCGCTTCGTGCTCGATCTGGCCCGACGAGTTCTTCACGTCGATGTAAGGCACGGTATGCGCACCGCACTTGTCGCCGATCAGAAGCGAATCGCAGTTGGTAAAGTTACGGGCGTTTTCAGCCTTGCGATGGATGGAGACCTGACCGCGATAGGTGTTCTGCGAGACGCCTGCCGAAATCCCCTTCGAGATGATGCGGCTCGACGTGTTCTTGCCGAGGTGGATCATCTTGGTGCCACTATCGATCTGCTGGTGACCGTTCGACACGGCGATCGAGTAGAACTCGCCGCGGCTATCGTCACCACGCAGGATGCAGGACGGGTATTTCCAGGTGATCGCCGAACCGGTCTCGACCTGGGTCCAGGAAATCTTCGAACGGTGGCCGCGGCAATCGCCACGCTTGGTGACGAAGTTGTAAATACCGCCCTTGCCCTGGGCATCGCCCGGGTACCAGTTCTGAACGGTCGAATACTTGATCTCGGCATCGTCGAGAGCAACGAGTTCGACCACTGCGGCATGCAGCTGGTTCTCGTCGCGCTGCGGCGCCGTGCAGCCTTCGAGATAGGACACGTAAGCGCCTTCCTCGGCAATGATCAGCGTGCGTTCGAACTGGCCGGTGTTCTTCTCGTTGATACGGAAGTAGGTGGACAGTTCCATCGGGCAGCGAACGCCCTTCGGTACGAACACGAACGAGCCATCGGTAAACACCGCAGCATTCAGCGTGGCGTAATAGTTGTCGGTGGCCGAAACGACGGTGCCGAGATACTGCTTGATCAGGTCCGGATGCTCGCGAATGGCTTCCGAGATGGACATGAAGATCACGCCGGCCTTCTGAAGTTCCTTTTTGAAGGTCGTGACAACCGACACGGAATCGAACACAGCATCGACGGCAACCCGCGGCTTGTCGACGCCCGCAAGGATTTCCTGCTCGCGCAGCGGAATGCCAAGCTTTTCATAAACGCGCAGCAGCTCGGGATCGACTTCCTCGAGCGACTTCGGACCAGACGTGGTCTTCGGCGCGGCATAGTAATAGAGATCGTTGAAGTCGATCTTGGGATAATCGACGCGCGCCCAGGTCGGCTCTTCCATTGTCAGCCAGCGCTTGTAGGCGTCGAGACGCCATTCCAGCATCCATTCGGGCTCCTGCTTCTTGTCTGAAATGAAGCGGATGATGTCTTCCGAAAGGCCCTTGGGCGCCTTGTCCACTTCGATGATGGTTTCGAAGCCGTATTTGTACTGATCGATATCGATCCCACGGACCTGATCGATTGTTTCCTGGACAGCTGGCATGTTCATTCTCCAAATCTTGCCGGTTCAAATTCCGGCAATTCTGTCATGTCTCCGGGAGGTTCTGTTCCTCCCGTATGTAGGCGCCAAAAGGCGGTTTTCACACCTTTAGGCAAGTAGAAAGTTGCGCTCGCACAAATTAGAGCGCTGTCACGCCGCAACGCCTTGGGCCTTGCGACGGGCTGCGATTTTGGCAAAAGCCGCAACCGCACGCGTAATGTCTTCGTCTGTCGTGTCGGGACCGAGCGAGATGCGCAGGGCACCCAGCTGTGGATCCCGGCCCATCGCCGTCAGCACATGGCTCTCGCGGACCTTGCCCGAAGAGCAGGCCGAACCGGCCGAAAGCGCGATCCCCTCGATATCGAAAGCGATCTGACCCGTTTCCGCTTTCAGCCCCGGCAGGGTGAAGAAGCAGGTATTGCCAACGCGGGGAACGTCCGCGCCATGGATCATCACATCGGCAGCAGCCTTGCGCATCTCGCCCTCAAGCCGATCCCGCAAAGCGCCGATACCGGCATTGCGATCATCGAGGTCTTCGCTCATCGCCGCAGCCGCCGCGCCGAAGCCGACGATCGCGTGAAAATTCTCGGTCCCCGAACGGTGACCCTTCTCCTGCCCGCCACCCCGGATCAGCGGCTTCGGCATCAGAACTTCGCCGCGCGAAATCAGGGCGCCGACGCCCTTCGGTCCGCCGATCTTGTGCGACGAGATCACCATGAAGTCGGCATCAAGCCTGGTGATATCGACCGGGATACGACCGACGGCCTGCACCGCATCGACGACCAGAAGCCCGCGATGCCTGTGGACGATCTCCGCAGCCTCCGCCACCGGCTGGATTACGCCCGTCTCGTTATTGACCAGCATCAGCCCGACCATCGGAAGGCCAAGAGAATGGTCATGCGCCGCCAGCAGGGTTTCCAGCGTCGAGAGATCCGCGATGCCTGTTGGCGTCACCGGTATCTCGATCACTTGGGCAGGATCAAACCTGCCGCCTTCGCGGATCGCCGGATGCTCGATCGCCGAAACGTAGAGAGCGCCGATCGCGACGGGCGAACGGCCCATCCGGTAGTCAGGCGTCAGAACGTGGTTCGAGGCCTCCGTCGCACCGCTGGTAAAGGTAACATGCGCCGGATCTGCGCCGACCAAGGCCGCAACCTGGCGCCGCGCCTTGTCGACGGCCGCGCGCGACAACCGGCCCTCACCATGAACCGACGATGCGTTGCCGGGAAGCTGAAGTGCCTCCAGCATCGCAGCACGCGCCGGCGCACTCAAAGGTGCCGTCGCGTTCCAGTCGAGATAGGTGCGGTTCAACGCCATTGCCTGATCAGATTCCGTCCCTAATTACCGTTGGGTCTCATCTAGGGTTGCCGCAGGCCGCATTTTTCTTGAAATTCCGGCCACGCTTGCCTTAAGAGACATCGCATCGGGCGCTGCCAAGGCGGCCCCAATTTCGAATGGTTCTAAACTGGGTTTTAGAAAAGCTGAGCGGCTTCGTCAAGTCAAACTCGACGGATGAACCGTGGATAGCAACCCAGTCTGGCATCAGATCACGTTTGACCGACCGGAGTACCGATGCCCGAAGTGATTTTCAACGGCCCTGCAGGCCGCCTGGAGGGCCGTTATCAGCCTTCCAAGGAAAAGAGCGCACCGATCGCCATCATCCTGCATCCGCATCCGCAGTTCGGCGGCACGATGAACAACCAGATCGTATACCAGCTCTTCTACATGTTCCAGAAGCGCGGTTTCACCACGCTCCGCTTCAACTTCCGTTCGATCGGACGCAGCCAGGGCGAATTCGACCACGGCGCCGGCGAATTGTCGGACGCAGCATCTGCACTCGACTGGGTGCAGAGCCTGCATCCGGATTCCAAGAGCTGTTGGGTCGGCGGTTATTCCTTCGGCGCCTGGATCGGCATGCAGCTTTTGATGCGCCGCCCGGAAATCGAAGGCTTCATCTCCGTTGCGCCGCAGCCGAACATCTACGACTTCTCGTTCCTGGCGCCCTGCCCCTCCTCCGGCCTCATCATCAACGGCGATGCAGACAGGGTTGCGCCTGAAAAGGACGTCAACGGCCTCGTCGAGAAGCTGAAGACCCAGAAGGGCATCCTCATCACGCACAAGATCATCGAGGGCGCGAACCACTTCTTCAACGGCCAGACCGAGACGCTGATGGGCGAATGCGAGGATTACCTCGATCGCCGCCTCAATGGCGAACTCGTCCCCGAGCCGGCTGCCAAGCGCATCCGCTAAGACGACTCTGCATCGAAGAAACAAAAATGGCCGCGTTTGCGGCCATTTTCGTATCTTCAGTTGACCGGTCGCACATGTGCCGCACGCGGACGCCCATCGTCTGACGTCGCTTCATGAACCCGGTTACGGCCGGCCCGCTTCGCGGCATAGAGCGCCACATCCGCCTGCCGGAACATTTCGTCGAGCGCGTCGGGGCTGGTGAGATTGGCGACGCCGAAACTCGCCGTGATCCTTGAGGTGGGTGGCAGACCCGCCACCGACATCGCCATCGTGCCGCCCCTCAGAGCCTGAGCCACCATCAGCGCCACGTCCATCGGCGTGTTGGGAAGGAACACGGAGAACTCTTCGCCGCCCATCCGGCCGACGATTGCTTCTTTTGGCGCGCAGGAGGAAAGCAAGGTCCCAAAACTCTGGATCACCATATCCCCGGCATGATGCCCATAGGTGTCATTGATGGTCTTGAACCTGTCGAGATCGCATAAAACCACCGCATGCGGTCCGTTTGGAAACGTCGCGATTGCGGATCTCACCCGGCGCTCGAAGCCGCGCCGGTTTGCAAGGCCCGACAGAGCGTCGCTTTCCGACACGCTGCGTTCATCCGCCATGATTTCGAGCACCAGCACCGACAGCAGTGTCAGGCCGACCGCGACCATCAGAACAGCCGTCAGGCTCTGGGAGATCAGCGCATAGTCGGTGCGGATATAGTCTGTCGCGACGGACCCGGCACCAACGGCGATCGCAAGTGCGGCCTTCGCGATGAAATGTACCCCTGTGACCGCAAGGAGCGCGCATACGACCTTGTCGATCAGCAGTTGCCGGTTCGAGCGCAACAAAGCCTGCAGAACCACGCCGGCGCTTGCGAGGATAACCAGGGCAAACGGAGTCTGGTAGGAAAATGCGTGAAGCGGCGTGCCGGGCCGCAGATCATAGACGAAGACGTTTCCGAATGAGCTGACGGCGAACATCAATCCGGCAAGTCGACGGTTGATGCGAACGTCATAGAGACTGCCAATGCCGAACAGCAGGAAAATCATGCCACCGAGAACGGTTGCAAAAGCTCCGATCGCCCAGGGACGCGGAAAGGGCAGATAGGCGACGGCAATCTCGCAAACAGCGGCCAGTGAAGCGACGCCGAAACCGGCCCCGAACCAAAGCGCGGCAACGCGCGACCGACTGCGGGTGGAAACAACCGCAAACACGATACAGAAACATATCGCGACGACGAAATTCACCCCCAGGAAAAAAACTGCCCCGTTCATCAACCCAACAATGCATTTAGAAAATAAGGAATGCCGCAGTCCTGCCTTCACCTTAGTGGCTTGGCAGAAAACAAAAGATTAATGAACCATGACGGCGAGTCACAGATAAGTGCAAGCGCATTTCGCTGCATTTTTGGAGTGATAAACCACCAAAACAGTGCTAGACGCCGGCTCTCAAGACAAAAAACGCATCCACAGAGAAGTAAGATGTCCAGGTTCAAGTCCGATTTCCTCCACACGCTCGATGAGCGTGGCTTCATTCACCAGATTTCCGACGAATCGGGTCTCGACGAACTGTTCGCCAAGGAAACCGTGACGGCCTATATTGGCTTTGACCCGACGGCACCAAGCCTCCATGCGGGCGGTCTCATCCAGATCATGATGCTGCACTGGATGCAGCAGACCGGCCACCGGCCGATCTCGCTGATGGGCGGCGGCACCGGCATGGTCGGCGATCCCTCGTTCAAGGACGACGCTCGCCAGTTGATGACGATCGACACGATCGAAAGCAATATAGCTTCCATCAAGCGCGTCTTTTCCAACTACCTGAGCTACGGCGAAGGTCAGAAGGATGCGCTGATGATCAATAACGGCGACTGGCTGCGCGATCTCAACTACCTCGAATTCCTGCGCGATGTCGGCCGTCATTTCTCGGTCAACCGCATGCTGTCCTTCGACAGCGTCAAGACGCGCCTGGATCGCGAGCAGTCGCTGTCCTTCCTCGAATTCAACTACATGATCCTTCAGGCCTATGATTTCGTGGAGCTCAACCAGCGTTACGGCTGCCGCCTGCAGATGGGCGGCTCCGACCAGTGGGGCAATATCGTCAACGGGATCGACCTTGGTCACCGCATGGGGACACCGCAGCTCTACGCCCTAACCTCGCCGCTTCTGACGACGTCGTCGGGTGCCAAGATGGGCAAGTCCATGAACGGCGCGGTCTGGCTCAACCCGGACATGCTGTCTGCCTATGACTTCTGGCAGTACTGGCGCAACACCGAGGACGCAGACGTCTCGCGCTTCCTGAGGCTCTACACGACGCTGCCGATTGACGAGATTGCCCGCCTCTCAGCACTTGCCGGTTCGGAAATCAACGAGGTCAAGAAGATCCTCGCGACTGAAGTCACCGCCATGCTGCACGGCCGCGACAATGCCGAACAAGCGGCTGAAACCGCCCGCAAGACGTTCGAGGAAGGTGCGCTCGCCGACAACCTGCCGTCGATCGACGTCGCATCGTCGGAACTTGAGGCCGGTCTCGGCCTGCTGGCGCTGATCGTCAAGGCAGGCCTTGCAGCCTCCAACGGCGAAGCTCGCAGACATATTCAGGGTGGTGCCGTGCGCATCAACGATACGGCGGTCTCGGACGAACGCGCTGTCATCGGCACCGGCGACGTCACGGCCGATGGCGTGATCAAGCTGTCTCTCGGCAAGAAGAAGCATATCCTCGTCCGCCCGGCCTGAGTGCCAGCGGTCTGCAGAACAGTGAAAAGGCCTCGTTAGTGGGGCCTTTTTTTATTGGAACTCGAAGATCTGCCGGAACACGCCGGGCGCGATGATCGACAGCGGATTGATCGTCAGCTTCGGCTTGTCGAAGACGCCTTCGAGCTTGAAGGTGATGCCGATCAGTCCGCGGTCTCGTCCGTTGCCGAGAATGGCACCTATCAGCGGAAGCTCGCCGAAAAGCCGGTTGATGCCATAGGCCGGCATGAAGGTGCCGGTCATGTCCATGCTGCCGCGGGCGTCGCGCAGCATGCCCTGGAATGTCGCGCCGATCTGCTCGCCACGAACGATGCCGTTGGCAACAGAGAGCGCACCGTTCCGGTAGACGAGCGAGGCAAAACCGCGCTGGAAGCGCGCGGCGTTGAGATCGATTTCCTTCTTGACCGCCTTGCTGAGGCTTTCCCCATCCCGGCCCACAGGGGTCGACACCAGCGATTGCAGGCGCTGCTCGTCTACCAAAGCGAAGCTTCGGATGTCGACATTGCCGGCCCAGTCGGACCCTTGTGATCTCAGCCGCAAATTGAGGAGACCGCCCCGCATGTTGTTGTAGATATTGGCAAACCGCACGACGGCGCCCGCGTCGCCGCTGGTCATCGAGATCGTGTTGCCCTTCGTTATGTCGCTGACAACGGCCTGCCCGCTTTCCGTTACGGCGGAAAGGTCGGCCGAGGCAATGTCGCCATCGCGTATCGCAAACAACAGAGTGACGTTCGATAGGGCCTCGTCGTTGAAGCCGACCACGCGATCGAGCTTGGCACGGATCGTCGCGCCACCGCTGCTCTTGGCAGAGGAACCCGACCCACTTGCGCCCGGCGTAGCCGAGCGCAGCTTGGTGATGATAGGCCTAATATCGGCAGAGGATCCGCCGATCGACACATCGAAGACACCCTTCGACTGCTTCACCGCAACGCTGAAATTATCGGACGGCGACAGGCGGGCGCTCGAAAACTCCGCCGACGAGAGGCTACCATTGGTGAGGACGATATTGCCCTGCGCGCCAAACCCGTCGCCCACCAGTTCGAAGTTCTTGAGCTCTGTCCGCTGGAGTCCCTCCCCGGCAATCTCGAACTGCGCCTTGGCACCGACGCCGTTGCCCTTCGTCCAGCCGATGCCCGGGATCGAGAGCGCAGAGCGCGTCAGATCGAGGCTGACGCCTTGCCTGGTATCATCGAGCCTGGTCAGTTCCACGCTGATCGTGCCCTGGACGATCTCCGAGAGACCGGGCACCAGTTTGTCCCGCTGGCTGTCGCTGAGGACTGCCTTGATGACCTGTTCACGCTTGACAGTCGACGCGCTGTCGATCGGCTGCACGAGGGTGACGTCTGCAGGCACCTCGTCGATCGCAGCCTTCGCGCTCAGTCTGGCGGCCTGCGGATCGATATCGAGCGTGCCGTCGATATTGGAAATCTTGCGACCGGACACCGGGGTCGCCAGCGCAACGTCGCGCAGATCCGCATGCGCATTCCAGACCGGCTTCGGCGGGTTCTGGTCATTGACCAGACCAAACTGCGCCTTCACATCCACCTTGGCAGTGCCGGAAAAATCCGATGGCTTGAACTCTGTGTTTTTTAGACCGTTGATGGGCTTGAAACTCGTGAGTTCCGCGATGGCATCCGCCGGCCCGCTCAGTTTCAGCGCGATATCGGCCATCAGCGGCTTCGCGTAGGTCGATGGGATCGAGAAACGCCCTCCCTCAACCTTGACCGCGCGCCCCGACGGAAAAAACGAACCCGCTTGCGTGATGTCGACCTGCATCGCTTCGCCCTTCAGGTCGAAACGGCCGTAGATGTCGCGAAGCGGCGGGATGTCGGCGGGCAGGTTGACGCGCCCGTCGGCAAGGTCGAAACTGATCTGCAGTTCGTTGCGGTTGAGATCGAGCGGAACGCCCGGTCCCTTCATGCGTCCTGCCGGAATGAAGACGGCGATGGAGCCGTTGCTCAGCGTTCCCCCGAACATGTTTCCCATCACCCAGTCGCGTGCCTTGCGGGCCATCCAGAAGGGCCAGAGCTGCTTGATTGCAGTCACCTGCATCTGTGGCAACTGACCGCCGAAGCTGATTTCCGGAGACTGCGTGCCGAAGCGCACTTTCAGCGCAGCGGCCATCCGCCCAAGCGGACTGGACATCGCCATCTCGTCGAACTGCAACTCGCGATCGGCCGAGAGATAGCGTCCGACGGCTTTCAGATCGAACTGTGCCGGTTCTTCGGCGTTCGACGCGCCGGCTGCTGTTCCGCCGCTGACAAGGAGATCGAGACCGAACCCCGGCCGGTGGTCTGCCGGATCGACCCTGTTGAGATCGACGACCGCGCCGGTGAACGGAAGGACAGTCGGGCCAAAACGCGCTTCCGATCTCTGGATTTCGATCGCGTCCTTGGTGAAATCATAGGCGACATCGATATCCGCGCCGCTGAAGGGTTGCTCGATACTGTCGAAATAGAACCTTCCTGGCGACTGCTTGAGCTTTGCGGTGATGACCGGAACAGTGGTCTCGCGCGAACGGGTCGCAGCAAGTTCAAGATTGACGGCACTGTCCAGCCCTTCGCGCGGCATCCCGGCTGCATCGCGATGCAACAGGAAAGACGTCAAGTCCAGCCCCATGAGCTTTGCGGAAAGTCCGGTCGTCACGCCTTCGATAGTCTGGGATCCTGCCACCAGCGTTGCCTGGCGGTCGTTAAGGCTGACGATCCCCCTGATATCGATCTCGCCCTCGATGTTGCGCTGCATATTGAGCTCGTTGACGACGAACATCAGCGGCTTCTGGCCAGGGGCAGACGGCAGCACAATTTCGATGCCGGCAATCCGGACGAATGCGGTGCCGGTACGCTCGATCAGGCCGCGCACTTCATCAAGGCGCTGGAACGCCTGCTCGAGCAGCTTCGGCATCGCATCGACGCGAACCTGCGACAGCGCCATAGGGTCGCCTGCCGGCAACTGCGCCGTCTCCAGCCGAATGCCTTGCGCGGAAATGTTGTTGATGGAAACGCGACCACCGAGAAGCTTCATCGGATCGATCGCCATCCGCAGCGCTTCCGCACGGCTCAGCCGCTGACCGCTCGCTTGCTCGACGATATCCACGTCGCGCGCCTCGATCGCGATCCGCATCACCGAATCAAACCGGATCGCCGTCGAACCGACCGAAGCGACATAACGGGGTCCGATCGCGTTGTTGAGGGCCGACTGGGCCCGCGCCGTCAGCGCGCCGTCGACGACGCCGCTCTCGATGGCGACAATCGCAGTTCCGGCAGCAGCCAGAATCAGCATCGTAAACAGCAAAAAAGTCTTGCCCACGCGGCGCATGCGCGATCGGCGCGGTGGGCAGTGTACGATAATGGGATCTTCCGCCTGTGCAGAGGGAAGTTCGTGCAGCGGAACCATATCCTTGCGGTTGAAGCTGACCTTTTCGCCGCGAATTTCCGCCATCAGGCTGACATTACCTTCTCAAGACCCGCTGCAGCCTGACTAGACGCAACGGGCACCAATAGACTACCGATGGGCCGACAATTGCTCAAGATCCCGGCGAAAGAAAGGAAATTCATGTCTGAATTGGCCATTGGCGACATCGCCCCACAGTTCGATATTCCCCGCGACGGCGGTGGTACCGTCTCGCTGCAGACGTTCGCCGGCAAGCCGGTGGTTCTCTACTTCTATCCAAAGGACGATACCAGCGGCTGTACCACCGAAGCGCTGGCGTTCACGGCCCTCCTCCCCGAGTTCGAAAAAACCGGCGCCGCCGTCATCGGCGTGTCCCCGGACACGGTGAAGAAGCACGACAAGTTCGTCGAGAAACATGCGCTCGCAGTGATCCTCGGATCGGACGAGGATACCGCCGTCGCAAATCTCTACGGCGTCTGGAAGGAAAAGAGCATGTACGGGCGCAAGTACATGGGAATCGACCGCACGACGTTCCTGATCGATGCCCATGGCCGGATCGCAAATGTCTGGCCGAAGGTAAAGGTTGCCGGTCACGCCGAAGAGGTGCTGAAAGCCGTACAGACCCTGTAAGACAGCCACCTCCCTGTCGCATGTTGATGCGAAATTGCGGTGTCACGCCTCCTGCTCTGCGGCACGAAAAACAACGGTTTGTTAACTATAAAGCGGTCTAGTGCGGAGGAAGGATCACCGCGCACGACTCGTCTCATGCGCATCTTCAGGAGCAGAAGGTGGCAAACGGAACTCAAAGCCGCGTTTTTGGAAATCGTGCTCCCGAGCACGTTCTCATTCTCGCAAGCGGCGAAAAGATCCGCCACATGACGATCCGCCCCTGGATGGCGGCAGTCTCCGTCTGCGTCGTCGGCGCGTTGGCGATCGGATATCTCGGCGCCACCAGCTATCTCGTGATCCGCGACGATCTGATCGGCGCAACGATGGCGCGCCAGGCGCGCATGCAGCATGATTACGAAGACCGGATCTCTGCCCTGCGCGCCCAGCTCGACCGCATCACATCCCGCCAGTTGCTCGATCAGCAGGTCGTGGAGCAAAAGGTCGAGAAACTGCTTGAACAGCAAAACGCCCTCTTTTCGCGGCACGGCAAGCTTGGTTCGCTTCTAGACCGCGCGGAAGAATCGGGCATCGTCCCGTCCGCCGGCACCTCGTCGTCACCAACTTCAGCCTACCAGGCAGAAGGCAAGGACAAGCAGGCATCCGTCAGTCATGGACTGGACGCGATCGAAGGCCTGTTGTCGAACCATTCCGCTCCGGCGGATCTCGGCGTCGCCAACCCATTGGCCTACACCCCTCTTCGCGAAAATCTCGCGGATCGAGCCGACCGCATCTTTTCCAAGGTGACTCTGTCCTTGAAGGACATCGAGAAGCGCCAGATCGTCAAGATCGCCGATCTCACCACTGGCGCATCGCAGACAGCAGACGCCATCACGTCCATCCTCCGGCGTACGGGCGTGCAGGTCGCGGCCGCTCCTCCGACCGAACCGGACCCGGGTATTGGTGGGCCCTACGTCCAGCCTCAGCTGTTCTCGGACACGTTCGACACATCGCTCGATGATCTCGATTCCGCGCTTAACCGGCTTGAAAGCGTCCGCGACGTGGCGCGCGAGCTGCCATTCGGAAACCCGGCCCCAGGCCGTTCCGTCACCAGCCGGTTTGGTAACCGGATGGACCCGTTTGTCGGACGCCTCGCGCTGCATGCAGGCATCGATTTTCAAGCCGAGACCGGTGACGACGTGAAGAGTACGGGCGCCGGCAAAGTCGTTGTCGCCGGTCCCTCAGCAGGCTATGGCAATCTGGTCGAGATCGATCATGGCCAAGGCATCACCACGCGCTATGGCCATATGTCGCGCATCCTTGTCAGAGCCGGAGAGACTGTGGCTCCCGGCGAGGTGATCGGACGTGCAGGCTCCACCGGACGGTCCACGGGACCGCATGTTCATTACGAAGTGCGACGCGACGGTTCGCCGGTCGACCCCGTGCATTTCCTGAACGCCGGTATGAAGCTCGACAATTATCTCAATTAGGCCGCAAAGATGCGCGAGAGGTCCGGAATGGGTCATGCGTTGCGAAACTGAGCGCGTTCGACAACACATTGGAAGCCTTGCCGCCTCTATTCACCACATCCGGCAGCAATATTCCGGGATTTCTTGACTTTCCGGCATTTTGGTCCTATGTCGCGGGCCAGTTGTCGTACGCCAGTTACCGTCGGCACCGGATCACTTCCCCGAATTGCAACGGAAACAGATTTCCCTTTGACCACATTCGCTGATCTTGGCCTTAGCCAGAAAGTACTCTCTGCAGTCACCGACTCGGGCTACACCATCCCGACACCGATCCAGGCTGGTGCCATCCCCTTTGCCCTGCAGCGCCGCGATATCTGCGGCATCGCGCAGACGGGAACAGGCAAGACGGCATCCTTCGTGCTGCCGATGCTGACACTTCTGGAAAAAGGCCGTGCTCGCGCCCGCATGCCACGGACGCTGATCCTCGAGCCGACCCGCGAACTCGCGGCACAGGTCGCCGAGAACTTCGAAAAATACGGCAAGAATCACAAGCTGAACGTCGCTCTTCTGATCGGCGGCGTGTCGTTCGACGAACAGGATCGCAAGCTTGAGCGCGGCGCCGATGTGCTGATTTGCACGCCAGGCCGCCTGCTCGACCATTGCGAGCGCGGCAAGTTGCTGATGACAGGCGTCGAGATCCTCGTGATCGACGAAGCCGACCGCATGCTGGACATGGGCTTCATCCCGGATATCGAAAAGATCGCCAAGATGATCCCGTTCACGCGTCAGACGCTGTTTTTCTCGGCAACGATGCCGCCGGAAATCCAGAAGCTGGCCGACCGCTTCCTGCAGAACCCGGAACGCATCGAAGTGGCAAAGCCTTCTTCGACAGCAACGACGGTGACGCAGCGCCTGGTCGCCGCCCACAACAAGGATTACGAGAAGCGGGCAACCCTTCGCGACCTGATCCGCGCGCAGGACGACCTGAAAAACGCGATCATCTTCTGCAACCGCAAGAAGGATGTCGCCGACCTGTTCCGCTCGCTCGAGCGCCACGGCTTCTCTGTCGGCGCGCTCCATGGCGACATGGATCAGCGCTCGCGTACCAACATGCTGGCAGGCTTCAAGGACAACCAGATCACGCTACTGGTCGCCTCCGACGTCGCAGCGCGCGGTCTCGATATTCCCGACGTCAGCCACGTCTTCAACTTCGACGTTCCAATCCATGCGGAAGACTATGTCCACCGCATCGGCCGTACCGGCCGTGCAGGACGGTCCGGTCGTGCATTCACGCTCGTGACAAAATCCGATGCTAAGTATCTCGATGCCATCGAAAAGCTGATCACTCAAAAGATCGAATGGCTGAACGGTGACATCGCTGCCCTGCCGGCACCGATGGAAAGCAGCGACAAGGGTCAGGAACGCGGCCAGGGTCGCGATCGTGGCGGCAAGCGTGGCGAGCGCGACAAGGATCGCGGTCGCGGCAAGCGCGCCGAGCAGACCAGGAGCGTAGAAGCTCCGGTCAAGATTGCAGAACTGACGAGCCAGGATGATCGGAGCCAGACGGAAAATATGATTGAAGCCAGGGTAGAAGACGTAAAGCGCGAACGTAGCGCCGACAGGAAGCCGCAGAACAATGGCGCACAACGCGCTCCTCGCCCGGCCCCTGCTCCGAATCCTGCCAATGACGACAACCGCGAGCGTCGCCGTCACTACCGCGACCACGATGACGGCCCGACACCAGTCGGTTTCGGCGACGACATTCCGGCATTCATGCTGATCGTCGCCAACGCCAAGGTCTGAATTTGTCCTTGAGACCCGGCATAGACTTTCCCGGCGTCGGCGCCGGGTTGGTCATTCTGCGGGATGATGGGAGGGTTCTCCTCTGCCGTCGCCTGAAGGCGCCGGAAGCCGGTTACTGGAACATCGTCGGCGGCAAGGTCGATAAGATGGAGCCGTCCGCGCATGCGGCACGTCGTGAGGCCGAGGAAGAAACCGGCCTGTCGATCGGCAAAGTTGAGTTTCTCTGCACGACTGAACAGATCCTCCCGGAAGACGCACAACACTGGATCTCCATGATCTACGTCACACGCGATTTCTCCGGCGAGCCACGCTTGACCGAACCGGACAAGCTTTCGGATCTGGGATGGTTTGACCCTGCCGATCCGCCAATGCCACTCTCGGTCTTCTCGATCCGCGCATTTGAACATCTTTCCAAAATCTGAACACACAACTTCCAGCCCGCGGCGGACGTCGATAGAACAGCAACGCAAAAAGCCGTCCCGGTTTCCCGGAACGGCTGCCCGTGATGAAATAGCGTTGTATTTTACGTCAGATGGAAACGCACCGACTGCTCGGTAAGCCTGCATCCCCCATTACGATGCCTATTTTAGCGCGAAACCTATTGCCTATTCAATACGCGAAATCTTGCCGTGCCAAAAATATAGGTTACTTGTCGATTTCACTTCGGATTGCGGCCTCGTAGGCCAGTCTTGTCCACTTTGACATGAGGTCGGGGTCCTCGAACGCATCTTCCGGTACCGTCCAGTAAGGCATCATCACGGACTTGCCCTTCTTGCCTTCGTAGCTCCACTGCCGCGCGCCGGCAGAAGCGAACTCAGGCGCGCTCACGGCATCGGCTTTCAGCATCAGTTCGTCGCGCAGCTCGATCGCGACGATGAGGCCCTGATGGTAGATGCCCTTGCCGCCGAACATCCGACGGATGCTGACGGGCCCGAGACCTTCGAACATCTCTTCGATCGCAATATTATCCATCGTTACGTCCTCAGAACGCCACCTGCAGCCATGACCGCTTCGGGCGTATCCACATCAAGATGGGCTGCCGGACCGATATCGACATCGATCACCGGAAGACCGGAAGTTTCGATAATCGCCCTTGCGCCGACATCGCCCTGCAGGTTCCGTACAGCATCATAGGTGGCGCGCGGCAGAATAACCGGATTGCCGCGCTTGCCGTTGGAGACTGCGCGCACGATCGCCTCGCCACCGGCGTCCCCAAAGGCACCGAGCAAGGCATCGATATGGCTGACGGTCACGCCCGGCATATCTGCCAGCATGACGAGGACCCCATCCGCTGCCGCGACATCCGGCCGCGTGAATCCGGCAATCAACGAACTTGCCATCCCGGCTTCATGGGAGGGGTTGTCTTGGAGACGGACGTCGAGCGAAGATAGCTCGGCAGCAATATCCTGCTGTCGGTGACCGGTGACAACGACCACGGGTGTGGCCTTCGAGGCCAACAGCATCTCGGCGGAGCGGCGCACGAGCGGCACACCGTCAAACTCAGCAAGCAGCTTGTGAAGGCCACTTTCTCCCATGCGCCTGGCCTGACCGGCGGCCAACAGGACAGCCGCAACCGAAAGCGAGACATCGTCCTTGCTCTCGCTGCGGTCCCGCGGCGCAGGCCTTGTCGGGATCTCCATCAAAAGTCCTCCAACCCCCAGTGCGGCAATATCGTCCGATGTCGGTCTTTCACCGGCAAGCAGCCGGTGGAGCATCCAGTCAAAACCGTTTTCCTTCGGAGACCGTGCACAACCGGGTGCTCCCAGCACCGTGACACCACCAATATCGCCGTAAACAAGAAGATTGCCGGGATCGACCGGCATGCCGACGCGGATCACCTCACCGCCAGCGGCTCGGATCGCAGCCGGAATGACGTCCTCTTCATCGGCAACGGCGGACGCACCAAACACGATCACCAGCGAAGGCTCGCGACAGTTCCCGAGATCAAGCGCCTGCAGTGCGGCGGTCAGGGCGTCGTGCGTATGCGGAATACGGATCTCGCGCACCAGTGTGCTGCCCGAAAGTGCAAGCCGCTGCTCGATGAGCTTCGCCGTTCGATCCATCACCGACGTCTTCAGCGTCGGAAGCTCCGTTGCAATCAACGTGACAGCATGAGCCTCGAACGGTTTGACCTCAAACGGTGTAGAAGCCCCAAGCAGCGCCACAGCCTTCCCGAGACAATCGCCATCGACAGCGAGCGGAATGATCTTGAACGTTGCGACCATGTCGCCTGCCTTGACCGATACGCGATCCTTGAGACAGGCAAGCGTGATCGACGGGTCCACGCCGTTGAGCGCGTTGACGACGTGCGTGTTGGCGACGAACAGACCGGCCGTTGCCGCATAAACGTTGACACGTCCCGTTGCTGGCTCCGAAAACGTGAGGTGATCAGGTGCGATTGCGGCGGCCAGCATTCCCGCCGCTTTGTCTTCAAGAACGTCTCCTGCATCGAGCCGCACGCCTATGACGGAAGCGATACCCTCTTCGCGAAGACGCTCGATGTCATCAGGCGCTAGCCGGTGACCCTTGTGCAGTCGTCCGCGCTGACCTTCAAACCGGATTGAATGGGCAAGCACTATGTTTTCGGCCTCACGCAACGGGAAGCTGGCGTATTTCATTCCCTAACCCTGCGTAAGGAGGTCGCGCCGGCGCAACGACCTGACGATGTCGGCAAGTGTGGCAAGCGCAATCTCGGCCGGGTTCGCAGCACCGATGTCGAGACCGATCGGCGCTGAAATCCGGGCAATCTCCTCCTCGGAATGTCCCATATCCTTCAGTCGATCAGCGCGCTTCGCATGAGTTTTGCGGCTACCGAGCGCCCCGACGTAAAAACAGCCCGCCTTCAGCGCCTGCGACAAGGGAAAATCATCGATCTTCGGATCATGCGTCAGGGCCGCGACAGCCGTATAGCTATCGAACGGTCGCTCTCTCAGCACGTCTTCGGGCCACTCCGCGATGACATCGACATCACCGAACCGTTCTTCGGTGGCAAAGGCTGTCCGAGGATCGATGATCGTGAGGTCGTAGCCCGCCACCGGCGCCAGACGGGCGAGCGCCTGGCTGATATGAACCGCGCCAATCACGACGATCCTTGGCGGCGGCAGATAGACATTGATAAACAGAATGCGATTGTCGATTTCGACGCTCGTGGCCTTGCCGCTGCGCATCGCGTCCGCGATGGCGGCACCAAGCGGACCCTCCGGAACCGTTTCCTCGGAAACAAGAGAAATTTCGCCCGACGCAAGGTCGGTTATTGTCGCTGAGGCCCGTCTTTCCTGCCGGGCGCCGTTGAGACGCGCCAGATCATCGAACTTCATCGGCCGAGCCTTTCCACATAGACGCGGATCTTGCCACCGCAGGAAAGCCCGACCTGCCACGCCGTCTCATCGGCAACGCCGAATTCCAGCATCTTCGGCGTGCCTGACGAAATCACCTCTATCGCCTCGGTAATCACGGCGCCCTCGACGCAGCCACCCGAAACGGAGCCGACGAAATTTCCCTCGCCATCGATCGCGAGATGGCTTCCGATCGGACGTGGTGCAGATCCCCAGGTCTCGACGACGGTTGCGATCGCCACGTCGCGGCCGCTTTCGGCCCAATTCTGGGCGGTGACGAGTGGATCAAGACTGGATGTGACGGTCATCGGTGCCTTTCAGACGGCAATTTTCGAAACACGCATTGGCGCGTTGTGACGATATGGAAGCCTCACCCGCGCTTTTCCACGTCTGCGCGCAGTTTTTATCGTCGTGACGCGATTCTCTTTGACCGGTCGGATGGGAAAGCTAAATGTGCTGGAACGCAAGCCGCAATGAGTTAAGGGAAGGCATGGACATTCGCACTTTGATATCAGCCGGCCTGTTTGCCTCATTCCTCGCTGCTCCGTCTGCATCGGCTGCGATCATCGGCGTGGTCGCACCGAAATCGGGTCCATACGCCCTCCTCGGAGCCCAGATCTACCAAGGCGCCCGTGCGGCCGCCGAGGCCAATGGCGATACGCTGGTGGAGCTGGACGAGAGCTGTGACGAGAATGGCGGGCTCGCGGTATCGAAGTCTCTGACGGATGCAAAGGCCAGCGCGGCCATCGGCTTCCTCTGCGTGGAAACGCTGACGACGGCGATGCCCGCTCTGAAGGCCGCCGCTATTCCAGCCGTTTCGGTCTCGGTGCGGTCGAAGATCCTGATGGAGGATGCACTTCGCAACGACTGGCCGTTTTTCCGTCTGGCACCGACCGAAACCACCGAAGCGGATGCTGTTGCAGCTGCCATCCTATCCCGCTGGAAAGCCGAGCCGATCGCATTCATCGACGACGGCACGATCTATGGCCGCGAGCTCTCAAGCGCCGTGCGCCAGAAGCTGGAACCGTCAGGCATCCGCCCCGCGTTCACCGACGTGTTCAGGCCTGGCCAGGAGCAACAGATCGCTCTCGTCCGCCGCCTGGCAAAGGCCGGCGCGACCCATGTCTTTATCGGTGGCGACCGAAACGATACCGCCATCATCGTTCGCGACGCTGCAGCCGAACGCGTTTCCCTGACAGTCATGGGCGGAGATGCGCTGCGTGCCGCAAACCGTCCTGTTGGCCTTGCCAACGGCGTGCTCGCGGCAGCCCTTCCGGATTACGCAGTTGCGCCTGAAGCTTCCACCGCCGTCACGCAACTACGCGCAGGCAATGTCGAGCCGGAAGGCTACGTTCTGCCCGCTTATGCGGCAACAGAACTTGTTCACCGGGCGGTGACCGAGACGTCCAATGGTCGTTCCCTGACCGACACTCTTGCGGCAGGCTCCTTCACGACTGCGATCGGTCCCGTCGCCTTCGGCCCGGACCACGAGTTGAAGCAGAACCCGTTCCGTCTGGTGGAGTGGCAAGGTAAGGACTTTGTGGAGATCGGGCCGGCCACCGACTGATGGTCTGGCCAGCGATTGTTCCCGTCGCAACGGGATGTTAAAGCCTTCCGAAAACCGGAGACCAATCCCATGACCCTGCCGATCCGAATCGCACCGTCCATTCTTGCCGCCGATTTCTCCAAGCTTGGCCAGGAAGTCACCGACGTCGTGCAGGCCGGTGCCGACTGGGTGCATCTCGACGTCATGGATGGTCATTTCGTACCCAACATCTCATTCGGACCTGACGTCATCAAGTCGCTGCGACCGCATACGGATGCGTTCTTCGACTGCCATCTGATGATTGCACCGGCCGACCCCTTTCTTGAGGCCTTCGCCAAGGCCGGCTGCGACAGCATTACCGTCCACGCTGAATCGGGCCCTCACCTGCATCGCTCCCTGCAGACGATCCGCAGCCTCGGCAAGAAGGTCGGTGTGACGCTCAACCCGGCAACGTCGCTGTCGTCGCTCGAAAACGTGCTCGATGACGTCGATCTGATCCTGATCATGAGCGTCAACCCAGGCTTCGGCGGCCAGAAATTCGTCCCCGCCATGCTCGACAAGATCCGTGCGACGAAGTCCCTGATCGGTGACCGCCCGATCGAGATCGAAGTCGACGGCGGCATTACTGCAGACACGATCGGCGCTGCGAGCGCTGCCGGCGCAAACGTCTTCGTTGCCGGCTCCGCCATCTACAAGGGTGACGGCATCGACGCCTACCGCCGCAATATCGACGCACTGAAAACAGCGGCAAGCAGCGCGCGCTAACCATCAGGCGCCCTCTTACCCGCAAACAAACCCGAAGTTATTGAGCTTTGGCCCGCTTGTTGCTACAGGCTGGGCAACACTTGACAGGAAAGCCGCACGCTCATGATCCCTCGCTATTCCCGGCCCGAGATGGTCGCCATCTGGTCTCCAGAGACGAAGTTCCGCATCTGGTTCGAAATCGAGGCGCATGCCTGCGACGCGCTTGCCGCGATCGGCGTGATCCCGAAGTCGGCGGCCGAGACGATCTGGGAAAAAGGCGGCAGCGCAACATTCGATGTCGCGCGCATCGACGAGATCGAAGCCGTCACCAAGCATGACGTCATCGCCTTCCTCACCCACCTTGCCGAATTCGTCGGCCCCGACAGCCGATTCATCCACCAGGGCATGACATCCTCGGACGTCCTCGACACCTGTTTCAACATCCAGCTCGTGCGGGCGACCGACATCCTGATCGCCGGCATTGATCGCGTTCTTGAAGCCCTCAAGACCCGTGCCTTCGAGCACAAGGATACGGTCCGCATCGGCCGCAGCCACGGCATCCATGCCGAGCCGACGACGATGGGCCTGACCTTCGCGCGCTTTTATGCGGAAATGTATCGCAACAAGACCCGTCTGCTCGAAGCCCGTGAGGAAGTTGCCACCTGCGCGATCTCAGGCGCCGTCGGCACGTTTGCCAATATCGATCCCCGCGTCGAGGAGCATGTCGCAGCAGCGCTCGGCCTGAAGGCAGAACCGGTTTCCACGCAGGTCATCCCGCGCGACCGTCATGCGATGTATTTCGCGGTCCTCGGAGTCATCGCCTCGTCGATCGAAAACGTCGCGATCGAAATTCGCCACATGCAGCGCACGGAAGTTCTGGAAGCGGAGGAATTCTTCTCGCCCGGCCAGAAGGGCTCGTCGGCCATGCCGCACAAGCGCAATCCTGTTCTGACCGAGAACCTGACCGGTCTTGCCCGCCTTGTGCGCATGTCGGTGGTTCCGGCGATGGAAAACGTTGCTCTATGGCACGAGCGTGACATCAGTCACTCGAGCGTCGAACGCGCCATCGGCCCTGATACGACCGTCACCCTCGACTTCGCCCTCAACCGTCTCGCCGGCGTCATCGAAAAGCTGGTGATCTACCCAGAGAACATGTTGAAGAACATGAACAAGTTCAAGGGTCTGGTCATGAGCCAGCGCGTCCTTCTGGCGCTCACGCAGGCTGGCACCTCGCGCGAGGATGCCTACCGTCTGGTGCAGCGCAATGCCATGAAGGTCTGGGAAGAAGGCAAGGACTTCCTCGAAGAGCTGCTGGCCGATCAGGAAGTCCGGGCCGCCCTTTCCGAGGAAGAGATCCGCGAGAAGTTCGACCTCGGCTACCACACCAAGCATGTCGACACGATCTTCACCCGCGTCTTTGGCGAAGCGTGATACAGGCAGCTTGATATTGAAATCACGCAAACACAGATTAGCGGCATGAAAGCATCCGAAGCCGATATCCTCATCATCCCGGGTTACACCAATTCCGGCCCAGGCCACTGGCAAACGCGGTGGGAGTCTAAACTCGCCACCGCCCGCCGGGTCGAGCAATCGGAATGGGCAAAGCCAGTCAAGGACGACTGGGTCCAAAGGCTCGTGGAAGAGGTGAACGCCTCGACGCGACCGGTGGTGCTCGTCGCCCACTCGCTGGGCGTGGCAACCGCCATCCATGCGATCCCTCTTTTCAAGAAGAAGATCGCCGGTGCGTTTCTCGTTGCGCCGCCCGAGGTCGAGAACCCGAAGATCAGGCCAAAACACCTGATGACCTTCGGCCCCTACCCGCGCGATCCGCTACCGTTCCCGACGCTTACCGTGGCCAGCCGAAACGATCCGTTCGGATCCTACGAGCACGCCGACGATATCGCCGCGTCCTGGGGATCGGTCTTGGTCGATGCAGGGGAATCCGGGCATATCAACGCGGAATCGGGGCATGGTCCCTGGCCGGAGGGTACGATGGTGTTTGCCCAGTTCCTCGGCAAACTGAAGCCCTGAACTCGGGGGGCACGCCGGAATCAAGACGCATTTTTCCTGCTAGGCTGGGAAGTTGCCGCGGTACACGACTGAGTCGTCTGCGGCCTATGCGGTAGAGGGAGCCGGCATAGCTTTTTTCATCGGGATGAAAACCGGACGGAAGGCCCCCGCATTGTGAAATGCGATCTTTTCCGATATGGACCCCACAAACACGATCCATTGCGCCTGCCCCGGGTGCCAACAACGAGAAAACAATCATGAACCGTCGCCGCCGTATTTACGAAGGCAAGGCAAAGATCCTTTACGAAGGCCCGGAGCCAGGCACGCTGATCCAGTTCTTCAAGGACGATGCCACAGCCTTCAACAAGAAGAAGCACGGTGTGATCGACGGCAAGGGCGTTCTGAACAACCGCATTTCGGAATATCTCTTCACACACCTGAACAAGATCGGCATTCCCACGCATTTCATTCGTCGGCTGAACATGCGCGAGCAGCTGATCAAGGAAGTGGAGATGATCCCGCTCGAGATCGTCGTGCGCAACGTCGCCGCCGGCTCGCTGTCGGAACGTCTGGGCATCGAGGAAGGCACCGTTCTTCCCCGCTCGATCATCGAATTCTACTACAAGTCCGATCAGCTTGCCGATCCGATGGTGTCCGAAGAGCACATCACCGCCTTCGGTTGGGCAAACCCGGCCGAGCTCGATGATGTCATGGCGCTCGCCATCCGCGTCAACGACTTCCTGTCCGGCCTTTTCCTCGGTGTCGGCATCCAGCTCGTCGATTTCAAGATCGAATGCGGCCGCCTTTTCGAAGGCGACATGATGCGCATCATCCTGGCTGACGAGATCTCGCCCGACAGCTGCCGTCTCTGGGATATTGAGACGAAGGAAAAGATGGACAAGGATCGGTTCCGCCGCGATCTCGGCGGTCTGGTCGAAGCCTATTCCGAGGTGGCGCGCCGTCTCGGCATCATCAACGAAAACGAGCCGCTCCGCGGGACCGGCCCGGTTCTTGTCAAGTAATTCGGGGGATATTCAGTGATCAAGGCACGCGTGACCGTTACGCTCAAGAACGGCGTTCTAGACCCGCAGGGTAAGGCCATCGAAGGCGCGCTCGGAAGCCTCGGCTTTGAAGGCGTCGGCCATGTTCGTCAGGGCAAGGTGTTCGACCTTTCCCTTGAGGGCACCGACAAGGTAAAGGCCGAAGCAGACTTGAAGTCGATGTGCGAAAAGCTTCTGGCTAACACG
Source organism: Rhizobium sp. CFBP 13726 (assembly GCF_014841925.1). Lineage (NCBI taxonomy): Bacteria > Pseudomonadati > Pseudomonadota > Alphaproteobacteria > Hyphomicrobiales > Rhizobiaceae > Rhizobium > Rhizobium sp. CFBP 13726. The sequence goes on from NZ_JACYUU010000001.1 coordinate 1,119,176, forward strand.
GTAATCGAGAACTATACTATCGCAATCGACTAACGGTTGCGGGGTGTGTCATGGCCGACGTCACGAATGAACTCATGTACGAACTGATGAAGCGCGTGCAAGCAGACATATCTGACATCAAAATCGGCCAACGGGATCTGAAGGCAGAAGTGAATGCCATGCGTGGTGCGATGATATCGCTCCATCAGGACATGCATAATATCCACACGGCACTGGCGCGCCACGACCTGCGTCTCGACCGTATCGAAACCCGCCTCGAGCTGCGCGAGCTGTCTGAGGCACAGGCAAGGTTTGAACCGCACCCATGAAGTCCGCCGTCGTCCAGCTTCCCGGCCTCAATCGCGACCGCGACATGATCGCCGCCCTCACCAAGATCTCCGGCCAGGCGCCCGTCACCATCTGGCAGACGGAAACCGAGATCCCTGATGATATCGACCTGATCGTCATTCCGGGCGGGTTCTCCTACGGCGACTATCTGCGCTGTGGCGCAATTGCTGCCCGCATGCCGGTCATGCAGGCCATCAAGCAGAAGGCCGAACAGGGCGTGAAGGTCATGGGCGTCTGCAATGGCTTCCAGATCCTGGTCGAAGCGGGCATGCTGCCGGGTGCACTGATGCGCAATACGTCGCTGAAGTTCGTGTGCAAGGACGTGAAGCTCGAAGTGGTGAATGCCGAAACGGACTTTACCCGCGCCTATGGCAAGGGCCAGATCATCCGCTGCCCGGTCGCCCACCATGACGGCAACTACTTCGTTGACGCAGAAACTCTCGCGTCCATGGAAGACAAGGGCCAGGTCGTGTTCCGCTATGCGGAAGGCACCAACCCCAACGGTTCGTTGAGCGATATCGCTGGCGTCATCAACGCGCGCGGCAACGTTCTCGGCATGATGCCGCACCCGGAAAACCTGATCGAAGCCGCGCATGGCGGCAGTGACGGTCGCGGCCTTTTTGCCTCGGCGCTCGACGTGATCGCTGCCTGACCGGTCTCAGGTCTCCGTAGAAGACAATACCATAACCCTCCGGGAACGACATGCAGATCTCTTACCGTACTATGACTGCCATTTCTCTTGTCGCTCTCGGGACCGCGCTCGCGTCCTGCCAGTCGAAACCACCCGTCAAAGCGGTCAGCAACGCATCGGCGCTCGACGTGATGGAAAAGGTTGCCGTTGGCGCCAATCGCTGCTGGTTCCGGTCGGGCGACCCGGCCTTCAAGTCCTACGCGTTCGCGCCGGAACTGACGTCCTTCTCCGGTCGTCCACGCTTTCTTCTGACACGCAAGGGCTCGTCCGATATCCGTCCGCTTCTCGTGGTGCAGGCGGAGGGCAGACCTGCCAAGCTTTCCACCTTCGGCCCGCTGATGAGCGAGCCTGTGTCGGGCCGCGTCAACGCCGATGTGCAACGCTGGGCCGCTGGCAACACCAACTGCTGATCTCGACCGTCAGAAGCCTTCTGTCGATAGCGTAAGCTCCGTACGAGTTTCGCAGACCACTCTCTCCTCAAACGGCAACATAAAGCCGATTCGAGGAGAGTAGTTTGCCGCCGATTTCCCTGACACTGCCGGCGCGGATCGCCCTCGCTGCACCCTTGGCATTCCTGTCCATGGTCGCGACACCGATCGTTGCTGCCGAACAACTGTTCGACGACGCGCGTTTTGGAGTCCTCACCTCCCTGGACAGCGGTCGCAAGGAAAACGGCGTCTTCCTGACGGGAATGCTCCTCACCGATCCGTTCGGTCGTGAACAGGCGACGGGCGTTGAGAAGGTCCTGCGGCCCCGTCTTCACGTCGGCGGCGAACTCAGCACCACGGGCGAAACGAGCCAGGTCTATGCAGGCTTCTCGTGGACAATGCCGGTCACGCGCAATGTCTTCGTGGAAGCAGGCTTCGGCGGCGCGCTGCATGACGGCAACCTGGACAGCGGCGACGACCCTCAGCTTGGCTGCCGCGCACTCTTCCACGAATATGTGGCCGCAGGCGTCAAACTTCTCGGAAACTGGCAGCTCCTGGCGCAGGCGGGCCATTCGTCTCACGCCAATCTCTGCGACGGACCAAACGATGGTCTGACCCGCGCGGGTCTGACGGTAGGTTACCGGTTCTGATCTCGGCTTTTGCCTGTGGCGCGCCGGCATTTTCTTGTCGCGCCTCGTCAAGACATAGGCTAAAGAGCGGCGCATATCTCGCTCCGCAACATAGAGAAGATCATGACCATTCCGAACAGCTTCCCGATCACGCCAGAACTCGTCGCATCCCACGGCCTCAAGCCCGACGAATATCAGCGGATCCTGGATCTGATCGGCCGCGAGCCGACCTATACCGAACTCGGTATCTTCTCGGCTATGTGGAACGAGCACTGCTCCTACAAGTCATCCAAGCGCTGGCTGCGCACGCTGCCCACCAAGGGCCCGCGCGTCATCCAGGGCCCTGGCGAGAACGCCGGCGTGGTCGATATCGATGACGGCGATGTCGTCGTCTTCAAGATGGAGAGCCACAACCACCCGTCCTATATCGAGCCCTACCAGGGTGCGGCGACCGGCGTCGGCGGCATCCTGCGCGACGTCTTCACCATGGGTGCACGGCCGATTGCGGCCATGAACGCCCTGCGTTTCGGTGCCCCTGACCACGCAAAGACAAAACACCTCGTCTCCGGCGTCGTTGCCGGCGTCGGTGGTTACGGCAACTCCTTTGGCGTGCCGACGGTCGGCGGCGAAGTCGAGTTTGACGAACGCTACAATGGCAACATCCTCGTCAACGCCTTCGCAGCTGGACTTGCAAAATCCGACGGAATCTTCCTGTCGGAAGCCAAGGGCGTTGGCTTGCCCGTCGTCTATCTCGGTGCGAAGACCGGCCGCGACGGTGTCGGCGGCGCCACGATGGCATCGGCCGAATTCGACGCCGATATCGAGGAGAAGCGCCCAACCGTTCAGGTCGGCGACCCCTTTACCGAAAAGTGCCTGCTCGAAGCCTGCCTCGAACTGATGAAGACCGGCGCTGTCATCGCCATTCAGGATATGGGTGCCGCCGGCCTCACCTGCTCGGCCGTCGAAATGGGCGCCAAGGGCGGCCTCGGCATCGAACTGCAGCTCGATCAGGTCCCGGTCCGCGAAGAGCGCATGACCGCATATGAAATGATGCTCTCGGAAAGCCAGGAGCGGATGCTCATGGTGCTGGAGCCTTCGAAGGAAGAAGTCGCCAAGGCGATCTTCGTCAAATGGGGCCTCGATTTCGCAATCGTCGGCAAGACCACAGATGACCTGCGTTTCCGCGTCATCCATCAGGGCGAGGAAGTCGCCAACCTGCCGATCAAGGAACTGGGCGACGAAGCGCCGGAATACGACCGTCCGTGGATCCAGCAAAACCCGCGCCCTGACCTAGCAGCGGGAGACGTTGCAGCCCCGACGGATTACAACGATGCCATTCTGAAGCTGGTCGGCTCTGCCAACCAGTCCAGCCGCCGCTGGGTCTGGGAACAGTATGACACGCTGATCCAGGGCAATTCGCTGCAGCGCCCCGGCGGCGATGCCGGTGTCGTGCGCATCGAGACCCATCCCACCAAGGCGCTCGCCTTCTCGTCCGATGTCACGCCGCGTTATGTCGAGGCAGACCCCTATGAAGGCGGAAAGCAGGCGGTCGCCGAATGCTGGCGCAACATCGTCGCGACCGGCGCAGAACCGCTCGCAGCCACCGACAACCTCAATTTCGGCAACCCGGAAAAGCCTGAGATCATGGGCCAGCTCGTCGGCGCCATCAAGGGCATCGGTGAAGCGTGCCTGGCACTCGATTTCCCGATCGTCTCCGGCAACGTCTCCCTCTACAACGAGACCAACGGCGTCGCCATCCTGCCGACCCCGACGATCGCAGGCGTTGGCCTGCTGCCCGACTGGCAGAAGATGGCAAGGATCGGCTCGGCCGGCGACGGCGACGTGCTGATCATGATCGGTACCGATGGCAGCCATCTCGGCTCCTCGATCTACCTGCGCGACATCCTCGGCTCGACAGAAGGCCCAGCACCCACCGTCGATCTTTCCGCCGAACGCCGCAACGGTGACTTCGTCCGCTCGGCAATCCGCAACGGCCACGTCAGCGCCTGCCACGACATCTCCTCCGGCGGCCTGGGTCTCGCCCTCGTCGAAATGGCGATGGCGTCCGAAAAGGGCATGACCGTCAGCCTGTCGGAACAGCGCGGACCGTCGCATGCTCTCCTGTTCGGGGAAGATCAGGCACGTTACGTGATCGCCGTTCCGGCCGACATCGCCAATTTCCTGCAGGCCAATGCTGAAGGTGCAGCCGTGCCCTTCCGCCGCCTCGGCAAGGTCGCCGGCGAACGCGTCGTCGTTGATGACATCGTCGACATCACTGTCGAGGATCTCACCATCGCTCACGAGAGCTGGTTCCCCTCGTTCATGGCATGAGCAACGACCGGGCGGCGTCGATCGATCCAAATCCTCTAGCAATCTGGATTTGAGGTTGTTACCTCTTTGACCGGAGGACGGCTTTCAGGCAGTCTTTCGGTCAAAGCATGCCGCGATATGAGTCTGCGGCCGAAGAAGAGGAAGACAATATGCCCATGCGTCCCGGCGATATCGAAGACATGATCAAGGCCGGAATTCCCGGCGCCAAGGTCACGATCCGCGATCTGGCGGGTGACGGTGACCACTACGCAGCCGAGGTCGTCGCGGACGCGTTCCGCGGCAAGAGCCGCGTCCAGCAGCACCAGATGGTCTACGAAGCGCTGAAGGGCAATATGGGCGGCGTTCTGCATGCCCTGGCGCTTCAGACCTCCGCTCCATCAGAGTAACGGAGCTTCGGGTGCGATGTCCGACCTGATCAAGCAGATCGTTACCAGCGTTGTGGACGATGTCGTCAAGCAGCTTCTGGGCAAGTCGCACGGCCGCACGCCTTCCAAGCGCAAAAAGCGTCAGACCCGCGCCGCTGCATCGGGAAGCACGCGGTCCGCGACCACGGGTAGGTTCACCGGCAAAAAGCCCAGAACGCGATCAGAACTTGCGAAGCCAGCGAAAAAGCAGACGAGCCGCCGGCGCACCGCCACCAGCCGCAGCAAGCAACGCAGTCGACAGCCCTAAGGGGCACGTCATTGGTGGCGTCGCGCGAAGGCGTAAACAGTTTGACACTTCAAGCGGAATTGCGCTGGAATTAGTAAGGTCACCTTGCTATTTAAGGGGCAAGACACCGCAGCGGTCCTTGAAACCGCATGTGAAAGGAAAGATCATGAGCGGCATTCACGACTTCATCGCAAACGAAATCAAGACGAACGATGTCGTTCTCTTCCTCAAGGGCACGCCCCAGTTCCCGCAATGCGGCTTCTCCGGCCAGGTCGTCCAGATCCTCGATTACCTCGGGCTCGACTATAAGGGCGTGAATGTTCTGGCCGACGCGGAAATCCGCCAGGGCATCAAGGACTATTCCAACTGGCCGACGATTCCTCAGCTCTACATCAAGGGCGAATTCGTTGGCGGATGCGATATCGTCCGCGAAATGTTCCAGTCGGGCGAGCTCAAAACCCATATCGAGGAACAGGGCATTACCGTCCGCGCAGCCTGATCCGGCTTGATATACTCTCCAAAATTTTGAAGGCGCCGCTCCCACGGCGCCTTTCCCATTCTTTAGGAAATCCCCCGTGACAAATCCTTCACATCCCGTTGTCCCAAAGCTGCAAGGCATGGGAAGGGCACAATTCATTGCCATGATGGCCGCTCTGATGGCACTCAACGCCCTCGCCATCGATATCATGCTTCCCGGACTACAGCAGATCGGCGCAGCACTCGGCGTCGAGAACGAGAACCATCGACAGTATGTCGTCTCGGCCTATCTGTTCGGCTTCGGCATCGCCCAGCTCTTCTATGGCCCGATCTCCGACCGTTTCGGCCGACGCACGCCACTGCTGATCGGTCTCGGCATCTATATCGTCTCCGCGATCGCCGTCGTTTTCGTACCCTCGTTTGCGGGCCTGCTCATCCTGCGCTTCATCCAGGGCATCGGCTCGGCGGCCACTCGCGTCATCTCCGTCTCGATCGTCCGCGACGTCTTCGGCGGTCGCGCCATGGCGGAAGTCATGTCTCTCATCATGATGGTATTCATGATCGTGCCGATCATCGCGCCTGGAACGGGACAACTCGTGCTGCTGTTTGGTGACTGGCACCTGATCTTCGTCTTCATCGCCGTCGTCGCAATCATTGTCACGATCTGGGTTGCCCGCAAGCTGCCCGAAACGCTGGATCAGGCCGATGTCCGCCCGTTCACGGTAAAGTCCATCGTCGCCGGCTTCCTGATCGTGCTCACCAATCGCATGGCGCTTTGCTACACGCTCGCGAGCACGTTCATCTTCGGCGCCCTGTTCGGCTTTATCAACTCGGCCCAGCAGGTCTATGTCGGCATCTACCAGCTCGGCGTCTGGTTTCCGGTGGCGTTTGCTGCGGTCGCTCTGTTCATGTCGATCTCGGCCTTCCTCAACTCTCGCTGGGTCGGCAGGCTCGGCATGCGCAAGCTGTCGCACGCCGCCATCATCGGCTTCGTCGTGGTCACCTTCCTGTGGCTGAGCGTCCAGTTGCTGTCATCCGAACCGATGCCCTTCCTGCTGTTCCTGGCCTTCTTCGCCATGGCCATGTTCCTGTTCGGCCTGATTGCCTCGAACTTCAATTCGCTGGCAATGGAGCCCCTCGGCCACGTGGCGGGCACCGCGTCCTCCGTCCTCGGCTTCATGGGCACGGTCGGCGGCGCGATCATTGGCGCATCGATCGGCCAGGCCTTCGACGGCACGGCAACCCCGATGGTGGCAGGCTTCTTTACCGTCTCGGTCATCGGCCTGATCTTCGTGCTGATCGGCGAAAAGGGAAAGCTCTTCCGGCCCCACAACCACAAGGCCTGACAGTCCATCACGTCAGAGCGCAAAAAAGGCCGGAGCGATCCGGCCTTTTTCGGTTCCGCTTTGTCTCGAAGGGTCGGTCAGGTAGAGGGCGAATTGACACTCTAACGGAGAGAGTCAGCTTTCGGCCGATAACGGACATTGCGACAACAATCAGATCGCATAGTATTCAGTTACGTCTGTGACTGACTGGGAAGAAACTATGCCTTTAGGGTTGATAGCTTTGCTGCCTTGTATCGCAATCATCACATTCACCTTGATCGTTCGCCAAGGTTTCCCGACATGGATGTCTCCGCTGGTTGTTGGAGCAGCACTAGCCCTCGCTCTGTCACCTCTTCGCCTTGGAGTAGCTCAGTCCTGTCGGATCGATGAAAGTGAGTGTGTCGGGGCGACCGCAGTCTACTATTTAGTCCTCGCACTATGGACACCCTTTGTTATCGTATTTCTGGGCCGCATAATCGTTGTAAATCGAGCGAAGCAATAGTGCTGCACATCGCAAGCGGCCGGCGCCGTTCTATGTCCGCAACCGGCCGGCAGCAGTCATCCGGGTTGTTGAAATTTATGCTTCCTTGCGCTGATACTGGATCAAGCTTGAATACGTTCTACCTCCGCAATTGGCGCAAAGCTGCCGAGGTCGGCTGTCGGCCCAATGCGGCCCAAGCAGTCAATTGAGTTGGTGAAATTTATACATCCCTTACTTTCTCCATCGAGTATGGAGAAGACCGAGGCTGCTCAAGTCAACCTGTCTCTCTGTGATAGAGCGGCGTGCCTTCAAGATCGGCGTTAAGGAGCCGCTGGAGTTCTGTTAGGCTTTCTCGCACGTGCGAGGTTGCCACAGGGTCCAATCGCAGTTGGTTCTCGTATCCAGACTTCAGCATCAATTGCACAAGATCGCGCAATTCAGCCTTGTCGGCGTCGGCGACTTCGGTGAGGTCACCATGGTTGTATCCATAATCATAGCTCTGCTTGAACTTGATGAGAAAGGGCCGAGAACCGGCGCTCTCGATCCACCAGTCGATCATATCTAGGACGATGCTACGCCTTAAGCTCCAAACTTCGTCTGTCTTTCTGAACCTGAAAACGCTCAAAACACGAGACCCTTATAGCAGCGCTGCCAACAACGTCCATGGCACTAGATGCATCGATCCCAATCCGCAAGTCATCACTATGGGGGCAGCCTAGAATACTTACCATTTAACGAATACCTTCTATTGGCGCAAAGCTGCCGAGGTCGGCTTCGGCTCAGAGCTGACTTTCATCAGGGCGTTCGATGTCTTTCCCTTCGTGTCCAAACGCCCTTATCACAGCTATCTCTCCCACGATGGCTTGGTTGAAGCTCTCAACGTCTTCAGCAGGTATCCAGTATTCTCTCAACGCTTGGCCCCCGGCCTCTTGAGGCGCGTAGGAAGCCAGAAACGTTTTGAGAACTTCGAAGCGGGTGACATAGCCTGCGCCGTCGCGACTGACATTCCAATCCCTTGCGATCCGAATGGCGTAGTCTTCGGAAAGGACCGGATAGAAGATGGGTTGGTCGGGTAGTCGGGGCGGAAATGCCTTCATGCCACTCTGCTTTATCAACTCCAACTCGACCGGACCTACAGATCGCCAAAGGGTTACTTTTTCCATCGCTATCTCCGCAAGAACGCTTGATCTCGTAGCTCTACACGAGGCTTCAGGTATTACGAAAGTCCGCTTCTGGCGCAACGCTGCCGAAGACGCCTTTCGGCCCGTTGCGGACATAGAACGGTGCCGCGAGATTGGTTTGCTTTGCCTTCACCACCCGCGAAAAGCTCGGTGGGGTAGCGCGCCTGAGGCATACGTTGCCCCGATGCGTTTCCGCAACAGCGCTACTCAGCTTTGCTGGTCAGCAATTCGTCGAGCTGGTCCAACTGCTCGGGCAATGCGACCGCCGAGCCCTGCAGGGCCTCCTCAAGCGCCTCCTTGGACGGATAGACCTCGTGGAAACGCAACAGCGTCATTCCGCCCTGGTCCTCGAGGCTCACGGTCGTGACCGCGCCCTCTTCGCCCTCGTCGTTGGTCCAGACAATGCGCTCGTTCGGTACGACCTCGAGATACTTGCCATAAAAGGCCATGGTATCGGAATCGCCGCCAGCACCGAATTCCAGCCGATACTTGCCGCCGGTACGCACGTCCATGTCGCACGATACGAGCGATAGGCCGGGGACCGATTTTGGCACCCACCAAGCCCGGAAGATCTCGGGCTCACTCCACGCCCTGAAAACGGCAATCGGCGGCGCATTGAATGTCCGCGTGACGACCAATTCGCGATCGCCCCTGCGCTCCAATGATGTCACGTCAACTTGCTGATTCATCGGTTACCTCCCGTTGCATGGTACTGATGAGTTCATTCAATGGTTCGAAGCGGGCCTCGAAAAGCTTTCGATGCGCCTCTACGCACTCGGCCTCCGCCTCAAGTCCGTGTCTCGCAAGCCTGCAGGTTCTCACCCGTCCGATCTACTCGGTGACAACGAGCCCCGCTCGTTCGAGAACCTGGATATGCTTCCGCATGCCGCCTTCCGGCACCAAAATACACGAGGGTTCAACGAGGACAACGGAGTTGGCTTACGGTGTCGTTTCGCCCTCTACTGGGACCGACCCCTTGAAGGCTCAGTCGCCGATGAGTTCGCGGCGCAGCATCTGCCAGCTGTCCTTGCAGGTCGCGACCAGCAGCCCGCCATCCACGTGGTTCGGCAGGTAATCGGATCCGTCGAAGCGCGCCGCATAACCGCCGGCCTCCGTGGCAATCAGGGTGCCCGCCAGATGATCCCAAGGCATGAGCTTGTTGTAGAGAAGGTATTGCACGTGCCCGCCGGCAAAGGTGCGATACTCGTGCGCGGCACATCGATAGTTGGCAAAGAAACGCACCTTCGCCAGATTGGCCAGCAGCCGCTCTCTTTCCTCGCCGAAGAAATACCCGGGTGACGCCATTCCGACCATGTCGCCGATCGGTGTCGCTTCCGCGACCGCAAGGCGCACCGCATCGCCGTCAGGACGGCGCAGGGAGGCGCCTGCGCCCTTTTCCGCCATCACCCAGTCGTCACCCATCGGATCGTAGATGATGCCGGCCACCGTTTCGCCTTTCCAGACGACAGAGGCCATGACACCGAAGGCAGGAATGCCGGAGGCGAAATTGAACGTGCCATCGACAGGATCGACGACGATCGCGAAATCCGAGCCTCCAAGCTTGGCGAGAAGCGACGGATCGGCGGCCACCGATTCTTCGCCGACAAACAGAGCATCAGGCGCCAGCGCTTCAAGCTCGCGGCGGATCAGACGCTCGGCAGCCTCGTCCGCTTCGGTCACAAGATCCGACGGCTCGCTTTTGGAACGCACGTCGCCGCTTCCAAGCCGCCGGAACCGCGGCAGGATCTCTTCCTTCGCCGCAAGGCGCAGGATGTCGGCAAGCTTGGCTATATCGAGCGGCATGGTCATTGTATGAGATCCTGCAGTGGTGGGAGCAGCTTGTTGGGGATCAGGCGTCGGGGTTGGCGCTGAGGCCGGAGAAGTCGAACAGTTTCGGATCAAGCAGGTGCGACGGGTTCACATGCGCGAGTGCCCGCAGCATCGTATCCTTGCGGCCCGGCATGCGCGTCTCGATATCGGCAAGCATGGCCTTCATCGCATTGCGCTGCAGCCCGTCCTGCGAGCCGCAGAGGTCGCACGGGATGATCGGGAATTCCATGGCGGCAGAAAACTTCGCCAGATCGTCCTCGGCGCAATAGGCGAGCGGCCGCAGCACCATCACGTCGCCTTCGTCGTTCAGAAGCTTCGCCGGCATGCCGGCAAGCCGTCCGCCGTGAAAGAAGTTCATGAAGAAGGTTTCGAGAATATCTTCCCGGTGATGCCCGAGAACCAACGCGTCGCAACCCTCTTCGCGGGCAACCCGGTAGAGATTGCCGCGCCGAAGCCGTGAACAGAGCGCGCAGTAGGTTCCGCCTGCGGGCACCTTCTCCTTCACGATCGAATAGGTATCGCGATACTCGATCCGGTGCTTGACGCCGATGGAGGTGAGATAATCCGGCAGGATGTGTTTGGGAAAGTTCGGCTGTCCCTGATCGAGATTGCAGGCAAGCAGCTCGACCGGAAGCAGGCCACGCCATTGCAGATCGAGCAGAATGGCGAGCAGCGAATAGCTGTCCTTGCCGCCCGACAGGCCGACCAGCCAGCGTTTCTGATCCTTCAGCATGCCGAAATCGTCGAACGCCTGACGAACCTGCCGCAGCAGGCGCTTGCGCAACTTGTTGAACGAGACCGAACTCGGTGCATCCCTGAATAGGGACGGCACGAGGCCATCCACGACCTCGTCGATCTCATCCGGTATTGTTGCGTTCAATCCCATGTCCAAACCTCATGTGAAACGGGCGGCCAGTGGCCGCCCGATCATTCCAACCTCAGGCGCCGAGCGCTGCGGCCACGGCTTCCAGCGCATCATTGGCCTTGGCACCGTCAGGGCCACCGGCCTGCGCCATATCCGGCCGTCCGCCGCCGCCCTTGCCGCCAAGTGCCGCAGAGGCGATCCGCACCAGATCGACAGCGCTGAAGCGGCCGATAAGATCAGGCGTCACCGCCACGACCGCACTCGCCTTGCCGTCTTCCGACACGCCAACCAGCGTCACGACACCCGAACCGAGGGTAGCCTTGCCTTCGTCCGCGAGACCCTTCAGGTCCTTCGCATCGATGCCGGCCAGCGCCTTGCCCATGAACTTGATGCCAGCGATCTCGCGGATGTCGTCGGCAGAGCCGCCCTGCTGACCGCCACCCATGGCGAGCCGGCGCTTGGCATCCGCCAACTCCTTCTCAAGCTTGCGACGCTCGTCGATCAGCGCCTCGACGCGGGAGACAAGCTCACCGGGCTGAACCTTTAGCGCACCCGACAACGTCTTCACGCGCTCATCCTGCTCGGCAAGATAGGCACGCGCCGCGTCCCCCGTCACCGCTTCGACACGGCGAACACCAGCGCCGACGGCGCTTTCGGAGAGTATGCGCACGAGGCCGATATCGCCCGTCGCGTTGACATGCGTCCCGCCGCAAAGTTCGATCGAGTAAGGCTTGCCGGCCTTCGGACCATCGACGGCCTTGCCCATCGAGACAACGCGCACTTCATCGCCGTATTTCTCGCCGAACAGTGCCATTGCACCCTCGGCAATCGCGTCGTCGACGCTCATCAGGCGCGTGGTGACCTGCGCGTTCTGCAGGATGATGGCGTTGGCCATATCTTCGACGACCTGCAGTTCCTCTGACGACATCGGCTTCGGATGCGACACGTCGAAGCGCAGACGCTCAGGAGCGACCAGCGAGCCCTTCTGCGCCACATGGGTGCCGAGCACTTCGCGCAGGGCTTCATGCAGCAGATGCGTCGCGGAATGGTTCGAGCGCAGGCGCGAACGGCGGGCGTGATCGACGGCGAGGATGACCGCGTCGCCAGCCTTCAACGTGCCCTCGGTCACGGTTGCGATATGGACAAACAGCCCCTCGCCCCGCTTCTGGACGTCGGTCACTTCAAGCTTGGCGTGGTCGGTCGAGATCAAACCGGCATCGCCCATCTGGCCGCCGGATTCACCGTAGAACGGCGTCTGGCTGACGACGATTTGTACGGCATCGCCGCTCGAGGCACTGTCGATGGCCTTGCCATCCTTGACGATCGCCTGGACGACGCCTTCGGCCGTCTCGGTGTCATAGCCGAGGAATTCGGTGGCGCCGAACTTTTCCTTGATTTCGAACCAGACGGTTTCGGTCGCCTTGTCGCCGGAGCCTGTCCAATGCGAGCGGGCTTCGGCCTTCTGGCGTTCCATCGCATCGGTAAAGCCCGAAAGATCGACGCCGATTTCGCGGGCGCGGAGCGCGTCCTGCGTCAGATCGAGCGGGAAGCCGTAGGTGTCGTAAAGCTTGAACGCCGTCTCGCCGTCGAGCATGTCGCCCTTGTCGAGCGTGCTGGTCGCGTCCGAAAGCAGCGACAAACCACGTTCGAGCGTCTTGAGGAAGCGGGTTTCCTCGAGCTTCAGCGTTTCCGCGGTCAGCGCCTCTGCGCGCACCAGTTCCGGATAGGCGCGGCCCATTTCCTGCACCAGCGTCGGCAGCAGCTTGTACATGACCGGTTCTTTGGCACCGAGCAGCTGCGCATGGCGCATGGCGCGGCGCATGATGCGGCGAAGCACGTAACCACGGCCTTCGTTGGATGGCAGCACGCCGTCGGCAATCAGGAACGCGGACGACCGCAGATGGTCGGCGATGACGCGGTGGCTGGCACTGCCCTCGGCCTTCACGCTCAGGACATCCTCGATCGTGCCGATCAGCGTCTGGAACAGGTCAGTGTCGAACACGCTCTGCTTGCCCTGCAGGACGCAGGCCATGCGCTCGAGACCCATGCCGGTATCGATCGACGGGCGCGGCAGCAGCGTACGCTCGCCGGGTGCCGTCTGCTCGTACTGCATAAACACGAGGTTCCAGAATTCCAGGAAGCGGTCGCCGTCTTCTTCAGGCGAGCCCGGAGGTCCACCCCAGACATTCTCGCCCTGGTCGATGAAGATTTCCGAGCACGGACCGCAGGGGCCGGTATCGCCCATCTGCCAGAAATTGTCGGAGGTGGGAATGCGGATGATCTTGTCGTCGGAAATGCCGGCGATCTTCTTCCACAGCGTCGCAGCTTCCTCGTCTTCCGAATAGACCGTGACCAGCAACCGGTGCTTGGGCAGATCGAACCCTTCGGTAACCAGCTTCCAGGCAAGCTCGATCGCGTTTTCCTTGAAGTAGTCGCCGAACGAGAAGTTGCCGAGCATCTCGAAGAAGGTGAGATGGCGGGCGGTGTAACCGACATTGTCGAGATCGTTGTGCTTGCCACCGGCGCGCACGCATTTCTGGGAGGTGGTGGCCGTGGTGTAAGGGCGCTTTTCAAGACCCGTAAAGACGTTCTTGAACTGCACCATACCGGCATTGGTAAACATCAGCGTCGGGTCATTGCGCGGCACAAGCGGGGACGAGGACACAACCTCGTGGCCGTTCATTTGGAAATAGTCGAGAAACGTCGACCGGATTTCATTCACGCCGCTCATGCTAAGCCCTTTTTATCGCCGGGTGCGATGCTGTTATTCGAAGACGAAAGGCTTGTATCGTCCGCGTTCCCGACTGTCCAGCCACAGCACCCCTAATCATCCCAAACCCGCCCGAAACGCAGACCGGCCGCGCATCTTTGCGATGGCGGCCGGCAAGATTTGAAAGCCGAAAAACCGGCGAAGATCAGCGTCAGGATGCCCTAGACCGGCATCCCAACCCAGGTCCGATCAAGGGTCCGGGGCCTGGTCGCCGTCATTGGCATCGGGTCCGCCATTCTGCAGGAACTTATCGGCGATCAAGCCGGCATTCTGGCGCAGCGACGTCTCGATTTCACGCGCCACTTCCGGGTTGTCTCGCAGGAACGACTTCGCGTTCTCGCGGCCCTGACCGAGACGCTGGCTGTTGTAGGAGAACCAGGCACCCGACTTCTCGACGATCCCTGCCTTGACGCCGAGATCAACGAGCTCGCCGGTCTTGGAAACGCCCTCGCCATACATGATGTCGAATTCGACCTGCTTGAAGGGAGGCGCCATCTTGTTCTTGACGACCTTGACGCGTGTCTGGTTGCCGACGACTTCTTCGCGTTCCTTGACCTGGCCGATGCGGCGAATGTCGAGACGAACGGACGCGTAGAATTTCAGCGCGTTACCGCCTGTCGTCGTTTCCGGCGAACCGAACATCACGCCGATCTTCATGCGGATCTGGTTGATGAAGATCACCATCGTCTTCGACTTGGAGATCGACGCTGTCAGCTTGCGCAGTGCCTGGCTCATCAGACGGGCCTGAAGACCCGGCAGGCTGTCGCCCATTTCGCCTTCGATTTCGGCACGCGGCGTCAATGCCGCAACCGAGTCGATGACGAGAACGTCGACAGCACCGGAACGCACCAGCGTATCGGTGATCTCAAGCGCCTGCTCACCGGTGTCCGGCTGCGAGATCAGGAGGTTATGCAGATCGACGCCGAGCTTGCGGGCATAAACCGGATCGAGTGCGTGTTCCGCGTCAACGAAGGCGCAAACACCGCCACCCTTCTGAGCCTCGGCAATGGTCTGCAGGGCAAGCGTTGTCTTGCCCGAGCTTTCCGGACCATAGATTTCGACGATACGACCCTTCGGCAGACCGCCGATGCCGAGCGCAATATCAAGGCTCAGGGAACCGGTGGAAACTGTCTCGATCTCGACGATGCTATCGTTCGAGCCAAGCTTCATGATCGATCCCTTACCGAAGGATCGTTCGATCTGTGAGAGTGCTGCTTCGAGCGCCTTGCTCTTGTCCACGCCTTTATCCTCTACGAGCCGCAATGAATTCTGTGCCATGAGGTCCCACCTTTAGGTTATTGCCGCCACGCAAGCAATGAAGCAGCCGATGGACATCGTGTACTCTTTTTGTTCTCATCAATCAAGAGGCTTTTATCAGCTTGATAGAACAGCGTTATCGCGAATTCGTTCCTGGAACGTTCTCGCGCGCATAACCTGTGGAAAGTCAGGCGTTAAAGCAAGAAGCCTCGCGGTTCGACGGACGAATCGCGAGGCTCCATAAAGGTTGGCAGGCGGATCAGAAAATCAGTCCGAGTCGAGCATCTCGCGAACCGCAACGGCAAGCTGCTTCAGCGAAAACGGCTTGGGCAGAAAACCGAACTTCGCATCGGCCGGCAGGTTGCGCGCAAACGCGTCCTCCGCGTATCCGGAGACGAAGATGAACTTCAGATCCGGATAGGATTTCCGCAGTTCCGTCAAAAGCGTCGGCCCGTCCATCTCAGGCATGACAACGTCGGAAACGACGATATCAACCTTGCCTTCGAGCTCGTCCATGATGTCGAGTGCTTCGACGCCGGATCCGGCTTCGTGCACGGTATAACCGCGTGTCTCCAGCATCCGCTTGCCGCCCCGGCGAACCGCTTCTTCATCCTCCACAAGCAGCACGACCGCAGACTTGCCCGTGAGATCCATATCCTCTGCCGGCGCTTTCAAAGCCACAGGCTGTGCGGCTGCCAGAGCTGCAGCCTCTGCGGCCTCTGGCGTGATGACCGGTATTTCGGGAATGTGACGCGGCAGGAACAGCCGGAAACTCGTTCCGCGACCGACTTCGGATTCCGGATAGATATAGCCGCCGGACTGTTTGATGATGCCATAGACCATCGAAAGGCCGAGACCTGTCCCTTTGCCCACTTCCTTGGTGGTGAAGAACGGCTCGAAGATCTTGTCCATGATCTCGGGCGGAATGCCCGTGCCGCTGTCGGCGACCTCGACCATCACGAGATCTTCCGCCGGCAGATCGGCCTGATGGAAGGCGGCGGTTTCCTCGGCCGTCACATTGCGGGTCTTGATCAGGATCGTGCCGCCCTGCGGCATCGCATCGCGCGCGTTGACGCAGAGGTTGATGAGAACCTGCTCGAACTGCGACAGGTCGGTGCGCACCGGCCACAAGTCGCGCCCGTAGTCGACATCGAGCTTGACATTGGTGCCGGAAATCAGCCGGTCGACCAGCATCCGCAGGTCGCCCACCACATCGGTGAGGTTCAGCACCGCCGGACGCATCGTCTGCTTGCGCGAGAAGGCCAGAAGCTGGCGCACCAGAACGGCGGCCCGGTTGGCATTGCGCTTGATTTCCATCAGATCGGCGAAGCTCGCGTCGGACGGACGCGCCTGCAAAAGCAGGTGATCGGACGACAGAAGGATAGCCGTCAGCACATTGTTGAAATCGTGCGCGATACCGCCGGCAAGAGTGCCGACCGCATTCAGCTTCTGGGTCTGCGCCATCTGCGTCTCGAGCGCCTTTTGCTCGGTCGTCTCGACGGAATAGATGATGGCCGCCTCTTCGGGTGCCTCGTCGCTCTCGTCGATCACCGCATTGACGTAGAAACGCAGATAGCGGGTCTCGTCGCCCGGATGCCGCGAATCGATCGGAGTAATGTCGCCCTGACGGTCGCGTGCGGCAGCAAGCGCCGCCATCAGCTGATCGCGGGTCGTCTCGTGCGCGATACGCTCCAGCGACGCACCACTTTCCACGTCGTCGCGGGTCAGAACCCCGGCGAACAGTCGCAGGAACGGCGCATTGATGCGCAGGATCCGGCCCTCGCCATCGACGGATGCAATGGCCATCGGCGTGTTGTTGAAAAAGCGCGTGAAACGCATCGCAGACGCGGATTGATCGGTGTCCTCACCATGCGGCCGGTTGATCACGACACTGCGGCTTTCGCCGGGCGCACCGTCGCGCATGGAGCTGACGCTGTGAACAAGTCGCACCGGCAGGCTCTGGCCGTTGGCACGGCGCAGGTCGAGATCGAGCGTTTCCGTACGCTTCAGGCCTGGCGCCGGTTGAACCGATTGGATCAGCGCCATGCCCTCGCCCGCCACGAGATCGTCGATCGTCATCGATCCCGGAGAAAACTTGGTCAGATCGAGACCCAGCCATTCAGCCAGCGTGGCGTTGAGATAGAAGATCTCGCCCTTCTTGCCCGCGGAAAAGAACCCGACCGGCGCATGGTCGAGGTAGTCGATGGCGTTTTGCAGTTCGCGAAAGAAGCGCTCCTGGTCCGACCGTTCCGAGGTCGTGTCGGTAATCTGCCAGATGTCGAGCTGCGCCTTGTTGTTTCCCGAACCCGCCAGAAGGCCGGCCTTCAGCCTGTACCAGAAGGCGCCCGCACCATTCTCTCCAACGACGGCAGTGCCCGTGCTGCGGCCAAGCGGCTGCAGCAGGCGGAATTCTTCATGACCCTCGCGGCCTTCCCGCAGCGCGGATGTCAGCCTGTAGAGCGCCTCGTTGGATTCGCGCGACTTGGACAGAAGCGTTTCAAGGGATTGGATATCGCTCTTTTTCGTCGCACCGGTCATCCGACCATAGGCAGCGTTCGCGTAGACGATGCGACCCTTGATGTCCGTGATCAGGATACCGTCCGGATGGCCGGCCAGGAAAGCGCGGGCGAGATCGTCGGACCGCGATTGCGGCATGACTTCCACGAGGCCAATCATCGAAGAGACGAGGAAAAATATGCCGACCATGGCAAGTATGCCCAGCAGGCCGAGCACAATTTCATTGTCGAGTGCCTGCTGAAAAACCACAAAAGCGACTGCAACGCCCAGCAGCACCAGCGCCAGAAGCACGATCCGAAGAATGGTTCCACCCCGCGTCTTACGCTCGACCAGTGGGGTCTCGTAGTTGCCGCCCTGCTGCAACTTCGTCATCAATCCCTCGCATTTCGCAACGGCCGACTGCCGAAGCCATCCTACTGCGGCCGTCATGCTCCACGGAGCCGAAAACCCTATGATTCCTTCTTAGCAAGTTGTCGGCGACGCAAAAAGCTCCGTTGTGCCAGAAAACCCGGGACAGTGAAGACTTGTGCCCTATCTTTCCTCTCCGAAGTGATGTTTTCCATCAAGACAGCATCGCAGCACCCCTTGATCGAAGCGAAAATTGTCGTCTTTTCAAATGTGACGATTGGCATGAGGAGTATCAGCATATGGCCGAAGAACTGATGGGCGCCTATGGCAGCCGGATGGTTATCGCGGTCCTCGGTGTCGGCATCGGGCTTCTCTTCCTGTTCGGCATCTTGTGGATGCTGCGCGGTCGCAATGGACCGTCGCCGTTCGTCCGCGGGGGACGCAACCGCAATCCGCGGCTGCAGGTGCTGGATGCGGCAGCCGTCGATGCACGCCGCCGCCTCGTGCTGATCCGCCGCGACGGCGTGGAGCACCTCGTCATGATCGGCGGGCCGACCGATATCGTGATCGAAACCGGCATCGCGACGAACTCGCCCTCACAGCCACCCGTCCTTGAAAGCGCGCCTTCTGAACCGCGTCCCGCACTTGCCCAGAGGCAGCGTCCGGACCCTCGCCCGGCAGCTCTGCCGGAGGCCGAACGATCTGAGGCCATGCGGGAGATTTCAGTGCGCGACGACACCCCGCGTGCGAAGCCACCACTCGCGACCCAGCCATCTCCCATTCCCGCTCGCCCTGTGAGCCCGGTATCCCGGTCGGAGCCGACGCCGACTGCGTCCGTATCGCCACCCGCCCCGCAGCGACTGGATCCGCCGGCAAGACAGTCCGCCCCCGAGCCACAGCGTCCGGCACCGACCGTCGTCATCCCGGCAACGGTTTCGACAGCCGCTGGCGTTGCCGCAGCGCCGATCGCCGCGGCAGCGATCACGGCGATCCCGCAGCCTGCACCATCCAGGGTCGACGATGCGGCAAACGCGCTTGAAGCCGCGCGCAGTCGGGTTCTTGCTCACGCCGAGCCCGACCAGCCGGCCGAACCGTCGCGCGTTGTTCCGATCAATTCCGAGGACCTCGCGACCGGCGTACAGTCGGCTCTCGAAAAGCCGAAGATGCTCGGGAGCGATTTCGAGAAAATTCTGGAAGAGGAAATGGCACAAAACCTTGCGGCGCGAGAAAACGCCGGCCGCGAGACGATCGCAGCGCCTGCACCAAACCGCCAGTTGCCGCAGCGCGATCCTGCTGTCGCACCGATTACCGGCGCGACTGCCGAGCCATCACTTCAGGACGAAGTCGCCCGTATATTTGGGGAAATGTCCGCCACGCGCGATAAATGACATGCAGGGCCGCGGGCTTTGCACGTATCCATGACATCAAACGACAAAAGGCACGGTTTCCCGTGCCTTTTGTCGTTTCTGCCGTAGACCATGCGTCAAGCAGAAATCATTCGTCGCGATAGACCTTTTCGCGACGCTCGTGCCGCTCCTGGGCCTCGATCGACAGGGTTGCGATCGGCCGGGCGTCAAGACGCTTCAGTCCGATTGGCTCGCCGGTTTCTTCGCAATAGCCATAGGTCCCGTCGTCGATGCGCTGCATCGCCGCGTCGATCTTGGAGATCAACTTGCGCTGCCGGTCACGGGCACGAAGCTCGATGGCTCTATCGGTTTCCGAAGATGCGCGATCGGCCAGATCGGGATGGTTGGCACTTTCCTCTGCCAGATGATCCAGAGTCTCCCGCGCCTCCCGCAGGATATCGTTTCTCCAGGCCGTCAGTTTTGCCCGGAAATACGCCTTCTGGTTTGCATTCATGAACTCGTCGGTTTCCGAGAGTACATAATTGCTAAGATCGATCTTCTCACTCAACGCGATTCTCCTGAAGAACATCTCGTGGCCGCTCTATATCGCTTTGGTTGTTCCGGTTCAAGCCTTCCGCTCGTTATTGAGGCAATTTTAAAATTGTCACAAAAATCAGCTAAATGACTATTTTCTATGCTTTAATCGACTGCGGTTAAAACCGGTTCCTGAGCAGCGCAACTGGCAATCATGGCGCAGGCGTGGTTGAAGTTCAGAAGTCACGGAATTACCGTCCAGGCGGTCAAAGGAGAATGAAATGGCGTCTTTCACCGATATGCCGACACTCGCGCCGCCGCCGTCACGCATCTACCTTCTCCGGCACGGCCGGGCGGCCAACCCGGAACAGGGTCAGAGAGATTTCGATCGAACACTGACGACGGACGGTTTCGCCGAAGCGGAAATCGTTGCCGACAAGGCGGCGGACCGTCGCTACCGCCCCGACGCGGTCATCAGTTCGACGGCTATGCGTTGCCGCCAGACTGCGGAGGCGGTGCGCCGCGCAATCAGCGAAACCATCGAGCCCGAATTCATCGACGAGGTCTACAACGGATCGGTCGGCACCTATCTTGCGCTGATTTTCACCAGCGACCGCAGCGGATCGGTGATGCTCGTCGGGCATAACCCGACGATCGAGGACGTGTTCGGGGAACTGATCGGAAAAGAGCATGCAGCCCGCGCCCTGCCCTCAGGGTATCCGACGGCAGGCCTTGCTGTCATCGATCACGCAGGCCGAAGCGACAGCTCGCAACCCGCATGGAACCTGACGGATTTCATCACGCCGTGACCACAGATTCCAAGGCATCCCATCCCTTTGCGCATTGCCTGACGGTCCCTATATAGCGACAAACAGTTTTGGAACGACACCTTGCCGCCAGCGCTCACCAGTATCACCGACGACGCGAAGATTGCTCTCGATAATCTCGCCGATCGCGCCTCGAACTTGGTCAATCCGTCGATGCGGCTTGGCGTTACCGGCTTGTCGCGTGCCGGCAAGACGGTGTTCATCTCGTCGCTTGTCCACAATCTCCTGAACGGCGGCCGGCTGCCACTGTTCGAGGCAATGCGATCCGGCCGGGTCTCGCAGGCGCGGCTCGAGCAGCAGCCGGACGACGCGATACCGCGCTTCCAGTATGAGGATCACATCGACGCACTGGTGCGCGAACGGATCTGGCCGGATTCGACGCGCGCGATCTCGGAACTGCGCGTCACGCTGGAATACCAGAGCGCCAGTGGATGGAACCGGATGTTTTCCCGCGGAAGGCTGTCGATCGACATCGTCGACTATCCCGGCGAATGGCTGCTCGATCTGCCGCTGCTGGCACAGGATTACCAGACCTTCAGCCGCAACACCGTAGACCTTGCCCGGACCGGCATTCGCGCCGAGTTGTCGAAGGACTGGCTTTCGTTCGCCTCCGGCATAGACATGGACGCACCGGCGGACGAAGGAACCGCGCGTCGGCTGGCCGAGAGTTTTGCGGCCTACCTGAAAGCCTGCAAATCTGATGAGCGCTCGCTCTCCACCCTGCCGCCCGGGCGATTTCTGATGCCCGGCGACCTGGAAGGTTCGCCCGCCCTCACCTTTGCGCCCCTCGCCGATCTTCCGGATACGCCGGCCCCGAAGGGGTCGTTCCGGGCAATGATGGAGCGCCGCTACGACGCCTACAAGACAATCGTCGTCAAACCCTTCTTCCGCGAGCATTTCGCGCGTCTCGACCGGCAGATCGTGCTGATCGATGCGCTGCAGGCGATCAACCGCGGCCCTGAGGCCGTGCAGGATCTGGAACGCGCACTGACCGACGTACTCGCCTGCTTCCGTCCCGGCCACAACAGCTTCTTCTCGTCGCTGGTCGGCCGACGCATC
Organism: Rhizobium sp. CFBP 13726; assembly: GCF_014841925.1. Taxonomy (NCBI): domain Bacteria; kingdom Pseudomonadati; phylum Pseudomonadota; class Alphaproteobacteria; order Hyphomicrobiales; family Rhizobiaceae; genus Rhizobium; species Rhizobium sp. CFBP 13726. The sequence goes on from NZ_JACYUU010000001.1 coordinate 1,141,050, forward strand.
GACAAGGTGCTGGTCGCGGCCACTAAGGCCGACCATCTGCATCATGAAAGCCACGACCGGCTGGAGCGCCTGACCGGCCGCCTCGTCGACCGCGCCATCGAGCGGATCGGCATGGCCGGCGCCGGCATCGACGTGATGGCAATCGCCTCCGTGCGCGCCACGCGTGAAGCTTCCGTGAAGGACGGCAGTCACCAACTGCCGGTCATCGTCGGCACACCGATGGCAGGCGAAACCATCAATGGCGAAGTCTTCGACGGCACGCGGCAGACGGCGATCTTCCCTGGCGACCTTCCGGCCGACCCGGAAGCCCTGTTTCGGCAGCTCGGTCAGCCGGGCTCCGAGCTTCCGGATGTCAACGTGGTGCGCTTCCGTCCCCCGGCTCTCGACGAAAAGGGCGGCATCACCCTATCGGTCCCGCATATCAGGCTCGACCGCGCCATGCAGTTCCTGCTGGGAGATCGCCTCGCATGACCGACCGCAAGATCACCGATGACCGCCGCCGCCCGTCTTCCTTCGCCGTGGACGACGACATTCCGACAAAAGAAGAGCCGCAGACCCACCCGAACCGCGCACCCCGCCGGTTTGACGATGGCGTTGCCATCACGCCGGACGAGCTCGATCCGTTCATCAGCCCCCAGGAACTTTCAGCAGACGCGCTGGCCGTCGCCGTGCCGGTGAAGCGGAAGCGTTTCTCCTTCGCCAACCTCGCGGCCGCGGCCTTCGGCACGTTCCTGTCGCTTGCGTTCGGCCTCTGGGCGGATCGGATCATCCGGGATCTCTTTGCACGGTCCGACTGGCTCGGTTACGCCGCAGCGGCAGCGTTGGGCGTCGGCATCGTCGCGCTTCTGGTCATGGTCGGTCGCGAAATCATCGGGATGATGCGGCTTGCTGCGGTCCAGACGCTGAAGACGCAAGCGGAAGACGCCCTGAAATCGCCAAGGCCGACGGCAGCCAGAACCGTCGTCGCCGCGCTCACGAAACTGACAGGTCACCGGGCGGAGACCGCCCGCGGACGTGCCGCGCTCGATGCGACGAAAGACGACATCATCGACGGGCCACAACTCATCGATCTCGCCGAGCGAGAACTCCTGTCGCCGCTCGACCGGCAGGCACGCGTCCTCATTCTTGGCGCCTCGAAACGGGTCTCGGTCGTCACCGCTGTCAGCCCCCGCGCGGTCGTTGATCTCGTCTATGTCCTGTTCGAGGTGACACGACTGATCCGCGCGATGGCGGACCTCTACGGCGGGCGCCCAGGCACGCTCGGACTGTTGAAGCTCATGCGGGACGTGATGGCGCATCTGGCGGTAACAGGTTCGATCGCGGTTGGAGACGGAATCGCGCAGCAGGTTCTGGGCCATGGTTTGGCATCGAGACTTTCAAGCAAACTCGGCGAAGGTGTCATCAACGGCCTACTGACGGCGCGTATCGGCATTGCCGCGATGGATCTTTGCCGCCCTCTTCCCTTCCACGCTGTGAAGCGCCCGGGGATCGGCGATTTCATGTCCGACATCTCTCCCGTCGGCCCGCGCAAGACCGATTGATCGCGCCTCTGTGACCCTTAATGACCCGAAAAGATACCAGTCATTAACCATTCCAAGCTAATTTGCGAGGCACTTGAAGTTTCTGGTTTCCAAGGGAAAGCACATGTATTCGCGCTTCTTTTCGCTTTTCGGTGGCATCGTTGCACTGACCATCGCAACTGCTCCCGCCCTGGCACCGGAGGCCTCCGCGGCTTCGCGTGACAAATCCTTTTTCCAGCAGGTCGGTGGTGTCTGGAAGGGTCCGGGCGAAATCGTCGCGGGCAAGTACAAGGGTACGAAGTTCAGCTGCAACCTGATTGGCGCTGCCCAGCCGGATGGCACTGTCGGTATCAAGCTCGACGGCACCTGCCGCGTCGGCGTCTTCCAGCAGCCGATGTCCGCGGTCATCAGCCAGAGCAGCACCGGTTATTCCGGCAAGTTCCTGGACGGCGCCCAGGGCAAGGGCCTCGACATCGTCTCAGGCTCCGTCAATGGCGACAAGGTCGTGATGGGCATCAACCGTGCCCAGCTGAACGGCGCCATGGTCGCCAGCCTGCGCGGCGAGAACAAGATGAACATCACCATTTCGGTGAAGGTCGAAGACCAGATGGTGCCCGTGATCGGCCTGTCGCTGGATCGCGATCTGGATTCGATCGCCGTCGGTTCGATCAAGCCGTAATCCACCAGTCCCTGTTTGCGTCAGCAATCCTGATGCCTTTGATGTCCGCCTCTGCCAGCCAGTCGCGGACATTTTTCTTTCCAAGGACCATATCCGGCGCGATATCGGCAAGCGGCATCATCACAAAGCCCCTCGCCGTCATGCGCGGATGCGGAAGCTCCAGCGTCTCGGAGTGATACGCGCTGTCGCCGTAGGTCAGGATATCGATATCGATCGTTCGCGGGCCCCAGCGCTCGACGCGCTCACGCTTGCGCCGCCTTTCCATATCAAGACCGACATCGAGAAGCGGCTCGGGATGCAGCAACGTCTCGATCAGGGCGCAGCAGTTCAGGAACTCGGCCTGATCCGTCTTTCCCCATGGCGGCGTGGCATAAAGCCGGGATACGGCGAGCACCCGACAGTCCGATCGGGCATCGAGTTCCCTCAACGCATCTGCCATCGCAGCCCGCGGATCACCGACGTTACCGCCGAGCCCAAGGGCTACCAATTCCATCGAGCCGTCACGCGACATGCTCGATCCTGACTTCGGCATGATCAAGAATTCCCGGGATCGGCACGCTCGGCTTGCGCACCGTCACCTCGACCCTTCGGATCTGCGACGACCAGGCGCAAAGCGCCTTAGCAATGTCCTTGGCCAGCGTCTCGATCAGGTTGCGGCGCGTGCCGGTCACGATCCTCTCGACGATTTCATAGGCTTTGCCATAGTGCACGGTGCTCTCGACGTTGTCGTCCTCCAGCGCTTCTTCGGCATCCACATGCATGACGAGGTCGACATAGAATCGCTGACCGAGCCTCTCTTCTTCCGCAAAGGCTCCATGACGAGCGAAGAAGGCGCAGTTTTTCAAGGCGATGCTGTAGGTCCCCATCAGCTCTCCTCCCGTTGCGCCGCACGGGACGCCAGAACCGCATCTGCCATCAGCAGGGCATCGCGGTTGGCCGCGACATTATGAACCCGGAAGATCGCCGCACCAGCGAGTCGGAGGATCGCAGTCGTTGCAGCCGTGCCGATATCCCGCTGATCGGCCGGATCCCGCATCGTGACTGAACCGACAAACCGCTTCCGCGACGTCCCGGCGAGCAAGGGAAATCCGAGTGACTGCAACTCGCGAAAGCGGGCGATCAGTTCCATGTCGTCGTCCCGGTTCTTGGCAAATCCGAACCCGGGATCGAGCACGATCGCCGCATCCTTGATCCCGGCAGCATGCGCGATCTTGAGAGACCGCGTGAGGAAATACTGCTGGTCTTCGATCATGTCCGCACGTCGATCCGTCCGGTCGCGTCCCGTATGCATGATGCAGATACCGGCACCTGTCTCGGCCGCGACGTCAGCCATATCGGGTTCGCGCTGAAGTCCATGTACGTCATTGATGACGTGGGCGCCGGCAGCCGTCGCCAGCCGCGCCGTTACCGCACGATAGGTATCGACCGAGATGATAGCGTCGGTTTCGCCGACAAGCTTCTCGATCACCGGCAGGATGCGATCCTGTTCTTCGGCAGGCGTCACCGCCGCCGCGCCGGGCCGTGTCGATTCGCCACCGATATCGAGGATGGCAGCACCTTCGGCGACGCAGCTCAGCGCATGCCGCACGGCGCCATCCGTTTGCGCATGCCGACCGCCGTCGGAAAACGAGTCTGGGGTCACGTTGACGATCGCCATGATATGGCCTTGCGCGCCGAGTTCCAGCACGCGTCCGCGCGCCAATTGCCAGTGCGTGTTGCGCCGCGATATCACCGGCCAATCATCTTCGGAGAGTTGACGCAAAATTCAGGGACCTCGTGTTGCGCTTGGTCTCGCTATGCCCCAAGCTCTTTTAAAGTTCAACGTTGCAGGCCACAGAATGTTTTCAATGCGCGCGGTTCGCCGTCTCATCGGTACCGTACTTCTTGCAGGCGTCTTCGCCTCTCCCGCATCGGCCGCACCGATCATCACCAAGACTTACTCGTATTTTCAGATCGGCGGCAAAACTGCCGAAGACCTCGACAAGGAGCTGGAGAAACGCGGTCCGCTGACCCGCACGACCGGCCACCGTCATCCCGGTGCAACCGAAATCAAATTCGGCGGGGAAGTGACCTATGTCGAACGCGCCAACCGCTGCACGGTCGGCGCCGCAAGGGTCACACTGCGTACCCATATCGTTCTGCCACGCTGGATCAATCGACGTCGTGCAGACGCGGATCTTGGCATGATATGGGACACGCTTTCGGCAGACATCAAGCGCCACGAAGAACGCCATGCCGAGATTGCCCGCACCCACGCCCGCATTCTCGAGAGACAGCTTCTGGACCTATCGACGCCCAGCAGTTGCGATAGTCTCGAAAAGAAGGTGGCCGATGCGACTCGCGATCTCCTGGAAGCACACGACCGGGAACAGATGCGGTTCGACCAGGTCGAGTCGAAGAACTTCGACGAGCGGATGACCCGTCTTCTGAAATACCGGATGAAGCGCGACTGATCGGGCAGCGAAAGACGACATCGATCGGCACAGCCAATCAACCGACCCGTAGCCCGACCTTTCCCGAGACTTGCGCGGAGCTTTCGCACCACCCTGTCATTCATCGGTGACTTATAACAATATACTAATGTGTGTGTCTGGGCTAAAACCGTAGCAACAGAACGGCGCTGTGAACGACCCATATCAAGGGTTATCCAGCCGCCCGCGATCCCGGCCACGGTGCCAGGATCCACCCGTTCAGGCGCCGCAGATGTTCGCGGCCGCGATCAGGCACTTGGACCGAGAGAGGTCCCGCGTTGTTGCCTTGTACAAGCTTCACAGGTCTCCCCGGCGCAATTGCGGCCGCAGGCGTTTTCCTCCCTCGCCTTGCGGCTATGCGCCTGCCTTGCCTCGCTTGCGCTAACTGCGCAGCGAGGCATTTTTTTGGAAGAGGGTCGTCTGGTTTGGTTCAGGCCTGACGTTCTGGAACGTGCACGATCAGACCGTCGAGATCGGCCTTGATCTTGATCTGACAGGACAGCCGCGAGGTCGGCTTCACCTCAAAGGCGAAGTCGAGCATGTCTTCTTCCATCGCTGCCGGAGGACCGACCTTTTCGGTCCAGCCATCGTCGACATAGACATGACAGGTGGCACAGGCACAGGCGCCGCCGCATTCGGCCTCTATGCCTGGCACGGAATTGCGCACGGCGTTCTCCATCACTGTGGAGCCGTTGTCAGCTTCGATATCGAAGCGCGTACCGTCGAAGGCAACGAGGGTCAGTTTCGTCATAATCAGGAAATCCGCATTGAGTGGCAGTCTTGGCCGGTTGTCTTCCGATAAATCACCGGTCCAGTCAACACGAACGGACGACGCGCCGTTGTCTTGCGGCGCCCTCCAACTGTCACGGATCAGCGGCAGAGTTTCAGGATGAAGTTCTCGGCTTCCACGACACACGCGGCAAGCGCGGCCAAATGCGCGGCGTCGGCACCGTCTGCTTCCAGTTTCTCTGCCGCTTTGGAAACGCCGAACGCGCCGACCGCAGATGCAGCCCCCCTCAGGCGATGCGCCGTCATCGCAACCCCGGCAGCGTCTGCGCCCGTCATGTCCTGCAGCGCCCGGCGGGCGTTGCGGGCAAACATCATCAGCACTTCGTTTTCCAGTGTCTTGTCGCCCATCGTCTGGCGGGCAAGATGCACGAGATCGATCGGGCGCGACTGCGAAGGACATGCCCCGCGCGGGCTAGTGGGCGTTGAAAAAGCAGTATTCGCCGCTGACATGAAACTCTGTTCCTCTTTGGGGCTCAATCATGCGTCCCAGTGATGCGGGACAGCGGCTGCCTATCCCGTTAAATTCCGGCACAATCACGGCGCAAATTTCGGGACATGGTTAATTTCCATCAACCTCACGGAATGTCAGGGGTTTCGACATTTTTCGTGGTTTAAATTCTGTTAACAACAAATCTGCTTTCCGGGCCGATCCCGGCCGAGCAATTGTGTGAAAGACACGAATGTGTCACTACAGGACGGTTGAGATGGGTGTGTAAACCATCCTGCGTCTGACGGCGGAACGGTGGTAAGCTTTCATTATCATCCGTTTGCAACAACGGCCGTTCGAATTGTGAGTAAAGTGGAATTGCGGCCAGCATGACGCACGGGCCGGGTTCCGGTCGGCGACCCGACTTCCAGCCTGCAGGCGGCAGAGCTGGAACGAAAGCGCCGGGTGAGTGTAACGAGGCGTAACCGCATGGCGAAGAAAACGAGCAGCGAGTCGGTCGATGAGACGGCTTTCCAGGCACTGGAAGAAGCGCTGAAGATCGACTTCAACGGCGAGCAGCCTCGCGCCCGACCAACTCAGACCGCTTCGGAGACCAGAGTGTCGGATACGCCAAGGCAGCGCTCCCCATCGTCCTCACAAAATCCGCAATCCGCTCCGCCTCGTCAGGCCGGTCCCGAAACGACAGCCCGACAGCCCGCTTTCGAGCCGGCCAATGACGCCGGTCGCCGCACCCCGAATGCGATTCTTCGTTCGCTCGAAGGCGGCTCGATCAAGAGCGCCGTCCGCAACGCCGCCATTATCTCGTTCTTCTGGGTTGTTGCGGGTATCGGTCTCGGCCAGCTGATCTACGGCAGCCAGCTGTGGGAATTCACCTCGGTCGCCGGCGTCCTCGCTGCACCGGGAATCGTCGCCCTCGTTGTCGGCATCCTGCTGCCGATCATGCTGTTCTTCGCCTTCGCGATCATGATGGCGAGAGCTGCCGATCTGCGCAATGCGGCCCGCTCGATGGCGGAAGTGGCCCTGCGTCTCTCCGAACCGGAAACAATCGCCTCCGAGCGCATCATGTCGGTCGGCCAGGCTGTCCGCCGCGAAGTGTCTGCGATGAACGAAGGCATCGAGCGCACCATTGCGCGTGCCTCCGAGCTGGAAACGCTGGTTCATTCCGAAGTCAACGCGCTGGAACGCAGCTATACAGACAACGAGCTGCGCGTCCGCGGCCTGGTTCACGAACTCGGCGCCGAGCGCGACGCGATCGTCAACCACGCAGAACGTATCCGCTCGTCGATCGTCGGCGTGCACGAGCAGCTGAAGGAAGACCTGTCGCTGTCGACAGAGGAGATCTCCGTTCGCCTTGCCACGTCAGGCGAGGCCTTTGCCTCGATGATCGACACCCGCGCCGCGTCTCTCATCGCAAAATCCGACGCTGCCGGTGAAGCGCTCAGCTCCCTGATGGCGGCCCGTGCCGAAAACCTCGTCTCGAGCCTGGCATCGTCCGGTATCGCTCTGGCCACCGAGTTCGATATCCGCCTCGACACGCTCACATCGACCATGTCCGAACGCGGTCAGGAATTGCTCGGCCAGTTCGAAACCCGTGCGTCGACCATCGATGCCAACACCGAAAAGCTCAACGCCGCCCTCGCCGACCGCACCCGTCAGCTCAACGAAACGCTGCTTGCCCGTACCCGCGAGATCACCGAGGGCCTGAACGACAGCGAGAAGACACTCGGCGGCACGCTGGACACGGCAATCGCCGCGCTCAACCGCTCGCTCGACCAGAAGAGCGCCACCTTCCGTCAGAGCCTGCAGACTGCTTCCGACGACGCGATCATGGATCTCGACCTCCGCTCCGGCCTCTTCGAAGACCGTCTCCAGGCAACCGTTGGCCAGCTTTCGGCAACCTTCGACGACGGCCTGTCGCAGTTCACCACGGCATTCGACCAGCGCGCCGGCACGCTCGACAGCAAGCTGATGGACAGCCTCGCCCGCATCAACGAAACCGTCGCAGGCGGTTCGGATGCAATTGAAGGCATCCTGTCGTCCAGCATCGACCGGATCGGCAATGCACTGACCGACCAGTCGCTGGCGCTCGCAACGACGCTTGGAACCGGCCAGGAAGTGCTGGACTCCATGCTCGAAAACCGCGCCCGCGAATTTTCCGATGCGCTTGCTGCCCGCAGCAACGAAATCAGCCACAGCTTCGGCGACGCCCACAACAAGGTAGACGCCGTTATGGTCGAACGCGGCACGGCACTCGCCACCGCACTCTCCGATAGCCAGGCCCGTTTCGAGGACGCCGTCGGTTCGCGCGCGGACGCCCTCATCGATGCGGTCACCGGCAGCCACGATCGTCTTACAGAAGTCCTCGACAGCCGCACCTCGGCAATCAGCGAGCTGATGTCGGGAACACCCGAGCGCCTCTCCTCGATGTTCGACGACAAGACTGAAGTCCTGTCGAAGGCGCTGTCCGACAGCGAGATCCGGCTCGGCAGCGAACTGGAGCGCAAGGTGACGAGCCTCGACACGACGCTTGCCGCCAACCGCGACCGCCTCGCTGAGATCTTCGATGACCGATCGATGGACATCGCGACTTCGCTTGCCCTGCACGAAGATCGCCTCACAGGCGCACTCGAAGAAAAGACGGCAGCTCTGATCGGCGCCGTATCGGATGCAGACAGCCGTATTGAACACACGTTTGCCGCTCGCGCCGAAGCAATCCGCACGGCCTATACGGACGGCCAGCTGGGTCTCGATCTCTCGCTCGAAAGCCACGTCTCCGAGCTCTCCCGCATCATCGACAGCGGCAGCGAACGGCTCGATAAGTCTGTTGGCGGTGCAGCCGAACGGATCGAAGCCACGTTGGCCGAACGCACCGAAGCGATCCGCAGCGTCTATCAGGACGGCCAGATCGGTCTCGACATCACGCTTGCGACCCAGACCTCGGAACTGGCGCGCATTCTCGACGGCGGCAGCGAACGCCTCGAGAATTCCGTAGAAGGGGTTGCCGGCCGCATTGAAGCTGCCTTTGCCGATCGCACCGACGCGATCCGCAACGCCTATCAGGAAGGTCAGCTCGGTCTCGACATTACGCTCGAAACGCATGCCTCGGAACTCACCCGCATCATCGAAGGTGGCAGCGAGAAGCTTGAGACATCCGTCGGCGGCGCAGCCCAGCGCATCGAGAGCGCCTTCGCCGATCGTACCGAAGCGATCCGCAACGCCTATCAGGAAGGTCAGCTCGGTCTCGACATCTCGCTCGAAACCCACGCCTCGGAACTCACCCGCATCATCGAAGGCGGCAGCGAGAAGCTTGAGACATCCGTCGGCGGCGCAGCCCAGCGTATCGAAACGGCGTTCGCAGATCGTACCGACGCAATCCGCACTGCCTATCAGGAAGGTCAGCTCGGCCTCGACATCACACTCGAAACGCACGCTTCGGAACTTACCCGCATCATCGAAGGCGGCAGCGAGAAGCTTGAGACATCCGTCGGCGGCGCAGCCCAGCGTATCGAAAGCGCCTTTGCCGATCGTACCGATGCGATCCGCACCGCCTATCAGGAAGGCCAGCTCGGCCTCGACATCACACTCGAAACGCACGCTTCGGAACTCACCCGCATCATCCAGGGCGGTAGCGAGAAGCTTGAGACGTCCGTCGGCGGTGCAGCCCAGCGCATCGAAAGCGCCTTTGCCGATCGTACCGATGCCATCCGCAGCGCCTATCAGGAAGGCCAGCTCGGCCTCGACATCACGCTCGAGACCCACGCCTCGGAACTGTCGCGCATCATCCAGTCCGGCAGCGCGCAGCTTGAGACATCCGTCGGCGGTGCAGCGGAACGCATCGAAAGCGCGTTTGCAGATCGCACGGATGCAATCCGCAGTGCCTACCAGGACGGCCAGCTCGGCCTCGACATCACGCTCGAAACCCAGGCTGCGGAACTGTCCCGCATCCTCGACGGTGGCAGCGCTCGTCTCGAAAACTCGGTCGGTGGCGCAGCCACACGTATTGAATCCGCCCTCACCGATGGCACCAGCCGCTTCGAAACCGGCATGGCCGATGGCCTGCAGCGGATGGACGAAACCTTCGACGCCACCCAGCAGCGGATTGCTGCAACGATCGGCCTCGGTCACCAGCAGCTCGCGGATACGCTTGCCACAGCCGGACAGGACATCGCGCAGACGCTCGGCGCCGCCAACTACGAGATTTCCTCGACGGTCGGTTCGGGCGCCCAGAACATCTCTCAGTCCGTCGGCGACGCAACGCGCAACATCGCTTCGACCTTGGATGGAGCAACCCGCACCATCAGCGACACGGTCGGCACCGCTGCCGTACAGATCTCCGGCGTCGTCGATACCGCAAGCCGCGACATATCCGAAAAGGTCACGACGGCACACGGTCAGATGGCCGAGACGCTCGACACGGCAAACCGCCAGCTCTCGTCTACACTCGATGGCGGCTACGATCGCATTCGCTCGACACTCGACGATCGCGGCGGCCTGATTGCCAGCACGCTCACCAATGCGCAAAACCATCTGGCCGACTTGATGCTGGATCAGGCAACATCGATCGGCGCCACCATCGCAACCAGCGCCGGCATGCTGGAAATGTCCCTCGAAGCCCAGCAGGAATCGCTGCGCGCCACGATCGACGGCGCCGGTGAAAACCTGGAAACGCGTCTTCGCGAAAACGTCGGCGCGATTGCAGGCCAGCTCAACGAAGCCGCCCGCGAAATCACAGCCTCCGCAGAGGGATTCTCGAGCCGCGTCGAAGAAACTGTCGGCGGCGTTTCTACCGCCCTCGATGGCGCCGGCACCCGGATAGAGACGACTTTCGGTGGTCTGGAAGAACGCATCCGCTCGGAACTGGGCAATGCGACCAGCCTGGTCGACACGGCCGGCAACAGTATCGCCGATGCACTCGGCGCCCGCACCGCGGAACTGGAGCGCGTTACCAGCCTTGCGACCGATCGCGTTTCTACCGTGATGAGTGATCGCACGGCCGAACTGGAGCGCTTGTCGGGAGAAACTGCAGACCGCATCAATCAGGCGCTCGCATCCCGCACGCAGGAATTTGAGCGCATCGGATCCGAAACGTCGGATCGGATCGCCGAAACGCTGGATACACGCACCGCCCGCATCGAAGAACGCCTCGGCACCATGGACCGGGCGCTCACCGTCGGCCTAGACGCCGTGTCGCGCACCATCGAAGGCAAGGCTGTCGGCCTCGCCTCCAGCCTCCGCGACGCCGTCAGCGCCGCAGCGCAGGGCATGGATAGCGAAGCCAGCCGTTCGGCAGAGCTTCTTGCCCGCGCCGGCGCAGACTTCACAGAAGAACTCAGCACCCGCAACGATGAGTTTGCCCGCTCGATCGAACAGCGCTCCAACGATATCGTCGACCGCATTTCGGAAACCCAGAACCGGCTTGCCGGTCAGGCGGCAACCGTGGCGCAGGCCTTCTCGGAAGCCGGCAACGCGATCGTCCACAAGGTCGCCGAAGCAGACAGCCTGGTGAAGAAACAGGTCAACGCGATTTCGGAAGCGCTTGGCGATGCCGAAAAGGCGCTCGATGCCCGCGGTACGTCTCTGCGCGACACGCTTGCCGAAACCGCAGGCGAACTCGACAGCGCTCTCACGGCCGTCGACAAGGCGCTCGCTGCCCGTGGCGAATCGATCCGCTCGTCGCTCGACAGCCGCACCCGCGACCTGAACTCGATGCTCTCAAGCCGTTCGGCCGAACTCTCCAAGCTGATCGACGAAAAGGCACGGCCGCTGGTCGAGGAATATGCCGAGACCGGCCGGTCCGCCGCCGAGCGCATCAGCCAGGCCGCACAGGAAAGCGCCGAGCGCCTTTCCACGGCCGCCCGCGATACGACCGACCGCATCCGCAACGAGAACGACGCACTGGTGGAGGCGATTTCCGCCCGTACCAACGAGACGCTCGCTGCCATCAGCCAGCGGACAGAGAATGCCACCGGTGCCATGCGCGCCGTCGAGCAGAGCCTGTCGGCAAACGTCAACAGCCTGATCGAGCGTCTTGCCGAAAGCAATTCCGGCATCGCATCGCTGGTCGAACAGGCCGCCCGCAATCTCGGCCAGGCAGCGGACCGTGTCAGCGAACAGCTGTCCGACGCCGATCAGAAGCTCGATGCGACCGCCAACCGCTTTGCCGAATCGGCCAACAGCGCGGCCGACCTCGTGCATGGTTCGAGCCGCCTGCTCGAAAACAACATCGATCGCCTGGTCAGCATTTCCGGCCAGACGCTCAGCCAGGTCGGCGGCATCGTCGGTCGCTTCGACGATCACTCCAAGGTTCTCGCTCAGGCGTCCGAGCTGCTCGGCGCTGCCCAGTCGAACCTTGCAAGCACGCTCGACGAACGCCAGACCGCGCTTCGCACGCTCTCTGCCGGTCTCGTCAAGCGTTCGGAGGAAATCGAAGGCACGCTCAATGGTCTGACCTCCCTCGTCGATGGCGCCTTTACCCGCGCCGAAGATCGCACCTCGCAGATCGGCGCATCGCTGCGCGAAAGCCTGCACGCTTCCTTCGCCGATATCGGTCGCGGCCTGGGCGAAACCCAGCAGCGTGCCAACCTCACGGCCCAGGCTATGCGCGAGACGCTGAGCGAGGCTGGCAACGAGGCAAGCCGCGCCATCGAGACGACACTGTCGGATGCCGAGACACGCGCCCGCGATCTATCCGAACGCCTGCGCGGCAGCATCACCGGTTCGATGGGCGACATTGAGCGCCTGCTGGCCGACGCCGCAAACCGCACCGATGGCGCAGCCCAGCAGTTGCGCGATACGCTGCGGGTTTCGGTTGAAGAGGCGATCGGCCGCTTTACCGGCGCAACCGACGAGATCCGCCGCTCGGCCCAGGACATTCGCCAGGAACTCGATGCGACTCGCACCGAACTGAAGCGCGGCGCGTTCGATCTGCCCGAAGAAGCCAAGGAAAGCGCAGCCGCCATGCGCCGTGCCGTGGCTGAACAGATCAAGGCCCTGCAGGACATCTCGCAGCTAGTCGGCCGCTCCGCCCAGAGCCTCGACGTGTCCGAGCCGGTTGCAGTGTCGCGCCCTGCTCCGGTCGCCCAGCCGGCTCCGCAGCCGGCGGCCCCGCGCCCTGCAGCCCCGACGGCACCAGCCGCCGCGACAAGCGCACCGTTTGGCTCGTCTGTCCTTCGTGACAGTCTGCCACTCGATCGTCCGACGCCGAGCATCGCACAGGGCGTCAGCAAGCCGGTTGCCCAGGCGCCTTCACAGACGCCACCGGTAACGCAGGTTCTCGCACAGCCTCAGGCCCCGGTCTCCCGCGCACCTGAAGCAACGCAGCGTCCAGGTGAAGGCGGCTGGATCAGCGATCTCCTTCGCGGTGCGTCTCGTGACGATACAGCCGGCACAGTTGCTCGCCAGCCGCAGCAGCCTGCACGCCCGGCAGCAGCCGAACCGGCCCAGCCGGTTCGCACCAACGGAGACAACCGCAACCCGCGCCACATGGTGGAATCGCTCAACTCTCTGTCGGTCGACATCGCCCGCGCGATCGATCACGACGCCTCGGTCGACCTCTGGCGCCGTTACCAGCGCGGCGAGCGCGACGTGTTCACACGCCGCCTCTACACGCTGAAGGGTCAGCAGACGTTCGACGACATCAAGCGGAAATACGAACGCGAGCCGGAATTCCGCACCGCCGTCGATCGCTACATCGCCGATTTCGAAAAGCTGCTCGCCGATGTCGCCCGCACAGATCGCGACAAGACGGTCACCCAGAGCTACCTGACCTCGGATACGGGCAAGGTCTACACCATGCTCGCCCACGCGGCCGGACGTTTCAGCTGATCGATCCATTCCGCAGGGAATGCCAAAAACAAGAAAAGCCGCCTTTCGGGGCGGCTTTTTCGTTGGCGGATAAACCCTGAAGAAGCTGTTGGCGAGAGGGATACCCCGACCTCCCTCATCCCAGCCCTTGTGCCGAAATTCCAGCGGCACGAGGGCTGTTGGGGTCACAGACTCCTTCAGCTCAAGGACACGAGCTGACTGGATCCCCGCCACAAGGGCGAGGGTGAGAGGAGTTTGGTGACAGGCTCAGTTTCCAAACCGACCTGCGGAGTTTTTCGCCGGTACTCTTCACAGAACGCTCAGTCGCCCATCAAGCCGGCTTTCGATGGGCTGCACTGCATCGGAGCGAACCTAACGTCTGGCCCTCTTTCTACTCAGTTCCTCAACGGCCGCTCTTTTGCCGCGCCCCAGAAACTGAGCCGCGCATCGGGCGCGTGCCTGAGCAGCCTGATCTCCATCCGTGCACGAAGGTCGCTGCGAAAGCGTGACGCGTTCCGGGCGCCCCAGACGCCGATATAGCACGCGCCGGAGACATCGTTGCGAAACACCACGGCGCCGCCAAAGGCAGAAGCCAGGCCGCCTTCGCCCACCACGCCGCCTGCGCCATAAACCGCCACGACACTTTCCAACGGTGCAACGCTGACCACGGTGTCACCGGAGGGAGCAAAACCGGACTGCGTGAAAAGATAGACGGGAATTGGAAGTTCGGCCATTCGCTTGGCTTTCAGGAGAGGCAACCGAGATCGGAGCGCTGTTTATAGCGCAGGTCAACTCCATAACGGCCAGGCTATTAGTTCGGATTGCAAAGCCAGCTGTCACAGACGCATGTCAGATCTCGTGAGGATCGCAGTGCTGGAACCAGTATCGTATCGCTCAGCTGGCAGAGCGGGTCCGGGAGCCGGGTGGGCATCCTAACGCGATGCTTGGGACCATCGCCAAGCTTGACCGCCAGCGCCCTTGGGTAGCGTTCGCTCGGGTAAGATTACGTACTGCAGGAAAGTGCTTCTCTGCCGCGAATTGTTCGGCAGAGAAGTCTCCGCCAGGCCGATATCGCGCGGGTCGTCCCCGCGCGAAAAGGATCACATGGCCTTGAGAGCCCAGTCGACAATATTCGCGCCGACCTGTGCAAATGCCTTGTCCAGCGCTTCGATGAAGCGGCGGTTCTCGGTTCCGGCGACCGGCACCGTTGCCTTGAAGACGGTCTGCGCACGAACGCTGCCGTTGCGGTCGTTCAAGAGCTTTGCCGAGATCTCCACCGTGGCAAGCCTGTTGCCCTCAGTCACCACCTCGAAGCTGCGGATATCGGTTACGACCTGATAGTCGATCGCCAGACCCTGCCCCGGCTTGCCGACGCCGCCAACCCGTCCTGAGTTTTCGAACGCTTCGACCAGCTTCGACTGGACCAGTGCCGGAAGCCTGTCGCCCCAGCGGGAATTGGCCAGATACTGAACCTCGGAGGGCGAAATACGCACAACGACCTGGTCGCTGTTGAGCATCTTGACCGCAGTCGGTTCAGGCACCAGGATCTGCCGGCTCTTCGCGGTTGCTCCACTTGCCATCGGCGTGATCGACAGGTCGAACGTGTCGTTGTTCGCCTTGCTGCCACAACCGGCCAGAAGTGCTGCCATCAAAGGGGCTGCGATGATGATCGGATGGCGCATGACGCGAAGCATCGCAGATCCTTGCATGAAACCCTGAACTCCCCGCATGTTAGCGCCGTGTCCTGCCATCGTACTCTTTCACCGTTTCGCCGCCGAAGATCAGGCGCTGGGGGTTCTGGTCAAAATTGCTGATTGCCTGATTGAGCGACTGCACGGTTCCGCGCGTGTCGTTGATCAGCGTTTGGATGTCTCTCAGGCCACCGGACGAAAAGCGCGACAGGTTGTCGGCAATCGGTCCAACGCGCGAATTGATATTGTCGGCGACGGTGCGGAAGGATTCGAGCGTCTTGCGCGCCTCGGCAAACAGACCCTGCGAGTCGTCGCTGGAGACCAGCCCGTCCACCTTCGCCAGAATTCCGTCGACGCGGTTCGATGCGTTGTTCAGCTTGGTCGACATGTCCGTGAAGTTGGAGATCGCACCGTTGATGTCGTCGCGGCGGCGCGACACGTCGTCGATCACGTCGCGCGCCGAGCTGAGCGTCTGGCGTGCGTCTTCGGATGCCGACGAGATGTTGCGGATCGTAGCGCCGACCTGATTGACGTCGACAGCCGCCATCAGCGTATCGGCGCGTTTCAGGGCGCTCTGCGCATCGACGCCTGCCTGCTGGAAGCTCGCAGCCGCCTGGGTCACGTTCTGCACCAGAGGGCCGAAGTTGTCCGAGGCATTGGCAATGTTGCGAGTCACCCGTTCGGCGTTCGTTACAACCTGGTTGACCCGTTCGGCATCGATCGCCCGTACCAGCTGGTCAGCTGCTTCGAGCGTCGAGTTCAACGTGCCGGAGACGCGATCGACCGTCGCCGACAGCGTCGAAAGGCTGTTCAGGAATTTGTCGATGCT
Source organism: Rhizobium sp. CFBP 13726 (assembly GCF_014841925.1). Taxonomy (NCBI): domain Bacteria; kingdom Pseudomonadati; phylum Pseudomonadota; class Alphaproteobacteria; order Hyphomicrobiales; family Rhizobiaceae; genus Rhizobium; species Rhizobium sp. CFBP 13726. Next base: position 1,157,280 of record NZ_JACYUU010000001.1, read on the forward strand.
GTCCGAATTGTTGCTGAGCGCAGCCGTAAACGTCTCGACGTTGCGAATGGTCTGCGTCAGCGGACCACGTGCGTCTCCGACAAATCCCTGGATGTCGCCGATCGCCTGGTCGGCCCGGTCGAGGATCTTGTCGGCGGTCGCAAGAAGGTTGGTTACGCTCGACTGGTCGGCGATCAGCACCGCTGGACGGCCACTCTCGATCGCCTTCTGCAGGATGTTTTCTTCACCCTTGGCACCACCCGACATTTCCACATAGGCAGCGCCCGTCAGGCCCTGAACTTCCAGAACGGCCTTGGTCGACTGGTAGACAGGTGCGTCGGCGCGCACTTCGGTGAACGCGATCGAGTAGCGCGGATCATCCGGGTCGATGCTGAGGCTGCGCACGGAGCCGACCGGGATGCCGTTGAAGCGCACCGCCGAACCAACGGAAAGACCGTTTGCGGAGCCCGGAATGCGAATCGCCAGCTCAGCGGTGGGGCCTCCCCGGCCGGACGAAGCCATCCAGTAGACGAACCCGAAAGCGGCAGCCATTACCAGCAAGGTAAAAAAGCCGACGAGGGCGTAATTTGCTTTAGTTTCCATAGGTTACATCACTTCTCAGATTCGCCGTCGGGCCTGGTCTCATCGGTCACGACGGAACGCGCGCGCTTGCCCTTGAAATAGGACTGAACCCACGGATCGTCGAAGGCGAACATATCCTCAAGCGTGCCTTCCACCAAGACCCGTTTCTGCCCAAGCACGGCAATGCGATCACAAACGGAAAACAGACTGTCGAGGTCATGGGTCACCATGTAGACGGTGAGGCCAAGCGTATCGCGCAGCCTTGCAATCAAGGCATCGAAATCGGCAGCGCCGATGGGATCGAGGCCGGATGTCGGCTCGTCGAGGAAAACCAGATCGGGGTCGAGCGCAAGAGCGCGCGCAAGGGCTGCACGCTTGATCATGCCGCCGGATAGTTCGGACGGATATTTGTCAGCCGCATCGGGCGGCAGGCCCACCATCTCGAGCTTCACATAGGCGAGTTCGTCCATCAGCGACTGCGGCAGATCGAGATACTCGCGCATCGGCAGCTGGATGTTTTCTTTCACCGTCAGCGCCGAAAACAGCGCACCGTGCTGGAACAGCACGCCGAGCCGCGTATCGAGCGCCACGCGCTGCTGTTCGTCGGCCGTGGCATAATCAACTCCGAGGATCTCGATCGTACCTGAGCGCTGCGGCAGCAATCTGAGAACCGTGCGCATCAGCACCGACTTACCGGTGCCCGACGCTCCGACGAAGCCGAGGATCTCGCCCCGGTAAATATCGAGGTTCAGATTGTCCAGCACGAGCTTCGAGCCGAAGCCGACCGTCAGATCCTTGACCGACAGCACGACCTTGCGCTCGTCGCTCTTCGTCTCCGCGAGTTTGGTATTGTCAAAGGTTTGAACGTCTTCCACGCCGGTCCCCATCAAAAATCGATCGCGGAATAGAAAATCGCAAACATCGCATCGATCAGGATCACCGCGAAGATCGATTTCACCACCGACGAGGTGACGTGCTGGCCAAGCGATTCTGCGCTGCCGCCGACTTTCATTCCCTCGACAGCCGCCACGATGCCGATTGCCAGCGCCATGAACGGCGCCTTGATCATGCCTGATGCCACCGACGAGAAGTCGACCGCCTCCTTGAGGCGAGACAGGAACGTATCGAATGTGATGCCGGAATAGACCAGCGTGATCACCGCAGCGCCGTAGAGGGCCGACAGGTTTGCCACGATGGTCAGAAGCGGCAGTGCGATCGTGAGCGCCACGAGACGCGGGAAGACGAGAACACCGACGGGATTGAGGCCGATGACGGTCAGCGCGTCGATCTCTTCGCGCATCTTCATGGAGCCGATTTCGGCGGTGATCGCGCTTCCCGAACGGCCGGCGATCATGATCGCCGTGATCAGAACGCCAATTTCGCGAAGCTGCAGAATGCCGACCAAGTCGACGACGAAGATTTCCGCGCCAAAATACCGGAGCTGGAAAGCGCCCTGCTGGGCAATGATGGCGCCGATCAGAAACGACATCAGGAGGATGATCGGCACCGCACGCACGCCCATCCGGTCGATATGCGTCACGACGGATGCCGGAGAGACGCCGGATCCGCGGCCGAATTTCAGCTGTGCGCCACGGACCGCCGAGCCGAGAATGTGCATGGCGGCAACGAAGTCACCGGCAAATTCGGTCATCGTCTTGCCGACCGGGCTGAACACGCGATCAAACAGCGACCGCTTGTCCTGATCGTTGGGCGGCGGTGCCGGGGTCTTTTCCGGAAGGGCGCCAACCAGTTCCTCAATCGTCCCTTCCGCCCCGACCAACTTCGCGTCGCGACCCTGCTCGGCTTTTGCCGACAGAAGACGGCGAATCAGCCAGGCGCCGGATGTATCGATTCCGTCGATCCCCGAGACGTCGATCTCGAGGGATCCAGACCCGCTGCTCTTTTCAAGATCGCCAAACGCCTTGAGGACCGGCGAAATCGAATGATTGCGCCATTCTCCGGCCAGAATGTAGCGCTCGCCATCGCCGCCGGGCAGGTCTTCGGCTTTGATTTCGGCAGGTTGTGACGGCACAGGTTTCTTTCGGCTTAGGTTAAGCAGCACGCGGCTGCGATCTGCTGTTGATCGCAGCACTGAGAGCGGCAATATAGCGACCCTGAACGGATTTGCCACAACGCCCAGGTGGAAAACCATGACGCGTCACTTCGAAGCAACAATCGAGAAATTCCCGATCGCGGGGGTGTTTACGATTTCCCGCGGTTCCAAGACAGAAGCCGAGGTGGTGACCTGTGCGATCACCCGCGACGGCCTGACCGGCCGGGGCGAATGCGTTCCCTACAAACGCTACGGTGAAACAACCGAAGGCGTCCTCGACGAGATAAACTCCCTCGCTTCGATGATGCACGATGGCATGGATCGCCACACACTGCAGACGCGCCTGCGACCGGGAGCCGCCCGCAACGCGGTGGACTGCGCCTTGTGGGATCTGGAAGCCAAAAGCCTTGGCCGTTCGGTGGCATCGATGATTGATGCTGCCGAAAAGCCGCTCATCACCGCCTTCACGCTGTCGCTTGGCGAGCCGGAGGCAATGGCAGAGGATGCGCGCAGGAATGCGGCGCGCCCTCTCCTCAAAGTCAAGCTCGGCACAGACGATGACGAAAGCCGAATGCGGGCGGTGAGGCAAGCAGCGCCCGATTCGCGTCTGATCGTCGATGCCAACGAGGGTTGGACAGAGGACAATCTGGCCCGACATCTGGATGTGGCCGACGCCCTCGGTATCTCGTTGATCGAGCAACCGCTGCCAGCCGGCAAGGATGCAATCCTTGCCACCATCCGCCGCAAGGTGATGATCTGCGCTGACGAAAGCGTGCACGCGACCGGCGATCTTGCAAGTTTGAGAAACCGCTACGACGCCGTCAACATCAAGCTCGACAAGACCGGCGGGCTGACGGAGGCGCTGATCATGAAGGAGGAGGCCCAGCGACTGGGCTTTGCCGTCATGATCGGCTGCATGGTCGGAACCTCGCTTGCCATGGCCCCCGCAGTTCTTCTGGCGCAGGATGCCGACTACGCCGATCTCGACGGTCCGCTACTCTTGGCGCAAGACCGCCCGGACGGGCTGCGATACGACGGATCGCTGGTCTATCCGCCCCGGACGAATCTCTGGGGATAATGAGTCCCTTGCACCGACAGGCCGTTACGCAGCCTGCATGCCCCTAATGGTCTCCGGTGAAGGCAGCGTCGTGATTTCCGCAGTCTTCGCGATCTTCTGCCAGGAGATCAGTTCCAGCGTCCCGTCGCGATGCTCGGCAATCGCCGTGCAGCTTTCGACCCAGTCGCCCGTGTTGACGTAGTGGATCCCGTCGATGTCTTCCATCACCGCATGATGGATATGGCCGCAGATGATGCCATCGACATTGTTGCGACGAGCCTCGTCGACGACAACCTTCTGGAACTCGCCGATGAAATTCACGGCGTGCTTCACCTGCAGCTTCGCCCAGGCGGAGAATGACCAGTATGGCAGGCCGATGCGGCGGCGCACCGCTGCAAGACCGACATTGATGGCGATTGCCGCATCATAGGCCCAGTCACCGAGATAGGCGAGCAGACGCGCATTGCGCACCACGACGTCGAACTCGTCACCGTGCAGCACCAGGTATTTCCGCCCGTCTGCCATCTCGTAGATCATCCGGTCTGCGACCTCGATACCGCCGAAATGCATGCCGGGGAAATCGCGCAGGAATTCGTCGTGGTTTCCCGGAATGTAGACGATCCGCGTGCCCTTGCGCGCCTTGCGCAAAAGCTTCTGAACCACGTCGTTACAGCCCTGCGGCCAGTTCCAGCTGCGCTTCAACCGCCAGCCGTCGACGATATCGCCGACCAGCACGATCGTTTCCGCCTCGTGGTAGCGCAGGAAATCGAGGAGAAAGTCCGTGCGGGCGGCTTTGGAGCCGAGATGCACGTCCGAAATGAACAGGGTTCTGAAATGCCTTGTCTCGATTGCATCGGCCACGGAAACGTCCCTTCGTTACCTACCTTGTCCTACCCTTCGAAAATCAGACTCGTGTTTCAGGATGATGACAGGGGCGCGATCGCCGCAGTCGGCGACCACCCGAAACCGGCGGCAAAATCCGACAGCATCGCAAATATTGTAGTTTCTCGATGGATCGATTGATGTAAGGAGGGGACTCGCATGTCAGGACGGAAATCGACACGAGGAGCCATAAGAGCATGGATGGGCACGACAATCCGAAACCATCGCCGGTAACCGGAGATCTCGACGAACAGGCTCTCTTCTTCCACCGCTATCCCCGCCCCGGCAAGCTGGAAATCCAGGCCACCAAGCCGCTCGGCAACCAGCGCGATCTGGCGCTCGCCTATTCCCCGGGTGTGGCCGCCCCTTGCCTTGCGATCCGCGACAATCCGGAAATGGCCGCGGAATTTACCGCGCGTGCCAATCTGGTCGCCGTGGTCTCCAACGGAACTGCCGTGCTCGGTCTCGGCAATATCGGCCCGCTCGCTTCCAAGCCCGTGATGGAAGGCAAGGCCGTCCTCTTCAAGAAATTCGCCGGCATCGATGTGTTCGACATCGAAATCGACGCGCCGGGCATCGAAGCCATGGTCTCGACGATCTCGGCACTGGAGCCGACCTTCGGCGGCATCAATCTCGAAGACATCAAGTCCCCGGAATGTTTCGAAGTCGAGCGTCGTCTTCGCGAAAAGATGAACATCCCGGTTTTCCATGACGATCAGCACGGAACGGCGATCATCGTCGCCGCCGCGATCCTCAACGGCCTGGAGCTTGCCGGCAAGACGATCGACAACGTCAAGATCGTCACGTCGGGCGCCGGTGCGGCAGCGCTTGCCTGCCTGCATCTTCTCGTGTCGCTTGGCGCGAAGAAGGAAAACATCTGGGTCCACGATATCGAAGGGCTGGTCTATGAGGGCCGCGTCGAGCTGATGGACGAGTGGAAGGCGATCTACGCCCAGAAGAGCGACAACCGCGTTCTGGCCGACAATATCGCCGGCGCAGACGTCTTCCTCGGCCTGTCGGCCGCGGGCGTGTTGAAGCCCGAACTTCTGGTGCAGATGGCCGAAAAGCCGCTGATCATGGCGCTCGCCAACCCGACGCCGGAAATCATGCCGGAACTTGCACGCGCCGAACGTCCCGACGCGATGATCTGCACCGGCCGCTCGGACTTCGCCAACCAGGTCAACAACGTCCTCTGCTTCCCCTACATTTTCCGTGGTGCACTCGATTGCGGCGCCCGCACGATCAACGAAGAAATGAAGATGGCGGCGGTCAAGGCGATCGCAGCACTTGCCCGCGAAGAAGTCTCTGACGTCGCCGCGAAAGCCTATTCCGGTGAAACGCCGATCTTTGGCCCCGACTACCTGATCCCATCGCCATTTGATCCGCGGCTGATCCTGCGCATCGCGCCGGCCGTCGCAAGGGCTGCGGCCGAAAGCGGCGTCGCCGCTCGTCCGATCCAGGATTTCGAAGCTTATCTCGACCAGCTTAGCCGATTCGTCTGGCGCTCCGGCTTCGTGATGAAGCCGATCTTCACGGCGGCCAAGACTGCCGAAAGAAACCGCGTCATCTTCGCCGAAGGCGAGGACGAACGGGTTCTGAGGGCCGCACAGATCTTGCTCGAAGAGCAGATTGCAAGGCCCATCCTGATCGGCCGTCCCTCGGTCATCGAAGCGCGTCTCCAGCGTTTCGGCATCCGCATCCGCCCGAATGTCGATTTCGCCGTCGTCAACCCGGAAGACGATCCGCGTTACCGCGGCTATGTCGACGACTATTTCGCGCTTGTCGGTCGCCAGGGCGTCAACCCCGAAGCGGCACGAACCATCGTGCGCACCAGCAACACGGTCATCGGCGCGCTCTCGGTCCAGCGCGGCGAGGCCGATGCACTGATCTGCGGCATCGAAGGCCGCTACGACCGGCATCTGCGCGACGTCAACCAGATCATCGGCAAACGCGAAGGCACGAAGACGCTCGCCGGCCTCAGCCTGCTGATTTCGCAGCGCGGTGCGATCTTCTTCACCGACACGTTCGTCAACTACAATCCGACCGCCGAAGAGATTGCCGAGATCACCATTCTCTCGGCCCAGGAAGTGCGCCGCTTCGGCATCAAGCCGAAGGCGGCCCTCATCTGCCACTCCAATTTCGGCTCGCGCAATTCCGAAAGCGCCGCGAAGATGCGCGACGCACTCGCCATCATTCGCGAACGGGCGCCGGATCTGGAAGTCGACGGTGAAATGCAGGGTGGCTCGGCGCTTTCCGAGGAACTGCGCAAGCGCGCCATGCCGAGCACCACATTGTCCGGTGAAGCCAATCTGCTGGTCTTCCCGAACCTCGATGCGGCCAGCATCTCGCTTGGCCTGGTGCGCACCATGATGGACGCGCTGCATGTCGGCCCGATCCTGCTTGGCACGGCAAAACCCGCCCATGTTCTCGGCCAGTCCGTCACATCCCGCGGCGTCGTCAATATGGCGGCTCTGGCCGTCGTCGAAGCCTCGCAGCCAGAGTCGCTGTTCGGCTAGGTCTCACAGAAGCCGGGGCGGTTTAGGATATCTTCATCCGCCCCGGCCTATGTTTGATGGGTTTTAACGAATTGCCGGAAAAGCGATGCGATTTCGCGGCCTGATCTTCATTCCGCTCGTCTTCGTCCCCGCCTCCGTCCTGGCGCGGGATGCGCAGCTTTGCGCGGATCTGTACCGCAAGCTTCACAGCACACCCGTTGTGATCGGCAATACCGCTGAGATGCGCCGATATGCGCAGGACCTCAGCCAGGCAAACTCCGACATCCGCAAACTTCGCGTCGACATGCGGCGCGCCGGATGCGGTGGCGGCAGCATTGTTTCCTTTGGCGCGGCCAAGGCCGACCAGTGCGAACCCCTCCTCGAGCAGCTGCAAGCCCTGGAGGAAAACCGCGAAGTGCTTGTTGACGAGCGCAACAAAGCCCGCAACCTGTCCGTCACCGGGGAAGAGCGCGGCGCAACCATCGTTGCCATCCGTCAGAATGCCTGCATTCCGTCCGATTTCCAGGATGTCGCGAAGGAGGAGGAAAAGGAACGGATCCGGGTGAAGGGGATCGCGCTACCGAAGGATGAGGAGGCCTATTCCGGCAGCATCACCGACCTGCGGACCCGCAAGCCTGCCACCGTCCAGAAGGTTGCGATCGATCCCACGCCGCCGGTACCGGAGCGGAATTACGAAACCTCCGCAAAGGTCCGCACGGTGGGTCCGATTTTTCTCCCTGAAGCCAGTATTGATCTGCGCCACCCCCGCGAAAATGGTCCGCAGCAACAGCAGTAGTCAGTCTCCCTGCCAGCGCTCGGAAAACACCAGGTCTTCCAGTGCAAGGCGCTGGCGCCAGCCGCGCACGGCCAGTTCCGGCTCGCTGTAGAGCTTGTCCACATGGCCGAGACAGAGCCAGGCGACGATCGCCACGCGCTCTGGGATACCCAGCAGCCTGCGCACGTCCTCATCGCGGAAAATGCTGACCCAGCCGACACCGACGCCTTCGGCGCGCGCGGCAAGCCACAGGTTCTGCACGGCGCAGACGGTGGAGTAGACATCCATGCGCGGATTGTGGGTGCGACCGAGCACGACCGGTCCCGCCCTGTCCGGATCACAGGTAACGCAGATCGATAGCGGCGCCTTGCGAATGCCTTCAAGCTTCAGGCTGCGATAAAGATCGCGCTCGCCGCCGGAAAACATCTCCGCCGCCTCGTCATTGGCCTTTGAAAAGGCCTCCCAGGCCGCCTGCCGCATCGCCTGGTCACGGACGAGGATGAAATTCCACGGCTGCATGAAACCGACTGACGGTGCGGCATGCGCGGCCGCCAGAAGACGGGAGACAAGCTCGTCGCTCAAGGGATCGGCAAGGAACTGATCGCGAACGTCGCGTCGCGTTTCGATCACCCGGTAGATCGCTGCCCGCTCCGCCGCGGAAAAGGCGCCGGCCGGAGCAAGGCCCGCTTGCGTATCGTCGGACGGTTCTGGAATTGGCGGCATCGTCTATCCCCAACAATACTTGCGACGGCTGAAGCAAAACTGCCGAGGCTATGCCCGACCATACCAGATATCGCAAGCCCATCACGAAACAGGAAAATACCTGACATAGGCGAATTCGTCACCGTCCGGTGACCAGTTTGGCGAATTCATCGTGCCCTGCCCGCCGAACAGTTCGAACAGCGTTTCGACATTGCTGCCATCCATATCCATCAGCCGAACCCGGACATCGAGATCGCGCGGATGATCGAACACGTCGCCGTCATAGGACACGAAAACGATCTTGTCTCCCTTCGGTGACGGATGCGGAAACCAGTCGCCATAGGGGCTGTCGGTGATGCGCTCCGCCGAGCCGCCCAAAGCCGGCACGCGCCAGATCTGCATGGTGCCCGTACGGCTCGAATTGAAATAGATCCAGTTCCCGTCCGGGGAGTAGTCAGGCCCGTCGTTGCGGCCTTCGCCATGGGTGAGCCGCATCTCCTCGCCGCCTTCGACCGCAATCGTATAGATATCGAAAACGTCGTCGCGGATGCCGCAATAGGCGAAGCGCTGTCCGTCCGGAGACCAGCCGTGCCAGTAGGAGGGAAGCTTCGGTGTTACCAACCTTGGCTTGCCCCTGGTCGCGGCAAGCACATAGATCGCGGACTTGCCGAATTCGACCTTATCGGAAATCGCAATCAGCGTGCCGTCGGGCGAGATGCCATGGTCGTTGTTGCAGGCAACCGCGAACTCGGTGTCAACGATGATCGGAGGCGTGTCGCCGGCCACGGGCAGCCGATAGATCAGCCCGTCGCTGTTGAGCATGAGGAAACGTCCGTCCGGCGCCCAGTTCGGCGCTTCGAAAAGCGCGCTCGTCTGCCAGACAATCCGGCTCTGTCGCGTCCGGATATTATAGATTTCGACCGAACTGCGCATTGCATCCTCTCCCGGCGATTTGCTGCCAGCGTGAGGTTACGACGCCTGAACACAAGGTGGCAAGTCACGCGAGATAAGCCTTCGGAACTCTAAAAACACATCATTAAAAACTGACGGACGCGATTCATGGATTCTTTATAACCGCATAACATTATATTCGAATATACTCATACAATGGGAGTTGGTGATGAGAATCCGGTCCTTGCTGCGATGCCGTTCGGGCAGTTCCGCCGTCGAATTCGCGATCATCGCGCCGGTCCTGCTTCTGATGCTCTTCAGCCTGATCGGCTATGGCGTCTACCTCGCTGCGGCCCACGCCGTGCAGCAGATTGCCGCGGATGCGGCACGCACGGCTGTTGCCGGCCTCGATGCCAGCGAACGCCAGAAGCTGGTGCAGGAGTATCTCACCAAGTCGACGATGGACTATGCGCTTCTCGACAAGAAGAACTTCACGACGAAGGTGCAAAGCGACCCGAGCAACCCCAACCAGTTCACCGTATCGATCGAATACGACGCAAGTACCCTGCCGATTTTCAGTCTCTACAGCTACGCCATGCCGGACAAGCACATAAGGCGCTATTCGACCATGCGGATCGGAGGCATTTGAGATGATTTTCCGCCTGAAGCGTCGTCAGACTATCGCCGGTGACCGGGCCGGCAACATTGCCATTACTGCTGCACTTGCCATGCCGCTTGCCATCGGAGCGCTGGCTCTCGGCGTCGACTATGGCAGCCTGACGCTGCAGCAGCGGCAGTTGCAGGCAAGCGCCGACCTTGCCGCGATTGCAGCGGCGGCCAACATTTCGACTGCGGAAAAATCCGCTTTCGACTTTTTCGCGATGAACGGTCAAAGCATTGGCGTCGTCAGCGCCGGCGGCCTGCTGACGACCAAGGGGGTTGTCCCATTCAACCCCAAGACGGCGCTCGAAGCCTATGGCAGCTATGCCGAGATCACCAGGGGCCGCTATGTACCCGATCCCGCGCAGCCTGCCGCGAACCGTTTTGTCGCCGGCGCAACACCGCCCGATGCGGTCCGCTTGACGCTCCGCAGCAAGAGCAACCTGATGTTCGGGGCAAGTCTCACCACCCCGCCGGCACTTGCCGCATCCGGCACAGCAGCAACGGATAAGCTTGCGTCCTTCTCGATCGGCAGTCGTTTGGCAAGCGTCAACGAGGGTGTCCTCAATGCCCTGCTTGGCCAGATGCTCGGAACGACGATTTCCCTGAAGGCGATGGATTATCGGGCCCTCGCCGATGCCCAGGTCAATGCCTTGAAGACGATCGACCAACTTGCTCTTGATCTTGGTCTCCAGTCAGGGACTTACGCGGATGTTCTCACAACCGACATCAACTATGGCAAGTTTGTCCGAGCCCTCGGCAAGACGACCGGACTTACCCCCTCGGTCTCGACGGTCCTCTCCAATCTCGAAAAGACGCTCAACAAGACGAAGGTCATGGTCAAGCTCGAGGATACTCTGAAGCTGGGACCCGTATCTCAAAAGCTGATCGGCCAATCGAGTGGACTATCTGTCAACACCAGCGTCTTCGATCTGCTGTCGGCGGCCGCAACCGCTGCCAGCGGCGGCAAGCAGCTCTCTGTCGACCTTGGGACATCCATTCCCGGTGTCGCCTCGTCCAAGGTGACCGTTGCGATCGGGGAGCCGCCGGTCGGGTCGTCCTACCTCGCAGTCGGCGCGCCGGGCACGATCGTCCGCACCGCTCAGACACGCGTGGCGGTCGAGGTCGTGGTTGATGGCCTTCAGGCGATCCTCGGGCTCAAGGTCCGCGTCCCCCTCTACCTGGAAGTTGCCTATGCCGAAGGACGGCTTGCCGGCATCACCTGTACGGGCGCGGCCAACAGCGCCAGCGTCGATGTCGACGCCGTCCCGGGCATCGCGTCGATCGCATTGGGCGACGTCGATACGACTGCATTCACGAACTTCGGCAAAGATCCGCGTGTCACGCGAGCCGACATCATCTCGACCCTTCTTCTCAAGGTCTCCGCCATGGCGGAAACCACCTCGACCAATCTCAAGACAGAGCGATTGACGTTCTCGCCGGCGGATATCAGCGCGAACAGGGTAAAGTCGACGTCGGTCAAGAACGTGCTTGAGTCGCTGACGACGAGCCTGCTTTCCAAGCTCGTTGTGCGGGTAGACCTTCTCGGCCTTGGGCTTGGACTGCCGCAACCCATTATCGCTGCCGTCGGTGCCACGCTCGGTGCGGCCATGAGCCCGGTCGACACCGTCCTCTACAACGTCCTGCTGACCCTCGGCGTGCGCGTTGGTGAAGCGGATGTCCAGGTCGGTGGCGCGTCCTGCCGCAACCCCGTTCTCGTCCAGTAGGCGACCGTTGAAACGCAAAAGGCCGGCGTTTTCACGCCGTCCTTTTGCGTTGCGTCGAACCGGGGTTCAGCCGTTGACGACCATTCGCTTCTCGTCGCGACCGCTCTTCATGCGCTCGGCCAGGAGGAACGCCAGTTCCAGCGCCTGGTCGGCATTGAGGCGCGGATCGCAGTGCGTGTGGTAGCGGTCCTGCAGGTCGCCGGCCGACACCGCACGGGCGCCTCCGGTGCATTCGGTCACATCCTTGCCGGTCATCTCGATATGGATGCCGCCCGGATGGGTCCCTTCCGACCGGTGGATCTGGAAGAAGCTTTCCACTTCCGACAGGATCCGCTCGAAAGGACGGGTCTTGTAGTTGTTGAGCGTGATCGTGTTGCCATGCATCGGATCGCAGGACCAGACGACCTTGCGACCTTCGCGCTCGACGGCACGGATCAGCTTCGGCAGGCCATCGGCAACCTTGTCGTGACCGAAACGCGCAATCAGCGTCAACCGGCCCGGCTCGTTTGCCGGGTTCAGCGCGTCGATCAGCTGGATCAGATTGTCCGGCTGCAGCGACGGACCGCATTTGAGGCCGATCGGGTTCTTGATGCCGCGGAAGTATTCCACATGCGCATGGTCGAGCTGGCGCGTGCGGTCGCCGATCCACAGCATGTGGCCCGACGTCGCGTACCAGTCGCCCGATGTCGAATCGACGCGCGTGAAAGCTTCCTCATAGCCGAGAAGCAGGGCTTCATGGCTGGTGAAGAAATCTGTTTCGCGCAGGCTCGGCTGATTGTCGGCCGTGATGCCGATCGCCCGCATGAACTCCATTGTCTCGCTGATCCGGCCGGCCAGCATGCGGTAACGCTCGCCCTGCGGACTGTCCTTCACGAAGCCCAGCATCCACTTGTGGACGTTTTCGAGGTTGGCATAGCCACCCATCGCGAAGGCACGCAGAAGGTTCAGCGTTGCCGCCGACTGGCGATAGGCATCCAGCTGGCGCTCCGGGTTCGGAATGCGTGAGGCTTCGGTGAAATCGATGCCGTTGATGATATCGCCGCGGTATGACGGCAGCTCGACATCGCCCTGCTTCTCGATATTGGACGAGCGCGGCTTGGCGAACTGGCCGGCGATCCGGCCGACCTTCACGACAGGAAGCTGCGCACCGTAGGTCAGCACGACGGCCATCTGCAGGAACGAGCGGAAGAAGTCGCGGATGTTGTCGGCGCCATGCTCGGCAAAGCTTTCGGCGCAGTCGCCGCCCTGCAGAAGGAAGGCATCACCTTCCGCCACCTTGGCAAGCTGGGATTTCAGGCGGCGAGCCTCACCCGCAAACACGAGCGGCGGGAATGTGGAAAGCTGTGCCTCGGTTGCTTCCAATGCAGCCATGTTCGGATAGTCCGGAACCTGCTGGATCGGCTTGTTCCGCCACGTGCTCGGGGTCCAGTTCTGCGCCATGATACTCACCTGTTTCCACCCCGGCTCCCCCGCCGGGCAAAGCTTCAAATTTTGCGGGGCTTATAGACCGAACGGCCTCGTTTGCATAGCGGGTAGATAAGCGCCCGCCAGGGCTTCCACCAGTGCAACAAACGACGCCGAAACATCTTACATTGCTAAATTATATTCGTTCTTGTCCAAACAGATCTCAGACCCGCTCGCCATTCCTGATGCGGTAGCTCGGCGTGTACATGGTCACCAGTTCCTCCGAAGCCGTCGGATGCACCGCCATTGTGCGGTCGAAATCGTCCTTCGTCACGCCGGCCTTGAGGCAGATGCCGATCAGCTGCGCCATTTCTCCGGCTTCGTGGCCGAGGATGTGGGATCCGATCACCTTGCGGCTCTCGGCATCGACGATCAGCTTCATGATCGTCTTTTCCTGCCGGCCGGAGAGCGTTGCCTTCATCGGCCGGAATTCCGCGCGGTAGACTTCGAGCTCGGCATAGCGCTTGGCCGCTTCCTCTTCCGAAAGACCGACCGTGCCGATCTCCGGCTGCGAGAACACCGCCGTCGCAATCAGCTCGTGATCCGGCTTGGTCGGATTGTTCCTGAACGCGGTCTCGATAAAGCACATCGCCTCATGGATCGCGACCGGCGTCAGCTGTACCCGGTTGGTGACATCGCCGAGCGCATAGATGTTTTCGATATTGGAGCGCGAATACTCGTCGACGACGATGGCTCCGAGCTCGTCCACCTCGACACCGGCAGCCTCAAGCCCCAATCCATCGGTGTTCGGATCACGACCGAGCGCCAGCATCACCGTATCAACGGCAAGCGTTTCGCCGCCCATGGTCGACGCGATGAGATGACCGGCCGGAGATTTCGTCACTTCGGCGATCACGTCTGTCAGGATGACCCGCATCCCCTTGTCTTCCATCGCCTTGCGGAGTCCGTGGCGCATGTCCTGGTCGAACCGCGACAGGATCTCCTGGCCGCGATAGATCAGCGTCACCTCGACGCCGAGGCCATGAAAGATGTTGGCGAATTCCACCGCGATATAACCGCCGCCGGCGATCAGGATCGATTTCGGCAGTTCCGGCAGATCGAAAGCCTCGTTGGACGAGATGCAGAGCTCATAGCCGGGAAGGGCCACATGCGGGTTGGGTGTGCCGCCCGTGGCAATCACGATCTTGTCCGCCGTCACGGTTCTTCCGGATTTCACCAGGCGCACCGTATGGGCATCGACAAGCTCGGCCCGATCTTCGATCGCCTCGGCGCCGCTATTGGAGAGGTTGCGCTTGTAGATCGCCTCGAGCCTCGCGATCTCGGCATCCTTGGCCGCGATCAGCTTTTTCCAGTCGAAGCTGGTTTCGCCGACCGTCCAGCCAAAGCCGACAGCATCTTCGAAATGCTCCGAGAACTGCGACGCGTAGACAAGCAGCTTCTTCGGCACGCAGCCGCGGATGACGCAGGTGCCGCCGAACCGATATTCCTCGGCCACGGCAACCGTCTTGCCGAGCGACGCGGCAACGCGCCCTGCCCTGACGCCACCGGAGCCTGCACCGATCACGAACAGGTCATAGTCATAGGCGGTCATGGCAGGCTCCTGAAGAAAGAACATGGGTGGGATGCTTGGGGCATAGATAGGTGCCAGCCACATATAATGCTGCAGCCGCCATAAACAAAAGCCCGGATTTCTCCGGGCTTTTCAGAAGTCTTTTGAATCAGTCGATCAGGGCTTGGCAGCAGGCGTCGGAGCCGGCTTGGCGCCAGCCGCCGCAGGTGCCGGCGTATCAACGACAGGTGCCTTGATCGGGTTGGCATCGATAACGCCGCGCAGCTTGGCGGTCGCCTGGGTGTTGAGGTCGCGCGAAATGCCGTTGGCCCAGATTTCAGCCGCACGTCCGAGTTCGCGGGCAACCAGCGGCTGGTTGTTCAAAAGCTTCTTGCCGGCTTCGGTCGTGAAGAAGGTCGAGATCGTCTTCAGCTCATCGACGGAAAAGCTTTTGGCGTAGATCGTCGCGGCTTCCTTTTCGAGATCCGCACGACGCGGAGCAAGCGCCAGCGCCTCTTCGTCGACGATGGCGTTGATCTGTTCCTGGAAGTTCGGCGAAGACTGGATAAACTGACCCTTCAACGCTTCGGCCATGTTGGGCAGAATGTTGTCGAACCGATCGGTGACGTTGAGCGAAGCGATAGCATCGCGCGCAGCCGCCATATGGGCCTCAGGAATTTCCTGGGCCTGAGCAGAAACGGAAACGGCGCCGGACATCACAATTGCGAGGGCGGCAGCACGGCCAAGAACCGCGAATTTGATCATGGGTTGATTGCTCCTAAGGTTATTTCGCCTTCAACGTCCGCGCACCAGCCTCGCCGGCGATGATCGCAAAGGACGCGATGTGAATGAACAGCCCGTGCTCGACGACGCCGGGAATGAGATGAAGTTGAGCTGACAAGGCCTCTGCATCAGGAATGCGGCCAAAAGATGCGTCAAGAATATAGTGCCCGCCGTCGGTGCGAAACACATCTTCGCCACCGCGGCGCAGCTTCAGTTCGCCGGAAAGACCAAGCCTGGAGGCAGCCTTTTCGATGGCAATGCGTGTCGAGGCCATCCCGAACGGATTGATCTCGATCGGCAGCGGAAACGCGCCGAGGGTTTCCACGACCTTGCTTTCGTCGGCAATCACGATCACCTGAGCAGACGCCGCCGCAACGATCTTTTCACGCAGCAAAGCCCCGCCGCCGCCCTTGATCAGGGTCAGGTTCCCGTCCACCTCGTCGGTACCGTCAATCGTCAGATCGAGCTCCGGCAGTTCGTCGAGCGATTTGAGGGGAACGCCGAGTTCGACGCAAAGGCGGGCGGTCCGCTCCGAGGTCGGCACGCCGAGAACCTTCAAGCCGCCATGCACCTTTTCGGCCAGGAGACGAACGAACTCTTCGGCAGTCGAGCCTGTGCCGATGCCAAGACGCATTCCGTCTTCGACATATCCCAGCGCAGCCTCAGCCGCCTTGACCTTCAGTTCTCGGGCGTCCATCCGCCAAAAGCTCCAGAATGTTCCTGCGGTCGCTGTTTACACGGCTCTTTTGACAAACGAAAGAGCCTAACGTCTTGCACACAGGCTTGCTGAGGTTTTGCGGCGTCGCCGGTTCCGTGTTAGTCGCTGCCTTGCTTTTTTCTGTGTTGATATTCCAGCCGGCATTCATCGAAACCAAGAGGCACCCGTGAAAACTCCCCTCGTCATCTTCGATCTGGATGGTACCCTCGTTGATACCGCGCCCGATCTCATCGATAGCCTCAATCACACGATTGCCGCGGCCGATCTGCAGCCTGTCGCCTATGAGGACATCACCCATCTCGTCGGCCAGGGCGTGCGGATGATGATCGCCCGCGCCTTCCACCTGCGCAAGACGCCGCTCGACGACGAACTGGCCGCGCGGCTTTTCGATCGCTTCATGGCGCATTACAAGGCGAATATGCCGGGCAAGAGCAAGGTCTATCCCGGTGTCATCGACTGTCTTGATCGCCTCGCATGTGCAGGTGTCCGGCTTGCCGTCTGCACCAACAAGCTGGAAGAACTGGCGCTGCCGCTGATGCAGGGCCTTGGCCTTGCCTCGCGTTTCGACGTCATCACCGGCGGAGACACGTTTGCGGTCCGCAAACCCGATGCCGGGCATATTCTCGGCACGATCGAGAAGGCAGGCGCCGACCCGGCATGCAGCATCATGATCGGCGACAGCATCAACGACATCCTCGCCGCGCAAAATGCAAGGATTGGTTCGATCGCCGTCAGCTTCGGCTATTCCGACGTCCCGGTCGTGGACCTCAACGCTGACATCGTCATTGATCACTTCGACGATCTGACCGTCCAGGTCATCCGGCAGATGATCTGAAGTCGATACGAACGAAAACGGCGGCTCGAAGGCCGCCGTTTCCAATTGGACGTCAAGATTTTCAGCTTTAAGCCGAACGTGCCTTCGTGGTTGCCTCGAATGCCTTTCTCACGGCCGCGTCGCGATCGTAGACGTCGTCGAAATACTCGACCTTTCCGTCCTTGTTCGGCCATGCGGTAAAGTAGGAAACGTAGACCGGGATCTTTGCGGTCACCTTGGCCGCAACGTTTTCACCACCGGCGATCCGAGCATCGACCTCCTGCTCGGAAATGCCGAGGACGGCCGCAGCCATCTTGCGCGGCTCTGCAAGTCTCACGCAGCCATGGCTGAGCGCACGCATGTCACGCTGGAAGAAGCTCTTCGAAGGCGTGTCATGCATGTAGATCGCATGGGCGTTCGGAAACAGGATCTTCAGGTCGCCGAGAGCATTGTCGCTCGACGGAGGCTGACGAACCGAGACGTTCTGGGTCGAAGTGTACCAGTTGACGCTGCGCGACGGCACAGCCTTGCCATTGACCGCGACTTCATAGCCGAGACGATCGAGATAGGACGGGTCCGCGCGAAGCTTCGGCAGCATCTCGTTGACGATGATCGACTGCGGCACGCCCCAGTATGGGTTGAACTCGACAGTCTCGATCTCGTCTTGGAAGAAGAACGTCTGATGCGCCTTCGATCCCACAACTGTGCGCATCGAGAACTGCTCGGCGCCGTTCTCGTTGTAGTAAACGCGGAATGCAGGCTGGTTGATGAACACGTAGCGCTGACCGAGATCGCTCGGCAGCCAGCGCGCCTGTTCCATGGCGACCACAAGCTTTTCGATCTTGTCCTGCGACGTATGGCCGACCATCTTGCGAACGGTCGCCGCACCGATGACGCCATCGGCCTTCAGGCCTGCTTCGCTCTGGAACGTCTTGACCAGATCGACCAGCTCGGGCGTGTATTCCGGCGTCTGCTGGTAGCTCGCAAGCGTCGCTTCGTGCTTGGTCTTCAGCGCATCGGACCCCGAATGCTGGATCGCCGCCACAACAGCTGACAGATCAGGGCTGCTGTTGCCCGGCTTCAGGAGCAGATTGTCCGGGAGCTTCACGGCGGTCGCTTCACTCGCAGCTTCAGCACGCAGCCTGACAAGCTCGGCTTTCAAAGCCGTGAAATGCCGATCCTGCGGAGCAAGGCCTGCAAGATAGGCGCCGGGTTCCTGACCTGTCGCCAGGAAAGCCATGACGCCATTCAGATCGACGGTCTTCAGCTTGAAGTCGTGGAATCCGGAGATCTTGTTCGGATCGATGCGCCCGCGCGTCATATCCTGCGCAAACATCAATGCCTTGGCAGACAGAGCAAGCTCGAACTGCATCAGATCGCGGTCGTGACCCTCGGCCGGACCGGCGGCAGGTGATGCTACGGCAGGCGTTTCAGCCGTGGTGGTAGCTGTGTCCGGCGTGGCAGCGACGGGTGTGGCGGTTGCCGCTTCCGGCGCCGCTGCGGGGTCGACAGTGGCCTCGGCTTCAGCCGACGCAACCGGCGCTTCGGCAGGCGCGACGCTGGCGGTCGTCAGGTTCGGAACCTTCAACGCGTAGTCGGCGGGATCGAGACCGAAGTCGGCGGCCTTTTCCAGCACGCTGATCAGCGCCCGCGCATGGTCGTTGACATCGCCGCCGGAGACCCAGAGCGGAGCTGCGTTCTTGCTGTAATAGTCTTCGAGTGCGGACGCGATCGCAGACGGGGCCGATACCTTTGCCTGCGCGATCAGGCGGGTCGCATCGGTCGCTGAGGCCGCGGCAAAGCCTGCGGTCGTCACGGCCCGGCTGGCATCGGCTTTATACGTATAGTAGCGGGGTCCGGACACCTTCGGCAGCGGCTCGGGATCGGCCAGCGCCTTTTCGGTGGGAGCAACAGTCGTCACACCCGGAACGCCGTTGTCGGCGGCGCGGCTCTTGCCAGGGCCGCCTTTCAGGAAATCCATCAGGGTCAGGGCGTTGGCGGGGCCGGCCAGGACGGCAAAGGCCGAAATTCCGGAAACCAAAGCCAGAGCGAGCGAAGTCTTTTTGGTATCTTGCGGCAATTTTGTCCCCGTCATTTCCACCCGCTTGCAAATCTGCGGGATCAATTCATGCAGCCCGCCATCTATCCGATCGCGTGGCCTGTGGAAAGAAACGCCCGAGCGCACACAAAGCCGGATCTGAGTGGCAAAGCATACGCGAACGCCGGCGAAGATTAAGAAATTATTCGTTAAATTTTCACCAATGGGTAACCTAGTTTATTTGGCCGACCATTGTTCCATCGGGCACAATTCCACCCGGCGTGACCGAAATGGCACGCGGACACGGTCACAAATCGACCCCGGCTGCGCTTGAAGTCACCCGGTAATGGTATAGTAATGCCGGCGCCGGTTTCGTGCCCGGCACGCGATAGTTCGCCCGCGTTCGCGGGCATGGGAGACAGAGGCGACACGATGACCACAACGCGCACCGAAACCGATACTTTTGGCCCGATCGACGTGGCCGCAGACCGCTACTGGGGCGCTCAGGCGCAACGTTCGCTCGGAAACTTCAAGATCGGCTGGGAAAAGCAGCCGCTGGCCGTGGTCCGTGCGCTCGGCATCGTCAAGCAGGCCGCAGCCGTTGCGAATATGGAACTGGCAGGCCTTGACCAGACCGTCGGCAAGGCGATCGTCGACGCTGCCCAGGAAGTGATCGACGGCAAACTCAACGATCATTTTCCGCTTGTGGTCTGGCAGACCGGTTCCGGCACGCAGTCGAACATGAACGCCAACGAAGTGATCTCCAACCGGGCGATCGAAGTCCTCGGTGGCGTCATGGGCTCCAAGAAGCCTGTGCACCCGAACGACCATGTCAACATGAGCCAGTCGTCGAACGATACGTATCCGACGGCCATGCACATTGCCTGCGTCGAAACCATCGTCCGCCATCTCCTGCCGGCGCTCAAGCACCTGCATGAGGCGCTGGAAGCCAAGGTGAAGGCTTTCGCCCACATCATCAAGATCGGCCGCACCCACACGCAGGACGCGACGCCGTTGACGCTCGGCCAGGAATTTTCCGGCTATGCCGCGCAGGTCGCCTCCGCGATCGCCAATATCGAGCTGACGCTTCCGGCGCTCTCCAAGCTTGCTCAGGGCGGCACTGCCGTCGGCACAGGCCTCAACGCCCCGGTCGGCTTTGCCGAAAAGGTCGCCGACGAAATCTCGAAGATCACCGGCCTCCCCTTCGTGACGGCGCCGAACAAGTTCGAGGCGCTCGCCTCACACGACTCGATGGTGTTTTCGCACGGCGCGATCAATGCGGCAGCAGCCGCCCTGTTCAAGATCGCCAACGACATCCGCTTCCTCGGCTCCGGTCCGCGTGCCGGCCTTGGCGAACTGTCGCTGCCGGAAAACGAGCCGGGCTCGTCGATCATGCCGGGCAAGGTCAACCCCACGCAGTCGGAAGCGCTCACACAGGTCTGCGCCCACATCTTCGGCAACCATGCTGCCCTCACCTTCGCCGGCAGCCAGGGGCATTTCGAGCTGAACGTCTACAATCCGATGATGGCCTACAACTTCCTTCAGTCGGTTCAGCTGCTCGGTGATGCTGCCGTTTCCTTTACCGACAACTGTGTCGTCGGCATCGAAGCGCGTGAAGACAATATCCGCAAGGGCGTCGAAAACTCCCTGATGCTGGTCACCGCACTGAATTCCAGGCTCGGCTACGACACCTGCGCCAAGATCGCCAAGACCGCGCACAAGAATGGCACCACGCTGCGTGAGGAAGCCGTTGGCGGTGGCTATCTGACGAACGAGGAGTTCGATCAGTATGTCCGTCCGGAAAACATGATCGGCCCCAAGTAAATCGGTCGCAATAGCGATGACGGGGTCGGTCAACCGATAGGCCCCGTCGTCAAGATTACATCCGGAATGAGCTAGACCGAAACATATGTTTGGCGCGTATCGCAAGCTCAGCCAAGATTTGCACTTTCACGCAATATAACATAGAATCATAATTAAAATAACCCGTACAAAATTGCGCAAATACAAACTGCTCTTAATTGTTTTCCAATATTCGTCACATATAAATTTATCCACACAGTGGATGAGGTCTAGTGGGGGTCGTCGATGACGACGGGTGTGGCGCCGAAGGCGCAATCCAGTGATTTGATCAGTCAAGTCATATACGCAATTCGGGCGATGGGGGTCGCTTCGATACCGCGTAATTATCAGCTATTCTATGAAGCTTACATCGGCTCCAACCCCGAGCTGGCACAGGATCTTGCGGCGCTGGGCTCACGCGCGACGCAAGAGGAACTCGACGACCTTTCTGCCCGGCACCTGGGAACGGGTCAGGTCGATGTCATCGAGAAGGCGCATGACCGCATCTTGACGGAGCTGGACTCTGTCTTGAAGCTGTTGCGTCAGGAACAGGCGTCGCTCGAAAGCTACAGCCGTCTTCTTGGCGAGACCGCCGTCCGTATCAATGCCAAAAGCAGCTTTTCGAGCGAGCTGATCCGCAACGCCGTCAGCCTCCTCAACGATGCCACCGGTGACAAGATCGCGCAGGGCGAAAAGACCGCCGGCGACATGGAGCAACGCTCGCAGGAAATGGATCAGGTTCGCCGCGAACTCGACGAGTACAAGCGGATCGCCAATACCGATTCCCTGACGCGGCTTTCCAACCGACGCGCCTTCGACGAGCGCCTGGCAACGATCTTCGACCATGCGCCAAGCCTGCCCGTGACGGCGCTGGTCCTTGCCGACATCGACAATTTCAAGAAGATCAACGACAGCTACGGCCATCCGGTCGGCGACAAGATCCTGTCGACCGTCGCCTCGGTCATCCGTTCGAACGTCCGCAAGGAAGTCTTCGTCGCACGCACAGGCGGCGAGGAGTTTGCGATCATCGTTCAGGGCAACACGCCCGACGAGGTCATGATCATCTGCGAGCGGGTGCGTCGTGCTCTCGAAACGCGCGCCTTCCGCAATTCCCGCTCGGGCATCAACTATGGGCCAGTCACCATCTCGCTTGGATACTCGATGGCCTCGCAGGCAGCCGATCCGGGCGATCTCTACGCCCGCGCAGACACGGCGCTCTATCATGCCAAGAACTCCGGACGAAACCGGACCGTGTTCTACGAAGACAGCATGACCAAGGATTACGTCAGCAAGAGCTGGCTGATCTACAAGAAGTGATCGCCTGCTCTCACCACATCGTCTTGGCGGCACGGTCCGCCCAGTCGCGGTCATAGGTCTCCTTGTCGAAGTCGGCCTTTGCCGCCTTCAGCAAGGTGCCGGGCGTCGGAAGGGTCCTCGGATCAACAAACCGAGCTGGGTTCCACAGTTCCGACCGCATCAGCGCCCGCGCGCATTGGAAATAGACCTCGTCGATAGCAATCACCGTCACGCTGCGCGGGTGCTTGCCGTCCATCTCGAAGCTTTGAAGCAGTCCGGGTTCCACCGACACCACCGCGCGACCATTGATCCGCATCGTCATCGTCGAGCCCGGCACGAGAAACATCAGGGCGACCCGCGGATCTCGAACGATGTTGATCAGCGAATCGATGCGGTTGTTGCCACGCCAGTCCGGAAGCGCCAGCGTCCGCTCGTCCTCGATCCGCACCACCCCGCCGAGATCGCCGCGCGGCGAGCAGTCGATCCCTTCCGGCCCGACGGTTGCCAGCGCCACGAACGGTGACGCCTCGATCATCTGCCGATATTCAGCCGTCAGGAAGCGGGTCACCTTGGCAAGCGATGCCTCGCTGCTGTCGCCATAGATCGCCTTCAGTTCGTCGACCGTTGTGATGATTGTCATCTTGCTGCCCCTTGCGCCGCGTCCTGTGCGGCCGCCCGTCGTTCCCGTTCGCGCGCCGTTTTTGCGGCGATGATGTCTGCGGGTTGCGCATTGCCCTTGATCAGCGACCGGCCGGCATAAATGCCGCCGACCTGTTCCAGCGCAAACCGTTCGCGATCGATCTCGCGGAATTCCTCGACCATCTGAAGCGCCGTCTCGTCGGCCTCACCCAGAGCGCGCAGAACCTCGCCTCCGAAGCTCAGCGCCGAATCGTAGGTTTCGCGGATCTGGTAATCGACGCCGGCCTTCAGAAGATCGATCGCATGACCGCGGTCATAGGCGCGGGCGAGAACCGGAACGAGCGGGAACTCTTCCTTGACGATCTCGGCGATCTTCAGCGCCGCTTCCTTGTCGTCCACACAGATCAGGATCGCCCTTGCCGTCGCCGCACCGGCTGCATGCAGGATCTCGGGTCGGACACCGTCGCCGTAATAGACCTTGAAGCCGAAATCGCCGATGTCGCGGATAAACTCCGCATTGCTGTCGATGATCGACAGCGTATAGCCTCGCGCCAGAACCGGCTGGCTGACGATCTGTCCAAAACGCCCGAAGCCGATCAACAGCACCGTATTTTCGATATTCTCTGGCTCGGCCAGACCGCTCGTATCCACTTCCGGCTTCGGCGCGGTGCGCACGTAGATCGCAACGACCAGCGGCGTCACCGCCATCGAGATAACGATCGTCGCCGTCAGCACGGCATTCGTATCGGAATCCAAGATGCCGACGGAGGCGGCCGCCGCGTAGAGCACGAACGCAAATTCGCCGCCCTGCGCCATCAGGATCGCACGGCCGAGACCTTCGGCGTGGGACGTGCCGAGCAGCCTCGCGACCCCATAGATCACCAGTCCCTTGACGATCATGTAGGCGATCACGGCAAGGAGAACGTGCTGCCAGTTGGCGGCAATCACCGACAGATCGACCGCCATGCCGACGCCGAGAAAGAACAGACCCAGCAGGATGCCGCGAAACGGTTCGATATCGGCCTCGAGCTGATGCCGGAAGGATGATTCGGACAGGAGAACGCCCGCAAGAAACGCGCCCATCGCCATCGACAATCCCGCAAACTGCATCAGCAGCGCCGATCCGAGCACGACGAGAAGAGCCGCAGCGGTCATCACCTCCCGGGCGCCGGAGTTGGCAAGCAGCCGGAAGAACGGGTTAAGCAGGTATCGCCCGGCAAGAACGAGTGCGGCAAGCGCTGCAAACCCGATGCCGACCGATTGCAGCCGCTCGGTCAAGGATACGGCCTCGCCCTGCGCCGCCAAGAGGGCGACGATAGCCAGCAGCGGCACGATGGCGAGATCCTCAAACAACAGGATCGCAACGATATGCTGGCCCTTCGGCGTGTGCAGATGGTTGCGCTCCTGAAGCATCTGCATGACGATTGCCGTCGAGGTCAGGACGAAGCCGGTGCCGGCGACGAAGGCGACAGGCGCCGGATAACCGAAGCCGATCCCGACAGCCATCAGCAAAACAATACAGGCGCACACCTGAAGTGCGCCAAGCCCGAAAATATCCTTTCGCATGCTCCAAAGCCGCGATGGCTGCATTTCCAGGCCGATGACGAACAGGAACATGACGACGCCGAGTTCGGCAATGTGCAGGATCGCCTGCGGATCCGAGACAAGCTTCAGTCCAAAAGGCCCGATCGCCAAACCGGCGGCGAGATAGCCGAGCACGGATCCGAGACCGATCTTCTTGAAGAGGGGTGCCGCAATAACCGCTGCCCCGAGAAGCGCGACGACCTGAACCAGATCGCCCGCATTTGATTCCGCTGCCACCCCGACAATCCCCTTTGTTTTCGAAATCGCTTTAGCGCGTCTGCGTGACACTATCGCGGCTCAGTCCCTTGGCCGCCAGATCATTTTCGTAACCCTGGAAAAGCGCGTCGCCCTCGGTCCCTAGCTCGCGCAGATAGCGCCAGGTAAAGATACCGCTGTCATGGCCGTCGTCGAACGCGATGCGGACCGCATAATTGCCGGTCGCGACCACGTTGCGTATGCCCACAAGGCGCTTTCCCGGTACCGTCACCTTCTGGTCCGGGCTGTGGCCCTGAACTTCTGCGGAAGGCGAGAGCACGCGCATCATCTCGGCGGACAGGGCGTAAGACGCACCGTCTTCAAAGTGCACGGTCAGTGTTCTCTTGTCCGGCGAAACCCGCAATTCCGTCGGCCAGCTGTCGTTGGGAACGTCAGTCATGTTTCTCTTCCAATTTGAATGTCTCACGATTATGGACTTCGCTCATGCCTCGCAAGCCCGTTCGCCGTGAACGGTCCATCATCACGTTAAGGAGTACAAACCTTGACGTTGCCCCGGATCGGACCCAAGTTCTGGCGTCAGGAGTATTTACCCGTGAATTCATTTGTCATACCGCCACTGACTGCCGGCCCTGCCGCGACCAACGCACCGATGATCGACAAGTTTGGTCGCGCGGTGACCTATCTGCGTGTCTCGGTCACGGATCGCTGCGACTTTCGCTGTACCTATTGCATGGCTGAAAACATGACGTTCCTGCCGAAAAAGGACCTGCTGACGCTGGAAGAGCTCGACAGGCTCTGTTCGGCCTTCGTCGCAAAGGGCGTCCGCAAGCTTCGGCTAACCGGCGGCGAACCTTTGGTGCGCAAGAACATCATGTATCTGGTCCGCTCGATCGGTCGCCACATCGAAGAGGGCAATCTCGACGAGCTGACGCTGACGACGAACGGCTCCCAGCTCGCCCGCCATGCACAGGAACTCTACGATTGCGGCGTGCGTCGCATCAACGTCTCGCTCGATACGCTCGATCCCGACAAGTTCAAGACCATCACACGCTGGGGTGACTTCTCCAAGGTCATGGAAGGCATCGATGCGGCGCAGAAGGCGGGCTTGAAGATCAAGCTGAATGCGGTCGCGCTCAAGGATTTCAACGAATTCGAGATTGCCGACATGCTGCGCTTCGCACATGGCCGCGGTATGGACCTGACCGTGATCGAGACCATGCCGATGGGCGAGATCGAGGAAGACCGCACGGACCGCTATCTGCCGCTGTCGAAGCTGCGCGCCGATCTCGAGCAGCAGTTCACGTTCACCGACATCCCCTACAAGACCGGTGGCCCTGCCCGCTATGTCGAGGTCGCGGAAACCGGTGGCCGCGTCGGCTTCATCACGCCGATGACGCATAACTTCTGCGAGGGCTGCAACCGCGTGCGACTGACTTGCACCGGCACACTCTACATGTGCCTCGGCCAGAACGACGCCGCCGATCTTCGTGCCGCATTGCGCGCATCCGACGATCCGGCCGTTCTCTCGGCGGCGATCGACGAGGCGATTTCGCGCAAGCCGAAAGGCCACGACTTCATCATCGACCGCAACAACCGCCCCGCCGTCTCGCGCCACATGAGCGTCACCGGCGGGTGATGTAAACGAAGCAAAGCTCAGATGTGAAAAGAGCCGGCATGAGCCGGCTCTTTTCATTTTGGGACTGCAGCGATCGTCTCAGGCGACGTCGCGTCGCGGCTGATCGCGCCGGTCATAACTCCCCATGCCGAACTGTGCGTGCGGTTCGCGGGTCTTGAACCGCTCGATCTTCTCGGAGAGAACGCCGACCCGCTGGCGCAGGCCGTGGATCTCGGCATTGTTTTCTTCCACCATCGCGGCGTTCCGCTGGGTGATGTGTTCCACTTCCTGAACCGCGCGGGTGACTTGGCTGATCCCCGTCGACTGTTCCTCGGCAGCATCGGAGATCTGCGTCACCAGTTTGCGCACGTCGGTCACATGGGCGATGATCTGCGAGAGCGCGCCACCTGTCTCCTCAACCAGGTGCACGCCATTCGTGACCTGCGCGGAACTTGCCGAGATCAGTCCCTTGATTTCGCGGGCAGCGCCTGCGCAGCGTTGCGCCAGTTCGCGGACTTCCTGCGCGACCACGGCAAAACCGCGACCCGCCTCACCTGCGCGTGCGGCTTCGACACCGGCATTGAGCGCAAGCAGGTTGGTCTGGAAGGCGATCTCGTCGATGACGCCTATGATGGTTGCAATCTTCTCCGACGACCGGCTGATCTCGCCCATGGCGCCGACAGCGCGTGCCACGACCTCGCCCGAACGCACCGCGAAAGCTTCAGTCTCGTTGACGGACGTCGAGGTTTCGCGAGCGCTCTGCGCCGTTGCGCGGACGATGTCGCCGAGATGGCGGAGCGCACGTGAGCTCTGCTCGAGTGCCGCCGCCTGCTGCTCCGTGCGCCGGGCAAGGTCGTCGGCGGATGCCGCAAGATTGCCCGTGCCGCCTTCGATCTCGTCGGCCGTGGAACGGACGTCGGCAAGCGTGCCGCGCAACTCTTCGACAGCGCGGTTGTATGTGCGGGCCATCTCGACGAAATCCTCGGGCAGGTTTTCATCCATGGTCTGCTCCAGGTCGCCTTCGGCAAGCTGGCCGAGAACGCTCGAGAGAGCGGTCAGCGCCTGACGCTGTTCGGCGGCAATCCGGGCACGTTCGCTTGTGCGGCGGTCCGATTCGGCGCTCGAAAGCTCCCGTGCCGACGTCGCCTCTTTTTCCAGCCGGATATTCTCCAGCGCCGAATCGCGGAACACGCTGACCGAGCGCACCATGTCGCCGATCTCGTCGCCCCGCTCGCGGCCTTCGATCTTCACATCGAGATCGCCATCGGCCAGACGCTTCATGATCTCGGTGACGCGGCGCAAAGGTCCGCGCAGCGTCTCGACCAGCATGAGGCCGCCGGCGATGGCAAGCAGCGTGCCCGCCACCATGGCAATCACGGAAACCGTGGCCGAACGCTCGCTGTCTGCCTTGCCGACCTCCTGCGCCTGAGCCACGAAGTTCTTGAGGCCGGCCATGCCCGCCGTCAGCGTTTCTGTCGCCTTCGTGCGTGCCGCAGTCCATTCACCCGCGTTGACAATCGTCGTCGCCGTGCTCTTCTCCAGCGCGCTCAGCAGTGTCGCAAGGGTCGGTCCAAAGTCGCGGGTGGCGGCATTGCGTGAATTGAGTTCGGAGACTTTTGCGCTTGTTGCCCTCAGCGCCACGATGTCGGCAATGATATGCGAACGTGCTTCATCGGTCGGCACCGTCATGAAACGCTCGGCATGCAGTTGCATCGCGTTCGAAATCTGGAGCGACTGGTCGATCTGGTCGAGAACGCTCTTCAGCACTTCCACCTCGCCTTCGAGATCGACGAAACGCTCGGCTGCGTCACCGGATTTCTTCGTCACTTCGGCGGCAAGTTCCCCCTGCGGTCTCATGAAGGCACTTGTCGCAATGCGCAAAGCTTGGGCCTTGTCGGCAACCGGCTTGTCGCTGGCGATGACGGCCAGAAGCTGATCGGCTGACTGCTCGATCGGCGCCATGGCCGCCTTGCCGTTGGACGACAGCATCGGAGCGACGATCGCGAATTCCTTTTTGAGCGTGTGGCCGTAAAGCTCCGCGCCCTTGACGGTGGCTTCGTCGGTTTCGGAGGCCCGCACGGCATTGCGCAGATTTTCCAGCCGACGCGCGACGGATCGATACGCGTAGGCTTCAAACAGCTGCCGCTTGGCGAATTTCTCTTTGCCGTCAAACTGTTTCTGGATGATCTCGACCTGCTTGTCGACGCCGTTGGAAGCATCGCGCACGCCTTTGAGGATCTGATTGATCTCCTCGACATTGCGCTTGCGCATCTGTTCGATCGCCCACAGCCCGTCCGTGTCGGCCGAGAGCTTAGCCGCAAGCTCGCGGACAACGGCTATCCGGTTACGGTCACCCTCGGTCTGCAACAGCCCTTGCAACCGGCCGACGCCGTCAGCCTGACGCGCGATACTGGACCGCAGGGTCGCGACGGTCTGATCCGACGGAGCCTCGGTGAATGCCTGAAGCGATGACTGGAGATCTTCGAAATCGCCGATATTTTCGATCGTGGCACGCGTCACGGTCATATGACCGTTCAGCGTTTCGGCCGTATAGAAGCCAGCCATTCCCACGCCTGCAATCAGAAGCACCAGTGGCACGACGAAGAGAAGAACCTTGGTGACAATTTTGCGTCTTTGAAGCAGACGATCGACGAATGACATGGAACCCCCGGGTTGTTGAGTAGCCCCCGGCTCCGCTGTTCATTCGCGGGTTATCCAGCAAGCGCCCCCACGTCATGCGGGTAACATTGCTGCACACAATCTGCAAATTCGGTTGAACAAGCGTTAACTCAAGGACGTCCGAGTTGCGATTTCGCAAGAACGGGGACATGTGGCTGCTGGCGGACCGTTTGAAGCTGCGCTAAGACGGCGCGGTCCCGAGGAGACATCATGAGTCTGTCCGAAAACGCACGCGGCGCCCTGGTTATGGCGTTCGCCATGGCGGCATTTACCTTCAACGACGCTTTGGTCAAATCCGTTACGTCAGAGCTCAGCATTGCACAGATCATTGCCGTGCGCGGGGTCATGACCACAACCCTCGTCTATTTCATCGCGCGCCACCTTCGCGCGTCGATTTCGCTGAAAACGCTGAGCCATCCCCTCGTCCTTTTGCGAGGATTTTGCGAACTCGGCGCCACCCTTGCGTATTTCACCGCGCTCGCCCGGCTCGAATTTGCCACCGCTTTCTCCATCATGCAGTCGCTGCCACTGGTCGTCACGCTTGGCGCAGCACTCATTTTTCGTGAACCGGTTGGCTGGCGGCGCTGGAGCGCGATCGGGGTCGGGCTCGTTGGCGTCCTTCTCATTCTGCGCCCCGGCGCGGAAGGCTTTTCGGCGGACGCGATCTATCCGCTCATCGCTTTATGCTTCACCGCCTGCCGCGACCTGACGACCCGGCGGATCAGCGCCGAAATCCCGACCATCAGCATCACCTTCTTCACGAGTTTCGCCAACACGCTTCTCGGCATTATCCTGATCATGCCGATGGGTGGCTGGCAACCGGTGAGCGCCGGCACCTTCTCCATTCTCGTCCTGACATCGCTCCTGGTTTTTGCGGGTTATCAGACCGTGATCATGGCGATGCGCACGGGAGAGGTCTCGTTTGTGACGCCGTTCCGCTACACGAGCCTGATCTGGGCTCTGGCGATCGGGATCCTGTTCTTCGGCGAGGAGCCGAGCGGCAGCATGCTTGCGGGAGCGGCAATCGTGATCGGCTCCGGTCTCTACACGTTCGCGCGCGAGAAAAAGAGGAAGCAGCAGGTCGCGACCGCCGCCGACGTCGCCCCGCCCGGCTCCACGCAGACGAGAGAAACGGGCCGATGATAACTGCCTTAAACAATCTCCCGGCTCTCATTCTCGCCGGCGGCCGATCCAGCCGCATGGGGCAAAACAAGGCTGATCTGCCGCTCGCCGGAAAGACGATCCTCGGCCATGTCGTCGATCGGCTCGCGCCTCAGGTGATATCGATCGTTCTGAATGCGCCCGAAGCCCCAGAGAATATTCGCGGGCTACGTCTCGTTCCCGACTTGAGACCGGGCCAGGCCGGCCCGCTCGAAGGCGTCCTGGCCGGTCTTTTCGACCTGCAGGCGCAGGACACCGATGCGTCCCATATGGTGACGGTCCCCTGCGACAGTCCGTTCCTGCCGCTCGATCTGGTGGCACATCTCAAAGCCGACGCTGGCCCTGAAACCATTGCCGTCGCTACGTCGGATGGTCGTACGCATCCCGTTTTCGCGCTCTGGCCGAAGTCGATCGCCGACGACCTCGAAAAATGGCTTGTTGATCCCGACAACCGTCGCCTCAGGGCATTTCTGGATCGCCATTCGACGGTCTATGTGGATTTCCCAGTTCTCGACATCGGCGGCGAAATGCTCGATCCTTTTCTCAATATCAACACTCCGGAGGATCTGGCCTTGGCCAAGCGCTTCACCGAGGCTCTGAGATGACAGTGCCGCCCCGTGTCTTTGGAATTGCAGGCTGGAAGAACTCCGGCAAGACTGGTCTTGCCGTGCGACTGGTGACGGAGTTCACCCGCCGCGGCTACAAGATCTCGACGATCAAGCACGCCCACCACGATTTCGACATCGACAAGGTCGGCGCCGACTCGTTCCGGCACCGTCAGGCCGGCGCGCATGAAGTGACGATCGTCTCCGGCACCCGGTTTGCCATCATGCACGAGCTGCGCGGCGATCCGGAACCCAGTCTGCAGGACGTTCTCGATCGTATCGCGCCCTGCGATCTGGTGCTGATAGAGGGCTACAAGCGCGAGCCAGTGCCCAAGATTGAGGCTCGCAGGATCGAATCGAAAAGCCGCGAGCCACTGGCTCCGACCGATCCGCATATTGTTGCCATCGCTGCCGATCATGCGGTGGAGGGTACGTCCCTGCCCGTCTTCGATCTCGACGACACGGTCGCCATCGCGGATTTCATCGCGGACGTCGTTTCTCTCCCGCAGAAATGAAAACGCCCGGATAAACCGGGCGCTCTCTGATCAACTCTGGTGAACCGTACTATTTCGACGCAACCGGCTTTACCAGCGCCGTGATGCGGCGGATGGTGACGCGGCGGTTTTCCTGGTTCGGTCCGTCGGTGCGAACCTTCAGGTAGCGTTCGCCGTAGCCCTGGGTCGCCAGGTTTTCCGGCGGGATGCCGTAAGCGTCGGTCAGAACGCGGGCAACGCTTTCCGCACGCTCGTCGGACAGGACGAGGTTGGCGTCATCCGCGCCGACGGCGTCGGTATGGCCTTCGATCAGGAAGGTTTCAGCCGGGTCCTTCTTCAGCACCTGGTTGATCGCATCCGCAACCTTGCGCAGCGAGCTTGCCTGATTCATCGGAATTTCGGCACTGCCTGTTGCGAAGGTGACCGTATCCAAGTCGATACGACGAACCTTGTCGCGGATACGGGCCGAGTAGCGAACCTCATCCAGCGAATAGACGCGCTCGACCTGTTCGACCGGCGGCTGTTCGAGGAACTCGTAGTAGTTCCGGTCAGGCTCCGACGACGTGTCGATAATGTAGTCGTCGAGCGGAACGTCGAGACGCATCGGCGGCAGATCGTCACCCGGATCGCGCCAGGTATAATCTGCACCGCGGTTCTGTTCCGACAGTTCCGGCGCATAGTAGAGCACATATTCCTCGCCCCCGCGCACGATACGCGACCGCTGGACGATCTCGCCGTAACGGTTGCGCACGGTGACGATCCGGGTGCCGTCGTCGCGCTCGATCACTTCACGTACACGACCATCGCGCAGACGCTCGTATTCCGGCTGGCGACCGTCTTCTTCATAGAAGCGGCGGCTGTCATCGTGGCGCACGACCGACTGGTTGTCGATCGAGATGATCACGCGGCCACGATCCCTGCCGCGATCGTTACGACCGACGTCCTGGCCGTCCTGGCCGCGATAATCCCAGCCACGCGGGCGATCGAACTGCGGACGACGGTCGAGCCGTTCGCCGCGCTCTTCGGACAGTTCGCGGAAATTGCGCCTCTGGTCGGCTGTCTCCCGGGTGTTGGACTGGGAATCAGCGTCGGAACGTGGCGGTGCACGATCCGCCTGCTGGGCATCGCGATCGCGGTCGCGGCGCGGACGCTCACCATCGCGGTCCGGACGACGCGGACGTGCATCTTCCTTGGCGCTGTCGAGCACCGCTGCACCGTTTTCGACCGGCAGGGTCGGCTGTTCGCCGCGCTGCGCAGACTTCGGATCCTTCGCCAGTTCCTTGGCGCGCTCCACCTTGTCAGGCGTATCGGCAACCTGCGGCGGCCGCGGACGGCCGTTTGCGGGCTGATCGGTCTCCGGCTGGTTGCGATCGGCCTGGTTGCGATCGGGACGATCACGGCCGGGCTCGTTCGGATTGGCCTGATCGGCATCACCCGGGCGACGGTTGTTCTGGTCGCGGTCGGCTGGGTTACGGTCAGCCTGATTACGGTCTGGGCGAGCCGCGTCTGGCTGCGCTGCAGTATCCGGACGGGTCTGGTCGCGCTGGTTGCGATCCTTGGCGTCGCGCGGTGGCGTAGCCCCGTTCTCAGCGTCGGTGTCGCGAGCATTGCGTTCCGCAGCCTTCGGATCCACCTTGGGGTCGGCCTTCGGATCTACCTTGCTGCGATCGCCCTGCGCGCGCGGACGCTCCGGCGACTGTTCATCGCCTGCCTTTTCGCGCTGCGGACGAGCCTGATCCGGATCGGCCTGGTCTGGCTTTGCACGATCGGCCTGTGCCTTTTCAGGCTTGGCCGGCTTTGCATCGTCCGGCTTCGCCCTGTCGGCAGCATCGGCCTTGGACGGATCGGCGCGGTCACGGGATGGCTTCGGGCGCTCGCCTTCGGCATTCGAACGGTCCGCTGCAGGCGGACGCTCCTTGGCATCGCTTCCCTGCGCTTCACGGCGCGGGCGTTCGCCTGCTGCAGGTGCATCCTGCTGACGCTCGGCATCGCGGCGCGCTGGCTTCTTCTGCTCGGGCTCGCCCTGTTCAGCCTGCGCGCGGCGTGCTGGACGCTCGCTTGCGCCGCCGTTGTCTTCAGTCTGCTGGCGACGCTGCGGGCGCTCGCTGGCACCGCCACCGTCTTCCGCGGCCTGGCGACGCTGCGGCCGCTCTGGCTTGTCTTCGCCCTGGCCTGCTTCGCTCTTTTCGCGGCGCGGACGCTGCGGCTTTTCGCCACCACCATCTTCAGGCGCGATGACTTCCTGCTGCACCTGGATGAGACCTGGTACCGAGGCCGGAGCCTGGTTGACTTCAATGGCGGCCTTCAGCGGCATGGCACCAACCGGCTGCAGCATCAGCGGCAGCGACAGCACCGGCGCAGCCACGCTGGCAAACAGTCTGAATTTTTTAGACATGCAATCTTCCTCTTCTCAAGCGTCTCTTCCCTTGGCGCATCCCGTATTATGCATCGTTCGAAAGAATGACCTCGGGCTGACGCGCCGGCTGAACGGGTATTCAACCGATATGGTTCCGCAAAGACTGTTCCCAACCACATGAATGACAACTGAATGCCGCGTTCACCTCCCGCGAGGTGTCATGGGGCAGGAAAATGCCGTTGCAATTTCCCGTTAGCCGGTATCTATAAAACGTCAGACGGGGCGAGCTGGCCTTAAGCCCCGCAACCCGGATGGCGTATGAATTCAACGCCGCCGGTCTTGCCAACAGAGAGGATCATTATGACCATGTCCCGCCTTTTCGCAGCTGCATCCATCGCGGCTGTATCGCTTTTCGCCGGATCCGCGCTTGCCCAGGAAAAGCTCACGATCGGCACCGAGGGCGCCTACCCGCCCTTCAACGTTCTCGAATCCAACGGCAATCTGACTGGTTTCGACATCGACATCGCCAAGGCGCTGTGTGACGAAATGAAGGTCACCTGCACCTTCGTCACCAACGACTGGGATGGCATCATCCCGGCGCTGCAGTCGAAGAAGTTCGATGCTATCATCGCCTCCATGTCGATCACGCCGGAACGCATGCAGCAGGTTGCGTTCTCGAAGAAATACTACAACACGCCGCCGGCAGTCGCCGTACCGAAGGATTCGCCTCTGAAGGATGCGACCGCGGCCTCGCTCAAGGGCAAGACGCTAGGCGCCCAGGGTTCGACCACCCACTCGAACTACACCGAAAAGCATTTTCCTGATTCCGAACTGAAGCTCTACCCGACGTCTGACGAGTACAAGCTCGACCTCACCAACGGCCGCATCGACGGCGTGGTTGACGATATTGTCGTCCTGTCGGAATGGGTAAAGTCCGAAGCCGGCAACTGCTGCAAGATCCTCGCACCGCTCCCGGTCGATGCTGAGATCAACGGCGAAGGCGCCGGCATTGCCGTGCGCAAGGACGAAACGGCACTGGCCGACAAGTTCACCGCCGCGATCGCCGCGATCCGCGCCAACGGCAAATACGCCGAAATCAACAAGAAGTATTTCGACTTCGACGTGTACGGCGACAAGTAATCGTCTATACGCCGGAATATGAACGGCGGAAGGCTTGCCCTTCCGCCGTTTTCCTTTTTAATGACACCTATGACTGAAGCGGCGCCTTAAAAGCCGCATGGGGAACGAACCGGAATGACCCTATGAGCGGATGGCTCTCCGCCCTCTTCGATACGCTCGACCCGTTTTGCGGCCCGGCCGGCATCTTTACCTGGCTCGGCCAAGGTTCCCTGATTGCCTGCGGCGACGCCGGATGGGGCGACGAGATCGCCTTTGGCGTCAAGGTCACGATCACGCTGGCCTTGGCGACCCTGCCGGTCGGCCTCGTCATCGGCTTTCTGATCGCGCTCGCAGCACAGTCGGAGGAACGGCTGCTGCGGCTGGCCGCCGGCATCTACACGACGATCTTCCGTGGCCTTCCCGAGCTGCTGACGCTGTTCATCGTCTACTACGGCGCCCAGATCCTTCTCCAGACAGTGCTGTCGACCTTCGGCTATGACGGGCGCGTCGAGATCAACGCCTTCGTGGCTGGGATGGTAGCTCTCGCTGTCGTGTTCTCCTCCTACTCGTCGGAAGTGCTTCTCTCTGCCTTTCGCGCCATCCCGCGCGGCCAGTATGAGGCCGGCGATGCGCTTGGCCTTCGGCGCTGGCGCACGATGTTCCTGATCGTCCTGCCGCAGCTCATCCGCATCGCGCTGCCGGGCCTCACCAATCTCTGGCTGATCCTGCTGAAGGATACGTCCTACGTCTCGGTCATCGGCCTTGCCGATATCATCCGCCAGACAGGCATTGCCGCGCGCGTCAGCCGTGAGGCGTTCTTCTTCTATACCATCGCCTGCCTTCTCTATCTCGTGCTTGCGATGATCTCCTCGTTCGGACTGGGCTTCATCGAACGCTGGGCCAAACGCTCGGGAGTATCGCGATGAGCTTTGTGAAAGAGCTGATAGCGCCACGCCCTGCGCCCGCCGTCGTCGCGAGGCCGCTGACCGCTGCCAAGGTTGCGGGCATCGTCGTTCTGGTACTCTGGGGCCTGCTCGCAGCAGCGTTGGTGATGATGGTCATTAACGGCTGGGATACGGCGAAGTTTGAGCGCTATGGGCCGCGCTACCTCAACGGCCTGTGGACGACCATCTCGATTGTCGGCATCTCCATCGTTCTCGGCGCGCTGCTTTCGCTGCCGATCGCGTTCGCCCGCATGTCGAAGAACCGCGTGCTCAACACGATCGCCTACGCCTATGTCTATCTGTTCCGCTCGACGCCGCTGCTCGCGCAGCTCTTCCTGATCTATTACGGTCTCGGCAGCTTCCGGGCGGAACTGGAATCCGTCGGTCTCTGGTGGTTCTTCCGCGAAGCCTGGTATTGCGGGCTGTTTTCGCTGACGATCAACACCGCCGCCTACCAGGCCGAGATTCTCCGCGGTGCCATTGAAAGCGTGCCGCGCGGCCAGCACGAAGGCGCCGCGGCGCTGGGCATTTCCAAGCGCATCACGCTGCGCAAGGTCATCCTGCCGCAGGCACTGATCGTGGCCCTTCGCCCTTACGGCAACGAAGTGATCCTGATGATCAAGGGCTCCGCCGTGGTCGCCATCGTTACCGTTTTCGATCTGATGGGCGAGACGCGCTACGCCTTTTCGCGCACCTTCGACTACCAGACCTATCTCTGGGCGGCGATCTTCTACCTGACGATGGTGGAAGCGCTGAGGCACCTCTGGGCATTCATGGAAGCCCGCCTGACCCGTCATCTGAAACGCTAGTCCAGATTGCCAAACGGCGCTTCGACGATTAAAGCGCTTCGCAACGAAAAGGATGATGGCGATGACGAAGATCGACGAGGAAGCTCTGGCCGAGGCCTATAACCGCGCATTGGCGCTGGAAAAGGCCGGCGATATCGACGCGGCGGTAAAAGCCTACGAAGACGTGCTGGCAATCGACCCCGAGGATCACGGCGGCGCAGCAGTCCGCATCGCCTCGATGGGACGCGGCGAAACGCCGCCGAGAGCGCCGGACGCCTATGTCGAAACCCTGTTCGACCAGCATGCCGAAAGCTTCGAGGACATCCTTGTCGAACAGCTCGGCTACGCCGTGCCCGTCATCCTGCGCCAGCGTCTGCAGGAACTGAACCTTGGCCCGTTCAAGCGCATGCTCGATCTCGGCTGCGGCACCGGTCTCACAGGCGGGACCCTGCGCGACATGGTGGACGACATCACCGGCATCGATCTTTCCGAAAACATGGTCGAGATCGCCCATGAGAAGGATCTCTACGAGACCCTTTACGTCGCGGAAGTCGAGGACTTCCTTGACGACAACGACGACGAGCCCTTCGACCTCGTCACCGCAACCGACGTTCTGCCCTATCTCGGCGCGCTAGAACCGCTGTTCTTCGGTGCTGCCGAAAACATGGTGCCGGGTGGCCTGTTCGCCTTCTCGTCCGAAACGCTCCCCGCATCCGACACCACCCCCTACCGGGTCGGCCCCCACCAGCGCTTCGTCCACTCGGAATCCTACATCCGCTCGCGGCTGGAAGAGACCGGCTTTACGGTCGTGGAAATGACCGAAATCAATGTGCGGATGCAGGACGGCAACCCGAGCCCCGGCCATCTCGTGATTGCGAAGTTGAAGGGCTGAGCTCCTAAACTGGACGGTTCGTCGAGTCATATTGACATTACGTATAAGTTGCGCAAATCTTACCCAATCAACCGATAATAGCATTCGGATTGATTGGGGGGATTGCTATGGATGCCACGTCTTGGACTGGGCTGCTGGATAGCCCCTTCTCAAAACTATCGTTTTTGGGCGGCTTGTTTTCGAGCATTGACTGGATAGCTCTCGTCATCGCCCTGCTTGGCCCGCTTCTCATCTTCGCAGCTCGAAACGAAGTGCGCTTGCGCCGGCTGCGACAGATCCAGGATTTCTACGTCAACTTCAGCAGTGAAAAAGGCAGTGCCTCAAACACCGTAGCTTCGCGACTCGGGACCAATCCATCCTTCGAATTCGTCCGCTCGAAATACACGGCCGATCTGGTTTTTCCGGAGAAGGACAAATTCGATGCTCTCCCGGAAGCGGACAAGCTGCGGCAGTTTATCAGTCTCGCGGCAAAGGGCCGCGTGACATTCGCGTATCGTCTGTTCCTGTCGTCGCTGGGGTTTGTCCTTCTCAGTTATATCGGCTTCCACATCTTCATTTCCGCGATCTGCTGCGGGCTGCAAATCTCCGTTCAGTGCCCTGTGCCCGGTCTCGTCGGCGGTGACACCTCCTCGAAGCTTATCGTGATCGGTTCGCTCGCCTTTATCGGCGCCTACATTTCCTCGGCACGCACCCTTCTTGCCCGCCTCGCTGTGTTCGATCTTTCGTCGACCACATTCTTGAGAATCACCATCGAAAGCCTGGCATCGGTTCTCTTTGCGGCCATCCTGTTTGCAGCCTTTCCGGACCCGCTCGGCGGCATCGGACGTGTTCTGACTGGCGGGGCAACCTCAAGTGCCGAAACCACGGGCCAATCCTTGCCGCTCACATGGATAGCACTCGCGCCGATGCTCGGGCTGCTCCCGCAGAGCTCGACCAAGTTCCTCTTCGTCAAGCTCCAGCAGATCTTCACCTGGGTCAAGGTGAGCGACGACCGCTTCGTGTCCATCACCCCGATCGTGTCGCTCGATGTGATCAACGGCATCGATTACGAAATCCGCTTCCGTCTTGAAGACTGCGGCATCTACGACATCCAGAACCTTGCCACCTACAATCCCATCCTCCTTCACGTCGAAACGCCGTTCGGGATCTATCAGTGCATCGACTGGGTCGCCCAGGCGCAGCTCTGTCATATCGTCGGCCTCGAGCGATTCCTGGCTTTGCGGGAGTTGAACATCCGGACGATCTTCGACCTCGAACGCGCCATCGACAGCGTCGATTCTCCGGAAGAATTCGACGACATCTACATGAGCATCCTCATGTCGCCGACCAGCAACCTGCGCAAGCTGGCTGACATCGCGAAAATGAACTTCATGATCATGGACGGTACGAATGCCCGCCCGGTCTCGGTGGACGAATACGCCAAGTGGGCCCGGGAGCGGGTCAGCAGCGAGCCGAAACTGATCACGAAAGCCGCCGAACATCTGATGACATGGATTTCGGACGATCTGCACGTCCGCCGCCTGCGTCGGTTGTGGAACGACATTGCTGACAGCCTCGAGCCAGGATCCTCCTACTTCCGGGATTCCAAGCGCAATCCCCAGAACAAAAAGCAGGAAACGTAAGATCCAGCATCGGATACTGTCCAGGCATTGAGCTCCCCGTTCATCATCGGAGCAGCCACATCAACTTCCATCTTCTCATCTCCGTGCCGAACGGCTAAACCAACTTCGCAATGGAGGTGGCGATGGGGCCGCAGCGCTATATTCTCACTCAGGCCTATAACAATGCCTGGGCCAATCACCGGCTGCTCAAAGCCTGTGCCCTGCTGTCGGCTGAGGACGTTGGCGCGCCGCGGCAAAGCTTCTTCCCGTCGATCATCCACACGCTCAACCACATTCTCACGGTGGACTGGCTTTACGTCGGTGCGCTCGAAGGACACTGTCCCGGCGCTTCGGCCTTCGAGCCGCAGATACCTTTCCCCGCCTTCGCCGATCTCGATCGGGAACAACGGGCCGTCGACCGTCGCCTGATCGATCACTGTCGCCGCATGAGCGAGGCCGACCTCGCCGGGGAAATCCGAATCCCGCGACAAAACCATGTCCAGGTCGAGCGTGCCGATCGAATTCTGCTGCACCTCTTCCAGCACCAGATCCATCATCGCGGCCAGGTGCATGCGATGCTGTCTTCCACCCCTGTTTCCCCACCGCAGCTCGACGAGTTCTTTCCGTCCGATCCGCAGGAACAGGCATTGCGCGCAAAAGACTTCGCCGAACTCGGCTTTACCGAATCCATGATCTGGAGTGACTGACCCATGCTGTATTTCGTTCTCAAGACCCTGCACCTCATCTCCGACTTTCTGCTGATCGGCGGCATGCTGGTGAACGCCTTCGTCATCTCCATGGTGCCCCCGACGATCCGGGTCGGCGTCATCCAGTCGCTGCGCAAATACGACCGCACCGTCACGACCGCAGCCCTTGCCGGCGCGTGGATCTTCGGCCTTTGGCTGGCGATCGGTTACGTCGGCTTTTCCGGCGGCTGGCTTCACGCCAAGTTCGTGCTGGTGATCCTGCTTTCCGCGCTGCACGGCATGCAGGGGGCGGCCATGCGCAAGATGGCGGCCGATCCGAAACGCGATCCGAACGCCTTCGTGCGTCTCGGCATGCCGATCATCATGATCTGTCTCGTGCTGATCGTGGCACTCGCCGTGATCAAGCCTTTCTGATCAGAAGAAAGACCCTGCTCTGCACGACGGTATCACCGAACCAATTTCCAACGCGCCGCAGCCGGCGGGTGGAGCGTCGTGACAGGTCAGCTAGTTAGGCTTGCGAGCGCTTTGCCCTTCCCGTCGGCCTTGCTTTGTTCTAATCCTCGCATCACAGCAATCCAGGGAGTTCCGGCATGGCGAAAGTGGCATTCATCGGTCTTGGCGTTATGGGTTTCCCCATGGCAGGCCACCTGAAGGAAAAGGGCGGCCATGACGTCACCGTCTATAACCGCACCGCGTCCAAAGCTGCCGAGTGGGCAAAGAAGTTCGGCGGAGCCACCGGTGCAACGCCAGCCAAAGCGGCAAAAGATGCCGATTTTGTCTTCATCTGCGTCGGCAACGACGACGATCTGCGCCAGGTGACCACAGGTGAGAACGGCGTTCTCTCTGGCATGAAATCCGGTGCGATCCTGATCGACAACACGACGGCCAGCGCCGAAGTCGCCCGTGAACTGGAGACAGCCGCCGGCGAAAAAGGCATCGGCTTTATCGATGCACCGGTTTCCGGGGGCCAGGCGGGCGCCGAAGGCGGCGTGTTGACTGTCATGTGCGGCGGCGATCAGAAAACCTTCGACACGGCAAAGCCTGTGATCGAGGCCTATGCCCGCATGGTCGGCCTGATGGGTCCGGTCGGCAGCGGCCAGCTGACCAAGATGATGAACCAGATCTGCATTGCCGGCGTCGTCCAGGGCCTGGCGGAAGCCGTGCATTTCGGCAAGCAGGCAGGCCTCGACATCGAGACCGTCGTCGGCGTCATCTCCAAGGGAGCTGCCGGATCCTGGCAGATGGAAAACCGCCACAAGACGATGGGCCAGGGCAAATACGACTTCGGCTTTGCCGTCGACTGGATGCGCAAAGATCTCGATATCGTCCTCACCGAAGCCCGTCGCAACGGCGCAAACCTGCCAATGACCGCGCTGGTCGACCAGTTCTATGCTGAAGTGCAGGCGATGGGCGGCAAGCGTTGGGACACGTCTTCGCTGCTGGCACGGTTGGAGCGGAAGTAATTTATCGATACGACAGTAGTCGTGGCGACGGCCCGTTGACATTGGCCGTTGCTCTATCCTTAGCTACAGCAGACTGGTGCAAACCCGGACTCGCGGTTACATCGGCATTATGCCACGACGGTGAGCCTGACGCGTGGTGGATGTCCTTGAGACGCCCCATGGGTAGAGGGTATTTTGGAGGACCAAGGTCAGCCGGATTGGTGAATATTTATGGCGCATGACTTTCAGGACGACATAGACGCAGTCCAGCGTATCGGTGCCGTACCAACGATCCTTGATGTTGTCTGTCGCGCGACCGGGATGGGATATGCGGCAGTGGTTCGCGTCACGGAGGATCGGTGGGTTGCCTGCCAGGTTCTGGACAACATCCATTTCGGACTCCCGGCCGGAGGAGAACTGCCGGTCGAAACGACGCTCTGCCACGAAGTCCGGCAATCGCGCGACGTTATCGTCATCGACAACGTCGCCGAAGACCCTGTCTACTTCCAGCATCAAACCCCGAAGCTCTACGGACTGAAGAGCTACATCTCCATGCCGATCATCCTGCCGGATGGCCGTTATTTCGGAACCCTGTGCGCCATAGATCCCAAGCCGGCAGCGCTCAACAATCCGCAGGTGATTGGAACATTCAAGCTGTTTGCCGAACTGATTGCCTACCATCTGGAAGCCGACGAGAAGCTCGATCGGGCCAATGCAAGCCTGCTCGATGCGGAAGCGACGGCTCGGTTGCGGGAACAGTTCATCGCAGTCCTCGGCCACGATCTTCGAAATCCCCTTGCGTCGCTCGACGGCGGCATCAACATCCTGCAGCGCGAAGCGCAAAGCGAGCGGTCCACCAGGGTGCTCAACATGATGCGCGGCAGTATCCTGCGCATGTCCGGCCTGATCGATAACGTCATGGATTTCGCCCGCGGAAGGCTTGGTGGCGGTCTGGGTCTGCGCCGGGAAGCAGATCGTCCGCTTGGCCCCACACTGATACAGGTCGTCTCGGAAATCTGCTCTGCCCATCCAGAGCGGCAGATTGACGTCGAGATAGAGCTGCCGGGCCTGTTCGATGTCGACCATGACCGCCTTGCGCAGATGTTCTCCAACCTTCTGGGCAACGCGATCACCCACGGCTCTACAGAACATCCGATCCGCATTCTGGGAACGGTCGAAGGGGACGAACTGAAATTGGAAATCGCCAATGCCGGAACCGCGATCACCGGCAAGGCGATCGAAAAACTGTTCCAGCCCTTCAGCCGCAGCGACGCGGGCACCCATGATCAGGGTCTAGGCCTTGGCCTCTACATCGCGTCGCAGATCGCCAAGGCGCATGGCGGCCATATCGATGTCACCTCTGATGATACCCAGACGGTGTTCACCTTCCGCATGCCGGCAATCGTGCCGGAAAGCTGATCAGGAACCGCGTTCACTGAAGCGAACGCGGTTCCCAGTATCAGGAGCGATCATTCAGCCCGTCGAGCAGCGCCTTGTGGAACCGGTCCGGATCCTGGATCTGCGGGGAATGGCCGAGATCGTCGAACTCCACCAGCTTCGCCCCGGGGATCGATTCCGCCGCCTGCTTGCCGAGCTTGGTATAATCGCCGAGCGATGCGGCGATCGCCTTGCTGGCGCGGTTAGCGCCCGGAGCCGTCTTGTCCGTCGTGCCGATGATGAGCAGGGTCGGCGTTTTCACCTGCCCGAACTCGTGGACAACAGGCTGGGTAAAGACCATGTCGGAGGTCAGCGCCTGGTTCCAGGCCACCTGATCTCCTCCCTCGCCCGCAGACATGCCGGCGCTCATCTCCACCCACTTGTCATAGCTCGGCTTCCACTGGCCGGAATAATAGAACTTCTGCTGGTAGGCCTTGATGCTCTCGAAGCTGGTCTTCTGCTCACCTTCGAAGGCCGCCGAGATCGACTGGTAGGGCACGCCCTTCGCCTTCCAGTCTTCGAGACCGATCGGGTTCACCAGAACCAGCTGCTCGGTAAAGTCCGGATACATTAGCGCAAACCGCGTCGCCAGCATGCCGCCCATCGAATGACCAACCACCGTCGCCTTGTCGATACCGCGCGCGTCGAGCAGCGCCTTGGTGTTTTGCGCCAGTTGCTGGAAGCTGAACTGATAGGCGGCCGGCTTGCTCGACTTGCAGAAACCGATCTGGTCGGGTGCGATCACCCTGTAACCGGCGCCGGTCAGCCGACCGATCGTCGCCTCCCAGGTTGCCGCGCAGAAATTCTTGCCGTGTAGAAGCACCACGGTGCGCCCGTTCGGTGTTTCAGGCGCGATATCCATGAAGACCATTTCCAGCGGCTGGCTGTCGCCTGCGGCCGCAGCATCCGGCCTCTGTCCCGCCACGCTGAACACTTCGGTCTTGAACGGATACTCGAAGCCCTCCAGTCTCGGACCATAGGTCGGATGCTCGGACGAGACGCTTTGTGCGGCGCCGACGCCCGGAAGCGCGATGGCGGCAGCAACGACAACGATAGAACGCAGAAAAGGTGTGGGCATCAGGTCTCCTTGAGGCTTGCGCCCGGTACCTGAAGGCACAGGGTCACACGCTCCAAGGTAGGTTCGGCCTCAACAAGGGCAATCGAAAATAACAGCCCTGTGAAGCGCCTTGACCATCAGTCGCTGTCGCCGGACTTCTGATTGTCGAGCAGCATATAGTCGAGCGGCAGTTCAGTCGTGTACTTGATCTGCTCCATCGCGAACACGGACGACACGTCACGGATCTCGATCTTGGCGATGAGGCGCTTGTAGAACGCGTCATAGGCAGCAATGTCGGGGACGACCACGCGCAGCAGATAATCGACGTCGCCGCTCATGCGGTAGAACTCGACCACTTCGGGAAAGTCCACCACCACTTCGGAAAACCGCTTTAGCCATTCGATCGAGTGGCTTGCGGTGCGGATGGAGACGAACACCGTGACCTTGGTATTGACCTTGACCGGATCGAGAAGCGCCACGCGACGGCGGATCACGCCGTCCTCTTCCATCTTCTGGATGCGCCGCCAGCACGGAGTCGTCGACAGTCCCACCTTCTTTGCGAGATCTGCAACGGCGAGCGTGGAGTCTTCTTGCAGTATGCGCAGAATCTTGCGGTCCAGGCGGTCCATCAAACGTCCTTTCGAAATGATTTTCCGTTATATACCCCATTATCGCACAGTTAAGCGAAATTTGTTCCCCGCACCAAGCTATCCACATGATGCCGAAGCGCTGGAATAACCTC
Organism: Rhizobium sp. CFBP 13726; assembly: GCF_014841925.1. NCBI lineage: Bacteria > Pseudomonadati > Pseudomonadota > Alphaproteobacteria > Hyphomicrobiales > Rhizobiaceae > Rhizobium > Rhizobium sp. CFBP 13726. The sequence goes on from NZ_JACYUU010000001.1 coordinate 1,201,626, forward strand.
TGCCTCGAACCACGGATTCTTCCGCAGCCAACCGCTATTGCGCCAGCTCGGATGCGGAAGCGGAAGAACGCGCGGGCCCTCATTGGCGAAGAAATACTGCCCCCAGTTTCTGACTGTTTCCGTCATGCTCGGCTTGCGCTGCGCCCCGAGATGCCATGCACTCGCATACTGCCCGATCACGAGGATCGTATCGATCTGCGGCATCGCCGCCATCACCTGGCTGCGCCAGGCCGGCGCACATTCCTTACGCGGCGGCAGGTCGCTGCCCTTCGCGTCATAGCCCGGAAAACAGAACCCCATCGGCACGATCGCAAGGCGCCGCGCATCGTAGAACTCCTCGCCCGTCACGTCCATCCAGTCCCGCAGGCGGTTGCCCGAGGCATCGTTGAACGGCAGACCGCTCTCGTGAACCCTCAAGCCCGGCGCCTGCCCGGCGATCAGCAACCGGGCGGTGGCAGACAGCACGGCAACCGGCCGCGGCTCGTGCGGCAGCCGGTCCGCTTCACCTTTCAGTGGATGATCGCGACAGATGCGACACTGCGCGATCGAGGCCGCGAGGGACGCGATGCCAGCCGGATCGCCATTCACCACGAAACCGCAGCCTTCAGCCGGTCGAACATCTCGCCTACGCGATCGACAAGCGCCGTTGTACCCTCGTCGTCATCCATCGCCCCCTTCGCCGCCCGGTACGCTTTCGGCCTCTCGAACGGTCCGGCCCAGATCCCCTCGCCTGCACCCTTCGCGGCCGCCTCCTCGCGTCCGTAACCACCGGATGCCACAGCCATTCCCTGGCGCACCATCTCGCCATTGATGTCGAGGTCGCCGCGGCGGCAGGAGACCAGAACGCGCCGGTAACGGTCACGCGCGTCGCCGCGGCACTCGGTCATGGAACTCGCCGCAAGCTTCGACAAGGCTTCGCGAGCCGCATCGCCGCAAGCCCACTCTCCGCCCTTGCCATCGCCACAGGTCTGGCCAGCCTCCGGCGCATCGATATCGACAAGCCGAAGCCGCTCAGCACCGGCGGCCAGCGTATCGCCATCGATCGCAAAAAACGGACCGTTTATCGCGCTTCCCTGGCCGATATCGAGCTTGGCAATGATCAGCGAGCCCAGGAAGATGAACGCCGCCAGGAACACGGCGTCGCGGCCTATTTTAACGATACGGGTCACATTTGAGCCTTACAACAAAACGGAAGCTTCACGGAAATGGCAAACAAATCCTTTCCCGGCAGCATCTTCTTAAGGTTTGCGGATTAGCCTCTCAAGTACCCCGGGGATATCAGTTTACAGGCCCAGTACACAGCCTATGAGTAGCGGCGTCAGCACATCAACCGACAAGAATATCGTCGATCGCACGCGCAGCCACCGCAACAAGGCTGTCTCGAAGGCTGTCCGTGCGACCCGTGATCGACTGCAGTCGTCGTCCAATGGCAATTTTGCGTTTGATCGCGATATGCTCTCCATCCATATCGGCTCCGGTTTGCAGGCGGCACTGATGACGCCGCTCGTCGTTGCTGTCGTCACCGCCATCGGCTTCTATCTCAATCCGGATATCCACATCTTCGCCTGGGCGCTGCTGATGCTGTGCCTGCACGCGATCAACGTGCTTCTGGCACGCCGTGCGAGCAAGGTGGAGATAACGGCTGCCGACACCAGGAAATGGCGTAGACGCCTTCTGACGGGACATATCCTGCTCGGCTGCGGCTGGGGCGCCTTCGCGCTTCAGGGCTGCTCCACCTGCGCTGGCGACAGCTTCTATTTCTACAAGGGTGCGGTGCTTCTGTTTGCGGTGTCCTACACCGCCATGAGCACGTTCATGCTGCGCCAGAGCGTTCTCTACGGCTTCGTGCCGATGATTGCGGCGCTTCTCAGCATCGCCATCCTGTCGGGTCAGGTCCTCGATATCGGCCTTACCGCCATGTGCGCGACGGCTGTCGTGTTTTTCCATTACGTCGCCGAGCGCCTCTACCGCTCCAACCTGACGCTGATGTCCTATCAGTCGGAAAAGGACGATCTGATCGCCGAGCTCGAAGTGGCGAAGTCCATGTCCGACGAGGCTCGCCGCCGTGCAGAAGAAGCCAATCTGGCAAAATCCCGCTTTCTTGCCTCGATGTCGCACGAGCTTCGCACCCCGCTCAACGCTATCCTCGGCTTCTCGGAGGTGATGAGTTCCGAGGTCCTGGGCCCCCTCGCCAACCCGACATACCGGGAATATTCCGGCGACATCCACCGCTCCGGCCAGCACCTCCTGAACCTCATCAACGAGATCCTCGACCTGTCGCGCATCGAAGCGGGCCGCTACGATCTGACGGAGGATTCGCTGTCGCTTCTGGAAGTGGCGGAAGATTGCATCGGCATGGTCCAACTGCGGGCCCGGGCGAAAAGCATCACCATCCGCGACCAGTTCGAAAAGCACATGCCGCAGGTCTGGGCCGACGAGAAGTCGATGCGCCAAGTCATGCTCAATCTTCTCTCCAACGCGGTCAAGTTCACGCCCCAGGGTGGCGAAATCACCGTCAAGGTGGGCTGGACCGCGGGCGGCGGCCAGTATGTGGCGATCAAGGATAACGGACCGGGCATTCCGGAAGAGGAAATCCCGATCGTGCTCTCCGCCTTCGGTCAGGGATCGATTGCCATCAAGAACGCCGAACAGGGGACCGGTCTCGGCCTGCCGATCGTCCAGGCGATCCTCGCCAAGCACGACGGCCAGTTCATCCTGCGCTCGAAGCTGCGCGAAGGAACCGAAGCCATCGCCATCCTGCCCTCGACCCGCATCCTCCAAAGCGTCCCCGCCATCGCCGACGCCCCCGCCATCGAGCGCCGCCGCAAGAGCTTCGCTTAACATCACGTTGCGACATCAGTCACGAGCCGGGGCACCAAATGGTCAGTTTCACAACCTCGTCCGGCAAAGTCACAGTCAACAACTGGGGCTATGAGCTACAGGGCACGAACGGCAATCCGCTCGATGCCGGTCTGCTTATCTCCGCGACCCACGATTTCCTCGTCATCGATTCAACACGCGACGGCACCAATGTGGAGCGGTTTACCGCCGACGAGGTCACCCGGATGAAGGACGGCATGGGCGGTCCCTCGGTGGTCGCGTCCTATATCTCGATCGGCGAAGCCGCGGAGTTCCGCGACTACTGGAAGACGACATGGACAGCGGGCGGCGAAGCCAGCGACAAGCTGACGTCGAAAGCCCCCGACTGGCTCGGTCCCGTCAACGCCGACTGGCCGGAATCCCGCAAGGTTCGCTACTGGGACAAGGACTGGCAGGATCTGATCTTCAACGACAAGAAGACCGGTGACTTCGATGCCATCGTCAACGCAGGCTTCGACGCCGCCTATCTCGACATCGTCGATGCCTACTATTTCTGGGGCGCCGAAGCCTCGGCCAAGGACAGGCAGCCGGGCGATCCGGCAAACACCAAGCAGGCGGCTCAGCGCATGGTGGATTTCATCGTCGCGCTGACCGAGCATGCCCGCAAGACCAACCCCGACTTTTTCGTCATTCCGCAAAACGGCGCCTTCATCATGGAGGACCTCGGCTCCGACAGCGCCCGCAAAAAGGCCTATCTCGGCGCGATCGGCGGCATCGCAGTCGAGGACGTCTATTATGGTGGCGATGCGGACGAAAACAACAAGCTCAATCCGGACCGCGAAACGATCGATGTCCTCAAAAAGGATTTCCTCGCGAACGGCAAACCGGTCTTCGCCGTCGATTATATCAACGGCACAACGCGGATCGACGAATTCAACAAGCTCGCTCTGAAAGACGGGTTCATCCCATACGCCGCACCAGACCGCGATCTCGACCGCTTGTCGGCACCCCACGATGGCGACCCCGCCTTCATCCGCCCGACCGACAAGAATGATAGCCTGCGCGGCTCGCAGCTTGCCGACACGATCGACGGTCTCGGCGGCAGTGACCGGATCGACGGACGCAACGGCAATGATCGCCTCGATGGCGGCAAAGGCAACGACACCCTGATCGGCGGATCCGGCAACGACAAGCTTTCCGGTGGCGCCGGAAACGACAAACTCTACGGCGGCGCCGGCAAGGACACACTCACAGGAAGCAGCGGCGCCGATATCTTCGTGTTCGATACGAAGCTCGGTGCGTCGAACATCGACACGATCAGCGCTTTCAGTGCGAAGGACGACACCATCTGGCTGGACGACGATATCTTCACCAAGGCCGGCAAGGTCGGAGATCTCCTGTCCAGCGCATTCCACACCGGCACCAAGGCGCATGATGCCAGCGACCGGATCATCTACGACAAGCTGACCGGCAAACTGTTCTACGACGCCGATGGCGCCGGCAAGACCGCCGCCGTGCAATTTGCCCAACTTGACAAGAACCTCGGCCTCACCGCCGCCGATTTCGACATCATCGGCTGAGGCACGAGCGCCGTTCGGATCAGATCCAGATCGGCTTTACCACCACGTAGAGCGCAAACAGGCCGTTGGCGCAGAGAAGGCAGAACACGGCGAAGGATCCGAGATCCTTCGCATGCCGCCCGACAACCGAAATCTCCGGCGACACCCTATCGACAAGTTCCTCGATCGCGGTGTTGAGCGCTTCCACGCAAAACAGCACCAGCATCAGGATGATGAAGATGAAATAGTCGCCAAAGCCCGCTCCGGCGACCGCGAATATGACGATCCCGATCAGGAAGGCATAGACCTCCTGCCGGAACGCCGCCTCGCGCCAGAGCCTGGCGAGGCCCTGCATCGAATACCGGAACGAGGCGATGATCCTGCGAAAGGTCGCCGCTTTTTCGATATGGCTGTCCAGCGGCGTCTTTTCCATCCAGCATCAGTCCTTGTTGCTGACGCCGGCCTGCTCGAAAGTCGCCATGCCGGTGTGACACGCAGCCGCCGCCTTGACGATACCGGCCGCAAGCGCTGCACCGGTACCCTCGCCCAGCCGCATGCCGAGCGCCAGAAGCGGCGTCTTGCCAAGCTTCTCGATGGCCTTCAGATGCCCCGGCTCACCAGAGACATGGCCGATCAGGCAGTGGTCGATCGCCGACGGATTGGCCGCCTTCAAGATAGCGGCCGCAGCCGTAACCACATAGCCGTCGAGCAGAACAGGGATCTTTTCCATCCGCGCGGCGAGAATAGCGCCGGCGATCGCTGCAAGCTCGCGTCCGCCGAGGCGACGCAGCACTTCCAGCGGGTCCGACAGATGCTCCTTGTGGAACTCCACCGCCTGCTTCACCACAGCCACCTTGCGGGCAAGAAGCTCGCCATGCGAACCGGTCCCGGGACCAACCCAGTCTTCCGCTTCGCCGCCGTAGAGCGCCAAGTTGATCGCGGCCGCAACCGTCGTGTTTCCGATCCCCATTTCACCGATGCAGAGAAGATCGGTACCGCCGGCAATCGCCTCCATGCCGAATGCCATCGTCGCCGCACAGTCGCGCTCGGACAGTGCCGCTTCGGTGGCGATGTCGCCGGTCGGATAATCCAGCGCCAGATCGAAGATCTTGAGGCCTAGATCATGCGTGACGCAGATCTGGTTGATCGCCGCACCGCCAGCCGCAAAATTCTCGACCATCTGCTGCGTCACGGACGAGGGAAACGGCGTAATCCCGTGTCTGGTGACGCCGTGATTGCCGGCAAAGATCGCCACCAGCGGCCGCGTCACGCTCGGCGCCCGCCCAGACCAGGCCGCCAGCCAATAGGCGATCTCCTCAAGACGTCCCAGCGAGCCCGCCGGCTTTGTCAGTTGCGCGTCGCGTTCGCGGGCCGCCACCAATGCCCTTGCATCGGGGCCGGGAAGGTTCTGCATCAGGGTGCGGAAATCGTCGAACGGCAGGCCGGTCATGCTCATGGAAAACTCTCTTCGGTCTTTTCGGGCGGTATCGTCTTCTGACGCTGGATCGGGTAGGGATTGATCATTCAGCAAATCATACTTTATGCGCCATCTCATAATCGGCTATCAGCGACGCGACAAGGTCAGGTCGGACGGGACAAGGTCAAAAAGGCTGCGGCCGAAAAACCCATTCTCAAAACAGGCCTCGCAAAGGCAGGAGAGACAAACTGCTACACGCAAACCACTTCGTTGCAGATCTCGCCCGCTCGGTAGGGTTCCTCAGCCGCCTGCCCGTGCCGGATCGCTTCTTTGCCGGCTATGATGGCACCGTCTCACGCGCCGTGCGCGCCTTTCCGGTCGCCGGATTGCTGATCGCGTTTCTTCCCGCTCTCCTTCTCCTGAGCCTCTGCAGCATCCAGTCAACCGCTGGAGATACGCTCCTGCCGGTTGTGATCGCTCTCGCACTGATCACCCTCCTGACCGGCGCGCTGCACGAAGACGGCCTTGCCGATGCCGCCGACGGTCTTGGCGGCGGACGCGATGCAGATCATGCGCTCCTCATCATGAAGGACAGCCGCATCGGCTCCTACGGCGTCGTCGCGCTTAGTCTATCCTTCGGCCTGCGTGCCGCAGCACTGGCCGGCATTGCGCGGCTTTCGCCGGAAGCGGCGGCTCTTGCCCTTCTCTCCAGCGCCGCCGTCAGCCGCGCACTGCTGGTTGCCCATTGGCGCGCCCTGCCCCCCGCTCGAAACAACGGCGTCGCAGCCGGTGCCGGAATGCCCGACGACGACGCCCGCAACATCGCGCTCGTGATCGGCGCTGCCGCCGGCCTTGTCTTGCTCATACCCGGTTTCGGCCTGCTGCATGCGCTGATCGCGCTTGCCCTGTCTGCCGCCGCCGCCTGGGGATTTACCCGCTACGTCTCGAAAAAACTCGGCGGGCATACCGGTGATACGATCGGTGCCACGCAACAACTCTGCGAGATCGCCCTGTTATCAGCCCTTGCTCTCGGCCTCTGAACCCACGATATGGACGCGATGATTTCGCCTTGCACACTGATATGTTCGATCGACATGAAAACAGGCTTTTGCCTCGGCTGCGGACGCACCGGCGACGAGATAGCCGGATGGACCGGTTTCACCGATGACGAGCGCGTTCAGCTGATGGATCTGCTGCCCACACGGCTCGACACCGTCGAACCCGAAAAGCTCGGTGAGCTCAAGCGCAGAAGAACAGCAAACGCCACCGTCAGGAAGGAAACAACCACCGCATGAACGGCTTTACCGTTGTCCTCCTCATCCTCGGTGCCGGTCTGGCGCTGCTCGTCTACAACCACGACAGCGGCCGCACATTCGGCATGGCCAACGAGGATTTCGGCAGCCTCGTCTATCTGATCCCGATCGCCGCACTTTTATCCGCCGGCGTCCTGCAGGGCCGCCGCGGCAACCTCGGAACCGTTGCCCGCCAGCTTGCCATCTGGCTTGTCATCATCATGGCGCTGGTTGCGGGCTATCTCTACCGAAACGATTTCAGCAGCTTTGGTGCCCGCATGACGGCAGGGCTGATGCCCGGCACCGCGGTCGTCACCACATCCAGCGACGGCAGCAGCGAAGTGGTCATCCACAAGACGCTCGGCGACCATTTCAAGGCCAATGTCGGCGTCGACGGCAAGGTCCTGCCGATGCTGGTCGATACCGGCGCCAGCAGCATCGTGTTGACCTACGAGGATGCCAACCGGATCGGTCTCGATCCTTCGGCACTCAGCTACTCGGTAACTGTCATGACCGCCAACGGCCGCGCCCAGGCAGCACCCGTGCGCCTGAACGAAGTCTCGATCGGCCCGATCGTCAGACGCGATGTCCGCGCCATGGTGGCGGAAGAAGGCAGGCTCGACGAGAGCCTCCTCGGCATGACCTTCCTCTCCACACTCAGCTCGATGCAGATGCAGTCCGACGAGCTGAGGCTGAAGGATTAGTCCAAGGCCGCCTCGGCTTGACGAATGCAGGCTTTTATTTCCAGCCGCAACCTTTCAAGGTCGCTGATATTCACGTCATCCTTGATGCCGTCTACCCTTGCGAGGATTGTCTTGGCACCCTCGATGAAGCTCCTCTCGGCGGAGAGGAGGAAGCCTTTGTTGCATCGCTCTAAAGCGATCGCACAGTCGATCGATCTCGCCTCGAGCGCCAAGCTCAGAAGATCCCTCTCAAAATGCTCGAAAGTCGAAAGTTCCTGCAACGCCTTGCCGAAGTTCTCTTCAAAAGAGGCTACGTCATAGGGATCGTATTCTACCCAGTCCGTTCGTTTGAGATCGGAGGGAGCCGTTCCATTTTTTGATTTTACGATGATAAGAGGTTTGCCGCTCATGGCCGCAAACCCAAGCTCCAAGGCAATATTTGCCATCGCCGTCGAGCGGGTATCTTCCGAGAAAATTGCGATGGTAAATCCGGTGGACCGGATCAGCCCCAGTATTCTCTCCAGATAGTCCTTCCCGCCGGTTGTGCTACTTGCATCGACCGCCTTGTAGCCGGCGTCTGCAAGCTTTTGCTCGACCGCGTCCTTGATCGCGATATCGATATGCGGAGGATCCCCCAACTGACGCATCACGAAGGCACATTTCGGAATCAACCTTCTGGGAGGCTCCCCGAGAACAGCTTCAGACAGAGGTGAAAATAACAGGGGCACCTATCGGTTAACGCCTCTCAAAATCACGCCCTTGTAAGGGCCCGGCGTCTTCTTCTCGTCGATTATTCGGCCAGTGGCGGTATCGATCTTCACCCAGCGTCCGGTGACAGGATTTTGGATTTGGACACGCTCCTTCACGGCGCCTCTTGTGGAAACTTCAGCGGTGTTTTTTGCCATATCGGGATCCTGGGATGCCTCTGGAAAATCGCATGATTTCGATGCCCTGACAATCGATCCTCTCGGAAATCAAGATGCCAGAGACGTAATCGGGCCAGCAGACGTAACTGATGGGAGATCCTTTCTCCGAAACAGACTCGGCGGATCGCCGATCACGCGTTTGAAGGCGCGGCTGAACGAGGCCTCGGCGTCATAGCCCAGCCGCTCGGCCACCATCGCCACGCGCATCCCGTCCTTCAGCCACAGCCGGGCCTGGTGCATCCGTACCCTTGCCACATACCGCGCCGGCGTTTCGCCGACGACGCGCGCGAACCGTTCTGCGAAGCCGGAGCGGGAGATGCCCATCAGCCGCGCCAGTTCCACATTGTTCCAGTCGCGTTCCGGCTGAAGATGGATGGCCGCGAGCACCCGGCCGACATCGGGGCTCCGGACGGCTGCAATCCAACCGCGCGTCTCGCCGCAACCGTGTTCCACCCAGGTGCGGATCATCGTCGCCATCAGCACGTCAGCCAATCGCGCCAGAATGCCGCCGGCGCCGACTCGGTCCATATCCACTTCGCGCGTCATCGCCTCGAGAAGATGCGGAATGGCCGGATCATCCTTGGCGAGATCACTGGTCAGCATCGTCTCCGGCATCATCTGGAGAAGCGGATGCAGCCGGTCGACGTTGAAGCGCAGGGAGCCGCTGAACACCAGCGTACCGCCACTCTCTGCCGTATTGCGGCATTTCAGATCATAAATCCCGGTGCAGACTTCCTTGCGGCCGTAGTGTTCGAACGGCAAGGTCGGCGCATCGGCAGCGCTCGCCAGAACATGCGCCTCACCCCGCGGGATCAGCACCGCATCGCCGGTTTTCAACTCCTGCCAGTCGCCGGATTCGGTCTTGATGATCGCCCGGCCGCATTTGATGAAATGAAACCGCGCGGCGTCCTGCGCCGGAAACGCCGTTCCCCACGGCTCGGCCAGACGGCAGCGGCCGTAGTCGACCCCATCAAGGCGAAGCCCCCGCAACATTTCGGTCAGCGGATCGGACGTAAGGTCAGATGTCAGTTTGGACGAATGATCAAGCATATCGGATTATCTAGCATGGATCATCCGGCGAGTGAAGCCTATCCAGGGCGCATCATTCAGTCAGGAGTCTATACCAATGGATATGAGCGTCCAACGAGCCACGTCGCCGCAGGCCGACGACACACCCGCGCGCTGGGGAGCTGTCATATCGCTGACGCTTGGCGTCTTCGGCCTTGTCACCGCGGAATTCCTGCCCGTCAGCCTGCTGACGCCGCTGTCGGCGGATCTCGGCGTCGGCACCGGCGTTGCCGGCCAGTCGATCACCACGACCGCCGTCATTGCAGCCATCGCAGGCCCCGGCGTCATCATCGGCACCCGCAATATCGACCGGCGCTGGACGGTTCTCGCCCTGACCACGCTTCTGATCATATCGAGCCTGCTGGCGGCGGTCGCCAATCACATCGTCATGCTGCTGGCCGCCCGTGTCCTGCTCGGCATCGGCCTTGGCGGGTTCTGGGCCATGTCGGCAGCACTTGCCATGCGCCTCGTTCCGCCGGCCCGCATGCCGCGCGCCATGGCCATCATCATGGCCGGCGTCTCGCTTGCCACCGTCTGCGCTGCCCCGCTCGGCGCCTGGCTCGGTTCGACGCTCGGCTGGCGCTCAGCCTTTTACCTCTCAGCAGCCGTTGGCGTGGTCGCACTGGCCGTGCAGGCCTTCACCCTGCCCGCCCTGCCACCGACCGGCCATGCAGGTCTCGGAACGCTCGCTGCCCTGATGCGCCGCCCGCCCATTCGCACCGCACTCTTCACCATCCTCCTCTTCGTCGCAGGCCATTTCGCCGGCTTCACCTATATCCGCCCGTTCCTGGAGCGCGTGCCGAAGCTTGACGTCGAAACGATCTCGCTGATCCTGCTCGGCTACGGCATCGCAGGCTTCGTCGGCAACATCCTTGGCGGCATCGTCTCGGAACGCAGCGCGCGCCTGTCGGTGACGATCTTCGGCAGCCTTGTCGCCGTATCGGCACTGATACTGGCGATCGGCGGCACATCGCTTGTCGTCTCAGCTGTCGCAATCGCCCTCTGGGGCCTCGCCTTCGGTGCATTCCCGGTCAGCATCCAGAGTTTCGTCGTGCGTCACGCCCCTGACGAGGCCGAAAGTGCCGGTGCGCTCGTGATCCCCGCCTTCCAGATCGCGATCTCCAGCGGTGCCGTCCTCGGCGGCATCCTGATCGAAACACAGGGACCGATCGCCGTCATCTCGTTCCTCGGCCTCGCCGCCCTCGCCGGCACCTCGGTCATGGCCGCCCGCGGCGAACGCCGGCGACTGTCATTGGGCTAGACAGGCCTGAACCACCGCCCAAAAGAAACGCCCGCAACAGCGATGTTGCGGGCGTCAGACTGCTGATAAACCCTGACGAAGCTTGTTTGGCGAGAGCAACACCCCACTCTCCCTCATCCTCGCCCTTGTGGCGGGGATCCAGCGACCCGACGTCTGTCGGGTCAAAGACTCTTTCAGCTCAAGGACTTGAGCTGACTGGATCCTCGCCACAAGGGCGAGGATGAGGAGACCTTGTGACCCGGCTCACTGTCCCAGTTGACATCGAGAGTTGTTAGACAAGACCTTTGTCAGCAGTCTGAGGCCCGCAGCACTGATGTTGCGGGCGTTTCTGTAACTGCCGCTGGCAAAGACCGCCCCGTCAGTTCCGCAGCCGATACCCGGTCTTGAACATCCAGCCCAACACCGACAGGCAGATCACCAGGAACAGCGCGATCATGCCGACCGAGATCATCGGATTGACGTCGGCGATCTCATAAAAGCTCCAGCGGAAACCGCTGACCAGATACAGCACCGGGTTAAGGTGGCTGACCGCCTGCCAGAAGGGTGGCAGCATGTCGATCGAGTAGAAGCTGCCTCCGAGAAACGTCAGAGGCGGTACGACCAGCATCGGCACGACGTTCAACTGCTCGAAGTTCTTCGCCCAGATGCCGATAATGAAGCCGAACAGGCTGAAGGTGATAGCCGTCAGCACCAGGAACAGGATCATCATGAATGGATGGGCGATGCGAATTTCCACGAAGAAGGACGCGGTCGCCAGAATGATCAGACCGATGATCAGCCCTTTGCTCGCCGCCGCCCCCACATAGCCGAGCAGCACCTCGGTCATCGCCACCGGCGCCGAGAGGATCTCGTAGATCGTGCCCGTAAACTTCGGGAAGTAGATGCCGATCGAGCCGTTCGAAACGCATTGCGTCAGCAATGTCAGCATGATCAGGCCCGGCGTGATGAACGACCCGTAGGACACGCCTTCGATGGTCTGGATGCGCGAACCGATCGCCGTGCCGAACACGATGAAATAGAGCGACGTGGTGATGACCGGCGACAGCACGCTTTGCAGCAGCGTGCGGCGCATGCGGGCCATTTCGAAGAAATAGATCGATTTGACGGCTTCGAAATTCATGCCTGTTCTCCCGCTTTTTCAGCCACCAGCGCCACAAAAATATCCTCCAGCGAGCTTTGCCGCGTGGAGAGATCGCGGAAATGGATGTTTTCCCGCGCAAGCGTCGCCAGAAGCGAGGCGATACTGTCCTGCGCTTCCTCGCCCTGATAGTCGTGGATCAGCGTCGTGCGATCGTCGGACAGCGTCAGATTGTAGGATTCCAGGCTTTCCGGCAGCGCGGAAAGCGGTGCTGCAAGCTCCAGCCGCAGCTGCTTGCGGCCGAGCTTCGTCATCAGCTTTGCCTTTTCCTCCAACAGAAGAAGGCTGCCGCCATCGATGACGCCGACCCGGTCCGCGATCTCCTCCGCCTCCTCGATATAGTGGGTGGTAAGAATGATCGTGACGCCGCTTTCGCGCAGCTTTTCCACCACCAGCCACATGTCGCGGCGAAGGTTGACATCGACGCCCGCGGTCGGCTCGTCGAGGAACAGCACTTTCGGCTCATGCGACAGCGCCTTGGCAATCAGCACGCGACGCTTCATGCCGCCGGAAAGTTCGCGCAGCATGCTGTCCTTCTTTGTCCAGAGAGAGAGGTCCTTGAGGATCCTTTCGATCAGGGCCGGGTCCGGCTTGCAGCCGTAGACGCCGCGTGAAAAGCAGACGGTGTTCCACACGGTTTCGAACTGGTCCGTGGTGAGTTCCTGCGGCACCAGTCCGATCAGCGAACGGGTCTTGCGAAAGTCCTTCACGACGTCGTAGCCCCCGACTTTGACAGTTCCGGAACTCGGGTTGACGATCCCGCAGATGATCGAGATCAGCGTCGTCTTGCCGGCGCCGTTGGGGCCGAGAAGCGCGAGGATTTCGCCCTCCTCGATATCGAGATCGACGCCCTTCAGCGCCTGAAAACCATTACCGTAGGTCTTGGTCAGCTGGCGGATGGAAACGATAGAAGTCATTGTTACTCGCTGGGAGACTTGAATGGGGAACTGAATTTCTGAATTGGCATCAGATATAGGCTCAACCCATCGTGCAACCATCCCCAGGCAGTCGAATATTGCGTTCGGATTTCGCGACCAATGGTGTCAGGCAAACACGCTCAAGAAGAACTGGATCGAAATTCCCACCAGAAACAACGCAAAACCGAACTCCAGCTGCCGCTTCGACAGCGCGTGCGCCAGCCTTGCGCCATAGGGTGCCATCAACAGCGTCACCGGGATCAGCAAAGCCACCGCCATCCAGTTGATATAGCCGGTGGAAAACGGCGGCAGGCCGGGCTCACCCCATCCGCCCCAGACGTAGCCGATCAGACCCGGCAGCGAAATCAGCACGCCGACGCCGGATGATGTCGCGACGGCCTGGTGGATGGTGCGGCCATAGAGGGTCATGAACGTGTTGTTCATCACGCCGCCGCCAATGCCCATCAGCCCTGAGAGAATACCGATCCCCGTACCGACAAGGAATTTGACCGGGTTCTTGGGCAGATCGTCGCCCAGCTGCCAGCTTGCCCGGTTGAATATCATCCGCAGCGCCAGAAGCAGCGAGATGACGGCAAAGATGATCCTGAGCTCGGTGCTGGACGACCATGCGGCGACGACGGCGGCAATCATCGTGCCGAGCGGCACGGCAATGATCCAGCCCTTCAGGAGATCGATGTCGACAGCATCGGCGTTTTTCTTTCGATGCTCCATGAAGGAGCGGATCGACGTCGGCACGATGATCGCAAGCGAGGTGCCGAGCGCCAGATGCATGCGCACTCCGTCGGAAATGCCCAACAGGCCGAACACGTGAAAGAAGATCGGCACAAGGATCGCCCCGCCACCGATCCCGAACAGCCCGGCGAGAAGGCCCGCCAGCACACCGGCTGCCAGAAGTGCTGCGATGAAGGGCAAAAGGTCTGCCAGCGGCGGCATGAGAGGCTGCATCGTTCGTCTCCGAAGGCAGCGCTCAAAAATTGGATTCTGCATGCCGCTGTCATTTTCCCGTGACGTTCTGACAGCATGATTGCGCAGAGGCAAGCAATGGGCGCCCGGTTCCAGGTTTCTGGAGTGCCGCAACACCAAACCGGTCGGCCGTTATCACCAGATCCTTTTCAGCATTTTCTTTCGCTTGCCGCATCACCCCGCCTCAGCCAAAGGCGGGTCTCCTACCGGGAGACAGGCTTCCCCCCGCGAGCCGTCTCCACTTTCGCCGGCCTCCGGGTGAAAACCCAGAGCCGGCTTTTTCTTGTGCTGCGTGAGCTTGGGCAACCGTAGCGTGGACGTCAGCTACAGTAGCGCCGACCGCCCTTGCGCGGGCGCAGGTCGAAGTGGAAGTGGTTCCAGTGCTCGGCATTGCTACCGGGTCCGAGCACCGTGTTGAAATACTTGCAGCTGTCGGTCCGCACGGATTTGAGCAGCGCGCCCTCGCGGAAGGAAAACAGCCCCTTCTTGCGCACGTTGATATCGTGACCGTTCTTCAGCACGATGGCACCGATATCGATCGCATTGCCCTTGGCATGTTCCGACATCGGGTTGTAGCGCTGCCGCGAATTGTTCATGCGGCGGCAGGAATAGCCACCCATCGGCTGGATCTTCTGGATGCCCGAGAGGTAGCGCAGACGTGCCGATGGTGCGAGTTCGCTCTTCACCCACTTGGCGAAGGCAAGCGTCACCTGACAGTTCAGCGTCACCGCCGGCTTGACATCGATGCCGCCGGAAAGACCGGAAAGCTTCACGGGGTAGTCGACGCCGCAGCTCGGACCGTTGGAGATGCGTGGCTGATCCCGGAACTCGACGCCCATCCGGCGCAGTTCCGCCCGGCAGCTCACTTCCGATTGCGGCATGACGTTGCGCAGAAACGGCTTGTCCGGCTCGCTCATCGGACCCGACTGGATCGTTGGATTGTTCGGACGCAGCATCGCCACCTGCTGGCTGCGAACCGGCGCACGGCTCGGCGGCGTCACGGGCGAACGGTCGCCCCAGACCTGGCTACCGCCGGCCAATCCGTCATTCATCATTTCATCGCGCGCGCCCGCGCCGGAACGCTTCGGCGGCACAATGACACGATCATCTTCGACGTTGGAAATCGGCTGGCGTCTCGCACTCAGTGCACGCGGATTGTCCGTGCCGATGCCATCGACCACCGGCTGGTCGCCGACGCCTTCGGCGATATCGCTGTCCTGCTCTTCCGCAAGGCCCGTCACACCGCTCTCGTCCGGATCGAAGCCGAGCTCGCTATCCATGTTGACGCCCTCTTCAGGCGAGGCGGTGGGCATTCCGCCCTGCCCGAGCGGCGAGGAGGATACGGGTGGCGCCAGCGAGGCTGACTGCATCGGTTGCGGCGCGCGCAGATAATGTCCCCCGTCACCGGGAGGGCTGTTCGAGGCGACCGGAGCATTCATCATGCCAACCGAAGCGGCTGGCGAAGGACCAGCCTGATAACCGGCGTTTGTCTGGTAGGGCGACTGGGCGATCGTGTCGGGCGGCAGCGGCGCGACAGGCTGGATCGCGCCGACGCGCGTCCCGCTATCGATCGACGCAGGCGGAACAAGGTCGCTGGAAGAACAGGCGGCAAGCATGGTGGAGACCATCAGCAGCGCCAAAGCTTTGCGCATAAAAGTCTTCGGGGCCATCCGTTGGGCCTGCTTCTCGAGAAGCGCATACGCCATACCAGTTGCCACCCTCTGGTGCCGAAATCACACAAGCGCAAATTGTAGGAAGATTCGGTAAACGAAGCCTTGCCCAATCGAGGCCGTTTCATGGTCATTTCATGCAGGCAGCGCGAGCTGCCACACACTACAACTGCACCTTTGTGAAGACCATCAAATGTCCGCCGCGCGTAAAAACGCCCGCCCGCAAGCTGCGGACGGGCGCATCGACGTCAGTCACTCAGGCCGCGCGAACCCGGTCCGGTTGACGAGTGTCCTTTACGGCCTCGCCATTCAGTCGGAAGGTCGAAAGCAGATGCTGCAGATGATGGCTCTGTTCGGCCAGGGTCTGGCTGGCAGCCGTCGTCTCCTCGACCATGGCGGCATTCTGCTGGGTCATCTGGTCCATGTGGTTGACAGACGCGTTGATCTCCCGAAGCCCACCCGACTGTTCGTGCGCGGTCGTTGCGATCGTCTCGACATGGGCGTTGACCTTTTCGACCAGCACGGCAATCTCCACCAGCGCATCACCGGTTGACCGCACCAGCGCGACGCCGGTCTCGACTTCGTGCACCGAGGTGCTGATCAGCGTCTTGATCTCCTTGGCGGCGTTGGCCGAGCGCTGCGCCAGTTCGCGCACTTCCTGCGCAACGACTGCAAAGCCGCGACCCGCCTCACCTGCCCGTGCCGCCTCGACGCCGGCATTGAGCGCCAGAAGATTGGTCTGGAAGGCGATCTCGTCGATGACCCCGATGATCTGGCTGATGCGGCTGGACGACGCCTCGATACGGCCCATCGCATCCACCGCGCTGCGGACGATCTCGCCGGAACGGCCGGCACTTGCCTTGGTCTCGGCGACCATGACGCGTGCCTCGCGAGCCCGCTCCGCCGCAGTTCCGACTGTCGCGGTGATCTCGTCGAGTGCGGCTGCCGTCTCTTCCAGTGCCGCAGCCTGCTGCTCGGTCCGCTTGGCAAGGTTGCCGGTAGCGCCGGAAATGTCGGAAGCGCTGTCGCGCACCACATGGCCGGTTTCCGAAATCGCAGCGATGGCATTGTGAAGCGCTTCGACCGCCGCATTAAAATCGCGCCGCAGCTTCGCATAATCAGCACCAATATCACCGAGCGAAACGGAGAGATTGCCGGCGGCAAGTGCCTCCAGCGCCCATCCCAGCTCGCCGATCGCCCGCGCCTGTCTCTCCGCCGCAGCACCGCTGCTGCGCTCGCTTTCAAAACGTTCCGTCGCCATGGCACGCTGCTGATCGGCCTCGCGTGCCCGAAGTGCCGCACTTTCTTCGACGCTGTTACGCAGCACTTCGACGGCACGTGCCATCTCGCCCACCTCGTTCGGATAAGCCGTGCACGGAACAGCCATGCCGGTCTCGCCGGCCGCAATCGCGGTCAGCACGCCCTTTACCTGACGGATCGGTCGGGTCACGCTTCTGACCACAAACCAGGCGCCGGCAAGCAGCAGCACCGCACCACCCGCAAACATGGCGGCAAACTTCATCGCGTCCTGGCGGAACATCGCCTTTAGGTCATCGGTATAGACACCGGTACCGACGATCCAGCCCCAGGGCGAAAAGCCGATAACATGCGAGTATTTCTCGACCGGTTCGGCGGCACCGGGCTTGGGCCAGTAATAGTCGACAAAGCCTTGACCGCCTGCCTTCACCACATTGGTGAATTCCACAAACAGGAATTTCCCGTTGGGGTCCTTGTTCTGGGTCAGGTCGGACCCGTTCAGTTCCGGCTTGATCGGATGCATCACCATGGTCGGGTGCATGTCGTTGATCCAGAAATACCCCGATCCGCCGCCATAGCGCATGGCGCTGATGATGGCCTTGGCGGCTGCCTGCGCCTCGTCACGGCTCATCGTGCCAGCAGCTTCGAGACCCTGGTACTTCTTCAGGATGGCAACAGCGTTGTCGTTCATCTGGGCAAGACCCGCCTTGCGCTCCTGCTCCGACGAACGATAGCTTTGAAACAGGCTGAACACCATCGCGCCACCGAGAATGACGAGCGACAGGACGACAAGGCTGTAGAGACGCCAAGAAATAGCGATACGCTGCATAGTTTCCCCCTCCAGTAAAACTGCGCGGAGCTTAGGTGAAGAGGGTTAGCAGGTCGTAAAGCATGTAAGCGGCGGAAACACTTACTCGGATTGGGTGCGCACGCACCAAAGCGGCATGTATCCAAGCCATGTTGCTGGAGCATTGCTCCAATCCAAAACAAGGGTGGGCCGGACCCGTCTTTCGCTCTAGTCTGGTCTCAACAGATACGAGACTCAGCAAGGACGTGACGAATGACCGAACAGCCGCAACCTGCCTCTCCGACCGGCGAACTGACACTGCGCACACTTGCGATGCCGGCCGACGCCAATCCAGCCGGTGATATCTTCGGCGGCTGGGTGATGGCCCAGATGGACCTTGCCAGCGGCATCCGCGCCACCGAGCGGGCGCATGGCCGCACGGTGACCGCAGCCGTGAAGGAAATGGCATTCCAGCTCCCCGTCAAGATCGGCGACACGTTGAACGTCTATACCGAGATCACCCGCGTCGGCACGAGTTCGATCACGCTGAATGTCGAAGCCTGGGCCCAGCGCGCGCGCTACCGGATGCTGGAAAAGGTAACGGCCGGGACCTTCGTCATGGTGGCGCTGGGAGACGACGGCAAGCCAAGACCCGTTCCCGCAGAATAGTGGCCAGGTCGGACCGGCCCTAGTCGATCCCTGCAGATAGCCGGTCTATCGCTGTAGATAGCCAGTTACCCCTGAAGATAGATGGAGGACCTGTCGAAGGACAGCCCGGGAAAGACGCGCGACGTCAGCTTGTCCGGTGCAATGCCGAACTGCTTGTGCAGCATGGCCGCGGCGATCTCGCGCACATCGCCGGTCGGCATCAGATCCTGGCCATCCAGAAGCCTGTCCTCGGCAAGACCGGGCCACGTCCCCATCACCTTCCCACCCGACACCGCACCGCCGGCGAGAACGGCAACGCCGCCGGTGCCGTGATCGGTTCCGCCGGTGCCGTTCTCGCGCACGGAACGTCCGAATTCCGTGACTGCCAGCACCACCGTGCGGGCCCACGCGTCGGCACCCAATGCGTCCTTGAGCGCCACGATGGCAGCGGCAAGCTCGCCAGCCATCGATCCGAACTGGCTAGCCTGCTCCAAATGCGTATCCCAGCCGTTGATTGAAAAGCTGGCAATCCGGTAGTCTTCCCGCAGCATGCCACCGGCAAGCCGCGCCATGTCGACGACGCTGCGGTTCCGCTTCTGGCGGTACCCGTCAGCCGAAAACCCCGTCCGCTTGACCTCCTCCATCGCCGCGGCAAACGGCGCATCGGCTGCGTAGAGCCGCTCCAGAAAGCCGATCTCGTCCTGCGCCATCTCCACGTCGCCCGTTCCCGGACGGTTGTCGGCCTTGTTCGGCCCGCTCAGGATCAGTTCCATCGACGTATGGATGTCGAGCGCCTTGCGGCCGTCGGTGCGCGGAATGACCGCCAGCGTCCGGTTGAGCCAGCCACTCTTCTGCGATGCGTCGGTACCACCGTTTTCCAGCATTGTCTGGCCGTCGAAATGACTGCGCCCGTCGCGGTAGGGCGTCGCGACCGCGTGCACGAAGGACAGCGCATTCTCCCGCCAGAGCGGCATCAATGCCGACGCCGCCGGGTTGAGACCGAAAAATTCGTCGAGATCAACAAGTCCGGTCCCGGGCGTCAGACCGAGCGTCGGTCGCAATCCGGCGAAAGCCGCATCGCCATAGGGCTGCACCAGATCCAGGCCGTCCATCCCTCCGCGCAATATGATCGTCACGAACCGGCTTTCGCCAGGAGCAGCCGCAAAGCTGACCGGTGTCAGCACGGGTGCGGCAGCGGCACAGCAGGCGCCGGCCAGAAAGCCGCGGCGGGAGAGCGAAAAGCTTGGCTTGATCGTCATCGCTATCTCCTGTTGAACTCGGGCGACGCCAGAACCATCGCGATGGCGTGGTTGGTGTCGGGTGCCTGAGCAATCACGTCCCTGGTATTCTGGCCCGCCGCGTCCCCGAGCGCCGCATCGAGAAACGTGCCGGGATCGCGCCTCTGGCCGAAACGGCCGGCCATCAGCCGCGCCCAGGCGATCCGCTCGCTCAGCTGGCCCGGCGACAGCCAGACACTCGCCAGGTCGGCATAGCCGGCCGGGCTCGGTGGCTGCCAGATCGGCTGGTCCATCCGCTGGAGCGCGGCAAGCGTCAGGTCGTTGGCGCGTGCGGCACGTTGCTTGGCATCCTCGCGGGCAGCCGTGCTGCTGGCCATCTTCAGCGCCTTTCGCATCGGTCCGTCGTCTTCCTGCTCATCGTCGTCCATCTCGTCCAGCAACCGGGAGAGGTCTTTATCGGAAATGTCGACGGCTCGGAATCCGGACACGACGAATTCGAACGGACGCTTGATCTTCTGTCCAGGATCGCTCCAGGCACGGGGATGATCCAGCATGGCACGATAGACGGCCTTCAGATGGCCCTCGGTTTCAGCCCAGGCCGCCGTCATCGCGGCAACCACATCCGCCGGAGGTTCGTCGGCAACGAAGTGGATCACCAGTTTTCGGCAGACATGTTCCGCCGTCATCGGGTTCACAGCCAGATCCTCGAGCATCCGCAGATGGTCCTGGCTCCCCGCCTCGTCGTCCTCATAAACCTCTCCGAGCAAGCTGATCGAGCCGCCTTCGGAAATGCGTGGCCGGTAGACGACTTCGAGAGCGCGGCGATCGACCGACAGTCCGGTGAGTATCAGCGCGGCGGCCCGGACATCCTCCTGGGTATACCCGCTCCCAGCTCCCAGCGTGTGCAGTTCCAGCAGTTCGCGGCCAAGGCTTTCGTTCACGGCACGCCCGCCCGACCGCCCCGCGGGGGCGTCCATGCCGGCACCATCACTCTGGTCGAGATAGATCAGCATCGCGGGATGCAGCATGGCGGCTTTCAGCAGGTTCGCGAACGACCCGGCCAGATTGGGACGGATCGCCTCCGCCTCGTACAAAGGCACGACCATCCGCATCGGCAGCGACTTGAGCGCGCTGGTGGAAAAATGGTCCGTCCAGAACGATGCCAACCGTTCGTGAAACCCGAAGGGCGACAGGATCGCCTGCGCCAGCCGCGCCATCGCATCCTGCCGATAGATCTGCAGCGCTTCCTTCTGGGTTTCCTTGCGAATGCTTTCGTTCGGCTTGCCGTCCTTCGCCGCCTTCGCTTCGGCCGCCCGCAACGACATCACCCGAGAGGCCGTCTCGCGGCGGCCACCCGCTCCCTCGCGGGGAAACCGCAGTTTCCGCTTGGCAGCCTGATCAAGCTGGGCCAGCAGAGCCTCGGCATCGCGCGGCGGCTCTTCTCCGGGACGCAATCCGTACCCGTAGCGAATCGCTGCCAATGTCGGTCTCGAAATCGCCATCCGGCCACTCCTGTTTCAGTCCCCCAGAGTCGGAGACGAATGTGTCCGAAACGAAAGACAATTACGGCCATTTCGCGACCCGGACGATTTGCCGCCAGCCAACCGCGGTCTGGGACCGAAGAACCTCGGAAGTGGCCCCTCTAAACGATTTCGACATGCCTCGGCAAGAATGCCATCAGCTGCGATATCGCCAACGACGGCTCGCCTGTCCAGCCACGGTCGATACAACATTCTGTCATCCGGTCACTTTACGGCGTGGGGATGTGAGAGACGCAGCCCACGCTATGCATCGTAGAACTGTGAACAATGGCAGCCTTCGGGATCTGCTGGAGACCGCGCCAAAAGCACAAACCACCCCGTTGCCCTTTTGTACTCATTTTCCACTCATCCCCCTCTTCACTTTCCACCATCCCGCCTCCATATTCGCGCCATGGCCAGATCTCCGAAAAAATCCCCATCCTCCAAGCCCAGCGGTTTCGAGGAATCCCCGCAATCGTCGTTTGAAGGCGCGCCGCTGGAGGGGAATGTCTCGGACTGGGTGAGACAGCTGGAAGCCGAGGCGGAAATGTCCGGCGTCGAGACCCAGCGCGAGATCGCCTCCAAGGCCGGCAAGCACCGCAAGAAGATCGAGATCGCCGCCCGCGAGGAGGCCATCAAGGCCGCCGCGAAAGAGACGCCGAAAACCGCCAAGCACACGACCTCGTCGAAATCGTCCCGCGGCACGTCGATGGGCGGCTCGTCGGATCCGAAAACCCGCGCCGCCGCCGGCCTCAATCCGGTCGCGGGCATGGACGTATCGCTGGAAGAGGCGGAACACCTCGCCACCGGCGCCGTCACCGCCACGGTGGAGGCGCTGTCGGCGCTGATCGAAAGCGGCAACCCGCTGTTCAAGGACGGCAAGATGTGGACGCCGCATCGTCCCCACCGTCCCGAGAAATCCGAAGGCGGCGTCACCATCCGCATGGCCTCGGACTATCAGCCCGCCGGCGACCAGCCGACCGCCATCAAGGACCTCGTCGAGGGCATCAACAACAACGAACGCTCGCAGGTCCTGCTCGGCGTCACCGGCTCCGGCAAGACGTTCACGATGGCCAAGGTCATCGAGGCCACGCAGCGGCCGGCCGTCATCCTTGCGCCCAACAAGACGCTGGCGGCGCAGCTCTATTCCGAATTCAAGAACTTCTTCCCCGACAACGCGGTGGAATATTTCGTCTCCTACTACGACTATTACCAGCCGGAAGCCTATGTGCCGCGCTCCGACACGTTCATCGAGAAGGAATCCTCGATCAACGAACAGATCGACCGCATGCGCCACTCCGCCACCCGCTCGCTGCTGGAACGCGACGACTGCATCATCGTCGCCTCGGTCTCCTGCATCTATGGTATCGGCTCCGTCGAGACGTACACCGCCATGACCTTCCAGATGGCCGT
This sequence comes from Rhizobium sp. CFBP 13726, assembly GCF_014841925.1. Lineage (NCBI taxonomy): Bacteria > Pseudomonadati > Pseudomonadota > Alphaproteobacteria > Hyphomicrobiales > Rhizobiaceae > Rhizobium > Rhizobium sp. CFBP 13726. Next base: position 1,224,224 of record NZ_JACYUU010000001.1, read on the forward strand.
GGGCGACAAGCTCGACCAGCGCCAGCTGCTCGCCGATCTCGTGGCCCAGCAGTACAAACGCCAGGACATCAACTTCATTCGCGGATCGTTTCGCGTGCGCGGCGATACGATCGAGATCTTCCCGGCCCACCTTGAAGATGCCGCCTGGCGGATCTCGATGTTCGGCGACGAGATCGACAGCATCACCGAATTCGACCCGCTCACCGGCCACAAGACCGGCGACCTGAAATCGGTCAAGATCTACGCCAACTCCCACTATGTGACGCCGCGCCCCACGCTCAACGGCGCCATCAAGTCGATCAAGGAAGAGCTGAAGCTCCGCCTCGACGAGCTCGAAAAGGGCGGCCGCCTGCTGGAAGCGCAGCGTCTCGAACAGCGCACCCGCTACGATATCGAGATGCTCGAGGCGACCGGCTCCTGCGCCGGCATCGAGAACTATTCGCGCTATCTCACCGGCCGCACGCCTGGCGAGCCGCCACCGACGCTGTTCGAATACATCCCTGACAACGCGCTGCTGTTCATCGATGAGAGCCACGTCTCCGTCAGCCAGATCGGCGGCATGTACCGGGGCGACTTCCGCCGGAAAGCGACGCTGGCCGAATACGGTTTCCGCCTGCCGTCCTGCATGGACAACCGGCCGCTGCGCTTCGAGGAATGGGATGCGATGCGCCCCCTCACCGTCGCGGTGTCGGCAACGCCCGGCAACTGGGAAATGGAACAGGCCGGCGGCGTGTTTGCCGAACAGGTCATCCGCCCGACCGGCCTCATCGACCCGCCGGTCGAAGTCCGCTCCGCCCGCAGCCAGGTCGACGACGTGCTCGGCGAGATCCGCGAGACCGCTGAAAAGGGCTACCGCACCCTGGTCACCGTGCTCACCAAGCGCATGGCCGAAGACCTCACCGAATACCTGCATGAACAGGGCGTGCGCGTCCGCTACATGCACTCGGACATCGACACGCTGGAACGCATCGAGATCATCCGCGACCTGCGCCTCGGCGCCTTCGACGTGCTGATCGGCATCAACTTGCTTCGCGAAGGTCTCGACATTCCCGAATGCGGCTTCGTCGCCATTCTCGATGCCGACAAGGAAGGTTTCCTGCGCTCGGAAACCTCGCTCGTCCAGACCATCGGCCGTGCCGCCCGTAACGTCGATGGCAAGGTCATCCTCTACGCCGACAAGATCACCGGCTCGATGCAGCGCGCCATGGACGAAACCGCCCGCCGCCGCGAAAAGCAGGTCGCTTACAACACCGAACACGGCATCACGCCTGAATCGGTCAAGGCCCGCATCTCCGACATCCTCGACAGCGTCTACGAGCGCGACCACGTCCGCGCCGATATATCAGGCGCATCCGGCAAGGGTTTTGCAGACGGCGGCCACCTCGTGGGCAACAACCTGCAGAGCCATCTCAACGCCATGGAGAAATCCATGCGCGACGCCGCAGCCGACCTCGATTTCGAAAAGGCTGCCCGCCTGCGCGACGAGATCAAACGCCTCAAGGCCTCCGAACTCGCCACCATGGACGACCCGATCGCCCGCGAGGAATCCAAGGCCCAGGAAGGCGTCCGCCGCAGCGCCGAAGCCACCCGCACCTCGCTGGGCGGTGGCAAAGGCAAAGCCGCGAAGGCCGGAGACGAGGCGTCTCCCTCCTACTTCGCCAAACCCTCGCTCGACGACATGGGCCCGGGCACAGACACGGCCACCCCACTGTTCCGCCGCAACTCCCTCGACGAGATGACCGTCGGCCGCACCGAAAAACCCGCCCCCGGCGCCCTGCCGGAACGCCCGCCGGAAACGATCAGCACCAAGAAACGCTTCTCGCCGCTGCTGGAAGGCCAGCCGGAACGGGGCGAAGGCAAGGACGACCCCCGCCCCATCGTCCGCGGCAAGGTCGGCGCAGGCAGCTACGAGGATGCTGGCGACGCCAAGCAGCAAAAGCGCAGAACGAAGGGGAAGACGGGACGGCCGGGACGGTAGCCAAAAATCCCTTCTCCTCGCCCGCGGGGAGAAGGTGCCCGGCAGGGCGGATGACGGGCACGCGCACCCGATCACCCGCTGCGGTCGAGCGACGCGCCGGTCTCCCCCTTGTGGGGGAGATGTCCGGCAGGACAGAGAGGGTCTTTTCATGCAACGGGAGCAAGAACGGCGGACGTCGCCCCCCCCCTCGTCATCCACCCTCTCCGTCATCCTCGAGGCCTGCTCCCCGTCAGCCGCTACCTTTCCTCCGTCATCCTAGGGCTTGATCCGAGGACCCAGCGCCACCCGCGCCAAGCCCGGCGTCGGCTCCGGGCGACGTCAAGCAGCAGAAACGCTGCACGAAGGGCAAAACAAGGAGACCGGCGCGGTTGTCATTTGTGAGCGAAGATCCCATAATCTGACAACATTCAATCAAATATTCTGATGACAATTAAATGGTGTCAAAGCTGAGAAAAGAACTGGCAAATCTACAATAAGTGAAGTCGAATATTTCAAATATCAAAAGAATCTACACAAGCTGCGCTGCGGAAGCGACCTTGTCAATCATCATCCTAAATGATGTGGAGATCTCAACATGAGGAAAACAAGATTCTGCGTGTCTCTTGCAAAACTTTTCTCTGCGTCTGATCGATTTATCAATTTCCGCATATACAACCGTCGGCGCGCGTCCTTCAGACCGGTGTAAAGTACTCATGAATTTGTTTACCAAAGCGCTGCCGCTTAAGGTGTCAGGATCTATATCCTCTCGCTTAAAGGCCGCTACGCACCAGCTTTCAGTACTTTGTTCCGCTGGACAAAGAACATACTTCTGAGAATCTGCTGATGTTAGCTGGCTCAAGCCACACCAAGAACCTAATACAAGCTCAGAAAAATTATAATTACTCATGGCAGACGATTGAGCGAGACTATAGGTGTGAGACACAAAGTTCACAAAGGAATCTGCGGTCAAGTGGTCGCAATCCATCTGGACGATGATTAAATCGCATCTTGATTTATCAAGATCATCTTCAAACAATCCGCCGCCGAAATAGCGCTTCGATCGGGCAACCGGATCCATGCGCCTTAGCCAGTTTTCAATGTATGTCCATCCCGCCGGAGCTTGGGTAGCGTCCATCTGGGGTTGTAAGTCAAAAAAATCCGCTTCCACCCCCCGTCGAGACAACGCCGTCTTGGCAAAATACTTTATTGCGTAGAAGTCTGTTGGTCCCTCACAAACGATACCAATACGCATTGAATTCACATACTCCCCAAAGCGCCGGAAATTTCGCCATCAATCCACAATTGGCTTAATTTTTTTCCGGAGAAGTTTGCGGTCCAGTCCTCTCGGCTCCAACCACTCTTTGGTTTCAAGCGCTTCGCGGTGGTATGGCCGTCATCGTTGCGAAACAAAATGAAAACTCGTTGGTCATCGTCAAACAGATCAAACGCATCTAGTGACGTGGGATTATGACTAGTCAGAAACACCTGAGCTGGGCCAAGAGCTAGATTATTTTCAGTTTTCTTTCGCGAGATGCTCGTTATTAACTCAATAACTTTCCTAGTCATCGCGGGATTAAGGGCACTATCGACATTATCGAGAGCAAAAATCTTTGGTGAATCCCGGTGAGCCATAAGAACAGTCATAAATAATAGAAAAAGAGTTCCTTCACTACTGTCATAGGCTGAGAGTTTATTTCTTTTTTCATTCATAAAGCGATCTATGAAGTAAATGACATTGCCATCAGTGCTGGCTAGTTCTCGCGATTTTAGAATCGAATCAAGCGATCCGACGCGTACACTTCTAGTCCACCCAGGAAGCCAGACGAGAGAAATGGCGTCAGTAAGGATTGATCGTTCGGCGTTTGCGCTAGCCTTCTTTGAAGGCCTCATTTGCCGCGCCTGCTCCATCAATGAGGCAACAGCTGCAGCGAGGCCTTCGCCGTGAAGGCCTACCGGCGGCTCGTCGGCTTTGCCAGATTTGATTTCGCGTAAAAATTCGGTTTGGGGAGAATAGATAGCATAACGGGCTAATTCGTCGAATGCAGTTTGCACTTCTTCTGGATACGGAAATGCGACACGGGACTGATCCCATAAGCTTCGGCTGGAAACCCAGCTTTTCTGAGCAACCTTGCTTCCTAGTACCGTGACACCTCTACCACTGCGCCCAAACGTTTTAGTCCCCCTGAATTCGCATTTTTCCGAGAAAAAACTTAAATGAGTATCACGTTCGCTAGCAGAAAGCTCGATAGCGTAATTGATTCCGGGGTCAAGCGACGCTTCAATGCGGAAGGTTTTTGGCAGATCGAAGTTCTTGAAAGCCGACTTCATAAGCGCCGGGGGTGTCAACCTCACGCCTTTGCGAGCCAGTTCACTGTCCGATACGCCGCGGTATAGCGCTGCTGAAACCACGCCGATAGCTTCTAGTAAATTTGACTTTCCTGCGCCGTTCCCTCCGATAAACAGGTTGACGCGACCAAAATCTAGATCCATGTCACGAATCGACTTAAAACGACTTATTTTAATTGAACGCAGCATTTTTCACCGTCGCAGTAGTCTGATCACGCCAGCGGGGGCCGCATTTGTCTGCTCATAGCGGGCAGGGATGGGCGTTGTAAACAGACTTCATCCAGTTATAACCATTGACTGCATGCGATCAACTATATTTCCGTCAACAGAATGTCCAGCACATTGAGGCCTGCTAGCTAACTGGCCAAGCTTTGCCACGGCTCTTCGAGAATTGCTCATACTTCAAAAGTGCTTGATTGACTCGGTGCCAAATTGCCTCATTGCAAGCGTGTGTCCTTACACCACCCCACCCCACCAACACCTCGGCCACCCAATGCGCACCCTCATAGCCCTCACCCTGCTCGTCCTCTCCGCCTTTGCCGTCCAGGCAGAGACCTACAAAACCCCGGAAGCGCTGATCAAGGCGCTCTATGCCTATGATCTCGACAAGACGGCGGCGGATGCGCCCTCGCCTTACCAGCCGTTCTTCTCGCGCGGGCTGGCCAAGCTGTTTGTCGCCGATCGCACCCGTACGTCCGATGACGAGATCGGCACGATCGATTTCGATCCGGTAATCTCAGGGCAGGATGGGGAGGCGACGAATGTGCGTCTCGGGCCGCTCAAAGGAAGCGGCGACCGCGTCGAACTCGATGTGTTCTTCCGCAACTTTGCGCCGGTCACGCTGCATTACACGCTGGTTCGCGAAAACGGTGGCTGGAAGGTGGATGACATCGAAAACCGCAAGGGCGAGGTCAAATGGGGCCTGCGCGAGTTGCTCGGCGGCCACTAGATCCGCGCGGGTCGCGGCGCCACCCTTCGCCGCCAGCCAAAGCGCCTCCACATCCCCATACACCATCACCACCCGCATTCACCCTCCATCAACCCCTTCCATGCGATACCTTCTTCACAACGAAGATGGAGCACAGCCACGATGATTGGCTTCAAGAACACCCACAATCAGCCCGTTTACGTCAATCAGGCTCAGGTCCTTTACGTCACCACTTATGAGGAAGACGTCTCGGTGATTGCGCTGGCGGTCACGGGTGCCGGTGGCAAACCGGTGACGATCCATGTTCGCGGCAGCGTCGATCTCGTGCAGTCAAAACTGGCCGGCACCGCGCCGCGCTGAGCGGCAGCTTTCGCGCCGAGGGCGCAACGCCCGCATTTCCGGTCCTTAGAAGCGCCTCGATAACAGCGCTTTTGTTTGCGCTGCGGCGGATTTTGGCGCACCGACCCACTAAATTTCAATGACTTAACGCATGTTACATCCTCATGGATTTTTTCCGTGCCTATAATGCTGCGTTCCGTCGCGGATACACCGGGAGGCGTCCCGGCGAGGCGGAACCGGCGCGGGTCATGGGGAAAGGACGCAACACCCCATGCTCCGGGTCCGCGGAAAATGGTCTCCCTCCGGCGACACGGGGGAAACAGGCGGGTCACGGACCGACCGCCGGTTTCCGATGCCCGAAAGAGCGCGCCGGATGTGCCTGTGCGGCACACAAGGTGGCCCGCCGGGTGGTTTCGCCGGATTCCTGATCCGTCGGAAGCACCGGGAAGCCGGCGGCGAACAACCGCCCGGCCGGGTCATTGCAGAGAGACCGCAGTCGCGGGCAAAAACCGCCGAACGGGGGCCGAAAGGTGTCACCTACAATTTTCTATATCGAGGCAGCTTCCGGCGCCCCGTCCGAATTTTCCATCCGTCGATCGCCAAGGCACGAGTCTGCCCGGCGGGCGGATCATCCGAAACCGGACAGGAGAAGCACCATGTCTGTCGAAATCACGGAAATCGAGACCCATCTGGCATGCTGCACGGCAGAGATCCTGGCCTTTCCGCAGGCCTGCCTCCGGCGCGAATGCCGTCGCGCCAACCGATGCTTGCATGTCGATCTAGACACCCGCGCCCCGGCCTGTCTGATCAATTTCGGCCCCGACTACCCCGAAAGCTTTACCCTGATCTACCTCATCGCGCTTGCCGCCCGCGCCGATCTCGGCCGGCAGGGCAAGATGTTCGCATCGCCCTCCGCCATCGAGCGTGAATTGCAGGATGCCTGTGTCGAGGTCGCCCGAAACGCACTACCGGACGAGGATGCCAAGCGATGGATGGCGGCCTACCGGGCCCGCGAAAAACTGCCCCCGCCAACCCTGCCATAACGCGGCCGGAGGATTGAACCAGCCCCGCCGGGCCGAGAGAGGCGGCGCTACGCGACCGGCTTACAGCGCCCGCTCAATCGCCTTCGCCGCCTGCCAAAGCCCCTCCATCCGCTCCAGCGTTGCTGCCTCCAGTGTTTCACCCGATCTCTCAAGCTCCGTCTCGATATGGCTGAAACGTCTACGGAATTTAGCATTGGTACCGCGCAGCGCCGTCTCCGGATCGGCGTCCACATGGCGGCCGATATTGACGAGGGCGAAGATGAGGTCGCCGAGTTCGTCGGACACTTTTTCGGGCTGTCCGGCCGCCAGGGCCTCGCGCAGTTCGGCAACCTCCTCCTCGATCTTGTCGAGGATCGGGCCGGGTTCCGACCAGTCGAACCCAACGCGTGCGGCCTGCTGTTGCAGCTTCACCGCCTCGCTCAGCGCCGGCTGAGCGCGGTGCACGCTGCCGAGAAAGCCGGATTTGGCGGTGTCCGTCGTGCCGCGCAGCGCCCGTCGCTCGGCCCGCTCGCGCTTCTCCTCGGCCTTGATCGCATCCCACTGCAGCTTCACGGCGCCGGGCGTATCCGCATCGGAGCGCGCAAACACATGCGGATGCCGGCGGATCATTTTGGTGGTGACGGCCTCGACCACGTCGCCGAAGGCAAACGCACCGGCCTCCTCCGCCATCCGAGCATGAAACACGACCTGCAAAAGCAGGTCGCCCAGTTCCTCGCGCAGATCGTCCATGTCATGCCGCTCGACCGCATCGGCCACCTCGTAGGCCTCCTCGATCGTATAGGGAATGATCGTCTCGAAACTCTGTTCGAGATCCCACGGGCAACCGGTCACCGGCGTGCGCAGCGCCGCCATGATCTCGATCAGGCGGGAAATATCCTTCGAAGCATGCATGCCGAAATCCTTGGCCTTCAATTGAGCGGTATCGTGTTGTCAGCCTTGCCGGCCTGATAGCTCTGCGACAGCAGCTGGTAGCGCTGCCTGATCCGCTCCGCCCGGGCCTTCAGGTCCTGCCGGATGGCGTCGTCCTCCTCGGCCTCGATGAGGTCGGCGATGAAGTAGGAATTCCAGAAGGCGTTGGCGCGTCGGTAGCCGCCGGGCTCCAGCCCGAACACCTCCTTCAGGATCTTCAGGTCATGCGGAATGGCAAACGCATCGCGGCTGTCCTCGTGGCTGAAGAAAGAGTAGAAATTGTCGAACCCGGCCCAGGTAATCGCCGACATGCACATCGTGCACGGTTCGTGAGTCGAGAGGAAAATCAGATCCTTGGCGGAAAGTCCGGAATCAATCTCGTAGAAGCGCTTCAGCGTGTGCACTTCGCCATGCCAGAGCGGATTTTCCAGCTCGTTATTGGTCTCGGCGATCACCAGCGACAGATCAGACTTGCGCAGGATTGCCGCCCCGAACACCTTGTTGCCGGCGGCAACGCCCGTTTGGGTCAGAGGCAGGATATCGTGCTCGATGACATCGAGAAGGCGGGAAGCAATGGTCATGGTGCACTCATCTCCAGGTCTGCCGCAGAGCGAAATTGGACGGTTGTAGGGTTATGGTCGTGTGGGGCTGCTCACAGAGAACGGAAGGTTGGCGGTGGCTTTTGCTCAAGAAGCGAGCGAACGGGAAACAGAAATACCGGGCGCCCCGGCCTTTTGCACATCCATTTCTTCAATTATGCCACCGCATTGTGGATATTCAGGATCATATGATGCAGGATAATCGCATGTCTCAGAGCCTTCAACGCCTGTCGGTCTTCCCGGCGTTTTTTCGCGTGCGCGGAAAAAACGTTGCCGTGTTCGGCAACGGCGACGAGGCCTATGCCAAGGCGCGGCTGATCGCCAATACGGACGCGCTGATCATCGCCTATGCGAATGATCCGCAGGCCGATTATGCGGCATGGCTCACTGAGCACAAGATCGAGCCGATCCGCGAGACCTTTGCCGCCGCGCAGGTGGCAGGCGCGACGCTCGTGTTTGCCGCCACCGGCGATCAGGCTCTCGACCAGACCATCGTCATCGCTGCCCGGGAGCACGGAATTCCGTCCAACGCCGTGGACCAGCCCGATCACTGCGATTTCTTCACGCCCGCACTGGTCAACCGCGCCCCGCTCGCCATCGCCATCGGCACCGAGGGTGCGGGTCCTGTTCTCGCCCAGATGATCCGTGCACGCATCGATCAGATGCTGTCGCCATCGCTCGGCAAACTTGCCTCGCTGGCGACCGATTACCGCGATGCCGTCGAACGCGCCGTCCCGCGCGGCGTCTCGCGCCGAATCTTCTGGCGCCGGTTCTTCTCCGGCGATGTTGCCGATGCCGTCGACGCCAATGATCATACCGCCGCCCGCCGTGCCGCAGACGATCTTCTCTCGGTCACCGGCAAGGCCGAAGGCAAGATCTGGCTGGTCGGCGCAGGTCCTGGCGCCGAAGATCTCCTGACACTGCGTGCCCAGCGCGTGCTGATGGAAGCGGACGCGATCGTCTACGATGCACTCGTTCCCCAAGCGATCGTCGATATGGGCCGCCGCGATGCGGAACGCCTTTCGGTCGGCAAGCGCAAGAACTGCCATTCCAAGAGCCAGGACGAAATCAATCGCCTGCTGGTCGATCTCGGTCGCCAGGGCAAGCGCGTCGTGCGCCTGAAAAGCGGCGATCCGCTGGTCTATGGCCGCGCCGGCGAAGAAATGGCAGCCTTGCGTGAAGCCGGCATCGCCTATGAGATCGTCCCCGGCATCACCTCGGCCTTTGCCGCGGCGGCCGATTTCGAACTGCCGCTGACGCTGCGCGGTGTCGCCTCGTCACTGATCTTTACCACTGGTCATGATCTCACCGGCAAAGCCCTGCCCGATTGGGCAAGCCTTGCAATTTCAGGCGCCACCATCGCCGTCTATATGGGCCGCACGGTTGCAGCATCGGTCGCCGAACGGCTGATGCAGGCCGGCGTCTCCCCGCTCACCACCGTCGCCGTGATCGAGAATGCCAGCCGCACCGACCGCAAGCTGTTCCACGGCGTCCTCCAGGAACTGCCGGCGCTGGAGACCAGGGACGATCTCGATGGCCCGGTCATGGTGATTATCGGCGAAGCCGTCGCTGGTGCGAATTTTGAGAAGTCCGAACCGCTTTCCGCCTTTGCAAGGACGGTTGAGCGGGCAAGCATTGGAGTGGAATAATGGCCGACAAGGTTCTGACTGCCAACCGCCTGTCCGATGGCATCGCCGTCTGGCTTGATGCCGCCGGCCGCTGGACGGAAAACCTACAGGACGCGCTCGTGGCGCGCCATGCGGAAGCCGTTTCCTCTCTGGAAGCGATCGGCAAGCGTGACTTTGCCGAAAACAAGGTTGTCGACGTCAATGTCATCGATGTCGAGGAAACCGAAGGCAGGCTGTGGCCCACGCGTCTTCGCGAGCGCATCCGTGCACAGGGCCCCACAATGGATTACGCCGCCGGCTACAGCCACGCCGATCCGGCATTCATCGCAGTCTGATACCGAGAGTTCAGGAACATCATGTATCGTTACGACGAATTCGACCACGCATTTGTTGAAAGCCGCGTGGAGCAGTTCCGCGATCAGGTGGAGCGCCGCCTCTCCGGCGCGCTTGCCGAGGATGCGTTCAAGCCGCTGCGCCTGATGAACGGCGTCTATCTCCAGCTGCATGCCTACATGCTGCGCGTCGCGATCCCCTATGGCACGCTGAATGCAAAGCAGATGCGGATGCTTGCCCATATCGCCCGCAAGTATGATCGCGGTTACGGCCATTTCACCACCAGGCAGAACATCCAGTACAACTGGCCGAAACTGTCGGATACGCCGGATATCCTCGCCGAACTCGCAACCGTCGAAATGCACGCGCTGCAGACATCGGGCAATTGCATTCGCAACGTCACCGCGGATCATTTCGCAGGCGCTGCAGCCGACGAAGTCGCCGATCCGCGACCTTACGCGGAAATCCTGCGCCAGTGGTCGTCGGTCCATCCCGAATTCTCGTTCCTGCCCCGCAAGTTCAAGATCGCCGTGACCGGCGCTGAGCGCGACCGTGCCGCGATCCAGGTGCATGATATCGGCCTGCACCTGAAGAAGAACGACAAGGGCGAGATCGGCTTTGCCGTCTATGTCGGCGGCGGACAGGGCCGCACGCCGCTGATCGCCAAGAAGATCCGCGACTTCCTGCCGGAAGAGGATCTCCTCTCCTACACGACCGCGATCATGCGCGTGTACAATCTAAACGGTCGCCGCGACAACAAGTACAAGGCCCGCATCAAGATCCTCGTGCACGAAACCGGCGTCGAGGAACTGACCCGTCAGGTGGAAGAAGAATTCCAGCACCTGCAGGGCACCGAGCTGAAACTGCCGGAACAGGATATCGAGGCGATCACCGCCTATTTCGCACCGCCCGCGTTGGCGAACCGCGCCGAGGGCTGGGAGGAACTCGCCAGCTGGAAGCGGCAGGACGAGAACTTTGCCCGCTGGGTGGATCAGAACGTTCAGCCGCACAAGCATCCGGACTACGGCATGGTCACCATCTCGCTGAAGCCCATCGGCGGCATTCCGGGCGATGCGTCCGACGTGCAGATGGATGCGATGGCCGATCTGGCCGAAGAATTCGGCCATGACGAAATCCGCATCAGCCACGAGCAGAACGTCATCCTGCCGCATGTGGCGCTGGCCGATCTCGAGCCGCTTTATCGCGCCCTCGCCGCACACAATCTGGCAACGGCAAATTCCAACCTGATCACGGACATGATCGTCTGTCCCGGCTTGGATTACTGTGCGCTGGCGAACGCCCGTTCGATCCCGGTCGCGCAGGAAATCTCCACGCGCTTCGGCTCCCCGGAGCGGCAGGCGGAAATCGGTGAGCTGAAGATCAAGATCTCCGGCTGCATCAACGCCTGCGGCCACCACCATGTGGGCCATATCGGCCTTCTGGGCGTCGAGAAGAAGGGCACCGAGCTCTACCAGATCACGCTTGGCGGTTCGGCCGACGAGAACACCTCGATCGGCGAAATCATCGGTCGCGGCTTCGAGCCGTCGAAGGTGACGGACGCGATCGAAACCATCGTCAACACCTATCTCGGGCTTCGGCATGGCCAGGAAGAAACCTTCCTCGCCGCCTATCGCCGGGTTGGACCGCAGCCCTTCAAGGATGCGCTCTACGGTGACGCGAAGGCGGAGGCGGCGTGATGGCGAAGATCTGGAGAGAAACCGGCTTCGTCGCCAACGACCAATGGGTGATCGAGACGGAAGAGGTAAAGGCCGAGGGCGAGCAGAAGCCGCTTCTAGCCCTTGCCGAATTCATCGAGAAGGCGGAAGCCAGCAACGATGTCGGTCTCGGTGTGCTGATCAAGCCCGCCGACGACGTCCGGAAGCTTGAGCCCTATCTCTACCGCATCGAACTGGTGGCGGTGGAATTTCCGGCCTTCAGCGATGGCCGCGCCTTCAGCCATGCCTCGCTGCTGCGCGATCGTCTGGCCTACAAGAACGAGTTGCGCGCCGTGGGCGACGTGCTGATCGATCAGGTGCCGCTGATGCTGCGCTGTGGCATCGACAGTTTCGCGGTCACCAACGCGACGGCGCTGCAGCGTCTGGAGGAAGGCCGCCTGCCCGGCATTGACGTTCACTACCAGCCAACGGCCCGTCCTGCGGAGCCAGGCGAAGGCTATAGCTGGCGCCGCCGCTCTGTGCCGGCTTGAAAAGCTGACCTCAGAAGACATATTTTCTAAGCGATCGGCCAGAAAGCGCGGCCGATTGCTTCATAAGCGCGGCTCGATAGTGTATTTCGCTGCTGCGAAACCAATCTGACCGAGTAACGGACGAGACTATGAACGCACCTGCCAAGACCGAAGAGTTTGCCGTGAAGATCCCGGATGGAGTCTACGCCGAAACCGTGCTTTCGGTGGAGCATTTCACGGATCATCTGTTCCGCTTCCGCATGACACGTCCGGCAGGCTTCCGCTTCCGGTCAGGCGAATTTGCCATGATCGGCCTGATGGTCGGCGATAAGCCGATCTACCGCGCCTATTCGATTGCCAGCCCCTCCTGGGACGAGGAGATCGAGATCTTCTCGATCAAGGTTCCGGATGGCCCGCTGACCTCGCATCTGCAGGCGATCAAGCCGGGCGATACGGTTCTGATGCGCAAGAAGCCGACAGGAACGCTTGTGCTCGACGCGCTGACGCCGGGCAAGCGTCTCTACATGTTCTCGACAGGTACAGGCATCGCTCCGTTCGCAAGCCTGATCCGCGATCCGGAAACCTACGAGAAGTTCGATGAGGTCATCCTGACCCATACCTGCCGCGAAGTGGCGGAGCTGAAATACGGTTTCGACCTGATGGAAGAGATCCGCAATCACGAGTTCCTTTCCGAAGTCGTCGGCACCAAGCTGAAGCATTATCCGACCGTCACCCGCGACGCGGCGTTCCCGTATCAGGGCCGCATCACGGACCTGATCGACAATGGCAAGCTGTTCACCGATCTCGGCGTGCCGCCGCTCGACCCCGTTGTCGACCGCGGCATGATCTGCGGCTCGGCTGCGATGCTGAAAGACACCAAGGAACGTCTAGAGAATGCAGGCCTCACCGAAGGTGCCAACAACAAGCCGAGCGAGTTCGTTATCGAACGCGCGTTCGTCGGCTGAGCTTCTGAGATATTGGTTTAAAAGACCGACCTAATGATTTGAATATAAATGCCGCGATCCCCGAACTGAGCCGGGATCGCGGCATTCATTTTTCAGCCAATCGACTTTTGCGATGGCGCGATTTCCTTGTGGTAGATCGCGAAGACGGCCACGGCGATCAGCGCGACGCCGCCCCCGACGAGATGCGAGACCGCATAGCCTCCCTGGCTGACCACATAGCCGGCAACGACGTTGCTGAGCGATGCGCCGAGGCCCTGGACCGTCATCAAGCTCGCAAATCCGACATTGAAACGGCCTGTACCCTTCAGGATGCGTTCCACTGCAACCGGTGTGACGATGCCAAGCAGCCCGGCACCGACGCCGTCGAGGATCTGGACGGGCCACACGACCCAGAAACCGTCAAAGCTGCCGGCGATCAACCCGCGGATCGGCAGCGCTGCAAGCCCGATCGCAAGCGTCGCGGCAAGGCCAAGCCTTCGGATCAGGAACGGCGTCACGACCGCGACAGCCACCATCGAAAGCTGGGCAATGCCTGTGATGATCGCCGTGGTCCGGAATGGTGTTCCGAGTTCGATGGCGAACTGCTGGGCGATCAACCGGCTCATCGGCGCGTTGCCGAAATGGAAGATCATCAGGATCAGTGCAAGCAGAATAAGTCCCCGGCTTTTCAGAAGCACACTGAACCCGGATGGCGCCTCCGCCGCGCTAGCGTCTGCTCCGCTGCCGTCGTTCGCCGCAAGGCCGCGGGCGACCTTGTGATCGATGCGATCAGGATCGATCATTGCGACTGCCGCAAGAGCACCGAACGCCGTCGCGATCATCAGCCAGATCATGCCACCCTGGCCGAACAGCGAGATGATGACATAGACGGCAAACAGCGAGGCGAAATTGCCTGTGTGGTTCCAGAACTCGTTGCGAGCGATCTGTTGCGAAAACAGCTTCTCGCCGACGAGACCCAGCGTCAGGCCGGCCAGTGCCGGACCGATCACGGCGCCGACGACGGCGGTCCCGATCTGACCGATCCAGACAATTGCCGGATTGGGGGAAAGAAGCGTCACCAGCGCTGCAGCGGTGACCACCACGACCGGAATGGCAACGAGCGCCCGTTTCCACGACGTTCCATCGACCAGCGCCCCACAAAGCGGCGTTGCGGCAAGCCCGATCAAACCCCCGACCGTGGCGATCAGGCCGAGTGACATCGATGACCAGCCTTGCGTCGCAAGGAAAGCATCAAGAAACGGCCCGAGCCCATCACGCGCATCGGCTAGAAAGAAATTGAGGAGGCAGAGCGCCGCCAGAGATCGGTCGGAGAAGATGCGCGGTGGATTGCCACCCGCAGATTTGTGAAGAACGGATGATGTCATCAGGAGCGAACCTTAGCTGGAGAGCGCAGCCTAAATGCATCCGCCAAGCTTTGGTTGCTTCCGCCGCCCGTGAATTACCCGTAAATCCTATTTAATACTCAAATATTGTCAGTGTGTTAGCTTCGCACCACGAAGATGAATACGTATCACAATAGAGCATTACTGGACTGGTGTTTTCCGACATAGGTTCACAAAGCGAATTACCATCCATTGGAGGGAAATACGCTCACGCGAACCTTCGCAGCAGCTACAGGGAATGAAGAAGGAGCGTCTTACCGCTCCCACTCTTCCTTGTCCGGCTTTGCGCCGTTCCCGAGCCTGCGCTCCAGTTCAGAAGCCTGCCGATCCGTGAGTTTGACGACCAGCGTCACCGAGCCGTCCTCATTGTCCTCACGCTCGCTCACCACGGCATTGCCGTAGACCCAGGAGACGAGTGCCAGCTTATCGGCCGGGATCACGATCTCGGCCTCGGTCAGCACGCCGGACAGCCTGTTCGAGACTTCATCGAGCAGCGCGTCGACGCCTTCGCCCGTAATCGCCGAGACGGCCATGATATTGGCGCGGCCCTGGGCACGCTCGAACAGCGCGTCGTGGCTTTCCGGGTCGAGCCGGTCGATCTTGTTCCAGACCTCGATGATGCGCTTCTCGCTCTCCTTCTCGTCGATCCCGAGATCGGCGAGGATGCGCAGCACGTCAGCCGACTGGGCGGCGTTATCAGGATCGGACATATCGCGCACATGCAGCACGAGATCGGCTTCCAGCACCTCTTCCAGCGTCGCACGGAAGGCGGCCACAAGGTGGGTTGGAAGATCGGAGATGAAACCCACCGTATCGGACATGATGACCGTGCGGCCATGCGGCAGCTTCATCCGCCGCAGCGTCGGGTCGAGCGTCGCAAACAGCATGTCCTCGGCCAGAACGCCGGCGCCGGTAATGCGGTTGAACAGCGTCGACTTGCCGGCATTGGTATAACCGACAAGCGCCACGATCGGATGCGGCACCTTGCGGCGTTTGGCGCGGTGCAGCTGGCGGGTCCGCACGACCTGTTCAAGCTCCCTCTCGAGCTTGATGATCTTGTCCTGCAACTGCCGTCTGTCGGCTTCGATCTGGGTTTCACCGGGACCGCCCATGAAGCCCGCACCACCGCGCTGGCGTTCAAGGTGGGTCCAGGACCGAACGAGGCGGCCCTTCTGGTAATTCAGGTGAGCGAGATCGACCTGCAGCGTGCCTTCCTTGGTGGAGGCACGGCGGCCGAAGATTTCCAGAATGAGGCCGGTGCGGTCGATGACCTTGGCGCCCCATTCCTTCTCGAGATTGCGTTGCTGGACAGGTGTCAGCGGATGATCGACGATGACGAGCCCGGCATCCTTCTCGTCGAGAAGTGCCTTGATCTCTTCGATCTTGCCGGTGCCCATCAGCGTGGCCGGACGCGGCTGACCGACGGTCACGATCATGCCTTCGGCGATCTCGAGATCGATCGCGCGCGCAAGGCCGGTCGCTTCTTCCAGCCGGGCTTCGTTGGATCGCTGCGGTGCGGCAGGTCTTGAGGGCACAGGCGTGGCTGTCGCCTCACCCTGCCCGCTGCGTGTCCGGCTCTGTTTCAGCACAGGCACGATGACGACTGCGCGCATGTCGTCCCGGTGCTTTTCAGCTTCCGGGACTATTGATTCGTTCGAGGTATCGCGATTGGAGATTCTATCGATCCTTAAGCAGCGTTTTCTTCGGTCTCGAACATCTGCATCGGCTGGCCCGGCATGATGGTGGAGATAGCGTGCTTATACACGAGCTGCGAGTGTCCGTCACGGCGTAGAAGCACACAGAAATTGTCGAACGAGGTCACGACGCCCGTGAGCTTCACCCCGTTGATCAGGAATATCGTCAGGGAAATCTTCTGTTTGCGGACTGTGTTGAGAAACAAATCCTGCAGGTTCTGAGAACGTTCCGCCATAGCGTCGCTTCTTTCTTTCTTGCCGGTCATTGCCGGAAGCTGATCAAAATTTCTAGAGTTAAGCGGGAAACGCCCTCGTGTTTCCCTTCCCCTGACAGTGTGGTTATCAAATCGCCGTCTTCTCCGCAATCGCGAAAAAAGCGTCCCTTATATCGCTTGAGACGGTGCCTGGATGGCCGTTCGCGACGGGCTTACCATCGACCTCGACGACGGGAACGCAAATGCCGGTTGCGGATGTCATGAAGGCCTCGCGGGCGCCATGCATTTCGTCCACGGAGAACTCCCGCTCGACAAAAACCAGGCCGAGCTTTGCCGCAACATCGATCGCCGTGGTGCGGGTGATGCCCTTCAGGATCCCGTGCTCGGCCGGCCGCGTGACGAGCTCGCCATCCGGCGTGACGATCCAGGCATTGGCCGACGCACCTTCCAGCACCATGCCGTCGCGCGTCACGAAGATCGCGTCATGGGCACCCGCATCACGGGCCTGCTGCTTGGCAAGAACGTTGGGCAAGAGGCCGACAGTCTTGATGTCGACTCGATCCCAGCGGTTTTCAAGGAGCGTGATCACCTTGATGCCGGTCGCGTATTTCTTGGCAAGCAGAGACGGATCGGTGCTTTTGGCGGTGATCGTGATGGTCGGAGCCGTGCCCTCCGGCGGGAAGAAATGGTCGCGCTTCGCCGCACCGCGTGTCACCTGCATGTAGAAGATGCCGTTGCGAACCCGGTTGCGGCGAAGCACTTCCCGGATGACGAGCGTGAGTGCCGCGCGGCTCATGGGCTGGACCATGCGCAGCTCGCTCAGCGACCGGTCAAGCCGGTTCAGATGCCGCGTCAGATCAACGATCAGCCCGTCCCGGACCTCGCAGACTTCGTAGACACCATCAGCGAACTGGAAACCGCGATCCTCGATATGAACCGCAGCTTCGGAGTGCCTGACATACTGGCCGTTGACGTAAGCGATACGCATGGTGATCCCTTACACGCCCAGCGACTTCAGTTTCCGATGCAGCGCCGAGCGCTCCATGCCGACGAATTCCGCGGTGCGCGAAATGTTGCCGCCGAAGCGGTTGATCTGCGCGACGAGATAGTCGCGTTCGAACATTTCGCGTGCCTCACGCAGGGGCAGCGTCATGATGTGGACATCGCCCTTCGCCGAGACTTTCGGCAGCATGTCGCCAAGATCCGGCGGCAGCATGTCGGCTGATATCGCCGTATCAGGACCGTCGGTGCGGGCAAGGATCATCAAGCGTTCGATATTGTTGCGCAGCTGGCGGATATTGCCCGGCCAGTCATGCGCCTGCAGCACCGCCATGGCATCGTCACCGATCTTGCGGGCGCGGATGCCGGCCTGCTCGGAGATCTGGCGCATGAACATATCGACCAGGAACGGAATATCCTCCCGCCGTTCGGCAAGCGCCGGCACCTTGACCGGCACGACCGCGAGGCGGTGATAGAGATCCTCGCGAAACGCCCCTTCGGCAATCAGACTCTCGAGATTGAGGGCTGTGGACGAGATGATGCGCACATCCACCTTGACCCGCTTGGAACCGCCGACGCGTTCGAACTGCTGATCAACAAGCACGCGCAGGATCTTGTTCTGCGTCTCGCGCGGCATTTCGCCGATCTCGTCGAGATAGAGAATGCCGCGATGCGCCTCTTCCAGCGCGCCGATCTTGCGGGGCTGGCCGGGACCACCCTCGGTGCCGAACAGCGCGATCTCCATGCGATCGGGCGTGATCGTTGCGGCGTTGAGCGCCACGAACGGCCCCGTGACGCGGGAGGACTTCTTGTGGATCATCCGCGCCACCAGCTCCTTGCCGGAACCGGAAGGGCCGAGGATCATGATGCGGCTGTTGGTGGGCGATACCTTCTCGATCGTCTGGCGAAGCTGCGACACGGCAACCGACGTGCCGACGAGTTCTGCTGCGTCACCGGTGCGGCGCTTCAGCTCGGTCACTTCGCGCTTCAGCTTGGAGTTTTCGAGCGCCCGCTCGGCAATCAGGATCAGCCGATCGGCCTTGAACGGCTTTTCGATAAAGTCGAAGGCACCGCGCTTGATGGCCGATACCGCCGTCTCGACATTGCCGTGACCGGAAATCATGACGACAGGGAGGTCCGGGTGACGGGACTTGATCTCCTCGAGGAGCGCGAGCCCATCGAGACGGGATCCCTGCATCCAGATATCGAGAAAGACGAGCCGTGGCACACGGTCGGATATCGTCGCAAGCGCGCTGTCCGCATCGTGGGCCGTTCGCGTTTCATGGCCCTCGTCGGACAGGATCCCCGAAACGATGTCACGAATGTCGGCCTCGTCATCGACGACAAGAATATCAGATGCCATATGCCAGTTCCCTATCGTTATTATCTGTGTTGGGCTTTGCCACCCGCTCGACATGCGGCAGCAGCACCCGGATCATGGCGCCCTTGCCATGATCGAAATCGTGAGGGGCATCGTGCAGCTCCAGCTGTCCGCCGTGCTCCTCGATGATCTTCTTGACGATCGCGAGGCCAAGGCCCGTGCCCTTCTCGCGCATCGTCATATACGGCTCCAGAATGCGGTGCCGGTTTTCGGTCGGCAGTCCGTTGCCGTTGTCGATGATATCGACGACGAACGTGTCCCGGCCTTTTTCGAGAGCCGCGCGAACCATGATCTTGCGGCCGTCGCGCTCTTGATCGCTCGGAACCGCCTCGATCGCCTCGACAGCATTCTTGACGAGATTTCCGAAAGCCTGGCCCAGCATGCGGGCATCGAACAGACCTTTCAGCGGTTGATCTCCGAGCTCGCGAATGAAGTCCACATGTGTCTCACCCATTTCGCGCAGGAAGATGGCATCGCGCAGGATATCGCGCAGGTCCGCATCTTCCTTGGCCGGCTTCGGCATGCGGGCAAACGAGGAGAATTCGTCGACCATGCGGCCGATATCGCCCACCTGGCGCACGATCGTATCGGTGCACTGGTCGAACACAGCCCGGTCGCTGGCATCGATCTGCTTGCCATAGCGGCGCTTCAGGCGCTCGGCGGAAAGCTGGATCGGGGTGAGCGGGTTCTTGATCTCGTGCGCGATCCGACGCGCCACATCCGCCCAGGCAGTGGAGCGCTGAGCAATGACGAGGTCGGTAATGTCATCCAGCGTGATGACATAGGCATCCTGCGGCGAACGCTGCTCTTCACGGGTTACCTGCACGGACAGCGTCCGCTCGGTGCCGTTGCGCATCAGATTGACCTGCTTGCGGAAATCCCCACGCGAGCGGGCGGTCGCCTCGGTCAGCACATGGTTGATTTCAGGCGCCACGTCATCCAGCGTCTTGCCCATCAACTCCTCGGCAGGCGCACCGAGGAAGTCTTCCGCGGTCGGATTGACGATGGTGATGCGGCGGTCGGCCTCGACGCCGATGACGGCCGCGGTCACGCCCGACAGCACGGCTTCGATAAACCGGCGGCGATCGTCGACCTCGTCCTTGGCCTCAAGAATTTCGTCGCGCTGGCTGCGGATCTCGGAAATCATCTTGTTGAAGGTGCGCGACAGGCTGCCCACATCGCCGTCGACAGTGCGTACCGGCACGACCACGTTGAGATTGCCGGTCGCGACGCTGTCTGCCGCACTGATCAGCAGCCGGATCGGCCGCACGATACGGTCGGCAACCGCGATGGCGGCCCAGATGGCGGCGAGAAGTACGATCAGCGCAAAGCCGAGATAGAGTACGGCGAAGGCGACCTGCAGCGACATGCGGCCCGCTTCCATCGCCTTGTATTCGGCTGTGTTCTCTTCCATCAGCCGCATCGCGTTCATGACGCGCGGATCGACGGCCCGGATCGTATAGAGAAACGCGCCCGGGATCGTGTCGATCTTGATGACGGCGCCGACCAGGTTGGTGATGCCGGGCGGGATCAGCGTCGGCTGGCCGGAGGCGGCACTTTTGAGCGCATCCTGCGGAATGGCCGGAAGCGGTTTTTCCGTCTTGATGTCGGCCTGCGCAACCGCCTGGCCATCCTCCTGCACCAGAAAGGCGCCGAGCAGACCACGACCCCGTGCCTGACGGGTCAGCAGATCGATGAAACCGGTCCGGTCGAGATAATACATCGCCCGGTTCCGCTCAAGGTCGTTCGACATCGAGACGGTCTGGCCCTGAAGGTAACTTGCGTTCTCCATCATATAGGCCCGCGCAACGTCCTGCGAAGACTGGACGATCGACTGCGTGCGCAGCGAAAACCAGCGATCCAAGCCGACGCTCAGCGTCAGGCTGGCGAAAATCGCAACCAGCACGGCCGGCGTGATGGCCACGAACGAGAACAGGACGACGATGCGCACATGCAGACGGGCCGCGGCACGGCCACGACGCCTGGCCTTGACCAGTCGTCCGACCTCCCTGCCGATCAGGTAGACAAGGCCGAGAATGAACAGCGAATTGACCGCGGCAGAGGCTATGACGACATTGGTTGTCGGCGCTACCGGGGTTACGCCCAACAGCACGAACAATGTCAGCGTGGCGCAGATAAGCGCACCACCAGCAAGAAGCAGGCCCGGCAGCGCGAAGGACGCACGCCGATCGTGAACCACAGCTGCCGGCTCTGTCTCGGCCGACTGCAATGCAGCGCCATCCGTCATGATCAAAACCCCGGCCTTCGTGGCGTGGCAGGTGCGGATATCTCATCCGGACGCAGTCGCCAGTCATTCATTTGCAACGAAAACTCGCGCTGCTCGGGCAAAGCCGGGAGGCTCGGACCGAAGCGTAAATCTGCGTGACGTTTAAGCAACGCTTTGTGGCGAAAATGCAACGATGAGGCAAGAGTGTCAAGCGATTGTGGCAGAAAAGCCGCTACCGCTTACGCACCGCGGGAGCTTCGATAGACCGAAACCCCGAGTTCCCGGATCTTCTTGCGCAGCGTATTGCGGTTGAGCCCGAGAAGATCTGCTGCCTTGATCTGGTTGCCACGGGTGGCCGTCAGCGCGGCAAGGATCAATGGATACTCCATTTCCGTCAAAACCCGGTCGTAAAGACCTGGCGGCGGCAGGTTTTCGCCGAAACCGGCAAAGTATGACCGCATGTTCTCTTCGACGGCCTGGGCAATGGTGAGAGACCCTGAACGGGCCGTCATCTTGTCGATCGGGCTATCCGGCACATCGGAGCGAAGCTCCGTTTCGATGATCTCGCGGGTGATCACATCCTGTGGATAAAGCGCCATCAGGCGGCGCACGAGGTTTTCCAGCTCGCGGACGTTGCCCGGCCAGGCATAGGCCTTCATCGCATCCAGCGCTTCCGTTTCGAAACGCTTGCCGTCGAGGCCCTCCTTCTCCGCCATCTGCATGAAATGCCGGACGAGATCGGGAATATCTTCGGCGCGATCTCTGAGAGGTGGCAGGCGCAAAGGAACGACGTTGAGGCGATAATAAAGGTCCTCGCGGAACAGACCCTGGTTGATGAGTTGTTTCAGGTCCTTGTTGGTCGCGGCAACGATGCGCACGTCGGTGCGGATGGGCGTGCGACCGCCAACCGTCGTATATTCGCCCTGCTGAAGAACGCGAAGAAGCCGTGTCTGGGCATCCATCGGCATGTCGCCGATTTCGTCGAGAAACAGCGTGCCGCCTTCTGCCTGTTCGAAACGGCCGGTCGAGCGGTTCTGGGCCCCGGTGAAGGCTCCCTTCTCATGGCCGAACAGTTCCGACTCGATCAGATCGCGCGGAATTGCCGCCATGTTGATGGCGACGAACGGGCCGTTGCGGCGCTTGCCGTAGTCATGCAGCGCGCGGGCGACCAGTTCCTTGCCGGTGCCCGACTCGCCGGTAATCATCAGCGTCAGGTCGGTCTGCATCAGACGCGCCAGAACGCGGTAGATTTCCTGCATCGCCGTCGAGCGACCAACCAGCGGCATGCCGTCCTGCGTATCGTCGTCGAGACGGGCAGGCTTGCGCTTCGGCTCCGCCAGCGCCCGCCCGATGATGGCGATCAGCTCGGTGAGGTCGAACGGCTTCGGAAGGTAGTCGTACGCGCCCTTCTCCGAGGCCTTGATGGCGGTCATGAACGTGTTCTGCGCGCTCATCACCAGTACCGGAAGATCCGGTCGTGCCTTCTTGATGCGCGGCAATAGATCGAACGCGTTCTCGTCCGGCATGATCACGTCGGTCACGACGAGATCGCCCTCGCCGGCGGAAATCCAGCGCCATAGCGTTGCGGCATTCGATGTGATGCGGACGTCATAACCGGCGCGGGTCAGCGCCTGGTTGAGAACCGTGCGGATGGCTGCGTCGTCGTCTGCGACAAGGATCGTGGCAGTCATTAATCGCTTCCTGTGAAGTTCAAGGCGCGGCCATCGCCGCCTTCTTCCTTGTGCATGGGCATAAGAACGCGGAATATCGTCCGGCGCGGCTGGCTGTCGCATTCGATGATGCCGCCATGGGCACCGATGATTTTAGCAACCAGCGCCAGACCAAGGCCGGAACCGTTCGTCTTGGTGGTGATGAAAGGGTCAAACAGATGCGGCAGGATATCGGCCGGCACGCCCGGACCGTTGTCGATGACGCAAAATTCCAGCGGCAGCGAGATCTTCTCCCGCGTGCCGGCAACCGACAGGCGGATGCCCGGCCGGTAGGCGGTGGTCAGCATGATCTCCGCATCCGGCTGATCACCCACCGCTTCGGCGGCATTCTTGATGAGGTTCAGAAACACCTGAACAAGCTGGTCGCGGTTGGCATAGACCGGCGGCAGCGACGGATCGTACATTTCCGCGATTTTGATGTCGCGTCCGAACCCGGCCTTGGCGATGGCCTTCACGTGATCGAGCACGGAGTGGATGTTGAGCGCCATACGGTCGATCGGACGCTCGTCGGAAAACACCTCCATGCGGTCGACCAGCGACACGATGCGGTCGGTCTCGTCGCAGATCAGCCGGGTCAGAGAGCGGTCTTCGTCCGGCACGACCGACTCAAGCAGCTGGGCTGCTCCGCGGATGCCGGAGAGCGGGTTCTTGATCTCATGCGCCAGCATCGACGCAAGGCCGGTGACGGATCGCGCCGCAGCCCTATGGGTCAGCTGGCGGTCGATCTTGTCGGCCATCGAGCGTTCCTGGAACACCACGACGACAGACCCCGGTTCGCTGACGACAGGAGCCACATAGAGGTCGACCAGCTTTTCCTGTCCGAGACGCGGCGACGAAAGGTCGACACGGTACTCGTTGACGGGCGCCCTGCGTTCGCGAACCTGATCGATCAGCGCAAGAAGCGGACTTCCGAACGGAATGAAACTTGAGATCGTGTTCTTGGCCAGATGCGAGGCGCTGGAGCCAAAGAACGACTCGGCTTCCCAGTTGGCAAATGCGACCCTGCCTTCGGCATCGACAAGAATGACCGGGTTCTGAACGGAATTGAGAACCGCCATGGCCAGCGCTTGTCCCTGCGCGGCATCGGGTGCGGGAGACTTGGTCATGCTGCCTTCCTTGCCGACTCATCGAACGCACCGTCGAGCAGTGCCGACGACATTCTTTTCGAAACGTCGGTCGCGTCCTTCGAGATCATGATTGCGCCCTTCTGATCTGCCGGCAGGTTCGGCGCGAACCGGTCGAGATACCAGCCGAGATGTTTCCTCGCGTGTCGAAGCCCGGCGTCACGGCCATAAAGCTCCAGCATCGCTTCGTAATGTTCAACGACGATGACAGCCATCTCCTCGCGGCCCGGTGCAGAAGCGCCGGCAAGCCATCCGATATGCCAGGGACGACCTTGCGCACCGCGTCCGACCATGACCGCATCGGCGCCCGAGCGCCGGATGATCTCGGCCGCATCTTCCGGCGTTTCGACATCGCCATTGGCGATCAGAGGGATCGAGATTTCATCGCGCACGGCACGAATGGCATCCCAGTCCGCCTTGCCCTCGTAGAACTGCATGCGGGTGCGGCCATGAATGGTGATCATCCGGGCACCGGCCTGTTCGGCACGGCGCGAGATGTCTGGCGCGTTGATGGTATTCTCGTCCCAGCCGAGCCGCATCTTGACGGTGACAGGCACGTTGACCGCCTTGACGGTCGCCTCGATCATCGACAGCGCGTGATCGGGATCGCGCATCAGCGCCGAACCGGAATAGCCACCCGTCACCTTTTTGGCCGGACAGCCCATGTTGATGTCGATGATATCGGCACCATTGGCTTCGGCGATCTTTGCCGCCTCCGCCATCCAGTGCGCTTCGCGACCGGCGAGCTGCACCATATGCGGCGTGATCCCCGTTCCCTGCAGACGCGACCAGGATTCCTCCCGGTTCATCACCAATTCGCGGCTCGCCACCATCTCGGTCACGACCAGACCCGCACCGTGACGCCAGGCAAGCGTGCGGAACGGCAGATCGGTGACGCCGGACATCGGCGCCAGAACGACCCGATTACGGATGGCGACTGGCCCGATATGAAAAGATGAGGATAGATCAGGGAGCGACAAATGATGATCTTTCGGGCAGATAATTCTTCTGCACTATTTTTATTCAGGAGTCATGCGTTTGCCAAGGGCAATTCACGAGCTGCGTTATTTTTAAGCGACGTGCTGGAATTAAGGCTTTTGGTCCTATAGTTCTGCGGCTGTCAACCTCCCACCAATTTCCGAGGGCTCATGGACGGCGAGATCTTCAAGATAGCCATCGTCATCGTGGCCGCTGGCCGCGGAGAGCGCGCGGGTGCGCCGGGAGACGGGCCAAAACAATATCGCCGCATCGGTGGCTTGCCGGTCATCCATCATACGCTGGAGAAATTTCTGACCTGGCCAAAGAGCGGCCCGATCGTCGTCGTCATCCATCCTGAAGACGAGGCGCTCTACGCGGCTTCCACGGAGGGACTTGCCGGAGCTGACGACGTGATCGTCACCTTCGGCGGCGATACCAGGCAGCGGTCCGTCTACGAGGGTCTGCGGGCACTTGCGGCAACCGAGGCGACCCACGTGATGATCCACGATGCGGCGCGGCCCTTCGTCGACCACGTGCTGCTGGACCGCATCGCTGATAGCTTTGCCGCAGGCAAGGACGGAATATTGCCGGCCATGGCGGTGACCGATACGCTGAAGCGTGGCGGCTCGGACGGGCTGGTGCATGAGACGGTGTCGCGGGCGGGGCTTTATGCGGCCCAGACGCCGCAGAGCTTCCGTCTCTCGGAAATCCGCACCGCGCATGAAAAGGCTGCAGCCCTTCGCCGCGACGATTTCACCGACGATGCCTCTATCGCCGAATGGGCGGGCCTTGCCGTGACGCTTGTGGAAGGCTCCGTCGACAATATCAAACTGACACTGAAGCGGGATATCGACATGGCGGACGAAAAACTCACTCAGGGCAACCCTGCCGAACACTACTTGCCGGATGTTCGCACCGGCAATGGCTACGACGTCCACCAGCTCGTGCCGGGCGACGGCGTGACGCTGTGCGGGATCTTCATTCCGCACGATCAGAAGCTGAGCGGCCATTCGGATGCCGACGTGGCGCTGCATGCGCTCACCGACGCGCTGCTTGCCACTTGCGGCGCCGGCGACATCGGCGACCACTTCCCGCCCTCCGATATGCAGTGGAAGGGCGCGGCCTCACGGATCTTTCTTGAGCACGCCGCGAAGATCGTGCGCGAACACGGCGGAACCATCATGAATGCCGATGTGTCGCTGATCGCGGAAGCCCCCAAGATCGGTCCGCATCGTCAGGAAATGCGCGAAAAGCTTGCCGAAATTCTCGGCATCTCGCTCGACCGCTGTTCGGTCAAGGCGACGACGAACGAGAAGATCGGATTTGTCGGCCGTGGCGAAGGGATCGCAGCGATCGCCACCGCCACCGTTGTGTTCGGATCGGTGAAGGCATGAGCCTGTTTCCTGATGATATCGAGGCACAGGCCCGCCACATCATCGAGACGTTTTCGGCGCGTAAGCTGATGGTCTCGACGGCGGAATCCTGCACGGGCGGCCTGATCGCCGGAGCACTGACCGAAATCGCCGGTTCGTCGGCGGTCGTCGACCGCGGCTTCGTCACCTATACCAACGATGCGAAGATGGACATGCTGGGCGTGCCCTCATCGGTGCTTGCAACACACGGCGCCGTCTCAAGGGAAACTGCCCTGCTGATGGCAACTGGCGCCCTGTTCCGCTCCCGCGCCGGTCTCGCGGTTGCCGTAACAGGCATAGCAGGCCCCGCCGGCGGCTCGGCCGAAAAGCCGGTCGGGCTGGTCCATCTCGCAGCGCGCGGCCGGAACGGGAAGATCCTGCACCGGGAGATGCGCTATGGCGACATCGGCCGAACCGAGATCCGGATTGCGACCGTCAGGACGGCGCTGGAGATGCTGCTCGAGGCGGCGGCCAGAACCTGACCCCAATCAGGCGTAGATCTTGTCCGCGCGCGCTTCGAACGCTTCAGCAAACATGCGGAAAGCGCGGTCGAACATCGAACCCATCAGCGCGCCGAGAATCATGCTCTTGAATTCATAGTCGATGAAGAAGGCAACGGTGCAACCGTCGGAACCGTCCGTCGCCGGCTCGAACCGCCAGCGGTTATCGAGATACTTGAACGGACCTTCGATATATTTGACATCGATCGCCTGCTCCGCCGGATGCAGCAGGACCTGGGTCGTAAAAGTCTCACGGATCGCCTTGTAGCCGACGGTCATGTCGGCAAGCAGCAACTCCTTGCCGTCGCGTTCCTTGCGGGAACGGATCGACAGCGCTTCACAAAGCGGCAGGAATTCCGGATATTTCTCGATGTCGGCGACCAGCGCGTACATCTTCTCGGGACTATGCTTGACGGGGCGGCGTATTTCGAACTTGGGCATGTCGTGGAGTTAATCGCGCACAGGCAGAAGATCAAGAAGCTTACGCCTCTGTCGGTGCGATTTCAACATCAGGCGCGCCCAAATCCTGCGCTCTCGCTGTCGTCCAAAAAAATGGCCCCGCCCTCTGGCGGGTTGTTGCTTCAAGGCATATCTGGGACGTCGCCGCTCGGCTCGATAACGGGACGCCCGAAGATTAAATAATTTTAATGTCTCAGCAATGAAGTTGTAATGATCCGCGGGATCAATCCTGCGTATAACGCTTCACGGGAGATGACTGGCTTTTACCTGTCGGAAAGACGCATTCCATGGATGACTTCACACAAATGATCAAGCTGCTCGAATCCGCCAAGCAACTGGCCGATATGAACCAGCTCCCCATGCTCGCCTATTTTGTGGAAATGGCGAAAGCCGAGACACGCGGACATCGCACGACGCTGCGCGAGCGCCGCCGCGGGCAGGACAAGAACCAGGACAAGATCGAGAAGGTTCAAGCGGCCGAGTGATCGGCCGCCAGACCGCAGAAGTGCGGATTACACCGCTGCTGCGAGCAGCTTGCGGGCGCGATTGGCGCGCAGACGGGCGAAATCATCGCCTGCGTGATGCGACGATCGCGTCAGCGGGCTGGATGCCACCATCAGGAAGCCCTTCGTATAGGCCACGGTCTCGTAGGACTTGAACTCCTCCGGCGTCACGAAACTCATCACCGCATGATGCTTGCGGGTCGGCTGCAGATACTGGCCGATCGTCAGGAAGTCGACGTCGGCGGTCCGCAGGTCGTCCATCAGCTGCAGCACTTCGTTGCGCTCTTCGCCGAGGCCGACCATGATGCCCGACTTGGTAAACATCGTCGGATCCAGTTCCTTCACCCGCTGCAGCAGACGAACCGAGTGGAAATACCGCGCACCGGGGCGAACCGTCAGGTAGTTGCCAGGAACCGTCTCCATATTGTGGTTGAAGACGTCGGGCTTTGCCGCAACGACGCGCTCGAGAGCGCCCGGCTTCTTGAGGAAGTCCGGCGTCAGGATCTCGATCGTCGTCAGCGGTGACGCCGCACGGATTGCCCAGATCACCTTCTCGAAATGCTCCGCACCGCCATCGGCCAGATCGTCACGATCGACCGAGGTGATGACGACGTGTTGCAGGCCCATCTCCTTGACGGCCTTTGCGACGTTTTCAGGCTCTGACAGGTCGAGCGCGTTCGGCTTTCCTGTCGAGACGTTGCAGAACGCGCAGGCGCGCGTGCAGATCTCGCCCATGATCATGAACGTGGCGTGCTTCTTGTCCCAGCACTCGCCGATATTAGGGCAACCCGCTTCTTCACAAACAGTGACGAGCTTGTGCTCCTTCACGATCGAGCGGGTTTCCTGATACCCCTTGGAAACCGGAGCCTTGACACGGATCCATTCGGGCTTGCGCAGCACTTCGGTATCGGGCCGATGCGCCTTTTCCGGATGGCGGACACGCTTCTCATCGCCCGTTGCAGGGGTGATGAGGTTTATCCTGTCGAGAATGGTGACCATAAATTACTGTCCTCAACCGCCTTGAATGCGGGTACCGTCAACGCCTGACGAGTTTTGCGACAAATAGCAAAATGCACGAGCCGACGAAACCCTGCACGAGGTAACCCAGCCAACCGCTGGCAACATGGATGTTGGCAGAATCGAAGATCGCATTAGCAATCACCGCGCCGACAATGCCGATCACGATATTCATGAAGATGCCGAAGCGCATATCCATCAGCTTGCCGGCAAGCCAGCCTGCCAGGCCTCCGATGATGATTGCTGCAAACCAGCCCACGCCCATGTCTTACTCCGTTCAAACCTCTTCAGTAGATATGGGCGGCGAGCCGCCCATATGCAATCGGCGCTGAAACCTAAGCGTTCAGGACGCGGCCATAGGCATCAAGCACGCTTTCCTTCATCGATTCCGAAATCGTCGGATGCGGGAAGATCGTGTGCATCAGGTCTTCCTCTGTCGTCTCGAGGTTCATGGCGACGACGAAGCCCTGGATGAGTTCGGTCACTTCCGCCCCGACCATATGTGCACCGATGAGCTCGCCGGTCTTCTTGTCGAAGATCGTCTTGACCATGCCCTGGTCCTCGCCGAGGGCCACGGCCTTGCCATTGGCCGCAAACGAGAAGCGGCCGACGCGGATCTCGCGGCCCTGCTCCTTGGCTTTCGCTTCCGTCAGACCAACCGACGCGACCTGCGGATTGCAATAGGTGCAGCCCGGGATCTTGCTCTTGTCCATGGCGTGGACGTTGGGCAGACCGGCGATTTTCTCGATGCAGACGACGGCTTCATGCTCGGCCTTGTGCGCCAGCAGCGGACCGCCGGCGACATCGCCGATCGCGTAGATACCCTCGACATTGGTCTTGCCGTAGCCGTCGATGACGATGAAGCCGCGGTCGGTCTTCACGCCGACAGCCTCAAGGCCGATATTCTCGATATTGGCCTGCACGCCGACAGCCGAGATCATCCGGTCTGCGGTGATCTTCTCCGACGTGCCGTCCTTCTTCTCGATCGTGGCCGTGATCGAGTTTGCACCCTTCTCGACCTTAGAGACCTTGGCTTCGAGATGGATCTTGATGCCCTGCTTGTCGAACTGCTTCTTGGCGAAGGCCGAAATTTCGGCATCCTCGACCGGCATGACCTGGCTCATGATCTCGACCACGGTCACGTCGACGCCCATCGTGCGATAGAACGACGCGAACTCGATGCCGATCGCGCCAGACCCCATGACCAGCAGCGACTTCGGCAACTCCTCGGGCTTCATCGCTTCGAAGTAGGTCCAGATCAGCCTGCCATCCGGCTCGATGCCCGGCAGCGCACGCGGACGGGCGCCGGTGGCGACGATGACGTGCTTGGCGGTGTAGGTGCCCTCGCCCAGCGTGTTCTTGGGCACAGGACCCTGCGGCTGGACGATCTCCTTGGTGATCTTGCCGACGACGATCTCAGCCATCTGCGAACCGGATGCCGGCTTGGTGACCTTGGCCTCGCCCCAGATGATATCGATCTTGTTCTTCTTGAAGAGGAAGCCGACGCCGCTGTTCATGCGGTTGGCAATGCTGCGCGATCGTGCAACGACCGCCTTGACGTCGGGCGTGATCGTGCCTTCCAGCGTCAGGCCGTAATCCTTGGCATGCTGGGCTGTATGCAGCACGTCGGCGGTCCGAAGCAGCGCCTTGGTCGGGATGCAGCCCCAGTTGGAGCAGATGCCGGCCAGATGCTCGCGCTCGACGACGGCAACCTTCATGCCCAGCTGGGATGCACGGATCGCGGCGATATAACCGCCCGGACCGGCGCCGATAACGATGAGATCGTAGGACTGAGCCATTGTTTCCTGCCTTTGTCTTTTTAAGTCTGTGTCTGCGGCGACCATCGATGAGCGGCCTGCCGATGTGAATTCTTGGGTCAGATACCGAGCATCATCCGGACGATCGGCTCAAGCCCACGGCCGATGGCGCGGGTGTCTTCCGCCGTCAGGTGCACACCATCGAGCGGACTGGTCTTTGCGACCGATCCTGCATCGAAGAAGCCGCACCCGAGCTCGTCGGCGAGATCGCGGTACAGCGAGGCCAGCATCGACGACTGCTCGATCCCGCCTTGGAACATCGCCGAAAAGATCGGATCTCCGGTCTCGCAAAGCGGCGGCGGCGAAACGATCAGCACGTCCGGTGCATCATAGTCGAACGACCATTCGTGATGGCGGATCAGTGCGACCAGTCGCTGGATGCCGGCCCGCGCCGCATGCGCCGTGCCGGCGATGACAGGCTTCATATCGTTGGTGCCAAGCATGATGACGACCAGATCGAGCGGCATATGGCTATGCAGGACCGTCGGGAAATTCTTGACGCCGTTGCGATCGCAATCGGCGAGATGGTCGTCATAGCCGGTCGTGCGCCCGTTCAGGCCCTCGGCAATGACCGTGACCTCGTCTCCAAGTGCAGCGCCGAGCACGCTCGTCCAGCGATCCTCGAACGCATGACGGCCGGGACCGACGGGGTCATACCCCCAGGTGAGACTGTCGCCGAAGCAGAGAACGGTTTTCATAGTGTCCATATGCCCAGTCATTCCCTGCCGACCTGTCTCTGTCGAGGTCAGGTCCCTTTCATCAGCGTCTCGACCTTGCTTTCAAGCACGGATATCCGCTCTTCGAAATCACCGGTCATGAACTTCGAGAGCATTGTATCCGCGGTCAGCGCATTGCGAATACTCTTCTGGCCGATCTCAAGCTTGTGCAATTGCTGTTTTACGGCACCGAGTTCACCGCGTATTTCATGCGTTTCGCCGCGTATTTCACGCAGCATGGGCATGATCATATCTACCGGTTCATTCGCCATCGACGCGCTCCTGAGCGGACCGTATTCCGCTCCATCAAATATGGTGGAGCAGCTTACAAATGTCACGCATCAAGCGCATTCGCGGATGGGAACGGCCGCGACATAGGCCGCGGCCGAGATTGTTTTAAACCAGCATGCCCATCGGGCTTTCGATGTAGCGCTTGAAGGCCGAGGCAAGCTCCGCGCCGAGCGCGCCGTCGATGACGCGGTGGTCGAAGGCAAAGGTTGCCGTCATCACCGTGCCGACTTCGAGCTTGCCGCCACGAACGACCGGCTTTTCGACACCGGCGCCGATGGAGACGATCGAGGCCTGCGGCAGGTTGATGATCGAGGTGAAGTTGGAGACACCGAACATGCCGAGGTTGGACACCGACGTGGTGCCGCCCTGGTATTCTTCCGGCTTAAGCTTCTTGTCGCGGGCCCGCTTGGCGAGATCCTTGACCTCGTTGGAGATGACCGACAGCGTCTTCGTTTCGGCCTTGCGGACGATCGGAGTGATCAGACCATCCGGGATCGAGACGGCGACGCCGACATCCGCATGCTTGTGCAGGACGCGGGCAGAAGACGTCCAGGAGGCGTTCGCCATCGGAACATCCCGAAGCGCCAGCGCCATCGCCTTGATGATGAAGTCGTTGACGGAAAGCTTGAAGGCCGGAACCTCACCCTTCTCCGTCTTCTTCACCGGCGCGGACGCATTGATCTCGGCGCGCAGCTTGAGCATGGCATCGAGTTCGCAGTCCATCGAAACGAAATACGATGGAACCGTCTGGGTCGACTCGGTCAGGCGCGAGGCGATCGTCTTGCGCATGCCGTCATGCGGCAGAAGCTCGTAGGAGCCTTCCGCAAACAGCTTCATGATGTTGTCGTCCGACGGACCCTTTGCCATTGGCGCGGCTGGAGCCTGAGCGGCACCGGCGGTTGCCGGCGTCGTCGCGGACGGAGCAGACTTTGCACCGCCGGAAGCGGCTGCCTTCTCTATATCGGCCTTGACGACACGGCCATGTGGGCCGGTGCCGGTAACGCCGGTGACATCGAGACCGGCTTCCTTGGCCATACGACGGGCGAGCGGCGACGAAAACACACGCTTGCCGTCTTCTGCCTTCGGAGCAGGCGTCGACGGTGCCGGAGCGGCATCCGTCAGCGGCTTGTCGGAACTGGCTTCGGACTTCGGCGCTTCGGACGCCTTCTCCGCAGGAGCTGCTTCAGCCTTCGGAGCATCTGCCTTCGGGGCTTCAGCCTTCGGAGCCTCGCCGCCGGAAGCGGCAGCCGAAACATCTTCGCCGTCGACCGCAAGGATGGCGATCAGGGCGTTGACCTTGACGCCTTCGGTGCCGGCCGGAACCACCAGCTTGGCGACAACGCCTTCGTCGACGGCTTCGACTTCCATCGTCGCCTTGTCGGTCTCGATTTCGGCGATCACGTCGCCGGACTTGACCGTATCGCCTTCCTTGACCAGCCACTTGGCGAGGTTGCCCTCCTCCATGGTCGGCGACAGGGCAGGCATGGTGATGTTGATAGGCATGTTAATCCTCCGCCCACACAAGTTCAAACTGGGCAAGTTCGTCAGGATGTTCCGTCAGCCGGGTGACGTCCTCAGGCGTCACTTCGATGTAACCGGCAACGTCTTCAAGCCAGCCGTCTACGGCACCAATCACGCCAATCTCTTCGCGCGGGACACCGACGATCACCTCGGTGTCTTCGGTCTTGACCAAGGCCCAGAACACAATTCTTTCAAAGACCGGGTTGTTCTTGGTGCCGATCACTCGGAACCAAGAACCGGAAACCGGCAGAATCTGCTTCACAGAAGATTTCGGCATAACCGGTCCTTACTTGTAGCAGACGGTCTTCACCGCCTGAACGACTTCACCGACATTCGGCAGCGCCAGCTTTTCGAGGTTGGCGGCGTAGGGCATCGGCACGTCCTTGCCGGCGATCGTCAGGATCGGCGCATCGAGATAGTCGAAGGCCTGCTGCATCACGCGGGTGGCAATTTCGGTGCCAACCGACGACTGCGGATAGCCTTCCTCGACGGTGACCAGACGACCCGTCTTCTTCACCGATTCGATCACAGTCGGCAGGTCCATCGGACGGATGGTGCGAAGATCGATCAGTTCGACATCGATGCCGTCCTTCTCGAGTTCGGCAACCGCCTTCGTGGCATAGGCCATGCCGATACCGAAGGAGACGACTGTCACGTCCTTGCCGGTTTTATGGATACGCGCCTTGCCGATCGGCAGAACGAAATCGTCCAGCTTCGGCACTTCGAACTGCTGTCCGTAGAGGATCTCGTTTTCCAGGAAGATGACCGGGTTCGGATCGCGGATCGCAGCCTTCAAAAGACCCTTCGCATCGGCAGCCGTATAGGGCATGACGACCTTGAGGCCCGGGATCTGGCTGTACCAGGCGGCATAGTCCTGGCTGTGCTGCGCGCCGACGCGGGCAGCGGCACCATTCGGACCACGGAACACGATCGGCGCACCCATCTGGCCGCCGGACATGTAGAGCGTCTTGGCAGCCGAGTTGATGATGTGGTCGATCGCCTGCATGGCGAAGTTGAACGTCATGAACTCGACGATCGGCTTCAGGCCAGCCATCGCAGCACCGACGCCGACGCCGGCAAAGCCGTGTTCGGTGATCGGCGTATCGACGACGCGACGCGCGCCGAATTCCTGCAGCAGGCCTTGCGTGATCTTGTAGGCGCCCTGGTATTCGGCGACTTCCTCACCCATCACGAACACATCGCCATCGCGACGCATTTCTTCGGCCATGGCATCGCGAAGTGCTTCGCGAACCGTGGTCATCACCATTTCGGTGCCGGCTGGAATGTCCGGATCGGCGGCAATTTCGATCTTCGGCTGGGCCGGGACCTTGGCGTCAGCAGGTGTCTCGTCCTTGGCTTCGCGGGCCTTGCCGCCGGCAGCATCCGAAGTTGCAGCCGGAGTGTCGGCATCGGCCTTCGGAGCATCTGCCTGGGGCGCACTTTCCTGTGCAGGCTTGTCAGCCTTCATGTCGTCGGCGGTTTCGCCTTCGGCAAGCAGGATTGCGATCTTGGTGTTGACCTTGACGTTTTCGGTGCCGGCCTCGATCAGCAACTTGCCGATCACGCCTTCATCCACAGCTTCCACTTCCATGGTCGCCTTGTCGGTCTCGATTTCGGCGATCACGTCGCCGGAGGTGACCTTGTCACCCTCTTTTTTCAGCCACTTGCTGAGCGTGCCTTCTTCCATCGTGGGAGAAAGCGCGGGCATCAGGATATCGATTGGCATTGAGGTTCCCTCCCCGCGATCAGAGCAGAATGTCGGTGTAGAGCTCGGATACATCCGGCTCCGGATCGTTCTGGGCAAAATCTGCAGAATCCGAGACCACGTCACGGATATCCTTGTCGATCGCCTTCAGTTCGTCCTCGGTCGCCCAGCCACCGTCGAGGATGCGCAGACGCACCTGTTCGATCGGATCCTGCTCGGAGCGCATCTTCTGCACTTCTTCCTTGGAGCGATACTTGGCCGGGTCGGACATCGAGTGACCACGGTAGCGGTAGGTCAGCATTTCGAGAATGATCGGACCCTTGCCGGAACGGCAGTGCGCGAGCGCCTCGTCGCCGGCGGCCTTAACGGCGCGAACATCCATACCATCCACCTGGATGCCGGGAATGCCGAAGCCGGAGCCACGCAACGAATAGTTCGACTGCGCCGTCGCGCGGGCGGTCGATGTGCCCATCGCATAACGGTTGTTCTCGACGATGTAGACGATCGGGAGCTTCCAGAGAGCAGCCATGTTGAAGCTCTCGTACACCTGGCCCTGGTTGGCAGCGCCATCGCCGAAATAGGCGACCGATACGCTGTCATTGCCGCGATAGGCATTGGCGAAGGCAAGACCGGTGCCGAGAGACACCTGCGCGCCGACGATGCCGTGGCCGCCGTAGAACTGCTTTTCCTTGGAGAACATGTGCATCGAGCCGCCCTTCCCCTTGGAATAGCCGCCGCGACGCCCCGTCAGTTCCGCCATCACGCCACGGGCACTCATGCCGGTTGCCAGCATATGGCCGTGATCACGATAGGCGGTGATGACCTGATCGCCCTCTTTCTGCGCCATCTGCATGCCGACGACGACAGCTTCCTGGCCGATGTAGAGGTGACAGAAACCACCGATGAAGCCCATGCCGTAAAGCTGGCCGGCCTTTTCCTCGAAGCGGCGGATGAGCAGCATTTCGCGATACGCGTGCAGCTCGTCATCCTTGCCGAAGTCCGACATATTCTTGCCGGTAAAATCCTTTGAAACGTTCTGGGTTGCAGACTTTGCCGCCGTTTTGCGGCCGGACGTAGACGCGGTTTTAGCTTGCGCCATCGATCCCTCCCTGTGTGCTGCTCTTTATAAAGGGGACATCATGTCAAAATGACGCACCCTGGTTTCGGAGCGTAACATAGGGAAGAAAGCACGGACCAGCAATGCCATAATTGCATGGCTCACATCCAAATTAAATCACTGATATCGTTGCTGAATTGTGAAATTAACCAGCTTGTGGTTAATTTAGAAGTAGTTGTTGAAGATGACGATCTCGTCGCGCTTGGAGACGTTGAGCTGGTAACGGGCGATCTCGTCAAGCATGTCCTTTTCGAGAGACCCGTCGCTCATCAACTGGACCTGACGCTCAAGCGCCTTGCGACCGTCGGTCAGCCTTGTCAGT
This sequence comes from Rhizobium sp. CFBP 13726, assembly GCF_014841925.1. Taxonomy (NCBI): domain Bacteria; kingdom Pseudomonadati; phylum Pseudomonadota; class Alphaproteobacteria; order Hyphomicrobiales; family Rhizobiaceae; genus Rhizobium; species Rhizobium sp. CFBP 13726. The sequence continues at coordinate 1,260,566 of NZ_JACYUU010000001.1, forward strand.
TCGGCAACCCGCTCGATCCGCCGCTTCTCGAATTTCTCCGTCGCGATCAGCCCGAGTTCGCCATGCACGGAATGGTATCCGAAATAGGAAACGAATGCGATCGTGATGGCAGGCAGGACGAAACGACCGAATTTTCTTTTCTTGTGATGCTTGGTCCACATGCTCACGAGACGCCTACCCATTACGCTAAACTGGATCAGGATCGATCCGAACTGCGAGAGAGAATCGCAGAACTTGCTTAAGCAATGGTTGACCGGGGAGCCTCGACCGGCGACTTCACCCGCTCGACGTCACCCAGAAATGCGAAAGGCCGGAGCTTTTGGCTCCGGCCTCCGTTTCAATCTGCAACAATCGCTTAGTTGACGGCCTTGTCAACCAGCTTGTTCTTGCCGATCCATGGCATCATGGCGCGAAGCTTGGTGCCGACTTCCTCGATCTGGTGCTTGTCGTTCATGCGGCGGATGCCCTTGAAGCGGGCGCCACCGGCACGGTATTCCTGCATCCAGTCGGACGTGAACTTGCCGGTCTGGATATCGGTCAGAACCCGCTTCATCTCGGCCTTTGTCTCGGCGGTGATGATGCGCGGACCGGTGACGTACTCGCCCCACTCGGCCGTGTTGGAGATCGAGTAGTTCATGTTGGCGATACCGCCTTCATAGATCAGGTCGACGATCAGCTTCACTTCGTGCAGGCACTCGAAATAGGCCATCTCAGGCGCGTAGCCGCCTTCGACCAGCGTTTCGAAACCGGCGCGGATGAGCTCGACGAGACCGCCGCAGAGAACAGCCTGTTCGCCGAACAGATCGGTTTCGCACTCTTCCTTGAACGTGGTCTCGATAATGCCGGACCGGCCGCCGCCAACGCCACAAGCGTAGGAGAGAGCGATCTCAAGCGCATTGCCGGACGCGTTCTGGTCGATGGCAACGAGGCAAGGAACGCCGCCGCCCTTCTGATATTCGCCGCGAACCGTATGGCCTGGGCCCTTTGGTGCGATCATGACGACGTCGACGGAAGCCTTCGGCTCGATCAGGCCGAAATGGACGTTGAGGCCGTGGGCGAAAGCGATGGCAGCGCCGTCGCGAATGTTGCCGGCGATGTCGGCCTTGTAGATGTCTGCCTGCAGCTCGTCGGGAGCCGCCATCATCATCAGATCTGCCCAGGCGGCAGCTTCGGCAACGGTCATGACCTTAAAGCCATCGGCTTCGGCCTTCTTTACGGTCGGCGAATCGGCACGCAGGGCGATGACGACATTGCTGGCACCGCTGTCCTTCAGGTTCAGCGCGTGGGCGCGACCCTGCGAACCGTAACCGATGATGGCAACCTTCTTGGACTTGATGAGATTGAGATCAGCATCCCGATCGTAATAAACGCGCATCGTATGTTCCTTCCCTATGAACGTAACTGTTGTTGATGATTAGCGGGCCGCGGAGGTGCGTGACACCTCCAGCGGCTGTTTCTCGGTGCGATACAGCGACAGAAAGGCATCGATGGCTCTTTCCGCCTGGCGTGCAGTATCCTTCAGCCCGGGTTCGCCGAGCAGCATGCGGACATGCAGGTCGGAGACGATCAGGCCGTAAAGCGTATGATAGGCGGCATCCGCGTTGTCGAACCGCAGGAGCCCTACCCGTTTGCCCGCATCGATCAGCGCCATTGCGCGACGATCGATCTGGCGGCGGCCATGCTCGACCAGCAGCTTGCCGAGCTTGGATCCGTTCGGTCCGGCACCCGGTCCCGACTGGCCGATCGCCAGCCGGTTGAGCGCCAGCGACACATCGCCGGATAAAACCTCCAGCAGATCGCGTGCAAAAAGTTCGAGATGATCCCGCAGAAGCTCGGCGCTCAGCCGCTCGCCGGAGCGCTCGAACGTGCGCACCTTGGCGGCCTGATGGGCGATCATCGCCGCCAGCAGGCCTTCGCGGTCACCGAACCACTTGTAGAGGCTTTCCTTCGAGCAGCTTGCAGCGCGTGCAAGCCCGGATGTGGTGAGTGCTTTCTCACCGCCTTCGACGAGCAGACGCAGCGCCTGCTCCAGAACCTCGTTCTGGCGCGGCGAAAAGTCGGGCATGTCTGCGGTTTCGATTCTCACGGCTCACCTCTGAAGTACCGTACGGTACGGTTCTGCCGGTATAAATGATTTCACATGCCCGTCAAGTGCTTCTGGCGGGTCGTGTAAATAAGATGCGGAAGGAATTGGCTTTGCAAAGCAAGAGAGAAGTCGCGCTCACCCGCCTCAACCGCGATCAGCCGGCGGACGGCTCACGCACTGCGCTGATGTCACGGCTCGGCGACATGCCGTAGAGACGGCCATATTCGCGGCTGAACTGGGACGGGCTCTGGTAACCGACACGGTGGCCGGCATTGCCTGCATCCAGCCCGTCGACCAGCATCAACCGGCGCGCCTCGTGAAGGCGGAGATGCTTCTGGAACTGGACAGGCGTGAGAGCCGTCACGGCCTTAAAGTGATGGTGGAACGAGGACGGGCTCATTCCCACGTGATCCGACAGATCCTCGATCTTGAGCGGACGATGGAAATTTGATCGCAACCAACTGACGGCTCGTGCGATTCTGGAACTCTGCGTTTCCGACATGGCCATATGGACAAGCCTTGGCCCATCGGGCGAGGTCAGCAGGCGGTAGAAGATCTCCTGTTCGATAAGCGGCACCATCGCAGCGATATCGGATGGCGTATCAAGCAACCGCACCAGTCTGGTTGTCGCATCGATCAGATCAGGCGACGCATGGTTGACCGTCAACCCGCGGTATCCCTCGCTTGCCAGAGAGTCTGGCTGGAAGTTGATACGGTCGAACAATTCGTGGAGCCGCTCCATCTTCAGATCAAGGCAGAGGCAGTAGTAGGGAATATCGCCGCTGGCCTCCACCACCCAGGACGCGACGGGCAGATCGAGCGAGGTCAGCAGATACTGGCCGACGCCATAGCGATACGTCTCACGGCCAAGCGTCAGGCTCTTGGAGCCCTGTAGCACCAGCGTGTAACTGGGAGAATAGGCCGTATGAAGCGGCGCTGTTGGAGCCGAACATCGGTGCAGCCGCAACCCTTCGATCGCAGTCGTGCCGTCATTGCCTTCGACCGCATGCCGGGCAGCGAGTGCCGTCAGTTCCTGATAGGGCATGAAGGAAATTGTCATGAAGTCTCACCACCGTCGCGCGTTCCGGCACTGACATGGCAAATCCATATCAGGCACAAGACAGAGGTAGTATCCGAAAACGGAATTTGTAGGATCGTGCAAGAAGCTTGCAGGATCGATCTAACGCTTGTGACGACGGATCGGCATAGTCCGTCAGTTGATTTCAACTGAAAATGAAAGGAGTTTTCCATGGCTATTGCACGAGGCTATGCCGCGACCGACGCCACCAAGCCGCTCACACCGTTTACCTTCGAGCGCCGCGAGCCGAACGAAGATGACGTGGTGATCGATATCAAATTCGCCGGCATCTGCCATTCCGACATCCATACCGTCCGCAACGAATGGAAGAACGCCGTCTACCCGATCGTTCCCGGTCACGAGATCGCCGGCATCGTTACCGCCGTCGGTTCGGCCGTCACCAAATTCAAGGTCGGCGACCGCGTCGGCGTCGGCTGCTTCGTCGATAGCTGCGTCGGCTGCGCAGCGCGTGATGTCGACAACGAGCAGTATATGCCAGGCCTCGTCCAGACCTATAACGACGTGGATACGTTGAACGGCAATGCGGCCACCCAGGGCGGCTATTCCGATCACATCGTCGTCAAGGAAGGCTATGTCCTGTCGATCCCGGACAATCTTCCGCTCGACGCTGCCGCTCCGCTGCTGTGCGCCGGTATCACGCTCTATTCGCCGCTCCACCATTGGCAGGCTGGCCCTGGCAAGAAGGTCGCGATCGTCGGCATGGGCGGTCTCGGCCATATGGGCGTCAAGATCGGTTCCGCGATGGGCGCTGATATCACCGTCCTCTCGCAGGGCCTTTCCAAGAAGGAAGACGGCCTGAAGCTCGGCGCCAAGGAATATTACGCGACGAGCGACGCGGAAACCTTCACCAAGCTTGCCGGCACATTCGATCTGATCATCTGCACGGCAGGCGTGGCGATCGACTGGAACGCCTATCTTGGCCTGCTCAAGGTCAACGGCTCGATGGTCATTGTCGGTGCACCGGAGCATGCGATCCCGGTTCATGCCTTCTCGCTGATCCCGGGCCGCAAGAGCCTGTCGGGTTCGATGATCGGCTCGATCAAGGAAACCCAGGACATGCTGGATTTCTGCGGCAAGCACGACATCGTTTCGGAAATCGAGATGATCAAGATCCAGGACGTCAACGAAGCCTATGAGCGCGTGCTGAAGAGCGACGTGCGCTACCGCTTCGTCATCGACATGGCATCGCTCGACGCCTGATCCGTTTGGTAGAGTGGAATGACAAGGGCGGTCTTCGGGCCGCCCTTTGTGTTAGCGAAGATCGCTCGCGTCGAACTTCGACCGTGCCGCCCTGACGTTGGCGTGGTTGCTTGCCGCCCACGCAAGCACTGCCGAGAGTGGTTCAAACAGCGAGTAGCCTAGCGGCGTCATCCGGTATTCGACGCTTGGCGGCTTGGTCGGAAACACCTGCCGATCGATGTAACCGTCGCGCTGCAGATCCCGCAGCGTCTGCGTCAGCATCCGCTGGGAAATATCGGGCACAAGCCGCCGCAGTTCGCCGAACCGGTACGGCTTTTCCGAAAGCGCCTGAAGAATGAGCGTCGACCACTTGCCTGCGATCTGGTTCATCACGTCCCGGACCGGACAGTTCCCGGCATCCCAGGTCGAGGTGTCACAGGGTCGCTCAGCCAGCGTCGGCTTGCGTGCGGTAACGGCCATCGCGGTGGTTCCCTTTTGGTAACGATCTCCCTCAAACCTGCCTCCTTTACAGGAGACCGTCAATTCCTATTCTAGTGCTGGTCTCTTTTTGAGACTTATAGAGATAGGAAACGCAGGATGACCAAACTTCTCGTCACCGGTGCCGCCGGTCAGCTCGGCCGCGCCGTTCTTCATCACCTCCTGGAGACATCGAAGGTTTCCGCAGGCGATATCGTTGCCGCAAGCCGCGATCCGTCCAAACTGTCGGAGCTTGCGGCCAAGGGTATCGAAACCCGCAAGGCGGATTTCACCGACGAAGCCGGGCTGGTAGAGGCGTTCAAAGGGATCGATCGCGTGCTGATCATCTCGACCGATGATCTCGCCACGCCGGGCGGTCGCCTCAAGCAGCACAAGGCTGCCGTTGCCGCTGCTGAAAAGGCCGGCGTCAAGCACCTCATCTACACATCGATGCCGAACCCGGACAGATCGCTGGTGAGCTTCGCGCCGGATCATCTCGGCACCGAGGAGGCCATCAAGGCGACGGGGCTGTCCTACACGATCCTGCGCAACGCCTGGTACGGCGACAATTATCTGATGTCGATGCCGCATAACCTCGCGACCGGCACCTGGTACACGGCCATGGGCGACGGCAAGCTTTCCAACATCTCACGCGATGACTGCGCCCGCGCCGCCGCAGCAGCGCTCGCCAATCCCCCGGCCGGCAACAGGACGGTGACATTGACGGGCTCGGAAAGCCTCGGCGCGGACGACATCGCAGCACTGGTTTCGAAGGTCACAGGCAAGACGCTTGCGGTCGTCAAGGTCACCGAGGAGCAACTTGCGGGCGGAATGGCCAATGCCGGGCTGCCCGAGTTTCTGGTGAAGATGCTGGTATCCGCCGACGCCAATATCAAGGCCGGCAACTTTGATCTGGTGACCGCCGATTACGAGACGCTGACGGGTGCAAAGCCCCAATCGCTTGCGTCCTATTTCGACAGCCGCAAGGCCGACCTCACCGCGTAAGACAACAGGCGACCTAGTTCCGGTATTTAGTTGACTCAGTCAACTAAATACCGGAACATCTATCCTCCTTGGATGGGAGGATCATCATGTCTAGAGCAGAGACCTTCGAGGCAATCCGCGCCTTCAACCGCTTCTACACCAACAAGCTCGGCGTGCTGTCGAAAGGATACCTCGATACCGACCACACGCTGACGGAAGCGCGTATCCTCTACGAGATCGGCGCGCGCCAAAGGATTTCGGCCACCGAGCTCAACCGTGAACTCGGGCTCGATCCTGCCTATCTCAGCCGCATCCTGAAGAAATTTCGCGAAGCAGGCTTTCTCGAGAGCGAGCCCGACCCGTTGGACCGGCGCAGTCAAATCCTGACGATTACCGCGCCGGGGAAAGCGGAATACGAAATGCTAGGCACGCGATCGGGAGCGCAGATCGCCCGCGAGCTTTCCGGCGTCAGCGACGGTGATCGAGACAGACTGGTCACCGCGATGGCTACCATCCACGGCATCCTGGCAACCACAGAGCGCTCCACGGCACCGGTCGTGATCCGTGAACACCGAACTGGCGACATGGGCTGGCTGATTGAGGCGCAGGCGGTCGCCTATACGCGGGAATACGGGTGGAACGACCGGTTCGAAGGTCTCGTCGCCGAGGTGGCGGGACGGTTCATACAGAACTTCAATCCGGACAGGGAGCGCTGCTGGATTGCCGAGACAGACGGACGCCGCATAGGCTCGGTTCTGGTCGCTGACGCCGGCCAGAACATCGCCAAGCTGCGCGTCCTTTATGTCGATCCCGCAGGCCGTGGACTGGGCCTTGGTAGAACCCTTGTCGAGCACTGCATCGCCTTCGCGAAGGCGGCAGGCTATGCCAAGCTGTCGCTGTGGACCAATGACGTGCTGAAGGCTGCCCTCCGCATCTACGAGGCCACCGGCTTCACGCTTGTCGCCGAGGAGCGACATGCGATGTTCGGCCCGGAATGCATTGGCCAGACCTGGGAACTCGATCTGACGAACGCTCAACGCGCCGATGTCTGAGATCGTGCTTGGATCCCTGGTTCACGCCCGAGGATCCATACGCGGCCAGACGATCAGGACTCGTCCTTCAGCGTTTCCTTCTGGGTGATCAGCCGCGCGCTATGCTGGCCGGACAGATAAATCCACAGCCAGCTCCAGGCAACGGCGGCGCGTGATCTGGTGCCGATCAGGAAGTAGATATGGGCAAGCCCCCAGATCCACCAGGCAAGTCCTCCGGTCAGCTTGAACTTGCCGAAATCGATCACCGCCGCACGCTTGCCGATGGTTGCGAGACTGCCCTGGTGGCGATAGTGGAACGCCGCGGGCACAGGCTTGCCGGCGAGCCGCGTCTTGATGACCTTCGAGACGTATTCGCCCTGCTGCTTGGCGGCCGGCGCGATGCCGGGCACCGGCTTGCCGTCGTCCTGCGAGACCAGCGCGGTATCGCCGATGACAAAGATCTCGGGCTGCTCGGGGACTGACAGATCCGGACCGACGACGGCGCGCCCTGCCCGGTCCGCCGACGCGCCGATCCAGCGCGCTGCGGGCGATGCCTGAACACCGGCTGCCCAGATCACCGTCTTGCAGGGAATGAACGCGTCGCCAACGGTGACGCCTTCCTCGGTGATCGCGGTGACGGGCTTGCCGGTATGAACCTCGACGCCGAGCTTTTCGAGCGCCGTCTTCGTGTAAGCCGAAAGATCCTCGGTGAAAGCCGGCAGCACGCGTGGACCTGCCTCGATCAGCATCACCCGTGTGCGGGTCGTGTCGATCTTGCGGAATTCCTTCGGCAGCACCTTGTTCGCGAGTTCCGCGATCATGCCGGCCATTTCCACGCCTGTTGGACCGGCGCCGATGATCGCGAATGTCAGCTCGGAATCCAGCTCCGACGTCTTTTCCGCCATCTCTGCCCGCTCGAATGCGAGCAGGATGCGGCGGCGCAATGTCGTCGCATCCTCCAACGTCTTCAGGCCGGGCGCGACACTTTCCCATTCGTCGCGGCCGAAATAGGCGTGGCGTGCGCCAGTTGCGAGAACAAGCGTATCATACGGCACCATACGGCCGGACGCGAGCTTCACCGTCTTCGCACCCTTGTCGATCCCGAGAACTTCATCGAGCACCGTCGTGACATCGCGCCGATCGCGGAACAGCCTGCGGATCGGCCATGCGATTTCCGACGTGGCGAGCACCGTCGTCGCGACCTGATAGAGGAGCGGCTGGAACAGATGATGGTTGCGACGATCGATGAGCGTAATGTCGGCATCGGCACCTTTCAGCCCATGCACCGTCTGCAATCCCCCGAAACCTCCCCCGACGACGACAACTCTATGCTTGCTCACGATGGATGCTTCCCCGAATGACGAATGACAATGAAATGCTGCAGCGCAATATGATGCAGGTCTTAATCAAGTTCTCAGTCAACGGAACTGCGGCACTTTGTCCATCTGCCTTTTGTGCAAGGCAGGGAGCCGCCTGATGCAAGGCATTCAGGCGCTCGATAGCGCCGCGTGGGGTCAGCATCCGACCCGTCGCCTTTACGCGGTGACAAGCCTGCCGTGACGGCACCAGACGCTAACAGCCTCATGGTCGAAGAGAGAACCGCGGCTGCGGGTTCAGTTAGATCGTCTGACCGCAGGCGCGGCAGAAACGACGCACCGTCTCGGCCATTCCGTATTCCAGCGCATCGGCCGTCAGCCCGTGGCCGATCGAGACTTCGGCAAGCGCCGGAAGGCGCTTCACCAGCGCGGGGAGATTGTCGACCGTCAGGTCGTGCCCGGCATTGACGCCAAGGCCGTGCGCCAATGCAGCATCCGCAGTCCTTCCCAACAGCTCGAGAAATTCGATGCCGCGTTCCGGATTGTCGAAACAGCCGCCATAGGGACCGGTGTAAAGTTCGATCCGGTCGGCACCGGTCGCCTTGGCAAGCGCCACCGCTTCGACATCGCCGTCACCATCGGCAAACAGCGAAACCCGCATACCGCCCTTTTTCAAGCGCGCCACGATCGGCTTCAACATTTCGCCTGTCGCACGGAAATCGAAACCGTGGTCGGACGTCGCCTGGGCCGGATCGTCAGGCACCAATGTCACCTGCTCCGGCTGGATACGTTCGCACAGCGCCAGAAAATCCTCGCTCGGATAGCCTTCGATGTTGAATTCTGCATCCGGGAATTCGTCGTCGATCAGGGCGCGCAAAACCGGCAGATCGGAAAAACGGATATGGCGCTGGTCGGGACGCGGATGAACCGTCAGTCCGGATGCCCCGGCCTGCAACGCAATCCGCCCCAAAGCTTCAACGCTTGGCCACGGAAGATCGCGGCGATTGCGGAGCATGGCGACAGCATTGAGATTGACGGAGAGCGTAGTGGTCATGGCAGCGTCCGAAGCGAGAAATGTCAGCCTGCTTTTAGGACATGCGCAGCGTGTTGACCACCTTTTGGGAACATTACGTAGAAAATAGATCTTTCCGATACGTAAGCATATTATAATCTACAAAAATCCGGAGTAGTAATCGTTAAAACTTTACGTACGTTGTCTTCATGCAGAATTCGCCAAGTCGGCAAGATGCGGCACATGAGGCCGGCGAGGCGAATTCTGCTGTCACGATCAATCGGGTCCGCATTCCTTTTACCGAAGATCATCCGCTCATCATGACGCATAAAGCGGCCTGTGGATGCAATCGAGCAGGACCAGCTAGCGACCGAAGGATCCGATGCGAAGCGACCTGTTTGATGCAACGAGCCAGACTTCCCAGCCCTCCTGCCTGTTGTCGCCGGAATTCCTGGCGATCAGATTTTTCCCGCAAATCCAGTTGCCGTTCGAGCTGCCGGATCAGCCTGTGCCGATTGCCGACGTGGCGGACCTGTTCGGCGTAACGCACCGGACACTGCATTTCTACGAGGAAAAAGGGCTGCTGGTCGCAGGCCGTGCAACGGGACGCGGAACGGCCCCGATGCGGGTTTACGCATCAGATCAGATCCGTCGCATGGCAGTTATCACGGCCTGCCGCGAGGTCGGCATCGGCATCGTGATGATCCAGGACCTCCTGTCGGAGCTGGCAGGAGCTGCCAGCCAGGCCAAGGCCGACGACATCTTCAGTACCGCACTTCAACAACGCAAACGGGAGATGACCGCAGAGATCTCCCAGATCCGGCGGCAGATGCAGCAGATCGAGACCCTGGTGTCACAGGACACCGACGACCGTACCGAGAACAGCCGGCGTGCAGCCTGTCCGCCGCTTGCCGATATCGAACGCCGATGCCTGTCGTTGATGAGCGATGGATATTCCGCATCAAGGATAGCCCGCGAGCTTGAGATTGATCTCGACGAAATGCGCCGAATCGAGATCGCGCTGATCGACAAGTTCGAGGCGAGCAACCGTTTTCAGGCAATCGCCAAGGCACTGGTGGCCGGTGTCGTCCTCAACTGAACCGCTCTAGCGGACGATCGTCAGCGTTTCGGCAGCGCGGGTGATAGCCGTGTAGAGCCAGCGCTCCCGCGTATCGCGAAAGGCAAAACTCTCGTCGAACAGAACGACGTTCTGCCACTGTGAACCCTGCGCCTTGTGGACGGTCAGCGCATAGCCGTAATCGAACTCGTCATAGCGTTTGCGTGTCGACCACGGAATTTCCTCGTCGCTCTCAAACGCAGTCTTCAGCAGCTTGATCTTGGCTGCACCGCGATCCATGTCGTCGTCTTCCGGGCGGATCATCAGGTTGATACCGGGCTTGACGGTTTCTCGCGACGAACTCATCACCTGCCACAGAGACCCGTTCAAAAGGCCCTTGACCTGATCGTTGCGAAGGCAGACCAGCTTGTCGCCGGACTGTGGGTAATCGGCGGTAAAGCCCTTCAGTTCGCGAAGGCGCTGGTTGTAGCGCTTGCGGGTCCGGTTGGTTCCGACCAGAACCTGATCGGCCTCCATCACCAGTTCCTGCGTCACCTCGTTGCGGGAAATTACCTTCGCCTTGCCGTAGTCGCCATGCATGATCTCCTTGCCTTCGCGCACGGTCATGGCGAGCTGGATGATCGGGTTGTCCTGCGCCTGGCGATGGATATCGGTCAGCAGATAATCCGGTTCCTGTTCGGTAAAAAAACCGCCGCCCGTGACCGGCGGCAGCTGGCCGGGATCACCCAGAACCAGAACAGGCGTGCCGAAGCTTAAGAGGTCACGCCCCAGCTGTTCGTCTACCATCGAGCATTCGTCGATGACGATCAGTGCTGCCTTGGTGAGCGGGCTCTGGCGGTTGATCGAAAACATCGGCGACACGGAGGTCTTGCCGGTTTCCTCGTTTTCAACCTCTTCCTCGCCCCGGGGGCGATAGATCAGCGAGTGAATTGTCTTGGCATTGCGCGCGCCGCGCGACCGCAGCACCTGCGCCGCCTTGCCGGTAAACGCGGCAAACAGCACGTCGCCATCCACATGCTCGGCGAAATGCTTGGCAAGCGTCGTCTTGCCCGTGCCCGCATACCCGAACAAACGGAAAACCTGGCTACGGCCTTCCTTCAGCCATTTCGAAACGGCCTTCAAGGCCTCGTCTTGTTGCGGCGCAAATTGCATGGCCGCGACTTGGCAGGATTCTGCCCGTCAGCGCAACTGAAAAGAACGAAAGATGAATGGAAGCCGGGGATGGAGGAAGCTGGTTCAGACGTCCAGCGCTCGCTTCCGGCCATTGCCCGACTCGGCGGACTCCATCTCATGCTTGGCCGCACGGGCCAGAAAGCCGGATCGGGTAAATCCATTCGCCTCGGCGAAAGCGTCGATCGACGCGAGCATGTCTTCGGGAAGCGTGATGTTGATGCGAACGGACTTCTTGCCTTCGGTCTTGAGCGAAACAAGGATGGCGACACCGTCCCTGTTGTCCTGGTTCTCCATCACGGCATCAAGCGACGCCGGTTCCGGAATAGCATCGCCATCTTCCAGCAGTCCTTCGACATGCAACGCCAGCGCTTCCTCAGCCATACGCCGCGCCTCATCCAGATCCCGACCAGCGGTGACAACACCGGGGAAATCCGGGAAGGAAACGCCGAAATCGCTGTCGGCATCCTTATGAATCAGTGCGATATAATTGCGCATGGCTTACCTCAAATTTAGTCCGGCTTGCTTCTCGATGCTCTTGAGCGTTCCGACTGGAATATCTTGCTTCGGGTGAGGAACAGTTACCCGACCAAGCTTCCTTGGATGCTTGGACTGGACATGACTGCCCTTCCTGGCGACCTCGTACCAGCCATCAGCCTTCAACGCAGAGATGATGTCGCCACTCTTCATGGAATATCTATACACACTTGATGTGTATTTTCAAGGTGCCTGTTGTCAACTCTGTCGGTGCGGATCGTTCCTCAGCTCGATCGGCATGCCATGCGGCGTGGCTTCCGCCGCGCGCTGCCAACTCTGCTGCAGGCCAAGGATCGTCGCTTCGTCGGCGACCTGTTTTTCTGCGAGAAGGTCGCAGAGCGCTGCAACCCAGCAGTCGAAATAGTCGCTTCCATCATCTGCCCTGCCGGGCTGATGGACCTGGCCCGACAATGCCGCTGCCCATTCCGGCCAGGTAAACACGCCGCGCTCGTGCAGATGCACGGTCATCGCGAAGGCTTCAGCCGTCCAGGGCTCGGGGAAGACCGGATCACCCTGCGGTGACACCGGCAAGCCCGGCGAATGCACGATGTCCGGTTTGATATCGCATCGGTGTTCAGAGGCGCTCAAGATAGCTCTCCCAGGCGTCGATGGAAACCGTCAGCGTCGGATCGGCGCCCTCGCCCCAGATTTCAGCCGCATCGAAAACGACGGTATAGACCCATTGCGGGTTTTCGCCCTTGCCATGGGCATTGTCATCCGGGAACACGAAAGCGCCCTGCACCGCCTCGACCACGCCGGTCTTGGCGCGTGCGTAACGCGGCAATCGCGTGTGGGTCTCCGGGTTGAAGTTTTTCGTGCGGACACGATCGCCCGCGGCAAAGGCTGGCCTTGTCTCCAGCGGCCGGTCGCACGGCCCGCCTTTGGAAAGCACGCCCGCAACCGTCTCGGCTTTCAAGATGCGTTTGGGCACCGCCGGTTCGACCTGTTTTGTGCCCGAGGCAATTTCCGCGCTGGTCGCAAAACCGTGCCGTTCCAGAAGCACTTCCAGTGCCCGGGTCCAGATCTCGTAATAGCTGGCCGAGAGATAGCTTGCCGGTGGAATATTCTCGCGAGCATGCCGGCTTTCATCGATATTCCATGCGCCAAATGCACCGCAGGACAGCGTCAGGCCCAGCGCGCGGCGCTCCCAGTCCGCATGGAAATAGGGTTCGTTGCTTTGAGGCGCCACCGGGCCGAACCCCATCTGGCCGCCAAGGTCGTGCGGGCCGTTCATGATGGCACCCCTGCGATCGCCGTGCCGATCATCGCGTCGCGGCTGACAAGTTCAGCAAGCGCTTGCTCATCCAGCCCGTCCGTCCCGTCAGGCCGTTCCGGAATGACGAGGTAGCGCAGTTCCGCCGTCGAATCCCAGACGCGGATCTTCGTCTCCTGGGGAAGAGCCAAGCCGAATTCGGCCAGCACGCCGCGTGGATCGATCACCGCACGGGAGCGATAGGCCGGCGCCTTGTACCAGGTCGGCGGCAGGCCAAGCACGGCCCACGGGTAACAGGAGCAGAGCGTGCAGACGATGAGGTTATGGGTATCCACGGTGTTGAACACGGCGCGCATATGCTCGCCCTGACGACCGGCATAGCCGAGGCTGGCGATCGCCGCCGTCGCATCTGCCTTCAGCCAGTCTGCAAATGCCGGATCGCTCCACGCTTTCGCTACCACGCGGGCGCCGTTCTTCGGCCCGATCTTCGTCTCGTAGGTCTCGACGATCGCATCGACCGCTTTCGGGTCAATCAGGCCCTTTTCGACCAGCACCGTTTCAAGCGCCCTTACCCGCGCCTGCATGTCGGTGTAGCGGTTGTCGTGGTCGTGAAAGTGACCGTGACCGTGACCGTGAGCGTGGCCATGGTGGTCGTGGTGATCGGTCTCGTGATCTTCGTGCATGGCGGGACCTCATGATCGCTGCGGGATACCTTTGCCAACGTCCGCATCGAGGAGATGCAAACGTTGTCGTCGTCGGTTCAGCGTATGCGCCTTCCTCATGCCCGGCAAGCCTTTGCCGCCACCGGACGAACCGGAGGCTTGGCATCACGGCAGAGCGCCTTATCTGACATCAGATCACTCATCAGCGAGGTCGAAGATGCCCGATATTCCAACCGTCACCCTGCCCTCCGGCATCTCGGTTCCAGCGCTTGGCCTTGGAACCTGGAAGATGGGCGAGTCCCCGAACGACGCGAAGGCCGAGATCGAAAGTCTGCGCCGCGGCCTCGACCTTGGCATGACGCTGATCGACACGGCGGAAATGTATGGCGAAGGCGCTTCGGAAGAGCTGACAGGAAAAGCCATCGAAGGCCGACGCGACGAGGTGTTTCTGGTCAGCAAGGTCTATCCCTGGAATGCCAGCCGCCGCGGTGTGATCGAGGCCTGCGAGGCCAGTCTCGAACGCCTGAAAACGGATCGGCTCGACCTCTACCTTCTGCACTGGCGCGGCGAGCATCCGCTAGAAGAAACCGTCGCCGGGTTCGAGGAACTGCGCCGCGACGGCAAGATCGGCGCCTGGGGTGTCTCCAATTTCGACATCGCCGACATGGAGGAACTGATGGCGGTGCCGGATGGACGCAACTGCGCGACCAACCAGGTTCTCTACAATCTGTCGCGCCGCGGCATCGAATACGATCTCTTGCCCTGGTGCCAGGAGCACGAGATTCCGGTCATGGCCTATTCCCCGATCGAACAGGGACGGATCCTGCGCAATGCGGAACTGATCCGCATCGCCAAAGCCTACCAGGCAACGCCGGCACAGGTGGCGCTCGCTTTCCTGCTGGAGCGGGACAAGGTGATCGCGATTCCAAAATCCTCGACGGCGTCGCGCGTCGAGGAAAATGCCGGTGCTGCCGACCTTGAGATCAGCGACGAGGACTGGGAAGCGCTCGATGCCGCCTTCCCGCCGCCGGAACGCAAGCAGCCGCTGGAAATGCTCTAGTCGAGGTCTAGCTGACGACGCTCGGCGACGAGCGTCTCGATCGCGGTAAACACGTCGATTTCGGCAAAGCTCTTCGTGTCGCGATAGACCGGGTAGAGGCCGAAGGCTGCCGCTGCCAGCTGATCGATGGTGGGACGGGCGGTCCGACGAGACAGCGTGGCCTGCGCGCCCTCACCGAGGTGATCTTCGGTCAGGTCCCAGCCCGCATAGAACGGACCGGCATAACACCGCACCGGCTTTTCGCGCAGGAGCGCGTCCAGCCCGAACTGGCTGGAGACTGTCCAGACTTCATCCACCACATCGAGAATGGAGGCAACCGAGACTGCATCCGACAGGAGAATCACGCCGGATGCTTTCGCTGCCAGTTCGGTCAGATAGCCCTTGCGGAAGCCGGCCATCACATCCGGATGGGTGCGCACCACGCATTGAGCACCGCTCCCGATCGCATCCTTGAGCATCCGCGAAAAGCTGTCCGGCGAGCCGCCCGCCATCGGCACCGAAACATCGCCGAACACCTGGTCAACCAGAAGGATGCGCTTGCGCCGCGATCTCTCGAGTTTCAGCTCCCGATGCGGCAGGTTGTTGTATTTCGAGAGCTTTTCAGACACCAGCGCAGTGCGGATATCACTGCCCAGGGATGCAGCATTCCAATCGTCGGCAGATGCCGCGATCACCTTTTCCAGGCGCGAGGGAACGGCGGCCCTTACCGGCATGCCAAGGTCGTCGATCTGGATCGAAATCGGCAGCGCGTTCTGCTTGCCGAGACCCACCGAGCGCAAAAACCCGTCTTCCAGATACCAGCTCGGCAGGCCGCGCAGTGCGGCAATCAGTCGGGCCGCCTTTGCGGGAATGCGACCGCCCCACAGAACGATTCCGCCGATCCCCGGCCGAAGCGTTGGTTCAAGCGCCTCGACGCCGAAGTAATGCCGCAGGAAGGGCTGCGACTGCCGGACATAGAAGGTCGCACCGATGCGCGCTCCAGGTTTCGGCAGCCAGTCCTTTTGCAATGGAATATCCCCGGCGCCACGGCCCGACACTTACATGCCCTGCGAGCCGCGGTTCATCGCGGCGATGCCCGTGCGGCAGATCTCGATCAGGCCGAGCGGCCTGATGACCGCAACGAACTGATCGATCTTCGACGACTTGCCGGTGATCTCGAAGATGAAGTGCTCGATCGTCGCGTCCACGACCTTCGCCTGGAACGCGTCGGCGAGACGCAAGGCCTCGGCTCGTTGATCGCCGTGGCCAACCACCTTGAGCAATGCCACTTCACGTTCGATGGGCCGGTCCTGGCCGAGATCGCGCGCTCGGACCGTCAGGTCGAGAACCCGGTGGACAGGCACGATGCGCTCGAGCTGCGCTTTGATCTGCTCAAGCACGGTCGGCGTTCCGTTGGTGACGATCGTGATGCGCGATAGGTGCGCTTCATGCTCGGTCTCCGAAACCGTCAGGCTTTCGATGTTGTAGCCGCGGCCGGAGAAAAGCCCGATGACGCGGGCAAGAACCCCCGGCTCGTTGCTGACGAGAACCGAAAGCGTGTGGCTCTCGACCTTGGCGGTCTCGGGCTGGAAGAAGTAGGCAGAACCGGTCGGCTGCTGATGTGCATTCATGGTCTCAGGTCCGTTTCCTCAGAGATGTGTTCAGGACGCCAGCGTTCCGCTGACGCCCCAGATGCGCCGATCAAACCAGCTGACGGCCCTTGGCGTCGATCGCGGTTGCAACAACTTCGTCTGTCGCCTCGTCCGGCAACAGCATCTCGTTATGGGCTTTGCCTGACGGGATCATCGGGAAGCAGTTGGCAAGGTTTGCGACACGGCAGTCGAAGATGACTGGCTGCCGGATTGCGATCATCTCGGCGATCTTGTCGTCCAGCTCCTTCGGATCGTCGCAATACATGCCGACCGCGCCATAGGCTTCCGCGAGTTTGACGAAGTCAGGCATCGCTTCCGTGTAGGAGTTCGACAGACGGTTGCCGTGGAGCAGCTGCTGCCACTGGCGCACCATGCCCATATACTGGTTGTTCAGGATAAAGATCTTGACCGGCAGATCGTGCTGGATCGCGCAGGACATTTCCTGGATGCACATCTGGATCGACGCGTCGCCGGCAATGTCGATGACGAGCGCATCGGGATGCGCGACCTGAACGCCGAGAGCTGCCGGCAGGCCGTAACCCATCGTGCCGAGACCACCCGATGTCATCCAACGGTTCGGCTCTTCGAAACCGAAGAACTGTGCCGCCCACATCTGGTGCTGGCCGACCTCGGTCGTGATGAAGGTCTTGTGACCCTTCGTCGCCTCGTAGAGACGCTCGACCGCGTATTGCGGCATTATGACGTCGGTCGAGTTCTTGTAGGAAAACGACTTGCGACCCCGCCAGCTCTGGATTTCGCTCCACCAGTCGGAGATCTGCGCCTTGTCCTGCTTTTGCGGCAGGGCGCGCCACAGGCGAACCATCTCTTCCAGAACATGACCGACATCACCGATGATCGGGATCTCGACGCGGACATTCTTGTTGATCGAAGACGGGTCGATATCGATATGGATCTTGCGCGAGTTCGGCGCAAACGCATTCAGGCGTCCGGTGATGCGGTCGTCGAAACGCGCACCGACGCAGACCATGACGTCGCAGTCATGCATCGCCATGTTGGCTTCATAGGAACCGTGCATGCCGAGCATGCCGAGCCAGTTCTTGCCCGATGCCGGATAGGCGCCGAGCCCCATCAGCGTCGAGGTGATCGGGAAATCCGTCAGCTCAATCAGCTCGCGCAGCAAACGCGCTGCTTCCGGACCGGAATTGATGACGCCGCCGCCTGTGTAGAGGATCGGCCGACGGGCCGAAGCCATCAGCTGGACGGCTGCCTCGATTGCCTGCATATCGCCGGCAAGCTTGGGCGCGTAACTCTTGTTGGCAGGCGTCGCGCCTGGTGGCGTATAGGTGCCGGTCGCAAACTGGATGTCCTTCGGGATATCGACGACAACAGGTCCCGGACGGCCGGACTGGGCGATACGGAACGCCTCGTGGATGACACCGGCCAGCTGGTCAACGTCCTTGACGAGCCAGTTGTGCTTGGTGCAGGGGCGCGTGATGCCGACCGTATCGGCTTCCTGGAAGGCATCCGAGCCGATCAGGTTAGTCGGAACCTGGCCGGTCAGACACACGAGCGGGATCGAATCCATCAGCGCGTCCTGCAGCGGCGTGACCGCGTTGGTGGCGCCTGGACCTGACGTGACGAGCATGACACCGACCTTGCCGGTCGAACGGGCATAGCCTTCAGCCGCATGGCCGGCGCCCTGTTCGTGGCGAACGAGGATGTGCTTGATGTCATCCTGCTGGAAGATTTCGTCATAGATCGGCAGGATCGCGCCGCCGGGATAGCCGAAAATATGCTCGACGCCGTTATCCTTCAGCGCCTTCAGGACGATCTCTGCGCCCGTCATCCTGTTATTCGTATCCGTCATCATCGTCATCCGTTCACTTCTGGATTTACCGGCGGCTCCTCCGAGCCGGTTTGAAGACATAAAAAAAGGCCCCCTTGAGGAGCCTGTCTTTCCGCGCATGGGTGGCTATCGCCGGACGGTTACACCGTCCTGCCCATGCGCGTTCCCACCACGATAAGTGCGTTCGAAATCTTCATGGCCGTGAGTGTTAGCCGGATATGCCCCATTCGTCAACGCAGACCGTCAGCAAAAACGTCATCTCATTGAGATCGCTCGCAGTTCACGCCGAAAGTCACGAGGTCCTACACAAGTTGTTAAGCCGGCAAGGCTACAGTCGCGAGATTGGAGGAACCTGATCTCCATATCACCTTTCGATTGCCACCCCATTTGCAGGGCCGTTACTGTTGTTGAACAACGACCTTCACCGTTCGATCTCTGCCGGGGAGCAAGAGCGTCGCGATGCCCAGAAAATCGGTAACCGGATGCTGGGCCGTGTCGTCGCCTGCAACGGCTCGCATGCGACGATCGCAGCTGTCGCCGAGCATGGCGACACCGATCTCACCGAACTCTGGTCCGTCGGCCGGCTGATCTCCATTTCCGTCGGCAGCAACCGCGTCGTCGCGCTTGCCTATTCGATGCAATCTGGCGAACGCCAGTGGGCGGAAGGTGAAGACACGAAATTCCACATCGAAGTCGAGCTGCTCGGCGAGGTCCGTGTCGGGCATGATGGTCGCGAAGAGTTTTCGAGCGGCATTTCCGCCTACCCCTATCTCGGCGCCATTGCCCATCGTATCCGCTCGGCCGACCTTCTGCGCATCTACGATGCCGGCAAGAACGATACGTGCACGATCGGCAAGCTCAGCCAGGATGAAAGCATCGATGCGGCAATCCATGTGCCTTCAATGCTGTCGAAGCATTTCGCCATCGTCGGCTCCACCGGCGTCGGCAAGTCGACAGCCGTTTCGCTTCTCCTGCACAAGGCGATCGAAGCTGACCATCGGCTCCGCGTTCTGATCCTCGATCCGCACAACGAATTTGCGGCAGCCTTTCCCGATCATGCGGTCGTTATCGATACCGACACGCTCGACCTGCCTTTCTGGCTGATGCGCCTTGAGGAATTCTCGGAAGTCATTTTCCGTGGCCGCCCGGCTATCCCCGAAGAGCTCGACATCATGCGCGACCTCATCCCGGAAGCAAAACGCGCTTTCAAGGGAAGCGATTCGGGCCTGATGCGCCGCTCGGCTTCGGAAAAAAGTTCACTGACCGCCGATACGCCCGTCCCTTACCGCATGGCCGATCTGCTGGCCCTGATCGACGAACGGCTCGGCAGGCTGGAGGGTCGCTCCGACAAGCCGTTCCTGCGCGCTCTGAAAATGCGCATCACGTCGGCGATCAACGATCCGCGCTACCATTTCATGTTCTCCAACAACACGATCCAAGACACGATCATGGAGACGATCGCGCATATCTTCCGCATTCCCGGCGACGACCGGCCGATCTCGACGTTCCAGCTTGCCGGCATCCCATCGGAAGTCGTGAACTCTGTCGCCTCTATCCTCTGCCGTATGGCGTTCGAGCTTGCGCTCTGGAGCAATGGCGCAATTCACATGCTCGTTGTCTGCGAGGAAGCGCACCGCTACGTACCGGCGGACCGGGAGCTCGGGTTTGCGCCGACCGTGCAGGCCATCTCCCGCATCGCCAAGGAAGGCCGGAAATACGGCGTTTCCCTTGGCATCATCACGCAGCGCCCCGGCGAGCTTGACCAGACGATCCTGTCCCAGTGCTCGACACTGTTTGCCATGCGCCTGTCGAATGAACGGGATCAGGTCATCATCAAGTCGGCGATCCCGAATTCGTCGATTTCGACGACGAGCTTCCTGTCGTCGATCGGCAATGGCGAGGCAATCGCGTTCGGCGAGGCCATCTCGGTTCCCATGCGCATGCGCTTCTCACGCGTCGAGAAACGCTATCTTCCAAAGACCAACAGTCTTGCAAACAAGGGCAGCGAAGAAACGCCCGACACGGTTGATTTGCGTTCGATCGTGTCCCGCATGCGCTCGGTCACAGCGCCGGAAATCTCATCGTTCCAGCAGAGCTATTCCGCCAATCCACCCGCCCCGGAGGCAGGTCTGCCGATCCCCCCCGAAGACAGGCAGGCTGTGCCGGCCGCCGATGACGCGGAACTGAATGACTGGCGGCGTGAAATCGGCAGCGGTATACCGCCGCTCGATGCGCCTGCCCCGCGCTCGCCGGAGCCGCCCTCGTTGGCACCCTACAGATCCGACATGCTGCCGACCCCGCGTGCAGCGGAGCGGCTTGCACCGCGCTTCCCTGAACGCGACAGGCCGGTTGAGCGCTTTGCCGAGCGTCCCGTGGAGCGTCAGACCGACCGGCTCACGGATCGCCCGCCCCCCATTCACGACCGTTTCGCCGATCTTCGTCGGCAGGTTTCGTCCGAGACTCCGCGACCAGGCTCGCCGTCACTGGAACCGCGTCCGAACGCATTCCTGCGGCGCGAAGCTCCGCCAAGGGAAGGTTCGTTGCGCGATGGCCTTCTCAAGAAGCCGCTGAGCAGTCTCTACGACAAGGACTGATCGCGAGCGAGCGCCCTCACGACGCGAGGCGCTCCCAGCTTTCGTCCATCTGGTTGCGGAACCAGGTCATCTGACGCTTGGCGTATTGCCGCGTCAGCGCGGAGCCACGCTCGATGACCGCGTCGCGGGTCATCCGTCCCGCGAGCATTTCGCCGATCTCCCGCACGCCGATCGCCTTCATGATCGGCAGGTCCGGGGCCGGATCGCAGGCGAGAAGCGATTCGACCTCCTCGACTGCGCCCCCATCCAGCATCTTGACGAAGCGGGCATTGATACGATCGTGCAGGATCTTTCGATCCGGCAGAACGACGATTTTGCGCGCTCGCAACGGATCGATGATGACCGGGCCTGCCTTGCCCTGAAACTCGGTGATGGACCTCCCGGTCTCTTCCAGCACCTCCAGGGCCCGCAGGATCCGCTGTCCGTCCATCGGCTTCAGATTGGCGGCAACCGCCGCGTCACGTACCGATAGCTCTGAGTGAAGTGCCTGCGGTCCCTCCTCCTTGAGCCGCAAGCGCACACGGCACCGAATATCCTGGGAAATCTCCGGCATGTCCGAAAGACCGCCCGTGAGCGCCTTGAAGTACAGCCCCGTGCCGCCGACGAAGACCGGAATCCGCCCCTGTTCTTTCAAGACCGGCAGGACTGCGGATACGTCCCGCTGCCATTCGCCCGTCGAATAGGCGTGCGTCGCCGGCACATGCCCATAGAGGTAATGGGTGATGTCCGCGGTCTCTTCCTCTGACGGACGCGCGGTGATGATCCTGAGCGTGTCGTAAACCTGCATGCTATCGGCGTTGACGACGACGCCGCCGCATTCGCGTGCCATGCGAACGGCAAGCGCGGACTTGCCGCTGGCAGTCGGCCCGGTTATCAGGATCGCATCAGTATTTTGCATAAGGTCGGTCATATGGCTTTCGTTGCCACGCTCATTGCCCATCCGTCAAACCCCGTTCTCACTCCGGCCATCGCCGAACGAGCCGCCGAGGCGGTCAATGCCTCCGGTCTCTACTGGCTGGCAGACGGGATCGCCTGCGATATCGCCCTTCGCGACGGCACCGATCTCTCGGCTGCGGAAGAAACACTTCGCGGCTTGATCGGCGAGGAGCGGATCGATGTCGTGGTGCAGGAGGCGGAAACCCGGCGCAAGTCGTTCCTCATCGCAGACATGGATTCCACCATGATCGGCCAGGAATGCATCGATGAACTCGCCGACGTTGTCGGTTTGAAGGACAAGGTGGCGACGATAACGGCACGTGCCATGAACGGCGAGATCGCATTCGAGCCGGCGTTGAGAGAACGGGTGGCGCTCTTGAAAGGCCTGCCGATCGGCGTCGTCGACGAGGTCATCGAGAAGCGGATCACGCTGACATCGGGTGGACCGGAACTGATCGCGACGATGAAGGCGAAGGGTGGGTACACGGCACTCGTGTCCGGTGGCTTTACCGTTTTTACGAGCCGCATCGCCGCAATGCTCGACTTCGACATCAACCGCGCCAACATCCTTCTCGAAGAAAACGGCATCCTGACCGGCGAAGTCGCCGAACCCATCCTCGGCAAACAGGCCAAGGTGGATGCACTGGAAGAGATCGCCCGCGAACTCGGCATCCCCCCTGATGATACGATTGCTGTCGGCGATGGCGCAAACGACCTTGGCATGCTCGGCATCGCAGGCTCCGGCGTGGCCCTCCACGCCAAGCCCACTGTTGCGGCCCAGGCCAAGATCCGAATCGACCACGGCGACCTGACCGCGCTCCTCTATATCCAGGGCTACCGGAAGACGGATTTCGTCATTCCCGGCTGAGGCTCCACAGAGGGATGAGCAACACCATGCAGCCGCAGCCTGTCGCAACCACGCTCCTTGAAACTTCACGCCTCGTCCTGCGCCGCTGGCTCCCCACGGACCGGGACCTGTTCCGCGAAATCAACGCGGATCCTGACGTGATGGCGTTCTTTCCGTTCCGTCGCAGCCACGACGAATCGGATGCGTTCCTCGGGAAGCTGAACGACATGTTTTCCGAAAACGGGCTTGGCTTTTACGCGCTCGAACTCAGGGAAACCGGCGAGCCACTCGGGTTTTGCGGGCTGACCTATGCCAATATGCCGGGGATTTTTCCGGCCGAAACGGTGCAGATCGGCTGGCGTCTGGCTGCCCGTTACTGGGGCAATGGCTATGTGACGGAAGCGGCAGAAGCGCTGCTTGATTTCGCCTTCGTGGAGAAGGACATCAAGGCTGTCGTCTCGTTCGCCGTAGCGGACAATAACCGCTCGACGGCTGTCATGAAGCGCCTTGGAATGCATCGGGCGGCCGGCATGGATTTCGACCATCCGCGCGTGCCGGAGACGCATCCCCACCTCAAGCGCCATGTCGTCTATGCAATGACACCGGAGGAATGGACAAGGCGGAACGCCCGCCTTGTCGAGAAAGCCTGAACTCAGGCTATTCCAGTGGAAGTGCCACGAACCGCAGGTTTCCGGTCTTGTCGGCCACCATGACATGCGCGTTGCGGCGGCCTTCCTTCTTCAGCACGTCGAAGCGCTTGGCGACCTCACCCGGGTTCTCGACGAAGTCCTGGGCGATTTCGACCACCACGTCGCCGGCCTTGAAGCCCTTGGCAGCGGCAACCGAACCAGCCTTCACCTCGGACACCACCACGCCCTCGACGCTTTCCGCGATCCCGAACGTCTTGCGGTGCGCCTCATCCAGCACGCTCAGCGTCATGCCGTAAACCGTGACGGGCTCGCTGCTTTTCTCGCCGGCGTCCGGGGAGCCGCTGTCATTCTTGCCCTGGTCATCCGGGGACTGATCGTCAGGGCTTTGTGCGTCTGGCGACTGTCCATCGGGTGCTGCCGGCTCATCGCCATCTGCGGCATCGGCCGTATCATCGAGTTGCCCGAGCGTGATGCGGACGGTCTGTTCCTTGCCGTCGCGCAGCAACCGCACCTCGACATCCTTGCCTACTGGGCTTTCGGCAACAATCCGCGGCAGATCGCGCATCGAACTGACCGACTGTCCGTCGAAGGCGAGCACGACATCGCCCGACTTGATTTCACCGTTCTTGATCGGACCGTTTTCAACGACGCCGGAAACCAGTGCTCCACGGGCCTTGTCGAGCCCCAGGCTCGCTGCAATATCGTCGGTGACCGGCTGGATGCGGACACCGAGCCAGCCGCGGCGGGTCTCGCCGAACTCGATCAGCTGATGGACGATGTTTTCCGCAAGTTCTGTCGGGACGGCAAAGCCGATCCCGATCGAGCCGCCGGAGGGCGAAATGATCGCCGTGTTGATCCCGATGACCTCGCCGCGCATGTTGAACAGCGGTCCGCCGGAATTGCCCTTGTTGATCGCCGCATCCGTCTGAATGAAGTTGTCGTAGGGCCCTGCATTGATGTTTCTGCCGCGTGCGGACACGATGCCGAGCGTCACCGACCCGCCAAGACCGAACGGATTGCCGATCGCCATGACCCAGTCGCCGATCCGGATCTTCTTGGAATCACCGAAGGGAACGGCCTTGAGCGGCGTCTTGGACTCGACCTTCAGCACGGAGAGGTCGGTTTTTGTGTCGGTGCCGACCAGCCGGGCCTTCAACTTACGGCCATCCGGGAAAATCACCTCGATATCGTCGGCGCCTTCGATAACGTGGTTGTTCGTCACCACATAGCCGGAGGAATCAATCACGAAGCCGGAGCCGAGCGAAGACACCTTCTGGTTTCCGCCCTGATTGTCCTTGTCGTCGAAAAAGTCGTCGAAGAATTCCTGGAAGGGTGAGCCCTCCTGGATCTGCGGCTGCGGGCCGGCACCCTGGTCCTTGACGCTCTGCGACGTCGAGATGTTGACGACGGCGTCGAGCAGGCCTTCCGCCAGATCGGAGATCGGCGCTGGACCGGCGGGCACTGCGGACTGGCTGACTAAAGGTGGCGGATTGAACTTGTTGCCGACTGGCGCTGGTGGCGCGGGCAGCATGCCGCCGGGCTGAGTGGCCGGCTGGCTGTTAGCCTGTGGAGCCGGCGCCTGTCCCGGAGGTGCCGGGGCTTCCCCCTGCGGAGCGGGCGCCTGTCCCTGAGGCGCTGGCGCCTGTGGCCGAGGGGCCGGGGCCTGGACCTGCTGCGGCTGGGCCGGACTTTGCGCCAGTGCCTGAAGCGGACTGACCATGACGGCAACCACTAGACCGAGGCTCACGGAACCCTTCAAGGACGATAGTTTCGAATGGCCCATTGGCATCCTCGTTTTCTGTCACGGTGTCTGCCGCGGCAGAAAAGCATCCGTGCAACCCACAACGTTACGCATTGATAACTCGCGCCCCGTTCTGAAGAAAGCATAGGGCGGAATAACGGCCGGGAAAATTACCTTTTCGTGAAACCGCGACCATCAGCGCACATGGATGTGGATGACGGGTGAAAAGGGCAGTTGCGAAAAGGGCGGCCATGACAGGCCGCCCTTTTCTTGAGTGCTTAGTTCGTCGGTTGCGCCGGTGCCGGCTGGGCTGGCGTCGGCTTGGCCGGTGCAGGCCGTCCCGCTGCAGGCGACGTTACCACGCCGTCCGACGAGTTGAAGAACCGGAAGAACTGTGAATCAGGCGAAAGCACCAGGGTCGTATCCTTCCCGGCCATCGAGGCGACATAGGCGCGCATCGACCGGTAGAACTGGAAGAACGACGGATCACGCTGGAACGCTTCCCCGAAGATGCGGTTACGCTCGGCATCGCCCTGACCTCGGATGATCTCCGAATCGCGCTGCGCTTCCGAGACGAACTCGACAACCTGGCGGTCGGCGATAGCACGGC
Source organism: Rhizobium sp. CFBP 13726 (assembly GCF_014841925.1). NCBI lineage: Bacteria > Pseudomonadati > Pseudomonadota > Alphaproteobacteria > Hyphomicrobiales > Rhizobiaceae > Rhizobium > Rhizobium sp. CFBP 13726. The sequence goes on from NZ_JACYUU010000001.1 coordinate 1,286,286, forward strand.
GGCGCTGGCCTTCTTCGCTACCACGGGCGCGGATGAGTTCCGCTTCCGCCAGACGCTCTGCCCGCATGCGCGCAAACGTCTGCTGCGAGACTTCCTGCGTCAGATCGGTGCGACGGATGCGGACATCCTGGATCTTGACGCCAAGCGTTTCGGCGGCAACGTCGAGATCACGCTTGACCTCGGTCATCATCGACGCACGCTCTTCGGAGAGTGCTTCAGTAAAGCTGCGCAGACCGTAGACGCGGCGCAGACCGGCGTCGAGACGCGTGCTGATACGCGATTCGGCAGACACGCGATCGCCCGAAACCGCTTCCCGGAAACGCTGCGGGTTTTCGATCCGGTAGATCACGAACGCGTCGACTTCATAGAACGCGCCGCCGCGGACCTGAACGCGGATATTGTCGAGATCCAGGCGAAGTGCGCGGTCCTCGATATACTGAACGCGATCAGCGTCGGCAAAGGCGAAGGGAAGCTTGAAATAGATCCCCGGCTCGTTCTTCACGCTCTGGATTTCACCGAAGCGAAGCACGAGCGCCTGCTGCCGTTCGTTGACGACGAAGACCGACGAGTAGACGAGGAACAGGAGAACGGCGAGACCGATCAGGAAAGCGGGCAATTTGTTCGAGATCATCAGTTGCCCCCCTGTGCGGCTGCCGGCCGGTTGATTTCATTGAGCGGCAGATAAGGGACGACGTTCTGACCCTGCTCGATGATGACCTTGTTGGAGTTCTTCAGAACGTTCTCCATGGTCTCGATGAAGATGCGTTCGCGCGTCACGTCCGGTGCGTTCACATACTGGTCGTAGATCGACACGAAGCGCTGCGCTTCACCCTGAGCCTCGTTGACCGTCTGGTCACGATAGGCGGACGCCTCTTCGCGGACCTGCGCGGCCTGACCACGGGCGCCACCAAGCTTCTGGTTGGCGTAGCGATTGGCTTCCTCGACGATACGGTCTTCGTCCTGCTCGGCGCGCTGGACCTCTTCGAACGCGTCTGCCACTTCACGCGGCGGCGCTGCATCTTCGATCGGCACGGCGTTGATGGCAATGCCTGCGCCGTAACGGTCCATCGTGCCCTGAATGATGTCGCGCACCTGCGTCGACATGCCTTCACGAGCGTCGCGGAAAATATCCTGAGCCGGGCGGCGTCCGACGACTTCGCGCATGGCGCTGTCTGCAACCTGCTGCAGTGTCTGGGCCGGGGCCTCGACGTTGAAGAGATAGGCGCGTGGATCGGTGACGGTGAAGAGGACCGAAAACTGGACGTTGACGATATTCTGGTCGCCGGTCAGCATCCATCCGGCGTTCGAATTGGTGGCACTGCTGCGCGCACCGATATTCTGCTGCTGCTCGGTGACCTTGACGATCTCCACCGTTTCGAACGGCCAGAGATGGAAGTGAAGGCCCGGCATGGACAGTTCTTCCTTGGGCTTTCCAAACCGAAGTTCGACGCCCCGCTCGTCCGGCTGAACCGTATAGATCGATTCGAATGCCAGGAATGCGAGAACGGCCAGAAAGACGACCGCGACTGCTCCGCCGTTGAAACCACCAGGCATAAAACCCTTCAGCCGGTCTTGGCTGCGCCGCAGGATGTCTTCGAGGTCAGGCGGTCCGCCATTTCCCCCTCCGCCACCACCGCCGCCGCGCGGACGGTTCGGGCCTTGTCCCCAAGGTCCTTGATTGTTACCGCCGCCGCCGCCGCCCCATGGGCCGCCGCCGCCATTCTGATTGCTCCAGGGCATCAAAACCTCTTTGTTAGTGCTACTCCCTAACCGGTCGCCTGTCCGAGCCGCCTGAAATGCAGCAGCTCGCGGTCCGTGCCCCCGGTCATGCCGTTATAAGTATCGGAAGAGCCGCTTTCAACGCAGCTTCAATAACTTCCCGGTGTTCGGTAACGAATTATGTCACTTTGGCATCGATCGGCGGCTGTAGACAGCAAAACGGGTCGCAAAGCTGTCGCGCTCGCCGGCCGGGACGAAGATCTCCTCGATCTTTTCGTACACGGTTGGATCGATTGCTGGAAACATCGTATCACCGTCTGCAATATCCGCTTCCACATGGGTCACGTAAAGTCGGTCTGCCAGATCGATTGCTTTCGCGTAGATTTCGCCGCCTCCGAGAATGCCGACCTCTCCGGCACCGGTCGCTGCAGCGATCTCCCTCGCCCGCGCGATCGCCTGCTCGAGGGACGCCGCCGTCTCCACACCCTCGACCGAGAGATCGCGATTGCGGGTGACCACGACATGCGGGCGGCCGGGCAGCGGCTTGCCGCCGAAGCTGTCGAGCGTCTTTCGCCCTACCACCATCGGCTTGCCGAGCGTCATCGCCTTGAAACGTTTGAGGTCGGTCGACAATCGCCACGGCATGTCGCCATCTCTGCCGATGACATTGTTGCGCGACACCGCGACGAAGATTGCGACCGGAACCGCCATCAGACTGCAATCGGTGCTTTGATGCTGGGATCAGCGACGTAATTCTCCAGCGCAAAATCCTCAAAGCGGAAGGAGAAGATGTCCTTCACATCAGGATTGATGCGCAGTGTCGGCAGCGGCTTCGGCTCGCGCGTCATCTGCAGCTGCGCCTGTTCGAAATGATCCGAATAGATATGCGCGTCGCCAAGCGTATGCACGAAATCGCCAAGCTTCAGCCCGGTCACCTGCGCCACCATCATGGTCAGGAGCGCGTAAGAGGCGATGTTGAACGGAACCCCCAAAAATATGTCCGCCGACCGCTGGTAGAGCTGACACGACAGCCGCCCCTCCGACACGTAGAACTGGAACAGGCAATGGCAGGGCGGCAGCGCCATGTCGTCCACCTGTGCAGGATTCCAGGCTGTGACGATGTGCCGGCGCGAGTTCGGGTTGACCTTCAGGTTCTCGATCAGGTTGGCGATCTGATCCACATGACCGCCATCAGGCGTCGGCCATGAGCGCCACTGATATCCGTAAACCGGACCGAGATCGCCTTTTTCGTCTGCCCATTCATCCCAGATGGAGACACCATTTTCCTTGAGATAGGCAATGTTCGTATCGCCCTTCAGAAACCACAAGAGCTCATGGATGATCGAGCGCAGATGCAGCTTCTTCGTGGTGAGGACCGGGAAACCCTCGTTCAGATCGAATCGCATCTGGTAGCCGAAGACCGAGCGGGTACCGGTCCCGGTGCGGTCGCCGCGGTCGGCGCCAGTCTCCATCACGTGCCGGAGAAGGTCGAGATACTGCTTCATAGGTCTTCCGCCGATTGGTCGAGATCGTCCTACATAATAGCACGAAGCCTACTCACCAATCACCTCCCCGTCACCGGCGCGGCTTTTCCAAGCTTTTCACGTTGATGATAGGAATATGACGAGACCTCTTTTCATCCGGTTCGCAAACCCCTATATCACTCGTGCCGGACTTCGGTTCGGATATGGCGATAAACGGTCGATGAAATAAGCCTATTGGACCCGGGGGCGGTACCCGGCGCCTCCACCACAAACCGGTCGGTCAATCTGGACCGGCTTGTGATGGGGGCGAAATAGGATCGACAAGGGTGTAAAGATCGAACTTTTGCTCGGCATGATACCGCCGTTATCGGGTCACAAGTGTAGTTGCAAATGACAACAACGCTAAGGGTTACGCTCTCGCTGCCTAATGGCGGTGCGGGAAACCCGAACTAAGTCCTTACGGTTAGCCCCGTAAGGCGGGGTCCGGAGGCACCTGGCAACAGAAGCCTTCACCTTCGCTCCCCGGTGGAATATCATGACATGACTCGACGCCGAAGCGGACTTCCCCGCGGGCGCGTCTCGTGACATAAGCGGCGTTTGAAGAGCAATAGAAAGACAGGATCGCATGGGGCAGGATCACATCCGCTACGATATTCTGGCACAGGACGCCCTCCGCGGCGTTATCCGCAAGGTTTTGTCCGAGGTCGCGGCAACCGGCAGACTGCCGGGTGACCACCACTTCTTCATCACATTCCTGACCGGCGCACCCGGGGTACGAATCTCTCCGGCGCTGAAGTCGAAATATCCGGAACAGATGACGATCGTCGTCCAGCACCAGTTCTGGGACCTCAAGATCACCGATACGCTTTTTGAAATCGGCCTGTCGTTTAACGATACGCCGGAACGCCTGGTCATCCCGTTCAACACGATCCGCGGCTTCTACGACCCGTCCGTGAATTTCGAACTCGAGTTCGAAGTGCCGATGGTCGAGGAAGGCGAAGTTTCTGCCGAGATCACCGCGATCCCGGTCGATACCACGCCAAAGGTTGTGGATGCGGATGCCGCCACCGGCGAGGACAAGAAGGAAGGCTCCGTCGTCTCCCTCGATTCGTTCCGCAAGAAGCAGTAGGCAGACACGATGTGCGCCGAGATCGTCAACCTTCGGCAGTTTCGCAAAGGCAAGGCGCGTTCGCAAAAGGACGCGGCTGCCGAACAGAACCGCATCAGCTTTGGCCGCACCAAGATTGAAAAGCAGCTGACGACGGCCCTCAACGAAAAAGCGGGGAAAACCCTCGATCAGGGCAAGCTCGAAAAGCCTTCTCCGGAAACGGACGAACGGCGTTAAGGCTTCGTTAGGCTGACTCATGGCAACGGCTTGACCGTGCGCATGCGACATCCTCAATTGCGCTCCATCAATCACCATGAGGGTGACGGGGCCTACACTTGATCCGAAAACATTCTGCGACCCTGCACGGTCATCGAACGAGTTTTTCGCTGGAAGATGAATTCTGGCATGAACTGAAATCCATTGCTGCCAAACGCGGCATCAGTCTGGCCGCCTTGATCGCCGAGGTCGACGACGGTCGTTCGGAAGACAACAATCTTTCCTCTGCACTCCGCCTGCATGTGCTGCGCTGGTTCAAGACCTCGCTGGCAGACTGTCTTGCCGGGCTGCCAGCCAGGCGCTGACGGTCAGCGTCCTCCCGCCCCCCATTTGCTCTGATCAGCGTGCCGCCGCACTCACGGCTGCACGCCCGGCAAACTTGGGTTTGAGGAGCGACCCGTACCCGAAGGCTGCTCCTGGAAAAGGTCGCCGGCGGGTGGCATCGTGAACGGCGCCGGCGCCGATGGCTGCTGGTTCTGCCTTTGGATTTCCCGTTGCCGCTCCTGCTGGAGCCGGGCTGCTTCAGCGCGCCTTGCTGCCTCCTGCCGTTCGGCTTCCTGGCTTCTGCGTTCTGCCTCCGCCGCCTCCTGGCGTGCCCGCTCCTCGGCCTCTGCCTTGACGCGTGCCGCCTCCCGTTCCACGCCACGAAATGTGTAGAGCGCGACTTCGCGGCGCAGCCGCTGTTTCTCGAGCACGCTTGCCTGCAGCGTCTCGACGCGGCGGCGTTCCTGTTCGAAGGCACGCAGTGACAGGAAGTTTGCCATTGCGGCCATATCAATGCGCTGTTCCGGCTGCTCGAGCGATCCGGAATAACCGAGCGTGACAGTCGGTTCTCCCCCCGCCACAGTCTCTTCACCCGCATCGTAACGGACCGACAGCCCGGCATCGATGCGGCTATCGACAAAGTCGAGCACGCCCTCAGCCGAGACCTGTGCGGCGCCGGCCGTTGCGGTAAAATTCTGAACCCGTGCGGCGCCGCCGGTAATCGTCATCGGAATGGTGACGGACCCGAGCCGGGTTGTCCCTTTCAGGACCTCAGTTGTCACGATCGGTTGAACCGCTGCCTCCTTGACCTCGCCCTGCAGCCTGTCGGCACCGGCAAGAACTGGCGCGAGCGCATCCGGATTGATCCCGGCAATCTCGAAATTCTTTAGGCGAATCTCGCCGGAGCCGCTGACGCCATGCATGAGTTCGTCCATGCTCTTGCCCGTCGCCTCGATGCTGACAGTGCTGTCCAGCCTGCCAGCCGCGACCGGTGTGCCACCCTTCTGCCAGACGAGCGGCGCGAGGTCGGCGTTTTCGACCTGCAGCTTTGCCTGGACGATACCGGTCGCATCGCCGTTCGACATCATCAGCCGTCCGGACAGCTTTCCGCCCTGCCAGGTTCCGGACGCGTTGTCGATCGTCAGACCACCGGCTTTGCCGTTCACCTTGCCCGAAAAACCGGTGATTGATCCAAGCGCATCCGCCCGGAGCGTTTTTGCCGACAGATTGATGCCGACATCCGTCGATCCAATCAGCGGCGTGGCGAACGGCGTCTTTGATGGGGCGCCTGTCACGCCATTCTCCATCGGCCCGAATACCGCCTCGCCCATCCAGGCAAGATCGATCGTGTCGACAGACATGTCGCCGGTAACAGGCAGGCCGGGAGCGCGGCGATCGGCGGATAGCGATCCACCGACAGTGTTTCCGGCAAGATCGCCACTGAGGCCAGAGACTTTCACGGCATCTGCCGAAAGCTCGACATCAGCCGCGAGATTGACAGGCAGTCCGCTGCCGAACTGCGGCAGGCTGACACCGGTGACCAGCAGATAGGGCTCGATATCGGCGCTCTTGAGCGACACCCGCGCCCGCCCTTCGCCAAATCCGGCATTCTGGATATTCACGTCGCCGGCCATCAGCAGCGACGTCTTGGGCGTCGTGAAGCTCAGTTCGGTGGTGGCCGCGTGCTGTTCCTTTTGCTGCAATGTCAGCGCCAACCGTCCCGCGCCGTCACCATCGAAAGGCAAGGGATCGAGACCGGCTTGACCCAGCAGGACCGTCGCCTTCGGGTTGGCAAGCGATGCAGACAGCGTCATCGCGTTGCCGGCCGTGAGATCGAAGATGCCGGGCAGCTTCAGATCTGCATCGACAGTGCTGCCATTCGCCTTGCCGCGCAGCTTGATATTCGCACCGCCAAGACCGCTACCGCCGAGTGAAATATCGGCGATCAGATCCGAATCCGCATACCAGCTGCCGTTGCGGGCCAACCGGTCGAGCAACGGATGATGCGGCAGCCGGTCCCGCAGCATGGTGATGAAGGACGTGGGGTCCGGTGAACGGAAACTGACCGACCCGGTCCCGGCGTAGGAAACCAGCGAGCCCTCGACCCTGCCTTTGGCGGACAGGGTGGCGCCCTCGATATCTCCGACAGTCAGCCGCTCCAGCGACAACACGCCCTCGGCCACGCTGAACGCGGTATCGACCTTGGTTGCGACGACGCCTAGAGCCGTCAGCCGGTCGGCCTTGAGGCTTGCTGCGATCCGGTGGTCGAGCACATCCTGACCGGCATCGTCGCCGGTGACCAGCGAAGCGAGCGCGCGCATGGCGTCGATATCGATCTCGTTGCCGGCAAGCGCCATGGAGAGGCTTGGCGCCTGACCGTTCGGAGACTGGCGCTCCAGCCTTCCTTTCAGCGTTGCAGGCCCTATCCCAAGTTCCAAGGCTTCGAACCGCTGGAGTTCCGGCGTGAGGTTCACCTTGGCCGAGAAACCGGCGTTTTTCAGCTGCCTTATCGCAGGATCAACGCTGCCGGACAGCCAGTCGGCAAGGCCGGAGGGCTGTGTCGACGCGACCAGCATGTCGCCGACAAACGCGGTTCGGTTTGCAAGGTTGAGATTTCCCTTGGCCTCCAGCTGGGTGCGGCCCGGCAGGGTGGCAGTCACGTTGTCGACGGCCCAGCCGCGCCCGGCCGGTCTGACGTCGAGATGGATGTCGCGGATCGTTGTGTCGTTGAAGACGATTGCCGGCAGCTTGAGGTTGACCCTTCCTGGCACCTGCGGGATCGGGATCGATGCCACCATCTGCACGAAGGCATTGAGGCGACGCTGCGCGGAGGCTGCCGGATTGCGACCGGTCTTTGCCTGGGGACCGTCGCTCAGCCGGTTGACGTCGATCTGCTGGCCATCGGCCGTCAGCAGGAATTCCGGCTTCGGCCCGGTATCGAGCGTCGCCTCACCTGTGACGATGTAAGGGTTTTCCTTCGGGCCGACCTCGACCCGGTATTGCGGAATGCGGGCGCGCTCGCCGGTCAGTTCGAAATCACCGGACACGCGCGGACCGGGCGGCGGCGCCTTGACCGGCTCGGACTCGTCTTCTTCCTGCAGGAAGGCAAGGTTGAACTTGCCGTTGTAGCTGGGCTTGTTGTCGACTGCGGCGAGTTCGCCATCGAAATCGACCACGACCGGATGGGCATCCGGCCAGACGCGAAGCCGCAACGGAATATGACGTCCCTCGGCGGCGGCTTCACCGCTTGTCAGGCTGAACCGGGCCTCCTGGCCATCCAGCACCGCATTGCCCTCGCCGCGCCACGGCCCGGCAAGTGTGCCCGCCGACAGGTCGGTGGACAATCCGGTCATGTGGCGGACCTGGCCGTTGCGATCATCGATGATCTCGATTTCGCCACCCATGATATGGACGTCTTCGAGAATGACGCTGCGGGCCGCGATCGTCGGGCGACTACCGCGCAGCCATTCGAACGTGCCGTCCTTCAGGATGCGGAAACGCACCTTCGGCTTGTCGATGCGCATATCGAAAATGCGTGCTTCGCCGGAGAGAAACGGCGCGAGCTCCATATCCATCGAGAATTGCGCCACCTGCACCAGCGGCTGGCCATCGACATCCTGGCCGACGCGCACGTCGTGCAGCGTGACCGACGGAAACGGCAGGATCCGGGCATCGACCGAGCCATGCACGGCGACCTTCTTGCCGAGCAGACGGCTGGCCTGATCCTCGAAAGCGACGCGGAAGCTTGACCAGTCGACAAAGAACGGCACCAGCAGCGCCGCAAATAGCGCCGCCACGACCAATCCGCCCAAAGCCAACATGATGCGTCCGAGCACCGGCCTATCTCCCTGTTTCTACGGCAAGAGTAGTTCCACGCGCTGGACTGGCAAGTCAATCATTGGGGAGTGTTATTCCGCAATGCGGAAGATCTTTCCCGGATTGAAGAGGTTTTGCGGATCAAAGCCTTTCTTGATCGACCGCATCAGCTCGACGGCACCGCCCAGTTCCTCGTCGAGATAGGACATCTTGCCCTGCCCGACGCCGTGTTCGCCGGTGCAGGTTCCGTCCATCGCGAGAGCACGGCGGCTCAGGCGTCCTGTAAACGCCTCGACATTGGCAACGGAAGCCGGATCCTTGTCGTCGAAAAGCACGAGAACATGGAAATTGCCATCGCCCGCATGGCCGACGATCGGGGCCAGAAGCCCCGCATCGCGAATATCGGCCTGGGTCTCGGCCACGCATTCCGCCAGCCGCGAGATCGGTACGCAGACATCGGTGGAAAGGCCGTTGAGCGACGGATCGAGCGCCCGTCCTGCCCAGTAGGCATTGTGGCGGGCGTTCCACAGCTTGGTGCGCTCTTCGGCATTGGCAGTCCAATGGAACTCGTCACCACCACAATCGGACGCGATCTCGGCGAACTGTTCCGACTGGATGCGGACCGTTTCCTCGGTGCCGTGGAATTCGAGAAACAACGTCGGCTTCTCCGGGTAGGATAAGCCCGAATAGGCATTGCAGGCGCGGATCTGCACGTCGTCGAGAAGTTCGATACGGGCAACCGGAATGCCCATCTGAATGGTCATGATGACGGCATCGCAAGCGGCCTCGACGCTCGGGAAGGCGCAAACGCCACCGCCGATCTTTTCCGGAATGCCCTGAAGCTTCAACGTCACCGACGTGATCACGCCGAGTGTCCCTTCGGAGCCCACGAAAAGCCGGGTCAGATCGTAGCCGGCCGAGGATTTGCGGGCGCGCCGCGCGGTGCGGATCTCTTCGCCGTCGGCGGTAACGACCGTCAGCGCCAGGACATTGTCCTTCATCGTGCCGTAACGCACGGCGTTGGTGCCGGACGCCCGCGTCGACGCCATGCCGCCGATCGTTGCGTTGGCGCCGGGATCGATCGGGAAGAACAGGCCGGTATCGCGAAGTTCGCGGTTCAGCTCCTCACGCGTCATCCCCGGCTCAACGGTGACGTCGAGATCTTCGGGGCTGATGCGAAGGACCTTGTTCATGCGGCTGAAATCGATCGAAATGCCGCCGGACGGCGCATTCACCTGACCTTCCAGAGAGGAACCGACGCCGAACGGGATCATCGGAACCCGGTGTTCGCCGCACACCTTCACCACGGACTTCACGTCGTCGCCCGTCTCGACAAACACGACGCCATCGGGAAGCTGGCCCGGAAGGTAGGTCGTGGTATGGGCATGCTGTTCGCGGAACGACTGGCCGGTCTGGAACCGTTCGCCGAAAGCCTGTTTCAAGATCCCGAGGACCGCGGCAATGCCCTCCTCGTTCCGTTGGCCTGCCTTCACGTCGCGAATTGCCATGCTACGTCTCCTCAAGATGCTAGGGCTTGGTTAGGAGACACGGCAAGGTTTGTCCAGAACGAACAACCCCGCATCGGTACGGTGGGTTTATCGCGCGAAGCGGCGCGCCCCGGCCACACAGAGGATGACGGCCAGCGTCACGACGATCATCATCGGGCTGATGCTTTCACCGAGCAGCAGGGCGGCAAGCACGAGGCCGAAGAATGGCTGCGTCAGCTGCAGCTGGCCCACCGCAGCAATGCCGCCCTGCGCCAGCCCGCGGTACCAGAAGATGAAACCGATCAGCATGCTGAAGAGTGAGACATAGCCGAGGCCAAGCCATGCCGGCATGCGGATTGCTGAGAAATCCGGCGGCAGCTGCGTAAGCGTGATGACGACCATCACCGGCAGAGATAGAACAAGCGCCCAGCAGATCACCTGCCACCCCCCGAGCGTCCGCGACAGGCGGCCACCTTCCGCATAACCGAGGCCGCAGACGAGAACCGCGGCAAGCATCATGCCGTCGCCATAGGGTGACGCCATCACACCCTGCGACAGCGCAAAACCGGCAACGCAAGCGCTCCCGGCAATCGCGAAGATCCAGAATGCCCGCCTGGGTCTCTCGCCACCGCGCAGAACCGCAAAGCATGCCGTCGCGAGCGGCAACAGAGCGATGAAGACGATGGAATGGGCCGATGTCACGTGCTGGAGTGCCAGCGCAGTGAGAAGCGGAAAACCCACCACGACGCCGAGCGCGATGACCACAAGAGACACGAGGTCGCGGCGCGACGGCCATTTCTCCCGGAAAACAAGGAGAATGCAGAGCGCGAGGATGCCGGCAATCGCGGCACGGGCAACGGTTAGAAAAACCGGATCGAACTGCGTGACGGCAACCCTTGTCGCCGGCAGCGACCCGCTGAAGATGATCACGCCGATCATGCCGTTGATCCAACCTGAAAGAGAACGATCCATAAGCCTTTAAACCCCCTGCCGAAATCCTTCGACGCTTATGCACGCAAGCCTCTGGCCGCGACAGCTACACTCAGGTACGATTTGACAAAACTGTAATGGTGCATGAGGCAGTACGGATGGACTTGGGGACGCAAGGTGGGCAGAAGGTCGCTATGGTCGTTTCAACCATCCGGCAACGGATTTCCGGGCGCAGCCTTGTGCCCGGAGCGAAGCTTCCTTCCGTGCGAATCCTCGCGGCAACTCTTAAAGTCTCCACCTCCACCGTCGTCGATGCCTACGACCGGCTGGCGGCAGAGGGCGTGATCACCTCCCGCCCCGGCTCCGGCTTTTACGTTGCCAACCAGACGGCACCGTTGTCGCTCGCGCAGATCGGTCCGAAGCTCGACCGCGCCGTCGATCCCTTGTGGGTGTCGCGGCAATCGCTCGATGTCCGGCGCGATGGCCTCACGCCGGGTTGTGGCTGGCTACCGCCATCCTGGTTACCGGACGAGACCCTGCGGCGATCGCTTCGCACGCTTTCCCGCGGCGATACGGCAGCGCTTACGGACTACGGTTCTCCGCTCGGCCTGGCACCGCTTCGAAGCCTGATTGCGCGCAGAATGGGAGAGCGCGGCATCGAGGCTTCGCCCGACCAGATCGTGCTGACCGATTCCGGCACCCAGGCGATCGACCTTCTCTGCCGGTTCCTGATCGAGCCCGGAGACACTGTGCTTGTGGACGACCCGTGCTATTTCAATTTCCACGCCATCCTGCGCGCCCATCGCGCCCGGATCGTCGGCGTGCCCTATACGCCGAACGGGCCCGATCTCGACGTGCTCTCAAATGTCCTCACTGAGCACCGCCCTCGCCTCTACATCACCAATTCGGCGGTCCACAATCCGACCGGGGCAACGCTTAGTCCCGTCACCGCGCATCGCGTCCTGAAGCTTGCCGAACAGTTCGGCCTGACGATCGTCGAGGACGATATCTTTGCGGATTTCGAGCATACGCCGGCACCGAGGCTCGCTGCCTTCGACGGTCTGGACCGGGTCATTTATATCGGCAGCTTTTCGAAAACACTGTCCGCTTCGGTCCGCTGCGGCTTCATCGCCACCAAGCGGGACTGGATCGAGGGTCTGACGGACCTCAAGATCGCGACCTCGTTCGGCGGACCGTCGCTTGCGTCCGAACTGGTCTACCAGGCGCTGAGCGATGCCAGCTACCGCAAGCATCTGGATACGATCAGGGGGCGGCTCGCCGGCGCAAGGGTCGAGGTATCGGGACGGCTGAAGGCGATCGGCATCGTGCCGTGGATCGAGCCGCAGGCAGGCATGTTTCTCTGGTGCCAGCTACCCGATGGTCTCGATTCCGCCGACGTCGCGCGGGCGGCACTGAAGCACAACATCGTGCTTGCCCCGGGCAATGTCTTCAGCACGTCGCAATCAGCGACGGGCTCCATTCGCTTCAACGTGTCGCAATCGCTCGATGGCCGGATCTACGACGTCCTGAAGCAGATTTTCGCCGACATGCGAAACCGCGAAACCGTTGCATGAAGGCAAGCCCTTACTCGGCTGCCATCAGCTGCTGCTCTTTCGTATCGTTGGCGCGTCCCTTGCGGGCGCTTTCCAGCTCGTCCTGCAGCCGCTGTTCCTCGTGCACCTGTGGCTTGGAGAAGCGGGCGATCAACAAGTATGCGACGGGGGTGATGTAGAGCGTCACCATGGTTGCCATGCCGAGGCCACCGACGATCACCCAGCCGAGCGCGATACGGGCTTCGGCACCGGCGCCCTTGGCAAGAACCAGAGGCACGCCGCCGATCACGGTGGCGATCATCGTCATCATCACCGGTCGAAGACGGATAGCGCACGCCCGTTCGATCGCCTCGCGGCAGGACGCGCCCTCGTTGCGCAGATGGTTGGCAAACTCGACGATCAGAATACCGTTTTTCGCCATGACCCCGACAAGCAGCACAAGCCCGATCTGGCTATAGACGTTGAGACTGGAGCCGGTCAGCACCAAGGCGAAGGCAGCGCAGGCAAGCCCCAGCGGCACGGTGGACATGATGATGATCGAAGACAGGACGCTTTCGAACTGCGCCGCAAGCACCAGGAAGATGATGGCGATCGCAAAGCCGAATGTCAGCGCCATGCCGCTCGAATTTTCCTTGAGTGTCGCAGCCTCTGCCAACGGTATCAGACGTGATCCAGCTGGCAGGAGCGGCTGGGCAAGCTCGGTCGCCGCCTGGACCGCCTGACCGAGCGAGACACCGTCCTTGAGGCTGGCCGAGAAGGAGACTGCCGCAAGCCGCTGTTCGCGGTTGAGCCTCGGCGCCACGGCCCGTTCCTCGAGCGTCGCGACGGTGGAGAGCGGCACCATGCGGCCATCCTTGGCCTTCAGAAAAATGTTCTCGAGATCCGTCGGGTCATCGATCGGACGCGTCGTCGATGTCAGCTTGACCGGCGTCGCCTCGCCGTCGATGAACACGTCCACCACCGAGCGCCCTTCGAGAAGAGACTGCAGTGACGTACCGAGATTGGTGATGTCGATTCCGAGATCCGATGCCCGCTCACGGTTCACGGACACGAAGATCTGGGCCTGTGTCGGCTCGTTGTTGAGACGCGGCGTATCGAACAATCCGCTCGCGCGGAGCTGGTCCACCAGTTTCAGTGCGGCGGCCGTCAGCTCTTCATGATTGGTGCCGACCATCGCCATCTGCAAGCCGTTGCCGGCACCGCGGATACGCAGACTGTTCTGCTGCGTCGCGAACGCACGAAGCGACGGCACGGTCGCGGTGGCCGCGTTGATATCGCGCACGATATCCGCCTGGCTGCGCTCCCGCTCGGACCAAGGTGCAAGCGTCAGAACCATGAAACCGTTATTGGTGGCGCCACCCTGCCCCGAGATCGAATAGATGTTCTGGATCTCGCCGGACGCCACGAGCGGCTGCAGTTTCTCTTCGATCTGCTGCAGCTTGTCGCGCATATATTGCAGGCTGATGCCTTCGGGCGCCGTCGCCCGCAGCATGACCATGGCCCGGTCTTCCGGCGGGGTCAGTTCGCTCTTGACCGTCTTGAAGGCCATATAGCCGGCACCGCCGAACAGCAGCGCGAAGACGATGACGATCGCCGGCGCGCCAAGGCAGGCATGCAGCGTCACCTGGTAGAAATTGGCAAACAGCGTTCCGAACCGGCCAAGCAGGCCGTCGTTCTTTTCCTGTATCGGCTTGGTCAGCATGCGCGACGCAAGCATCGGGCAAAGCGTCAGCGCCGTGACCGAAGACAGCGCGACGGCAAACGCCAGAACGAAACCGAACTCGCGGAACAGGCCGCCCATCTGGCCAGGGAGAAAGGACAGCGGAATGAACACGGCGGCAAGCGTGGCGGTCGTCGCCAGCACCGCGAAGAAAACCTCCTGGGTGCCGATCACGGCGGCCGCGCGCGGACCCATGCCTTCCGATCGTCGTCGCACGATGTTTTCGAGAACGACGATCGCGTCATCCACCACAAGGCCGGTCGCGAGCACGATCGCCAGCAGCGTCAGGATGTTGATCGAAAACCCGACGGCATAGATTGCGACCAGCGTACCGATCAGCGCCACCGGCATGGTCAGCGCCGGGATCAGCGTCGCCTTCCAGTCGCGCAGGAAGAGATAGATGACGGCAATTACGATCGTGCCCGACAGCGCCAGCGCGATCTCGACCTCGTGCAGCGCGCCTTCGATGAAGACCGCATCGTCACTGGTGATGGCAATGCGCGTGCCCTCGGGCAGCGTCTTCTGAAGATCGGCGACGGCGGCCCGCACACCTTCCGAAATGCTGAGCGTGTTCGATTGCGCCTGGCGCAGCACGCCGAGACCGACACCCGGAACGCCGTTCGATCGCAACGCCGTCGTGCCGTCGTCCGGCCCAAGCATCACGGTCGCCACATCGCGCAGCCGGACATTGTTGCCCAGCATGACGTTTTCGAAGTCTTCGGGCTTGGTCAGGCTCGCCGTCGCGCGCACGACAATGTCCTGCGTCGAGGATTCCAGCGACCCAGCGGGCACGTCGAGCGCAGCCGTCGATAGCGCCTCCGAGAGATCTGCAATCGTCAGCCCACGACTGGCAAGCGCCGTCTGGTTCACGTCGACGCGGAAGACCTTTTCCTGGTCGCCGTAGAGTTCCACGTCAGCGACGCCGTCAACCGACGCAAGCCGGTCGGACACCTCGTTATCGACGAGAAGCGTCAGGTCTTCCATCGACAATGAGTTGGACGTAACGGCAAGCCGCATGATCGGCTGGCTGTCGGAATCGGCCTTGATGATGCGCGGCTCGTCCACGTCGTCAGGCAACTGGCCGGTGACACGACCAAGCGCATCGCGCACGTCGTTGGCGGCCACCGCAAGATCGGCGGTGTCGTTGAATTCCAGCGTGACACGGCTCTGGCCGAACTGCGATTCCGATGAAACTGCCTTGAGGCCGGCGACCCGGGCAACCGCGCCCTCGATGATATCGGTCACCTCCTGGTCCATCGTCTGGGCAGAAGCGCCGTCATAGGTGGTGCGGATGGTGATGACCGGCTGGTCCACATCCGGCAACTCGCGCACCTCGACGCCGGCAAGAGCGGCAAGGCCTGCGACGACAAGAAGCGTGTTGAGAACCGCGGCAAGGACCGGCCGCCGCACAAAGAGCGCGGTAAAGCTGTTCTGCTTTCCGGAAGACTGGCCGGACGACCCGTTGTTATTGGCGTTACCGCTGTGGCTGCTGCTCATCGGCTGGCGACCTCCGGCGGCTTTTCACCGGCAATGCGGACGGCACCATTTTCCCGGACCCGTTGCAACCCTTCGGTTGCCACGACATCGCCATCCTTCAGATTGGCCGAGACGAGGATCGCATCGGGATTGCGCTGGATCACCCTTACCCGCTCCTTGACCGATTTGTGATCGACGATATGCCAGACGAACGAGCCTTTCGCATCCCACTGGACTGCAAGCGGATCGACGCTTGGAAAGGTTTCGCCCGGAAACCGCATCGTCACGCCGAAAGACATGCCGGCGCGGAGTTCGTCATCAACATTGGGAATTCTGGCACGAATGCGGATCGTACGGCTTGCCGGATCGACCCTGTTGTCGACGGCCTCGACCGAACCCTCGAAGGTGCGGCCTGGACGCGAGACGGAGGCGGCCTCGACCGGCATGCCAGGCTTGACCTGAACCGCGAAACGCTCCGGCGCCCAGAAATCCACCAGTAGCTCGGTACGGTTGTCGATCGTCACGATATTGCTTGCGGTCGTGACGTTGTCACCGATATTGACCGCGACGATGCCGACGATCCCGTCGATCGGCGCAACGACCGAGCGACGCTTCAGCGCCAGTTCGGCGTTGGTGACCGTCAGCTGCGCCGTTTCGGACGCAATCTGCGCGTCGAGCACGTCGAGGCGGGAGAAGCTCTTGAGGTTCCGGTAAGTATCGGATTTCTCACGCGCACTGCGCAACACCACCTGCGCCTGATCGCGCAGGATGATCTGCTCGTCGTCATCGAGCTGCGCAAGAATCTGGCCCTTTTTGACCATGTCGCCGGATTTGACGAGGATCTCGTTTACGGTGCCCGTCGCCTGCGGCATCACGATAACCGACTGGATCGCCTCGCCGTCACCGATCGCCGACAGTCTGTCGTTGACCACGCCGGTTCCGACGGGTCTGGTTGCAACCAACACCACCTGGCTCTCACCGCCGCCCCGCTGCCCGCCGCGCGATGACGAAGCCGGTGCGCCCGCAACCGTTGCGGCCGCCGGCTCGGCGACATCAGGATTGATGGAAGTCACCATGCCTGCGGGAACGCCCATCGAAATCAGTGACCGCCCGGCATCTGCCGACAGGTAGACCCAGAGACAGAGCCCTCCGAGCAGTACCGCAACCGACATCAGAAGCTGGTTCCAGATCCGCATTCATTCCTCGCAAGTCTATCGATAAGTGGTGCAAGTATCCCCGTTTCGCGCCCAACTGGCAAGGTCGAGGAACCTACCTTACTGTTTTGTAACATCACGCGATTTCACGGATGTGTCAGAGCTTCCACGACACGAATCCGGACGATTCCTAGGGGAAACATGGGAATGAAAAGAGAACATCGGCTGGTCTTTCGAGCCCGAATCACTACATTGGCCGGATGAGTAACAGTTACGACGACATCCCTTTCTTCGATGAGGAGCCGGAGCCCGCCCCCCGCAAGGCGCGAGGCGAAGACCAATCGGACCAGCGCCCGGTGCCGGCATCGGCTGGCAACCATGGTTCGGCTCCTGTTCCTGCTGGTGGTTCCGGTGGTGCCTCCGGTGGTTTGGGGATCGCGGCGCGGGCCATGGCGGCGCGCGGTGGCAACCGGCCCTCACCCGACTATATGACGGGCCTTAACCCGGAACAGCGCGAAGCGGTCGAGACCTTGGATGGTCCCGTTCTGGTTCTGGCGGGCGCCGGAACCGGCAAGACCCGCGTGCTGACCACCCGCATCGCCCACCTGCTGGAGACCGGCCGCGCCTACCCGAGCCAGATTCTCGCCGTGACCTTTACCAACAAGGCGGCGCGCGAGATGAAGGAGCGCATCGGCGTTCTCGTCGGCGGCGCCGTCGAAGGCATGCCGTGGCTCGGCACGTTTCACTCGATCGGCGTCAAGCTGTTGCGGCGCCATTCGGAGCTGGTCGGCCTGCGATCCGATTTCACCATCTTAGACACCGACGACGTCGTGCGCCTGATCAAGCAGCTCATCCAGGCCGAGGGTCTCGATGACAAGCGCTGGCCGGCCAAGCAGTTCGCCGGCATGATCGATGGCTGGAAGAACAAGGGCCTGTTGCCGCCCGACATTCCGGAAGGCGACGCCCGGGCCTTTGCCAACGGCAAGGGCCGCGAACTCTATGCCGCCTATCAGGCCCGCCTGCGCACACTCAACGCCTGCGATTTCGGCGACCTTCTGCTGCACCCGATCGCCCTGTTCCGCAAGGCACCGGATCTGCTCAAGGAGTATCACCAGCGGTTCCGCTATATCCTCGTCGACGAGTATCAGGACACCAATACGGCCCAGTATATGTGGCTGCGTCTGCTCGCTCAGCGTCCGAAGGACGTGCCGCAGAACGTCTGCTGCGTCGGCGACGACGACCAGTCGATCTATGGTTGGCGCGGCGCCGAAGTGGAAAACATCCTTCGCTTCGACAAGGATTTCCCGGGCGCCAAGGTCATCAAGCTTGAGCGCAACTACCGCTCGACAGAACATATCCTCGGCGCTGCCGGCCATCTGATCGCCCATAACGAAGGGCGTCTCGGCAAGACGCTGTTCACCGACCGTGTCGATCCCGAAGATGAAAAGGTGATCGTCCACGCCGCCTGGGATAGCGAAGAGGAAGCCCGCGCCGTTGGCGAAGAGATCGAGCGGCTGCAGCGCGGTGATGGTCGCAGCGATTCCAAGAAACATGCGCTGAACGACATGGCGATCCTGGTGCGCGCCTCGTTCCAGATGCGCGAATTCGAAGACCGGTTCGTGACGCTCGGCCTCAACTACCGCGTCATCGGCGGCCCGCGCTTTTATGAGCGGCTCGAGATCCGCGATGCGATGGCCTATTTCCGCATGGTCTGCCAGCCGGCCGACGACCTGGCCTTCGAGCGTATCGTCAACACGCCGAAGCGCGGCCTCGGCGACACCACGATCCGCTACCTGCATGACAGCGCCCGCGCCCGCGATGTGCCCATGCTTCAGGCCGCAAGCGAAATGATCGAGACCGACGAGCTGAAGCCGAAGGCCCGCAAGGCCCTGTTCGACGTCGTGCAGAATTTTCGCAACTGGCAGGGACGTCTCGAAACCGTGCCCCATACGGAACTGGCCGAGCAGATCCTCGAAGAGTCGGGCTATACCGACATGTGGAAGAACGACAAGACCGCCGAAGCACCGGGCCGGCTGGAAAACCTGAAGGAACTGATCCGCTCGATGGAGCAGTTCGAGAGCATGCGCGGCTTCCTAGAGCACGTCTCGCTCGTCATGGATGCCGAGACCAACGAGAACCTCGATGCCGTCTCGATCATGACGCTCCACTCGGCCAAGGGTCTGGAATTCGAGACCGTGTTCCTGCCCGGCTGGGAGGAAGGCCTGTTTCCGCATCAGCGCGCGCTGGATGAAGGCGGCCGCTCCGGGCTGGAGGAGGAACGCCGCCTCGCCTATGTCGGCATCACCCGCGCGAAACGCCGCTGCCATATCTGGTTCGTCTCGAACCGGCGTATTCACGGCCTGTGGCAATCCACAATGCCCTCGCGCTTTCTTGATGAACTGCCGCCGAGCCATGTCGATGTCGCGGCATCGGAATCCTCAAGCTTCGGTGGCTATGGCGGCCGCGGCGGCTACGGCCAGTCGCGCTTCGACAAGGCGGATGCCTTCGCCGGCAATTCCTATTCGACGCCAGGCTGGAAACGCGCCCAGGCCAACAAGACAGACGCCACCCGCGACAACTGGGGCAGCCGCTCCGGCCACGCGGTGGAACGGATCGGCTACGGCGAAAGCGGCCCCCGCGGCCGCACGATCGACGGCGAGCTGGTCGCCAAGTCGACAACCGACACGCCCTCGAAATTCACAGTCGGCGACCGCGTCTTCCACATCAAGTTCGGCAACGGCAACGTCACCGCGATCGAAGGCAACAAGCTGACGATCGAGTTCGACAAGGCAGGGCAAAAGCGGGTGCTGGACGGGTTCGTGGAGAAGGCGGGCTGACGAGACGTCTACTCACTCGCAAACGAGGGTCGTGACCATGATGAGGGCTTTAGAATTCGATGAATGACATCTCCCTCAGCAACAGCGACGTCGTCGAACTCACCGCATGGCGCCGCCGGCTTCATACCATGCCTGATGTCTCCGGTGAGGAAGCGGAGACGGCGCGCGAGGTGATGCGGTTCCTGTCGGAGACCGGTCCGGACGCGGTGGTCGAAGGTATTGGCGGCACCGGCGTCGCGGTCGTCTACGACAGTGGCGTGCCCGGAATGACGGTGATGCTGCGCGCGGAACTCGATGCTCTTCCGATCGAGGAACTCGGCGACCCCGAGCACAAGTCGAAGGTATCGGGAAAAAGCCATATGTGCGGCCATGACGGGCATATGGCAACGCTTGCGGCGGTCGGCCGCGCGCTCGGACGTCGGCGGCCAGCGAAGGGTCGTGTCGTTCTCCTGTTCCAGCCGGCGGAGGAAACCGGCGCCGGGGCGGCAGCGGTCCTTGCCGACGACAAGTTTCGGGACCTGACGCCCGATATCAGCCTGTCCCTGCACAACATGCCGGGCATCCCGCTCGGCCACGTTCATCTGAAGGACGGCCCGACCAATTGCGCGTCGCGCGGCATGAAAATCATCCTGACCGGCAAGACTGCCCACGCGGCATGGCCAGAGACCGGGATCTCGCCGGTTTCGGCCGTGGCCAGGCTGCTGCCAGCCCTGAGCGGTATTTCGGCAGGCTCTGTCGAAAACGACGACCTCGTGCGAGCGACCGTGACCCACGTGACGATCGGTGAACTCGCGGCGGGCATTTCACCGGCGCATGGCGAGATCTGGGTGACGCTGCGCACCTCGACGGATGATCAGATGTCCGCTCTTGTCGAACATGCAGAGACAATGGCGAGAGACGCGGCTGCGGCGGATGGGCTGGCCCTGGCCTTGTCCTATCAGGATGTGTTCGGCCACTGCATCAACCACCCCGCTGCAGCCGACATCCTGAGGGCCGCGATGGATGCCGAGAGCGTGCCGCATGTCGCTGGGCAAGCCTATCGCGCCTCGGAGGATTTCGGTCGCTTCGCTAAGGTCTCGAAATCGGCCATGCTGTTTCTCGGCGCCGGCGAAAGCCACCCTGCCCTGCACAACCCGACTTACGATTATCCGGATGATCTGATTGCGATCGGCGCCCGCATCTTTCTGGCCGCAACGCGGCAGGTACTGGGCTGACAACGAAAAACGGAGCCTAAAAGGCTCCGTTTTTTCTTGAGTTTGATCAGGCGTCCTTGTTGCCGAACAGCTTTGCCATGATGCCGCCGCCGCTTGGGCCGGCGCCGGGGCGCTTGCCATCCCACTTCGGCACGATGATCATGTGGGTGATCTCGCCGCGCTGGAAGGCCTTGAGGAACTTGTCGTAGTCGGCGAAGGCCACGCAACCATGGCTGTCGCCGCGAACGCGAAGCAGGAAGCTGTGGGCGAGAAGACCCGTGCGGCCCTGCGGCGCCTTGCCGTCGGTCGGCGTCAGGCGGATTGCCGCAACACCGTGGAACAGCGATTCGCGCATCGAGAGCTTGTAGGTGCCCGGAGGTGTCGGGCCGCGCATCTTCACATGCGTGAACTTCGGGTTGTCGCGCATGCTGCCGATGCCGGAATGGGCCTCGAGCTTGCTGCCGTTCGGCATGATGACCACGCCGTTGGTGATGTCGTAGATCGCAACCTTGGTCCCAATGCCCGGCCACTTCGGCGAACCCTGCGACGGAGCGAGAGGCTCTTCGCGCATCGGGTTGTTCGGCTTGGCAAAGGCAAGCACGGTTGGCTTGTCGTTATCGTTGTCGCCACGGCCAGGCTTTTGCGGTGCGACGGCTGCGATTGCGGCAAGTGCATTCGGCTTTTCAGGCTTGACGGAAGCGACGGCCATGGAAGCGCTGGTGGTGGCCGCACCGGGACGCAGGACCGGCAGTGGTCCGGCTTTCGGCAGCGCCTGGGCGAGAGATGTCGGCGCAGGTGAAGGTAGCGGCGTCGCCTGTTCGGCAATCGCCACCGTATCCTCCGACATGCTTTCCGGCAGATCGCTTTCGAGCGACGCCAGTTCCACCGGCTTCATCGTGTTGAGTTCCGCCACCTCTGTCGCCGGCTGAACTTCCTGGAGAATGTCGGGCATTGCGCCCAGAGCTTCGCTACCGCGTGGCGCTACGACCACAAGACTTTCCATGGCAGAACCGAGAGCGGACTTGATCTGGTCGGAGCCGGGCCGCAGCTTGCCAAGGGCCGCAAACTGCTGTTCGGTTTCGGCGTGACGGGCAGCCTTTGCCATCGCGAGATGCATCGACTGACGAACGCTTGCGTCATCCGGACGCTGGGAAGAGAGAGCAGCAAGCTGCGCTCCTTCCAGACGACCGCGCTTCGGCTCGGCCGGCGCGCTGCCTGGAAGGCGAGAGAATTTCGAAATATCGAGATTGCGGTCCGCAGTGCGCGCCGATGCAGCCACGAGATGCTCGCGCGCCGTTGGTGGCGCAAGCAGGGCCGTTTCGAACCTGATGCTGGGGGCAGACTTGACCGAGGTCGCGACCGTGACCATCGAGGCACCAACCAGCGCCGCTACGGTAAAGCCGACGCCAAGCGCCATATTCGTCATGAGTGAGCGGGACTTCTTGCGGCGCGCCTGCGCCGAGGATGCTTTCGATGCCGCTTTGCGACCGTTCTGCTTCGAAGCTTTGGATTCCAACTGACGCGCCATTACTCGTTACCCGAACCGTTACTCACACCGGCAAGGCCTGCTTTCGCAGTCTTGCCCGCAAGATCAAAGCGGACTGAGAAAGCAGACAGGATCTGCTCATCGCCGCCAATCGACTGCATATGAGAATGAACGATTATGGTAACCAATGTCTTTACGCCGCCCCGATTTGGTTTCGGTGGTGCACTTAAAAGCGCATACCGCCGGAAGTTAAGCAGAAATGCGGCAAAGGGGTGTTCGACCCTGCCCGCAGGTCCGGTGTCTAGCTCGTCGACTGTTGCTGTTTAGCGACAAAAGTTAACAAACTCAAGGCTTACACCGGTTTTTAACTGGTGCGACATTTGAGGTACGAAATCGCACCCGCAATTTTGAGGGGGTGAGACGCGGCAAGCCAGAGCCAAAGTGTGGCGACACTCTGTTTGAACCCACATGCAAAAATGGGCGCCTCTGTGGAGGCGCCCATGGATCGTGGAGTTTTGAAGGGATGCGGTGAACGGCTCAACCGTCGGCCCGGCGAATGGACCGACCTTCCATGAAGAAGAAGGGCCGCAATTTCACACCCAGCACATTTCCGGCAAACGCCGCAACTGCCCAGAGATAACCATGCAGGCTGCCGGACGCGATGCCGGAGAAATAGGCTCCGATATTGCAGCCATAGGCGATTCGCGCACCGTAGCCGAGCAGCAGGCCGCCAACGACGGCCGCAAGGATCGAACGCAGCGGGATGTCGAGGCTGGGAGCAAACTTTCCAGCCAGCGCCGCCGCCAGCATGGCGCCCGCGATGAGGCCGAAATCCATGACGGATGTGACATCGGCAAACACGCTTCCGGCCAGAGCCTTAGCATTCCCCGGCTGCTGCCAATAGGCCCAGGCTGTCGGATCAAAGCCGATCGCCTGCGCGCCCTTCGCACCCCAGAGCGCGAAGGCGGACGTGATCCCCCAGGGACGGCCGGCGATTGCGAGCGTCGCGAAATTGAGGATGACGAGTGCAATCGCGCCAGCCACCAGCGGCCACGGACCACGCAGATAGCGGGCAAGACCATGCCGTGGCGAAGGTGGTGCCTGTTCAAGTGCGCCGTTGCGCCGCTTCTCGACGATCACAGTGATCGCTGCGATCGCGGCAAATATGGCAAGCGATACCGCAATGCCGCCAAATGCCCCGAAGGTCTGGAACAGAGACGTCGGCGGCAGCGAAGGAAGACTGACCCACCAGTCGAAGTGGATGGTGGCGAGAACCGAACCGACGATGAAGAAGAACAGGGTCACCAGCATGCGCGCATTGCCGCCACCGGCGGTAAACAGCGTGCCGGATGCACAACCGCCGCCAAGCTGCATCCCGATGCCGAACATGAAGGCCCCGACGATCACGCCGATACCGGCCGGCGAAATATTGCCACGCACCTCGGTGCCGAACAGCACGCCACTGGATAGAGCCGGGAAAAACAGGATGACGGCAAGCGCCAGAAGAATCATCTGAACGCGAAGACCCCGGCCCCGGCCCTCCGCAATGAAGACACGCCAGGCAGACGTGAACCCGAAGGCCGCGTGATAGAGCGCGATGCCAAGCCCGCCTCCGATGAGGAAGAGCGCACCTTGGGCTGGACCATAAGCGAGGCCGAGCGCAACGGTGCCGACAACAAGCACGATGAGAGCGCCGAGACCGGGAAAACCGATCGGCGGCAGGCCTTCAGCCCGCGTTTCTAGCGAAGACGACAGTGACATGGGAGAAACTCCGTGAAGATGACCTCTAGATAGGGTTGTGGTCCGCATCCGACGAGGAATCACGTTTCAACATTCGGCTCGAAACCGGATTGAGATTTCAGATCCGTCAGCAACAGCGATCGAGTCATCTTCAGACATCCTAGAAACCGCGGAGATCAGATGACCGCAGAACCTGCCACCAAGGCCGACCGTTTCGTCACAAATGATTTGGAGCGACGATCGTGTTGGGCAGAAGAGGCTTGATCGATGCCGCCATGCTTGGCATCTTCGTGTGACAAGGAAGAACCACTCGTGAGGACGATCTATGAAAGCGCTGCTCCTGATCGACATCCAGAATGGCTTCTGCCCTGGCGGCAACCTCGCTGTTGCCCACGGTGACGACATCGTGCCGATCGCAAACAGCCTCATTTCCGACGGCGGTTACGATGTGATCGTCGCCTCGCAGGACTGGCATCCCGCCAATCACGGCAGCTTCGCCTCCCAGCATCCGGGCAAGAAACCATTCGACATGGGCGAGCTCTCGGGCCAGCCGCAGGTCATGTGGCCGGATCACTGCGTGCAGGAAACACCGGATGCGGAATTCCACCCGGATCTCGATATCGGCGCAGTCGATTATATCCAGCAGAAGGGCGAAAACCCTGCGGTCGACAGCTATTCCGCCTTTCGCGACAACGACCAGGCCGCCCTTACCGGCCTTGCCGGTTACCTCCGGGCGCAGCAGATTACGGAGCTTGACGTTTGCGGTCTCGCCACGGACTACTGCGTGAAGTCTTCAGCCTTGGACGCTGTCGAAATGCTGCCGGACGTCAAAGTGCGCTTCATCGAGGATGCGAGCCGCGGCATAACACCCGAGGGTGTCAGGGCTGCCATCGAGGAGATGCGCGCCAACGGCGTCGGCATTATCAAGAGCAGCGAGATTCTCGCGGACTGACGCACTCCGCGCCGCCGATCGTTCAGCAAAATCGATACACGCATCAACGCAATTCGATTGTCACCGGGCGCTCACGTGCATAAACGAAGCATTGCACGCGCACGCATCGGAAGACTCATGAGTTTCAGCGAACCGATCACCACAAGCGGCCAGATCAGGAACGGATTGAAGAAGGGCTTCGTCATCGTCCTCTCCTCAGCCCCGTTCGGCATCCTGTTCGGAGCGATCGCCATCGACAACGGTTTCAGCATGGCGGAAGCGGCGCTGATGAGCGCGTTTGTTTTCGGCGGTGCGAGCCAGTTGGTCGGGATCGAACTGTTCGGCCACCATGTCGCGGCCTGGATGATCGTGCTCTCGGTGCTCGCCGTCAATTTCCGCCACGTCCTCTATTCCGCGGCAGTATCGCCGATCCTCGGGCGCTTCCCGCTCCTCAAGCGCTGTCTTTCGTTTTTCCTGCTGACCGATCCGCAATTTGCCGAGACGGAGAAACGTGAAGAACAGACCCCCGTAACCTTCGCCTGGTACATCGCCATGGGCGGCGTGGTCTGGATTGGATGGGTCGGCAATACCATTGTCGGCGCACTGTTCGGCAGCCTGATCGGCGACCCGAAGGCGATCGGCATCGATGTCCTCCTGCCCGTCTACTTTCTCGGTCTGGTGATGGGCTTTCGCAAGCGGCACAATTTTCTACCCGTCCTCGTCGCCGGAGCAGTCGGATCGGTTGTCGCCTACTGGGTCGTCGGGTCACCCTGGCATATCAGTGTGGGGGCAGCGCTCGGGATCGTTGTCGCGGCCATCCTGCCTCCTCCCGGAGCCTCGGATCACGACGTGAAAGACCCGGCCCTTGAAACGGAGGCTGCGTGATGGAAACCGGCATGAGCGCCTTCTCCGTCGATAGCCAGACCGTCACCCTGATCCTGATGGCGGCAATTGCGACATACGCCACGCGGCTCGGCGGCTACATCCTTGTCAACAGCCTGAAACGCATACCGCCACGGGTGGAATCGGCCCTCAACGCCGTGCCGGCCGCCGTTCTGGTGACACTCGTCGCTCCACCCTTCGTCAACAGCGGCTGGGACGTGCGCATTGCGATGATCGCGGCGCTGGTGTTCGGCCTGCGTTTTCCGGGCCTCATGGTCCTCGTCGTCGGCTGGGCGGCAGTCATGGCCGCCCGGCACGGTTTCGGTATCGGCATGTAATCCGACTCAGCCGGAGATCGGCGCCGTCGCTGCAGTGAGCCAGGTCTTGACCGAATCTTTGTCGATCAGCGGCATCAGCTTCTCACGAACCTCTGCGTGATAGTCGTTCAGCCACTGCAGTTCTTCCGAGGTCATCAGCGAGGGGACCACAAGGCGGCGATCGATCGGGCACCAGGTCAGCGTCTCGAACGACAGAACCGGCATGTCCCCATCCTCGACAGGTGCGGCATCGTTCACGAAGATCAGGTTTTCGATCCGGATCCCGAAGGCGCCGGGGCGATAATAGCCGGGCTCGTTCGAAAGGATCATGCCGGGCAGAAGCTCCTGCGTCGACATCCGCGAAATGCGCTGCGGCCCCTCATGAACCGAGAGATAGGAGCCGACGCCATGGCCCGTGCCATGCGCGAAATCCGCCCCCGCCTTCCACAGCGCGATCCGAGCGAGCGGATCGAGATCGCAGCCGCGCGTTCCCTTCGGAAACTTCGCCATGCTGATGGCGATCATGCCCTTCAGAACCAGCGTGAAGAAGCGCTTGCGATCCTCGGAAACCGAGCCGACCGCAACCGTGCGGGTGATATCCGTCGTTCCGTTGACATACTGCGCGCCCGAATCGATCAGGAACAGTTCGCCGGGCAGGATCTGCCGGTTGCTTTCGGACGTCACCCGGTAATGCATGATCGCAGCATGCTCTCCGGCACCGGAAATCGTATCGAAGGAAACGTCCTTCAGCGGGTTCTGCATGCTCTGGCCGACGCGGGCCCGGGTCGCTTCCAGCGTCTTTACCGCATCGATCTCGGTGATTGAGCCCGGCGTCTGGCCATCCAACCAGCACAGAAACTCGACGACAGCCGCGCCATCCTGCAGATGCGCCTTGGCAGATCCATCGAGTTCCGCCGAATTCTTGCAGGCGCGCGGCAGCTTCGCCGGATCGATCCCCTCGACCACCTCGCCGCCGGCTGCGACGATTGCAGCCGTCAGCGCGAGCGGTGTCAAATCCGGATCGATCAGGATGCGGGCGCCGTTTTTGGAGACCTCGGCAAGACGGCCGAGGAACTCGGAGGGATCCCGCCGGAGGGCGAGAGCGTCCAGGTAGGCCGCCTCTTCGCTCCCGAGCTTCGCCGCATCGATGAAGAGTTCTGCCTTGCCGTTTGAAAAGACGATCGCGCGCGCGAGCGGGTGTGGCGTGTGCGGCACGTCAGCCCCGCGAACATTGAAGATCCAGGCGACGGAGGACGGATCCGTGATCAGTACCGCAGACAGTCCCTTCGCTTCGGTCTGGCGCGCGATCTCGCTCAGCTTGTCGCCGGCCGGCTTTCCGGCGAACTCTTCTCTCTGGATGGTCAACGCGCCAACCGGTTCCGCAGGGCGATCGCTCCAGATCGCATCGAGCGGATTGTGGGCCAGCGAAACCAGCGTGCCGCCGATCTCCGCAAGCGCCTTTTCCAGCCTGCGCACTTCCGCACCGGCATGCAGCCAAGGGTCGATGCCGAGGCGGAACCCTTTCGGCGCATGTTTCGCAATCCAGGCATGCGGCGGCTCGCCGACCAGATCGCCGCCGGAAAACACAGTTCCGTCAACCTGTTCGGCCAGTTGCGTCACGTAACGCCCGTCAACGAAGACGATCGCTTCACGCTGCGTGATGAGCGCCATGCCGGCAGATCCGGTAAAGCCGGTCAACCACGACAGGCGCTCGGCCGACTCAGGCACATACTCGCCCTGATACTCGTCGGCGCGGGGCACGAGAAACCCGTCGATGCCGAGTTCGGCAAAGCCGTCGCGCAGGGCAGTCACCCTTTCGCGGCCGAACTGCGGGGCGGACTTGGTCTCGAACGATTGAAACATGAGTGAATTCCGGCTGGTTTGATTCCGACTGATGGCCGCCATGTTAGAACATTTCCCCGCGCCGCCGCCAGTATACTATGCAGATACGTGACAGGGCAGTCAGGGTCAGGAACCCATCCATGCAGCCGACGCATGCCACACATGATGCAGACCCACTGCCTGCCTCATTTTTTATCATCTAAGGTGTCGTCAATGTTCGATGACCTCTGGGGTCATCACTTTGAAAAGGACGAACACGATGGCCAACTCATTTCTCCGCAATGCAATGAACCGCGTGGTCGAAGCCCGTCAGCGTCAGGTCTCCCGTTACGTCAACGGCGCAATGCTTGGCCTTGATGATGCGACGCTGAAGAGCCTCGGCACGACGCGCGAAGAACTTCAGCGCCAGGGCGCGACCCGTTACATCTTCTGATCTGAGGACGACGCGATACCCGGCACGCAACTCGGTGTGCCGGCAAGCCTACAGAACCTGACAGGCCAGCCCATGGCCCGTCACATGCCTCGCACGAAATGCATGGTCACCCAGCCGTTGCGCCAGATCGTGCGCACATGCCGGCAGCGGGCTCCTGCATAAGCGGAAATCACCTTCCAGCGCTGCTCGGCTAGAATACCGGACAGGATCACCGATCCGCCCGGTGTCAGATGCGTCACCAGCTGCGGCGCCATCTTGATCAACGGCCGCGCCAGAATATTGGCGATGATGAGGTCGAACGGACCGTCCTGGCGAAAGGCCGAGGAGTGGAAACCCGGTGCCGTCTCCAGCCGCAGTCCGCTGGCAATGCCGTTGCGGCGAACATTCTCCTTGGCAACCCGAACGGCGACCGGATCGATGTCCGTTGCAAGAACCGGGATGTTGCGCAACTTGCGCACCGCAATCGCCAGAACGCCGCTGCCCGTTCCCAGATCGAGCGCATTTCTCGGCTCGGTCGCTCGAACGACCGTGTCGATCACCTCGAGGCACCCCGCCGTTGTGCCATGATGGCCGGTCCCGAATGCCTGTCCAGCATCGATCTCGATGGCAATGTCGTTGATCTTGACCTTGTCGCGGTCATGCGAGCCATGAACCAGAAACCGCCCTGCCCTGACAGGCTTGAGCCCTTCGAGCGATTTGGCAATCCAGTCGACATCCGGGATAACCTCCATCGCAATCGAAAGATCGGGGAAATCCTCGCTGATCGCCTTTGCGATGCGTTCTCTGAAGACCTCCTCGTCGTCCGCCATCATGTAGACGGAGGCTTCCCAGATATCCTTCTTCTCGTCCACCTCGGTCGTGGCAATCGCCACGTCCTCTTCGCCGAACTCCAGCGACAGGAGGTCGAGGATCTCGGCCGAACCGATTTCGGTGGATGTCACGTAAAGCCGGATTTCGCTCAAAGGAAGTCGCCTTTCATAATCTTCGCGGCAAGCTTTGCCACAGATAAGGCATCCGCCTCAAGCGACTTATCCCTTGGTCAGGTTCTCGAGCTTCTTTGCAGCAGCAGCTGGATCCTCGCCGTAAGCGATCGTCCCGGCAAAACGGCCGCCGTCCTTCAGGAGGAAAATCGATGCCGTATGGTCCATCGTGTAATCGCCGCCAGGGTTCTTCTCATCCACCGGCACCTTGCGGGCGAGCACGCGAAACCCTTTGACCATCTCCATCACCTTGGCAGGCGGGCCTGAAATACCGCGGATACGGTCGGAGACATTCGAGACATATTGCCCCATAAGCTCGGGCGTATCGCGCTCCGGGTCGACGCTCACAAAGTAAGCGTTGAGCTTGGTGCCATCGGGATCGACCTGATGCAGCCAGGTGTTCAGCTCGAACAGCGTTGTCGGGCAGACTTCCGGGCAATGGGTAAAGCCGAAGAACACGGCCGTCGGTTTGTCGCGGAACGCTGCTTCGGTGATCGGGCTGCCGTCCTGCGCCACAAGCTCGAACGGCACACCGAACGGCCCTTCGGCAACCTGCTGCTTCGAACGCGTGACCTCCAGGGTCAGCCAGGCCAGAACACCGGCCAGAATGACGACGGCGAGCCAAAGTACAATTCGGAAAGTCTTCATCGTAGTTTGCCTGCTGCATCATCAGTTGAGATCGTGACCGCTGATAGCCGCAGACGACGATTGTTGCAAATCACCACCACGTTTTCACAGACGTGGCCGTCACATGCACCAGGAGAGCGTTCCCTCGGCCATCGCGAGGAAGATGGAGGGACCGTGCTGCGCCCAACCAACAAAAGCGAGGACGCCGATCAGCATCGCGGCAAGCGCGGCGATCAGAAAAACCGGAAGTCGAAGCGATGGAGCGATCGGTTGCATGACCCACTATAGCATCGTCGACCGGCCTGGAAATAGAACAAAAAGCGCGTTGTGGCGGCAAAGATTAGGGGAAGTTTAACGGGGACGTGAGACCTTCAAAAAAACGACATCAGGATGATCGACATGAGTAACGCCATCAAGCAGTCGGGAGCCTATCTCGAAATCGTCTCCTTCCATCTGGGAGACCAGGAATTCTGCATCGACATCATGGCGATCCGCGAAATTCGCGGTTGGGCGCCGGTCACTCCGATGCCGCATACTCCGCCTTACGTGCTTGGCCTCATCAACCTGCGCGGCGCGGTGATCCCTGTCATCGACATGGCCTGCCGCCTCGGCATGAAGATGACCGAACCGTCCGAGCGTTCGGCGATCATCGTCACCGACATCGCCGGCAAGCTGGTCGGCCTTCTGGTCGAACAGGTCTCCGACATGATGACGATCAGAAGCGAAGATCTGCAGCCGGCACCGGAAATCATTCCGGAAGCCCAGCGCGATTTCTGCCGCGGCATCGTTGCTCTCGAAAAGACCATGGTCTGCTTCCTGAACCTCGACACCGTCATCGCCGACGAACTGTCGCGCGAAGCCGCCTGATCAATCAACGGCCGCAGCCAGCGCCGAGTTCACGAGCTGATGCCGCAGGGTTACTCGGAGCAAACACTCGGCTGAAGTGTGATGTCGGCCCTAAGCGGCCGTCGAAACCCAGTGGAATGTGATGCGGATTGTATTTTTGGCGTCTCTTCGTCCTTTCCCTTAGGTTCCATGGAAACAACTGGCTGATTTCATGCGTTTGATATTTGCCGCCGCCGTTATCTCGTTCGCGGTCACTGGTATCTTCGGAGCGTATTCGACACTTTCTTCGAAGACAACAGACAACGGTTTTTCCAATGACTACCTGCAGTTGGCGCAAAACTCCCCTGACCTTCTCAGGAGGGTGATTACATCT
This sequence comes from Rhizobium sp. CFBP 13726, assembly GCF_014841925.1. Taxonomy (NCBI): domain Bacteria; kingdom Pseudomonadati; phylum Pseudomonadota; class Alphaproteobacteria; order Hyphomicrobiales; family Rhizobiaceae; genus Rhizobium; species Rhizobium sp. CFBP 13726. Next base: position 1,317,760 of record NZ_JACYUU010000001.1, read on the forward strand.
ACCTTGCCAAACTGTCTGACTGACACCGCCCGGGTTTTGTTGGATGACCCAATGATCGCCGACCTTGCCGCGAAAACATTCTTCAGGTCGGGCGTCCTGATGGCTGAGGGCAAAAACGCGGAGCAGAGCGCAAAAGAGTTCATACCCTGGATTATCAAACAGGCTGAACCTCTCAATAGCGTCCAAAAAAACGCCTACTTAGCCCTAATTAAGGGCGAGCTTACAACTCCAGACGTGATCCTGTGCGTACATTCTTCGATAAAGACATCGATAGACGAAAGGATTGATCTAAAGGCGGCGGTTTGGGACATCCGCACTTAGCGGATTTTCAGGGGTCTGCTTCTGGTGCACCCTGGCCGTCTGTCACAGTCGTAGCGGTAGGAACGGCACAGCGCTCTTGGTCAATGTGCGAGGAAACCAGCGCTTACGGATGATCTCAGCTTTGAAGCTTTCGGCATTGAAACCGGGTTCCGAAAGGAGCCCGGTTTTCTCATGTCAGGACGTAAAACGGATCAAGGCTTGCCCTTCACCCAGGTCACCGGCTGGTTGAACAGCGGCACGGTGGAGATCGCCATCTTGGCCGAGCCTTCGACAACCTGTCGCGAATGGGCGAGATAGATCAGGGTGTCATTCTGCTTGTCGTAGATACGCTTGACCAGCAGGTCTTTCCAGATCAGCGAACGGCCCTGACGAAACACTTCCTCGCCACCCTCATCCAGCTCGATGTCGCCGATCTCGATCGGTCCGGTCTGGCGGCAGGCAATGGAATTGTTGGACGGATCCTCGAACCACTTGCCGTTCTTCAGCCTGTCGATGACGCTGCGGTCGAAATAGGTGACGTGGCAGGTAATGCCCTTCACCTTCGGGTCCTGCACCGCCTCGACGATGATGTCGTTGCCGATCCAGTCGACGCCGACCTTGCCGACCACCTGGGCAAGAGCGGGAACGGCAAGACCGCCGAGGATAGCGGCGGTCGCAAGAATGGCAAGGCGGCGGCTCGAACGGGTCATAGTGGCAAAATCTCCAGTCAACGATACGTGATCAGAGATAAGCTTCGGCAGCGGGGTTACAAGTGATCACTGCTTGCGCAATGTGCAGGCATCATAGCCACCGGAAAACAACCGCCCTGCCCGCATGCCGATCGCGGTCGGGATGTCGTGGATATGCATGACCTCAAGCGACCGTGCAATCGCGATCGAGGCTTCGGCACAGACCGCGGCATCCTCGGCTGCATTGTGATGCAGAAAGCTCAGCCCCAGGTGCTGCGCGAGGATATTGAGCTTGTGCGAGATCAGATGCGGCCAGACTTTCTGGGCCATCTTGACGCTGCAGAGATAGGACAGTTCCGGATAGGACTGCCGGTACTGGTCGAGACAGGCGCGCCAGACGCTGAAATCGAAGGCCGCATTATGGGCTATCATCGTCGCGCCGCGAAAGTCGTCGATGAACTCGTCCATCACTTCGGGAAACTCGCCGGCATCCTCGACATGGTCGGGCCGGATCCCATGGATGGCGATGTTGAAAGACGAAAACCGCATCTCGCGCGGCCGGATCAGCCGTTCCTCGACCCGCACAACACGACCGTCCTCGATCCACGCGAGGCCCACCGAGCAGGCGCTGCCGCGCTGTTCGTTGGCGGTTTCGAAATCGATCGCAATGGTCTTCAAGGTCGCGTCCTAATCTTCGGTCATCGGACTTTTATGCCGGATGGAGCGATTCGGCAAAGCGGATCCCCGCCTGCATCTTGACCTCCACATGATTGTCAGGCCCAATGTGACCATGATGAACGCTATCGCCCTTACCCGTCTTACCATGACCATCCGCCTTGCAGGGCGTGTGGCGGGTTTGGCGCGTTAGTCGATCATCCGTCCACCACCCTGCCGAAGATGGCAGGGATCGGCTGGTCCGCTCTGCCTCGGTCATACCTGAAGGAGAGCCATCATGACATCAAGCGACGAAATCCAGGAAAAACCACCCCGAGCCGAACGATTGGACGGCTACGTCATCAGGTCGTCGACACCTGACGATGCGGCGGCCATCACGGCCCTCGCCAATCTTCCCGGATATCGCTACGGCACCCTGAGGCTGCCTTTCCAGACCGTAGCGGAAACCCGCCAATATCTGGAAAACCCGGCGCCCGGCGCAAAGAAGCTCGTGGCGGACATGGACGGCGTCATCATCGGCGACATCTTCCTCGGTCCGCTGCAAGGCCGGCGCCGGCATGTCGGGACGATCGGCATGGGCGTGCACGACGATTTCGTCGGCCGCGGCGTCGGCTCGGCCTTAATGAAGGCCGCGATCGACTTTGCCGACAACTGGCTGAACCTGCACCGCCTGGAACTCGACGTCTTTACCGACAACCACGACGCCATCAGGCTCTACGAGCGCAACGGCTTTGTTATCGAAGGGCATCTCAGGGACGACGCCTTTCGCGACGGGCACTATGTCGACGCCTACGCGATGGCGCGGCTGAGGACTTGATGATCAGCCACCGATAAACGTCAGCCACTCGTCTTCCGTCATCACCTCGACGCCGAGTTCCCTTGCCTTGTCGAGCTTGGAACCGGCGCCGGGGCCGGCAACGACATAGTCGGTCTTCTTGGAAACGGAACCGGCCACCTTGGCGCCGAGCCCTTCCGCACGCGCCTTGGCCTCGTCGCGGGTAAAGCGCTCCAGCGAGCCGGTGAAGACGACCGTCTTGCCGGCAACCGGGCTGTTCGACGCAGCGATCTGTTCTGCCGCCTGCGGCGTCACTTCGGTGAGGAGGCGCGTCACGACATCGAGATTGCGGGGCTCCTTGAAGAACTCGACGATGGCGCGGGCGACGATCTCGCCGATGCCTTCGATATTGTTGAGGTCAGCCCAGGCATCCCCGGAGAGACTGGCCGCTTCCTTCATGGCCTCGGCAAAGGCCTCGTAGGTGCCGTAGTGACGCGCCAGAAGCTTTGCCGTCGTCTCGCCCACATGGCGGATGCCGAGCGCGTAGATGAAGCGGTTGAGCGCGATCGAGCGGCGCTCGTCGATCGCGTCGAACAGCTTCCTGACGCTGATCCTGCCGAACCCGTCGATGTTTTCGAGCTTCAGCAGTTTTGATGTTTCCTGACGCTTTTTCAGCGTGAAAATGTCGGGCGCAGTGCGGATCTGCAAAGCCGGATCTTCCGCTTCGAAGAAGAAGTCGACCTGCTTTGCGCCCAGCCCTTCGATGTCATAGGCACTGCGCGAGACGAAATGCTTCAGGTGTTCGGTTGCCTGCGCACGGCAGACGAAGCCGCCGGTGCAGCGTGTGACCGAATCGAGCTTGCCGGTCTTCTCGTTCTTCTCGCGCACCGCATGACTGCCGCAGACCGGGCATTTCTTCGGAAACTCATAGGCCTTGGCATCCGCTGGCCGCTTTTCCATGACCACGTCGAGAACCTGCGGGATGACGTCGCCGGCACGCTGCACGATGACGGTGTCGCCGATGCGGATGTCGTGATCGTCCTCGCGGATCCGCTCGCCAGAATTGCCGATACCCCTGATATAATCCTCGTTATGCAGCGTCGCATTGGTGACGACGACACCGCCGACGGTGATCGGGGTCAGTCGCGCGACCGGTGTCAACGCACCGGTACGGCCCACCTGGATGTCGATATTCTCGACCGTCGTGAACGCCTGCTCGGCGGGGAATTTGTGGGCCGTCGCCCAGCGCGGGGAGCGCGAGCGGAAACCGAGGCGCGCCTGCAGATCGAGCCGGTCGACCTTGTAGACGACACCGTCGATATCATAGTCGAGTTCGGGACGCTCAAGGCCGATCTCGCGGTAATGGCCGAGAATATCCTCGAGCGAATTCAGCCGCTTCATCAGCGGATTGACCGGGAAACCCCAGTCCTTGAAGGTCTGCACCATCTCGTATTGCGTGCCCGGCAACTCGTTCGGCTCGGAAATCTCGCCCCAGGCATAGGCAAAGAATTTCAACTTGCGGCTGGCCGTCACCTTGGCATCGAGCTGGCGCAGCGACCCTGCCGCCGTGTTGCGCGGATTGACGTAAAGCTGCTTGCCCTTCGCTTCCATCTCAGCATTGAGCGCCAGGAAATCGCTCTTGCCCATATAGACTTCGCCGCGAACCTCGACGACGGCAGGAACGCCCTTGGGCAGCCGGTTCGGGATTTCCTTGATCGTCTTGATATTGGCGGTGACGTTTTCGCCCGTCGTGCCATCGCCGCGCGTGGCGGCGTTGACGAGGATCCCGTTCTCGTAGCGGATCGACATCGACAACCCATCAATCTTCGGCTCGGCCGTGAACGCAATCGAACCATCCGGCAACTGACCCAAAAAGCGGTAGACGGAGTTCACGAAGTCGCGGACGTCGCCGTCGGCAAAGGCATTGTCGAGCGACAGCATCGGTCGCGAATGGGTGATCTGTGCGAAGGTCGGCAGAGGTGCCGCACCGACCTTGATGGACGGCGAATCGGCCCGGATCAGTTGCGGGAAACGCTCTTCGATCGCCGCGTTACGCTTTTTCAGCGCGTCGTAATCGGCATCGGAAATCTCCGGCGCGTCCTTGGCATGGTAGAGCTCGTCGTGATGGGAAAGTTCACGCGACAGTCGCTCCAGCTCGTCGGCCGCTGCCTGTTCGGTCAAGTCATCAACAGGGGTCTCGGTCGGGGTCTGGTCGGCGGCCATGCGGGAATCTCCATCTTCAACGGCATTTCTAGTGCAATTTGAGAAGATTGGAAGAAGCAGCGCTCATCTCGCCTGTGACTGGACGCCACGAAATACAGCATCGTTTCGGGATACGGGATTGCGTAACGCCCTGTCCGGGTGAGCCTGACCGCACGCTCCCGCGACTGCCGGATAAACGTTTAGCTCTTGCCCGCAAGCAGGCTTCTGGCGGCCGCCCTCGCCTCGTCCGTTACCGAAGCGCCGGCCAGCATGCGGGCAATTTCCTCGGTGCGGTTTTCAGGCGCCATCGTCGCCACCCGTGTGGCAATCTTGTCCGAACCGTCGCCGGCCGGACCCTTGGAGATCAGAAGATGCGTCGCGGCACGGGCCGCCACCTGCGGCGCGTGGGTGACCGACAGCACCTGAACGGTTCCGGACAGACGCTTCAGCCGCTGGCCGATCGCATCCGCCACCGCGCCGCCGACACCGGTGTCGATTTCGTCGAAGACGAGCGTCGGTGCCGAGCCGCGATCGGCAAGCGCCACCTTGAGCGCCAACAGGAAGCGCGACAGCTCGCCGCCGGACGCGACCTTCATGATCGGCCCGGGGCGTGTGCCCGGATTGGTCTGAACATGGAATTCGACCGTATCGATACCCTCGGCTGCCGCAGCCTCCGGATTGGCGGTCACCTCGACCATGAAGCGGGCCCGCTCCAGCTTCAGCGCCGGCAATTCCTGCATCACCGCTTCGGCCAACGTCTCCGCGCCCGCTTTACGTTTGTCAGAGAGAACGAGTGCCGCCCGATCGAATTCCTCTTTCGCAGCGGCCGCGATTTTTTCCAGCTCACCCAGCCGTTCCTCGCCGGCATCGAGATCGGCAAGGTCAGCCACCATCTTCTCGGCAAGCGCTGGAAGATCGACGACGGCGACCGAATATTTGCGGCCGGCGGCGCGCAGGGCGAACAGTCGTTCCTCGACCCGTTCCAATTCACGCGGATCGAACTCGGTCCGGCGAAGCGCCGTTTCGACTTCCATCTGTGCGTTCGACAGATGGTTCAGCGCCTGATCCAGCAGCTCGACGGTCTCTTCCAGCAGGCCAGGCGCCTCGTGGCTCTTGCGCTCGAGGCGGCGCACCATGGAGGCGATCAACGGCACGGGCGAACCGTTGCCGTTGAGAAACTCCGACGCTTCCGAAATATCACCGGCAATGCGCTCGGACTTCTGCATCTTCGAGCGCTGCTCGGCCAGTTCCTCCTCCTCGCCGTCGCGGGGAGAGAGGGCTTCCAGTTCCTCGACCGAGGCCCTGATATAATCGGCCTCGCGTGCGGCGGCCTCCACCTTGGCGCGATGCGTCTTCAGGGTCCGGTCGGCATCCCGCCAGGATTTGTAGAGGTGGGAAACCGAGAGAACCTCATCGTTGAGGCCTGCAAACGCATCGACAAGCGTGCGGTGGGCGCCGGTATCGATCAGAGCGCGATCGTCGTGCTGGCCGTGGATCTCGACCAGAACCTGTCCCGCCTGGCGCATCATCTGCACGCTGACCGGCTGGTCGTTGATCGAGGCGCGGGTGCGCCCGTCGGCCGACTGGATACGGCGGAAGATCAGATCGCCGTCGTCGTCTATGCCGTTGTCGCGCAGAAGCTTGCGGGCGGAATGGTTGACAGGCACGTCAAAGACCGCCGTCACCTGCCCCTTGTCCTCGCCATGGCGCACGAGACCACCGTCGCCGCGGCCGCCCAGCGCCAGAGAAAGACTGTCGAGAAGGATGGATTTGCCTGCACCGGTCTCGCCGGTCAGCACGGAAAGGCCCGCTTCGAAGGCAAGGTCCAGCTTCTCGATCAGAACGATGTCGCGGATCGAAAGCTGGATCAGCATGCGGCCTCGCCTATCCTGTCAGGCACTTGGTTGAAAGGTCTCAGGCGCCGACGAGCTTTGCGCCGGCACGCGCAATCCACGAGCCCTTGTTCTCGCGCGGCTGAACACCGCCGGACTGAAGCAGCTTGTAGGAGTCTGCGTACCACTGGCTGTCCGGATAGTTGCGGCCAAGCACGGCTGCGGCGGTCTGCGCCTCTTCGACGATGCCCATCGCGTAATAGGTTTCCGTCAGACGCGCGAGGGCTTCTTCAACCTGGTTGGTATTGGAAAAGGTCTCGACGACCCTGCGGAAGCGCGAGATGGCGGCAAGATATTCCTTGCGCTCGAGATAGTATCGCCCGACCTGCATTTCCTTGCCGGCAAGCTGGTCACGCGCAAAGCGGATCTTCGCCTGCGCGTCCTCGACATATTCCGAATCGGGATAATCACGGACGACCTTGGTCATCGCATCGATCGTGTTGTTGGCGGCCTTCTGGTCCTGCGTGACGTCGGCGACCTGCTTGGAATAGGCAAGGCCGACCAGATACTGCACGTAGGCCGAATCTGCGGAGCGCGGGTACTGGTTGAGATAGCGGTTACCGACGGTGATGGCCTCGTCGTTGCGGCCCATGCGATACTTGCTGAACGTGCTCATGACGAGCGCCTTGCGGCCCCACTCGGTGAACGGGTTCTGCTTCTCGATGGCGTCGAACTTGCGGCTCGCTTCGACGATATTGCCCGCCTTCATGTTGGCAAGGCCCTGATTGTAGAGGGCCTCGGGCGACTCGCTTTCGAAACCGAGCTTGGTGATGTCGATGTCTTTGTCCGACTGGCATGCAGTAAGGCCGAGACCGGCACCCGCAAACACCAACGATACAAGTGCGATCCTTGCCGCTCTACGCATTTCTACAGCCTTCGCATACGCCATTCGACAATTCCCGATGTCCCGCCCGTTTTGCCCTGCTGCCCGAAAGCAGGTCGTTCTAGCCATAAAAGTATTGGCAGAGCAACGCAATGCTCACCCATTAACGCATTTTTGTGGCACCGACCGCAGCACACATGGCTATTCAAAAGAAAAGCCGCTTCCAACGGAAGCGGCCAAGTCGACTGGAGTTGTTATTCAAGCAAAAGACGGCGCCAGTTCACTGACGCTGACCGGAACGAAATCTCCGGCCCTCACGCGCGCAACCCGCGACGATGGCGCTTCGACGATTTCATAAGCCGTCGGATCGTTGAGCAGAGCTTTCAGCGCATTGGCGTTCATCTTGTGGCCGCCGCGATAGGAGCGGTAGCAGCCGATGAACTGAGCGCCGGCAAGCGCAAGATCGCCAACCGCGTCCAGCGTCTTGTGGCGAACGAATTCGTCCTGGTAACGAAGACCCTCGACGTTCACGACCGTTTCGTCATCGGAAATGACGACGGAATTCTCAAGCGACGAACCGAGAGCGTAACCGGCAGCCCAAAGGCGCTCGACGTCACGCATGAAGCCGAATGTACGAGCCCGTGAAAGATCCTGCTTGAACCGCGCTGCGGTCAGTTCACCGTTCCAGCTCTGACGGCCGATCAGCGGAGATGCGAAATCGATCTCTACTTCAAAGCGGGTACCATCATGCGGCCGGAACTCGGACCAGGACGCGCCCGATTCGATTCGGACCGGCTTGATGACACGGATGTAGCGACGCTTCACATTGAGATTGACGATGCCGACCTGTTCGATCGCATCGATGAAAGGATAGGAGCTGCCGTCCATGATCGGCATTTCGGCGCCATCGACATCGACAGTCACGTTGTCGATCCCGAGCGCATAGAGTGCTGCCATCACGTGTTCGATCGTGGCAACCCAGGTGGCAGGCGATGAACCGAGGATCGTGCAGAGATCGGTCGGTCCAACCTGAGAGGAAACGGCGCGGTATTCGGCAGAAGACCCGTCATCAAACTGACGCGCGAAGATGATACCGGAATTGGCTTCAGCAGGCTGGAATGTGACGCTGACCGGAGACCCCGAATGCACGCCAATACCGGTCAAAGAAACCGGGGCCGCGATGGTGGTCTGGAAACCGAGCAATCCGATGGTCATTCTAATGCCTTCTCTCAAGACCCCTGGTCTGGGATCGAGCTTGGTTAGATACCGGCGACAACGCCTCTCAAACGTTCATGTCAGCATCACTTATCGTCTTACATACGCAGGCGTCTTTAACATTCCAAATCACTGTTCGTATCGGATTGTTACGCCACCAACACGCAGAATGACGCGGTGTTAGGACTCAAGGCACAAACGCGGACGTCTAACGGTAACAATCTGAATTAAGGCAACTTTTCCGGAGGTCCAGGACAAAATCCTTAACGCCTCAGGCGTCCGGATACACAAAGCCCGGGTGCAACGACCCGGGCTCTGCAGACATTTGTTGAACGCCGCGCGCTGACGCTGCGACGCTCCTACAAATCAGTTCGACTGACGGCGAAGGAATGCCGGAATTTCGAGCTGATCGTCGTCATGCTGCGAGCTCTGCGGAACCGAACGACCGTGATCGTCGAGGTTGCCACGACGCGGTGCGTAGAGGCTTGCCTCAGGCGACAGCGGACGGCGCTGCTGCTGAACCGGAGCCGGTGCGGCGGCTGGTTCGACATGCTCTTCTTCGTCGCGACGGCCCAGCGAATTGGTGATTCGCTTCAGAAGTCCCATCGGGCCGCGCTCTTCCTGCACATGGCTGGCAGGCTGCGTGCGGTGATCCATCTCGGCCTTAACAACCGGTGGGAAATCCTCGACCTTCGGCATGCGGACCGGTTCCATGACAGGCTCGCGGTAGACAGGTTCCTGCTGAACCGGCTGTGTCATGCGCGGTGCTGGCTGCTGCGTCATCTGCGGAGCCGGGCGCGAAACCTGCGGAGCGGCTTCAACCGGTGCAGACTGTGCAAACAGACGGCTCTGCGGACGGAAAGCCTCTTCGGCCGGCGGCTGCTGCTGCATGACTGGCTGCGGCGCGGGCGCTGCAGGCTGCTGCATGACCGGCTGCGGGATAGCCAGTTCGCGTTCCATGTCGGCTTCGGCCTGGCGGATGGTCTCGGCGATCGGATCGACAGCCTTGGGAGCCATTGGCGCAGGCGCTGCGGCCTGAACCGGTGCCTGCATCATGACAGGCTGCTGTGCGGCCGGAGCCGGAGCAACGGCCGCCGAAGGACGGATAATCGGCTTCTGGGCTGCGCGCATTTCAGCGGCACGCAGGTCGATTTCGCCATGGGCGCGGTCGATGCCGGTGGCAACCACGGAAACGCGGATGATGCCTTCCAGCGCTTCGTCGAAGGTTGCGCCGAGGATGATGTTGGCGTCCGGATCGACTTCTTCGCGGATGCGGGTTGCCGCTTCGTCGACTTCGAACAGTGTGAGGTCGCGACCACCGGTGATGGAGATCAGCAGGCCCTGTGCACCCTTCATCGAAGTCTCGTCGAGCAGCGGGTTGGCGATAGCAGCTTCCGCTGCCTGCATCGCACGGCCCGAACCCGAAGCTTCGCCGGTGCCCATCATCGCACGGCCCATTTCGCGCATCACGGAACGAACGTCCGCGAAGTCGAGGTTGATGAGGCCTTCCTTGACCATCAGGTCGGTGATGCAGGCAACGCCCGAATAGAGAACCTGGTCGGCCATGGCGAAGGCGTCGGCAAACGTCGTCTTGTCGTTGGCGATGCGGAATAGGTTCTGGTTCGGAATGACGATCAGCGTGTCGACCGACTTCTGCAGTTCCTGGATGCCCTGTTCGGCAAGCCGCATGCGGCGACCGCCTTCGAAGTGGAACGGCTTGGTGACGACGCCAACCGTGAGGATACCCTTGTTGCGGGCAGCCTGTGCAACGACTGGAGCAGCACCGGTGCCGGTGCCGCCGCCCATGCCGGCGGTGACGAAGCACATATGCGTTCCGTTGAGATGATCGATGATCTCGTCGAGGCATTCCTCAGCGGCAGCGCGACCGACTTCCGGCTGCGAACCTGCGCCGAGACCTTCGGTGACCTGCACACCCATCTGGATGATCCGCTCGGCCTTGGTCATGGTCAGCGCCTGGGCATCGGTATTGGCAACGACGAAATCGACGCCTTCCAGCCCTGCGGTGATCATGTTGTTGACGGCATTGCCGCCGCCGCCGCCGACGCCGAAAACGGTGATCCGAGGCTTCAGCTCGGTAATATCAGGCTTTTGAAGCTTGATCGTCATTGTACCTGTCCTTCTTCTCGTGGCCGCATTGCCGAGCTGGCCAATTCATTGCAACTTCTCTGATCCGGGAGCAGAGCCCGGGTCAAAAACTTTCCTTGAGCCATTGCCCGACGCGGGCGAGACGGCCGTTTCCATTTCCGAGCGAGCCGATCAGGCCGCTCTGGGATGCATGTGTTTCGAGGTCCGCGACCTGCGGGTAGATCATCAGTCCGACGGCCGTCGAAAAGGCCGGGCCCTTGGCGGCAGCCGGCAAGCCGGAAATGCCCATCGGACGACCAATACGAACATTGCGGGCCAGAATGTGACGGGCCGTCTCCGACAGGCCGGTCAACTGGCTGGCACCGCCCGTCAGAACCACGCGCTTGCCGACGATCGGGCTGAAACCCGATTTCTGGATCCGGTCACGAATCAGTTCCAGCGTTTCTTCGATGCGGGCCTTGACGATTCGGGTGACGAGCGAGCGTGGAACCTGGGTCGGCTGGTCGCGGTCGTCCTCGCCGATCGGTGGAACCGAAATCATGTCGCGGTCGTCTGCGCCGTTGGAGACGGCCGAGCCATGCACGACCTTCATCCGCTCGGCATCCTCGATCCGGGTCGAAAGACCGCGGGCAAGGTCCGTGGTGACGTGATGGCCACCGAGACCGATCGCATCCGTATGAACGAGCTTGCCTTCGGCAAACACCGAAATTGTTGTCGTGCCGCCGCCCATGTCGATCGCTGCACAGCCCAGTTCGACTTCGTCGTCGACAAGGGCTGCAAGGCCGCTGGCATAAGGCGTTGCCACCATACCCTCGACGGACAGATGCGCCCGGTTGATGCAGAGCTCGAGGTTACGCAGCATCACGCGCTCGGCGGTGACGACATGCATATCGACGCCCAGCATATCGCCGTACATCGCCAGCGGATCGCGGATCCCGACTTCGCCATCCAGCGTGAAGCCGGTCGGCAGCGAGTGAAGGATTGCGCGGTCCTGGCGAGCCGACTTCTGGCTGGCGGCGACGAGAACACGCTTCAGATCGGCCGATTCGACTTCCTGTCCACCGAGGTCGATCGATGCCGTATAGACGTCGCTGGTCAGACGACCGGCAGAAACATTGACGATGAGGCTGTCGACCGTGAGGCCGGCCATGCGCTCTGCAGCGTCAACCGCAAGACGGACGACGCTTTCCGCCGCATCGAGATCGCCGATGACGCCGGACTTGACGCCGCGCGAACGCTGGTGGCCGATGCCGATGATCTCGACATGATGGGTCCGACCCGGCAGGATCTGGCTTTCCTGCTTTGGCGTCAGCCGGGCGATCATGCACACGACCTTGGTCGAGCCGATGTCGAGCACCGAAACGATGTGGCTGCGCTTGGAAGACAGTGGCTTCATGTGCGGAAGCCCGTAATTGGAAGAACCGAATACACTCACGTCTCTCCTGCCTTCTTCAACGCCTTCGTGCGTGCCTCGACTGCCTCGTTGCGGCGTTCGGTGGCGGCAGAAGTAAGTTCAACGGTTGTGCGGTCGTGCAGGCGAAGATCGACGGCAGCGATGTCACGCTCCAGGATCCGTTCTTCCTTTTCCAGACGAGCCAGCACGCTGAGCGCGGTCTCGACCTGGGTTTCCGGCAGCTTCAGGACAACGCCGTTGTCGATGTGCAAATCCCAGCGACGACCGGCGACGCGGACGTACGCCTTTACCCGCGAGCGAAGCTCCGGCCACGCAGCCATCTGATCGACAAAAGCGGATGCGGCCTTGTCTGCTTCACGACCCACGAACAGCGGCAGGGAAGCGAACTTGCTGTCCCGCAGCGGCGCGATGATGGAACCGTTCTTTTCGATCAGAGCGAGATCCGAACCGTTCTGCCAGATCCCGAAAGCTTCGCGCTCCTTGAGCATGACTTCGATCGTGCGCGGATAGACTTTGCGGACTTCGGCATAGCGAACCCAGGGAAGCTCGGACAGCTTGCGGCGCGCCTGATCGACATCGAGAGCGACCAGCGAGGTCGTGCCATCGAGACCGAGAAGCTGAAGGATATCGATCTCCGACGTCTGGTCATTGCCCGAGACGCGAACGTCTTCGATGGCGAAACCGACGGCCGCTGTCGTCGCCTGAGCAACCGTCTGGGCATGACCGCCAAGCGACATTCCGTAGAGGCCGACAACCGCGAAGAAACCGAAAGTCGCGAACGTGCCGGTATGATCAGGGATATGGATGCGGCCCGTCGCAAGGCTCAAGCCGAAGCGGACGACGCGGCGCAGTGGACGCGGCAGTACACGACGCTCTTCAGCGCCGAGATAGTTTGCCCGGCCGTGATCGTCAGCTTTTTTGCTATTCAACGCAAACACGACGCGTCCTCCACCATCCAACGGACGAGACCACCAAAAGTATGACCGGCATGAACAGCCATCTCAGGCACAAGCGAGGTCGGCGTCATCCCGGGCTGGGTGTTGATTTCGAGCCAGATGACTTCGCCGTCTTCGGAAAACCGGTCGTCGAAGCGAAAGTCCGAACGACTGACGCCACGGCACCCCATCGCCCGGTGCGCCTCAAGCGCCAAGGATTGAATTTTTTGGTAAATATTTGGTGAAATTTGTGCGGGAATGACGTGGCTCGAACCACCGACCGCATATTTCGCATCGTAGTCATAGAACGCGTCGCCGTTCGGGATGACTTCCGTCACACCCAGCGCCACGTCGCCCATGACGCCGCAGGTCAGCTCGCGGCCATAGACATAACGCTCGACCATCACCTGGCTGCCGTACTTCCAATCCGGCGAGGTAATGATCTGCGGCGGGTGAGACTGGCCTTCCTTGACGATGACGACGCCGAAGGACGAGCCTTCGCGGACCGGCTTGACGACGTAAGGCGTGGCGATCGGATGCTCGTTGGTAAACTCATGGCGATCCATGACCTTGGCTTCAGCAACAGGAATACCGGCAGCCTTGGCCACGTGCTTTGCCTGCTGCTTGTCCATCGCGAGAGCGGAGGCAAGAACGCCGGAATGCGTATAAGGGATCTCAAGATATTCGAGCACACCCTGGATGGTGCCATCTTCACCGAAGGGACCATGCAGCGCATTGAAGGCGACATCCGGGCGCAGGCTGGCAAGAACCGCTGCGACATCACGATCGACATCAACCCGCGTCACCTTGTAACCCTCGCCTTCCAAAGCCTCAGCACAGGCGTTGCCGGAAGACAGGCTGACCGGCCGCTCGGAGGAAAACCCTCCCATCAATACAGCCACATGCATGTCGTTCATCAACCACTCCCGGAAAAGGGCTTTAGGCTTAAGCGACATCGCTTGCGCCAAACTTGTACGACCAACGATTCTTTCTCAGATCTGATCGCCAGGCTATTGGTGCACCAAAATGGTTAACAAATCGTTTACTTTCCTTAATGGGAGAACCCAACAGGCTGAAATTGAAGCACAAATTAGATTTTGAAATGGTTAATGCAGGACTTGAGGTCGCATGGTACCGCACGGGACATGGAGCTCGAACAGCTGCTCGAGCGCGGCAAGATCGCAATGGATCAGGGGTGAAAACGTGCCGTTTATTGCGCGTTTTTTGTTTTACTCGTCAGAAAACTGCTGTATGTCGCAGCCGGTACTCCTAGAGAGCCGCATATTTAAATCTCCTGAATTGGAATCAGTATGACAAACGCGACGCCTCCCGCTTCGCCGTCAGCTGAGCCGTTAGCGCATGTTGCAATGAATTCTCCTGCACGCGTCCTGACGGCCAGCCTGGTCGGCACGACGATCGAGTTCTTCGATTTCTACGTATACGCGACGGCTGCGGTCCTCGTCTTCCCGGCGCTGTTCTTCCCCAACAGCGATCCGACGACGGCACTGCTTGCCTCGTTCGCAACCTTCTCGATCGCATTTTTTGCCCGCCCGCTCGGTGCCGTCGTGTTCGGCCATTTCGGTGACCGGATCGGACGCAAGACAACGCTGGTTGCCGCACTTTTGACCATGGGCATTTCCACCGTGATCATCGGCCTGCTGCCGACCTATGAGACGATCGGCGTGGCAGCACCGCTGCTTCTGGCGCTTTGCCGTTTCGGCCAGGGCTTTGGCCTCGGCGGCGAATGGGGCGGTGCCGTTCTGCTCGCGACTGAAAACGCACCTCCGGGTAAGCGCACCTGGTACGGCATGTTCCCGCAGCTTGGCGCTCCTGTCGGCCTGTTCCTGTCTTCGGGCGTGTTCTGGATCCTGCTGCACTTCATGTCGCAGGAAGCGCTTCTGTCCTGGGGCTGGCGCATTCCGTTCATTGCATCGATCCTGCTGATTGCCGTTGGCCTCTGGGTACGCCTCTCGATCACCGAGACGCCAGCCTTCCAGAAGACAATCGACAAGCAGGAGCGGGTCGAGATCCCGGTCGTGGAACTGTTCCGCACGCACAAGCGCAGCTTGGCGCTTGGCACTTTCGTGGCGCTTGCAACCTTCGTGCTGTTCTACATCGGCTCGGCCTATCTTCTGTCCTACAACGTCAAGATCCTGAAGATGCCGTTCCTCGATGCGCTCGAGGTGCAGTTGCTCGGCTCGATCGTGTTCGGCATCTTTATTCCGATCGTCGGCAAGCTGGGTGACCGCTACGGACGCCGCGAGATGCTGATCGTGACGACGGTGCTGATCGGGCTGTTCTCGTTTGTCCTGCCAGCACTGATGACCAATGGCGAAGGCATGATCTTCCTGTTCGTCGTACTGGCGATGGTGCTGATGGGCATGACCTACGGCCTGATCGGAACGGCGCTGGCCGCGCCCTTCCCGACCGCTGTCCGCTATACGGGCTCGTCGATCACCTTCAATCTTGCCGGCATCTTCGGCGCGTCGCTTGCGCCCTATATCGCAACCTACCTCCAGGCCAATTACGGCATGGCCTATGTCGGCTACTATCTCGGCATCGCTGCCGTGATCACGCTGGTCTGCATCCTCCTGTCGGGCAAGGACGAAGTCTGAGCCACGGCGGAATAAAACTGACAAAAAAGCCCGTGAAGTCTATGACTTCGCGGGCTTTTTTGTGTGAACTGTCACTCTCCTGGATGTAGCCGGTGCTTGCGACGGCTGCTTCGCTCCGCAAGCAAGACGGCAACCCAACCCGCCCCAGCGATCACAAAGGGCAGGACATACAGGAAGAAGAAAGTGGGTGCGTTCATGAGATCAACTCTCCAAGAGCACGTCTTGCACCCCAATGTAGTAGCAAACCGCCGGAAATCCAAGCCAGCGTCGAAAGGGCGATAGACAGCGAAATACCAGCCGACGCTGCTCCGTTGGAAAGCGAGACAGCCGGAGCTATGAAACCTGCCGCCACACAAGCCGTGGAAAGCCTGTCCAGCGAATTCGCCAGAAGTTTGGTTCGCTCGTTGTGTATCAGCGTCATTCGCCCATCCTTGAAGAGGGACTAGTTATAGCTACTCCGTCGTCGCACCTTGGAAGGGTCGCACTTCCCTACCCGGCATGAAGATACCGAGTCGCTTGATCTCCCATTCCAGCTTGATGCCGGATTTGTCGAACACGCGCTGGCGCACCATCTCGCCGAGATATTCGAGATCATAGCCGGTGGCATGGCCAATATTGATCATGAAGTTGCAATGCAGCGACGACATCTGGGCGCCACCGTTCATCAGACCGCGGCCGCCGGCCTCGTCGATAAGGCTCCAGGCGGAATGGCCTTCCGGGTTCTTGAAGGTAGAGCCGCCGGTCTTTTCCTTGACCGGCTGCACGGTCTCGCGGTGCTGGCGAACAGCGTCCATGTCGGCGCGGATCTTGGCACGGTCCTCCGGGTACCCTTCGAACACCGCATGGGTGAAGATCAGGTCCTTGGAAGCCGATGAATGGCGGTAGCTGTATCCCATGTCCTCGTTGGAAAGCACATGCTCGTTGCCCTCGCGATCGACGGCATGGACTTCGACCAGCCGCTCGGCAGTCTCCCCGCCATTGGCGCCGGCGTTCATCCGCAGCGCCCCGCCAATCGAACCCGGTATGCCGTAGTAGAAGGCAAACCCGCCGATACCATTGTCCATCGCCATCGCAGCGAGGTGCTTGTCCGGGCAGATCGCACCGGCCTTGATCCGGTTGTCACCCATGAGATCGAGCTGGCCGAACCCCTTGGCAGAGAGACGGACCACAACGCCCGGAATACCACCATCGCGCACCAACAGATTGGAGCCGACGCCGACAACGGTCAACGGGACCTCTTGCGGTAGCATCTTGAGGAAAGTCGCGAGATCCTCGGCGTCATGCGGCTGGAACATCAGCTCGGCAAGTCCGCCCGCCTGAAACCACGTGACCCGATCCATCGGTGCATTCGGCGTCAGACGACCACGCAGGTTCTTGACGCCGTCCCCGAGTGACGTCAGCAGCTTTTCCCCATTCACTTGTTTCATTCTACTGTCCCGAAAATCTCTCAAGTTCCTTCGGCAACGACGCAGCCCATTGCGTGATGTTGCCTGCCCCCAGAAGCACCACGAAATCCCCCGGCTTCGCAATGCCGGAGACGATCGAAGCCAGTTCGCTCGGAGAGGTCATGTAACGCGCGTCGCGGTGGCCGCTCGATTTGATCCGCGACACCAGCGATTCTGAATTGACCCCTTCGATCGGATCTTCCCCCGCGGCATACACCGGCGCAAGGATGATACTGTCGGCATCGTTAAAACAATTCGCAAAATCGTCAAACAGGCTCGACAACCGGGAGAACCGGTGCGGCTGGTGGACGGCGATGACACGCCCCTGGCATGCCTCGCGTGCTGCCTTCAGCACGGCCTTGATCTCGACCGGATGGTGACCGTAATCGTCGAAGATGGAAACGCCGTCGACAGTGCCGGTCAGCGTGAAGCGGCGCTTGACGCCCGAGAAATTCGCAAGACCCTTGCGGATATTTTCTTCCGATATCCCGAGCCGGTTTGCGACGGCAATCGCAGCCGTTGCGTTGGAGATGTTGTGGCGGCCTGGCATCGGCAACACGAGATCCTTGAAGGTGAAGATCCGGCCGGTGCGACGGCGACGGATTTCCACGTCGAAGATCGACTTGGTGCCCTCCATGCGGATGTTCGAAAACCGCGCATCGGCCTGCGGGTTCTCGCCATAGGTGACGACCTTGCGGTCCTCGATCTTGCCGACCAGCGCCTGCACTTCCGGGTGATCGAGGCAGAGAATGCCGAAGCCGTAGAACGGCACGTTCTCGACGAATTGCCGGAAGGCCGCCCGCACCGCGTCGAAATTGCCGTAGTGGTCGAGATGCTCCGGATCGATATTGGTCACAACCGCGACGTCAGCGGGCAGTTTTAGGAAGGTACCGTCCGATTCGTCGGCTTCCACCACCATCCACTCGCCCTCGCCCATGCGGGCGTTGGTGCCGTAGGCATTGATGATGCCGCCGTTGATGACCGTCGGATCGAGATTGCCGGCTTCGAGCAACGCCGCGACCATCGAAGTCGTGGTGGTCTTGCCGTGCGTGCCACCGATCGCGATCGCATTGCGGAAGCGCATCAGTTCCGCCAGCATTTCCGCGCGCCGGACGATCGGCAGCGATTTTTCTCGCGCAGCAACCAGTTCCGGGTTGTTCTTCTTGATCGCTGTCGAAACGACCACGACTTCCGCATCGCCGAGGTTTTCGGCGGTATGGCCGACGAAAACCGGGATACCCTTGTCGCGCAGGCGCTGCACGTTGGCGCTATCGGCCTGGTCGGAGCCCTGAACGTTGTGGCCGAGATTGTGCAGCACTTCGGCGATACCGCTCATGCCGATCCCGCCGATGCCGATGAAATGAACGAGGCCAATAGCCTTCGGCATCTTCATGCCCGTACTCCCTTGAATTCTGCAATATTTTTACGTTCAGCAACCGCGGTGACGAGGTCTGCGAGTGCGATCGCCGCATTGGGCCGACCTGCCCGCTTGGCGGCTGCCGCCGTCTTTTCCAGCCGCTCCGGCTCATTCATGGCAGACGATATCATCGCCGAGAGGCGTTCCGGCGAAAGCTCGGACTGCGCCACGACCTCGGCTCCGCCGGTCGCAACGAGCGCCGCCGCATTGGCCGCCTGGTCGTGATCCAGAGCATAGGGATAGGGCACCAGAATGGACGGTCGCCCGATCACCGAGATCTCCGATACCGTCGATGCACCCGAGCGGCACACCACGAGATGCGCCGCCGCAAGGCGCTCGGCCATGTCGGGGAAGAACGGCGAGATTTCTACCTTCGAATTCAGCTTGCCGAAGCACGAGCCGACACGGCCCTGATCCTCGGGGCGTGCCTGCTGTGTCACGACCAGCCTGTCCCGCTCGGATTGATCGAGAAGGCTCAAGGCTGTGGGCACGGCAGACGAGAAGAACTGAGCGCCCTGGCTACCACCGAACACGACGAGCCGGAACGGATCAGTTCCCCGCGACGCGACGTAGGGCACGTTTGCGGCTTCCAGAACCGCGGGACGCACCGGATTGCCGGTCGTTACGGTCTTTGCCGCGTATGTCCCGGTCGTTTCGGGAAGAAACCCGCCAGCGATCGCCTGCACCCTCGAAGCCAGCGCCTTGTTGGCGCGGCCCATCACCGCATTTTGCTCGTGGATGATCGTCGGCACACCCATGCCGGTCGAGGCCATCAGTGGCGGGACTGTTGGATAGCCACCGAAACCGACGACCGCGATCGGCCGCAAACGCGATATAAGCTTGCGCGCGGCGCGAAGACCGGTCCAGAGCTTCCAGGCAGTCCGCGCCATCGCGATCGGATTTTTCGATCCGAACGTCGCCGACGGTACGACATGAATCTCATCAGCCGGAAACTTGCCAGCAAAACGCTCGGCGCGGCTGTCGGTCACCAGATGCACGGAAAAGCCCCGTGCTTTCAGCTCGTGACCCAATGCTTCCGCAGGAAAAAGATGACCGCCGGTTCCCCCGGCGGCTAACAGAATAATGCCCTTGCTCATATACCTACTCCGCGGGAACTCCGGACGCGACGCGGAACAAGCTGCGTTCCTGCGCGCGCCGTTCCGGCCGGTGACGTGTGAGTGCCAGAATAAAACCAGCTGTCACACATATGGCGATCATCGACGATCCGCCGTAGGAGATCAACGGAAGCGTCATTCCCTTGGCCGGCATCAACTCGAGATTGACGCCGATATTGATCATCGACTGTATGCCGATCTGCAGCACAAGGCCGGCGACGGCAAAGCGGTTGAAGTCGTTGCGCTCGTTGAAGGCATGCTTGAGGCCGCGCAGCACGATGAAGGCGAAGATTGCAACAAGCGCCATGCAGAAGATGATGCCGAATTCCTCGGCCGCGACGGAGAACACAAAGTCGGTGTGACTGTCGGGCAGGATCCGCTTGACGATGCCCTCGCCCGGGCCCTGGCCAAACCAGTTGCCGCGCACGATCGCCTCATGCGCTGTCTCCACCTGGAAGCGGTCGCCTTCGCCGGTCAGGAACTTGTCGAAACGGGCCGTCACGTGCGGCAGCATGTAATAGGCCGCAAGAAGACCGCCGACACCGACACCGCCGAGCAGAACGATCCAGAGCCACGGCATTCCGGCCATGAAGAACATGCCGCCCCACACGATGCTGGTCAGGATCGTCTGCCCAAGGTCGGGCTGCGCGACAAGAAGGGCCGCGACGATGCCGAACAGGATGATGGCGAAGAGATTGCCCGGAATTTCAGGCTGCCGTGCGTGCTCTGAAAACAGCCAGGCGCAGACCACCACGAAGGCGGGCTTCATGAATTCGGACGGCTGGATGGACAGCGCGCCGACACCGATCCAGCGCCGCGCCCCCTTGACCTCGACGCCGAAGAACAACGCCAGAACCATCGCGGCCAGCGAAAGAGCAAGAAGCACGATTGCGGTTCTTCGTACCTGACGCGGGGTCAGGAACGACAGGCCAATCATGATGGCGAGTGACGGAATGAGGAAAACCGCATGGCGTTCGACGAAGTGGAAGTCTGAGAGACCGATGCGCTGGGCAACGGCTGGCGATGCCGCAAACGACAACATGAACCCGATGCCCATCAGCATGATAAAGGCCGCCAGGAAAAAACGGTCGATCGTCCAGAACCAGTCTGCGAGCGGTCCACGGTCTGCGCGGCTTACCATATTCAGTTTCCTTTTCCGGTATCGACCAGCATGTCCACACTGTCGAGAGCTGCGACGAGTGCGACAAACGCATCGCCGCGCACTTCGAAATTCTTAAACTGATCAAAGCTGGCGCATGCCGGCGACAACATCACTGCCGACGAAACAGTGTCGGCTGCCGCATCTGCGGCTGCATGGGTAACGGCCCGTTCGAGCGTGCCCGAAATTTCGTAAGGGACCGTGTCTCCAAGAGTTGCTGCGAATGCCGGTGCTGCTTCTCCGATCAAATAGACTTTTGTTATATTCTGGAAGAGTGGTGCGAGGCTTGCGATGCCGCCTTCCTTGGGAAGACCGCCCGCAATCCAGTAGATCCGCTCATAGCTGGAAAGCGCAGGGGCCGCGGCTTCGGCGTTCGTTGCCTTCGAATCATTGACGAAAACAACATGGTCCCGTCTCCCGACCGGCTGCATGCGGTGCTTGAGGCCCGGGAATGACCGCAGACCGGCGCGGATGTCATCGGCAGAGACGCCGACCGCCAGGCAGGCAGCAATCGCCGCCGCCGCATTCTGAGCGTTGTGGCTGCCCTTCAACGTCGGGATGCCATCGAGGTCGACGAGCGCAGACGAAACGCCGCCATTCATCTCGATGAGGCGGGTTGTCTCGGCATAGATACCATCGGCGACCGCATTACGCTTGGAAATGCGCCGAACCTTGACGCCTGTGCGCTCGACCCGGTCGGCGATCAGTGTCGAATAGCTGTCGTCGACGCCGATGACGGCGGTCTTCGCCCCAGCAACCAGTCGCTCCTTGATGTCGGCATAGTGCTGCATCGTGCCGTGACGATCGAGATGGTCAGGTGTGAGGTTGAGCAATATGCCGGCCGTGGGATTGAGCGTCGGGGCCAGATCGATCTGGTAGGACGAGCATTCGACGACGTAATACCGTTCGGCCTTCGGCGGATCGAGCGTCAGGATCGCCGTCCCGATATTGCCGCCCAGCTGCGTGTCGCGCCCGCTTGAGCGCAGGATATGCGCAATCAGCGCCGTCGTGGTCGACTTGCCGTTGGTGCCGGTGATGGCGATGAACGGGCAATCCGGCGCATGCGCCCGGCGCTCGCGCACGAAAAGCTCCACATCGCCGATGATCTCGACGCCGGCAGCACGCGCCAGATCGGCGCTCCAATGCGGCTTTGGATGGGTCAGCGGAACACCCGGAGACAGGACGAAGGCCGCCTGCGCGCTCCAGTCGATGGTTCTCAGGTCCGCCGTCTCGATGCCGGCAACGTTTGCCTTGGCGACGCTGTCAGGATTGTCGTCCCAGGCCAGAACCGTGGCACCGCCGGCAACCAGCGCCTGCGCGGTCGCCAGCCCCGAACCACCGAGACCGAATAGTGCGACACGTTTTCCGCTGAACGTCGTGACCGGGATCATCGGATCACCGCAGCTTGAGGGTCGAGAGGCCGAGCATCGCGAGGCCGACGGCGATGATCCAGAACCGGATCACGACCTGGCTTTCGGTCCAGCCAAGCTTTTCGAAATGGTGATGGATCGGCGCCATCAGGAACACACGCCGGCCGGTCATCTTGAAGAAGCCGACCTGAATGATCACGGACATCGTTTCCATCACGAACAGGCCGCCGATGATCGCCATGACGATCTCGTGCTTGGTGGCGACGGCAACCGAACCGATCAGGCCGCCGAGTGCCAGCGAACCGGTATCGCCCATGAAGATCGCAGCCGGCGGGGCGTTGAACCAGAGAAAGCCGAGGCCAGCCCCGATCACCGCGCCCATGATGACGGCGAGCTCACCGGTTCCGGGGACAAAATTGATCTGCAGATAGCCTGCAAAGACGGCGTTACCGACGAGATAGGCAATCACCCCGAACGACGCGGCGGCAATCATGACCGGCACGATCGCCAACCCGTCGAGACCGTCAGTCAGGTTGACCGCATTGCCGGCGCCGACGATGACGAAGCCACCGAACAGGATGAAGAAATAGCCGATATTGATCAGGAAATCCTTGGCGAAGGGAAAGGCGACCGAGGTTGCCAGATGCGGGTTTCCCGCAGGCTCCGTCACCATCGCTAGTCGCATCATGAAGAACACGGCGATGC
Source organism: Rhizobium sp. CFBP 13726 (assembly GCF_014841925.1). Taxonomy (NCBI): domain Bacteria; kingdom Pseudomonadati; phylum Pseudomonadota; class Alphaproteobacteria; order Hyphomicrobiales; family Rhizobiaceae; genus Rhizobium; species Rhizobium sp. CFBP 13726. The sequence continues at coordinate 1,340,612 of NZ_JACYUU010000001.1, forward strand.
CGGCGATCAGGAACTCGATGCCGAGGCGCGCCTTGCCGGAAAAGCCCTTGTCGGTCTGCTTGGTGACCTTGAGATAGTCGTCATAAAAACCGATCGCGCCGAATCCGAGCGTCACGAGCAGCGTGGCGACCACGTAGATGTTGGAAAGATCGGCCCAGAGCAGCGATCCGCCGACGATGCCGGCGAGAATCATCAGCCCGCCCATGGTCGGCGTACCGGCCTTCTTGAAGTGGGTCTGCGGTCCGTCGGCGCGGATCGGCTGACCCTTGCCCTGACGGATTCGGAGTGAATTGATCATCCGTGGCCCGAACATGAAGACGATGAACGCCGAGGTGAAGAGCGCTGCTCCCGTCCTGAACGTGATGTATCGGAACAGGTTGAAGAACTGAATCTTGTCTGCCAGTTCCACGAGCCAGATCAGCATAAAGGGCCCTTTCAAAAAAGCCGCGTCGTCTTAAGGTTGGCGGTCCGTGTCGGAAAAAGCCGGGTAGTTGTCAAGCAGCGCGGCAACGATCTTGCCGAAACCAAGCCCAAGTGACGACTTCACCATCAGCACGTCGCCGGGAATGACGGAGCGCACGACGTATTCAGTCAGTGCGTCCGTCGTTTCGAAATACTGTACGTCGACACTATCAGGCAGCGCATCCCGCAGAGCGGCCATTTCCTTGCCGGCGAGCCAGACGTGCTCGATCCCGGAGGCGAGCAATGGCCCGCCCAGCTCTTCGTGCACCTGGGCCGAGAACTCGCCCATTTCCAGCATGTCGCCGAGGACGGCAATACGGCGACCGGTGAGTTCCGGTGCTGTCGCTGCGAGCAGGGAGATCGCGGCCCGAACCGAGGCAGGATTAGCGTTGTAGCTCTCGTCGATCAGCGTCAGATGGCCTTCGCCAATACCGAGACGATGGCGCTGTCCCCTGCCCTTGACGGCCTTGAGTTCGGCCAGCGCCTGCCCCACCGAGCCCATATCGGCACCGAGGAGAAGCGCCGCTCCTAAAACTGCCATGGCATTTTCGGCGATGTGGCGGCCAGGTGCGCCGATCACAAACTCCTTCGTCTCGCCATTGAGAACGGCCCAGATAACGGAGCTCTCGGCATTGCCCTCGAAATCGGCAAGGCGATAGTCGGCCTTTGCATGCTGGCCGAAGGTCATGACATGGCTGACGCCCAACTCGTGGGCTTTCTGTTCCAGCAGCGCAAACTGTGCATTGTCGTGGTTGAGGATGGCAGCCCCGCCGGGCTCGATACCCTCAAGGATCTCGGCTTTGGCAGCCGCGATCTCTTCGAGACTGTTGAAATGCCCGAGATGGGCAGCCGCGATCGTCGTGATGATCGCCACATGCGGGCGCACCATCTTGACCAGCGGCCGGATCTCGTCGGCATGGTTCATGCCGATCTCGAACACGCCGAAATCCGTATCGGACGGCATGCGTGCGAGCGTCAGCGGGACGCCCCAGTGATTGTTGAACGAGGCCACGGCCGCATGCACCTTGCCGGACGGGGCAAGCGCATGGCGCAGCATTTCCTTGGTCGTCGTCTTGCCGACCGAACCGGTCACGGCAACGATACGGGCGCGACTGCGGTCACGTGCCGCGATCCCGAGCTTGACGAGTGCGGCCAGCACGTCCTCGACGACGATCATCGGGATCGTCAGACGGCCCATTGCCGGCAGCTTCGCTTCTGAAACGACGATCAGCGATGCACCGTTGGCAATCGCCATGCTGGCATAGTCATGCCCGTCGACCCGGTCACCCTTGATGGCGAAAAACGCTTCACCCTCGGTGATTCCGCGGCTGTCGATCGAAAGACCGGTGACGCCTTCCGGCATCTGCCCGATCGGCCGGCCGTCCATGACGGTGGCCATTTCCTGCGAGGTCCAAAGAAAGCTCACGATGCTACGCCCTCCGCCAGGTCCTGCAATGCCTTGCGCACTTCGACATGATCGGAGAACGGCAATGTCGTTGCCCCAACCGTCTGTCCTTCCTCATGCCCCTTGCCGGCAACGATCAGCGTATCGCCAGTTTTGAGCAGTCCGACCGCGTGACGGATTGCCTTTGCCCTGTCGGCGATCTCTTCCGCGCCCGGCGCTGCCGCCATGATCTCGGAGCGGATCGTGGCTGGCTCCTCGGAGCGAGGATTGTCGTCGGTGACGATCACCACGTCCGCGAGGCGGGTGGCAATCTCCCCCATGATCGGACGCTTGCCCTTGTCGCGATCTCCGCCGCAGCCGAACACAACGACCACGCGGCCGGTGGTGAACGGACGCACGGAGCTCAGAACGTTCTCGAGCGCATCGGGCTTGTGGGCGTAATCCACATAGGCAAGCGCGCCATCCTTCGTCTGGCCGACAAGCTCGAGCCGGCCGGACGCGCCGACGAGCTTTTCAAGCGCTGCCATGGCGACAGCGGCCGGAACGCCGGTCGACATCGCAAGTCCTGCGGCAACCAGCGCATTGGCCACCTGGAAGTCGCCCGCGAGCGGGATATCGACCTCATAGATCTTGCCGTCCGCATGGATCTCCGCGGTCTGCTTGTGACGGAAGTGTTCGACACGCTTCAGGCAGAGATAGCCGCCCTTGCGCCCGACGGTCCGGATGCTGAGGCCTGAAGCAAGTGCCACCTCGATCGCAGTTTCAGTCCAGCGGTCGTCGGCAAAGATCACGGCCGGAGCGCCCGCAGGTGCCAGCGTATCGAACAGCCGCATCTTGGCGGCCATGTAGCTCTCGACGGTCGGATGGTAGTCCATATGGTCGCGGCCAAGATTGGTGAAACCGACAGCCGACAGCTTGACGCCGTCGAGACGGCTCTGGTCGAGACCGTGGCTGGACGCTTCCATCGCCGCGTGGGTGACGCCTTCGGACGCGAGTTCCGCCAGCAGCTTCTGAAGCTCGACGGGATCAGGCGTGGTCAGCGAGCCGTAGTCGTTGCGATCAGGCGAGACGACGCCCGTGGTGCCGATCTGTGCAGCCGCATGGCCGGCATAGGCCCAGATCTGCCGGGTGAAAGAGGCAACCGAAGTCTTGCCGGCAGTGCCTGTTACCGCAACCATCGTCTCCGGCTGAGCGCCATACAGCCGAGCGGCAGCGATTGCTAGAAAGCGGCGTGGATTGTCCACGACCACAACCGGGATGCTGCTGTCTGCCGGATGGGACGCGATGGCGACAACCGCGCCCTTGGCGGCGGCATCGTCGACAAAGCGCGACCCGTCAGCCTTGGATCCAGCAAGAGCTGCGAACAGCATGCCCTCGGCGATTTGCCGACTGTCCGAGGAAAGACCGAGAATATCCACATCACCGGCTGGTCCAGCCAGGATATCGGCCGCTTCCGGAAAATCGTCTCCGGCAAGATCGCGCAGTTTCATCGGTAATCTTTCCATCTAACAGCAGGCTCCCTCACGAATCGAGGGCCCGTTCTTGATCCTCAATAAGACACAAGCAGGGCAGAACCGTCATTGCCGAATTTTGGCTTTACACCGAGAATGGGAGCAGACCGCGCGATGATCTCCTTGACCATGGGTGCTGCGGACATTGCAGCAAGCGCGGCGCCATTGCCTTTGTCGGTCTTCGGCTCGTCGCTGAAGGACAGGACGACATAGCGCGGATTGTCCATCGGGAAGGCAGACAGAAACGCGTTGAAGTTCTTGTCGTGGGCGTAGCGGCCGTTGACGACCTTGTCCGCCGTTCCGGTCTTGCCGCCCACATTGAAGCCGGCCACGCGCGCATTGCGGCCCGATCCGTTGATGCCGTTCCATTCGAACAGGAAGCGCATGTCCTTGCTGGTCGTGGGCTTCATGACCTGGGTGGCGATCTCGTCGGCCTGCGCCTGGGTGCGGGGCAGGAATGTCGGCGGAACGAGCTTGCCGCCGTTGACCAGTGCCGCACCGGCAACAGCCGTCTGTAGCGGCGTCGTCGACACGCCGTGACCGAACGAGATGGTGATGGAGTTGATCTTCTTCCATTCACGCGGCTGACTTGGCATCGCGATTTCCGGCAGTTCGGTCTTCATCCGGCTGAGAAGTCCAAGCCGCGTCAGGAAGTCCTTGTGTCCCGCAATGCCGACCATGTCGGCGATCTTCGCCGTGCCGATGTTCGAAGAATACTGGAAGATTTCCGGAACGCTCAACACGCGCCCCTTGCCATGGAAGTCCTTGATGGTGAAACCGCCGATGCGGATCGGGAAGCGCGCATCGAACGAGCTCTGCAGGTTCATCTTGCCGTCATCGAGACCCATGGCGAGCGTGAAGGATTTGAAGGTGGAGCCCATTTCGAACGTGCTGTTCGACATGCGGTTCATCCAGCCCTTTTCAGCGTCCACGCCGTTCGGGTCGTTCGGATCGAAATCCGGTGCGGATGCCATACCGAGGATTTCACCGGTGTGAACGTCGATGACGACGGCGCCTGCACCGATCGCCGAGTATTTGCCGATCGATTCGGCAACGACCTGCTGAACGATTGCCTGCACGCGCAGATCGATCGACAACTTGACCGGCTCAAGCGGCTGATCGGAGGTCATGCCGACGGCCGCAAGGTCCGCGAGACCCTGGGAATCGATGTAGCGTTCCATTCCGGCGACGCCGCGGTTGTCAATATTGACGTAACCGACGAGATGCGCAGCAGTTCTGCCACCGGGATAGAAACGGCGCTTCTCAGGCCGGAAACCGATACCCGGGATGCCGAGTGCCAGAATCTGGCTCTGCTGCTTCGGGGTCAGCTGGCGGCGCAGCCACTGGAAATGCGAATTGGAGCGAAGCTTCGTATAGGTGCCCTTCACGTCGAGATCGTTCAGCACGGTCGCGAGCTTTTCGATCACCTCGTCGGCGTCGACGATCTTGTGCGGCTCGGCAAACAGCGAGACGGTGCGGATGTCGGTGGCCAGCACCTCGCCGTTGCGGTCGACAATATCCGGGCGCGACGCCATGAACCGGTCTGCCGGCAGAATGCTCGACGTTACCTCCGGCATCGCAAAGCCGTATTGCACGAGACGTCCGCCGATGACGCCGTAGAACGCGACAAAGCCGGCGATCAGGAGGCCGACGCGGTTTTTCGCCTGGGCGGACTTGCGCTTGCGCGTACCTTCAAAGGACGCGCCGCGCATCGTTGGGCGGCCACGGCCACCGGCCGAAAAATGCGCCCTGCTCTTCAAAACCATGATTCGTGACAGGAAGGACATCAGCGTCTCACCGATCCGGTTGAATGAACATCAAGAGAAGAAGCACCACGGTTTTTCGGCACCGGTATTTTGGACGGAGGCCTGGACTTTGCAGCCTCGACGCCCTTCAGCGCCGCTGCGACTTCACTGTCCTTGCCGGAAATGATGTCCTCGATGGTGGTCTCGGGCTGCGGCAGACGCGACTTCATCATCGGCAATTCCTTGGGCATGGCGAGTTGCGTCGTATCGGTCGCGCCAAGGCCGAGCTCGGTGCCATAGACGCCGATCAGCCGGTGAAGACGGTTTGGCTGAGTCAGAAGCGCCCAGTCAGCCCTCAAGAGATCGATCGTATCTTTCTCGAGCCTGATCTCGGTTTCGAGACGCCGAACCTCTTCAAGTTTCTCATCGGCACGATGCTTGATCGAATAGGTCACGACAGCCGTTGCCGTCATGACGCCGATCAGCACGAGATCGAAGCTTCTCAACATCCGTCAGACCCCCAATGTCGAAAGGCTTGCGAGGCTCGGCAGGTCGAAGATCGACATGTCGGAACCACGCGATTTTGCTTCGGTGCGGATACCGGCGCGCAGCTTGGCGGAACGGGCGCGCGGATTGATCTCCGCCTCCTCCTCGCTTGCCGCTACCATCGCCTTGCCGAGCGGATCGAAGATCGCTTCCTTCACCGCGACCATCGGCAGATGCCTGGAGCCGGAGGTCTTGGACGAGCGATCGGCAAAGAACTGCTTGACGATCCGGTCTTCCAGCGAATGGAAGGTGACGACCACGAGCCGACCACCGGGCTTCAAGGCCTGCTCGGCGGCAAACAGCGCCTGTGCCAGCTCGCCGAGTTCGTCGTTGACGAAAATGCGCAGCGCCTGGAAAACACGCGTCGACGGATGGATCTTGTCCTTGGCTTTACGCGGATTGACGCTCTCGATGAGGTTGACGAGATCGCGCGTCGTGCGGAAGGGCTCGGTCACGCGGCGCTTTTCGATGGCACGTGCGATACGACCGGAATGTTTTTCCTCGCCGAGAAAGCCGAAGATGCGGATGAGATCGCCGACCTTCGCGCGATTGACGACATCGGCCGCCGATACGCCATTGCTCGACATGCGCATGTCGAGGGGACCGTTGCGCTGGAACGAGAAGCCGCGCTCGGCCTCATCGATCTGCATCGAGGACACGCCGATATCGAGCACGACGCCATCGAGCCCGCCTTCCGGCGCATGATCGGCAAGCTGCGAGAACTGTGAATGAATGAGAGAGAGGCGACCGGCATGCGCGGCAACAAGAGCCTGCCCATTGGCGATTGCGGAAGGATCGCGATCAAGGCCAATGACGTCAGCACCAGCAGCCAGCAGGGCGGACGAATAACCGCCCGCCCCGAAGGTGCCATCAAGGATGACCTTGCCAGGAAGAGGCTGAAGCGCCTCCACCACTTGGTGCAGAAGAACTGGAATATGGCGAACCGGTCCGCCTTCGGGCTCAGTTTGACCTTCGCCTGGATTCGCCGACATCCCGCTCTCCTGTACTATGCGGGACGTGAACTCAAACGTCCCTCCCGTGCTGCCGCCTGCGCCTCGTGAAATGCTTGCGGCTGCCAAAGCTGAAAATGATCCGAACGCCCGACGAAAGTGACTTCCGAGCTGATACCCGTGAAATCCCGGATGAAATCCGAGACCATCAGCCGGCCTTCCGCATCGAGCCTCATGAAGACACCGCCGCCGTGAATCAGCAGCGACATCCTGTTGGCGTCCGGTGAAAACGGATCGACGGACGCAATCTGCCGCTCGTAGCGATCGAGCAGATCCGGACCGCCGACGCTGATCGCCGGATAAATGAAATCCTGGAGGCAGTAGAGCTCCTGAATTCCGCGCTCGGAAAGAACCGCGCGAAAGCCGGCAGGCACAGAGACCCGCCCCTTCGTATCGATCCTGTTCGTCGCATTCGACAGGAAGCGGCTCATCGCAACAAACACCCGCCCCGTTCGCAAAAGACACGGGAAACCTCCCGCCAGACTGCTTAGATTCAAACAAGGAAGCTCCGTGCGGATAAGCAGATGCTTGCCCGATTGTGAGATCGAAACTCTTGATTTGATGGGCAAAAAGCCCTTGTGCAGTGCGAATTTGGGATACCATGGGACCATATGGGCGTCAATGGGAGAGGCCCTGCAAGCTCCTCCATGTTCGGATTTATTTATAAGCTGTTAAGTTTAACAAAGGGTTATTGAGCGCTTTGGAGAAACTGCCTTTGCGACCCTTCGCAAGTGATATTTTGACAGTTGCTAAGAGCCGGAAACGCAAGGCGCTTTCCAGCCTGCTCATATAAAAAGCGGCACCGAAATCGGGCAATTTGCATGTCAGATTGCCCCGTCGGGGACGGGCACAATTGACGAATCAGAAGAGAGTAGTGACCAGTTGGCCTGTAAGCCGGGTTCTGTATGGCCCCGGTGCGAACACCGGAACGTGGCAGCCATTCATCTGGGACGCCGTTTACACGTCGCCTCGCGCAACCCACCCGGATGACTGGCCCGGAAACAGGCTGTAGACGTACTTGCGCACGTCCCGCGTCATCCCTATTCGGTCTTGCTCCCGGTGGGGTTTACCATGCCGCTTCCGTTACCGGTCGCGCGGTGGGCTCTTACCCCACCCTTTCACCCTTACCCCGCTATCTCATCGACCCTCGCCGCAATGCGTCATCCGGTCGATCAGAAAGCGGGGCGGTTTCCTTTCTGTGGCACTGTCCCTAGGGTCGCCCCCGCCGGACGTTATCCGGCACCGTGTTTCCGTGGAGCCCGGACTTTCCTCACCCTACCGCCTTTCGGCATTGGTAAAGTGCGGCTGCCCGGCCAACTGGTCGCGCGGCTCTTAGCCGAGATGCGCGGATAAGGCCATAGGCCTACCGGTATTCCGCATGGAAATCGACCGGATAGCCATCGTCGATGATCGACCCGTGGAAAATCAGTTCGGCGCCGAGCCGGCCGATCTCGTCGGAACTCTTGGCGGCAGCGCCACAACCGCCGGTCAGAACACCGATCCGGTCGGACGCCGTCATGGCGATGGCCGGATAGTTGTTCGGCGTGAAAGACGTGACGCAGGCTGCCATGGAAGATCGCGTCAGATCGAGCCTCGGCATCAGCCGTTCCATCACGTCGGTCAGGTGGCGCCGGGTCGTCTCGCGTCCGCCGCTCTTGAACCAGTCCCGTATCTCGGGCTCTGACGGCAGCAGAAGATCGTCCGGATCGCCGCCGATCTTCACATAGGTTTTGCCATCACGATAACGGACCGGAGGCAGAAGGTAGATCCCGTCATCCTCCTCGTTCCATTTCCAGATCAGCGATGGCATGGCCTTCAGCTCCTCCATCGCCCCCTCGCCGACCTCGTAGAACGCGATGGTCCTTGCATAGACTGAGAGATCGAGACGAGCGCCGACAAGTGCCTCGTTGATGGAAAAGCCGCCTGCCGCCACAAGCACCTTGTCGGCCGTGTAACTGCGCCCTTCCGCCGTCGTCACGGTCACGATCGCCCCGTCCTGACGAACAGCCGAAACGGTCTCGGCAATCAGCGTGGCACCCTGCCGCTCCGCAAGCAGGCATTGCGCCTTCACCAGCCGGCGCGGATTGATGTGCCCCGCCCGCTTCTCCTCCCAGACGCCTTCGGCGCCATCCTGAAAGGCAAAATACGGAAACCGGCTCGAAAGCGCATCATGCCCCAGCGTTTCGGTCTCGACCCCGAGCCGCCCGGCGGCATCGAGCACGCGACCGACATAGGATGGCTGCCCGGCGCGCCCGGGCGCATAGGACTGCTGCCCGGCGCGCCCAGGCCCGACCATCAGACAGCCCACTTCCGAGTAGAAATCGATACCGCTTTCGGACGCGATCTCGCCGTAGCGTTCAATCGAACGATTGGCGAGGCGGGCCCAGACTGGATCCTGATCGATCGTCCGGGTGATGCGCGCCTCGTCGTAATGGCTTGCGAACACGCCGTCATGACGCTGGTAATCGTCAGGTTCGCCCGGCCCGATCAACGCCACACCATCGGTCCATTTGGAAAGATGCCGGGCCGCTGCCGCCCCCATCATGCCGCTTCCGATGATGATGTATTTGAACCGCGCCGCCATGCCCTGTCCTTTCGATTCCCTAGCTCGAATTGCCGCTCTTTTCAGGCAGTTCTAACCGTTTCCGGAATCAGAATACCAGAGGCGCCAGAACGGCATACCCCTTCGGTGGAAAATCGAACGCGAAGGTCTTTTCGATCACATCGTCCTTGTTGTCTTCAAGAACCGCCTCGACGCGCTGACAGTAGCGCTTGGACGTCGGGTTCATACGCTTGGCGGCGTGGCCCGCATTGTATTTAAGGATCGTGCCGCAAATCTTGCCGCCACCCAGATCGTGGGCGCCCGCCAGATACTTCATGCCGTAGCGGATGTTGGTTTCCGGATCGTAGAGGCCATAATCAGGGCCCTTGTAGCCCATCAGCCTTGCGGTCGCCGGCTTCACCTGCATCAGGCCGATCTCGCCGGCACTGCCCTTCACGGTCGGGCGAAAATTGCTTTCGATCTGCACGACAGCCTCAGCAAGGTCGAACGGCACATCGTATTGATCGGCATATTTGGCGATCAGCGTCGTATAATGCATCCGGCGAACCATCTGCCTCTCGGTGGCCGTCGGGGCAGCAAACCCGGTTTCGCGTGTCTCCCAGGGAATGGTCAGCGGTTTGACATAAACCCGAACCACGTCTCCGCCGTCTTCGGCACGCACAGATCCACATTCCGCGAAAAGCATGGCAATGCCTGCCGCGACCGCACAAGTCATCTTAGTCAATTCTAAAGTATCTCCGGAACAACAGGCTCGCGGGATATCGTGATGCGCAAACATCCCTCGTCGCGACGCCGGACGACGACGCGAGGTTTTACAAGACCTGTAGGTTTATCTTGGCAGCCCCCGTCTGGGGACGCTGCGTTAGCAACTCTTTAGAAAGCCGCAATAAGGAGATCATGTGGCAATGCAAAAAAGCCCTGTCCGCAAACGCTTCCGACAGTTTCGCGAAGCTTGCGCCTAGCTGTATTTCGGCAGTGCCTTGAGCAGCCGATGCAGCGTGTCGATCGTCGAAAAATCGGCAATCCCATCGACCAGCGCGGGCCTGAAATGCCGTTGGAAAGCCTCGACGACGCCCTTCGTGCGATCACAGAATGTGCCCGTGATTTCAATCTCGTATCCGTAGAGCGACAGCATCGACTGCAGGGCCTCGATCGGCTGACCACTTTCGCCGTGCTGGAAAAACCGGCCGCCGCTGATCTGACCTGGCTCGACCCAGTGACCGATCCCCGCCACATACAATTTCTGCCAGGGGAAATTTTCGCCCGGGTCGAGCTTGCGGATGGGGGCGACATCCGAGTGTCCGACGACCCGTTCGCGGGATATTCCCCAGCGATTGCCGCAGTCTCGACACAATTCGACGACCGCATCGATCTGGATATCCGGAAAATGGGGAAGTCCGCCGGGATGTCCGGGATTGGCGATTTCTATCCCGATGGAGCAGGAATTGATGTCCGTTTCGCCGGCCCAGCTGCTTTTGCCCGCATGCCAAGCGCGCCGCGCCTCGGGAACAAGCTGCACGATCCGGCCGTCTTCATGGATGAAATAGTGACTGGAGACCTGGCTCGCCTCGTTGCGAAGCCATGCCAGCGCCTGATCGGCATCAGGCATGCCGGTATAATGCAGGAGGATCATGTCCGGCTGGCGCCCGCCTGCCCTTTCCCCATGATTTGGCGAAGGCTCGACCGTGGCGCGGGCATGATCGGCGGCAAAGGAAGCCGGAATTGTCATGCCGCGCGGCGCTCTTTCTCGATCGCTTCATAGGCCGCGTTGAGCGCGGCCATCCGTTCGGTCGCAGCCGCATGCAGTGTTGCCGGCACGCCGCGTGCGATCAGCCGGTCGGGATGATGCTCCGAAACCAGCAGACGGTACTGTTTGCGGATTGCCGAGAAATCGTCGTCACGCGAAACGCCGAGCACCAGATACGGGTCACGACCGTCGAGATGCACGTGGCGGGCCATGATGCGGCGGAAATGTTCCTCGTCGATCCGGAAGATTTCGGCGATGCGCGCCAGAAACGCCAGCTCGCTCTCATGCACGAGACCATCCGCCTTGGCGATATGAAACAGACCATCGACGACGCTCTCAAGCATCGGGCAGTTTTCCATGTCGCCGCTGCTGCACAGCCCCGAAAGCTTCGTGGCATACGCCTCGTAGCCGGCAATGTCCTGGCGTGCGAGGTTATAGAGACGTGCAACGTTGCGCGCTTCCTCGGCCGGGAAATCGAAAATCTGCTGGAAGGCACTCACTTCGGCTTCGGTGACCACGCCATCGGCCTTCGCCATCTTTGCAGACAGGGCGATGATCGCCACCGAGAAGGAAACCTGGCGCCGTGTTTCCGGATCGCCCTCGAACATGGTGCGGATCGCATCGACGACTCGGTTGAGCACACCGCCCGCGGCATCGCCGACGGCACCGAGCAACCTTTCCCACAGGGAGGACAATTGGAGGCAATTGAAATCGAAAATCATCCCTTAAATGACCAGATAACCGACGTTTTGGCAAGCTGAGGACGGTCCGCTGAAGATTAAACTCTGTTCATGTTTTTCGAACAATCATGCTGAAGCCCGGTCTGTCCGGCAACGGCACAAAGTCGTTGACGGCCAATGGGTCGAAACGCCGACCAAAACGACCCGTCCTGCCGTGTGCCACGGCAGCCCGCGAGGCTGGTGATTTCTTTGAAACGATTAGATCGGGGAACGGACAGGAAAAACCTCGAAGCGACGGAATTTTCTTGAGAAATTCACTTTACAGGCTCTAGCTGGTGTCGCATCCATTCATCCCGTTTTGTCAGTTTCTTGCGCCCTGAGCGCATCAAGGAGGATCGATGTCCAAACAGAAAGTCGCACTGCTGACCGCCGGTGGCCTTGCGCCCTGCCTCTCGTCTGCCGTCGGCGGATTGATCGAGCGCTACTCGGATGTTGCCCCTGATCTGGACATCATTGCCTACCGCTCCGGCTACCAGGGCGTGCTCTTGGGCGACAGCATCGCGATCACATCCGAGATGCGTGAAAAGGCTCCTCTCCTTCATCGTTACGGCGGCTCGCCGATCGGCAACAGCCGCGTCAAGCTCACCAACGCCGCCGATTGCGTCAAGCGTGGCCTCGTCAAGGAAGGCGACAACCCACTGCAGGTCGCAGCCGAACGACTCGCCAAGGACGGCGTGACGATCCTTCACACGATCGGCGGCGACGACACCAACACGACGGCAGCCGATCTCGCGGCTTACCTCGGTGCCAATGGCTATGACCTCACCGTCGTCGGTCTTCCGAAGACCGTCGATAACGACGTCGTGCCAATCCGCCAGTCGCTCGGCGCCTGGACGGCGGCCGAAGTCGGCGCGCGTTTCTTCGACAATGTCAGCAACGAGCAGACCGCCGCCCCCCGCACCTTCGTGATCCACGAAGTCATGGGTCGCCACTGCGGCTGGCTGACGGCCGCAACGGCGCGCGCCTATATCGAGCAGAGCCACGGCAACGAGTATGTCGACGGCCTCATGATGAACGCCGAGCTGAAAAGCATCGATGGCCTCTATTTGCCGGAACTGGAGTTCGACCTCGAACAAGAGTCTGCACGCCTGAAGCGCGTGATGGAAGAACGCGGCACCGTGACGATCTTCGTCTCGGAAGGTGCCGGCATGAATACGATCATCGCGGAACGGGAAGCCGCCGGCGACACCGTCAAGCGCGATGCGTTCGGCCATGTGAAGCTCGACACGATCAATGTCGGCGGCTGGTTCCAGAACCAGTTTGCGGGCCTGATCGGCGCCGAACGCTCGATGGTCCAGAAGTCAGGCTATTTCGCCCGCTCCGCCCCGGCCAATGGTGATGATCTTCGCCTCATCCAGGGCATGGTCGATCTTGCGGTCGAAAGCGCTCTCAACAAGGTGTCCGGCGTCACCGGCCATGATGAAGACCAAGGCGGAAAACTGAGAACCATCGAATTTCCCCGAATCAAGGGTGGAAAACATTTCGATCTGACGGCAAAATGGTTCGGCGAGGTGATGGACCATATCGGCCAGCCCTACGAAACCGTATAACGCGTCGCGCTGAGCGACAAACGAGAGCCGTGGGCTCCGGAGGAATGTGATGACGATCGAAACATGGTTCGCATTTGCCGCGACCGCTGTGGCCCTCGTCATCCTTCCCAACCCGCTGACGAGGACAGTCGCGCTCTATTCCAAGCAGCGCGGCCGTCTAAGCGCAGTCGTGACGGTCCCCGCATTGGCCTTGGGACTGGGTCTCGCCTTCACCGCGGGCCTCGCGCCGCTACTGCTTGTCTGTTTTTACGCGCCATCGGCCATGACCGCGATCGGCTGGGTCGGCATCGCCTACGCCATGGTCTATGTACTCTGGTGCTACCAGGACCCACAGGTCCGCGCGCCGCTCGCCGACAATGACAATCTGCCGACGCGGCGGTTTGACCGGATCTTCGCAGACGTCTTCGTTCGATGCGTTCGCACCCCCAGATACGCGATCATTCTTGCCGCGCTGACTGCACAGTTTCTGCGCCCTTCGCTGTCGCTCTCGCTCCAGGCCGAAGTGCTGACGGCGATTTTTCTCGCCTCCATCGCTGGCAGTGCGTTGGCACAGGCACTCATCCCCAGCCTTGCGCTGCGGGGCACAAAGCGATTTTCGAGGCGCAATCCAGCCTTGAACAAGCCCGGCACGGTATTCATCGCCAGGCGTGCTGTGACGGCTGGTTTCCGGCGAATCGCTGCTTGAGGAAACAGAAAGCGTCCTTCGACTTGCCGGGCGCCGCCTTATACGTTAATGGAAATCCACAATCGGTGACTTTTTGGCGGGTACGGTAACCATTTCAAATGAGAGCAACCTGATGACGGTGGTCAGATTCGTCAGCCGTAGAGCTGCTGTGGCGCTTGCGATGTCTTCCGTTCTGGCTGGATGCTCCAGCGTTGAGCGCGATACAAAAGTCGCGTCCGGTCAGCCGTCTCAGACCACGTCAGCTGACGGTCAGCTCGTCATCCAGTACAATTCTTCCGCCGCCGATCAATCTCAACAAATGGCGCCCGGCCAGACAATGGCGCAGATCGCCAAGAGCGGTCGCATTGCCGTTCCGGTTCCGCCGACCGTAGAAACCGTATCGGCTCAGAATGCCGCCATGGCGTCTCCGACCATGGCGCCGATCGTTGCCTTCACGCCGCCGCCGATCGCAACCGCGGTCCAGCCCGTGAGCCTTGCTTCGGCGCAGCCGCTCAAGCCGGCAGCCGGTTCGGTCATGACCCAGAAGTCGAGCCGTCTCGTGTCGCCGCCGGTCGCGACCGCCGTTGCGTCTGGCCAGATCCAGCCGGCAGCGGCGCAGGCCATCGCGCTCGACGAGGAAGAACTGACGCCGGATATGGTGGCGCTGCAATCGGTCGTGCCGACACCGCGTCCAGCCACGCTTACATCGAGCGCTATTGCTGGTGCTGCAACGCCGGCTGCCGCAAGCTCCACGCTTGCCTATGCAGCCGCACCCCGCGCTGTGGCTGCGGTCTCGGCCATGGGCAATATCAAGGACTTTCCGCCGGCTCCCGGCGAGCCGATGCCGGATACCGCGTCGAACGCGCCCGCAGACCTCAAGAAGCTCATCAAGCGCTATGCCGGTCTCTACGGCGTGCCGGAATCGCTGGTGCACCGCGTCGTCCATCGCGAAAGCAAATACAATCCCAAGGCCTACCACAAGAATGGCTACTGGGGCCTGATGCAGATCAAGTACTCGACCGCGAAGTCGATGGGCTATCAGGGCAAGCCGGAAGGCCTGCTGGACGCCGAGACCAATCTTAAATACGCGATCCGATATCTCCGCGGCGCCTGGCTCGTTGCCGACAACAAGAACGACAACGCCATCCGCCTCTATGCCCGCGGTTATTACTACGACGCCAAGCGTCGCGACATGCTGCATGTGCTGAAGGCCGATCAGAGCCCCACGACACCCGTCGCCTTCGCGACTGCGCCAAACAGCAAGCCCGGTTCGTAACCCAGCGACCGGGGCGTCAGCCCAAGCCGTACCACCACGAGATCCGCCGACGGCATGACAGCGATTGTCTGCCCATCATGGCCCTGCAGATAGAACGTATCTGCCGGCATGGCTACGTCGTCGGGCTTCGGCAGCCAGGTCTGCATCTTCGAAAACCGTCCGTTTGAATGCGCATTCGGCTCCTGCATCAGGTGCACGAACCCCTCCGGCAGCAGCCGCATCCCGTTCCACACCCCGTCGCGCGCCAGAAACAGGCCGAACCGTGCCCAGTCGCGCCCGGTCGCATAGAGATAGGAACTGCCGGCAAACGTCCCCGCCGCATCTGGCTCCATCACGGCACTTGTCATGCCGAGCGGATCGAACAATGCGCGAGAGGGATAGCCAAGAGCCGTCGCGCGATCACCGATCCTGTCCATCCAGATCTTCGACAGCAATACGCTGGAGCCCGACGAGTAACTGAAACGCGAACCGGGATCGGCCTCGAGCGGGATCGTTTCCGTGAAGGCGGCCATGTCGGGTTCGAGGTAGAGCATCCGTGTGACATCGGCGACCGCACCGTAGTTCTCGTTGAAACCAAGCCCGCTCTCCATGGCAAGAAGGTTGGCAAGCGTGATTTCGCGTCGTTTGTCGTTGCTCCACGCGGGCAGAAGATCACGATCTCCGAGCGACATCCGGCCGCTGTTCATCAATGTGCCGATCAGCGCCGCATTGACGGTTTTCGTCATCGACCATCCCAGCAACGGCGTGTCCTTCGAGAAGCCCTCTCCATAAGCCTCGCCGACGATGCGCCCGTTTTTGACGACCACCACCGCCCGCATGCCAGGCCCGGTCAGTGCCTTATCCTCTAGAACCGCCATCACGCGCGGATCGCGTTCGACCCCCTGCCCCACCGGCCAGGCCGGAGCTTCATCGACGGAAGGTGATGATCGCGGCGGCAGCGCGACTTGCGGCAACGCCGAACCATCCGGCGAAACGGTGCAGCCGAGGCCAGGCCTGTAGGTTGCCTGATTGGTTCCGATGAAGCCAAGCAGCCCGGCGTCGACCCGGCCGGAATCGCGGTCAACGGTCACCCGCATCATCAGGAGCAGCGGATTGCCGGGCGCCTGCACATCCGTCGCCAGCACCTCTTGCGCCTCCCGCCCGGCGAGAAACACGTTGGAGCAGACGATCTTTGCCGCATAGCCGCTTCCGACCCGAAGCAGTTGCGGCGGCGCAATGGTGATCCACGCCAGTCCCCCGACGATACCAAGTACCAATGCCCCGGCAGTTCCCGTCACAATCCGCTTCATCAGGCGCATATGTCAAATGTCCTTGTTCACCAACAGCCCGCGTCATCCAGCTGTAGCATGCCGGGTTTAGGCCTGCGTTCTACAGATCGCGAAATAATTCACGCAGCGAGAGACGCAATGGCCGACGTCGTCAGGGAAACCGGTTTCACCAGCAATCAGAAGCTCAAGGATGCGCTGCTCCAGCACAAACTATTTTCGCGCGAAGGGCTGTCGGAACGGCTGTTCGGGCTCCTGTTTTCCGGTCTCGTCTATCCGCAGATCTGGGAAGATCCAGACGTCGACATGGAAGCAATGGAGCTCTCATCGGAGCATGCGATCGTCACCATCGGCTCCGGTGGCTGCAACATGCTGGCCTACCTCTCCCGCAATCCGCGCAGCATCGATGCCGTGGATCTTAACCCCCACCATGTCGCGCTGAACCGGCTGAAGCTCGCGGCATTCCGTCATCTGCCGAGCCATATGGATGTCGTCAGGTTTCTCTCGGCGCAGGGTACACGATCGAACAGCATCACCTTCGACAGACTGATCGCGCCGAATCTGGATCGGGCAACCCGCAGCTACTGGCAGAAGCGCTCGATCACCGGCCGTCGCCGCATCTCCGTGTTCGACCGCAACATCTACCGCACCGGGCTCCTCGGCCGGTTCATCGGCGCGGGACACCTTCTGGCGCGCCTGCATGGCGTCGATCTGACGAAGATGGCGCAGACCAAATCGGTCCGAGATCAGCGCCGCTTCTTCGACGAAGAGATCGCGCCCCTGTTCGACAGAAAACTGGTCCGCTGGATCACCTCGAACAAGAGTTCGCTGTTCGGCCTTGGCATTCCGCCGCAGCAGTATGACGAGCTGGCCGGCATGGCGACCGGCGGCGGCGATAACGGCTCAATCGCGACCGTGCTGCGGGAGCGTCTCGAAAAGCTCGCCTGTCATTTTCCTCTGAAGGACAATTATTTCGCCTGGCAGGCGTTTGTCCGCCGCTATCCCGCCGCCCACGAAGGCACGCTGCCCACCTATCTCAAGGCCGGCAACTACAAGGCGATCCGTGCCGCCACAGACCGGGTCGCGGTTCACCACGAGAGTTTCACCGCTCTCCTCAAGCGCAAGACGGCGGGCTCCGTCGATCGCTACGTCTTGCTGGACGCGCAGGACTGGATGAACGACCAGCAGATCAACGACCTCTGGTCGGAGATCGACCGGACGGCCGCTGTCGGCGCCCGGGTGATCTTCCGGACGGCCGCCGAGCGCAGCGTCATCGAAGGGCGCCTCTCGCCCTCGCTTGCCGCGCGCTGGACTTATCTCGACGAGCGCTCGCAGGCCCTCAACCTGCAGGACCGCTCCGCCATCTACGGCGGCTTCCATGTCTACGCGAAGGCCGACTGATGGCAGAGACCGACGCAGGCAACCTCGGACCGGCCAATCGTGAAGAGATCGGCCATGCCGGCAGGATGGACCGGATGTACCGCTACCAGCGGCATATCTACGACCTCACCCGCAAATACTATCTCCTGGGACGCGATGGCACGATCGCAGGTCTTGCCCCGCCAGTCGGCGGAAGCGTGCTGGAAGTCGGCTGCGGAACCGGTCGCAACCTTCTCCTCGCCCACAAGCTTTTCCCGAACGCGAAACTTTACGGCCTCGATATCTCCGCGCAGATGCTCCAGACGGCAGACGCGAATTTCCGCGGCACAGGAATAAAGCCTATTCTGAAGGTCGCAGATGCCACGACATTCACGGCGGAGGAGTTCGGCGTCAACGGTTTCGACCGGATCCTCATTTCCTATGCCCTGTCGATGATCCCAGACTGGGAGAAGGCGATCGACGCCGCCCTTGCGGCGCTGTCGCCTCAAGGGTCGCTGCATATCATCGACTTCGGACAGCAGGAAAACCTGCCGAACGTCATGGGATCTGCGCTCAAATCCTGGCTCGCCCGCTTTCATGTGACCCCGCGCGCCACTCTCGAACAGGCGCTGGAAAAGCGTCTCGCACCGGCAAAGGCCGACATGATGTTCGAGGTGATCGGTAGCGGCTATGCCTGGCGGGCGATCCTTCGCCGCCGCGGATAATCACTCAGCGGATTCCAGATCTTGCTTTCTAACTGAATTTTTACGAGCTTATGGTAAACGGGACGCTACGCCTCCCTTTTGCCCACTCGATCGCGGACAAGGCTCTTTGTCTCTGCCCTAACACGGAACCTTCATGCCCCGGCTTCCAACCGTTCTTTCTGCTGCCGTCCTGTCTGCCGCGCTTCTGATGTCCGGTTGTACGTCCACGAGCTACGATCTGGTCGATACTGGCTCTGTCCGGCAGATGAAGTTCAAGGACACGGATCCGCAGGATTTCGGCGCCAACCATCCGGGTCGCCACGAGGTTCACGGCATCGACCTGTCGAAATGGAACGGCACCGACATCGACTGGCAGACGGTGAAGAAATCCGGCGTCGCCTTCGTCTTCATCAAGGGCACCGAGGGCAAGGACCGCATCGATTCCGCCTTCACCACCCATTGGCGCAACGCCGCAAATGCGGGCATTCCGCACGCGGCCTATCACTTCTACTATTTCTGCTCGACACCGGAAGATCAGGCAGACTGGTTCATCGCCAATGTTCCCAAGGAAGCAAACATGCTGCCGCCGGTGCTGGACATGGAATGGAACCACGCCTCGCCCACCTGCAAGCTGAAGCCAGATCCGGTGACTGTACGCGCCAGCATGAAACGCTTCATGGACAGGATCGAGGCCCATTACGGCAAGCGGCCGATCATCTACACGTCGGTCGATTTCCACCGCGACAACCTCGTCGGCGCCTTCCCCAACTACCATTTCTGGGTTCGCTCGGTCGCCGCCCATCCGACCAAGATCTATACGGACCGCAAGTGGGCGTTCTGGCAATACACGGCAACAGGCGTTGTCCCGGGCGTCAAGGGCGCAACCGATATCAATGTCTTTGCCGGAAACAGCAAAGCGTGGAAGACGTTTATTGCGTCGGCCGACTGATGTGCTAACCCGCACAAGCTCTCTGGCAATGTATCTGACGTTACGCTAAAACCGGCGCGACCTGAGGGTCTGCGCCCATGTCCACCAGTGACCATGTCGCGCGGAAGAAATCGATTTTAGGAAACCGCTGATGTCTTCGACACTTGTCCGCCGCGCAGCTTTGGCTTGTGCTCTCGCCGCCTGCCTCTCTTCCACCGCCCTTGCCCAGACAGCCGCTCAGCCGACTGCTCCGCCGATCCCGGCAGCGCCTTGCGGCGGCGATCTTGCGACCTTCCTCGAAGGCGTCAAGGCCGATGCGATCAAGGCCGGCGCTACCGCTGCCGCCGCGGATCAGGCATTTGCAGGCGCCGAGATCGACCAGAAGGTTCTGTCACGCGACCGCGCGCAGGGCGTCTTCCGCCAGACTTTCCTCGAATTCTCGCAGCGGACCGTCAGCCAGGGCCGCCTCGATATCGGTCGTCAGAAGATGAAGCAGCTTTCGGATGTCTTCGGCCGCGCCCAGACCGAATTCGGCGTCGCACCTGGAGTCATCACCGCATTCTGGGCGATGGAAACCGATTTCGGTGCCGTTCAGGGCGATTTCAACACCCGCAACGCGCTCGTGACGCTGTCGCATGACTGCCGCCGTCCTGGCCTGTTCCGGCCGCAGCTGATCGCGCTGATCGAGATGGTCCAGCACGGCGATCTCGACCCGGCCACCAACACCGGCGCATGGGCCGGCGAAATCGGCCAGGTGCAGATGCTGCCGGAAGACATCATCGCGCACGGCGTCGATGGCGACAACAGCGGCCATATCAACGTCAAGACGAGCGGTCCCGACGCCATCCTGACGGCGGCCAAATTCATTCAGAGCATGGGCTTCACGCCCGGCCAGCCCTGGATCCAGGAAGTGACGCTACCGGAAAGCCTGCCCTTCGAAAAGAGCGGCCTCGGCAACGAGATCCCGGCCAGCGAATGGTTTTCCTATGGCGTCACGCCGCGCGACGGCGTCACGTCCTTCGGCAATCTGCCGGCAGCACTCGTTCTGCCGCAGGGCCGCAAGGGACCCGCGTTCCTGACCTATCCGAACTTTGGCATCTACCTGCAGTGGAACCAGTCGTTCATCTACACGACGTCTGCCGCCTATTTCGCCACCCGCCTCTCCGGCGCCCCGCCTTACCTGAAGGGCACTCCTGAACCGGGTCTCGACGATACGGGCATGAAGGCACTGCAGACCAAGCTTCAGGCGCATGGCTATGACGTCGGCAAGATCGATGGCATTCTGGGCTCCGGCACGCGCGTTGCCGTCCAGAAGGAACAGGCACGCCTCGGCATGCCGGCCGACGGCTGGCCGACCCAGGCTTTGCTGTCCGCGCTTTGATCAGCGGGCCTTGCATCACATGACATGAAACGGGTGGCGGGCTGACCGCCGCCCGTTTTATCTTCGAGCAGCATCAATAAAGGCATTCCATGTCATCCGCCGCAGCCAGACTGACCCCCGTCGCCTGGGCATTGCTGTTCGTGCTCGGCCTTCTCTGGGGCGGCTCGTTCTTCTTCGCCCGCATCGCCGTCCAGGAAGTACCGCCGTTCACGCTGGTGTTTCTGCGCCTCGGTCTTGCGGCGCTCGCTCTCCACATCTACCTGCACGGCCGCAACGGAACCTACTCCATCCTTGCCACCCACTGGCGCGCCTTTGTCGCAATGGGCTTCCTCAACAACGCTCTGCCGCACACGCTGATCTTCTTCGGCCAGACGGAGATCGGCGCAGGCCTTGCCTCGATCCTCAACGCGACGACGCCGATCTGGACCGTCATCATCGCCAACCAGTGGACGTCGGACGAAAAGCTGACCGGGGCAAAGCTCGCAGGATGCGCTGCAGGCCTTGTCGGCACCTGCATCCTGATCGGCCCGAGCACGATTACAGATACGGCAGCACCGCTCTGGGCGCTGCTCCTGCCGATCGGCGCCGCGATCTCCTATGGTATCGCCGGCACCTACGGAAAACGCTTCCGCGGCATACCGGCCCCGGTGACGGCCACGGGACAGCTCACGGCGTCGAGCCTGATGATACTGCCGGTCTCGCTGGTTGCGGACCAACCCTGGACGCTTGCTGCACCGTCTCCTCACGTCGTCATGGCTATCGTAGCGTTGGCGTTACTCTCGACCGCGCTCGCCTACCTGATCTTCTTCAGGGTCCTGGCACTGGCCGGCGCAACCAACGCTTCCCTCGTCACGCTGCTCATCCCTCCGAGCGCCATTCTTCTGGGAGTATTCTTCCTCGGCGAACGACTGGAATGGAATGATATTGCCGGCATGGCGGTCATCTGTGCAGGGCTCCTTCTGCTGGATGGGCGAATCCTTCGCACCCGCACAACAGCGACGTAGTCCTCGCTGGAAACGGTACTGTTAACCGTCTGATCGCGATATTTAACACTTTGAAAACTTCCGTTAACGGGGCTTTCCGTTGTCAAATCAATAAGATGGAAAATGATCGGTCGGTTTCGGCCGCATCTTGATGCGCCGCAGCACAGTTTCCCTCTTTCCATTGGCCATGAAACAGACATAAACTCTGTCAGTCAACGCAAGGAGGCAGACATGGGAAGAACCTACCCTCTCAATGTCCTGGTGGTTGGTATTGCGTTTGTGTTCGTCGCTTCGATGTTATTCATCTAGACGCATTCCAAAACAACGCATGCAACCGGTGACCGGTGATACCTCGGACTGACCGTTTGATAATCGGCAGCATTACAAAAGCGCATGTTCCCGCATGGGACATGCGCTTTTTCCATTGTCGGCGCTACGCAGCGTTACCGACGTTTGCATTCTTGTCAGGATGCCGGCCAAGCCGTTCCAGCACACCTGAGACCAGCGGGACGCGGTTCATCGTGTAGAGATGGAAGTGATCGTGACCGCGGCGCATCAGGTCTGCGATCTGCTCGGCCGCGACATCGGCCGCCACCTTGGCACGATCATCAGGCTTGTCGTCCAGACCTTCGAAGCGGGCATCGAGAAACGCCGGAACGGTGGCGCCGCAGCGGCCCGCAAAACGCTTCAGCTGAGTCAGGTTCTGGATCGGCATGATACCGGGCACGATCGGGATGGTGATGCCCGCCGCATGAACGGCCTCGAGATAGCGCTCGAACACTTCGTTGTCGAAGAAGAACTGCGTCAGGGCACGGTTGGCACCTGCATCTGCCTTGCGCTTGAGCGTATCGATATCGGCGGCCATGCTCGGGCTTTCCGGATGCATTTCCGGATAGGCAGAGACGGAAATATCCATGTCGCCATACTCGACCAGCATGCGAACGAGATCGGCCGTGTCGGAGAACCCGTCCGGATGCGGCGTATAGGCCGCGCCGACGCCTGCGCTCGAATCTCCGCGCAGCGCGACGATGCGACGAACGCCCGCTGCCCGGTACTCCTCGACAACAGACTTGACCTCCTCGCGCGCGGCATCGACGCAGGTCAGATGCGCAGCGGTCTGGAGTTTGGCATCGTTGATCATACGCTGAACCGCTGCGAGCGTCGGCTCGCGCGTGGAGCCTCCGGCGCCATAGGTCATCGTGACGAATTCCGGCTTGAAGGCTGCAAGCGCATCGACCGTTTCCCAGAGCTGCGTCTGCATCTCATCGGACTTCGGCGGAAAGAACTCGTAGGAGAGCTTGAACGGGGCCTTGGCTGCGGGTGTATCCATGATCAGGCTCCTAGATAACGGTTTCGGCGAGAGCGGGTGTGTCGGCTTTCGCCATCAGCAGGCGACGGTCGCCGGCAAGCCACACTGTCACTGTGAGGGCGCCTTCGCGGCCCGGGCTGAGGTCGATCACCTTCTGGACGTCCAGGCCCACTCTGTTCAGCCACTCGTTCATCGCCTGATGGGAGAAACCGAGGCGCAGATGCGCGTGCTCGTCACGCAGATGCTCCAGCGCATGCGGCGCAAAATCGACGATCAGCAATCGCCCGCCGGGCCGCAGCATGCGGGCGGCTTCGGCGATCGCAAGATCCGGCCGGTCGAGGAAATGCAGCACCTGGTGAATGGTGATGAGATCGAAATCCTGGCCTTCGACAGGCGGATTGAGAATGTCGCCGTGCCGGACCGATGCCTTGACGATGCCTGCATCGTCGAGATTGGACCGGGCGACAGACAGCATGTCGCGGCTGGCATCGACACCGATCGCGCGGCGATAGCGGCTTGCCAGCAACTGCAGGATCCAGCCCGTTCCCGTGCCGAGATCGAG
Organism: Rhizobium sp. CFBP 13726; assembly: GCF_014841925.1. Taxonomy (NCBI): domain Bacteria; kingdom Pseudomonadati; phylum Pseudomonadota; class Alphaproteobacteria; order Hyphomicrobiales; family Rhizobiaceae; genus Rhizobium; species Rhizobium sp. CFBP 13726. Next base: position 1,364,322 of record NZ_JACYUU010000001.1, read on the forward strand.
CAGCGAATCAACTGGCGATGGGCCGATCAGCCGCAGCAGCGCCTCTTCGACCGTCTCGTCGCTCGCATGCAGGCGACGAAGCTCGTCCCACTGCGAAGCGTTGCGGCTGAAATATTCCTGCGCCTTCGCCGAGCGCTGGTTTTTCACAGTTGTCAGACGCTCGCGGTCGCGCACAAGCACCGGATCATCCTGCGAAGCGGAGGCGAGCAAGGTCTGGACCAGTGCAGCGCCGTTCCCTTCCTGGCGCAGCCGAAAGTAAGCCCAGGCGCCTTCCTGGTATCGCTCGATCAGCGCTTCTTCGGTCAACAGCTTGAGATGACGCGAGATCCGCGGCTGGGACTGACCTAGAATTTCGGTCAGATCCGTGACGGTCAGATCGCCCGCGGCCAGAAGCACCAGCAAACGGAACCGGGTGGGCTCCCCTGCCGTCTTCAGCACATCCACCAGTTCATCGAGGACCAACCCCATACAACACGCCTTCACAATCAACATATAAAGATATGTTTATGTGATTTCAAATTGTCATGCAAGACGCAACGGGATTTCAGCCTGCATTCCTACAAAAAAACCCGGGGACGACCCCGGGTTTTGTAAGCTTCAAAACTGCGTCGGTCGCAGTTAGCGCGTCAGGCGCTTGTGGGCCTGGCTGCCGGGATTGAGAGCATCAGGGCCGAGACGACGGATCTTGTCCTCTTCGTAATCCTCGAAGTTGCCTTCGAACCATTCCACATGGCCATCACCTTCGAACGCGAGGATATGCGTCGCCAACCGGTCGAGGAACATGCGATCATGGCTGATGATGATCGCGCAGCCGGCAAACGCTTCGAGCGCGCTTTCAAGAGCGCCCAGCGTTTCCGTATCAAGGTCGTTGGTCGGTTCGTCGAGCAGCAGAACGTTGCCGCCGGCCTTCAGCATCTTGGCGAGGTGAACGCGGTTACGCTGACCACCCGACAGGTTGCCGACCTTCTGCTGCTGATCGCCGCCCTTGAAGTTGAAGGCGCCGCAATAGGCGCGGGAGTTCATGTCGAACTTGCCAAGCTTGATGACTTCGGCACCGCCCGAGATTTCTTCCCACACCGTCTTGTTGCCGTCGAGAGCGTCGCGGCTCTGGTCGACATAGCCGAGATGTACGGTTTCACCGATGCGGACAGAACCGGCATCCGGCTTTTCCTGTCCGGTGATCATCTTGAACAGGGTCGTCTTGCCGGCGCCGTTCGGGCCGATAATGCCGACGATACCGCCCGGTGGCAGCTTAATCGACAGGTCGTTGATCAGCGTGCGGCCTTCAAAGCCCTTGTTGATGCCTTCCATCTCGATCACCACCTGGCCGAGACGCTCGGACACGGGGATGATGATCTGCGCATCGCCGGGACGGATGCCGTCGGCAGCATCGACCAGCTGTTCGTAGGCCTTGATACGGGCCTTCGACTTGGCCTGACGGGCCTTCGGGCTGGAGGCGATCCATTCCTGTTCGCGCGAAATCGCCTTCTGGCGGCCGGCATCTTCGCGGGACTCCTGCTGCATGCGCTTGGCCTTCGCCAGCAGGTAAGCCGAGTAGTTGCCTTCGTATGGAATCCCGCGGCCGCGGTCGAGCTCGAGGATCCAGCCGGTGACGTTGTCGAGGAAGTAGCGATCGTGGGTGATCATCATCACGGCGCCGGGATAGTCGCGCAGGTGCTTTTCGAGCCAGGCGATGGTCTCGGCGTCAAGGTGGTTGGTCGGTTCGTCGAGCAGCAGCAGGTCCGGCTGCGACAGAAGCAGGCGGCAGAGCGCGATACGGCGACGTTCACCACCCGAAAGCAGCGTGACGTCCGAATCCTTCGGCGGGCAGCGCAGGGCTTCCATTGCCATTTCGACCTGCTTGTCGAGATCCCAGAGGTTCTGTGCGTCGATGACGTCCTGGAGCTTGGCGCCTTCGTCGGCGGTCTCGTCAGAATAGTTCATCATCAGTTCGTTGTAGCGCTCAAGCACCGCGGTCTTGGCAGCGACGCCGACCATGACGTTCTCGAAAGCGGTCTTTGTCGGGTCGAGATGCGGTTCCTGCTCAAGATAGCCGACGGTCGCACCTTCAGCGAGCCAGGCCTCACCGGTGAACTCCTTGTCCTGTCCGGCGATGATGCGCAGAACCGTCGACTTACCCGCACCGTTCGGACCGAGGATACCGATCTTGGCATCCGGATAGAAGGACAGGTTGACGTTCTCGAGGATCTTCTTGGCGCCGTAGGACTTGTTCAGCCCCGACATGTGATAGATGAACTGACGTGCCATGGATAATTGTGCTCCGGGGAATTTGTTTGCCCGCTATGTAGGCGAAGACGGGCCTGGGAGCAACGCATACGAGGCGCAAACCATGCGCTTTCCGAACGGAATCGTGGCACCGGAGGCTTTCTAGCGCAGGTTTGCGTGGTCGATCCGGAAAAGCTGAAACGGATTTGCGCGACCGGTCTCGAGCCGTGCGAGACCGGGCCAGTCCTTGCCCGCGGACAATGCATCGTAGAGCGGCGCCGATCCAGGCTCAGCCTGCGCAGGGAAACGGCAGACCGCCACATAATCGAACGGTGCAAGCGCTTCGCGACGCGTCTCTGGGTCGGTTGTGATGAAGGCTGTATAGGCGTTCGCCATCCCGCGTGAGGCCCGGTGAAACGGGATCGGCCCGACTGTTAGTCCTGAAGGCATCGGGTTCCTCAGCACCGACATGGCAAGTGTCGGGGGTGCTAGAAGATGCCCTTGTCCGAGATTTGTGAGAGCGGACATGTCGCCGGCCTTGCAGTCGTCGATGGTCATCGCCTGAACGGCATCGCCGTGTATCGTTTGTGGCCGCGAAAGGCTCCAGAGACCGACCATGAGCAGAAAGACGCCGGTCCCGACGCTGAACAAGGTCCTTGATACTCGGCCGGACTGCCTTGATGTCTGATCGATATGGCGGAGCGCCAGCGGCACGAAAAGTGCGGCGAAGACGAATGGAAAGCGGATATAGCGAAGCAGACCGGTTGCCAGAAGCACACTGACGAGTGCGGTGACGAACAGGATCGCAAGGGCAGGATTACCGGCGCGAACCTCACTCAAGACCCGTGGCGCCGCGAGCGCCAATATGGTGACGAAAATGCCGATCAACATGATGCCCGGCAACGGCGAGCCGCCTGCATAATGGAGCAGTCCCTGCTCCTGCGGCACCCGGTCGAACCATAGCTGCTTGGCGAGCGGATCCATCCCGGCATAGGGGCCCGCAAGGCATTCAGGAAAAAAGATTCCGGTTGCAACGATGACGCCGATCGAGGCAGCGGCAAGAACGGCGAGTTTTACCCAGCCGGATGCATCGGCGAAACATCTGCAGGCAATCCAGGATGTGCCGGACAGACCGACAAGAAGAACGATATAGAGTGCAGAAAACGCATCGCACTGCGTCGACATCGTACCCGAGGCACCAAGCAGTGCCAAAGCTGTTGGAACAGTGGCGATACATATTGTGGCCGACGCCGCCGAGAGCGTTTCGGCCGCCCTGGTCGCCCCTGCGACGAATGCCACAACAAGTCCGCCGAACATGATGACCAGGAACGGCAGACCTTCGAGTGCGATGGCGACCGACATGACGGTGCCTACCCCGACAACGATACCGCCGATACGATCGAAGCGGACAAGACCGTAGGCGACGGCCATCAAAGCAACGATCTGGACATTGTGATGGTCGATCCGACCGGGCACAAATTCGAAGACCGCATACAGCATCGCAAACGTCCCAGCCGCCAGCCGGAGATAATGAATACCCTCGGTGATCGGAGCAATGCGTTTCCAGATCATGGCAACAAACAGCCCATAGACCGAAAGCAGCATCGGCGGCCAGATCAGCAGGGATGCGGAGATGGCGCCGTCGCGGCCGAGCAGCGGCGTCAGCAGAAGCGAAAGGCCGGCATAGGGAAGGTCGACGAGACGAGACCAGGGCGAGACGTAGATCCCTGGGCTGTCGATCATCGGCAATGTCAGGTCCCAGAAGGACCCGGATGCGGATAACAGATGGCGAATCTGAACGCCCCGGAGAACATCATCCACATCCGCGAAGAACAGCCGTCCATCGGAAAGGTCGAGTAGCAGCAAAACGATTGCCGTCAGGTAGACAACGAAAAAGATCCGCAGAAGCGATCCTTCCTGCCGCGTCGATGACGCGCCTGCCTCGCCTCTCCTCGCGCCAGCCATCCTCGAAGCCACCTGCGTTTTGCCCTTCAGCACCGGCTTACCTAGCTTGAATTAACATTGCGCTACCGGATTGCCTCTGCGAAAGATCGAACGGGAGAAGCGGCCGGGCAGGACAAGCGACTGACAGCGTCGGTGCCGCAGGAATAGCGATGTTTGACACAACCAACTGGCTCAATAGTTCGACGGGCGCACGCATAGCATTTCATCATCAACCCGCGACATCGGACGGCCGTGGCGTCATCCTCGTCTTGCACGGTCTCGCCGACCATTCCCGCCGTTACCGGCGGTTTGCCGAGGCGATGGCGGCCCATGGTTTCCACGTCTACGCCCCCGACCATCGCGGCCATGGCGAGACCACGGCACCCGGCATACCGCTAGGCCGCTTTGCTTTGCGGGACGGTGAAAGGCTTGTAACTGCGGATGTGAAAGCGATTCGCGATCTCGCGGCTGATGCCCATCCGGACCTGCCGATCATTCTCGTCGGGCATTCGATGGGCGGCCTGATCGCCCTCAATGCCGCGATCGATTATCCGCAGGCCTTCGACGGGATTGCCGTCTGGAACTCCAACTTCAATCCAGGCCTTGCCGGGCGCGGTGCCCAGGCAATTCTGCTTGTCGAGCGCGCGCTGAAAGGGTCTGATGTTCCAAGCACGCATCTGCCGAAACTCACTTTCGGGGCATGGGGAAAATCGATCCCCGGCCATCGCACGGATTTCGACTGGCTGAGCCACGACCAAACCGAAGTCGATGCCTATGTTGCCGACCCGCTCTGCGGTTTCGATGCCAGCGTCTCGCTCTGGCTCGACATCTTCGAGATGTCCTACCGGGGACCCGCGCTTCTGGACCGCCTGCCCGCCGACTTGCCGGTCAATCTGGTCGGTGGCACGGACGATCCGGCGACGGATGGAGGGCGCGCCATCCGCTGGCTCGCGGACAGGTTCCAGAAACGCGGCATGCACAATGTCGAGACGATCATCTACCCGCAAACCCGCCACGAGACCCTGAACGATCGCTTCCGGGACCGCGCGACCAACGCCTTCGCCGAATGGGCGAAAACGCTCACCTCGCGTCGCTCAGATCCGTCGCGCGATATCCGCACGCAAACGGAATGAGTTCATGACATTTCCTCAAGTGCGCTCGGAGAATGCCGAAGGTATAGCTTTGCCATGACGTCACCGCATGCGCATACGAGACCTGCTCTGCAAGCGTCCGGCATTTCCGCCGGCATGGGCCTGATGCTGCTTGCCATGCTGATCACGCCGCTGATCGACGTGTTTTCCAAGCTTGCAACTGCCAACGCCTCCCCGACGCTCATCACGATGGTGCGCTTCATCGTCCAGGGCCTTTGCATGCTGCCGATCGTGCTGTGGACCGGGTCATGGCGCAATTTCTCCTGGGAGCTCAGTTTCTATCACGCCATCCGCGCGGCCGTGATCACGCTCTCGATGATCTGCTTCGTCGCAACGCTCGCCGTCATGGAAGTTGCCGATGCCGTCGCGATCTTCTTCGTCGAGCCGATTATCCTCACCGTCATGTCGTCGATCTTCCTCAAGGAAATCATCGGCTGGCGGCGCTACACGGCTTGCGGCGTCGGCTTCCTGGGCGCGATGATCGTCATCCGCCCGAGCTTCCAGGAAATTGGCTATATCGCGGTATTGCCCGTGGTCACAGCTTTCGGCGTCGCCGTCTTCGCCCTGATGACGCGGGCGCTCGCCCATCGCGAAAACCCATGGTCGATGCAGTTTCAGATGTCGCTCTGGGGAATTCCGATATCAGGTGCCCTCCTCCTGATCGGTCATGTCAGCGGCATCGAATTCATGGCCCCGTCGATCCCCGATTTGACGACGACCACATGGATGGTCGGCGTCGGCACGGTCGCTGCCCTCTCCGGCCTGCTTGCCGTCTATGCCTATCGCGCCGCGCCCGCCTCCGTCATTGCGCCGCTTCAGTATTTCGAGATCGTCTCGGCGACTTTGCTGGGCTGGCTGGTGTTCGGTGATTTCCCGGATCCGGTCAAATGGCTCGGCATCTCCATCATCATCGGGTCAGGCCTCTACATCATCTGGCGCGAACGCCGCGCCGCCTCGCTCAAGCCCGTCACCAACAGCGAAAACACAGTGGTAAGCCCCTGATCATGGATGAGCCCAAGAAAAAGCCGCCGCTTGCCGGCATTCGCGTTCTCGAACTGGCCCGCGTGCTCGCAGGCCCCTGGGCCGGCCAGATGCTGGCCGATATGGGTGCCGATGTGGTCAAGGTCGAAAACCCTGACGGCGGCGACGATACCCGCGCCTGGGGCCCTCCCTTCGTCGAAAGCGTCGACGGCGAAAACCTCTCTGCCGCCTATTACCATTCGACCAACCGGGGAAAGCGGTCGATCGCGGTCGATCTCAAGACCGAAGAAGGCCAGGACATCGTCCGCCGCCTCGCCGCGCAGTCGGACGTCCTGATCGAGAACTTCAAGGTCGGCGGTCTTAACAAATACGGGCTCGACTACGAGAGCCTGAAGGCGATCAATCCGAAACTGGTCTATTGCTCGATTACCGGTTTCGGCCAGGACGGGCCCTATGCGAGCCTTGCCGGCTACGACTATATCGTCCAGGGCATGTCGGGCTTCATGTCGATCACGGGCGAACCGGACGGCCAGCCGATGAAATCGGGCGTCGCCATCGCCGACATCTTTACCGGCATCTATTCCGTCACCGCCATCCAGAGCGCGCTGATCCATGTGATGAAAACCGGCGAAGGCCAGCATATCGACATGGCGCTGCTCGATGTCATGTCGGCGGTCCTTGCCAACCAGAACATGAACTACCTGATATCAGGCATCTCGCCGGTCCGCCTCGGAAACGCCCATCCGAACATCTCTCCTTATGAGGTGATCAACGTCCAGGACGGCTACATCATCCTCGCTGTTGGCAATGACGGCCAGTTCCGCCGCTTCTGCCGTATCCTCGGCATCGAGCATGTGGCAGATGACGGGCGGTTTTCCACCAACAAGGCGCGAGTGGCGCACCGGATCGAGGTTCGCGGTCTGCTGATCGCCGAGACGATCAAGTGGACCAAGGCTGATCTCCTGTCCGCCTGCGGCGACAATGCCGTGCCTGTCGGACCGATCAATTCGATCGGTGAAATGTTCGAGGATCCCCAGGTCAAGGCGCGCGGTCTGCGTGTGGATCTCGAGGCAGCCGACGGCACTGTCATCCCCGGCGTCCGCAGCCCGATCGTGCTATCGGAGACGCCGCTTGCCTATCACCGGCCGAGCCCGAACGTGGGCGAGCACACGGCCGAAATTCTTGCCGAACTGAACATGATCGAAAAGGAGCGCAATCGATGAAAACGGGTGGAGAACTGATCGTCGAGGCACTGAAGGCAAACGGGGTGAGCAGAGTGTCCTGCGTCCCGGGCGAGAGCTATCTTGCCGTGCTCGACGCGCTCTATGAAAGCGGTATCGAGGTTCTCGTCTGCCGCCAGGAAGGCGGCGCGGCGATGATGGCGGACAGCTGGGGGCGTCTGACGGGCGAACCCGGCATCTGCATGGTCACCCGTGGCCCAGGCGCCACCAACGCCTCTGCGGGCCTTCACATCGCCAAGCAGGATTCGATCCCGATGATCCTGTTCATCGGCCAGATCGGCCGCGACATGAAGGAACGCGAAGCCTTCCAGGAAGTCGAATACCGCCGCGCCTTTACCGAGTTCGCCAAATGGGTCGGCGAGATCGACGATGCCCGCCGCATTCCGGAATTCGTTACCCGCGCCTTTGCCGTCGCCACCTCCGGTCGCCCCGGCCCGGTCGTGCTGACACTGCCCGAGGACATGCTGACGGAAGCCGTCGAGGCGGTTCAGGCCCGCCCCTATACCCCGGTCGAAAGCCATCCCGGCAAGAGCCAGATCGCGACCTTCGACGAGATGCTGCGCAATGCCCGCCGGCCGATGGTGATCCTTGGCGGCACCCGCTGGGACGAGAAGACGGTCTCGGACTTCCAGGATTTCGCCAGCCGCTTCAAGCTGCCGGTCGGCTGCTCATTCCGTCGCCAGATGCTGTTTGATCACCTTCACCCGTCGTATGCCGGCGATGTCGGCATCGGCATCAACCCGGCCCTCGCTTACGAGATCAAGGATAGCGATCTCCTGATCCTCATCGGCGCCCGCATGTCGGAAATGCCGTCCTCCTCCTACACCCTGCTCGACATTCCCTACCCCAAGCAGACCCTGGTCCATGTCTACCCGGATCCGGAAGAGCTTGGGCGGATGTACCGCCCGGATCTGGCGATCTGCGCGGCACCGGCGGAATTCGTCGCAGCCATCAAGGATCTCCAACCGCCGGCACTGCCGCTCTGGACCGAGCGCAAATCGTCGATGCATGATTCCTATCTGAAGTGGTCGACGCCCCCGAAAAGCGGCCCCGGCGACGTCCAAATGGGACCGATCATGGCCTGGATCGAGGAAAACGTTCCGACCGACGCGATCTTCACCAATGGCGCCGGCAACTATGCCACCTGGGTGCACCGGTACCACCGGTTCCGGAAATACAACACGCAGTCGGCACCGACATCAGGATCGATGGGCTACGGCCTTCCGGCGGCGGTCGCGGCAAAGCAGCTGTTTGCGGAACGCGAAGTCGTCTGCTTTGCCGGCGATGGCTGCTTCATGATGCATGGACAGGAATTCATCACCGCCGTCCGCTACGGATTGCCGATCATCACCGTCCTCGTCAACAACGGCATCTACGGCACGATCCGCATGCATCAGGAACGGGAATATCCCGGCCGCGTGTCGGCGACGGATCTCGTCAATCCGGATTTCGTCGCCTATGCGCAAGCCTTCGGCGGGCATGGCGAACTGGTCGAGAAGACGGAGGATTTCGGTCCCGCCTACCTTCGGGCCCGCGCAAGCGGCAAGCCAGCCATCATCGAAATCAGGCTCGATCCGGAAGCGATCACGCCGGCCAAAACGCTGACGCAGATCCGCAACAGGAACTGAAACGGCGGCATCTGAGCAGTCGACGGGTGGAACATTTCGCCGGCCATGCCGTTGATGGCGCATGGCAAATGACACAAAACGCAAAGCACTGGGCGGCATGACGACCTTCGTCGCCGTCATCTTTTTTATCGGTCTCGCACTCGCGGCTTACTACTTCATCGGCATGACGCCGGGCGAGCCGTGATCCCAAGGGATCGTCGATACAAAAAGGGGGCCGGTTTTCACCGGCCCCCTTTTCATGTCAGTATGAACCGGCCGATCAGATCGCTGCGGTAACGATGAATTCGACCTTGTACTTCGGCGCAGCAAGCTTGGCTTCGCTGGTAGCGCGGGCCGGTGTATTGGCCGGGTCGACCCATGCTTCCCAGGCTGCGTTCATTTCGGCGAAATCAGCAATGTCGGAGAGATAGATCAGGGTCTGCAGGATCTTCGACTTGTCGGAACCGACAGCAGCCAGCAGACGATCGACTTCGGCAAGCGCGTCCTTGCACTGGTCGGTGACGCTGTCGCCTTCGCCAACCTGGCCGGCCAGATAGACGGTGTTGCCATGGACGACGGCGCCGCTCATGCGGGCGCCGGGCTCGATACGCTGAATGCTCATAAAATGCTCCTGAATGCTGAGCTTCGGAAATTAAGGGCGTGGCATACCGCGCCCTTGCGTGGAAAGGCTTTCGAACCGATCAGCCGCGCAGGCGCAGGCTCTGTTCGTAGATCGCCGTGGAGCGTGCGCCCGAGCGGCAATAGCCAAGCAGCGGCTTGGGAAAATCTTCGAGCACGTCGACCATCTCGGTCACGCCTTCCGGTGTCAGGCCCATGCGGCCGACCGGGATATGGCGGATGTCGAGACCGAGCTCCTTGGCGCGTGCCTCGATCGCGGCGAAATCCGGCTGGCCGGGCTCTTCCTCGTCGGGGCGGTTGCAGACGATGGACTTGAAGCCGAGCGCCTTGATCTGGTCGAGGTCTTCGACCGTGATCTGGCCTGAGACCGAGTATTCGTCGTTGATCTCGCGGATATCCATGGCAGAGCCTCCATTCTCGATAGGGGGCAAGCTTTACGATGCACCCCGGGGAGCGTCAATCGCCAAGCGGCCTTTTACGCAAACACGAAGCGCAGGCCGTAGTCGACGCTTTCGCCGGGTTGAAGCCATTTCAGCTCGCCTGACGCCTCCAGTTCGCCGCGGGTGGCCAGCCGGTGCGAGACCGGCTCGATCCCCAGCACATGCGCCGGCTGCTTCTGGTTGCGCCACATCTGCAGGTATGGAAGCGTGTCGCTCTTAAAGCGCACTTTGAGCGTGAGACCACCGAGCGCCGCGATCGGTCCCAGTGCCAGTTCCGCCCAGGGATCGCCGCCCGCTGCCGGCACGCAGAACACGCTCCCTGGCTCGGGCCCGAAATTCCAGGGCATCTCTTTTTGCTCGAACATCGCGCTCGAAAGACGGACGTTGTCGTCCAGCAGCCAGGCCCCGATATTCATATGGTACATATGCACCCGGGCGATGGCTTTCGTTCCGGTGTTCGTCACCCTGTCGGACAGGCAGACTTCTCCGGTCACACCATCAATCCGCCAGTGGCGTTCCAGAAGCGCCGATTCCCCCTCGGCTGTCGTGACCGGAACGCGCGCCCGGCATTCGGCATCCTCCTGCATATCCCAGAACACGATCTCGGCCGGGTGCGACGAGTAGGAGCCGTGCAGCGCAAACTTCGCGCCATCGGGACGACCGGGTATGGGTTCGGGATGACGGATGTGGTCGGGACCGCAGGTAAACAAAAACCCTTTCAGCGAATGGTCGATTCGCGGATCGCCATCGTCAGGAATGGCCCGGCCGGGCGCGATGTCGATGCCGCCGACGAAACAGGCGCCGATATCCAGCACCGATCCCTCGTCCAGAGTGAGCTTCGGCCCGTTTCCTGCTGAAAACGCTTTCATAAAACCTCCCTCACGGCGCCTCTCGCCGGATCGTGATCGAATTTAACCATCGGTTCATAACGAATTCACTTTTCTCACGGTAAAGTCGAAATTACGTTGTCTATGGCACCAGATACGGAGTCGGGAACCATATGCGCATTTCCCCGCTTACCGTAGACGGAATAATTTCTTTCGGTGGAAACGTGAAGCGTCTCATTCTCGCAAGTATCGGCCTAATGGCAATATCAGCAGCCTTCGGGCCATCGTCGGCGCAGGCTCAGAGCGGATATCGCTATCAGCAGCAGACGACCCTCGTGGCACCTGACGGCGCCATACTCGACTACATGCCGGATCCGCGCGACGTGGTGATCAGCCGCGACGGTATGGGCCGCCGCGTCTATCTCGATCGCCGCGGAAACATCGTTGCGACCGAAACGCGCCAGGATGCCTACCGTCCCCAGCAGGCGGAATATCCGCCGGCACCGAGTGGCTACCGCAACCGTCGCGACACTGTCTATCAGCCGCAGGATCAGTATCCGCAAGACCAGGGCGGATATCAGGATTACCGCCAGTATCGTCCCGGCGAAGAACCGGGTGCGGTGACCGGGTCGATTGCCGGCCCCGGTTCGATTACCCGCGAGCCTCTTGCCAACGATGCACTTCCCGGCATCGACGAGAACTATTCCGAGCCCGAAGAAGCCTCGATCGACCCAAATGCGGGCTCGCAGCTTCCAGCACCGCAGCATGATGCCAAACCGGTCATCACCGTCACTAAGAAGCCGCAGGCCGAGATCGCCGCACTCCAGGTGTTTCTTGACCGCGAGGGCATTTCGCCGGGTGTGATCGACGGCCATCTTGGCGACAACGTCAACAAGGCGATCGCCGCCTGGCAGGAAATGACCGGCGAGACGCTTGATCCGAACAATTCCGAAGACATCATGCAGCGCCTGACCTATTCGGGCGGCCTGCCGATCATCGATTATACGATCACGGCCGCGGACGCTGCCGGACCATATGTTGCGTCTATCCCGGAAGACTACGCTCACAAGGCCACTCTGCCGGCTATGTCCTACACATCCGTGACCGAAAAGCTCGCAGAGCAGTTCCACATGGACGAGAACTACCTGAAGTCGCTCAACCCGAATGTCGACTTCACCATTCCCGGCATGACGATCAAGGTGATCAACCCCGGCACGCCGAAGAGCGGTCAGGTGACACGCATCGTCGCGGACAAGTATCGCAAGCAGGTCTTCGCCTACGGTGAAGACGGTGTGCTGATTTCGGCTTATCCGGCCACGATCGGTTCGAGCGATACGCCATCGCCGTCGGGCAACCATACGGTCCAGCGCATCGCGCTCGATCCGGGCTACACCTACAATCCGAAGATCAACTTCACACAGGGCAACAACACCCAGATCCTGCAGATCCCTCCGGGTCCGAACGGCCCGGTTGGCACGGTCTGGATCGCCTTGTCGAAACCCACCTACGGCATTCACGGCACGCCGGAGCCTTCCAAGATCGGCAAGACCAACAGCCACGGCTGCGTGCGCCTCACCAATTGGGATGCGACGGAACTTGCCAAGATGGTCAAACCCGGCACGACCGTCGAATTCCTCGAGTAGGTTTTGCCAGACTTAACAACGCAAAAAGCCTCTCCGGCAAACCGGAGAGGCTTTTTTTTGGCTACGTTAAATTGGCTTCAGGCGGCGTTGCGGCGAAACGGAAACAGTTTCGATCCCATCGAGCGCACGACGCGGACAGGCATCATGCGCATCACTTCCTGAGCGAAACTGCGCGCATTGTCTTTTGCCTTGTCGACATTGCTGACCTTTGTCGCGTCGAGCGTGTGCAGGGTTCCGCCGGTCTCGAACAATTCCTTGAACGCGACCCGTTCGCCGATCGACGTCTCCAGCACATTGACGCCCTTGGCCGCCAGCAACCCCTTGATCGCCAGCATGGCTCGCGTCGTTACCATCGAGGTGACACGGGTAAGGACGACGGAATGGGGAATGTCGAGCTTGGCCTTGTCCTTCATCTGCGCGAGCAGATCGAGAATCTGTGCTGCGCCCTTCGCATCCATCGCCGAGCCTTGGACCGGGATGATGACGTGGTTGGAAAGCCCGATTGCAGTGGTTACCAGCGCGTCTCGCGCGCCGGCAAGATCGATGATGAAGTAGTCGGTCGAAGATGCCATCTCGCGCAGGTGGCATGGAAGCGACGCCGTCGTGACTTCTGAAATCACCGAGAGGTTGGGCACGGGGCCGGAGATCTCGCACCACTGGCTGATCCACTTCTGCGGATCGGCATCGATGATCGTGATGCGAAATCCCTGGTGGGCGAGTTCCGTGGCAAGCAGCAGGGCTGCAGTCGTCTTGCCGGCACCGCCCTTGGCATTGGCAAATGAAATTACGGGCATTCTCGGTCCTTGATGAAATAGAGCCGCATCGCTCACCACCACGCCGCTTCATGCGCAGTTAACATATTCTTCATGAACTTGGTTAACGAGACGTAAATTAAGGGTTAACGCATATTGCCTGTCACATTTCAGCATGCCGACCTAAAAAGGCTGAGAACGCAAATGTGGCCCGCGAAGCGATCGCGGGCCACGTGTTGATCACGGATGTCTAGGGATCAGACCAGCGCCGCCGCCTGCTTGTGCTCCATCGCGAACTCTTCTTCCGGCGAAAGGATCAGACGATGGCGGCCAACAAGCGCGAAATAGGCGATCGCGACTGCAAACCAGATCACCACCCAGACGACGCCCTTGAAGAAGTTGGGATCCTGAACCTGATAGAGAAGCGTCACCACTGCGATGACGATCGTCAGGACGGCACCCGGGATGCCCAGTGGAGACCGGAACGGCCGCTCGATATTGGGCAGTTTTTTGCGCAGGATGATGAACGAGATCGCCTGCATGATGTAGGAGAACATCGCGCCGAACACCGCCATGTTGAGCAACACGCTGCCGATGGCGCTGCCGCCTGCTTCCGCACCGAGCGAGAACCAGATGACCAGCATCACGGCAAGACCGACCAGCGCTCCCGCCAGCATCGCGACGTAGGGCGTCTTGTGGGTCGGATGCGTGACCGAGAGCGCCGTCGGGAAATAGCCGGCCCGCGACAGCGAGTAGATCTGGCGACCCTGTGCATAGAGGATCGTATGGAAGCTGGCGATCAGACCCGTCAGCGCCACCAGACCGAGGATAACGACGCCGCCGTCGCCATAAACGGACTTGAACCCGTCGAGAAGCGGCTCCAGCGCCGTACTCAGATGAAAGGCGCCGACACCGGGCAGAGATGGATTGAGGAGCACGATCATGAAGGCCGACAGCATCAGCGTCATCATGCCAAGGATGATGCCCTTCGGCATGTCACGCTTCGGATCGACCGATTCTTCTGCCGCCAGCGGCAACTGTTCGATGGCAAGGAACAGCCAGACCGCGAAGGGAAGCGTTGCAAGCACGCCTGTGATCCCGAACGGGAACCAGTCGCCATTGCCTTCAGGCAGTTCGATCGCTGCACCATCAGGTCCGACGCCGATGTTCAGCGCCCAGCGGGAAAAGTCCATGTTGGGGATGGCGCTGACCCAGAAGAACACCAGCACCGCCAGCGAAACGATCGTTATGACCAGCGTCACCTTGAACGACAGTTCGAGGCCGAACACGTTGAGCGCTAGGAAGATGATGTAGAACAGGATCCACAGGATCGGCGAGTAGACGGGATCGAGGCCGAGGATCGAATTCACATAGGCCGTAATGAAGGTAACGATGACGGCGGGCGTGAGCACGTATTCGACGTTCTCGCAAAGCCCTGTAATGAAGCCGCCCCAGGGTCCCATCCCCGTTCGCGCAAAGGAATAGGCAGCACCCGTGTGCGGCAGCGCCGGGCTCATCTCGGCGATCGAGAACGTCAGGCCGAGATACATGACGGCGATGATGATGCCGGCAACCAGCATCCCTCCCCATCCGCCGGTCGCGAAACCGAAATTCCAGCCCGAGAAATGCCCTGAGATAACGGCGCCGACGCCGAGCGCCCAAAGCGACCAGACCCCTGCATAGCGCGAAAGCCCGCGCTTTTCGAAATAGGCAGCATCCGCCTTCTTGTAGCTGACGCCCGCTGATGAACTTTCCATGCCTTCTCTCCTGATCAAAGAAATAGGCAGCGAGGCCGTCCGGCCCGCCGTCCCCGTCCATTCCGGATCCGCCCGCTTTTGTCGGTGTCGGTATCCCGCAGCTCTGGCTGTTCCCCTGGTCTTTCAGTAAACCGGCTGAAGAGTTCCCACACCGGCCCGTCGAAAGCCTGCCTCGACCGTAGGCGGCTTCGTTTCGAATAAACTCGTTCATAGTCTAGGTCGTGAAGTCAGTGCCGGACGCGATGACTGTCCTTTGATCCCGCCGACATCGGTCTTGAAGCGATTTCGTGAAGTATGAACACGCGTTAACCACGACGAGAATTCTTCACTTCCGCCGCGTCGTCAACGGTAATCTCAAATCTCCTCCACAGGCCCCGTTGACTCGGTCCTGGAAACGAAGGTTAATCCTGTCACAAACCGGCGCAGACCGGAGGGAACGGCTTTCGTATGACCGGCAGGATTGACCAGTGATGACAGGGCAAACACGATTGCCGTGTCCGAGCGCAGTTCCCTCCGGACAAACGGATTCAATTGGTGAAGGATATCTTCTAAATTCCTGAAATACAGGCCTGATTTCTAGCATGCGCTTGGAATGCGCGCTGTCACATACGATACACACAATGGCTCTACGAGTCGCGCCGAGACGCTCAACCCCAGGAGGACACCCGTGCTCAAGAACGCCCATCGTCTGCTGTCTCTGACGACAGCAGTCCTCATCGCTTCCACCAGCCTTGCAGCAGCCGAGCCGAGCGCGGAACTGATCGCCGCCGCCAAGAAGGAAGGCGCGCTGACCACCATCGCCCTGCCCCACAGCTGGTGCGGCTACGGCGACGTGATCGCCGGCTTCAAGGCAAAGTACGGAATCGAAGTCAACGAACTGAACCCGGACGCGAGCTCGGGCGACGAAATCGAAGCCATCAAGGCCAACAAGGGCAACAAGGGCCCGCAGGCTCCTGACGTGATCGACGTTGGTCTGTCCTTCGGCCCGTCCGCCAAGGCCGAAGGCCTGATCCAGCCTTACAAGGTTTCCACCTGGGACTCGATCCCGGCCGAAGCCAAGGATGCTGAAGGCTACTGGTACGGCGACTATTACGGCGTTCTCGCGTTCATGGTGAACAAGGATCTCGTCAAGGAATCGCCGAAGGACTGGAAGGATCTTCTGAAGTCCGACTACGCGAACGCCGTCGCACTCGCCGGCGACCCGCGCTCTGCCAACCAGGCTGTCCAGGGCGTCTATGCTGCCGGTCTCTCCGCCGCTAAGGGCGATGCCGCCAAGGCTGGCGAAGAAGGCCTGAAGTTCTTCGCAGAACTCAACAAGGCCGGCAACTTCGTTCCGGTCATCGGCAAGGCTGCCCCGTTCGCACAGGGCTCCACCCCGATCATCATCGCCTGGGACTACAACGCTCTGTCCTGGGGCGAAAGCCTGAAGGGCAACCCGCCTTACGAAGTCGTCGTTCCGCAGTCGGGCGTCGTCGCGGGCGTCTATGTGCAGGCGATCTCCGCTTTCGCACCGCATCCGAACGCTGCCAAGCTGTGGATGGAATACCTCTATTCCGACGAAGGTCAGCTCGGTTGGCTGAAGGGCTATTGCCACCCGATCCGGTTCAACGATCTTGCCAAGAACAACAAGATCCCGAAGGCACTGCTCGACGCCCTGCCGCCGGCCGCGTCCTATGAGAAGGCCGTATTCCCGACACTCGAAGAGCAGGCTGCCGGCAAGACCGCGATCACCACGAAGTGGGATTCCGTGGTCGGCGCCAACGTCAAGTAATCTAGCCTAGACGGCCTTCCCGCTCCGCTTTCATGGGCGCGGGGAGGCCTTTTTCCTCCTCCGACAGAAACACCGGATTCATGTCCACCGCATCATCGTCCTTCATCGACCGCCGTACCGTCGTCGATTGGCTCGGCGTCGCGCCGTTCATGATCTTCGCGTTGATGTTTCTGATCGTCCCGACTTTCTATCTCGTCGTCGGCGCCTTCTTCACGCCCGAGGGAACGTTCACCTTCAAGAATATCGCAGACCTGTTCACGCCGACAATCCTTTCGGCCTACTGGATCTCGATCAAGGTCTCCTTCGCCTCATCGCTCGGTGGCGCGATCATCGGCTTTGCGCTCGCCTGGGCAATCGTTCTTGGTGGCCTGCCGTCCTGGATCCGATCGAGCCTCCTGACTTTCTCCGGTGTCGCCTCGAACTTTGCCGGCGTGCCCCTCGCCTTCGCCTTTATCGCCACGCTCGGCCGCACAGGGCTCGTGACCGTCTTCATGCGCGACTGGTTCGGCTTCAATCTCTATTCGACCGGCTTCAATCTCCTCTCCTTCGTGGGCTTGACCCTCACCTACATGTTCTTCCAGATCCCGCTGATGGTGCTGATCCTGACCCCGGCACTCGACGGTCTGAAGAAGGAGTGGCGTGAAGCCTCCGAGATCCTCGGCGCATCCACCTGGCAGTACTGGCGCATGGTGGCGATGCCGATCCTGTGGCCAAGCCTCCTCGGCACCAGCCTGCTTCTGTTCGCCAACGCCTTCGGCGCGATCGCCACGGCCTATGCGCTGACCGGCTCCTCGCTCAACATCGTGCCGATCCTGCTTTATGCGCAAATCCGCGGCGACGTACTGCACAATCCGAACCTCGGCTATGCGCTGGCACTCGGCATGATCGTCATCACCGGCGCCTCCAACGTCTTGTACATCTGGCTGCGCATGCGCGCCGAACGCTGGCAGAAGTGAGGATGCGCGAGATGAAGATGACCAAGTTCTTCGCCTGGCTCGCCATCGCCGTAGGCGTCATCTACTTTTTCGTGCCGCTGCTCGGCACGTTCGAATTCTCGCTGCGCATGCGGCGCGGCGAATACTCGTTCGATGCCTACGACTCGGTCTTCTCGGATGCAGCCTTCCGCGCGACCTTCGGCTTCTCCATGCTGATGGCGCTGCTCACCATCATCTTCGGCATGCTGCTCATCGTGCCGACGGCCTACTGGGTCAGGCTACGCGTCCCGCAGATGCGTCCGGTGATGGAGTTCATCACGTTGATGCCGCTGGTCATCCCGGCAATCGTCATCGTCTTCGGATATCTCCGGCTCTACAATTCGTCGTCCTACATCCCCTTCACCGGCTCTACCTTCGGCACCAACGTGCTTCTGGTCATGTCCTACATCACCCTGTCGCTGCCCTACATGTATCGCTCGGTCGATACGGCGATGCGCACCATCGACGTTCGAACCCTCACGGAAGCGGCGGAAATCCTTGGCGCCAAATGGCCGACGATCCTGTTTCGCTGCATCTTCCCGAACGTGATGTCGGGCGTGCTGTCGGGCGCCTTCATCACCTTCGCGATCGTGATGGGCGAGTTCACCATGGCCGCCCTCCTCAACCGACCCGCATTCGGTCCCTATCTCCAGCTCGTGGGCGCCAACAAGGCCTATGAGCCTTCGGCGCTCGCCGTGATCGCCTTTGCAATCACCTGGCTTTCGATGGGCCTGCTCCAGCTCGTTTCCCGTTTCAGCAAGATGGCACCCTCCCGGGCTTAGGGACTGCGCCTCAAGGATTTTCACCTCATGTCGTTTCTCGTTCTCGACGGTATCAAGAAAAGCTTCGGCCAGACGCAGGTCGTCAAGGACTTCCATATGGCGATCGAGAAAGGGGAATTCGTCTCCTTTCTCGGACCGTCCGGTTGCGGCAAGACCACGGTTCTGAGGATGATCGCCGGGTTCGAGAACCCGAGCGACGGCACGATCTTCATCAACGGCCGCAACCAGTCGGGCCTGAAAACCAGCCAGCGCAATATCGGCATGGTGTTCCAGGCCTATGCCCTGTTTCCCAACATGAGCGTGTTCGACAACGTCGCCTTCGGCCTCAAGGTCGCCGGCATGTCGAAGGCGGATATCGACGCCCGCGTGAAGGAAATGCTGAAGCTGATCGGCCTCGAACATTTGGCCGACCGCTACCCGTACCAGATGTCCGGCGGCCAGCAGCAGCGCGTCGCGCTGGCGCGTGCGCTCGCGCCGAAACCGCAGGTCCTGCTGCTGGATGAACCGCTGTCGGCCCTCGACGCAAAGATCCGCGTATCCCTGCGTGAGGAAATCCGTCAGATCCAGAGGAAGCTCGGCATCACCACAGTGTTCGTCACCCACGATCAGGAGGAAGCACTGTCCATCTCGGATCGGATCGTCGTCATGAACGCCGGTCGCGCTGATCAGATCGGCACGCCGTCGGAGATCTACAACCGCCCGGCCACCCGTTTCGTCGCCTCGTTTGTCGGCACGCTCAACATCATCGATGCGATCGTCGTAGATCCGGCCGCCAACACCATCCGCATCGGCGACAACATCATCACGCTGCGCGAACCGATCGGCGCCTTGAACCAAGGCGACACCGTTTCGATCGCGCTGCGTCCTGAAGCTGGTTCGCTTTCGAAGAGCGCCACGGGCGATACGGCTTTGACCGGCACCGTCGTCTCGACACATTTCCTAGGGTCCGTCGTGCGCACCAGGTTCACCGCGGGCGGCAACCAGATCTCGTTCGACATGTTCAACGCACCGGACAAGGTCCTGCCGCAGCCCGGCGAAACAGTGACCCTGCGTTTCGCCGCAAGCGACCTGCTGGTGGTCAAGGAATAGGCGCAGCGCGCCGCGAGTGGCGAATGCTTGATCGCTAACAAGACCGCAATATCAAACGGAAGAAGCCGGCAAGTGATTCAACTTGCCGGCTTCTTGATTCAATCTGTGAACATGGCGGCAGACCGCCTATGCGGCGTCTTCCACCGCCGCCACATTGGTCGGAATATAGTTGAGCACAGGCCCGAGCCAGCGCTCGACTTCCTCGATCGGCATGCCCTTGCGGGATGCATAATCCTCGACTTGGTCCCGTTCCACCTTGGCAACGCCGAAATAGTAGCTGGCGGGATGGCCGATGTAGAAGCCCGAGACGGATGATCCCGGCCACATCGCGTAGCTCTCGGTCAGCGTCACGCCCGTCGCCTTGGTGGCATCGAGCAGTCTGAACAGCGTTTCCTTTTCCGTATGGTCGGGTTGCGCCGGATAGCCGGGTGCCGGACGGATGCCGGCATACTGCTCGTGGATCAACTCGTCGCTCGTGAGCGTCTCATCCGGCGCATAGCCCCAGTATTCCTGACGCACGCGCTGGTGCATGCGTTCGGCAAACGCTTCCGCAAACCGGTCGGCGAGCGCTTTGACCAGGATCGACGAATAGTCGTCGTTCGCCCGCTCGAACCGTTCGGCAATCGCCACTTCCTCGATGCCGGCCGTGACAACGAAGCCGCCGACATAATCGGCCTTGCCGCTCGAAACCGGTGCGACGAAATCCGACAGCGCCACATTCGGCCGGCCATCGCGCTTGGAAAGCTGCTGGCGCAGCGTGAACAGCGTCTCGAGCTCCGTGCTGCGCGTCTCGTCGGTATACAGCTTGATGTCATCGCCAACAGCGTTGGCCGGCCAGAAGCCGATCACGGCCTGGGGCCGGAACCACTTCTCCGCGATGATCTTCTCCAGCATCGCCTGCGCATCCGCAAACAGATGACGCGCGGCCTCGCCCTGCTTCTCGTCTTCGAGAATGGCCGGATAGCGACCCTTCAGTTCCCAGGTCTGGAAAAACGGCGTCCAGTCGATATAGGTCGCGAGTTCCGCAAGATCATAGCCTTCGAACACTTTCGTGCCGAAGAACTGCGGTGGCTTCGGATCGTAGGATGTCCAGTCGACCTTCTCGGCATTGGCACGGGCGCGCTCGATCGGCAGCCGCTTCTTATCCGCTTCCGAACGGGCATGCGCCGATGCAACCTTGGCATATTCACCGCGGATCGTCTCGACATAGCCATCCTTCGCGTCCGGCGACAGAAGCGCCGAGACGACGCCGACGGCGCGCGAGGCATCCGTAACATAGACGGCCTGGCCCCGCTCATACCGCGGATGGATCTTGACGGCCGTATGAACCCGGCTGGTCGTGGCACCGCCGATCAGCAGCGGAACGTTGAAGCCCTGCCGCTCCATTTCGGCTGCCACATGCACCATTTCGTCGAGCGACGGCGTGATCAGGCCCGACAGACCGATGATATCGACCTGCTCGGCAATCGCCGTTTCGAGGATCTTCGTCGCCGGTACCATCACGCCGAGATCGACGATCTCGTAATTGTTGCAGGCGAGCACGACGCCGACAATGTTCTTGCCGATGTCGTGGACGTCGCCCTTGACGGTCGCCATCAGGATCTTGCCGGCGGTCTTGCGCTGGTCGCCGCCGTTGAGGCGCTTTTCCTCTTCCATGTAAGGCAGCAGCACCGCAACCGCCTGTTTCATCACGCGGGCGGACTTCACCACCTGCGGCAGGAACATCTTGCCCGAACCGAACAGATCGCCGACCACATTCATGCCGGCCATCAGCGGCCCCTCGATGACGTGCAGCGGACGCGCGGCTTGCAGCCGCGCCTCTTCCGTATCGGCGTCGATAAATTCGGTAATGCCGTTGACCAGCGCATGCGACAGCCGCTCTTCCACCGAGCGTTCGCGCCAAGCCAGATCCTGGACCCTTGCTTCCTTGCCGGGGCCGCCACGATACTTTTCGGCCACTTCCAGCAGCCGCTCTGTCCCGTCGGCGCGGCGGTTCAGCACCACGTCCTCGCAGGCCTCGCGCAGTTCCGGATCGATGTTCTCGTAGATCGCCAGCTGACCGGCATTGACGATGCCCATGTCCATGCCCGCCTGGATGGCGTGGTACAGGAACACGGCATGCATCGCCTCGCGCACCGGCTCGTTGCCGCGGAACGAGAAGGACAGGTTCGAAACGCCGCCGGAAATATGCACCAGCGGCATGCGCTCGCGGATCGTCCGCGTCGCCTCGATGAAATCGACGCCGTAATTGTTGTGTTCCTCGATCCCGGTCGCCACCGCAAACACGTTCGGATCGAAGATGATATCCTCGGGCGGAAAGCCCGCCTGCTCGGTCAGGATCTTGTAGGCGCGGCTGCAGATCTCGACCTTGCGGTCATAGGTATCCGCCTGCCCCGTCTCGTCGAACGCCATCACCACGACGGCTGCGCCGTAATTGCGGATCAGCTTGGCCTGCGCCAGGAACTTTTCCTCGCCTTCCTTCAGCGAGATCGAGTTAACGATCGGCTTGCCCTGAACGCATTTCAGTCCGCCTTCGATGATCTCGAACTTCGAGCTGTCGATCATGACGGGAACGCGGGCGATATCCGGCTCGGCGGCGATCAGGTTGAGGAACTCGATCATCGCCTGGCCCGAATCGATCAGGCCCTCGTCCATGTTGATGTCGATGACCTGCGCGCCGTTCTCGACCTGGTCGCGGGCAACGACCAGCGCTGCCGCATAATCGCCGGCAGTGATCAGCTTGCGGAATTTGGCCGAACCGGTGACGTTGGTGCGTTCGCCGACATTCACGAACGGAATGTCCTTGGTCAGCGTGAAGGGCTCGAGGCCCGACAGCGACATGAACGGCGAGTGCTCCGGGATCTCGCGCGGCTTGTGCTTGGAGACGGCATCGGCAATCGCGCGGATATGCTCCGGCGTCGAGCCGCAGCAGCCGCCGACGACGTTGACCAGACCTTCGCGGGCGAATTCCTCGACCTGCTTCGCCATCATCTCAGGCGTCTCGTCATACTGGCCAAACTCGTTGGGCAGGCCGGCATTCGGATAGGCGCAGATGAACGTGTCGGAAACGCCCGACAGTTCCTGCAGATGCGGCCGCATCGCATCTGCACCGAGCGCGCAATTGAGGCCGATCGTGAACGGGTTGGAATGGCGCACCGAGTTCCAGAACGCCGACGGCGTCTGGCCGGACAGCGTGCGGCCGGACAAGTCGGTAATCGTGCCCGAGATCATCACCGGCAGGCGAATGCCCTTGGCCTCGAATCGCTCCTCGCAGGCAAAGATCGCCGCCTTGGCGTTGAGTGTATCGAAGATCGTTTCGATCAGGATGATGTCGGCACCGCCGTCGATCAGACCGTTGATCTGCTCGCCATAGGCAATCCGCAGGTCGTCGAAGGAGACAGCGCGGTAGCCTGGATTGTTGACATCGGGGGAAATAGAGGCCGTCCGGTTGGTCGGGCCGATGGCGCCGGCAACAAAACGCCGGCGGCCGTCTTCCTTTTCGGCGCGGATCGCAGCGCGGCGGGCAAGGCGTGCCCCATCGCGGTTGAGATCGTAGACGGCGCCTTCCATCTCGTAATCCGCCTGGGCGATACGGGTAGAGGAAAACGTGTTGGTTTCGAGAATATCGGCGCCGGCCTTGGCGTAACGATAGTGAATATCCTCGATCGCCTGCGGCTGCGATAGAATCAGAAGGTCGTTATTGCCCTGCTGGTGGCAGGCACAACCGATGAAGCGTTCGCCACGAAAATGGTCTTCGTTGAAGCCGAGCCCCTGGATCTGGGTGCCCATGGCGCCATCTATCACGAGAATGCGTTCGCGTGCGGCCGCTTTCAGGGCTGCAAGGATTTCCGCGCCGTCGCGGCGGTCGCCTTCGGGACCGAAGAGTTCATCAAACAAGGGACACACTCCTGAACAGCATCAAACCGTATTCATAATCATATAAAGATGCGTTTATATGATGTCCAGCCTCTGTGCCGTGAGCAATAAACGAATTGTCGATGACAGGCCATACTCCTGACGGTATAGCCTTGAAGCCGAAAGCAAAAGGGAGAGAAGCATGAGCGACGTGGGCCAGGTATCGAAATTCTGGAGCGATCTGCCTTACCACCGGCGCTGGCTGCTGCAACAGGCTGACGGCCTGTTCGACTTCTTCCAGCATCGAGCCATCAACCCCAAGGGCGGCTTCTTCGATCTCGACCCCACCGGAAACCCGCTCCCCCTGGACAATCCCGTTCGCGGCATTCACGCCTCGGCCCGCATGGTGCACTGCTATTCGATCGCCTATCTGCTCGGTCGTCCGGGGTCAGGCGACCTGATCGATCACGGCATGAATTTTCTCTGGAACGGTCACCGCGACCAGACACATGGAGGCTATGCCTGGTCGATGAACGACGATGGCCCGGCGGATGGCAACAAGCAGGGTTACGGCCACGCGTTTGTGCTGCTCGCCGCATCCTCCGCAAAAGTCGTTGGCCATCCGCTTGCCGACGCGATGCTGGCAGACGTCACCGACGTGCTGGAAACCCGATTCTGGGATAGCGAACACGGCGCCATTACTGAAGAATTTGCGGCCGACTGGTCACCGATCGACGGTGGCAGCTATCGTGGCCAGAACTCGAACATGCACCTGACCGAAGCGCTGATGGCGGCCTTCGAGGCAACCGGCGAACGGCATTATCTCGACAAGGCCGAAAGCATTGCAGACCTCGTCATCCGGCGCCTTGCCGGCAGCGTCGGCTTCCGCGTCGCCGAGCATTTCGATACCGACTGGCAGATCGACAAGGATTACTATCACCGTGACGAGATGTTCCGCCCGGCCGGCACGACGCCCGGCCACTGGCTGGAATGGGCAAGACTGACGCTGCAACTGTGGACGCTCGGCGACAAGAAGCACGCCTGGATGCCGGATGCGGCAAAGAACCTGTTCGTGCAGGCCATGTCACTCGGCTGGGACAAGGAAAAAGGCGGCTTCTTCTACACGCTGGATTGGGACGACAAGCCCGCCAAGACGAACAAGCTGTGGTGGCCGATGTGCGAGGGCGCAGCTGCTGCGCATTTCATCAACCAGCATCTGCCGGCAGATAGCTTCTACGAAGACAGCTACAGGCTGATCTGGGGCACAATCGCCAACAAGTTCATCGACCACAAGAACGGCGGCTGGCACGAGGAGCTCACGGAAGATCTCGTCCCGGCGAACACCCTGTTTCCCGGCAAGGGCGATATCTATCACGCGCTGCAGGCGTGCCTCATCCCGCTGTTCCCGGCGGATGGCAGCCTGACGAAGATGATTGTGGAGGCGGACGGCCGGATCTGACGGCCGGTTCTGACAGTCAGCCGCCAGCGACCATCGAGCGGATCAGCGAAACCAGGCTGTCGTAGTCATAGGGCTTGGTCACCAGGCCCGAACGCGACAGGCCTTCGGCGCCTTCGACATTGCGATCGCCCGTCGCGAAGATGACCGGGAGATCCGGAAATTGCGCGCGGAGTTTGATGGTCAGTTGCAGGCCTGTCATGTCGGGCAGATGCACGTCGGTAACCAGGATATCGACCGGCTGCTCGGAGGCAAGGCCTAGCGCCTCACCCGCTGTGCCGGCTTCGACGACGCCCATGCCGGCGTCCTGCAGGAAATCGGCTGTAGAGATGCGGATCAGGGCTTCGTCTTCTACGAACAAAACCTTGATCGGTGCGGCGCGCCCTTCATTTGCTTCGGCGGCTACGGTCGACATATCAAATTCTCCGGCAGCAGCCATGGCTGCGTGTGTGTTACCAGTCTGATTCTGGTTGATAACCTAGCGGAATGTTTAGGCCAAGGCCCAGCCTTATCGGGTTTGCCGACCAATTGCACGCCGGGATGAACAGGGTTCCGGAGCGAATGCGCGGTTTCTCTGACATATGGTGAAAAGCATGTGTATGAAGACCCCTCCCCGATTTGCCCGTTGGACGCTGCATTTAAGCCTGTGCTACAACGCGTTCAAGACATCCGCGCCCGTCTCTCCGCGCGCCTGTCGATCGCCTTTTCAGTAGGATGAGCGATGATCCTAAGCGAAATGACCGGGCGCACCGAACGCTTCGTACAGTTCATTCAGAAACGTGATTTCACCCGCGGTGAGGTCTATCTCCTTGCTGTGGTCGGCTTCCTGGTCGGCTTTGCAATTCGTCTGGCTCTGTCCGTTCCCATGAACGGCAAGGGAATCTACTTCTTTTTCGTGCCGTCGATCATCTTCGCCTCCGTCATCGGAGGCTTGAGACCGGGTGTGGTCGCTGCAGTCCTCTCCGTAATCGGTGTCTGGGCGTTGAAGGAACTGTCACCCGTCAGCGCGACCTCGGCGGAACTGAGAGTGGTCGCTCTGACCAGCCTGGCAATCGCCGTCACCGGCAAGGTCCTGCATATCGCCCGGATCATCATCGCAAAGACCCAGGCCAAGGCCGAGGTTCGCGAGGCGCATCTGCGATCGATCCTCGACACCGTGCTCGATGCCACCATCGTCATTACCAAGGAGGGCATCATCGTCTCCTTCAATTCCGCGGCCGTTCGCCAGTTCGGATATACGGAAGACGAGGTCGTCGGACGCAACCTGCGTATCCTCATGCCGGAGCCCTACCACAGGGAGCATGACGGCTATCTCGAGCGCTACGCGCGCACCGGCGAGAAGCGGATTATCGGACGGGATCGCGTCGTGGTCGGCCGCCGCAAGGATGGCTCCACCTTCCCGATGAAGCTTGCCGTTGGCGAAACCCGGTCGGGTGGCGAGACCTTCTATACCGGCTTCGTGCGAGATCTCACCGAACGCGCCGAATCGGCGGCACGATTGCAGGAAATGCAGGGTGAAGTTGCCCGTCTCGCGCGACTGAACGAGATGGGTGAAATGGCCTCGACCCTTGCCCATGAACTGAACCAACCGCTTTCGGCCATCGCGAATTATGTCCACGGCTGCGCAAGACTCCTGCGGGACATGGACGACGACATGGCGTCGCGATTGCGAGACGCGCTGAAGGAAGCCGGCAACCAATCGCTCCGCGCCGGGCAGATCATCAAGCACCTGCGCGAATTCGTGACGAAGGGCGAAACGGAAAAAGCACCCCACAACATCCGCCGGCTGATTGAAGAAGCCGCGGCTCTGGCCTTGGTCGGCTCTCGGGAAAACGGCGTGCGGACGATGTTCGAATTCAACGACGGCCCGGAAATCGTCGTCGCTGACAAGATCCAGATCCAGCAGGTCCTGACCAATCTGATGCGCAACGCAATCGAAGCGATGCGCGACAGTGAGCGGAGAGAGCTCACGATCCGCACGCTGGTCCAGGACGACGAGCACGTGGCCGTGGTCGTCGAAGACACAGGCCCCGGGATTGCGGAGGAGATCGAGGCCCAATTGTTCAAGCCATTCGTGACGACCAAGGCGGGTGGTATGGGAATCGGACTTTCGATATGCAAACGTATTATCGAAGCCCATGACGGTGAGATGGTGGTCACCCGAAATGTCGCCGGAGGTGCCACGTTCCGGTTCACGCTGCCGTTGTACAAGGAGGACGAAGAGAATGCCGACCGCTGACTACGTGGTGCATATCGTCGACGATGAGGAGCCGGTGCGCAAGTCGCTCGCCTTCATGCTGACGATGAACGGATTTGCCGTGCGCGTGCATGAAAGCGCGACGGCCTTCCTGAAATTTGCGCCCGGAACTCGCAACGCCCTGCTCATCAGCGACCTCAGGATGCCCGATATCGGGGGACTCGAGCTGATCAGGTCGCTCGCCGCCCAGAAGATACGGATGCCTGTGATCTTCATAACCGGCCACGGCGACGTGGCGATGGCAGTGGAAGCAATGAAGGCTGGCGCTGTCGATTTCATCGAAAAACCGTTCGACGATACGACCATCATCGAAGCAATCGAGCGGGCTGCCAAGCTTCTCGTCGAAAAGCCGACGGAAGTGACCGAGGTGCAGGAAGTGTTGAGCCGCCTCCAGTCGCTTAGCGATCGCGAGCGCCAGGTCCTTCTGGCAGTCGTTGCCGGCTTGCCGAACAAGTCGATCGCCTACGATCTCGACATCAGCCCCCGGACGGTTGAAGTCCACCGCGCCAACGTGATGGCCAAGATGCGGGCGCGCAGCCTGCCGCAGTTGGTTCGGATGACCATGGCGGCCGGATTCGACCAGGAGTGACGCCGAACCTGAACAAACGGACAATCCGCGATTTAATTGCAACTTCTTGATCTAACGCAAAGTCCGCTTGGGGCGTGGCGCGCATATTACAATCGGCGTCCAATGTCGCCCTAGCGCCCCCCGGATCCTGGATAGTCCACGTGTTGTCACCCTCGACCACTATTGCAGTGATCGCTCCGGATGCCGGGCTTAGACAGTCGCTGGCGTTCGCGCTGGAGGTCGAAGGTTTTCAGGTCCTCTCCTATGAAAGCTGGTGCGCGGGCCACGCTTCGGCAGCCTCGTCAGCGTGCACGATCATCGACTCCCACGAAGTCCACGGCAACCTCGACGCCCAGCACAAGCTTCTCGACTCTCCCAGCCGTTTCATCATGCTGGCAGACGGAATGACGCCGATCCCATCCAAAAACACGGCGCGCATCCTGATAAAGCCGTTCGATGGTGCCGAACTCCTGCGGATGGTGAGGGATTTCGCCCATCTGAGCCACGCCACGCCAGCACCGGTTGCTACGTAGAACTCCGTAGGGAGACACCTCAATATCGCCGACGAGTGGCTTGCGGCATCCTAGCTCTGATCACTTGGAGGAAGAGCCGTGAACGCTCCGGTCGCGAACGCCCAGGCAAAGATGCTAAACGCAACGCCGATCGCGTTTCCGTGTTCCTCCGCACCAGTCACCCGGGTTACCCAGGTCCAGACCTATGCCGGCGGCAAGGAAATCTACACGCCCGGCGAGAAATCCGGCACGTTCTACGAGGTCGAATTCGGCGCCGTCCGCCTCCATCGGCTGCTGTCCGATGGCCGCCGTCAGGTCATCGGCTTCTACCTTGCCGGCGAGACCTTTGGGTTTGAAGCCGACCGCACGCATGCCTTTTTCGCGGAAGCGATCGTTCCGACGGGACTGCGCAGCTTTTCCCAGCCCGGCAGTGGCGACGACATTCTGAAGCTCGCCTTGCGCGGCATGCTGCGCGCCCAGGAGCACCTGGCGGTCATCGGTCGCCAGACCGCGGTGGAGCGCATCGCCGGCTTCCTGCTGGACATGGCCAACCGCCAGGGCAATCTCGACCATTTCGACCTGCCGATGTCGAGACTCGACATCGCGGATTATCTCGGCCTGACGATCGAAACCGTTTCGCGTGTGTTCGCAAAGCTGCGCGCATCCAACCTGATCAAACTGCAAAGCGTCCGCTGCGTGCAGATCCAGGACTTCAAGGCCCTCGCCAGCCTCTGCGCCTGAGGCTGAGCGAACCCTCAGCTGCCGACACCATCCAATATAGTCCGCATCTTGCGCACGATGACTTCGCTTGTCCGGTATGACTGGTTAGCTTCAAAACCGAACTCGACAGCCCTGCCGTCACCGCGCTTGAGAACAGCGCGGCAGGAGCCGTGGACCTCGCGGGCACCGGTGCAGTTCAACAATTCGAAAACGTTTGCCGGCGTGACCCCGCTGCCCGGCATGATCGACAACCGTGTCCCGGCTTGATCGACCAGTTGCTTCAACAGGTTCACGCCGTCTATGGCGCGCGGAACCAGCCCGGACGTCAGGATGCGCTCAACGCCGAGCGTCATCGCCACGTCGAGGGCCTCAACCGGATCCGGCACCAGATCGAAGGCACGGTGCAGAGTCACACCGAGACCGTCAGCACGTCGCATCAGGCGTTCGAGCAGCGCCACATCGAGACGGCCGTCGGCCAGATTCGCACCGATCACCACACCCGCCAACCCGGCGGACCGCACAGCGTCGATATCGCCGAGCATGGCCGCCTCGTCACCGAGACCGAAGACGAAATTCCCTGCCCTCGGTCGGATCATCGCATAGACCGGGGTCGACGCTTTCGCCGCCAGTGCCATCAGCCCCGGCGACGGCGTCAGTCCGCCCAGATCGAGCGCCGCGCAGAGTTCGATCCGGTCGGCCCCGCCTGCCACAGCCGCCTCGAACCCCTCAGGCGTATCGACACAGACTTCGAGCGTGATCCGCATCGCCATCAGCCCTCCTGCCGGCCGAGCACCGCTGCCCCGACCAGCCCACCATCCGCCTGCCGAAGCGCCGGGATCACCAATGGGTGACTTATCCGGTTGAGGATGCGTTTGCGCACTGCTCCGTCCAGCAGGTCGATCAGTGCCGGAACGGAGGCCAGTCCCCCTCCGACGGGCACGACCGACGCCCCTGTCGTGTTGACCGCGAGCGCCAGGGGATCGGCAATCAGTTCCAGCCAGACGGCGATCGTCTTTTCCGCCAACGCATCGCCGGCCTGCCAGTCTTCAATGATCGTGTGACTGGTCTCGGCTCTCTCGTGGAGCAGGCCGTCGATACGCTCTATCCCGCGTGCGCCGCCGACCGTATCGGCACAGCCGGACTGGCCGCAACCGCAGGCCAGGCGCGGAATGTGGATCGTCTCGCCGGCAATCTCGACGGTCGTATTGACGATCGGCCCATGGCCCCATTCGCCGGTCACGCCGCCCGCACCGCGCACCAGCTTGCCATCGATCGCCAGACCACCGCCGATCCCGGTGCCGATGATGGCGCAGAACACGACATCATGGCCCTTGCCGGCACCTTCACTGGCTTCTGCAAGCGTCAGACAATCGGCGTCGTTGGCCGCAACGACCGGCCTTCCGAGCCGCGCGGAAAGTTTCGCCGCCACGGGACGTCCTGTGATGCAGGGAATGTTGGCGGCAATCGAAACGCCGGTCTTGGGATCGACGATCCCGGTGATCGACAACGCCAGCGGCGTCGAGTCATTGTCTTCAACCCGATGGGCATGCCGCGCGATCAGGTCAGACAGCGCTGCCACGAACGCATCCCAGTCGGAAGCGGGTGTTGGAACCCGCTCCAGAGGCTCGATGACGCCAGGCTTCGGCGACACCGCGAACTTGATGAACGAACCGCCGATATCGGCACAGAATACCGGCTTGACGTTTCCGGTCGTGAACACGTTACCTGTCAACCAATCCGCTCCTTGAGCCATTCGTGCACGATGACCTCGTCTTCCGCGTCGAGGCCATGATTGGCATCGAGTACCCGGGCCGTCACGTCGGCCCCGGCCGTCCGTAGCCTGTCCTCGATCTCGCCGGCAAGTGGGCCGTAAAAATCGTTGGTGGCGCTGAGTGACAGGACCTCTGCCCCGGAAAGATCAACGACGGGTCGGTCTTCGAGCACGTTCATCGAGCGCAGCAGCACCGCTCTGCGGATGACCTCCGGGTAAAGCTGCATCGTCGCACCAATCATGTTGCCGCCGTTGGAATAGCCGAGGAACGCGGTGCGCGCCGGATCCGCGCCATAGGCCGGACCGATATCCTCGATGAACCCGACGAAAGCCTCCACTTCCGATGCGATTTCCTTCTGGTCGAAGGTCGTCTGGCTGAGCCTGCGGAAAAAGCGCGGATAGCCCTCGTCCAGCGAGCGGCCGCGCAGACCGATCAACAGGGCGTTGGGTGCCACCTTGCGTCCGAGCGGCAGCAGCGCCGTTTCGTTGGCGCCGGTGCCGTGCATCAGCACCAGCGTCGTGCCGTCCCAGTTGTCAGGCATGTGGACCCGATGCACGAACGGCAGGTCGCGGTAGATGACGCGTTCCTCGCCCGGCAGACCGAACTGCGGCAGCATCACCTTCAGCGCCTCGCGATCCCCCTTGAAATGGTTCGGAATGAACAGCTGGCGTCCCAGCGTCTCGACAGTTTCATCGGTGGCAAAACCCGGCCCGTCCGAGGCAAATTCGATCAGCGAACCTCCGGGCTCGCGCACGTAGAGCGAATGGAAATACTGCCGGTCGTGGATGTTCATCTCGCCCGCATCGGCAGCAGCAAGCTCTGCATGCACCGCTTCGACCGCCGCGCGATCGGTGGCGCGAAACGCGATATGATCGATCGCGCCCGTGCCCGGCGCCGACATCCAGAAACCCGATGCATCGCGGACATCGACGATATCATGCGCATCCGAGACCAGACGCTGGATGTTGCCTTCCCGGCTTCCGACAGCCAACCCCATATGAACCACAAGGAATTCAGCGGTCTCCTGGGGCTTCTCGGAAAGAATCGTCGCGCCGTAAAGCCTGCGGACTGCGTTTTCTTCGGCGATACCGCCATCCGGCCACCAGACCCAGGGTCCCGTCTCCTCGACGCCGACGAGCTTGACGATGATACCGTCCGGATCCGTCAGCCGCAGCACGGGCTGGCCGAATTCCTGCGCAGGCCCGGATAGCTTGATGTTATATTGGAGGGCCCTCGTCAGCCAGAAGCCGATCGCTTCCGGCGAAATCTCCAGGCTGATCTCGCTCGGCGCCCCATGCCCGACCCGACCGAGCGATCCATCTTCCCAGGCGAGAAACGTCACGATCGATCCGGGCGATGCGGCACCGTCGCCGTAAAACAGATGCAACTGCTGCGCATCCTCGAAACCGGCGGTGCGCTTTACCAGCCGCAATCCGAGGAAGCCGACATAGAAGTCGACATTCGCCTGTATCTTGCGGGTGATGGCGGTGATGTGGTGCAGGCCGCTGGTCATGTCGGAATTCCCGATTGGTCTTCGATATCAGCCATATGGACGCAATTTCTGGACGATGAAAAGATGCCGTGATGGGTGCGGCCGGTGCCGCACCGTTCACAAAGCGGCACCCGTCAGGCTTCGGTCTCGAGCGAAATCATCAGGTTGGCCAAGAGGGCCGTCCGCGGCGCAACGCTCGACAGCAAAATATACTCTTCGAACGTATGCGCTCCTGCGCCATCAGCGCCCAGGCCATCGAGCGTGGGCACGCCAAGCGCTGCGGTGAAATTGCCGTCGGAACCGCCGCCGGTCGTGACGCCCTCCAGCGCGATGCCCAGATCCGTTGCGACCTTCGCTGCGCTATCGAACAGTCTCCGCCCCGCATCCGACTGCGCGAATGGCGGCCGGTTCATCTGTCCATTGATCTCAAACGTAATATCCGCATCAACCGGCTGAATGGCGGCGATCTTGGCGGTGACCTCATTGGCGGCCGCATCGTCGGGCACGCGCACATCCACCTGCATGCGGCATTCCGCCGGCACCGTATTGCGGCCGGTGCCGCCGCTGATCGTTCCGACCGTGACGGTGATGCCGCGCCCTGCGTCGTTCAGCGCCTCCAGATCGAGCACAAGCCTTGCTGCCGCCCGCACGGCGCTTCGTCCGTCCTGTGGCCGTGTGCCCGCATGCGAGGCCCGGCCACGCACGACGATATCGTACATCGCCACACCCTTGCGGGCGATGACGATCTTGCCGCCGTCGCGCGCCGGTTCCACCACCAGCGTATAACCGGCGCTGCGCGCGCATTCCTCCATGAAGGCCCGCGACGAAAAGCTTCCGACCTCTTCGTCCGGCACGAAAACGAGATCGACCGGCATTCTGCTGCCCTTTGCAACCGCGATCTTCAACGCCTCCAGCGCCATCAGCGCACCGGACTTCATGTCGTAGATGCCGGGTCCGTAGAGCTTGTCGCCGTCCTGGCGGAGTGGGAGCTGGTTATCGATCACGCCGATCGCATGGACCGTATCCAGATGGGCGAGAACGAGAACCGATTTCTCGTTGCTCCCGGCCTGCCGGGGCGATCGGACCGCCAGAATATCGCCGAAACCTAGCGTACCCGGCAGCCGTTCGACGGAAAGCCCGGCCTTTTCCGCGATTGCTTCGACGCGATCAACCAGACGGTTCACCGCCGCCGCATTGCCGGAGGGTGTCTCGATCCGCACCCACTCTTTCAGCTCCTCGATCAGAGCCTCGGCATCGACATCACCAGCGGAAAGAACCTGCGTCATTGAAAGCTTCCTTTGAAAAATTCGCCTGTCTCTAGCGCTCGTTGACGAGCTGGAGGATCAGCTGCTGCACATTGCCGCCATCGCCGAGTTCCACCTTGTCGAAATCCCGGTTGCGTTGCTGATGGGCGGGAAAGATGACGGCGATCTTGCTCTGCAGTTCAGCCCGCACCTTGGTGCATTTCGGATCGCTAGGCACCGAAAGCCCGATACTGGCCGCCTCGATCTGGCGCACGAGATCCTCGATCATCGCGCCGTGGACCCGCTCATGCCGGCGCACGCCGTCAGTAAACGCGTCCCATTTCTGCTGAAGCGCTGGCGACAGTTTCGAGACAAGCTTTGGCAGCGTGTAGATGATGACGATGTTGGGGCGTGCCGAAACCAGCGTGCAGGCGCCGTCGGGCTGCGGCTCGTATTTGCGCGACCAGGTCAGCTTGAAATCCGTATGGGCGATCGCCCGAACCTGGCTGCCGACCTTGGGGCCGTTTTCGCCGATCGAGGAGTAGAGCTCGATGCCGGACGTGCCTTTGACCGGATAGGTCTTCACCTGCTCCACCGGCTTCCACTGCGCCTGGGCTGCCGCCGGCCAGAGACTAAGAGCACACAACAGACCGATACACCGAACTCTCTCGCGCACTCATCACCCGACATCTGAAATCAATGCCGCAACCTAGAGACAAGTGCGGCCGCTTTCAACTGCCGCAAAGGCTCCATAAGCAAAAGCCGTGACAACGAAGGCGACTTATCATACAGGTTAACGGGAGCAGATAACGAGAGCGCAAGGAGAGACGAATGGCTGGAGAGACGCGGCTGGAGCCGGCAAAGGGTGCAGGAACGCTGGTGTCTCAGCTGACGGATACATTGCGCCAGGCGATCGCCGCCGGCCAGTTTACCGTGGGCGCTCGGCTGCCGAGCGAGGCGCAGCTGACCGAAACCCACGGCGTCAGCCGAACCGTCGTGCGCGAGGCGATCGCCGCATTGCGCGCCGACCGTCTTGTGGAAGCACGCCAGGGTGCCGGCGTCTTCGTGCTGGAACCACGGCAAAACACCCAGCCCACGATGCTCTCGCTCAACAATATCGATCTTGCTCAGGTGTCCTCGATGATCGAGCTCCTGGAGCTCAGAACCGCCGTCGAAGTGGAGGCTGCAGGCCTTGCAGCGGTGCGTCGCTCGCCCGCGCAGGAAGAAAGCATCTTCGAACACCACCACGCCGTCCGCGCCTGTCTCGAGGCAGACAAGCCGACCAGCGAGGCGGATTTTGCACTGCATCTCGCCATTGCAGAAGCGACCAACAACCCACGTTTCCGCGAGTTCCTGACCATGATCGGCAAGCGGCTGATCCCCCGTGCGGCCCTGCGTCCGGACGATTCCGAATCCGATCAGGCGGCCTATATCGCCCTTCTCGACAAGGAGCATGACGCGATCGTCGTAGCAATTTCGGAAGGCGACGAAGAAGGCGCAAGGCAGGCCATGCGCAGCCATCTGCGCGGCGCGCAACTGCGCTACCGGACGCTCCTGCGCGAAGTTCGCCAATCTGTCAGATGACGTGTTGACACAAATTCATCATACATGTACGACAACATTGTCTGGAGGAGACACTGAGAGGATAACACTACATGACGCCTGAAGAGATCAAGGCAGCGCTCGGCGCTGGCCTGCTGTCGTTCCCTGTGACCCATTTCGATGCCGAGGGCCAGTTTCAGCCTGAAAGTTATCAGCGTCATATCGAGTGGCTTTCCGGCTTCGAGGCGCCCGTTCTCTTTGCCGCCGGCGGCACCGGAGAGTTTTTCTCGCTTGCCCCCGATGAAATTCCAGCCATCGTGAAATCCGCCAAGGAAGCGTCCGGCAAGACCGCGATCGTGTCGGGCTGCGGCTTCGGCACGCATGTGGGCGTCGATCTTGCAAAGAAGGTCGAGAAAGCAGGCGCGGACGGCATTCTGCTTCTTCCCCACTACATGATCGATGCGCCGCAGGAAGGCCTGTACAAGCATGTGAAGGCGATCTGCCAGTCGGTCGGCATCGGCGTCATGGTCTATAACCGCGACAATTCCGTGCTTCAGGTCGACACGCTGCAGCGTCTCTGCGACGAATGCCCCAACCTGATCGGCTTCAAGGACGGCACCGGCGATATCGGCCTCGTGCGCCAGATCACGGCCACGATGGGCGACCGGCTGATGTATCTCGGCGGCATGCCGACGGCGGAACTGTTCGCCGAAGCCTATCTCGGCGCCGGTTTCACCACCTATTCGTCTGCCGTCTTCAACTTCGTCCCAGGTCTTGCGGTCGAGTTCTACAAGGCGCTGCGGGCCGGCAATCGCACCCGCTGCGAACAGATCCTCACCCAATTCTTCTACCCCTTCATGGCGCTTCGCGGCCGCCGCAAGGGTTATGCCGTCTCGGCCATCAAGGCCGGCGTGCGTCTGCAGGGTTTCGATGCCGGCAAGGTCCGCCCACCGCTCGATGACCTGACGGAAGAAGAAGAGCAGATCCTGCTGAAGCTCATCGGCGATCAGAAGCGGTGAACCCATGAAGATCGCTGCGGTCCGCACCCACCTTCTTGAACACAGGCTGGATGTCGCCTTCGAAAGCGCCTCGATGCGCTTCGATCGCCGCGCCCATATCCTGGTCGAGATCGAGTGCGACGACGGAACCATTGGCTGGGGCGAATGCCTCGGCCCGGCCCGGCCCAACGCAGCTGTGGTGGCGGCCTATACAAACTGGCTGATCGGCGAAAATCCGCTGGAAACCGAAAAGATCTGGGCGAAGCTCTATAACGCATTGCGTGACCAGGGCCAGCGCGGCCTTGCCGTGACTGCTCTCTCGGGCATCGACATCGCGCTCTGGGACATCAAGGGCAAGCATTTCGGCGTGCCGATCTCGATCCTGCTCGGAGGCCGTTTTCGCGAAAGCGTCAAGGCCTATGCCACCGGCAGCTTCAAGCGCGACGGCGTCGACCGCGTCGAAGACAATGCCCGCGATGTGGCCCGCTACCGCGACGAAGGTTTCCACGCGACGAAGATCAAGATCGGCTTCGGCGTCGAGGAAGACCTTCGCGTCATCCGCGCCGTGCGGGAAGCAGCCGGTCCCGAAATGCGGCTGATGATCGACGCCAACCACGGCTATGACACCATCGAAGCCGTCAAACTCGGCAACGCGGCGGCACAATACGATATCGACTGGTTCGAAGAGCCCGTCGTGCCGGAACAACTCTCCGCCTACCGCGAAGTCCGCGCCCGCCAGCCGATCCCGGTTGCCGGCGGTGAAACGTGGCACAGCCGATGGGGCATGCGCGAGCCGGTGGAAACCCGCGCCGTTGACATTCTCCAGCCGGATCTTGCCGGCGTCGGCGGGTTTACAGAAGCCAAGCGCGTTGCCGATCTCGCAGCGCTCCATGGTATCCGCGTTGTACCGCATGTCTGGGGCACGGCCGTCCATATCGCCGCCGCCCTGCAGTTCATGGCGGCGATGATCCCGAGCCCGGTTCGTGTCAATCCGATCGAACCCATTCTCGAATTCGACCGCACCGACAACCCTTTCCGCCAGGCAGTGATCAAAACACCGATCGAACATCGGCACGGCGTGGTGCAGATCCCCGATGGCCCTGGTCTCGGGATCGAGATCAACCGCGATGCGCTCAAGGAATTCAAAATGCCTGAACCGAAGTCGGGAGACGTCTGATGCTTGTTCGTCCGCTCTCCGGAGACGCGCCAACGACCAAACTGCCGGCGGGCGCAGTCGACTCGCAGATGCATATGTACCTGCCGGGTTTCCCATCGCAGCCCGGCGGCCCAGGCCTGCCAGTCGGAACTCTCCCCGATGCGGAGCAGTATCGCCAGTTCATGGCATGGCTCGGCATCGATCGTGTCGTAATCACGCAGGGCAATGCCCACCAGCGCGACAACACCAACCTGGTCGCCTGCCTGAAGGAAATGGGCGGTGTTGCCCGTGGCGTCGCTGCAGTCGCGGGTGATGCCTCCGATGGCGAACTCGACCAGCTCGCTGAGGCCGGTATCGTCGGCCTGCGCATCATGGATCTGCCCGGCGGTGCCGTGGACCTTTCGGCGCTCGAAGCACTCGACGCCAAGGCTGCCGCCCGCGGCTGGATGCTCGCAGTCCAGTTCGACGGCAGCAATATCCTCGAGCATGAGCCACGCCTTGCCAAACTCAAGAGCCGCTGGGTGTTCGACCATCACGGCAAGTTCTTCTCCGGCGCAACGCCAGAGGGCCCGGAGATCGCAGCGCTGAAGCGACTGATGGATATCGGCAGATGCTGGTTCAAGTTCGCAGGCGTCTACGAGTCCTCGAAGTCCGGCGCACCTGATTATGCCGATGTCGCGGCCTTCTCGCGCGACATCGCAGCCTATGCGCCTGAACGCATCGTCTGGGGCAGCAACTGGCCGCACAACCTTGCACGCGAGCAGAAGGACTATCCGGACGACGTCGCGTTGACCGACACGGTTCTAAGCTGGCTGGCGGACGAAGGAGCGCTTGAGCTGGCGCTCGTGAAGAACCCGGAACAGCTGTTTGGCCTTCCGGACTGGAGTGCATCGACCAAATAAATTTAATCACCGCCGGCGCGTGGAGGCGACGGCTTTTTGGAGGAGGAAGACATGAAACTGACGAAAGCCCTCGGGCTCGCATTTTGCCTGGCGCTGGCCACCACCACGGCCCATACCAGCGTCCGCGCGCAGGATATCACCCTGCGCTCTGCCGATATCCATCCTGATGGCTATCCGACTGTCGAAGCAGTCAAATACATGGGAGACCTCGTCAAGGAACGCACCAGCGGCCGCATCGGCGTGCAGGTGATGAACAACTCGGTTCTCGGCGGCGAGAAGGACACGATCGAGCAGACCCGTTTCGGCGTCATCGACATGAACCGCGTCAATGCCGCGCCGTTCAACAACCTCATCCCCGAGACGGTCGTTCTTGGCCTGCCCTTCCTGTTCCGCTCGACCGACCACATGCATAAGGTCGTAGACGGCCCGATCGGCGACAAGATCCTTGCCGCCTTCGAACCGCACGGCCTGATCGGTCTGGCCTACTACGACAGCGGCGCGCGCTCCTTCTACACTACCAAGAAGCCGGTCGAAAAACTGGCCGACCTCAAGGGCATGAAGATCCGCGTCCAGCAGTCCGACCTCTGGATCGCGATGATGCAGGCCTTCGGTGCCAACCCGACGCCAATGCCGATGGGCGAAGTCTACTCGTCGCTGGAAACCGGCGTTGTCGACGGTGCTGAAAACAACTGGCCGTCCTACGAATCGGCCCGTCATTACGAGGTCGCCAAGAACTATTCGCTGACCCAGCATTCGATGAACCCGGAAATTCTGGTCATGTCGAAAGTCTCCTGGGACAAGCTGACGCCCGATGACCAGAAGGTCATCCGCCAGGCCGCGAAGGACAGTGTCGTCAAGATGCGCGAACTGTGGGCTGCCCGCGAAAAGTCTTCGGAAGAAAAGGTCCGCGCCGGCGGCGTCAAGGTCATTACCGTCAACAAGGACGAGTTCTCGGCCGCGATGAAGCCAGTCTACGACAAGTTCGTGACCGACGCGAAGATGAAGAGCCTGTTGGAAGAAATCCAGGCCGTCAACTGACAGCCCTGATCGGCCGGCCCCGCCACACCGGGGTCGGCTGTGCTTTTCCGACATCGGGGAACGTGTCGGGCTTTGGAGGACGGGACAATGCGAAATTTCATGCAGGCGATAAGACCTGTTCTTAGCATGATCAGCCGATCATCATTGTGGATCGCCGGTATCGGCATGGTCTCGATGACCCTGATCGTCGGCTGGCAGGTTTTCAGCCGTTATATTCTCAACGATAGTCCCAGCTGGTCGGAGCCGTTGTCGCTCTATCTGATGTCCTGGTTCATCATGCTTGGCGCTGCGGTCGGTGTTCGCGAAAGCGTCCATCTCGGGCTCGACGTTGTTCGCTACATCATGCCGCCGGCCATCCAGCGGGCCATGGACCTGCTCAGCCTCGGACTGATCGTGCTGTTTGGCATCGGCATGGCCTATTACTCGTCGCTTCTGGCGATCGGGACATGGACGGCGCGCATCCCCGTTCTCGGATGGCCTGGCGGTACGGATTTCTTTCCGATGATCGTCGGTGGCGCAATGATATCGATCTTTTCACTCGAACGTTTCATCGACGTCGCGATCGGCGAGGAAATCGCAGCGGACGTACTTGTGCAGGAGGCCGCATAATGGCCTATACTATTCTTTTCGGCGCCTTCACCTTTCTGATGATCATCGGGATGCCGATCGCATTTTGCCTCGGCATCGCATCCTTCGCGACAGTGCTCTATATCGGCCTGCCCCCGATCGTCGTCTTCCAGCAGATGAATTCCGGCATGAACGTGTTTGCCATGATGGCGATCCCGTTCTTCATCTTCGCAGGCGACCTGATGGTACGCGGCGGTATCGCCACTCGGCTGATCCGCTTTGCGGCCGGCCTGGTTGGCCACATGCGGGGTGGCCTCGGCCAGGTCAACGTGGTCGCTTCGACCCTGTTCGGTGGCATTTCCGGTTCTGCGGTGGCCGACGCTTCGGCGGTCGGCGGCCTGATGATCCCGCAGATGGCAGCTCGCGGCTATGACCGGGATTATGCTGTCAACGTGACGGCAAATGCTGCGATCATCGCGCTGATGATCCCGCCGTCGCACAACATGATCCTTTATTCGATCGCAGCCGGCGGCAATGTCTCCGTCGCCGATCTCTTCACCGCGGGCATCATTCCCGGACTGCTTCTCGCCGCCGCCTTGATGGTCACGGCCTGGTGGGTTGCCGTCAAGCGCGGTTACCCGGCGGACCCGTTCCCCGGCTTCAGGCGTGTGGGTTACTACTTCCTGGCGTCGCTCCCGGGCATCCTCCTGATCGCCATCATTTTCGGCGGTGTCCGCTCGGGCGTGTTCACGGCAACGGAAAGCTCCTGCATCGCGGTACTCTACGCCTTCCTTGTCGCGATGATCGTCTATCGCGAACTGAACTGGGATGGTTTCGTCGAAGCGGTTATGGGTGCTGTCCGCACCACGGCAATGGTCTTGCTGGTGATCGGCATGGCTGCCTCGTTCGGCTGGCTGATGGCTTTCCTGCAGGTGCAGACGCTGATCATCGCCGCGATCTCGGCCATCTCTGACAATCCGATCATCGTGCTCTTGATGATCAATATCATCCTGCTGGTGCTTGGCACGTTCATGGACATGGCGCCGATGGTGATCATCGCAACGCCGATCCTGCTGCCGGTCGTCAAGGCGTTCGGCATCGATCCCGTCCATTTCGGCGTGGTAATGATCCTCAACGCCGGTATCGGACTGAACACGCCTCCGGTCGGAACCGTGCTCTTCGTCAGCTGCGCGGTGGGCGGCATCACCATCCGCGAAGCTATGAAGACCATCTGGCCGTTCTTTGGCGCCAGCATCTTCGTGCTGCTGCTGGTCACCTATATCCCCGGCCTGTCGCTCTGGCTGCCGGCTCTGTTCAAGTAGGCCGAGGCTGTTCAAGTCGGATAGTCATCGCTCCTGAAATCAAAGGTCCCGTCCAGCACGGGACCTTTTGCATTTTGGAGATGTCAGGCTACAGTCCGACTTTGATTTGATCCGGATATTTGCTCATGACCGATACCGTTACCGACCGCTTCCTCCGATACGTCGTCATCGATACCCAGTCGGATGCCTCCTCACCCACCCAGCCATCGACCTCGAAACAGCTGACGCTCGGCCGTGTTCTGGTCGAAGAACTGCTGGAGATCGGCCTCTCAGACGCGCATCTCGACGAACACGGCTATGTCTATGCAACGGTGCCGTCCAATACGGGTAAGAACAACGTGCCCGTCGTCTGCTTCTGCGCGCATATGGATACGGCACCAGACTTCAGCGGCACCGATGTCAAGCCGCAGGTAATCCGTAACTACCAGGGCGGCGATATCGCGCTTCCCGGCCGTGAGACCCGTGTGATCCGCGAGAGCGAGCACAGGGAACTGAAGAACCAGATCGGCCACGACATCATCACCTCCGACGGCACGACGCTTCTCGGGGCCGACGACAAGGCGGGCCTTGCCGAAATCGTCACGGCCGCGAAATACCTGATCGACAACCCCGACATCAAGCACGGCGCGATCCGCCTCCTGTTCACGCCCGACGAAGAGATCGCGCGCGGTGTGGAAAAGGTCGACATTCAAAAACTCGGCGCCGATTTTGGCTATACGCTGGATGGCGAAACAGTCGGCACGATCGAGGATGAGACGTTTTCTGCCGACGCGGTCGAGATCGCCATCACCGGCGTCGCGATCCACCCCGGTTTCGCCTACGGAAAGATGGAGAACGCGATCCGCATCGCCGGCGCCATCGTCGATCGCCTGCCAAAACACATGGCGCCGGAAACGACGAAAGGCCGGGACGGCTTCATCCATCCGACGGATCTGAGCGGCAGCATGGAAAAGGCAAAGATCAGCCTGATCATCAGGGACTTCGCCGACGAGGGTTTGAAGACCAAGGAGACGTTGCTCGAGGATATCGTCAAGGACGTCATGCACGACTATCCCGGTTCGACCTACACGTTCACCGTCATCGAGCAGTATCGCAACATGAAGCTGGTGCTCGACCGTCATCCTGAGATCGTCGAGAATGCGATCGAAGCGATCAAGCGGGCCGGTCTGACGCCGAAGCGCGGCAGCATCCGCGGCGGCACTGACGGTTCAAGGCTGTCCTTCATGGGCCTGCCCTGCCCCAACATCTTTGCCGGCGGCCATGCATTCCACTCCCCGCTGGAATGGGTCAGCAGCCAGGATATGGAAAAGGCGGTCGACACGATCGTTGAACTGGCCAAGCTCTGGGAAGAGCGCGCCTGAGCCTATGTACGCAACCGTACAGTCTTTGCCGACATGAACACGGATCTGGAACCTAAGCGAGCCTCGCGGGTATGAATAAAAAGCTCGCTAGGTACCCACATGCCCCGATTTTATTTCCACGTTCGTGACGGCAAAGATTTGATCGAAGACGAAGAAGGCAACGATCTTCCGGATCTTCCAAGCGCCCTGGCTGAGGCCGAGGCGTCTGCGCGCGAAATCATGGCCGACCGGTTGCGACAGGGTCGTCCTTCCGTCTCACCAATGATTGAAGTTCGCGACTACAAGGGAACGAAGGTTGGGGAGTTCTCCCTGCCGGCTGCGACAAACTGAGGTCGACTTCTACCTCAAGGGTCCGATCAGACGCTCGTATTCCCGCTCGCATTCCCCGTAGGCATCTTTGGCGAAATCCTCGAGTGCGCTACGGTCTCTGACGATGATCATGCCACGCTCGGAGTAGATCAGCTTGCGACCTTCGAGCAGATGCAGTGCCGTCGTCACGCTCGGTCGGCGGACAGCCAACATGATCGAGAGGAATTCGTGGGTAAGGCTGATCTCGTCGCCGTCGGTCCGATCGTGACACATCAGGATCCACCGGGCCAGACGTTCGTCGATGTGATGGACGGCGTTGGACAGTGACGTGTAGGCCCCCTGGACCGACAGGGCCTGGCTGTAGCGCGTCAGAAGGTTGAGACAGGCGCGATCCTTCAGAGCCAGCTTCAACTGATCTGAGGCCAGACGGTAACCACGGCCCTCCACTTGCATAAAGATCGAATAGGGGTCCGATTCCGCGTCAAGGACCATCGCCGTGGGGGTCATTCCGTCGCGACCAAAAATTCCGATCTCCGCATGCTGCCCTTGCGGAGACCTCGCCACAATCGAGGCGATACCGGATTCCGGGAAATAGGCGTGCAGGGGCGTTTCGTTCGGAGCCGATAGCTCGGTTCCACGCGGAAGATCGACATGTTCGAGATGCGGCGCAATTGCTTCGAAGCTTTCTCGGGGCATCAGCCGGAGAAGCGAATTCCGGACCGTATCTTTCTGAATGTAACCCATCGCCAACCCTTGAAGGCAGAGACCAGCCTGCTCGGCCTATGGAGATATCTCCGCCTGAATAGAATGATTCCATCTATGTCCATAAAATAAGCGAGACAACCCGCTTCCCAACGTCGGTACGCTATCAGACCAACGGACAAAGTCCGAAGCAAATTGATTAGAACGAATCCGCGCTTTCAACACAGTGACCCTTTGGAACTGGTTTGTCGAAACATATGATTTTATTGCTTGAAGATCAGCCGCTCATTTCGTTGGATATCGAGGACGCGCTCGGGGCTGCTGGGCTGAATAACGTTATCAATCTGCGCTCGAAACAAGCTGCGCTGGAATGGCTGCAGAAGAATGTTCCGAGCATTGTCATTCTTGATCTTCATCTGACCGATGGTGATTGCTATGCGGTCATCCAAGTGTTGCATGACGCTCGCATCCCATTCGTGGTCTACTCGGGCAGTGAAAAGCCGCAGGACTGGGAAAACGAACTCTTCAGCGATGGCGTCTGGATTGACAAGCCGGCCGATCCAGCGTTCGTCGTTTCCGTCGTCGAGCAGAAGCTCGCCGCGGTTTCAGCCAGAGCTTAGACTGACGCTGACATCTCCATCACGCGCTGATATTCAACCTCACCTCCGCCATAGCAGTCGGCTGCGAGTTTCTCCAGCGCCGGACGGTCTCGCACGACAATCGTTCCCCGATACGAATGGATCATTTGCCGACCTTCGAGCACATGCAGCGAGGTCGTTACACTCGGACGCCGGACGGCAA
The DNA here is from genome assembly GCF_014841925.1 of Rhizobium sp. CFBP 13726. NCBI lineage: Bacteria > Pseudomonadati > Pseudomonadota > Alphaproteobacteria > Hyphomicrobiales > Rhizobiaceae > Rhizobium > Rhizobium sp. CFBP 13726. The sequence continues at coordinate 1,408,720 of NZ_JACYUU010000001.1, forward strand.
GCATGATTGCCAGGAATTCGTGTGTGAGGTTGACTTCGTCGCTGCCCGTGCGGTCGTGACACATCAGGATCCATCGGGCCAGACGCTGCTCAATCGTCTGGGTGGCATTGGTCAGCGCAGTCAGAGCAACCTGCACCGAAGAAACATGCGCCCACCGGAAAAAGACCCGGCGTATCTCCGGCCTGCTCCAGATGAGGTCAACCAGCTGCCCGACCTCAATGCGTGCGCCGTGCCCCGGAACCTGCATGATGACCTTGTACGGGTTGCGATCGGATCCCAGTATCGCCGACGCGGGAGACATGCCTTCCCGCCCGAACAGTCCGATCTCGGACTGCTTGCCGCGCGCAGAGATCGCGACGGTCGACCCAATCCCCGAATAGGGGAAATAGCAGTATCGGTCGACTTCGTCCGGTCCGGAAAGGAGCATGCCCTGTGGCAATTCGAGCTCCTCCATGCAGCGTTCCGCGTGCGAGTAGTCGTCCTCGGACAACAGGGATAGCAGCGTGTTGGGTGATCGCATTGGTTTTCACCCGTCCTCTGTGATCGTTACCATGTTATATTTGGATCACGAAGTCGATCTGTGTAGCCCCCCGGGAGCACTTATCGTGCGGCTTCGAGATCCAGTCTTTCGAGAACCAGATCGGCGCCCTTCGATTTTTCCAGCACCAACCGAACATTCGGCATGTCGTTTCCGTGGATCTTGTCTTCGAAGGCCTGGCCGGACAGACCGTAGAACGTCCATCGCGCCTCCAGACGCCGTTGCAGCTCCTCGACCGGCGGGGCGAGCAGGATCCGGTAGTCGAACAGCGGTGCAAGACGCTCCCAGCCACCCTCGCCCAGCAGAAGATAGTTGCCCTCGATCACGATGAACCGATGGCGTGGCGAGACGACCCGTGCCGCAGCGATCGCCAGTTCGCGCGACCTGTCGAACACGGGCACGAGCACTTCATCTTCGGCCGCTTTCACGGCCTGGACGACATCGATAAAACCGCGCAGGTCGAACGTATTGGGCGCCCCCTTGCGGGCGAGCAATCCGCGCTCCTCGAGAATGCCGTTGTCCATGTGAAAACCATCCATCGGCAGGACTTCGGCTGTCTCCCCGCGTCCGGAGAGCTTGGATGCCAGAATGTCGGCCAGTGTCGACTTCCCCGCTCCGGGTGGTCCAGCGACCGCGATGAGCGAGCGAGACTTTCCCTCCTCCGTCTTCAGGATAAGGTCGCACAGTTGGTCGAGTTGCATGTCCGCCATCGCTATTGCCTTTTCGTTTGCCCACTCATTCCCGACGCGGTCGTTTCATTCAAGATGCGCGTGACGAAATATACCGTCGCGCGACAATCCAGCAGCCGGCAGCCCAGGCTGCACCCGCACACCACCCCGCCATCACGTCTGTTGGATAGTGAACGCCCAGATAGAGGCGGCTGAGACCGACCAGCAGGGTCAGCAGGATGCCGGTCGCGAGGAAAAAGATGCGGGTCGAGCGATATTGTTCGGCACGTGACAGCAGCGCCGCAAGGGTGAGATAGGTCACCGCCGAAAGCATCGCATGCCCGCTCGGGAAGCTCAGGTCGTGGACATTGACGAGATGCGGTACGATGTCCGGCCTTGGCCGCGCCACGCCCAGCTTGAGAAGGTTGCTGAGCAGCCAACCGCCGAGAATGGATAGAAACATGAAGACGGCGATCGAGCGGCGACCCGCGAGCAGAAGATAGATCGTGGCAAGCACGGTCATAAGCGATAGCACGGTAATGCCGCCAAGCGCGGTGATGTCACCAACGGCATGGGTCAGCCAGTAGGGCCCGATGGGCACCGAAGGGTCGCCTGCCTGGCGCAGAGCAAGCAGGATCCGTTCGTCGAATTCGTGCGTTTCGCCATCGATCACGATACCGGTCAGGCTGATGAACAGGAAGAGGCTACCGGCCAGGAGTGAGAACATGATCAGGCCAAGAGGCTCAAACGTCATGAACCGCTCGGCAATGATCGTTCTCAGGCGTTGCAGCACGGCATCGTCTCCGGGTTTGCATCATCAGCCGCGATGGCGACGACGTTGTTGTCGGTTTCATTGCTGCAACAGATAGGCAGGAGAGACGTGAAGGCAAAGAAGGTGCACAAAGAATGTCTTGTGGAGGCATCATCGCTCCTTTCGCGTCACGGCCACAATTGATCCTGCTTTCGGCTGCCATAGGTATGGCTCGATCAATCGAGGCCCCGGGGCATTGCTGAAGACAGGAATTTTGGAACGCTGGAACCAACAGACGCTGGCGCGGCAATTCCTGTTTGCCGGCGGCATCGTGTCCATCGTTGCAATGCTGCTGGTCGGCGCCTTCGTGACGAACCTCATCGAGGACGCGGTCACACGCAATTCTGCGGCCACCACCGCACTCTATGTCGATAGCATCATTGCGCCGATCCTGCCGGATCTCAAGACAACGGACACGCTCGACGACGTGACCAACCGGGTTCTCGACGAAACCTTCGGTCAGGGCGCTCTCGGGAAGCAGGTCGTCTCCTTCAGGCTCTGGCGCGCAGACGGCACCGTTCTCTATGCGACGGACAAAACGATCCAGGGCAAACGTTTCCCGCCGGGCAAGGATCTGACCGCAGCCTTTTCCGGCAAGATGGTCGCACAGTTCGACTATGTCGATGATGCCGAAAGTTTCGATCAGCGCAGTTTCGGAAAGCCGCTTCTCGAAATCTACAATCCGATTCTGCAGCCGTGGTCCGGCGAGGTGATCGCGGTCACGGAATTCTACGAAATCGCCGATGATTTCCAGCAAAGCCTGTCGCAGGCGCGCCTTCAGAGCTGGCTGGCCGTCGCCGGGGTCACGACGACGTTCTTCCTGCTTTTGTCGGCGATCGTCTTCAAGGGCAGCCGGATGATTGAGGCGCAGCAGCGCAGCCTCACGGAGCGGGTGGTGGACCTGCAGAGCCTGCTGACCCAGAACAGGACCTTGCACAGCCGTGCACAGCGCGCGTCGCAACGCGCAACAGCGTTGAACGAAGGCTACCTGCGGCGGCTGGGTGCCGACCTGCACGACGGTCCGGCCCAGCTTGTCGCCTACGCGGCGCTGCGCGTCGACAGCGCGCTCCTGGTCGATCCGGAAGCTCCCCGCGATGTCCGGGAAGCGGAGATTGCTGCAATCAAGGCGCGCCTGCAGGAAGCGATGGATGAGATCCGCAGCATCTGCAGCGGGCTTGTCCTGCCGCAGATCGAAACGGCAGCTGTGCCGGAAATCCTCGAAAAGGTCGTTGGCGCTCACCGCGAGCGGACTGCGGCGACCGTTGACCTCAAGATCGCATCGCCCGCCAGACCGCTTCTTCCTTCCGCCAAGATCTGTATCTACCGCTTTGTCCAGGAAGCGTTGAACAACGGATACAGGCACGCCGCTGGCGCAAACCAGACAGTCACCCAAACCTACGAAAGCAACATGATCATTGTCGAGGTAAGCGACGATGGACCCGGCTTCGACAAATCCACTATGAGGCCGGAAGGATTAGGGATCGCTGGTCTCAGGGAGCGGATTGAAAGCCTCGGGGGAACCTTTGATCTCGCGACGTCTTCTCGTGGAACAACGGTCAGAATGTCGCTGAACGTTCATGAATCGGAGCATGTATGAAAGCCCCAACCAGAATAGCCGTCATCGACGATCACCCGCTGTTTCGCGAGGGAGTGATCCGCAGCCTCTCTGAAATGGAGGGTTTCGAGATCGTGGCGGAAGGTGGCTCTAAGGACGAGGCGCTTCATATCGTCGAGCATATACGCCCCGACGTGATGCTGATGGATATCTCGATGCCCGGAAACGGACTGCAGGCCGTTGCCGGCGCCGTCGAGGCCTGGCCCCCTATCAAGATCGTCATGCTGACCGTATCGGAAGCCAACGAGGACATTGCAGGTGCCCTGAAGCTTGGAGCCAAAGGCTATGTTCTGAAAGGCATCGGATCCCGCGAACTGGCCGATGTCGTCCGCACCGTTGCCTCTGGAGAACCCTACCTGGCCCCTAGCCTCTCCGCCCGGCTTCTCGCCGGCATGGCAAAGGAACGGGAAAATGCCGCCAAGCAGGATCTGATGGCGGAATTGACGGATCGCGAACAGGAAGTCCTCAACCTCGTGGCATCGGGTCTCAGCAACAAGCGGGTGGCGCAACTGCTCGATCTGCATGAGAAGACGGTCAAGCACCACATGACGCGCATTCTGTCGAAACTCAAAGTCTCCAACCGCACCGAAGCAGCGCTGGCCCTTCGCGACGCGACCGAAAGTCGGACGGGCGGAGCAGCCTAGTGCGGTATCCGTTAGCGGCTTAGCGTCTCAAGTCTCTTTCGGTCCGATCGTGTGGCCTCGCGGTTCACGATCGGTCTTTGCCGTGAATCCCGCATCTCGTACCGATCGCCTGAGATCCGCTCAGTGGTTCCGTTCGCATGACGAACAAACAGCGAGCGCGAATTCTTAGAGGTCTTCTTCCGTCCTTCGGCCGAGACGTCCGGTGTCTCGGGTGTCGTTCCGATCGCATTGTCCTTTTGGGTGCCGGTGTTCTGCGGTCCATCAGTCACGGCTCCATTCGCCGGAGCATCCGAGGGTGTCCCCGACGTTCCGGCATTTTGCGCGTCCCCGCGATTGCCCTCTCCCGGCGCACCGCTACCAGAGCCGCCCTTGCCCCCGTCACCCTTCGATCCGCCATCCGCGCCGTCACCCGCTGAGCCGCCGGCCTGCCCTGACCCGCCTTGGCCTGAACCACCTGGGCCTGAACCACCTGGGCCAGAGCCACCGGGACCAGAGCCACCCGAGCCAGAACCACCTTGCCCCGAGCCACCCTGACCCGAGCCTCCCTTGCCACCATTACCGCCGGCTCCGCCCCCAGACCCTGCACCGCCATTGCCTTGCGCCTGTGCCTGGGCGATCCCGATCAGCATTCCATCCGACGCCACATCGAAACGAAGCTGCGCAGGCAGAAACACCGTGACGAATGCTGCGGTGGTGACGGCGGTGAGTATGTCTCGGCGTGTGATCATCTGTTGGCTCTTCAAATATGCCGTGACAACCGGCGCAATGCCCGTCTTAGCGGCCTCTTGCCACATGAGGTGTCAGCCTCCCGCCTGCGCAGGTGCACTGAGTATTTGAAATCCACCGGCCGCCGGAATTGTTCCGTTTTTTCCGTCTCTTCGGCGAGATCCGCCATGTCTCAGCCTTTGGTCCCATACCGCACAGGACTGAAGCCCAATGGCTGGAACGAACCATCCGCTCGGCCATTGTCAGGTCGTAGCAAGGCGCTGAACACATTATCCTTTTGGGTATCAGGACATCGCCATACTCATCCAGAACGGGTCGAAAACGACCGTTGCATCTGGCGGAACATAAAACTGCCGGGCCGGTCCCGTCGCAGGCATCGAAAGGTAAACGTTATGAAAACGAAGATCCTCGTTCTTTCTACCCTTCTCAGCATCGGCATTGCGCCGGTCGCTATGGCGCAGCAGGGCACGGTTAATGGTGCAGCAGGCGGCGCGGTTACCGGCGCAATCGTCGGCGGACCAGTCGGCGCAGCCGTTGGTGGCGTCGCTGGCGCGATCGTCGGCAGCGCAATCGATCCGCCGCCGCAGCGCGTCGTCACCTATGTCGAGCAGCAGCCGATGCCAACCGAACGCGTCGTCGTCAAGGAGCGCATCGTGGTCGGCCAGGCGGTTCCTGAAACCGTCGTTCTCTCGCAGATCCCAGAAGCGCCGGAATATTCCTACACGGTCGTCAACGAGGAACGCGTGATCGTCGATCCGCAGACCCGTAAGGTCGTCCAGATCATCCGCTAATTGCGGACGAAGGATTTCCCGTCAGCCTCGCCTTCCGAAAGGAATGCGGGGCTGATTTGCATTCAGATGCCGGTCATCGGCGACGAACTCAGACCGCGCAATGCGACTTCGATATCGTTACTCGATGCGCAACTTTTCGCCCCATCTCGCTCGCAATTTGGAACAAACGTGGTGGTATTCAGTGGGCCGACCGCTAATATCTAAGGTGGCCCAAAGGCGGCGCCCGACCGGATATGTCGCCGTCACCGATCACAATGCGAAAAGCACTGGAGGACTTCATCATGAGCCTGCGTATCAACGACATCGCCCCGGACTTTACTGCCGAAACAACCCAAGGCACGATTGAATTCCACAACTGGATCGGCGATGGCTGGGCGGTTCTCTTTTCCCACCCCAAGAACTTCACGCCCGTCTGCACCACCGAACTCGGCACGATGGCGGGGCTCGAAGGCGAATTCACCAAGCGCGGCGTCAAGATCGTCGGCATCTCGGTCGATCCTGTCGAAAGCCACGGCAAGTGGAAGGACGATATTCGCACGGCAACTGGCTACGATGTCGATTATCCGTTGATCGGCGACAAGGATCTCAACGTCGCGAAACTTTATGACATGCTGCCGGCAAGCGCCGGGTCATCGTCTGAGGGCCGCACACCTGCAGACAACGCGACGGTACGTTCCGTCTACGTCATCGGTCCAGACAAGAAGATCAAACTGATCCTCACTTACCCGATGACAACAGGTCGCAATTTCAATGAAATCTTGAGGGCGATCGATTCGATCCAGCTGACGTCAAAGCATCAGGTCGCAACGCCCGCCAACTGGCAGCAGGGCGACGATGTGATCATTACGGCAGGGGTTTCGAATGAGGATGCGCTTGCGCGCTTTGGATCGTTCGACACGGTTCTTCCGTATCTGCGCAAGACGAAACAGCCGTCGGCCTGAGCCTAAGGTCCAAATGTGAAAACAGGCGCATGGAAGAAATCCATGCGCCTGTTTCAGGTCTAATTAATCGCGCTCAGCGGCAGTGTACAGAAGGAAGCCGATTGCGGCTCCAATCGCAAGCGCGCCGACGAGTGCGCCGGTTGCGGTACCCGGGTTGCGGCGTACGACCTCCGAAATGTCATGGCTGCCGTGCTGCAACTGCCGCGCCACCTGGCGGGCACGCGGCGCGAGATAGCTGGATGCCTCGCTTGCCGAAGAGCTGGCCTGTTTCATGAGAGCCGAACGCAGGTCGGCGAGCTGATCGGACAGACGATCGATGTCGGAGGAAATATCGCGAGCCATGGGGTATCCTTCTTGATAGGTGAATGACTATCAACGGGTACGTCGCGAGGTGGTTCCTGACTTATCTTTCTGAAGGTGCAAAAGTTCCCAGAAAAGATGTCGAGACGAAACGATCTGGGAAAATAATGGCGGAGAAGATGTCCGCTGTTTCACAAGCATTAGTGCCAACAGCGATAAAAACACTACATCTTGGGTTGGTGTTTGCCATTCTCACTAATACCTTTAGGCCAGATCTTATGGCAGAGAGGCAGCGATGGCGCGACACAAGCTCACCGAAAAGACATGCAAGGCTTTAGATCAGCCGGGGATCTACGGCGATGGCGACGGGCTGTGGCTTCGGGTTCGTCCAGGCGGATCCAAACAGTTCTTGTTCGTGTACATAGATGCCGGCAAGCGGAAAGAGATGGGTCTCGGCGGTTACGGATCGGGAACCAAGCCTGTCTCTCTGGCGCTGGCTAGGCAGAAAGCGGAAGCAATCCGCGAAGTTCGCGCTAGGGGCGAGGATCCGAAGGCTGACCGCACGAAGAAAGTTGTGACGTTCAAAGACATGATGGACGACACAATCGCGGTGAAGATCAAATCGTTCCGGAACGCAAAGCATCGCGACCAGTGGTCAATGACCCTGACGACATATGCTGCGGATCTGCATTCCAAGCCTATTGCGTCGATTACAGTCGACGACGTTCTTAGGGTCCTGCAGCCCATATGGGAAACAATCCCTGAGACCGCAAATCGCACGAGGATGCGGATTGCCAGTGTGATCAACCACGCGAAGGCCCGCGGCTTGTACAAGGGCGACAATCCGGCCGTGTGGCGAGGTGCTCTCGAGCATCTCCTCTCCGAGCGGCAGACGTTGAGTCGAGGGCATCATGCTGCGCTGGCCTTTCGTGACGTGCCGGCAATGATGACGAAGATTCAGCAGTCGTCGTCCGTCTCAGCTAGCGCTGTAGAGTTCGCCTGCCTCACGGCGGCACGATCGGGGGAGGTAAGGCGCGCCGTCTGGTCCGAGTTCGACTTAGAGATTGGCCTCTGGATAGTGCCCGCGGAACGGATGAAGGCCGGGAAAGAACATCGAGTCCCGCTCACCAAGCGAGCCGTCGAGATCCTCACGACAAGGCTAGAGGCGCGAACCGGCGCACTGGTATTTGAGGGGGGCAAAGAAGGGACCGCGATCAGCGATACCGCGATGACTAAGTCATTGAGATCAGCTTCAGGTGACAAAAAGGCGACGTTGCATGGTCTTCGGAGCAGTTTCCGAGATTGGGCAGGGGATGAAACGGGCCACGCTCGTGATGTCATCGAGGCCGCGCTAGCGCATACTCTAAAGGACAGAACAGAGGCAGCCTACCGCCGTTCGGACGCGCTGGAGAAGCGCCGAGTGCTGATGAACGAATGGGAAAGCTACTGCGCTCAATAGCGTCAATGCGAATAAACCTTACCAATTCTGTCGGGGCGGAGGATAATTCAGAGCGCCCCGAAAAACGCCCATCAACAAATAGGAGGAGAACAAATGCAAGCCGCCAACGATAACCGCCCGCGCCTCATATCCCCCAAGGAAGCCGCTGCCGCTACCAGCCTCTCTCGGTCACTGCTAGCGCTCATGGCCGCGGAAGGTCAGTTTCCAAAACCCGTTGAACTCGGTGTCCGTCGCATCGCCTTTGTGCGTGCCGAGGTTGAGGCTTGGATCGATTCTCGGATCGCAGGGAGGGCATGAGCATGAGCAACTTTGAAAAGCTTGAAGCGATGATGACCGATACCGAAGCAGCTTTGCGCCTTAAGAATAAAGCCGAAGCAGCGGGCATCACCAGCCCGCGCCTGCATCTGATCGCTGGGGAGTCAGGATGGAGATTGAGCATCCCGCACACTGATGACAGAAGGTCTGACCTTCTGGTCTTTCTGACGAAGGCAGCGGATGCGGGAATTTCCAAGTCCGACGTAAGGGAGGCCGCAGGTAAGGCTTTTGCTGACCTTACTCTTGGAGAGATCGACACCGCGATCTGGGAATTCAACCAGACCTAACGCCCTCTCCACCACCATCCGAACGATCAACCCGCCGGCATCAGTCGGCGGGAATGCTCCCCTGCGCCCTCTCTCCTAAGGATCGAGATGACCGAAGAAATAACAGAAGACACATACCGCCTATACACCGATTACGTGTCAGCCGGCGCGTACTGCCTTAAGACCCGCAACGGCTTCCGCATCCCTGCTCTTGTGCTCGACCAGTGGCATGAGCAGGGCTTCGCCATCCTCCGCACGAACACCCTGGCAGACAAGTACGGCGTCGGCAGGAAGACGATGTGGAACACCATCCGCGGCGCGATTGACAACGGCTTCATCAAGGAAGTCGGACGCACCGAGGAAGGCCGGGCGATGTACGTTCCGTGCCTCCAGCGAGGCGTAGAATGGCGCGCTGGCCGCGAGGCTCAAGTATGAGCGACGAAAAGAAAGAGTCCCGCTTCCTCCAGAAGTGGAAGCTGGTCCGTGCAGCAGCGCGTGATAACAAGCGGCTCAGCACAGGTGACATAGCTGTCCTAATGGCGCTCTGCGACCGCTACGGAAGCAAGTATGACGCCGACGCTCCTGCCCTTGCCGGCCACGCGCTGCTAGGCGCAATGTCTGGCCTCACGCGCCGCGCCACTATCGATTCCACTCGCCGCCTGATCGAGGCTGGATACATATCGGTTCTTGAGTTGGGGGCTGGAACCAGAGGCACCCGGTACGGGCTGAATTTCGCTAGAGGTGAAGACGCCACCACCACTAGGAGTGATAACTCTAGTAGTGAAGCAGAGTTCACCACAGTAGTGAACCACGGCTCACCTCTAGACCCCCTTAGTGGTGAAGCATACTTCACGGAGTCCCCACCTACTGAAAGCCGCCTACAGGCGGGCTTACATGTAGTGGGAAAGAAGTTCGAAGCCGCGCCGGTGGCGCCGCCCACGGATGCCCTTGCGGGCACCGTAGCGGGACCGGCATCGGGAGGCGGAGACGGATTCGAAGAGTTCTGGAAAGTTTGGCCCCGCAAGCATGGAATCAAGAAGGCCGAGGCGGAATGGGCAAAGATCCTTTATGACGTTGACATCATCATCGAAGTGGCGGCAGAGTGGGCTGCCCACTACGCCAAGCATGACGTTGACCGGAAATGGATCCCAGAGCCAGCGAACTGGCTGGCCGGCAAGCGCTGGCTTGAAGACCTCCCTATCGTGCATGGCGATTCCAAAGGAGCCGCAATCGCGAAAGCCAAGGCGAATGCCAAGCCTAAGGCTGCTAAGGAATTGGCTGCAGTTAATGATAACCAGCCGCCGGAGTACGTCGAGGAGGATGACGATGGCCGATACGAGCCAATCAGTGATGTAGGTCCGTTCTCGCCTTTCGGTAAGTGGCGCGGCCAGGTGGTTGACGCTGAAGTCTACAATGATGACGAACATACGCAACGGGTGGTCCTCACGCTTCAGTGTGAGAACCCCGGCGCAAATTATCCAGTCGACTTTACCCATACGTTCTTTTTCCGCCACCCTGACCCGAAGGTCGAGGAACGCGGCAAGGGATTCATCGAGCGATTCGCGGCTGTTCTCGACCTGGGCGAGATAACCGACACCGACGAGATTCTATACAAACCGATGGAGATCCGCGTCGACAGGCGGCTTGCCATCTCCTATGCGCGCGCCGCCTGAGGAATTTCCGATATGGAAATTGATTATACACTGATGTCAGAGGCAGTCCGCGACGGTGTTGCTGCCGCAGAGAAGAAGCGTCCTGCGCGCATGATGGCAATACGCCCGTTCGACGCATTTAACGATGAAGGCCGCCCGGTGCAGGTTGTCGGCGTGTACGATGACGACGACGAGGTCATGCGCTTCATCGTGATCATTGAGGACGCAGATGGCGATGGCGAAATATATCCCATCGTCGAGCGTACCGTGTTTCGTGAAAAGCAAGCGGCATGACCGTCGCCTCAGAACTCCATGACCTAGCCGATCGGCTGCAGCGGTTGGCACCTTCGCATCGAGATCCGCACAGGTATTTTGAAGAGAAGTCCGAAATCGTCGCGGAGCTTAGGAGACTGGCATCTTTCCACGGTGGACAGTTAGCCGCCAACGACAACCACCCATCAAGGAGGACAGCATGAACGCCCAAGCACGAAAGAACATCCGGCAGGCATTCCCCGTCATCACCTTCGGCAGCCGGGAGTGGGAAGTTACCCAGGCGGCAGCACGGTGGGTGGAATCTGGTGCGCAAATGTTTCACGCCGGCCTCGACTCTCTCGACCTGCTCGATATCGCCCGACGTTGCCTCGTGGACGGCGAGACACTGGAGGACGCCGGAGTATCGGGGCCATATGGGACAGCGGCCCAGCAGCGCGCATGGGCGGCAGGAAGGCTATCCGCTGCATGCTGCGCCATCCATGCGGCCGAGGCGCTGCAGGAGGAACTTCGGGCTGCAGCGGCACGCATCGGCTACCTTGAAAAGAAGGTCGAGCTACTTAGGGCGGAGACTAGGGCGGCAGCACGATTCAAAGACATCAATGTGCCATTCCGAGAGAAACGACCGAAGTCGGTGAACTGGGATGCGGCGTAGAGAGACGCGGCAGGCAACCCGCCGCGTCCGATTTCAAAGGTCATCGTCGCCGCAAATAAGCACGAAGCTTTAGTAGCGAGACAACGATAGATAAAAGGCCAGCCGTGATCACCACGACCATCCGGAGGTCGTCCATACGAAGTTCCGTTTGGCTTGCGTGAGTGGGAAAGTGGCGCTATAAACGAGTTGCTCAGACTACGTCCGTAGCGGTAGGTGAGTCGTTCGCGGCAAGCCTAACCGCCTAAGACCGTCTACAACGGCTCCCGATTCGTCTGGAGCCGTTTTTTGTTTTCGCACCAGACAGCCTTTGGCGAAAGAGGAAGCTGCGATTTCCACAGCTTTTCACACAGAAAACATTGCGCTTTTTCGTGCGATAAAAAAGTTATCCACAGGCTCTGAACAACCTTAGTGACTGGAAGCATTCGCTTTTTGGCAGGTTGTCCACCGCCGTTGACAGGCCTCACCTGAATACGGTTTCCAAATTCTAGCCACCGCAATCATTGGATAAAATGAGCCAACATCAATGGTTTACGCAAAAATGGCCAAAAAGCCCCTTTTCGCAGAGTATATATATGAGGGGGTACGAAACACGCTTCGTGTCCCAACGCGCAATTCTGTTGATTTGATTTAGCTTTCAGCGCTGACGTCTACAGAACAGCCTATTAGCGCCTCCCAAACGGCTTCAGGTGCGTAATAGGTGAGAGACCTTTTCTAATTCCCAGTTTCGCCGCGGCCCGTCGCATGGCGGACCTCCACGCCGTTTCAGCGCCCCAATGGGTGAGTACGGACTCGCGGTGCTAATTTCGGACCTTTATTATAGGGACGGACCCCCACGCCGTTTCAGATCACCTATGGGTGAGAACACAAATTCCCAGTTTCGCCGCGGCTCGCCGCATGACGTGAAAACGTGCCGCTAACCGACGGCACGCCCCGCGGCGGATTCATATTGTCGACCACGGATGAACTGGCGACGATACCATCCCGCCCTTAGTCCCCTTTGAGGCGGTAGATCTCCGCCCGACGCGCGCTCCTCCGCTGCGTCGGGCGGCTGCTTTTTTACCCAACGCCGTTTTCGGCAATCAACAAGGACAATTAAAAGATGAACCTGCCCTCCTTCTGGAGGCGGGCAAGCTTTGCCGTGTCAGAGGCTGCCGACCTGATCGGCGTTCCTGAAATGACACTGCGGACCTGGCTCGCTCGCGTACCCTTCAATGACTTCACCGGCATCAAGAAAGCGAACCGCGTCTTTCTATCCTGCCAGGACGCTTACTTTTTCCTGCTCGTCAGGGAGATGACCCGGTTTGGCGTGCCGGTACGCAGCGCCATGCACGAGGCCCGCGACATTGCCGACGCGATGGACGAGGCATTGCCGAACGGTGAGCGGCTGGTCATTCGGCACGGTGCCGGTTCCCATGGCTTTGAGATCATCAACGATCCGGACTTCACGACCGACAGCGGCGCCATCCTACCTCTTCGATCGCTCGCGGTCGGCCTGATCGAACGTGCTGCGGTTGTTTATCTTGAGGAGGCTAATTGATGGGTTGGTTCAGCAAGACCGCACCCGTCGAGGAGGTCAAGGAAGTCGTGACATCCGGCCTGGTTAACCCCGAGGACTGGCTGTCGAACTTTTGGAATGGCGGGGATCCTGGCGACTGCGGAGTGTCGACAACAAAGGCTCTTACGGTGCCGGCCGTTCAGTCGGCAATCCGCCTTCTGTCGGAAGCCGCCGCCACGCTGGACATCAAGGTGCAGCGGCGCAAGGGAAACAACTGGGAAGACGATGAAGAGCATCCCGCTTGGTCTCTTCTCAACAAGAGCGCCAACGAGTGGACTTCTGGCTTCGAACTGATCCGGGCCCTGATCGTCGAGGCACTGACTAACGACCAGGGCGGCTTCGCGTGGGTTAACCGAGTCCAGGGCAAGCCGTTCGAAATCCTGAAGTACGGCAACGGTGCCATCTCCGTATCGTACCGAGCGGATGGCGATGGCAAGCCAACGTACACCCGCGCCGGCAAGACCATCAAGTCGGCGGACGTGATCCATATCCGCGGAGCATTCTCGAAGAGTCCCGTGACGCTCGCTCGCAAGGCAATCGGTTTTGCGTGGGAGATGGAGAACCACGGCGCCAACCTGTTCCTCAACGGAGCTCGACCTGGCGGCGTTATCCAGACCCCGAACAAGCTCGGCACCGATGGCGTCAAGGCGATGTTGGTGGGTTGGAAGGCGGCATTCGGCGGCTCGCAGAATTCCGGGAAAACAGCAGTGCTCTATGAAGGCGCCACGTATGCCCAGATGGCGCTCAACTCCACAGACGCACAATATCTGGAGAACCGCCGCTTCCAGATTATTGAGATCTGCCGAGCATTCCGCGTTCCGCCATCGATGTTGTTCGATCTGGAGAGCGGCAAGTTCAACAACGTGGAGATGATGGGCCGTGAGTTCCTGTCCTACAGCCTTGAGCCTTGGCTGAAATCGCTCGAAGGCGGGCTTTCGCGTGCACTGCTCACTAAAGACGAACAGAAGACGCACCGCATCCTCTTCGACCGCGACGACCTGACCCGCGCCGATCTCGTCTCCAGAGCGACGGCAATCTCTGGCTTCGTTTCATCAAGGGCAATGAGCCCGAACGAAGCAAGGACGTGGATTGATCTGCCTCCGTACCCAGGCGGTGACACCTACACCAACCCCGCCATCGACGTTGCCAAGCCGGCCAACGACAACCCACCACCACAAAAGGAGTCTGCCGTTGCCGCATAGTGCAAGCAAGACAGCAGTTGTCGAGTTCTTCGGCGACGGCGAGAAGACGTTCGATTTGGTCGACGACCAATGGCGACTACTGATCGAACTGGAGACGACCGTTGGCTCAGTGATGAGTTATTTTGGCCGGCTCCGCGATGGCAAGTTCCGTGTTGTCGAGCTCCGCGAAACCATCCGGCTCGGTCTCATCGGTGGTGGCACAAGTCCAGCGGACGCTCACCGGCTCGTCAGCGCATACTTCGACCGTCATCCTGTCACCGAGACGCTTCCGATCGCGCTAGCTGTCTCCGCAGCTGCCCTTTTCGGTGCGCCTGACGACGGCACGGTTATCGAAACAGCCGAGCCCGAACAGGAGGTCTCAAATGCAGACTAAAACACTCGCACCTATCGAAATCGACATCAAAGCCGTCGGCGACGATGGCGCCTTCAGCGGTTACGCATCCGTTTTCAACGAGGTGGATCTCGGATCGGATAGCGTTCAGCCAGGCGCCTTTAGAAAGTCTCTGGAGGTCAAGTCGGCCGCGCGCGTCAAGATGCTACGCGACCACAACCAGTCAGAACCTATCGGTATCTGGACCGAGATCATCGAGGACGCCAAAGGCCTTAAAGTCAGCGGCAAGCTTATCCTTGAGACGGTCAAAGGCCGCGAGACGCATGCCCTGATGAAGGCTGGCGCGCTGGACTCCATGTCGATCGGATATCGCGCCAAACAGCACCGTATCGATCGCGAAAAAGGCGTTCGTCTGCTCGACGAGATCGAGCTTCATGAAATCAGCGTGGTCACTTTCCCCATGCTGCCCTCCGCGACGGTCTCATCCGTCAAGCACTACGAACAAGACACCCTCCGCGACATTGCCGCAAGCCTCAACGCTGCCGTCGCCACCATGAAGGATTCCAAATGACCAACACCAATTCCGCACGGGCTTTCGTTCTGGAAACAAAATCCGCTGCCGCCGCCAACGACAACGACCCGGCCGCCGAGGTCAAGACCGCTCTCGACACTCTGACAAGCGAAGTCAAAGCTAAGGCCGAGACTGAAAAGAAGCTGGTCGAACGTCTCGACGGCATCGAGGCGAAGCTCAATCGCGGTAGCGACGTGGATGCCGATGAATACAAGTCTGCCGGCGAACTGCTCGTCGAGAGCGACGGCTTCAAGGCGCTAGTTGATTCTCGCGCCAAGGGACGTGCACACATCGACCTGAAGGCAATCACGTCTGCCAACGCCTCTGTCGGCGCCGGCCGCTCTGCTGGTACGTCGCTTGCCCCAGCAATGCGGGTTGCGGGCATCGTTGCACCACCACAGCGCAGTATGACGCTCCGCGACCTCATCGCGCCAGGCTCTACCGATGCAGCCAGCATCGAGTACGTCAAGCAGACTGGCTTCACCAATGCAGCGGCAACAGTCGCGGAAGGCGCGGCCAAGCCGTACTCCGACCTCACCTTCGACCTTGTATCAGCTCCGGTTCGCACGCTGGCGCATCTGTTCAAGGCGTCGAAGCAGATCATGGAAGATAGCCCCGCGCTTTCGTCCCAGATCGACGTCATGGGCCGCTATGGCCTGAAGACGGTTGAAGAGAACCAGCTGCTCAACGGTTCCGGCACCGGCCAGAACATCGCCGGTATCGTCCCACAGGCAAGCGCATTCGCCCCTGCATTCGTCCCGCAGGACGCGACATATATCGACCGAATCCGGTTGGCTATGCTGCAGGTTCGCTTGGCCGAATATGAGGCGGACGGCATCATCCTGCATCCGTCGGACTGGGCAGCGATCGACCTGACCAAGGACAACGAAGGCCGGTATATCGTTTCGAACCCGAGCATCAACAACGGCAAGAACCTTTGGGGCATTCCGGTTGTTGAAACGACTGCGATGGCTGCCGGCACGTTCCTCACGGGAGCCTTCGGTATCGCCGCCCAGGTCTTCGACCGTTGGCAGGCCCGCGTCGAAATCTCGAGTGAGAACGCCGATGACTGGGAGAAGAATCTTCTGACAGTCCGCGTGGAGGAACGCATCGCCCTCGCCGTCTATCGCCCTGAGGCGTTCGTCGTCGGCACGCTTGCATCCGCTTAACAACGATGGGGAGCTTCAGCTCCCCTTCTTTCAAGGAGATGGAAATGAGCGACACTATTACCGTCCAGGCGTTACGGACCTTCGACAACGGCTCTGGTCTAAAGACCGCTAAGAGCGAGCCCTTCACCGTGTCTCGCTACGAGGCAAAGGAACTGCAAGAGCGTGGTCTCGTCTCGTTCGTCGAGGAAGCCACGCCTGCCAAGCCTAAGCGCACGGGTAAGCCCTGACGTGGCCAACCGTATCACACCATGCGGGTGCAGCGTGCCAAAGGGTGCGAAGTGCCCGCATGAGCAGGCGCGAGTAGTTCCCACCCAGAAGCGCAACGACGAGGTGCGAGGCACACCTGAAAGCCGCGGCTATGACAAGGACTGGTGGAGGTTAAGGCACGCCTTCCTCAAGGCGCATCCAACGTGTTGCGTATGCGGTGCCAAGGCCACGCACGTCGACCACATCAAGAGCATCCGCGAGGCACCGCACCTGAGGCTCGCAGAGGGCAACCTCAGGGCAATGTGTGGCCCATGTCATAGCAGACGCACGGCACGTGACCAGAGTCAGGCATGGGGCAAGCGTTAGTCTTGCTCGATCCGTTTGATCAGACGCTTCACTTCATCCTTGATGTGCCTGACGTCTGTCTGTCTCTGTCTTTGATCGTCGCGATCGCCGTTCGTGATGTCCGCCTCAAACGACTCGACATCTTCAAGGATGGAATTCAGTGCGCTGAGGATCTGGTCGTTGTCCATATCGATCTCCTGTCCGTGAGTCAGCAGTGCCACATCCCCGGGTAGGTCGTCAATTTTCGCCTACAGAGCCCCTACCACCCGCGCCCCACAATTCGCAATAATCCTCAAATGGGAATTTCATCCTATGGCTATCGTCTCAGTTGCCGACATGAAGCAACATCTTGGCGTCCTTGACGATGCCGATGACACCCTTATCGAAGGCAAGATCGCTGCAGCGCAGGCATGGCTTGAGTCCTTTCTTGGCTACTCGATCGAGGTCACGTTCCCAGACGACGTGCCGGCGGATCTAGTCGAAGGCGTCAAGCAACAGGCCGCGCATCTATTCGAGAACCGAGAGTCGACCGTGTCAGGCGTTAGCATCGCGCTATCACCGGCTAGCGTCGACGACGTCATCCGCAACAGGAGGAGTTACGCATGGCAATGAATAAGGATGCAGCTGACATTATCGCCAGGTTCAACCGCATTCCGCGGGAGGTTCGGGCCAAGGTCGCGCCGGCTGTCGTCAAAGGGGCAGACGAGATCGTCGGTCGCATGCGGTATCTGGCGCCAGATGACACCGGGGAACTGGCCGCTAGCATTCACCGCAAGACGGGCGACGTGCCGCTCTCAGTGACCATCGAGACCGAGAACGACGCTGCTCTTTATCAGGAATACGGGACCAGAGAGATGGCGCGTAACTCGTTCTTTTGGCCGTCAGTCAACAGCCTCAAGAAGCGTGTTCGCCGTCGCATCGATGGCGCCATCAGCAAGGCCATAAAGGACGCGTGGAAATGAGTGAAGCATCCCTCGCAGCGCAGCGCCTGGCCGTTGTCACCATGCGTGCCAGGTCGGCGCTGACATCGATCGTGCCAGCCTTGAATATCTTCGACCGTAACGAGCGGCCAGAGAGCTTTCCATGCGTCATCATAGGCGAGGCGCAGGTTGTCGGCGATGAAGCGGACTGCCTCATCTCGTCGGAGGTTTATCTGACGCTTCACCTATGGACGAAAGAGACCGGCTTCGTTGCTTGCAAGTCCATTGCTGGAGAGGTTCGCCGTGCGCTCTACCAGCTGGCCGGCACGCAAGATGGGTTCCGCCTAAGCTTCAATTTCGATGATGCTAAATATCTTCGCGACCCGAGCGGCGAGCTATCACACGGCGTTGTCACCTTCATGGTTCGCGCCAGAGAGGTAACACCATGAAGGCTGGAAAGTTGAACGAGACGATTGTCGTCAAGTCAGTCGAATATGTCGAAGACGAATACGGGAACGGCGTCAGCGTCGAGACCGACTTCGCCACCCTTCGAGCTCAAATCATCGAAGAGTCGACGGACGAGTTCATGCGAAATTATGGCGCAAGTACAGAGCGGTTGCGGATCTTTCGCACTCGGTTCGTCGATGCCGTCACTCTCGCGATGACGGTGCACCACGAGGGGCTGGTCTATAACTTGAAGCAGATAAAAGAGATCGGCCGGCGCCGAGGGCTAGAGCTTCGTTGCGTGGCGGTGGGAGCATGAGAGGGCGGAAGGCTGCCGTTACAGCGCTAGAGGGCGCGCTTTCCACCGTACCTAACCCACCTGCATGGCTGCCCTCTTATGCCAAGACAGAGTGGCGTCGCGTCGTTCCGCAGCTCGTCGCCGGTCGCAAGATCGCCTCACACGAACTCGGCACGGTCGAGGCGTACTGCCTAGCCGTCGCCAACATGCGGCAAGCCGAGGCTATGATCGCCAAAGATGGCATCACCTACGTGTCACCAACCGGTGAGCTGAAGCGTCACCCCGCAACCACACTGGTCAAGGAAGCCGTCGAAGCGAGCCGCAGGCTAGCCGCGGAGCTTGGCCTTACCCCAGCATCTCGAACCAAGAACAGCGGAGGCGCACCTGGTGGAAGTGAAGCTTCCGAATTTGGCGTGGATATTTGACAACTCGCCCATCCCCGACCCGGCAGGCAAAGGCGCCGCCGCGGTCAAATTCATCAAAGCTCTAAAGCATCCTAAGTCTCGACTTCCCGGCAATGCCTTCGACCTGTCGCCCTGGCAGGAGCGCATCGTGTTGCGCGTGTTCGGTGACACACTGCCTGACGGCATGCGGCGCGTGAATGAACTGTTCCTTATGGTCGGACGTGGCAACCGAAAGACGAGTTTGATGGCCGCCTGCCTCATGCTGTTCTTGTGTGGCACGGAGCGCGTGCCAGGCAGCACGATCGCCAGCATCGCGAACAGCCGCGAACAGGCCGCTTTGACCTTCAAAGAGATGGCGGGCATTTGCCGCGCTACTCCGCGGATACTTGAGGCCGTGCGGATCCAAGATACAGAGAAGCGGATCACGTACCGCAAGCTCGATATCGCTTATGAGGCGCTGTCATCCGACGCCAAGAATGCCCATGGGCGCACGGACGTTGCCGCCTTTTGGGATGAAGGCCATGCCGAGAAGAAAGACGACCTGCTAGAGGCGGTGGAAACCGGCTTGAACAAGTCGCCAAATACACTGCTGCTATCCGCATCAACGGCTGGCATCGGCAGGCTCGGCCCATTCTGGGCGAAGTACGAGCACGCTCGGAAAATCACGGATGGCCGTCTAGAGGACGAGACATTCCTGCCTGTACTGTTTGAAGCGCCAGCCGATTGCGACTGGCGCGACGACGGTTGGCTCGAGGCGACAAACCCAGGCCTGCCTTACGGCTATCCCAACCTCAAGAAGGTGAAGCGATACCGTGACAAGTGCGAGCACAGCCCTAGCGAGCGCGAGTCTTTCCGTCGCTTGCACCTATCGATCTATCTCGATGGAGCGGCAAACCCCGAATGGGATCTCGGCATATGGGACGAAGGCCACGGCGAGATCGACTTGGAGTCTTTGCGCGGACGCAAGGCTCACATCGCAGTTGACCTATCCAAGCGGATCGACCTTAGCGGCGTTGTCTGCACGATCGAATTGGACGACGAGAAATTCGCAGTTCATTGCATGGGTTTCACCCCGGAAGCACAGCTGCGCAAGCGCGCCGACAACGACTCCGCGCCCTACCCGCTATGGGCAGAGCAAGGATGGATGACGGTATGCGACGGCGACATCGTCGATTATGCGACCGTCGAGGGGTACATCAGGTACCTGGTCGAGCTTTTTGACGTGCGCGAAGTTGTCTTCGACGTCGCTTTGGCAAGAGAGATGATGGAGTCCCTTGAGAACGACGGCATCCCGGTCGCGGCATTTCCTCAGACCTTGATGAACTTCGCCAAGCCGGTGGATACATTCGAGGACATGTTTCTGAACCGCCGACTTGTTCACGATTCCCCGGCCCTTCGCTGGTGCATTGGCAACACCGTCATGATGCGGGATCAGAACGACAACCGGCGCCCGAACAAAGCAAGGGCTGCAGACCGTATCGATTTAGCCGTCGCCGCAATCATGAGCGTTGCTCGCGCGGCACAAGGCGCCTCTGGTCGCTCGTCCTACGATGACGCGGACCTCACCGACCTTTCCCTCTTTGCAGTGTAGGAGGCCACCGTGGCCAACGAAGAAAAGAAACTTTCCGTCGACGTCATCGCCCGCATCGACAAGCTCGAAAAGGGCATGGCGAAAGCGGCCGGCACAGTCGCCAAACAGTCTAGCGTGATGGAGGCTCGAACGAAGAGCCTCGCGACCTCAATGGAAGGCAACATCACCAATGCCGTGACGAAAGTTAACGGCGCGCTCGGCAAGCTAGGTCTCGGTGGTATCGCGGCCGGTGGTATTGCGGGCATCGTCGCGGGGATTGGCTCGATTGCGAAAGGAATCGCCGAAGTCGGCGACCAGGCCAAGATCGCAGGCGTCAACGTCAAGGCGTTCCAAGAGCTCAAGTACCTGGCCGAACAGTCTCGCATCGGCGTTGACTCGCTCACCGACGGCCTCAAGGAAATGAACTTGCGCGCCGATGAGTTCATCTCGACGGGCGCCGGCAGTTCGGCGGAAGCGTTTCAACGCTTGGGTTATGACTCGGAGACGCTGGCGAGGAAGCTCAAGAACCCGTCGGACCTCTTTGCCGAGATCATCGGCAGGCTCAAGGCGTTCGACAAGGCCGCACAGATCCGCATCGCAGATGAGGTATTCGGCGGCACGGGTGGCGAGCAATTCGTCAAGCTGATAGGCCAAGGCGAGGCAGGTATCAGAGCGCAGATCAAAGCCGCGAACGATCTCGGCATCGTCATGGACGAGGAGCTCATCAAGCGGGCCGAGGAGATCGACCGCAAGTTTAATACTATCGCGACAACCGTTGGCACGGCCCTCAAGTCTGCGATCGTCTCGGCAGCGGACTCACTGTCGGAGTTTATCGACGGGTTTCGAGACTTCCAGAACCAACAGTCTCGCACGCTCGACAACCGGCAGAAAGCTCTTGGCCTTCGTCGCATTGATCTTGAAAATCAGAAGATTCAGACGCCTCAGACCGAAACAATGGCTAGGCGAAAGATAGACGAACAGCTTCGCCAGCTGGCAGAAGAAGAAGCCAAAATCGTCGACGTTCTGCACGATCGTATCCAGACCATGACGCGGTCGGCAGAGCGGACATGGACGCCCCCGGTGGCACCCCCTGGCGGCTTTGGCAGCACGTCGACGTCAACGGGCAAGGCTGATCTCTCCAGCTTCCTGGCGGCTGGCAAGGATGCCTCCCACGTTAGCGGTATGTCCTCTAGCTTCGAGGGCAAGCTTGAGAAAATGTTCGCAGATCTCCCAAAGGAACTCGCCGGCCAGCTGAAAATCAACAGCGGCTTTCGGTCGAACGAGCGCCAGGCGGAACTCTGGCAGCAAGCCCTTGCCAAGTACGGCAGCGTTGCGGAGGCTCGCAAATGGGTAGCACCTCCAGGCAAGTCTCAGCACAACGCCGGCAACGCTGCAGACCTTGGCTATGGCTCGTCCGCGGCGAAAGATTGGGCGCACCAAAACGCCTCTAAATACGGGCTGTCCTTCCCGCTCTCGAATGAGAACTGGCACATCGAGGACGCATCGGCTCGCGGCAAGGACATGGCCGACAAGACCGCAGAGCTCGAAGAACGCGGCAAGTCATACGATGACATCATCGCAAAGGCTCGCGACTTCGTTGCGGAACAGGGCATAGAGGCGTCCGCGCTCGACATGACCACACAGGCCGCGGCACGCCTTCGTTATGAGCAGCAGCTTCTAAACGAGGCGCGCCAGGCCGGCGTCACGCTTAACCCGGAACAGACCGGCGCCCTTAAGCAACTGGCCGCGGACATGGCAGAGGCGGAGACGCGGACACGATCGCTCGCCGACTCGCAGGAAGCAGCGAAAGAGGCCGCCGCAAACTTCAGCCAAGCGGCTGGCGGCATTGCAAAGGGTTTCGTCTCCGACCTCATCCGAGGCAAGACGGCAGCAGACGCTCTCAAGGGGGCCCTGTCGAGCATCGCTGATAAGATGCTTGATAGTGCGTTGAACTCACTCTTTGGCGGTGGCAGCGGCCCTGGTGGCAATTCTGGCGGGGTCTTCGGCAGCCTCATCAGTTCAATCTTCGGAGGCGTGGCAAAGCGAGAGAACGGTGACCCCGTCACGGCCGGTAAGCCCTATGTGGTCGGCGAGAAACGAGCAGAGCTATTCGTCCCTACCGTGTCGGGCCGGATCGTTCCCCGCGTGCCAACAGCCGAGGGAATCACTCGTTCGGCACCGGCAAGCCAGGGCAACCAGCCAGGCGTTCTGCAGGTGCAAATCAGCGGCGCCAGCGGTGACGCTCATATCCAGGCCCTAGTTCAGCAAGGTGTCAGTGACGGCCTTGGTCAATACAATAAGAAACAGGAGCGAGGCGGCTTCGGGACGATGCAAGGCCAGTTCAGTAAGCGGAAGGGTTGACCATGCACGGGCTCATAATCAGGGAGGTCGGCGGGCAACCCGTCGCCCTTCGCCTCACAGTCGGCGCATGCTTCGGAGTTGAGGAAGAGGTCGAAGGCGGAATTGGCGATGCGATGAAACGGATCCAAGTCGGCAGCTTCACCCTGAAAGAGATCCGTGCCGTCATCAAGCATTTGGTCGTCGGCGGCGGCATGGATCCGCTAGACGCTCACAAGCTGGTCGCTGGCCTTCGATTGCACGACATCGAGGATATTCGCAGAGCATGCCTCGACGCCTCCATCGCATCATGGGCCAACTCGAAAAACACTGGCACGACATCGGCGGCCGGCTCTTCCTCAAAGTTCGATCGTGGCGACGTTTACGAGTCCGCGTTCTCCATTGGCTTGAAGCCAGCCGAGGTGGACGCGCTCACGGTTTGGGAGTGGGAACGCGTCATTGCAGGTTGGAACCTCGCCCACGGTGCACCAGCAGGCGGCGGCGGCGGCGGCGTGGCTAAGGACGAGATGGCGGCCCTGATCGCTAAGTACGGCTAAGAGGTTGATCTTGACAAATCTTACAAATTTGTCAAACAAAATCAATATGTTAGAACGATTTTCTGTTGACTTGGTTTCGTCCTTCGTTCAACTTGCATCCATCGAAAGCAAGCAACGGAGCAGCCGCAATGCAGCAGACGGCAAGACACCAGGACCGCATGATCCCACGCAATGCTGTCATCGCGGCATTAGAGGAGCCTGCCAACGAGATGGCGGACAGTGCAGACATTGCGCTCGAATACATTTCGGGAATTTTGGTGAAGCTTCGGCAGGAGGGGCACCTACCACGCGACAAGGTGAACGCAGCTTGCCGCATCCTTGGCGGCGTGGCTGACGCAGCTGCCGCACTTCGTAACGCGACGTATGAGCTTATCGACAGCAAGGAGTCGGGCGAATGAACCTCAATTTCACAGAAGGCCCTCAGGGCGTCGAACAGGTCTCGATCGAGCTTCACAATCTTCGCAAGTCAGTTGACCTCTTGGCTCTTGCCGCCGGCCAGCACGAGCACACCCACCTTGGCGAGGCTTTGCAGTGCACTAGCGAGTTGATCGCTGACCGTATGCAGGAACTTTCAGACCTGCTCGACAAGCTCTCGACGCAATGGCTGAACGAAGTCCGGGAACGCAAGGGGATGCCATCCTATGAGCCGTTCAAGAGCCGTGCGGTCACATGGAATTAAAGTTTCGGGCACGTATCCGTTCGGGCCTTCTATCCCGACTACGGTAGCTGGATAAGGTCAGTTCGAATCTGACCGTGCTCACCACTACAAACTGGCCTCACCAGCCAACTGTGCTGCATTACCACACCTACAGTGCCCGAAAGGGGGTGCAGCCGGATCGCGGCGCCGAAAGCGTAGCGATCGAAATCAGAGCCGCCCTGTTAACGCAGGGCGGTTTTCCACAGTTATGCCAGAACTTAGGCCAAGCTATTTTTTTGGATGTAAGGTACTGATATCATTGTGATAGTGGCGGAGAAGATGGGATTCGAACCCACGATACCCTTCCGGGTATACTCCCTTAGCAGGGGAGCGCCTTCGACCACTCGGCCACCTCTCCGCACTGTTCCCTAAAAGGGAACGATCGCGTCCTATCTGCTTCGCCCTGCCGGCGTCAACCGTGTTGCCGCTCGCACGCGACGATTAGGGCCTTTGCCCCACGGCAATCGCTCTCAGTGCTTGTTCTCGCCCCAGTATCCGATCACGCACATGCGCTTCTTGTCGTGGCCGCGGGACTTCAGATGGTTGCGGATCGGCCGAGCTTCGGACTTCTCGCAGCCGATCCAGATAAAGGCTTCAGCCCCGGCCTGCTCGATGACGGGAAGAACGACCGGGCCAAGAATGCCGGCTTTGCCAGGCGCAATGCCCTTGCGATGCAGCCAAGTGATCTCGACAGATGCGCTGGAGCAGAGTGGCAACTGATCGGCAACGTCGTCGACCTCGATAAACACCTGCAGCCGTGCATCGGCTGGCGCTTCGGCGAGGATTCGGGAAATCGCCGGCAAGGCCGTATCGTCGCCGGCAAGGATCATGTGCCGGGCATCCGGCAAACCGCCGCCGCCCGGTCCCAGCAGACCTGCGACATCGCCCGGCTCGGCATGGCGGCCGAACTCGGCACCCGGCATGGGCCGGCCGTCGCTTTCGTGTAGAACGAAGTCGATATCCATCTCGCCGCGGACCACATCGACGCTGCGGATCGTGTAGATGCGGATCACCATTTCGTCTTCGCCGTTCAGCCAGCCGAGGCGACCATCCGCACGGGTAACCGGCCAGACGGGCTTGCGGCCCTTCTTCGGGATCAGCAGGCGAATGTGGTAGTCGGCGCCGACGAACCGGGCAACGTCGTCGCAGGCAAGCGTCAGGCGGCGCATATGCGGCGTTACATGCCGCGCGGCAACGACGCGAATTTCGGTAAGGCCCGGGATTGGCGTCAGGACCGCTTCGTCATGCCAGTTCAGTTCCAGCGGCTCTTCGCCGGCAAACATGAAGAGATGCTCGGCAATCGAGCTGCGCACCAGTTGCAGCAGCTGCGCCGACGGGCAGGAAATATCGATCGAAAGGCAGCCGCCCTGCTTGCGGATATTGGCTTCGCCAACCTCGCTTGCGAGATTGACGTGGTCGCCGTCGCGCTTGACCTCGCTATGCTCGACGAAATGTTCGCAGATTTCGCACAGCATGCGCTCCGGGTCGACCGGAATTGCCTGGCCGGAAAGCGTAAACCTGTCCATCAACATTCCCGTCGCGCTCCTCTGCGCTCACCCGTTCGTCAACAGTCTCATGAGCCGGTCGAATAGAAAGGCCCCGTAGGGCCTTCCTGCTAAACTTTACCGGCGCTGTCAAGTTACCAGACCTTGCTCACCTTCAAGGTCAGCGTACGCGCTTCGCCGTAGCCGCAGAAATACATCGTGTTGCAGCCCGCGACATATTCCTTGTCGAACAGGTTGGTCACGTTGAGCGCAGCCTTCCAGTCGTTCTTTTCATAACGGATACCCGCATCGAACACGGTCGCATCCTCCACGCGAAGCGTATTGGCGTCGTCAGCCCAGGACTTGCCGCGGTAGCGCACACCGGCCCCGAGACCCACGCCTGCGAGCGGTCCGTCCGTAACCGTGTAGTCAAGCCAGAGCGATGTCTGCGCGTTCGGCACCACCGCCGGCGTATTGCCCTCCAGCGAGGAATCGCCAGGGTTTTCGGTGAACTCGAGATCCGTGTAGGAGGCGGCGGCGATGAGCTTCCAGTTGCGATCCAGATTGAACTTGCCTTCGAGTTCAACACCGCGTGAGCGGACTTCGCCGAGCTGACGGTCACCGATGGCCGGGACACTGACCGTATAGTTCTGCTTGTCGATCTGGAACACCGACGCCGTCAGACTTCCGTCGAGCCAGGTCGGCTCGTACTTGACGCCAGCCTCGTACTGCTCGCCTTCTTCGGGCTTCAGCGCGCCATCCGCACCGGTGCCGACAAGTGGGCTAAAGAAGGTGGCGACGCTCGCATAGGGCGTCATACCGTTTTCGAATTCGTAGGCGATACCCGCACGGCCGCTCCAGGCGGTATCGTTCAGCTCGGCATCACCGGTGCCGAGGCGGTCGTCAACGTCACTTTCGAGATAATCGAAGCGACCGTTGAGGGTGGCGACCCAGCCTCCGCCAAACTTGATCTGGTCCTGCACATAAGCACCGACCTGATTGATCGTGTAGATCTGATGCGTCGACGGCACGAGCGTCGGGTTCGGCAGGTCGTTGCTCGGGTTGAGCGGATCGTATTGCGGCGGATAAGCTCCGAACGCTGTCGCCAGCTGGTCGTTATCGAGACGGTAATAGCGATAATCCACGCCGACCATGACCTTGTGGCTGGCGCCGCCAAGCTCGAACTCGTTCTCCAAGCGGTTGTCGACATTGAACGAGTCGGCCGACGAGCGCACGTCATCGGCGTAGGTCAGCACCAGACCATCGGTTTGCGAGAGGAAGTCGAACGCGTAGATCTGACGTTCGCGCTTGTCGAGATGCGCGTAGCGCAGGTTCTGCGTGAACTTCCAGCCGCTATCGAACTCATGCTCGAACTCGTAGCCGACCATTGCCTGCGTCGAGCGACCGATATCGAAATCGGGGTCGCCGACAAACACGTCTCGGTCAAGCTTGCCGAACACGGGATTGTTTTCCACCGTGCCGGTATAGGGCAGCAGACCGTTGGACGTATGGGTCTGATCGAGCTTGCTGACGGAGGCCCAGACATTGAGGCTGGTCGTGTCGGTCGGCTGGAATGTGATCTGCGGCATGAACACGCCGCGGATATCATCCTGCTCATCCGAATAGCCCTGGCCGCCGGAAAGCTTGCCCGTGAAGCGGTAGCTGACGACATCGCTGCCGAGCGCCTTGTCCGAGAAGTCGAAGCCTGCATAACCGCTGCCGTTGCTGTCCACTCCGAGCTCGGTGTAGAAATAGGGCTCGTCCGTGGGGCGCTTGCGCACCAGGTTCACGACACCGCCGGCATTGGCGCCCCCGAGCAGAACCGATGCCGGGCCTTTGAGAACCTCCACGCGCTCCAGCAGGAACGGATCGATCTGGAAATTGCCGAAGGCGTGGCTGGTCAGAGCCAGATTGTCGTAGAAGAGACCCGTCTGCGAAGCGTTGAAGCCGCGCACATAAATCCAGTCGGTATCGGGATCCGAACCGTAAGGCTGCGCAAAGACGCCGGGCGTATAGAGAAGCGCCTGATCGACCTTATCGACGACGCCGCGGTCCTCCAGCTCCTCGCGTCCGACGACGGATACGGACTGCGGAATTTCATTGATCGGCGTATCGGTCTTGGAACCCGTGGTCGTCTGCTTGGCAACGTAACCCTCAACAGGGCCGGTACCGCCGCCTTCCGTTCCTTGGCCCTCGATCACGATTGGTGCAAGCGTTGTCCCCTCGCTCTGCACCTGCGCCCGCGCGCTAAACGATGCGCTGAGCGCCATTAGGGCAACCCCTGCCCCAAGCGCCGCCTTCACCTTGTTCTTCCCCAAAATTCCACTCATATTCGCCCCACTCACGCCCGCCATACTACTGGCACAATAGATGAGTGTTTAACTCAAATTAAACGCCCTCGCTTGCCCGCATCCGCGATATTTGAACGATCTTGGGCAAAGTTCGCCAACGGAACCTCGTCACCGCCGATTCAAATCGAGTGTGACTTTTTCCATTTCGACGGCGTGGTGCCCACATGCTTGCGGAACACGCGGCTGAAATGCGCGTGATCGGCAAAGCCGCTCTCCACCGCAACTTCCGTCAACGGCCGGGCGCCGGAAATCAGCATCTGCTTGGCACGGTCGAGACGGGCATTCATCTGCCACTCGTGCGGTGCAAACCCGGTCGACGCCTTGAACGAGTGGCTGAAATGCGATTGCGACAACCCCGTCAGGGTCGCGATCTCCTGCAGCCGAATGCTGCGAAGGCAATTGGCCTCG
Source organism: Rhizobium sp. CFBP 13726 (assembly GCF_014841925.1). NCBI lineage: Bacteria > Pseudomonadati > Pseudomonadota > Alphaproteobacteria > Hyphomicrobiales > Rhizobiaceae > Rhizobium > Rhizobium sp. CFBP 13726. The sequence continues at coordinate 1,437,221 of NZ_JACYUU010000001.1, forward strand.
ATGAATTCCACGGCGCGCCGCAACTGCCACGGGGCAAGCGTGCTGCGCTTGCGAGCGTCCGACAGCTTGGCGATCTTCAGCACATCGACGAGCAGCGCGACCGTCAGGCCATCGCCGTAGAGATCATGGAGCGGGTCCGGACTGGCAACTTCCGTCGCGATCAGCTGCGCCAGCGACATCACGCGCGGATCGGCAAACAGAAGATGCGGCTCGGTCAGACGCCGCGGATCGAGTTCGTCCATCAGCCTGCGCCGCAAACCATCCGCATCGAAATGAATGTCGAGGTGCCGCACATACTGGACGTCTTCGATGTCGACCCAGAGATCCATTTCGGCCGGGATATAGGAGATCGGGCTCTCGCAGCTGTCCTGCGGCGAGCCACCCGCCCGCGGACTGCATTTCACCGACGGCCGTCCGCCACCCCGGTGCTCCAGCAGGATGAAAAGCCGCGGATCCTGCGCTACATAGTAGCCACCCGCATGCGGACCGCATTCCACATCCCACAGATCTGCAGTGATCCCATTCCAGTGCCGCCGACGCATGCCGCCGATGACCGAAAAACCTTCGATCTGGTTTCGCATCCGAGGCTGGAAGGTCATGAAGTCACCGTGGCACATTAAACTTGGCTTTGGTTATCAAGTTTAAGCGCGTGCATCAATCCCTGCCAATTGCGGCCGACTGCTGCAGAGGATCACGGTGATTGGACCCGGCGTAACATCCGCTACGCCGGGGCCAAAGTTCTGGTTACGGCAGCGTATAGGCCGTCTTCACGATCGTGAAGAATTCCGCTGCATACTTGCCTTGTTCGCGTGAACCGAACGACGAAGCCTTGCGGCCACCGAACGGAACGTGGAAGTCGACGCCCGCCGTCGGCAGGTTGACCATCACCATCCCGGCTTCGGAGTTCCGCTTGAAATGCGTCGCATGCTTCAGGCTGGTCGTCGCGATGCCGGCGGAAAGGCCGAACGGGGTATCGTTGGCAACGGAGAGCGCCTCGTCGTAATCCTTGACCCGGATGACCGACACGACCGGTCCGAAAATCTCTTCCTGGCTGATGCGCATCTGGTTGGTCGCTTCGGTAAACATCGTCGGCTGAAGATAGAAGCCGGGAGTATCGCGGGACACCACCTCGCCGCCGAAGGCAAGCTTGGCGCCTTCGCTTTTGCCGATCTCGATGTAGTCGGTATCCTGCTTGAGCTGCCTCTCGTCGACGACGGGACCGATATGCGTGCCGGCCTTCAGTGCGTTGTCAACGGTCAGTGACTTCAGCTTGTCGGTCATGGCAGCCACGAACCTGTCGTGAATACCTTCCGTCACGATCAGCCGCGACGATGCCGTGCAGCGCTGGCCGGTGGAGAAGAAGCCGGAATTGGCAGCGGCTTCCACGGCGACCGAAAGATCGGCATCGTCAAGCACCACCATCGGGTTCTTGCCGCCCATTTCCAGCTGGAACTTGCGGTTATGCTCGATCGAGGCAAGCGCCACCCGCTTGCCGGTGCCGGTCGAGCCTGTGAACGTGATACCGCCGAGATCCCGGCTGTCGAGCATGGCCTGACCGACCACCGAGCCGCTTCCCATCACCAGGTTGAGCACGCCCTTCGGCAGGCCGGCGCGGTGGAGAATATCGACGATCGCCCAGGCGCAGCCCGGCACGAGTTCGGCTGGCTTGAACACGACCGTGTTGCCGTAGCAAAGCGCCGGCGCGATCTTCCACGCCGGAATGGCGATCGGAAAATTCCACGGCGTGATGATGCCGATGACGCCGAGCGGTTCGCGGGTAATCTCGACGGTGATGCCCGGCCGTGCCGACGGCACGATCTCGCCGGTCAGGCGCAGCGCTTCGCCCGCGAAGAAATCGAAGATCTGCGCCGCGCGCGTCACTTCGCCGATCGCCTCGGGAAGGATCTTTCCTTCTTCGCGCGCCAGCAGCTTGCCGAGCTCTTCCTTGCGGGCAAGGATCTCGTCCGCGGTCTTTTTCAGGATCGCGTGCCGCTCGAGAATGCCGGAACGCGACCATGCGGGAAACGCAGCCTTGGCGGCCGCGATCGCGGTCTTGGTATCCTCGGCACTCCCCCTTGCATAAAGCCCCACGACATCTTTCGTGTCGGACGGGCTGATATTCTCGGACGCATCCGAGCCGACCCATTCGCCGGCAATCAGGTTCTGGTAGATCGTCATTACAAAATTCCTATCTCAGATATCGTCCGGATGCCCGGCCGTGGTGAATGCACCGCCTTGATAAATGACCGCGGGATCGGCCGGATCGTCAACCGCCGCCGCCTCCACTTCCACGCGCCATTTGGCGGATGTGTCCTGCGGTCTCCAGCCAAGGAAGGACGCGTTGCCGTTGTCCCACCATTGTTCGTCGTTTGCCGAAGCGCCGTAGACCACCGTATGGCCAAGCCGTGGAGCGGAGAAGGCCCGCCCGCAAAGCGAAATGAAATCCTGGTAGCTCAGCCATGTCGCGAGCATACGTCGGGTGAGCGGCTTGTCGAAGCAGGATCCGATCCGCATCGACAGCGTCTCCTGGGCGAACTTCTGCCAGTACATGCTGGCAACCGCCTCGCCGAACACTTTGGAAACACCATAGAGCGAGTCCGGCTTCGGTGCGACGCTGTTGTCGATGAATTCGTCGCGTCTGTAATAGCCGACGACATGGTTGGAACTGGCAAATACGATGCGCGGCTTGCCGCTGTGGCGGGCGGCTTCATACAGATTGTAGAGGCCGACGATATTGGCCTGCAGGATCATGTCGAACGGTTTTTCGATCGAAACACCGCCGAGATGGATGATACCGTCGACGCCTTCAACCAGTTTGGCGACGGCTGCGGCATCGGACAGATCGCAGCGCACGAAACGCTGGTTCGCACCGGGATCATCGATGTCGGTGAGATCCGACAGCACCACTTCTTCTGCAAGCTCGCTCAGCAGCGGACGAATTCCGCGCGCAAGCCCGCCGGCGGCGCCGGTCAGCAAAAGTCTCTTCAGCATTGATCCTCCCCAGGACAGCTTCCTATCACAATGTCATCATACATGATGACCTAACTCATACTATAAGATGCGCGAGGGAGGTCAAGCAGGCGGCGGCGGATTGCCGGCGATCAGTTGGCGCAGCACCTCCATATCGCGCCCCAGCGGGCGATCGTCCGCGTAGATGGCCACATGCTGCCGCACCATATCGTGGACATCTAGGGTGCCGTTTGCGGGAGATGCGGTAGCGCTGAGAATGTCCTGGGCCTGGACGCCCGCCATCAGTTCGATCGCAAGCACCTGTTCGGCATTGTCGAGTATGGCGAGCAGCTTGTTGGCCGCCGCGGTCGGATGCGCCAGGAAATCCTCCTGAAGCCCCGAGGTCAGACCGCCATCGGTTGCGGCGGGCGCGGCCATCCGCCGGTTGTCGTTGACGAGTGCTGCTGCCGTGTATTGCGCGATCATGAAGCCGGAATGGCTGCCCGCATCGGTCGCAAGAAACGGCGGCAGGCCGCTTACCAGCGGATTGACCAGCCGGTCAATGCGACGTTCGCTCATGGCCGCAACCTGGGCAATGGCACTCGCAAGCGCATCGGCGGCATGCCCGAGCGCCGGCGCCACCGCATGGGCTTCGGACCAGACGAGCGGCGCACCCGGCGTGCCGGCAATTGCAGGGTTGTCGGTGACGGAGGCAAGCTCCTGATCGACAATTCCGCACGCGTGGGCAAACACGTCGCGGGCGGCGCCATGCGCATGCGGTATGGCGCGAAGACTGAGCGCATCCTGTGTTCGACGCCCGACCGCGGCCGCGATGATACCGCTTCCCTGAAGACGCGACCGCAATGCCGCTCCGACCATAGCGATGCCGGCCGAAGGCCTCAGCGCCAACACATCCTCGTCGAAAGCGGCCATCTGGCAACCGGCAGCCTCCAGCGTCACAGCGGCAATCGCATCGGCCCAGTCGAGCAACCGATCGGCGCGTGCGAGCGCCACGCAGGCAAGCCCGGTCGAGCAGGCGGTGCCGTTCACGAGGCTGAGGCCCTCCTTGGCGCCGAGCACCAGCGGTTCGAGCCCGATTGCGGCAAGCGCCGCGCGCCCGGTCATCCGCTCGCCCGCCACGGACGCATGCCCCTCACCGATCAGCACCAGTGCCGTATGGGCGTTGTGGATGAGATACCCGGCCGAGCCCTTCGACGGCATATCCGGAACGCAATCGGCCTCCAGAAACCTGCACAGGTATCGAACGATGTCAGGGCGCACGCCCGAATGCCCATGGGCGAAATTCTCGATCTGCGCTGCGATCACCGCCCGCACCTCGCGCCGGGCAAGCAGCGGACCGACGCCGCAGGCATGGCTCATGACGATATTGCGCGAAAGCCGGCTCTGTGCGTCGCGATCGACGACCGTATCGGACAGCGCGCCGACACCCGTCGTGATGCCATACGCCCTCGCGCCGCTTTCTACCAACGCTTCAACGATGCGGCGGGCATAAGCAATTCGGTCCCAAGCCCCTTGCGAAAGAGAGAGATCCTCACCCTCCGCCACGCGCGCGACATCGCGCCATGTCATTGCCTTGTCGAGAAGGATCGTCACGGGCAGCGTCCCTTGAAAGGCCGGGGTTGGCGAAGGCGCTACGATAGGCGTCTCAAGGGATAAGGCAAAGTCCCGGCAGCGGCGTCGATGTGTCAGGCGACGGCAGGATAGCCAAGCGCTTCGGCCTGCCGCTCAAGCTCGAGCAGCCTCTCGTAACGGGAATCGTCGAGAACCGCGAAACCGGACAGTGCCAGCACGTCACGCACATCCGCAAGCGACGGTTCGACAAGGGCGGCCTCAAGCGCTTCTCGCAAAAGCGCCACCTCGTCATCGGACGCAGATGCACGGGTGATCAACGGCAGGCCGGGGCCGGATGGGGTCTCTGCCACCACGACGATATCAGCCAGATCGTCAGGCGCGAACCGCGCCACATGACCGTACGTGATGCAGTCTATCGCAGCGCAATCCGCCCTGCCCTCGGCAACCGCAGCTATGCTGGCGGCATGCCCACCAGTCTCGATCACCTTACCGAAGAAGAGCGGTCCGCGCGCAATCAGGGCGATCACCGCGCGAAACAGGTTGGCGCCCGAATTGCTGTCGGGACTGTTGATCGCCGCCGTCCGCCCGCGCAGATCTTCAAGCGAGGATATCCCCGCATCCCTCCGAACGATCACGAAGCTGCACATATCCGGCCCGCTGCAACCGGGATAGTCATAGCAGGGCGTCGCCACCAGCCGCACGTTTCCGCGCAGACTGCTGACGTAAGGGTAGCCGCAGGTCTGCGACAACAGCAGATCCGGCAGCGGCCAGGCATCGTCATGGGAGATCGATCGGTCGAGCCTGTCGGGAACCCCGGCCATGCCGGCATCGGTCAGCCTACGGGCAACAAACGCCCACAGCGCATCGGTCGCCTGTGCAACCGCTGGCGGCCCGACATACATCGCCAAACTGGCGAGCCGCGCCGGGCTGTCCATCAATGCAGACCGCCGACACCGAGCAGACGGTCCACCGTCTGCTGATCCTTGGAAAGCGCATCCGGCGTGCCGCTCCAGGCAATGCGCCCGCGCTCCAGAATGATGACATCTTCCGCGAAATCCAGCGCGCTCTGGATCCGCTGCTCCACCAGAAGGATGGTCATGTCGCCTGAGGTCGCAAGTGCCGCGAATGCAATCATCAGTTCCTCGCAGATGACGGGGGCGAGTCCCTCCAGCGGTTCGTCGAGAAGCAACACGGAGGGACGGCCGAGAATGGTGCGGGCCGTCGTCAGCATCTGCTGCTCGCCGCCGGAAAGCTGGTTGCCCAGATTGCTGCGCCGCTCCTTCAGCCGCGGAAACATGGCATAGGCCTCCTCGATCGCATCCTTCGGGCGCGCCTTCAAGCCGACGAACAGGTTTTCCTCCACCGTCAGGCTCGGGAATACACAGCGTTCCTGCGGCACATAGCCAAGTCCCGCACGGGCCCGATCGGCGCTCGCGGCAGTGCTGATATCGGCACCGTCAAGCGCAATCCGTCCGCCGTAACGACGGGTCTGCCCGGCAAGGCTTGCAAGGAGCGTCGTCTTGCCCATGCCGTTGCGGCCGAGAACGGCCAGCCGCCGCCCGGCCGGAACCGTGATGGTAATGTCTTCCAGCACCCTGGTCGGGCCGTAGCCCGCCGACAGGTTTTCGATCTCAAGCGACGCGGCCGGCATCGGCATAGCTCCCCAGATAGGCTTCCCTGACGCGGGGATCGCGTGTGGCGTCGCCCGGCGCGCCGTCGAAGATCACGGCTCCTGCGGCAAGCACCACGACCTTTTTGGCAAACCGGAAGACGAGATCCATGTCATGCTCGATCATCAGCACTGCCAGATCGGCCGGCAATTCGTCGAGAGCCTGCTCGATCAGCCCGACATCGCTCTGCGGCACGCCGGCCGCAGGTTCGTCGAGTAGCAGCACTTTCGGCTTCAAGGCGAGCGCGATGGCGATTTCCAGAAGACGCTGCTGACCATAGGCGATCTCACGGACCTTGCGGTGCATGAGGGCGGTCAGCCGCAACGTCTCGAGACGGTGCTCCACCTCCTGCATCACGTCAGGCATGGTCAGGAAATTGCCGAAGATGCGGCCGGACCGCCCTTCCCGCTGCAGGACCGCAAGGCCCAGATGCTCGGCCGCCGTCATATCCTGAAACAGCCGTGTCACCTGGAAGGACCGCACCAGCCCGCGTTTGACGCGAGCGCTTGCATCGAGCCCCGTGATCACCTCGCCACCCAGCCGCACCTCACCGGAACTTGGGGCTAGCGTTCCCGTCACCAGATTGACGAAGGTCGTCTTGCCGGCACCGTTCGGGCCGATCAACGCCACCCGATCGCCCGCCGCCATGGACAGCGACACATCGTTCGTGACCACCAGCCCGCCGAACGACTTTTTGAGGGCGACGACTTCGAACACGGGGTTTCCGACAGCTGCGGTCATGGCCGTCCCTCCCGCCGTTTTTCAAGAAACGCCGCCACCGTTCCGTAGATGCCCTTCGGCGCAAACAGAACCACGGCAATCAAAAGCGCGCCGACCATGGTGAGCCAGTGGAACGGATTGACTGACGAGACATAGTCCTGGAACATCATGAAGGCGACGGTGCCGGCAAGGGCGCCGAACAGCGATCCCGTGCCGCCGAGTGCCAGCATGACCAGCGCTTCCGCCGACTGGGTAAACGACAGCGTATCGAGCCCGACCACCTGCGTGGAGATGGCGTTTAGCGCGCCGCCCAGCCCCGCGACAGCGCCGGAAATGCCATACATCTTGACGATCGCCCGCTTCGGCGAGGCGCCCATCGCCCGGATCCGCAGCGGATCCTCCTTGAGACCGCGGCACAGCATGCCGAACGGCGACCGCACGAGGATGCGCAGGAGAACGAACACGACGAGCAGCATCACGACCGCGAAAACATAGGCCGTATTGCCGAACAGATCGAATTCGAAACGGCCGAAGATCGGATCCGGCGCGATCCCCGAAAGACCGTCGCTGCCGCCGGTAAAGGACGACATCTTGTTGGCAAGCTCGTGAAACAGATGAATAAGCGCGATCGACAGAACGAGCTGCGGCAGCCCATGGGCACGCAGCATGACAAGCCCCGAGAGCAGCCCGGCAAGCGTTCCGCCGACAAGACCCGCAAGAGTCATCAGCAGCGGATCGTTGATGCCGTAATGGGCAGAGAGAATGCCGGCCGCATAGGCGCCACTGCCAAACAGCGCCGCATGGCCAAGTGTAGCCACGCCGCAATAGCCGGTGACGAGATCAAGCGAAAGCACGAGCAGCGCCACGGCGATGATCCGCGTCAGAAGCGCCAGATTATCTGGAAAGGCAAAATAGCCGATCGCCGCAGCAAGGACGATCACGCCGAACCCCACGACATCACGCATCAGCGAACGCCGTCGGCGCATCGCGCCCATATCCCTTGAACTCACAGCACTCGCCATCCTATTTCGCCCCCTTCATGAGGCCGTTCGGAAACACGCAGATGATGGCGATCACTGCCAGGTAGAAGAAGAACTCGCCGAACTCCGGCAGCAGATAGCGGCCCGTCGTATCGACCGCGCCGAGCAGCAGGCAGGCCAGCAGCGTGCCCCCGATCGAGCCTGCCCCGCCGACGGAAACGACGACCAGGAAAGTGACCAGATAGCGCAGCGCATAATAGGGTTCGACCGGCAGCAATTCGGCCCCGACCACGCCGCCGAAGGCCGCAAGACCGACCGCGACCGCAAAGCTGACCGCATAGATGATTTCCGTGCGAACCCCGAGCGCTGAGGCCATCGCCGCATTGTCGACCGAGGCCCGCAACCTGATGCCGAAACCGGTCTTCTCGATTGCAAGCCACAGGCAAAGTGCCACGGCAAGACCGCAGAAGATTGCAAACAGACGATGCGCGGAAATGCTGCGGAAACCGAGATCGACCGGCTGCTGCAGCACATCCGAAAGCGGAATGGTCTTCAGCGTCGGCCCCATCAGGTAATTGGCAAGCCCGATGATGCAAAAGGTGATGCCGATCGTCATCAGCACCTGCGTCAATTCAGGCGCGCCATAGATGCGCCGATAGAGAAACCGCTCGATCGGCACCGCAATCACGATCGTGGCGACCACGGCTGCAAGAATGGCCGGCGCATAGCCGAGGCCGAGATCCCGCGAAATATAGGAAGCGACATAGCCGCCGATCATCGCGAAGGCGCCGTGGGCGAGATTGACCACCCGCATCAGCCCCATCGTCACTGAAAGCCCGATCGAAATCACGAACAGGATCATGCCATAGGCGAGCGCATCGATACCGATGCTAAAAATCGTCTGCAACCGTCTCGCCTCCCATGCGGTCCTGAACTGCAGGCTGCTTATAATTGAAGCCGAAGGTCAAGAAAATTGCTGGGGTGACAAAAGCCGGAATTCGCCCGAGATGCGGTTATCCACAGAGCGGGGCTACGGCATGGCGAACGAAGCGAACCGACCATGCAAGAACGCCCCCAGCCGCCTCGTGGCCCACCAGTCGCTAGCGAGTGGCCTAGAAGTTGCCGGCAACCGTGCTCCCGAATGACGCAACCGAACCGACGAAGCTGCCAATCATCAAAAACCCACGGCCCGCCCGCATGCAGATCTTTTGCTAATGTGAGGAAACCTTTTGCCCGCCATCGGGTTAAGTCACCGTAGGGAATACAAGGAAACACCATAATGATGAAGCTTCTCGCAGTAACGATCCTTTCCGCTGGTCTCGCAACGTCGGCTATGGCCCAGACGGCAACGTCCGGCACCGCCGCAGACCGCAGCAATGTACAGCAGAACACCGCAGGCGAAGGTGGCAACATCCCGCCGAAGCCAGCAGCTTCCGGCACCGTCGATTCGACAGCTACCAACAGCACCATGCCGAGCAGCAGCACGATGGGCGAAGGCAGCAAGAAGTGCAACAACGGCGGCCAGCCAGGTGACGCAGCCAACTCGGGCAACCTCCCGAACAACACCGGCACAACCGTCCAGGGCACCAACTGCTAATCAGCAGTTTTTCCCCAAAAGCGCTCTCCGCGATATCGCGGGGGGCGCTTTTTTTTGGCTGTAATCACGAGAGAAAATAGCCGTTAGAGGGCAACACGCCTCTCTGAAGGCCCTTAAACGGAAGTCCTGATCGCTTATTCAAAGTCACCATTTGGGTTGACTATCCTGAGATCAGAACGCGCTCGTATTACAGCGAGCTGCGTCGTTTCGCGCAGACCCTAACAAGCTGCTTCCATGCCTCCTTGACTTGCAGTCCGGACGTGTCAGGTTGTGGCGTCCCGGGCGGGCGCTGGACTTCGAGACCTTCCACTGAGATACGCACCCTTACCACAACCTTGTCCAACGACAAGGCGGAGGGGTTCGGCTCGTGTATGTGCTGCGATTGTATCAGAGAACGTGCTGGTATTATTATTTGTTGTTAAGATTCAAGTGATGGGCAGCCGCGATGACGCGCACATTAGAAACGTTCAATGAACAAATTTCGCTTACTGCGTCGCAGTTCTCTTCATACGATCGCATCGTTACATACGACCTAGCCGCAAATCTGAACGACTCGGTTTCACTCGAAATCGCTAGCTCAGGCACGGTGGATTTGAGCCTACAGCTGGAGGGTGTTCGAGCAGTTGTGATCTATGCGTCCGCTGACGGCAACACCGTCACCGCCGGTGATAAGGATGATATCCTCTATGGCGGCAGCGCCTCGGATATTCTGAACGGTGGGAAAGGAAATGACACGCTCTATTCCAGCACGACGCTCTCATCGGAAGTCGACACGTTGAATGGGGGCGACGGTGACGACACATTCCATAGCGGGACTAACACAAGATTGAATGGAGGCCAGGGTCGCGACTTATGGATCGCAAGTGGCGACGTGAGCCGGGTGTCTATTTCAAGCATCGAGGTTTTGGCGACCGGTTTCAGCACAACTATAACACTGACTGTTGAACAGTTGTCTGATTTGGAGTGGCTCGGCGCAATCCCGCTTGCCGACTGGGAGACCTACGGCTCCAACGTGCGGCTTTCCGGGGCCGGCTCTGTAGATTTGACGAAAGCACTTGGCGGAATCCGGCCGGTTAACATCCACGCATCCAGTGCAGGCAACACGATCACCGCTGGAGACCAGAACGACCAGCTGTACGGGAACATGGGTGCCGACGTTCTCAATGGGGGTGGCGGAGACGACGCGATCGAAGACGATAGCTTTGGCGCGTATAACGACATCCTCAACGGCGACACTGGAAACGACGAGATAACTTCCTGGAACGGTAACGACACCCTCAACGGAGGTGCCGGCGACGATTACCTAATGCTTGACGTTACGAATGGTCGAGCCAGCACCGTTATCGGCGGCACCGGATGGGACACGCTTTTCGCCTACGGAAACATGTCAAACCTTTCGATTACTGGCGTAGAAGCAGTCGAGACCAACGGTGACACTATCACTGCTACCGCGGCTCAGTTTTCCAGTTTTGAGCGAATCATAACCTGGTCAATTGGCAAGACAGAAACGGTAAGCGTCATTGTTTCAGGCAGCGGGAGTATCGATTTTTCGGATGCCTTAGAAGGTGAGCGCGGCATTCATGTAACGACATCCGCAGTCGGGAATACCGTGACAGGCGGGACCAAGGCAGACACCTTCGCCGGAGGCAAAGGGGTTGATCGTTTCTACGGGGGCGACGGAGACGACATCCTCGACGGCGGAACTGGCAAGGATATGCTGAACGGCGGCGCCGGCAACGACACATATGTGCTCGGCGCCGAGAGCGACACTGTCTCCGACAGCGCTGGCA